>NZ_QNUE01000040.1 GCF_003385595.1 Chryseobacterium flavum | reverse complement strand
TCCTCCGCTTATTGATATGCTTAAACTCAGCGGGTAGCCCCGCCTGACCTGAGGTCTCAGTAAGTGTGTCATTGGTATCAACAAACAACACTATAGAGTCTACAATTAGATCGACCAGAGTACCACGTGCGATGATTGGTCTCGAGAATTACTCATCCACCGTTAATCGCAGGGGACTGCGGCGTTAACTGTGTTTTGAACCAACCACGAGGAATATCTCGCAGGAAGCCAACTTGCACCCTCAATGCATAATTGCATTATGGGTGACGGCATGTGACACCCAGGCAGGCGTGCCCTCAACCTAATGGCTTCGGGCGCAACTTGCGTTCAAAGACTCGATGGTTCACGGGATTCTGCAATTCACACCAAGTATCGCATTTCGCTACGTTCTTCATCGATGC
>NZ_QNUE01000039.1 GCF_003385595.1 Chryseobacterium flavum | reverse complement strand
ATATTGTTCAGCTGTTCTTTAGCTTTTGCCAGCTCATTGAACCGGAAGAAGGTTTCCATCAGCCGTAGCCCGGAGTATTTCTTTATGCCTGACCCAAACCGGGCGTTCAGCCCTTTTCTGCATTTCAGGATTTTATATCTCAATAATACGTTTCTTTTCATAATGAGTTTTTTTGATTAAACATGATTTTTCCTGCACCATCAGCTTTAACCTGCTGGTGTAATAATTTTACTGACTGTAAAGGAGGAAGCCTTCCAATTCTGAACTTCCTGCCTGTACAGGTCATATGATTGAATTTGTGTTCCCGTGAAAGCATTGAAGCCGCAATAGGTTGTACACCCTATTGTAAGTATCATGATACTTTATGTGTAAAGCGGCTTAGAAAATAGTTGTAGAAAACGGGACAGCATGAAAATAAAAACGGCATGAGACTCTACAATATC
>NZ_QNUE01000038.1 GCF_003385595.1 Chryseobacterium flavum | reverse complement strand
TGTCGCTCCGTATTTGCGAGTGCAAAAGTAAAACTTTATTTTTTAATGACCAAATGTTTTTGAAGAAAATTTTAAAGTTTTTTAAGTAACCTTAAATCCCTCTCAACACTTTATCACCCTACTCCTGCGCTCCGATTTATTCGGACTGCAAAGATACAAACTCTTTTTATTCCCGCAACTCTTTTTACAAAAAAGTTTTGAAAGTTTTTTTCGTCTGTCACCCTGAAGTAAATATTGTCCCTGCTTATCTAAAAGCTCTTCTGCGCTTACTGATCTACTCTCGTTTTCAGTGGGGCAAAGATAACAACTTATCATAACGCAAAACAAGTTTATTTAACATAAATATTTACAAAGTGGAAAACTAACCATATAATATTCTGATTATAAATAAATTAAATCAAAAATAGAGTTATCCACAATGAGTAACTAGAATTGTGGATAATTAAAATTAGGGTAAAAGCTACAGTCTCTGCTTTCTTATAAACTGAAAACAGGTAAGAAGCAATAGCAGAATGTTAGTCGGGAAAATACCATTCAAAACGTATATTCATACAGTTCTTTTCATAGTTTCTCATGGTACGACATTCTGTTTCGTGTATTGTTATGTAATCAGGTACTAATGAGGTAACGGTTGTAAGAGTTATAAGTTATAAGTTATGAGTTATAAGTTATGAGTTATAAGTTTTGGGATATGGATTCAGGGTAATTGATGAATGGTGGGCTGTACTCATTGTCAATTCTTGCTAATGGCTCATGGCTTATGGCTTATAGCTTATAGCCTATTGCTTATTGCTTATGGCTGATGGCTTATAGCTTATAGCTTATTGCCTATAGCTCATTCACAGGTATATAACAAAAAAATCCTTTATCATAACGATAAAGGATTTTTAAAAATAAAATAAAAACTGGCGGCGGCCTACTCTCCCGCGTTAGCAGTACCATCGGCGCTGGTGGGCTTAACTTCTGTGTTCGGAATGGGAACAG
>NZ_QNUE01000037.1 GCF_003385595.1 Chryseobacterium flavum | reverse complement strand
AAGTACAAAAATAAATAATTAAACCAGAGTAATTTTACTATTACTTTGGTTTTTGTTTTTATAGGTTTTCATTTTAATTTGTGACTGGTTATGCATTTGGTTTGGAGTTAGATAATGATTTGAAAAATGTGGGCGTAAATCATTGTAGATTTCGATAGATTCATTTACTATCTTTTTCCTTAAATTATTGTTTATATCATGTTTATCAATATCAAACTCATGCTTTAAAATACCATTCACTCTCTCTGCTATTGCATTTTCATAAGGATCAGAGTTTTGTGTCATACTACATTTTAATTGATGTTTCTGTAAAAGTTTTTGATACTCATTCGAGCAGTATTGTAAACCACGATCGGAATGATGGATTAAAGATTCTCTCATCCCTTTATGCTTCTTGAGAGCTCTTTTTAAAGCTATAATACTACTCTGTGTATTCAAATTGTCTGCAACAAAATGTCCCATTATTTTCTTAGAATACGCATCAGTTATTAAACTTAAATAGCTTGGATTTTTTCGGGTTCCTATATAAGTAATATCTGCAACCCATACTTGGTTGGGCTTTGTTATCTGATAGTCCAGGAGCAAGTTCTTATGCTTTCTAAAACGATGATGAGAGTTGGTCGTAATGTGATAGCTTTTGCGAGGTTCAATCAATAAATGATTAGCTTTTAAGATGGCAAAGAATTTATCTCTCCCTACCTTAATGGAGCTTAAGGATCTCTGTAAGATAAAATATAATTTCCTGCCTCCTAACCGGGGCATCTTAACACGAAGATTCTCTACCAGCTTTACTACCTCTGAAGCTTTATCTTTACAAACTTTCGTACGCTTTATACTTCTATAATAGATTTGTCTATTTAACCCTAACAATCCGCAAGTAAAAATCAAAGTTTCTTTTTCTTTACTGCGGAAGTAATCGATTGTTCGGGTGGTGAGTTTTTTCGAATATCAATGTGATATTCTTTCTCAGCCAGATCAATCATCATATCAAAAAATATGGACTTTTTATCTGCAATATAAGCCTGCTTTTCTAAGAATGCCTTTTGCTTTTCAAGAAGCCTTACCTGGGCTTCTAATTCCATAATACGTTGTTCAGGTGTTTTTTCCATCGCGTAAGGTCTTTGGTTTTCCCAATCAAAGTTACCATATTTTCTTAGCCAATTTAAAATAGTACCATGAGATTGAATACCATATTTCTTACGACAATTAGTAATAGTGGAGACTCCAGATTCAACTTCTTTCACGATTTGAAGTTTTAAACTTAAACTGTAATCCTTCTGGGTACGTTTAATGTACGTGGATGTTAATGTTTCTGCCATAACGATTCTTTTTTGTGTATCGCTATTTCAGGACGAGACA
>NZ_QNUE01000036.1 GCF_003385595.1 Chryseobacterium flavum | reverse complement strand
TTTTATGGGCGTATTTTTTTGTAACTCATATTTTTCAATGAATTTTTTTTTTTTAGATTATATTTTTGAGTTATTATGGTAGAATAAAGCAAAGGAAGGTTTTTTTACCCTGCCAGAGCCAATTTTCTAAGATTATGCGCAATAGCAATTAAGCCGGTTTCTATTTCGACTTTATTTTGTCCTCTGAGAAAAAATCTTTTAAATCCTTTGTTATGTTTGATTTGAGCAAACACAGGTTCTACATCGTGGCACCTTTGTTTTCTAAGCATTATGCCCCGTTTTGTATTGAGAAGTTTATGAACCTTATGCCGGAGCTTTGAAAGTTTTGAGTTAGAAGGTGAAGATGTTATAATTTTGGTTTTCTGATCTTTATCAAAATAATTATACTTGATATAGGCTTTGACTTTTCTCTTTTGGAGAAAAATATAGTTCTCTTCTGAGCCATATCCTGCATCAGCCACTATTTCGTCGGGAGATTTATGATAAAGGTGTTCAAAATTCTTAATATGAGGAAGAAGGGTTTTAGTGTCACCAGGATTAGGATGCAAAGTATAATTAATGATAAACTGATTCTCGGTACTAAACTGAAGATTGTAAGCCGCTTTGAGCTGCCCGTTACGCATATGATCCTCCTTCATGCGCATAAAAGAAGCATCAGGATCTGTTTTTGAATAGCTGTTCCTATTCCCAAGAATAGCCTCTTGGCTCTCATATTTTTCAAGATTTTCAGCCCAGTTCTTTTTTGCGTAATTAATCTTCTGACGAACTTTAGAGCAAATTTTCTTCTTCTTTAAAGTAGAATCTATCGTTTCTATAACAGATTTTATTTTTTCTTTGTCCATAGACTTAAAGGTTACCTCCGAAGTATCTTTCATTTCTTCCCTGGCTATCTCCTGAGTGTAGTTCCACAAATCCTCAAGTTGGGACTCTATACGTTCTTTATTCTTTTTAATAGCCTTTCCCCATACAAATGTGTAACGATTGGCATTGGCTTCTATTTTAGTCCCATCTGTAAAGATGGTTTGCAGGCTTACCAGACCTTCTTTCTCCAGATATAATACAATTTGTGCGAAGATCTCTTTGAGTTCTCCTTTTAATCTCTCACTTCTGAAACGGTTCAAAGTATTATGATCAGGACGGTTCATGGCGCTTAGCCACATAAAATGAACATTCTCTTTGAGTGCCTGCTCCAGCTTTCTACTCGAATAAATATTACACAAATAGCCATAAACCAATACTTTCAAAAGCATTTTGGGATGATACACCGATGTGCCGCCGGGTTTATAATTACGGAGTAAATTACTGATATCCAGACCATCTATAACAGCTGAAACAGTTCGTACAGGATGATTATTTTCTATCAGCTCCGACAAATCAGGAGGAAAAAGAAAATTTTGCTTGGGATTATAATCTTTAAAGACTACCTTTGATTTACTTAACACACAGCAAATTAATCAATTTGCAAATATTAGGAAAGCAAAAGCTTTCCTTTTTTTATGCTCAAAAAAAGACTGCCTCACTTTTGAGACAGCCTCTT
>NZ_QNUE01000035.1 GCF_003385595.1 Chryseobacterium flavum | reverse complement strand
TGTAAGTATCATGATACTTTATGTGTAAAGCGGCTTAGAAAATAGTTGTAGAAAACGGGACAGCATGAAAATAAAAACGGCATGAGACTCTACAATATCCGTAATAGAGGTACTGGTATACCCACACACAGGATAAGGAGAACTCACGCCTAGGTCGTGAGCTTCCTGCTTATTATCTCGTGTGTTTAAAAATTACCAGTTTTCTATTACAAGATTCTAAGCAATAGCTTCTATTATTCGTTGAAGTATCGCAAAATTACTTTAATAAGCAATCATTTCCAAATATAGTAAATTTTAATTTTGTTACAAGATCTTGTAACAAAATTTGTAAAAAAAATCACGCACTTTGTATAAAGTACTCATAAATGGACGTTTTAAAAGATGAAATACTAAAAAAATTTGGAGAACATATCAAAGAATTAAGACTTAAATCCGGGCTTACCCAAGATGATGTTGTACTAAACGGTTCCAAAATTACTAAAGGTACAATAAGTGATATAGAAAATGGGAAAAGAAATTTTTCCTTTACGACATTAATTGATTTGGCTAAAGGTCTTAATCTTCCACCCAAAGAGCTTTTTGATTTTGAATTTGATATAAAGAAATATAAAATTGATGAATAACTTTAAATATCTATTTTAATTATATTTCTAGCCCAACCCAAAGTAAATAATATAGTACAGTTTATTCTTTAACAATGGCAATGGAATTATTTAATTTCTGATATATCGATATTCTGAATATCCTTAAGCTTACCCTCATATTTAGTTTTGACAATTATATCTAATATGTCTTGTGATAAATCTTTCAATCTTAATGGATTTTTTGGAAAAACAACTAAATGATAGTGGGGATCAAAAAAATTATTCAGAACAGTTTTGTCAAAGGAATAAAGGCCCTTTTTTGCCAGAAAGAAATAATCTTCCAGACCTCCTCCTGAGCCTGAATCTTTGTTTAAAATTTTATCTAATTCTGGATTAATTAAAGTTTCTGATATTTCCGGTAAGTTTCTAAAGTAATCTACTAATATCTGACGTCTTTGTTCAGATTCAATAACCGAATCCGGCAGCTTTCCACCACAAGAAGTCATAAACCCTATATATTCGCCATCCGTCAAAAACCAATCTAAGTCCATTGTTTGTTGTTCTATTTCTGATATCATAAAGAATTAAATTAAAAAAATATCCGTTCCTTGCCTTCCACCTGGACGATTGTTAAAAGCATCATTAAATTAAATCTCCTAAAAAAGATCTCTATTTATCCTAAATGAAAGCCTTTAATTTTTCTATTAAAAAACAATTATTTCTTTAGAAAATTTATAGTTTCTGAATCCTTTTTCGTTGGCACTTATATCATAATTTTTTGTTCCTTTTGGTAATGCCCTGAAGATTTCCTCTTTCATTTTACTAAAATATAAATATAAATACTTTTTGTTTGTTGTATCTGATATAGGAATATCTTTTAGTATAACTTTAGTTTTACCTTTGGGCAATATAAAAAGAGAAAATGAGCTGTTTATATTTCCTATAGGAAAATCAGTAACAGAATCTTGAATATTATTGATGGAATCCTGAACATAACCAACACGATCTTTAAAGAAAAAATTATAGTCAATAATAGTCTCCTTTTCTTTTTCAATCACCCTTGGATAAGTTTCTCTTTCTTTAAAGTCCTGATAATTATATAACATTACATATTTATCATCATTATTGTTATCTACTAAAACTGAAATATTGTATAATGATTTTTCTTTTTTAACTGATAAAACTTCAACCGAAAGTTTGTTATTCTTCTTTTCCTGAATTCCCTTATTTTCCTTACACGAAAATAAAGTTATCAATAGTATTGTCAGTATACCTGGTTTTATCTTTAAAGCTTTCATACCTTTCCTGTTTTAATATGGTTTGCCCTCCATTTCCTATGAACTGCACATAAATATAGTGATTTTATGTAAGTTGTAAGATCCACCTAAGTAATATAAAACCCAGCAGGAATTTTATCAGCTCAAAGTCGGGAGTCTTTGCGCAGCGGAGAGCATTAAGTAAATTCTAATGCTATTTTGAATAACTAAATGTTAGTTCGTCATTAGAGGTGTTCTCTAAAATATAAATATTCCGATTTTTAAATCGGGCTAAAATTGTATTAAGGTTATCAATTAAAAACTGTATTGAATTTTGAGAAAGTCCATTGCTATTGATAATAATATCATTGGAGCTGGGATTTTCATCTTCATTAATTAATATCTTTAATATAACTAAATGCAGTTTTCCTAAAAGATCTTCAACCCTAATATCTAAATTGGTTAACTGATTAAAAAGTTCAATTAACTTTTGCTTATCCCTGAGTCCGTTATAAAAAGGAATTATTTTGATAGAATACTCATTATCAAAATTTATAAAAATAAAATCCTTATTTTCTTTTAAGTAATCTAATTTTCTTTGATCTATTATTGATAAATTACTCATTGCTATTGTTTTACAGTCTTTATAAACTTTAATTCCATAATACCTGAATTAGCACAAACCTTCTAATAAACTTTTATGACTTCAATATGCCAAAAGGATAATAATTGTTGCTGTCTGTAATTTTAAGAACACCTTCGCTGTTTTTGGCATAGTTTACCCTTGCATTTCCTAAATGATCTTTATACTGGTAAATATAACGATTTTCTGTAAAGCTATGATCCATTCAGATTTAAAGCCTAGTTAGGATTATCAGCCCAAAGCCACAGACATTGAACATCTGGAATTCTGTTCAAAAAATAATGTTGATTTTATAAAAAACAAAACCACTGCTCAATGGCAGTGATTTTTGTTATACTTCATTTTTATGAAGTATTCATGCGGTATCGGGACCATTAACTGAACGCCTCTAATAGGCTATTTTATACAATGTTATAATGAATACATTAACATATATGGGACAAGATATTTTTATTAAGAATTTCTTTGCATGTTATTCTGTTAAAAATTCAGATAAATTATAATCTTCATCATTATAAAAATCAAAAAAAGTGATTCTATCTTTTTCCAATTCCCAATTAGATTGTCCTTTGTACATTAATTCACCTCGTTTGTTATATATTTTATATAAATATACATTTTTTCGATGATCAATGAGTCAATTGTTTCAGTTCCCTATATTCATATTCGCCCCAAATATTATCTCTTTGAGTAGAACAGGAAAAAGTAAGAATAGAGTTATTAAAAAAAATATTTTTTTCATTTAAATAAATTGTTTTTTTTAGTCCACCAAATATAGGTCTGATGGGTTGTACCTTGCGGTATACTAATACCTTGGCTACGAGGTATATTCCTTCCCCCTCCCTTATTAAAAGGATTAAGAGAATAAGATGAAATTGATTTTGAGTCAAAGGCAATAATCACTACGTTATTCCCAACAGGATAAAAGCTAAAAATTAGAAATGCTCACTACCAAAAAAATTTAAAGACTTCTTTAATAAAATAAAGCAGCATTATAAACAAAACCTTCGCAAATCGCGAAGGTTTTATTATTATTATTATTA
>NZ_QNUE01000034.1 GCF_003385595.1 Chryseobacterium flavum | reverse complement strand
GGATTTAAGGTTACTTAAAAAACTTTAAAATTTTCTTCAAAAACATTTGGTCATTAAAAAATAAAGTTTTACTTTTGCACTCGCAAATACGGAGCGACACAGACAGAGAGATTGCTTCGTTAAAAAGCGGAAGATAAAAAGATCATTGACATACAATATAACAACCAAGTAAGGAAAAACTAAAGCGTTAAAAACTTTGAGTGAGTCAGACAAACATACAATGGAGAGTTTGATCCTGGCTCAGGATGAACGCTAGCGGGAGGCCTAACACATGCAAGCCGAGCGGTAGAGATCTTTCGGGATCTTGAGAGCGGCGTACGGGTGCGGAACACGTGTGCAACCTGCCTTTATCTGGGGGATAGCCTTTCGAAAGGAAGATTAATACCCCATAATATATTGAATGGCATCATTTGATATTGAAAACTCCGGTGGATAGAGATGGGCACGCGCAAGATTAGATAGTTGGTGAGGTAACGGCTCACCAAGTCAGCGATCTTTAGGGGGCCTGAGAGGGTGATCCCCCACACTGGTACTGAGACACGGACCAGACTCCTACGGGAGGCAGCAGTGAGGAATATTGGACAATGGGTGAGAGCCTGATCCAGCCATCCCGCGTGAAGGACGACGGCCCTATGGGTTGTAAACTTCTTTTGTATAGGGATAAACCTACCCTCGTGAGGGTAGCTGAAGGTACTATACGAATAAGCACCGGCTAACTCCGTGCCAGCAGCCGCGGTAATACGGAGGGTGCAAGCGTTATCCGGATTTATTGGGTTTAAAGGGTCCGTAGGCTGATTTGTAAGTCAGTGGTGAAATCTCACAGCTTAACTGTGAAACTGCCATTGATACTGCAAGTCTTGAGTGTTGTTGAAGTAGCTGGAATAAGTAGTGTAGCGGTGAAATGCATAGATATTACTTAGAACACCAATTGCGAAGGCAGGTTACTAAGCAACAACTGACGCTGATGGACGAAAGCGTGGGGAGCGAACAGGATTAGATACCCTGGTAGTCCACGCCGTAAACGATGCTAACTCGTTTTTGGGCTTTTGGGTTCAGAGACTAAGCGAAAGTGATAAGTTAGCCACCTGGGGAGTACGAACGCAAGTTTGAAACTCAAAGGAATTGACGGGGGCCCGCACAAGCGGTGGATTATGTGGTTTAATTCGATGATACGCGAGGAACCTTACCAAGGCTTAAATGGGAAATGACAGGCTTAGAAATAGGCTTTTCTTCGGACATTTTTCAAGGTGCTGCATGGTTGTCGTCAGCTCGTGCCGTGAGGTGTTAGGTTAAGTCCTGCAACGAGCGCAACCCCTGTCACTAGTTGCCATCATTAAGTTGGGGACTCTAGTGAGACTGCCTACGCAAGTAGAGAGGAAGGTGGGGATGACGTCAAATCATCACGGCCCTTACGCCTTGGGCCACACACGTAATACAATGGCCGGTACAGAGGGCAGCTACACTGCGAAGTGATGCAAATCTCGAAAGCCGGTCTCAGTTCGGATTGGAGTCTGCAACTCGACTCTATGAAGCTGGAATCGCTAGTAATCGCGCATCAGCCATGGCGCGGTGAATACGTTCCCGGGCCTTGTACACACCGCCCGTCAAGCCATGGAAGTCTGGGGTACCTGAAGTCGGTGACCGTAACAGGAGCTGCCTAGGGTAAAACAGGTAACTAGGGCTAAGTCGTAACAAGGTAGCCGTACCGGAAGGTGCGGCTGGAACATCTCATTTTAGAGCGTCATTAGACGATAAACAAAATTAGTGTCCTGGACACAAGTACTTGCTTAAAGTAAAGCTTTAGTTTTTTATTTGGTTGATATATAAAAATACAAAACCCACTAGAAATTAGTAAAGGGATTGAGACAAAGAGGCAGGATAAAAGAAGGAAGAATATTCTGGTATCTAATATCTGAAATCTGTTAGTCTAACAGACAGTCTCGTAGCTCAGCTGGTTAGAGCGCTACACTGATAATGTAGAGGTCGGCAGTTCGAGCCTGCCCGAGACTACTAATTAAAGCGGTAAGCATTAAGCTGGAAGCAGTAGGCGATACGCCTAAAGCTTATAGCGTAAAGCCTGCAGCACCTAGAGGGGGAATTAGCTCAGCTGGCTAGAGCGCCTGCCTTGCACGCAGGAGGTCAAGGGTTCGACTCCCTTATTCTCCACAGTTTTGGAAGACTGATTTAAAAGTTACGGATGGAGCCAACAACAACATTTGTTCATCAGTCGGAAAGAAAGACATTAAGATCATTGACATTAACGGTAAAGACATCACAAAGAGAAAACCGAGCGCATAAAGCGCTTGAGTAACCAATAGGAAAGAAATCGTTAAGGGCGTATGGCGGATGCCTAGGCTTTCAGAGGCGACGAAGGACGTGGTAAGCTGCGAAAAGCTGCGGGGATTGGCACACACGAATAGATCCGCAGATATCCGAATGGGGCAACCCAATACATTGAAGATGTATTACCTCGTAAGAGGGGCAAACCCGGAGAACTGAAACATCTAAGTACCCGGAGGAAAAGAAATCGAAGAGATTCCGTAAGTAGTGGCGAGCGAAAGCGGATTAGCCCAAAAGTCTTTATATATTTAGAAGAATGTTCTGGAAAGAACAGCCATAGAAGGTGAAAGCCCTGTATTCGAAAGGTATATATAGATGATAAATGAGTATGGCGGGACACGTGAAATCCTGTCTGAATATGGGGGGACCATCCTCCAAGGCTAAATACTCCTGAAAGACCGATAGTGAACAAGTACTGTGAAGGAAAGGTGAAAAGCACTTCGAATAGAAGGGTGAAATAGAACCTGAAACCGTACGCCTACAAGCGGTCGGAGCAGCATTAAGCTGTGACGGCGTGCCTTTTGCATAATGAGCCTACGAGTTAATTTTACTAGCGAGGTTAAGGTATTAAGTACCGGAGCCGGAGCGAAAGCGAGTCTGAATAGGGCGCATAGTTAGTAGGATTAGACGCGAAACCTTGTGATCTACCCATGGGCAGGTTGAAGCTCTGGTAACACAGAGTGGAGGACCGAACCGGTTGACGTTGAAAAGTCTTCGGATGACCTGTGGGTAGGGGTGAAAGGCCAATCAAACTGGGAGATAGCTCGTACTCTCCGAAATGCATTTAGGTGCAGCGTCGATGTTAAGTTTATTAGAGGTAGAGCTACTGATTGGATGCGGGGGTTTCACCGCCTACCAATTCCTGACAAACTCCGAATGCTAATAAATGTTCGTCGGCAGTGAGGGCATGGGTGCTAAGGTCCATGTCCGAGAGGGAAAGAACCCAGACCAACAGCTAAGGTCCCCAAATATATGCTAAGTTGAAGCAACGCGGTTGGACTGCATTGACAGCTAGGATGTTGGCTTGGAAGCAGCCATTCATTTAAAGAGTGCGTAACAGCTCACTAGTCGAGCGGTCCGGCATGGATAATAATCGGGCATAAGCATATTACCGAAGCTATGGATTTATATTTAAGATATATCTGGTAGGAGAGCATTCTATTTGCGCCGAAGCAGTACTGTGAGGTATTGTGGAGCGGATAGAAAAGAAAATGTAGGCATAAGTAACGATAAAGCAGGCGAGAAACCTGCTCACCGAAAGACCAAGGCTTCCTCAGCCATGCTAATCAGCTGAGGGTTAGTCGGGACCTAACGCGAACCCGAAAGGGGTAGTGGATGGACACAGGGTTAATATTCCCTGACTTGCTCACAATAAAAGGGGACGGTTGGATGTATCTGCTGGAGACTGACGGAATAGTCAAGGCCTAGCCTTCGGGCGAAGCTGCTGTAGAGTAATCTGATCCAAGAAAAGCCGAAGTGAAGCAACCCGTACCAAAACCGACACAGGTGGTCGAGGAGAGAATCCTAAGGTGCTCGAGTGAGTCGTGGCTAAGGAACTAGGCAAAATAGTCTCGTAACTTCGGAATAAGAGACGCCATCAGCAATGGTGGCCGCAGTGAAGAGGCCCAGGCGACTGTTTATCAAAAACACAGGACTCTGCTAAATCGAAAGATGCTGTATAGGGTCTGACACCTGCCCGGTGCTGGAAGGTTAAGGAAGGTGCTTAGCGTAAGCGAAGGCATTGACTGAAGCCCCAGTAAACGGCGGCCGTAACTATAACGGTCCTAAGGTAGCGAAATTCCTTGTCGGGTAAGTTCCGACCTGCACGAATGGTGTAACGATCTGGGCACTGTCTCAGCCACGAGCTCGGTGAAATTGTAGTATCGGTGAAGATGCCGATTACCCGCAATGGGACGAAAAGACCCTGTGAACCTTTACTATAACTTCGTATTGACTTTGAGTAAGTAATGTGTAGGATAGGTGGGAGGCTTTGAAGCAGGCACGCTAGTGTTTGTGGAGCCGTCGTTGAAATACCACCCTTTACTTACTTGGAGCCTAACTTCTTAAGAGAAGGACATTGCGTGGTGGGTAGTTTGACTGGGGTGGTCGCCTCCAAAAGAGTAACGGAGGCTTTCAAAGGTACCCTCAGCACGCTTGGTAACCGTGCGTAGAGTGTAATGGCATAAGGGTGCTTGACTGTGAGACCAACAAGTCGATCAGGTGCGAAAGCAGGACATAGTGATCCGGTGGTTCCGTATGGAAGGGCCATCGCTCATAGGATAAAAGGTACTCCGGGGATAACAGGCTAGTCTCCCCCAAGAGCTCACATCGACGGGGAGGTTCGGCACCTCGATGTCGGCTCGTCACATCCTGGGGCTGGAGAAGGTCCCAAGGGTTGGGCTGTTCGCCCATTAAAGTGGCACGCGAGCTGGGTTCAGAACGTCGTGAGACAGTTCGGTCTCTATCTATTGCGGGCGTTAGATGTTTGAGAGGGCTTGATTCTAGTACGAGAGGACCGAATTGAACAAACCTCTGGTGTATCAGTTGTACCGCCAGGTGCACCGCTGAGTAGCTATGTTTGGAAGAGATAAGCACTGAAGGCATATAAGTGCGAAACTCGCCTCAAGATGAGACATCTTTTAAGGGTCGTTGTAGATGACGACGTTGATAGGCTACAGGTGTAAAGACAGTAATGTCATAGCCGAGTAGTACTAATTACCCGTAGATTTATAGTCTATGGTTACAGTATCAATTTATAGTAATATAAAAAATGACAAGTACTTTATGCGCAGCAAAGGTTTTGTCTTTGTGAAAGTTTTTATCGCTAAAAACGCAGTATGCTTTACGCTGTAAGCTTAAAGCTTATAGCTTACTGCCTACAGCTATATACCTTCTTTAGGGTGGTTTTAGCGGTGGGGCTCACCTGTTCCCATTCCGAACACAGAAGTTAAGCCCACCAGCGCCGATGGTACTGCTAACGCGGGAGAGTAGGCCGCCGCCAGTTTTTATTTTATTTTTAAAA
>NZ_QNUE01000033.1 GCF_003385595.1 Chryseobacterium flavum | reverse complement strand
CCATGATCCCTCCCACCCCATGACAGGCAAAAACATCCAGGGTGTCATCTATCCTGTTTAAAGCTTTCCAGTTGACCATCAGGTTAGAAACAACTGCAGAAATAAATCCTATAAAGAGACTTTCCTGAATGCTGACAAACCCACATCCGGGAGTAATTGCCACCAGTCCCACTACTGCACCGATGCAAGCCCCTAAAGCGGATACACTCCGCCCGTTGATCCGGTCAAAAAAAATCCAGGTCATCATGGCAGAAGCAGAAGCAATGGTAGTGGTTCCAAAGGCAGTTGCTGCAGAACCAGAAGCACTCAAAGCAGACCCGGCATTAAACCCAAACCAGCCAAACCACAGCATTCCTGTTCCCAAAAGCACATATGGGATATTGGAAGGCTGGTGATGCGGATTTTTTCTTCTTCCCAAAACAAGGGCACCGGCAAGGGCAGCAAAACCAGCACTCATATGCACTACTGTACCTCCGGCAAAATCTTTTACTCCAAAATACTTATTCAAAAGCCCGTCAGGATGCCATACCATATGGCAAAGCGGCGTATAAATAAAAATACTGAACAATACCATGAATAAAAGATAGGATATAAAGCGAACCCTTTCGGCAAAAGATCCTGTTATAATAGCTGGGGTAATTACAGCAAATTTCATCTGAAACAATGCAAAAAGAATAAATGGAATGGTAGATGCCATCATTTTATGAGGTAATACCCCAACACCACTGAAGAACGGATAACTGAGAGGATTACCGATAATTCCATAATGATTGCCATTCATATTGAAACCTAAAGACTCTCCGAAAGACAAAGAAAACCCAATTACCACCCATACCATGGAAATCACTCCTAAAGCAATAAAACTCTGAAGCATAGTAGAAATTACATTTTTCTTTCCAACCATTCCTCCATAAAAAAAGGACAGTCCGGGAGTCATCAGCAGTACAAGACCGGCAGCAGCCAGAATCCAGGCTACGTCAGCCCCTACAATTTTATCTTCACTGAGAAACTCTCCGGTATCGGGCAGATTCACAGCAGGAGTCCAGAACAGTCCTCCGCATGCAACCAGAGCTATTACCACAAACGAAACAATCCATTTCAGTCCTACTTTCATAAAATTTTATATTTAACCCTATCAAATTTAAATATAAAATTTCAAAAATAATACATTTTAAATAAAATACCCTGTAAAAAAAACAGGGTATTACACAATATTTATTTTTTCTTCAGCAAACACTTCACTTAATATTTGAGAAACTTCCTTATATTTTGTAGCAGGAAACAGATGGGTACCTCCCTTAATGATATAATCCGGTTTGGAATACCGTATAGGGAAAACAATATCCTTATCTCCCAATATCTGGATTACATTCGGGTTTTCTTTAAACTTCCATTCTGAAACCTTTTCCACAGACCATTTCAGATAATAGGGATCCCTTACCCTGAAATATTGAAGAAGCCTTGGATTTTTAGGATCAAAGAGTTTTCTTACTACTGCATATACATGGGCTGCTTTATCATTAAACAGGCTTACAGGCAGCATCCGCGGGATTTTAGTTACTTCACCTGTCTTTATAAATCTGGATTTTTCTTTGTCTGATTTTATACTTCCCAGGATCACTACTTTCTCAGCAGGCTTTATCTGATTTATTTCCTGTACCACAATTCCACCAAACGAATAGCCCAGTAAACAGAAAGGTTCGGAATCATCTATTTTTTCAGCCATTCTTTTGACATAAGCAGGGAAAGGTTCATTTTTTTCAGGGATCAGCCAATCTATAAAAACCGGTTCACAGTGTTCAGGAAACTCTAATCTCTCAAGTACTTTAAAATCTGCTCCGAGACCGCTTACAATATAAATTTTCATAGAACTAATTTATTAAAAAATCCGGAAAAAGAAATAGAGCCTATACTGAAAAGCAACCATAATACGGCTATTTCTAAATTACAAAAAACAAAAGCAGTTCGTGAGAACTGCTTTTGTTTTTTATTATCAATATACATTTAATCTTATTTCTTTTTCTTTACGGGAATCCTGTTCTCGTTATCCAGCTTTTCTGTAGACACACGGAACTGGATATCCATTTCATTCTTAATGAAATAGTCTTTTAAGGAAGACTGATAGAATACTTTAAAGTCTCTTCTGTTCAAAGAGAACTTTGCTGACTCAATGACTACAGTAAACTGAGTTACATATACATTGGCAGGAAAAGAGATCGTTTTTCTCACCCCTTTAATAGTAAGGTCACCATATACTGTAGAATTATATTCACTGTTTGCCAAAGGAATAATTTTAGTCAGGTGGAATTTTGCAACCGGGAATTTTTTCACTTCAAAGAAGTTGGTGCTTTTCAGGTCATCTGTCAGTTTGATCTGATCTTCATCCGAAACATCTCCGGCCATAATACTTCTCATATCTATCACAAACTCTCCATCCACCAGAACCGTTTTATCAAAGTTGAATTTTCCACTCTTCAGCTTTACCGTTCCTGAATGGGAAGAAGCCTCCGTCTTAACAACCTTATATCCCCACCATCTGATCTCTGATGAAGTCACTTTTGAAACTTTATCAAATTTTCTCTGAGCAGAAACAAATGACATGCTTACGCACACCATAGCAAACAATAGTAATCTTTTCATTCTTTTTTATTTACAATTCAACAAAAATAAAAAAAAGTGTAGAACTTCTACACTTTTAACAATATTTTTTTGATTAATTTATTGAGCAGTAACCTTTACAAGCATATCAATATCATCTTTCACAAAAACATCCTGCATCGTTGACTTATATGCTACATCAAATTTCTGTCTGTCGAAAGAGAATTTATTTGATACTAAACTTACAACTCCTTTACTGTAAGAAATCTTTGCCGGGAAAGTAACCGGATTGGTTTTTCCTTTTACCGTAAGGTTTCCTGTTACCAGGGAATTATAGATTTTATCATTATTTTTCTTTACAGAAGTAATTTTGAAAGTAGCAGTAGGAAATTTTTCAACTTCAAAGAAATCACCATTCTTAAGGTGTCCGTTTAATTTTTGCTGATATTCTCCTGAAAGATCCGTTGCGTTGATTGAGGTCATATCCAATACGAAGCTTCCCCCTACCAGCTGATTCCCTTTCATTACCATATCCCCGGATTTTACTTTTACTGTACCATCATGAGAGCTTGCTTCAGATTTTGCCACTTTGTATCCCCACCAGTGAACATCAGAAGCGACTACTTTTTTTGATTGTCCGAAAGCCAGACCGCCGGCTAAAACTGCTAATAAAAATATTTTTTTCATTGAATAAATTATTTATTTTTTTGATAGCACAAAGGTAACCATCCTGTCCGATAGATTTCATTGATGTATATCAAGAAAAACAATTATTTTTATGAATAATATCATCAAAAAAAAACTCCGAAATGATTTCGGAGCTAAGTTTTTATTCCTGATAGTAGGCAGTATATAATGCTACCCCCTTCAATGCTGTATGATTTTGCTTGACCAGATAGATTGGAATATTTTTCAGCATTTCTTCCATTTTATCACTGATCTTAAACTTTTCATAGAATTTAGCCTTATCAATATAAGCTCTGACCATCTGAGGAATATCCCCGGCAATCAGCAGCCCTCCGGTTGCTTTTACCTTCAGAGTTAAGTTATTGGCTTCTCTGGCAAGAAATTCCAGGAATGTATCCAATGCAATTTTACAGATCAGTACATTATCTTCTACAGCCGCTTTGTAAAGCTCCTCTACAAAATCACCTCCTGAAAGACGCTCAGCCAGCCATTCCGGCTCAGGGTGTCTTTTTACATCTCTTAAGAACCTGTAGATATTAAACAGTCCGGATTTTGATAATACATTTTCCCAGCTTACAATTCCGTAAATATTATTCAGGAACTGGTAAAATTCAACTTCTACATTCGTTCGGGGTGAAAACTCTGAATGGCCTCCTTCTGTAGCAAATGGCCTCAGATACTTTCCGTCAAAGAAATATCCTGCTTCACCAAGCCCGTTTCCAGGAGCAAGGATGGCTACATTTCCTTTTTCGAGATGACCACTTGTATAAATCGCTTCAAGATCGTTGTCTTCAAGGAGAGCCATTCCGTACGCAGAAGCTTCCAGGTCATTCAGCATATTTACTTTCTCAAACCCGAAATCCCTTGTATATTCTTCAATATCTAAAGTCCATCCTAATCTTGCAGGACTACTTTTTCCGTCAAGTACCGGACCCGGTACAGCCATTCCAAGACGTTTTACATTTTCCAGCTGATTATCTTGAATAAACTTCCTTAAAATATCAGTAAAAGAAGTATATTCTTTTGTTGAATATGTATTTTGGATTTTTATCTCAAGACTTCCGTTACTGGAAACAAAATGGCCTAAGATGGTCATATCTTCACGGAGGCTCGCTCCAATGATAGAAACATTATCATTATTACTGTTCTCTACTCCTGGTAAATAAAGTGGAAATTTTGGATTCAGAATCATAACCTCAAATTTTACCAAATATAATAATTGTTTTTCGTAAATCCTGCAGGGAAGAAAAAAACCTTTTCACTTTCGTGAAAAGGTTTGGTTAATAATTGTTTATATTAAATCTAACTACTTTCCTAATGGAATATTATAACCGAAGCCTACTCCGATATTCCCCACATTATAGTCCTGACCTGGTAAATCTCCTTTAGTCCCTACAAAAACCTTCTGGTATTGTACGAAGAAGTTCCAGTCTCTGTTGTGGTATCCGATCTCCGGTTTAAGGTAAAAACCTCCGCTTGCTCTTTCTACATTGGTATTGGACGCTACTGTTTTATCTCCAACAAGGAAACCATATCCAAGGTCTGTTCCGAAATAGAATCCTGTTTGTTTAGGGTAAATTCTTACTAAGGCCGCTACAGGTATTACACCTACATCATTGTTTTTATAACCATTGTTATCTTTTCCGAAATAATGACTGTATCCTGATGCAATACCTAATCCAAATCCTGGAGTAATAAGATTCTGATAAGAAACATCTACCCCTACGGCAGCGGAAAGATTATCTGCGGGAACTGCTAAACCAACATTTGCGCCCACTTTGATCATATTGTTCATTTTTGAATCCTGTGCGCTTGCTATTCCTGCTGTTAAAATACCAGCCAGCAATATTGCCTGTTTAAACATTTTCATAACTCTAATTTTAAATTTTTACTAAACAATACGATGTAAAAATCATGCCAAGGAGGCTTTTTAATCAGGCATCAACACACAAACAATACATAAAACAATGACTAACAGAATGTTATAATTATTAAAATTTAAATAATTGTTTAACAAAATTTATGAAAAAGATTCTTAAAATGTGAATTAATGCAAATGTGATATCAAAATAGAATCAATTAAGAAGTTCCGAACCATGACTAGTCCTGAAAATCTGATACAGATTTAAGTACAAAAATAAATAATTAAACCAGAGTAATTTTACTATTACTTTGGTTTTTGTTTTTATAGGTTT
>NZ_QNUE01000032.1 GCF_003385595.1 Chryseobacterium flavum | reverse complement strand
AAAGAACTATGGCGGAGCCGGAGATGACCACTTACGGACCCTTTCTCTGAAATCCGACGGATATATTATCGGTGGTGAATCAAGATCAGAGAGATCCGGCAACAAGACCACAGGAATAGAAGAAGGCACAGACTTATGGCTGGTTGCCCTTGATGAACGCGGCAATGAACAGTGGCAGAAATCTTACAATTTTAAAAACCGTGATATCCTGATGGGAATGAATGTTCTTCATTCAGCAGATGATAAAGGAACCAGGGGAATTCTTTTAGGAGGCTACACCCAGGCAGAAGGAAGGATAGAAACCGGGGATGAAACCTTCTGGATGCTGTACCTGGATGGCAATGGCCATGAACAGTGGAGAAAGCATGTGAAAGGGGAATCTAAAAAGAAGGAGGAAAGGCTTTCAGATCTGAGGCTGAACCGGGATGGCTCGATTATCCTTGCAGGAACCAGTGCAGAAGAGTTGGGGAAAGAGAACTGGAAGATCGTAAAGCTTGGAGACAAACAGGTAGACCAGCTGATCGAGAAACATGACATTAAGATCTATCCGAACCCGGTATCTGATTATGCCTATGTGGAAATAGGTTTTGACTTTAAAGATGCTCAAATTACAGTTTACGATATGAGCGGAAGACAGCTCCAAAGCCTCACAACAAAGAATTCTGTAACGAAGATCAATACTCAGGCTTTGGTACAGGGAGCTTACCTGGTGACTATAAAAACTAATAATAACAAAACAGCGAATGCTAAACTGATTAAGAAATAACAGATGAAAAAATATTTTACTTTTTCCGCATTGACTTTAGCGGTGTATTTTCTGCATGCACAGATCAACAGCGGAAAGCCATACAGTCCTACAATTTTCAGCAACAGTCCTATTGCGGCGAGCTTAGGACAGTATAATCCGGCCTCAATAGATTTATTTTCCGGACAACCCAATATCAGCTTTAATCTTTTTAGCTTTTCGAGGGAAGGATATGATCTGAGCCTGGATCTCTCCTATAACCTGGCATCAATAAAGCCTGATATTTTACCTACATGGACAGGCGCGGGATGGAACCTTAATGCAGGTGGAGTGATCACCCGTTCTGTGAATGGCGGTGTGGATGAAGTGATGGTGGGTATGAGTGGTGAGCCTGTACCAAACAGATATTCTTACTATGATAATTTTAACTCGCTGGATAATGACCAGTGGGATAGCACTCCAGCATTAACGGATTTTATCAATAACAACCGTTCCATTGGAGGTGGAACCAGGACAGCATATCCTGCACCTGATGAATTCAACTTCAATGTGAATGGAATGTCAGGGACTTTCTACAAAGACCATAAAGGAAAATGGGTGATTGCATCCGGAGATTTTAAAGACATTAAAATTGAAGATGAACTGGCCACAGACTTTTCTTTATATGAAGATGGACGCCACGCCATTAATAGTAAAACTCATAAAATCAAAAGGATTATTTATGGTTTTACATTGACTGACCAAAAAGGAATCCGCTATATCTTCGGTAAAACGCCTCAGTCCATTGAATTTTCCGCAACACCTTATATTACGCCCACAGATCCATATAATCCACATTTTATTGCCAATTCATGGTTTTTGACAAAGGTTATCCTGCCAAGTAATTTTGAGATCACCTTTAATTATTTGCGGGAAGATAAAGCCTTGTTTAAGATGCACCATACTTTTGCATCAATGGATTATAAGGTAGACAATGTAACTGCCGGCGGGCAGCAGAAAATAACTAAAAATCCTGAACGTACTTTTGTGGTCTATCCAAAAGATATCAATATCAATAATATTTATACAATAGAGTTTCTTAAAAGTACAGCAAATGTTGCGCAGTATAATTTTACTGATATAAGCAATACCCAATGGAATTCTTCTTTCGGATATGATTATCATTTCCGCGGAGATATCATGGCTGCAAAACAATTTTATAAGCTGGATAAAATTTCTATTAAAAAGGATTCAGTGATTGAAGAGGTGAGTTTTTCCTACCTGGAGGATCCTGCTAAAAAATTATTCCTGACAGGCTTTAACAGAAATGGACAGTCATATCAGCTGGAATATTACTCTACGGACTTACCTGGGTTTAACCTGATGAAAAATGATCATTGGGGATATTTTAACAACAAAACTTACCTGGGTACAGTTACTCCGGCCAATGGAACCAAATATTCGCTTGATCAGATGAAAAATGTACTGCCTGCCTATAAGGAAACTGATCCGGCCCAATTAACCCTGGGAGTACTGAAAAAGATTATTTACCCGACAAAAGGTTCTAATGAATTTGTGTATGAACCACATGATTACAGCAAGGTCATTGATGTACAAAACACAGCGCCTTATGAATTTGTCCTGGAATCTTCTGTCAACAAAATTGCCGGAGGTCTCCGGATTAAGAAAACAATAACCGCCCCCGGGGATGGCCAGAATATTGTAAAGGAATATTTTTATACCGATACAGGAATCACAACGGGAGCTTCCTCAGGAATATTGTCTGCCAAACCGGTTCATTTTGAAGAGGACCGGAACAGTACTGCACATGAATACCGTTTTGCTGATATGCCGGTTCTTCAGGATAATAATACAAAGGGGAAGCATGTGGTCTACAGTAAGGTGACAGAAAGAGTGGGGGGAACAGATTTGGGAGGTACCACCGAATATGTTTTTTCCAACAGTGATAACGGGTTTATCGACAAACGGGCCAATACCATTGCCTTTATATCTTTTGGAAACCAGGCCACCTATAATACGCTGAGGCACCTTAAATACAATTCCCTGGAATCTGAAAGAGGCAAACCCCTGAGTGTGACCAAAAAAGACAAGGACGGCAAAATAGTACAAAAAACAACCTATAAATACAACGATGCCCCTGCCAGGTTTAACAGTACAGTCAGGGCTTACGACTTTCAGGACAATGTGTATGGTGAACCTATTTCTCACGGGGCATTTACCCAGCTGAATGGAATGGCTGAATTGATCCGGTTATCTGCCTATAATATTTACAGCTATAACCCTTACCTGAGTGAAAAACAAGATGTGTATTACAAAGATAATGTTCCTTCTGTAACCGAGACCACAAAATATGCTTATGGGAGCAGTCAGCATAACCAGTTGACATCTCTTGTTTTTACCGACACCACGGGTTCCCTTACCACTTCCAGCTTTAGCTATGCCCATGAAAAGGGGAATCAGCTGATGATTGCAAAAAATATGATTGGAATTCCTCTGGAAACCATTAATACCAAAACAGAAGGTACAGTAAGTAAAACATTGTCAAAAACAGGAACCACTTACCCTTTGAACCAGACCGAAGCCAATACTAAAACAGCAGGTTTTGTTTTACCTACCTCTGTTTTATCGTACGATCTCCAGAACAGTAATTCTTCTTTTGCCGAAATTACCTACGACAAATATGACCTGAAAGGTAACCTGCAGCAATATACTACAAAAGAGGGTATTCCTGTATCAGTCATTTGGGGGTATAACAATACCCAGCCCATTGCCAAGATAGAGGGAGCTCTGTTATCTGAGATTCCGCAGGCATTAATCACGGAGATTGTTACCGCATCAGATACTGATGCAGCAGCAGTAACTAACAGTGATGAAACCGCCCTTCTGCTGGCGCTGGATAATTTCAGGAAACACAGCAGCCTGTCTGCATTTCAGGTCACGACCTATACCTATGATCTTCTGGTTGGGGTAAGAAGCATCACGCCGCCATCAGGTGTAAGAGAGCTGTACCTCTACGATACGGCTAACCGCTTGGAGAAAGTAGTGGACGTGAATGGGAATATGCTGAAGGAAATAAAATATAATTATAAAAACTAATACACGATGAAAAGAATTATAATTCCGATTAGTATGTTGTGTTTTGGCTTATCAAATGCCCAGACCACAACAGAAAACTATATACAAAGCAGGACCTATTTAGAGCCTGTAACCGCTAGCAGCACCACAGCTAAACAGATCAACACGGTCCAGTATTTTGACGGACTGGGCAGGCCCAAGCAGGTGGTGAATGTAAAAGCTTCCCCTCTGGGCAGGGATGTGGTCACCCACATCGAATATGACCAGTTTGGAAGACAGGTAAAGGATTATTTACCGGTTCCCCAGCCTGGTACGTTGAACGGGGCAATCGTTCCCAATCCATTGGCCAATGCAACGCAGCCTTCTTTGTATGGATCAGAGAAGATCTATGCAGAGAAGATACTGGAGAACTCTCCGTTAGACCGTATCCAGCAGCAGATCCAGGTAGGAAATGCATGGAGCAGTAAACCTGTGAAGTTTACCTATGAAACAAATGCTGCGAATGAGGTAAAAAAATTCATTGCTACCGCAGTCTGGTCAAATGGTACTACAGCATCAACCATTAGCAGCACTATTGAGAATTACCCTGCCAATCAGTTGTATAAGAATATAGTAACTGATGAAGACGGAAACCAGACCATAGAGTTTAAGAATGGCCAGGGCCAGGTTATTCTGGTACGAAAAGTACTGAGTGCTACGGAAAATGCGGATACGTATTATGTTTATAATGATTATAACCAGCTTGCTGTTGTAATTTCTCCTATGGGAGTAAATGCGATCAATGCCTTGGCGGCGGGAACTGTAATTCCTAATAATATCCTCAATGGGATGTGCTATCTGTATCGTTATGACGGCAAGAACAGGGTGGTGCTTAAGAAGGTTCCGCATAAGGGATGGGAATATATAATCTATGATAAGGCAGGCCGTGTGATCATGACGCAAGATGCTGTTATGGGAGCTTCCAAACAATGGCTTTTTACCAAGTATGATGCATTTGGGAGGGTAGCTTATACCGGAATTTATACTTCTGCCCAGGCTTATGGTCCGGGAGGAAGGCAGGCTGAACAGGCTGCTGCAGACGCACTTGCCAGTAATACGGTGAAGCGAACATCGGCAGTAGGGTTTACGGATTCCAGCGGGATGCAGCTGTACTATGACAATACAGCTTCTACGAGCTATCCCAGTACAGGAATTAAGGTTCTGAGTATTAATTACTATGACACCTATCCGGGTTATAGCTTTAACCCGTCTTTTCCGGCAGATATTCTGGGAGAACCAACAATGCCTCAGGATCCTAATATTATAGCAGGAGCAAGGAGTACGAAAGGACTTCCGGTAATGAGCTTTGTTAAAAATGTAGAAAATGACAACTGGACCCGGAATTATAGTTATTATGACCGGAAAGGAAGGGTCATTGGAACTTATTCCATCAATCATCTGGGAGGGTATACCAGAACTGATATGCAGCTTGATTTTGCCGGAACTCCTTTGAAAACCATAACTTCACATCAGAGAAAGCAGGGAGAAGAAGGGGTTACGGTAAAGGAACGTTTTGTATATGACACCCAAAACCGTCTGAAACAGCATTACCATCAGGTGGATAATCTGCCTGAAGAGCTTCTTGCAGAACATACTTATAATGAACTTTCCCAGCTGTCCAACAAAAAAGTGGGCAATAACCTGCAGAGTATAGATTACGCTTATAACATCAGAGGCTGGATGACCGATATCAATAAAAATGATATGTCTGTGGCCAATTTAGGCGGAAAGCTGTTTGCTTACAAAATAAAATATAACCAGAAGGATGGAATTACCAATCCGGATACTGCATTATTCCCCGGTAAAAATGTAGAAGCAAAATTTAATGGTAATATCACAGAAGTAGACTGGAGAGCAGTGGAAACTGTAGGGGTTAATCCATCCCTGACTCCTAAACGTTACGGCTACGCCTATGATAAGCTCAATAGGCTAACAGCAGGTTTCTATCAGAATCCATCCAATCCTAACAGCAGGGAACATACCGAATCCATCAGTTATGATATCAACGGCAATATCAAGGATCTTTACAGGACCTCATTGTTACAAAGCGGAAGTACAGCTGCTACGGTTATTGACAGGTTAAGTTATACCTATATCGGAAATCAGCTGAGCAAAGTGGTAGATTCTGCCCAGAACCCAACGGGATATGAGGGAGGTGGGAATGTGATCACCTATACTGCAAATGGCAGTATGAAAGACTTTAAAGACAGAGGAATTACCTCTATACAATATAATCACCTTGAATTACCTGATATTCTGAATCTTACCAGGCAGGACGGAATAGAAAATGTTACGATAAATACGGTATATGATGCGGGCGGATTAAAACTTCAGAAAATAAACAATACCGTGATCAACGGGGTAGCCGGTCCTACAACAACAAGGTATACAACAGATTATCTGGACGGGTTCCAGTATACCAAAAAAGAGTTTGTAACTTCCGGAGGCTCAGAATCTTTTTCCGAAACAGCATATGCTATGGAAAGGGAAGCTTATACCAGTGAATTGCCGGTGGGGCCTATAGAATCCGAGGATGGTATCAATCCACCGATTCTTCCGCCGCCGTTACGAGCTAAAACAGGAGATCTTCAGTTTTTCGGAACGTCTGAAGGCTATTTTGATTATGAAAAAGATCAGTATATTTACCAGTACAAAGATCATTTGGGCAATGTAAGGGTAAGTTTTGGAAAAAACAGCGCAGGCGCTCTTGAAATCACTGATGCCAATGATTATTATCCATTTGGAATGAACCACCTGAAAACAGGAAATTCTTACTTTGGTAGTGGTAGTTATAAAAACTACAAATACAACAGCAAGGAGTTACAAGAAACAGGAATGTATGATTATGGAGCAAGGATGTATATGGCTGATCTAGGTAGATGGGGAGTAGTGGATCCGCTAGCGGAACAATATCGTAGATGGTCACCGTACAACTATGCAGTAAATAATCCAATGAATTTTATTGACCCTGATGGTCGTGGTGTGGAAAGTACTCATACAGATAAATTTGGAAATGTTGTTATGGTTGCCAACGATGGAGATAATGGGGTGTATAAGCATTCTGGAGATACTCAGGATACATTGAAAGAGCTAGGTAAATATAATTCTGAAAGTAATACATCTGCTGGAGGAGAAAGAATGGGAGAAACTGAGTTTTGGGATGAATTTGTTGATCCCGACACTAATATGGCAGCAGGAACAATACACTTTGGAAATGAGCAAAGCTGGGACCCTTTAGTAGTAGATGCTAATGAATATTCTAAAAAAGTAGGATTACAGCAAACAATGGAAGAATCTAAATTACATCAAGGGCTTGATATTAAAAATAATAAAGATTGGTCTTCAGAAGGTCCTATGACTGGAAGATTATTAAATGGGAAATATGCTACTGGGAGATCTGCAGGTAATTATTTAGCTGGACTAAATGGGGTTACTTCTACACTTCGAGGTTTTAATATAAGTGGCTCAACATATATGAAAATGGCAGGAGCTTATCAGAAAGGATTAATAAGTACACCAAACAAGATTCTTAACTATAATCTTATTGGTAGTGTATTATTCTTTGGTAATAGTTATGGTCCGGCACCATATTATGGTGAAGAACCATATTCTGGACGGAGAATTTTGGAAGGTATAAAAGCAGGTGAAAAGGCAAACAATAAATAACATTATGAAAAATTATCATTATATAATATCATTATTTTTATTAAGTATAATATCTTGTAGTAATGATTTAGGAAGTCAGCAATTAAATCAAAGTGAAATAGTTTCTAGCAAAGGAGAAAGAATATATATATCGACAATTAACTTAGGTGTTACTGGTGATAAACAATTTACAGTAATAACAGATAAAAAAATAATGGATGTAAAAGATTTTGATAAAACTAATAGTTTAAAAGGTCTAGACCCTTTTATATATAGTTTTTCTAATGATACATTGAATTTATATTTTAGAAATTCTGTTAGGTATAAAGTTCCATTTAACACTGAATCTATAAAAGTTGATTACTTTGAATTGAATAATGCTGATTATATAGAATTGTATAAAAAAACCTTTGAAAATAAGCTATATCATTCTGTACCCAATCATAATGATTCAGGTGGTTATCCTAATATGCTAAAGCCCCCTAAAGAAAATTCCAAATAAACAAAAACTACCGCAATTGCGGTGGTTTTCTTGTTCTGTTTTCAAATATAAAACAGAACAATATAAATAAATCTTTGGGATAATGTTTAGAGCTATTTGGGCAATGTAAGGGTAAGTTTTGGAAAAAACAGCGCAGGCGCTCTTGAAATCACCGATGCCAATGATTATTATCCATTTGGAATGAACCACCTCAATACTGGTAATGCATTCTTTGGTCGGGATACTTATAAGAATTATAAGTACAATGGCAAGGAATTGCAGGAGACGGGAATGTATGATTATGGAGCGAGAATGTATATGGCGGATTTAGGAAGATGGGGTGTGGTTGATCCGTTGGCGGAGCAGTATCGAAGGTGGTCACCTTACAACTATGTAATGAATAATCCATTGAGATATATTGATCCCGATGGTCGCGGAACAGAAAGTACACACACAGATAAATTTGGAAATGTTGTTGCTGTTTATAATGACGGAGATTTAGGTGTTTACCGTCATAATGGTAATACGGAAGATATCAAACAGGAACTTAATGAAAAATATTCTAAAGAAAATACTTCTGGAGGCGGAGAGAATGGGAAGAACACTTGTTTGGAACTCTTTTACAGAATTCGATGGAAGTGGTAAGGCAGCTGGTAAAATAAATTTTGGTTCTTATCAGGCTAGAGATTGGCTGGCAGACTTCAGTAAAGCAATGTCTATTGATAATGAATTTAAAGGAGGATTTTTTGCAAGATTGGGTTACGCCTGGAATGGAGGTAATGGAAATAAGTTTGATTATAAGACACAAAATGGTGGCGGGTTATACGCTGGCTCACAAATAGCAGAAGGGGTATACGTTTCAGCCAGAGATGTTGGAAACTTTGCAGCAGGAAGGGCAGCTGCAATCACAGGACAAGATAAAATGGATTTTATGTTGAACGCAGGAGGATTTAATCTATCAGGGAATAGTAAAATGGGGCTAATTTTTAACAATTCGTATTGGAAAAATGAAGCACTAAAAGAGGGCTTCCCTGATTATGGCGAGCATTTTAATTCAAATCTATTTCAGCGTTTTGGTTATGAGAATATAACAACTGCTGAAGAAATAATTAAAAAAAGTAAATTAATATGGGGAGATCGAAAATAATAAATATCTGTTTACTTTTACTACTATTGTTATCTATTATTGGATGTCAACGGGCTGGTTTTGATAAATTTGAAGGCCCAAATTTTTCTTATCAAATAGGTGCTAACAAAAAAGATATAATCCGTCTTAGATTTACAACAGATGAAGGAGCAGCATCTATTCAACTTTTTGACACAAACGGTAGATTTAGAGAAGAAGCAATCATCGCCCAAAGTTGGCCATTCCAAATAACTGCAATAAAAAATAACACAATTCAATTGACTTATTTCGTTGGCGAACGTGATCTTAAGATATTTCTAAATTGGTTCAAGAAAAAGAAAACCAAATATTATCCTACTAAAATAGGTAATTATTCAATTCTTTATACCTATGAAATACGAAATGAATTCAACATAGATCAAAATCCAGTACAGGTAGATTCGCTGTATATTGATAAGAACACCCAAATAATGTCTTTATTTTTACAACAGAAATTAATTGTTAAAGAGCCAATGTATTTGTTCTGGGTTAAATCTTCCGAATTAGATCTTTACGATTCGGTACATAAATCAAATATCCCCTTTATATTTGTTGGCAATAAGAATATTACTGAGGATTACTTAAAAAAAATCCTTGCTTTGTATTAAGAGTTGTTATGACACTATACTGCTGTGTGCTAAGCAAATAATATCACAAACCGCTACTTAAAGCAGTGGTTTGTGTCTTATCAAATCAAAAAGTGTAGGGTCACTTATCCCAGAAAAGTGACGGAAGCCTTGACATAAGGGATACTAACAATTATTATCCATTCGGATTAAACCACATAGGAGGAATAAAAGGTTATATAGGAAGTTACTTAAGCTATAAATACAATGGCAAGGAATTACAGGAATCCGGTTTCTATGA
>NZ_QNUE01000031.1 GCF_003385595.1 Chryseobacterium flavum | reverse complement strand
CCTTCCTTTGCTTTATTCTACCATAATAACTCAAAAATATAATCTAAAAAAAAAAAATTCATTGAAAAATATGAGTTACAAAAAAATACGCCCATAAAAGAGGCTGTCCTTTTGAGACAGCCTCTTTAGTTTTTAAAATCTGGATTTTTTAGGATTCAGAAAAGTATTAAAGATCATTACTTCCTGTCCGAATTTTGCTTCAACACGTTCAGCTATATTTTTCAATTCACTTTCAATAAAGTCATTTCTGAGTTCATCATTATCAAAGACCAAAAGAAGATTATAATTTTTTCCTTCTTCGATGTAGTCACTGTGTACATCAGAAAGGATATATTTATTGACATCCATCAGGTTTTCAGTCATTACAACCAGGGTTTCATCAATATAATTTTCCCATTCTTCAAGATTATTTTTCGTGCAGTGGAAAGTTATACTTAATATGCTCATATTTTATGAATTTTTAAGATTTTTTGGATAAATTCTACAGCAAAAATCGGCAATTTTTTCGTAAATTAGCCCGTTAATAAAAATTGGAAATAAATAATTTTCAGACTTATAGTTAAAGGTCTGACTATCATTATAATAAAATTTGTTTATGCAAAAAGAAGGAGAAAGACTGATTCCTATCAACATTGTTGATGAAATGAAGTCGTCTTATATCGATTATTCGATGTCGGTTATCGTTTCAAGAGCGTTACCTGATGTAAGAGACGGCTTGAAACCCGTTCATAGAAGAGTGCTTTATGGTATGTATGGATTAGGGGTTTTTTCTAATAGAAAATATTTAAAATCTGCGAGAATTGTTGGGGATGTTTTGGGTAAATATCACCCGCATGGAGATTCCTCTGTATACGATGCAATGGTGAGAATGGCTCAGGACTGGAGCTTACGTTATCCTCAGGTAGACGGGCAGGGAAACTTCGGTTCTATGGATGGTGACCCGCCGGCAGCAATGCGTTACACCGAGGCAAGACTAAAAAAGATCTCTGATGAGGTTCTTTCCGACCTTGATAAAGAAACAGTTGATTTCCAGAACAACTTTGACGACAGCTTACAGGAGCCGACCGTAATGCCTACCAAGATCCCAAATCTTCTGGTAAATGGTGCTTCGGGTATCGCAGTAGGTATGGCTACCAATATGGCGCCACACAATCTTTCGGAATCTGTAGATGCTATCTGTGCATATATTGATAACAAAGAAATTTCCATTGATGAACTGATGCAGCACATCATTGCTCCGGATTTCCCGACTGGTGGAATCATTTATGGTTATGACGGAGTAAGAGATGCTTTCCATACGGGAAGAGGAAGAGTGGTATTAAGAGCTAAAGTTAATTTTGAAGAAATCGGAAACAGGAATGCTATTATTGTAACAGAAGTTCCTTATCAGGTTAACAAGGCGGAAATGATTGCCAGAACTGCCGAACTCGTTAAGGATGATAAAATTCCGGGTATCCATGAGATCCGGGATGAATCGGACAGAAAAGGACTTCGCGTTGTTTATGAATTGAAAAACGATGCTATTCCAAATGTAGTTCTTAACCTGTTATATAAATATACTGCACTTCAGACTTCTTTCAGTGTTAATAATATTGCACTGGTACATGGAAGACCTGAGCAGCTTAATCTGAAGGATATTATTCATCATTTTGTAGAGCACCGACATGAGATCATCATAAGAAGAACTCAGTTTGAGCTTAAAAAAGCAAAAGAAAGAGCCCATATCCTTGAAGGATTCATGAAGGTGATCGGAACACAGGATGCATTGGACAGAGCTATTTCAATAATCCGTCACAGTGCAAATCCACAGGCGGCAAAAGAAGGTCTGATTGAAGCATTTGAACTTTCAGAAATTCAGGCACAGGCAATTCTTGATCTGAGACTGGCGCGTTTAACAGGCATGGAGCTTGATAAGATCCGTGATGAGTATGATGCGATTATGAAAGAGATCTCAAATTTAGAAGATATTTTAGCGAATGAGCCGAGAAGATTCCAGATCATCAAAGATGAATTGATCGAAGTTAAAGAGAAATACGGAGATGAAAGAAGAACTGAAATTGATTACTCAGGAGGAGAAATGTCTATTGAAGATATTATTCCTAATGAATCTGTAGTTCTTACCATTTCCCATGCAGGATATATTAAGAGAACTTCTCTTTCCGAGTACAAGATTCAAAGTAGAGGAGGTGTAGGAAACAGAGCAGCAACAACAAGAGATGAAGATTTCCTTGAATACATTGTTTCTGCCACCAACCACCAGTATATGCTGTTCTTTACAGAGAAAGGAAGATGTTACTGGTTAAGGGTATTTGAAATTCCGGAAGGTTCAAAAACAGCAAAAGGAAGAGCTGTGCAAAACCTTATTAACATCGAACCGGATGACAAGATCAAGGCATACATCAGAACCAATAACCTTAAAGATTCTGAATATGTAAATCAGATGAGTGTTGTTATGGTTACCAAAAATGGTACAATTAAGAAAACTTCACTTGAAGCGTATTCCAGACCAAGGGTAAACGGGGTGAATGCAATAGAAATCAGAGATAATGACCAGTTATTGGGAGCATATCTGACTAACGGAACATCACAGATCATGATTGCTACCAAAAATGGTAAATGTATCCGTTTCCCTGAAGAAAAAGTAAGAGAAGTAGGAAGAGGATCTATTGGGGTAAGAGGTATTGCCCTGGAAGATGGTGATGAAGTAATTGGTATGATTGTTGTGAATGATGTAGAAAATGAAACTGTACTTGTGGTATCTGAAAAAGGATATGGAAAGAGGACTGCGGTAGAAGATTACAGAATTACAAACAGAGGAGGAAAAGGAGTTATCACCCTGAACATTACCGAAAAAACAGGAAATCTGATTGCTATTCAGAATGTAACAGATGAAGATGGACTGATGATCATCAATAAATCCGGAGTTGCAATCAGAATGGGAATGGATGAAATGAGGGTTATGGGAAGAAATACTCAGGGAGTAAAAGTGATTAACCTTAAGAAAAATGACGAAATTGCAGCCATTGCAAAAGTAGAAATGGATAAAGATGTAGAAGAGGATTCTGAAGAAAATGAAGAAGGAACAGAAATTGTAGCCGATAACCAGGAAAACAAAATTTCTCTGGCTGAAAATGAAAATACAGCAGGGGAAAATGAGAATTCTGATTCTGAAGAATAAATGTACAATTAAATATAAAATAGTTATTATGAAGAAACTGATTTTAGGAATGGCTATCGTTGCTTCAGCTTTTGTTTTCGGACAGAAAGGAGATGTAAATGCTCAGCTTCAGGCTGCTAATAAGGCTGCAATGGATGCCTATAATGCAAAAAATTATGCTGTTGCGGCTCCTAAGTTTGTAGAAATTTACGACTTATTAAAAGCGAATGGTCAGGATAATAAGATATATATGTATTATGCAGGGCTGAGTCATGCGCTGGCTAACAACAGTGATGCTGCGATCAAAATATATACAGATCTGATCAATTCCGGGTTTACAGGAGTAGAGACTACATATACTGCAAAAGAGAAAAAATCTGGTCAGGTAGTGACTTTGGATAAAGCAACGTGGGAGCTTATGAAAAAGACTTCAGACTATTCTGACTTTAAAACAGAGCAATCTAAGAGTATAGAGCCGGACTTGTATGAGACACTGGCAACATTACTTCTTAATGCCAAGAAAGGAAATGAAGCGGTAGCACTTATTGAGAAAGGATTGGCTAAATATCCTAATAATGCCAAACTTAAAGAAGCACAAAGTACTGCTTATCTTCAGTCTGGAAATACAGATAAGTTCGTAGCTACCTTAAAAGAACAATTGGCTAAAAATCCTACTGATCCTACAAACTGGTATAATTTAGGAGTAATGCAGTCTAAAAATCCTGCAACCACTGCTGATGCTATCGAATCTTTTAAAAAAGCTGTAGAGCTTAAGCCTACTTTTTCAGAAGCTTATCAGAATTTAGTATATACAACAATTGGAGATGATGCTAAAATTGTAGCAGATATCAACGCTTTAAGAAAAGATAAGCCAGATGAAGCTTCTAAGTTAATTGATACCAGAAGAGAAACATTTGCTAAAGCTTTACCTTATGCTGAAGCATGGTATAAAGCTGCACCTGAGAGCCTGGATGCTGTTACTACGTTAAAAGAAATCTACGTGGTAACCAAAAACATGGATAAAGTAAAAGAGATGAAGGCTAAAGAAGCTGAACTAAGCGCTAAGGCAAAATAATCATCTTTCAGGATACCTAAAAAAACCGGAGCAGAAATGTTTCCGGTTTTTTTATTTTCAGGAAGAAAAATCAATCTTTTTTGTGGAAGAGATGCGTAAATTTCATCCTGAAAATTCTTTGTAATTCCGTATCTTTGAGAAAAATTTTTTTAAGATGATTGAGTGGAAAACCGCTAAAGAATACGAAGATATTACCTATAAAAAATGTAACGGTGTTGCAAGAATAGCTTTCAACAGACCAGAAGTACGTAACGCTTTCAGACCTAAGACTACCTCGGAACTATATGATGCCTTTTATGATGCTTATGAAGATGCTTCAATAGGTGTTGTATTGCTTTCGGGAGAAGGACCAAGCCCTAAAGACGGAGGCTGGGCTTTTTGCAGTGGTGGAGATCAGAAAGCAAGAGGTCATCAGGGATATGTAGGAGAAGATGGAAGACATCGTCTGAATATTCTGGAAGTTCAGCGTCTTATCCGTTTTATGCCGAAGGTGGTTATTGCAGTAGTTCCCGGTTGGGCAGTAGGTGGGGGACATTCGCTTCATGTGGTATGTGATTTAACTCTGGCAAGTGAAGAACATGCTATTTTCAAGCAGACCGATGCAGATGTTACCAGTTTTGATGGTGGCTACGGATCTGCTTACCTTGCTAAAATGGTAGGACAGAAGAAAGCACGTGAAATATTCTTTTTAGGAAGAAATTATTCTGCTCAGGAAGCTTTTGAAATGGGAATGGTCAACAAAGTGGTACCTCATGCTGAGCTGGAAGATACCGCATATGAATGGGCTCAGGAAATACTGGCAAAATCTCCTACCTCAATCAGAATGCTGAAATTTGCCATGAACCTTACGGATGACGGAATGGTAGGACAGCAGGTTTTCGCAGGAGAAGCAACCCGTCTTGCTTATATGACAGAAGAGGCCAAAGAAGGAAGAAATGCTTTTCTGGAAAAGAGAAAGCCGAATTTCGGTGAAGATCAATGGATATCTTAAAATGGTAAAAAATACAAGGTAAAGTTTAACAAAACTTTTTGCATTGTATATATACATTATAAAATTATGACGGATTGGATAAAAGCTGCAAGGCTTAGAACACTTCCGCTTTCATTAAGCGGGATTATTATGGGAGCATTCATTGCAAAATGGAGGCTTTACCGGGAAGGCGGAATATGGGACTGGAAAATTTTTGCGCTGGCACTTCTGGTGACCCTTTTATATCAGATATTGTCAAACTATGCCAATGATTATGGTGATGGAGTAAAAGGTACCGATGCAAAGAGAATCAATGAAGCAGAAGCAAGAGCTGTAGCTTCGGGAAAAATTACGGCAAAACAAATGAAAAATGCAGTCATCCTCTTTTCTGTATTGTCTTTTATTGCGACAGTGGCTTTGCTATATGTTGCATTTATCCCTGAATATATGAATGAATTCTATATTTTTATAGGATTGGGGATCGCAAGTATTTTAGCTGCAATCGGCTACACGGTTGGTAAAAAACCATATGGATACATGGGATTGGGAGATATCTTCGTGTTCATCTTTTTTGGATTGGTTTCTGTATGTGGAAGCTATTTCCTGTTCACAAAAACATTCAGCTGGGATATGTTATTACCCGGAACAGCGGTTGGAATGATGAGTATGGCAGTTCTTAATCTGAATAATATGAGGGATATCGAAAGTGACAGATTATCTGGGAAAAACAGTTTTGCATTGAAAATAGGTTTTAAAAATGCCATGATCTATGAAATGATTCTGTTACAGCTTCCTTTAGTTCTGATTCTTATTTTTTTAGGAATGAACGGATTTATACAGGCGCAGAACTACTATGTATTTATAGTCATGATCCTGTTATTCCCATTGGCAAAACTTAGAAGAAATATAATGTCTGTAAAAGAGCCAAGAGAACTTGATCAGTACTTAAAGCAGGTAGGAATTATGACATTTGTAATGGCAATTCTTACTGCAGCCGGACTAAATTTATTTAATTAATTCTAAATACCATTGTGATGAGTTCTAGTGTTTATGTTGAAGCTCAAATGCTTATCAGAAAACCGGTTGAAGATGTCTTCGAGGCATTCATCAATCCTGAAGTAACCACAAATTTCTGGTTTACAAAATCAACCGGAAAGTTAGAAGAAGGGAAGACTATAACCTGGGAATGGGAAATGTACGGTGTGAAATCCGAAGTTAAAGTTCATCAGGTAATTCCGAACCAGCTGATCAAAACAGAATGGGGAGAGCCGTCAGTACATGTAGACTACGAATTCAAAGAAATGGAAAACGGAACTTTAGTAGTCATTAAAAGTTTTGGATTCAGCCAGTCCGGTGAAGAACTTCTAAAAGTGATCAATGACAATACCGGAGGATTTACTACCGTTTTAGATGGTTGTAAAGCCTACCTTGAACACGGGATCAAATTAAATCTGATCGGAGATAAATTCCCTTCTAAATAAAATAATGAGATTTATAACTCAGCTTTATAAGATTACTTCTGGTTTTTATTCTGCTGGGGGGGTGATAAAAAGAGCTGAATGATAATCAATGAGATGTTAGCTTAGTTTCATTCCTGGTGACTTTTTACATCAGCAATCTCATATACTTAAATTAAAATAATAAAATTATGAAAATACAATTCTTAGGACAAAACTGTTTTTTGTTTACCTATAAGGACAAAACAATACTGAGCGACCCTTTTTATAACTACAAAAAGGCAGAGTCAGGATTTGATATCACTGCTCAGAAAATTGATTATATTTTACTTACCCATGCACATGGAGATCATATAGCAGATGTTGAGGAAGTATTACAATATCATCCGGATGCTACCATAATTGGAGTTCCGGAGGTATGCGGCTACTTTAAAACAGCTAAAAATAAAGATGATGTGAATTTGGGAGGGTCAGCAAAAATTGATGATCTTAAAATTTCAATGGTTCCGGCTCATCATACCAGTTCTTTCCCGGATGGAAGCTATGGAGGTGTTCCTGTAGGATATATTTTCAGACTTCCGGAGGGTAAAAATATATATCTGGCCGGTGATACCGGTGTAATGGCAGATATGGAATTATTTCCGAGACTTTACGGTAATATTGACCTTTCTATCCTTCCGATCGGAAGCCACTATACTATGTGTCCCAGAAAAGCATCTTTTGCAGCATCTGAGTTGTTAAAAACACCTAAAGTAATCGGATGCCATTTTGATACATTCCCGGCAATTGAGATCAATCATGAAAGTGCGTTGAAGCATTTTTCAGATAGAAATGTAGAACTTATTTTACCTGAATTGGGTGAAGAGTTCGAATTTTAATAAGAGTTAATAAAGGGGTAATCTGAAAATTAAATATAGAAAGATGCAGCAGGTATTAAAACAAAAAAAAGATAATTATCAAATTACCTCTCTCCTTAACCTTAAACCAAAAAAAAATGGCAAGCTACCTAAATCACACCGCTACGACCGATTACCTTTGCTGCGTTCCCACCCTGGAGGATTCTCAGGAGCTGGTTGTTTAGGACTTGCCGTTGCAAAGATAGGAATATTTTATAAAATTAAAAATAATATTAAAGAAAAATAGTCGAAAAAATACTGTAGTAGAGCTAAACAGCTGAAATTTAAGACAATAATTTTTCAACTTTTTTCTAAAAATTTAGACATGACGAAAAGTCCATCAACACTAGGAATTATACTTTTTATTGCTACAATGATCATTTTCTTTGTAGTGTACACCTTCTTCTCAGGAATTAATTATTTTGATATCTCTCTGAAAGCCAACGCTTTCGTTTTGCCTGTTTTATATGCCGGAGCTGCTTTCTGGTCGGTAAAATCATATTGGAATAATCACAGGGTAGTAAGTTTTAAGGAAGCTTTTAAAAGAGCATTTGTACCTATGTTTATAGGGGGAATTCTTTCTATTTTCAGCATTTATGCCTTCCTGAACTTTGCAGATACCGATGCAAAAAAACTGTTGAATTTTCAATATGTGCAAAGGCAAAAATCAGAACTGGATACAGAATATACATCTGCGAGAAAGATTTTAAAGCATCAGAAAGATATTGATGAGCTGGATCAGAAATACAAAGAGAGATTACAAAGTTTTACTCCGGAGGCAGTTAAAGGAAAAGATATGCTTACAGCAAGTCATTTTTCAGGATATTTTGCAGCAATCCTTATATTTTACGTAGTTTTGTCGGTATTTTTTGGAGCATTTTTCAGAACAAGAACAATTTATCAGCCTGAAGAAACAAAACAAGCATAATTTTATTTAAAAATTAAATGAATCTATCTATAGTTATTCCGTTACTGAACGAAGAAGCCTCGCTGGAAGAGCTTTTTTCAAGAATTGATAAGGTATGCAGAGCTCATAGTTTATCTTATGAGATCTGGTTTGTAGATGATGGTAGTACGGATTTGTCATGGAGTATCATTGAGAACCTGAGAGTACAGTATCCTCAGATCCATGCCATTAAGTTTTCCAGAAATTACGGAAAGTCCCAGGCGCTTCACGCAGCTTTTGAAAGAACCAATGGGGAAGTGGTCATTACCATGGATGCTGATTTACAGGATTTTCCGGAAGAAATTCCCGAATTGTATAATATGGTGATCCATGATAATTATGACATTGTATCAGGGTGGAAAAAGAAACGTTTTGATAACGTGATGACAAAGAATATTCCATCGAAATTATTCAATGCTGCGGCGAGAAAAGTTTCGGGAGTATATCTTCATGACTTCAATTGTGGTCTGAAAGCTTATAAAAGACAAGTCGTAAAGTCTATAGATGTATATGGAGATATGCATCGTTATATTCCGGTATTGGCAGCCAATGCAGGATTCAGAAGGATTACTGAAAAAGAAGTACAGCATCAGGCTAGACCATACGGAACCTCAAAATTTGGAACAGAAAGATTTATCAGAGGATTTCTGGACTTGGTAACCCTTTGGTTTGTCAGCCGTTTTGGAGGAAGGCCGATGCATTTCTTCGGAGCAGTAGGAACTTTGATGTTTATTTTCGGTTTCCTTTCAGCACTCTGGCTCGGAATTTCAAAACTTATTGATGTTGCCAAAGGAATCTATGGACATCTGATTACCAATAATCCATGGTTCTATATTGCTTTAACCATGATGATTATGGGAACGCTTCTTTTTGTAGCAGGATTCCTGGGAGAAATGATCATCAGAACGAACCGTGAGCACAAGAACTATAATATTGATGAAGTAATATAATGGAAGAAAAGTTGCCCCCGATATATTCTAAAAGAGCTATTTTAGGATTTTCAATTTTTCTTTCTACTCTTTTTGGAGGAGTATTGCTGTACCGGAATTTAATGGAGGTTAATAAAAAGAAAGAAGCTTACACTATATTGCTGTTTTCAATAGGGATTACCATACTTACTGCTGTTATAGTGAATATTCCTGAGACTCCCAAAAGCTCATTTGCTTACTTAGGAGGTATAGCCGGAGGATCATTGCTTGCTCATTATTTTGTTCCAAAATATTTTCCGGATGAAGATCAGTATCCCAAGAAACCAATATGGAAGCCTTTAGTGGCTGGAATTATTATAGTAGTTGTTCTTGTTGTTTCTGTGATCTATTCCGCTGACGGTAATTATTAAAAATAATATCAGAATTAAATAAAAAATACTCTACTATAGTAATGGTGGAGTATTTTTATTAATTCCTGGTCAGATATTTTGTAAAATGCTAACATAATCATTGATAAAGAATAAGTGACTTTGCGGAATTGATAAGATTTCTTTCGGGAAGAAAATTGAAAATATCAGGTATTTTATTGTCAAATGACAAAGTTTTTTAAAAATTTTAATCCTATTTTTGTTATAATATTGATGTGGGTTCCTGAAGCTGATATGAAACAAGGCAGGGAACTTCATTAGGAAGAATGATCAGACTGATCATCTTAATTTATATAGAATATTTAAAAATAAATATGAAGAAAGTATTGTATACATTGATGCTGATGGCAGTAGTTTCCTGCGGAAAAGTTTCTCCAAAAGGAAATATTGAAAAGAAAGATGTGGATGTATCGGAGTTCGTAAATCTTGACCTGGAAGGAAAATTCCGTGTATTTTACGCCAGAGGGCCTAAGAATTTTGTTGAAATAGAAACCTATCCGAATGTTGCCGGAAATCTGGACGTAGATGTAAAAGATAAAACACTTTTCATCAAAGAAAAAAGAGGAACAAAAGGTGTCGATTTTTATAATGTAACGATCTATTCAAAATATAATCTGGAAAAAGTAGCTGTTTCAGACTCTGTGGAGATGAATATTTCAAGCGAAATCAAGACTGATAATTTCAGGCTTTCTATGAAAAATAATGCTAGTTTCATGGGATCTGTAAACACCCGGAGGGCAGAAGTGGAAATGCAGAACAGAAGCCATGCTAATTTCTTGGGATTAACAAAAGAAGCCGTTATAAAAATCTCAGATACAGCGAGTTTGATTGCTCCTTACTGGAAGATTACCAACCTGAATATTGATTCTAAAAACGGGAACTATGCAGAAGTAAATGTAAAAGATTCTTTAAAGGGACATATTCAGAATACCGCAAAATTTATCTATTATAATGATCCTATAAGAGCATTTAAAATTGATAAAACAACAAAAGTTGAAAATAAAAAACTGGATTAGAACCGGAATAGAAGAAACCGCAAATAATTGAGTTACCGGTTTTTCAAATTAATTTAATTTAGTTAATAGGATAATAAATCAATGACTGAAAGCCTGAAGCCAACAAAAATGCTTCAGCCTTTTAGTTACCAAACTTAAAATAAAATATGACAACATTAGAAAAAGCGAAACTTTGGTTAAGTGATTCATTCGATAAAGAGACAAGAGATGCAGTACAGTTATTGATTGACAGTAACTCGCCTGATCTGGAAGATTCCTTTTACAGAGAACTGGAATTCGGAACAGGAGGAATGCGCGGTATTATGGGAGTAGGAACCAACCGTTTGAATAAATATACTTTAGGGCAGGCTACGCAAGGACTTGCCAACTATATGCTGAAGCAGTTTCAGGGAGAGGAGATCAAAGTAGCAATTGCATATGATGTCCGTCGTAATTCAAAAGAATTTGGGAAATTGGTTGCAGATGTTTTAACTGCCAATGGTATTAAAGTACTGCTTTTCAAAGACCACAGACCAACCCCGGAACTGTCTTTTACCGTTCGTAATAAAAAGTGCCACGGAGGAATTGTTCTGACAGCGTCTCATAATCCGCCGGAGTATAACGGATATAAAGTATATTGGAATGATGGAGCACAAATTGTTCCGCCACACGATGAGGCAATCATCAATGAAGTATACTCTGTAAAGTTTGAAGAAATCAAATTTAATGGTAATGATGAGCTGATCGAATGGATTGGGGAAGAGCAGGATGATGTTTATATTGACGCATGTATTGAAAACTCAACCTATCAGAATGTCGGAAAAGAGAACTTAAATATTGTTTTCACATCTATACACGGAACAACTTATACAACGATTCCAAAAGCATTGGAAAAAGCAGGATTTAAAAAAGTAGATCTTGTTAAAGAACAAATGATCCCTAGTGGAAATTTTCCAACGGTAGATTCTCCGAACCCGGAAGAACCGGCAGCATTGGAAATGGCAATGGATCTTGCAAAAATCACAAATGCTGATATCGTTATCGGAACAGATCCTGATGGAGACAGATTAGGAATTGCTGTCAGAAATCTTGACGGAGAAATGCAGCTGTTGAACGGGAATCAAACCAATACCATTCTTACTTATTATATCCTGAATGAGTGGAGAAAACAGGGAAGAATTACCGGAAAAGAATTTATTGGTTCTACGATCGTAACTTCGGATATTTTCTTCGACATTGCACAGAAATTTGGTGTAGAATGTAAAGTCGGGCTTACCGGGTTTAAGTGGATCGGAAAAATGATCCGCGAAGCAGAAGGAACACAAAAGTTTATTTGTGGAGGGGAAGAAAGCTTTGGATTTATGACAGGGGATTTTGTACGTGATAAGGATTCCTGCGGAAGTATCCTTGTAGCATGCGAGATTGCAGCATGGTGTAAAGCTAACGGAAAGACAATGTATCAATATATGATTGAAATCTATGAGGATCTTGGAATGTACTATGAAGGATTGGTTAATATTGTAAGAAAGGGAAAAGAAGGAGCTGAAGAGATTCAGAACATGATGAAAAACTTCCGTGAAAATCCTCCAAAAGAACTGGCAGGTTCCTTAGTGGAAGAGATTAAAGACTTTAAGGAACAGACAAGTTTTACTGTTTCAAGCAATGAGAAAAAAGTAATGAATGACATTCCAAAGTCGAATGTTTTGATTTATTATACCCAGGACGGGACAAAAGTGTGTGTAAGACCTTCAGGCACAGAGCCAAAGATTAAGTTTTATGTTTCAGTAAAAGACTCTGTCAGTTCTGAAGCTGATTTCAGAGATAAACTGAAATCATTGGAAGCTAAAATCGGAACCGTTAAAACAGATCTTAAATTGGATTAATTCGTGCCGAACAAATGATAAATTATGGCAGTTTTTATGCTGTCTGTTATTGTGGTTTCCCGTAAAAGGAAACTGCAGTTTCCGGAATAATACAAACAAATAATTCAGTTTCAACAGTAAAAAACGAAGCTGGAGAAAAGGATATAAGACTATTGATACAGCTTGCTTTCCAGACCATAAAGCGGAGGATTATATCACATCTCTTGAATGGTACCATATCCAAAAAATAACCGGGAACAATCCGGAGAAGCAGGACTGATCATTACCTGGAGCAACTGGAAGACTGTAAAGCAACCAAAAATTAAATGATGAAAATAAAGCGGAATTCAACAGAATATAAAAAGCATCCGAATTCCCAAACGGCAAAAAAGCAAAAGAGCTGATAACTTTTTTTGATGCCAGTAGATGATATTGAAAAAAGAATTAATGTAAAACGTTAGTATTAAAATTTAAATAAAAATAAAGTGAAAGTTTCAAAATTAGCAGCGAACCTGATCGGTTCTGAAATTGTAAAAATTGGTAATGAGGTTAATGATTTAAAGGCAAAAGGAGCGGAAATTGCCAATCTTACTATTGGTGATCTGAATTCTAATATCTATCCTATTCCGGCATTGCTGAAGGAAGAGATTCAGAAAGCATATCAGAATAACCTGACAAACTATCCACCTGCAAACGGACTTTTATCTTTAAGAAAAGAGGTTTCCAAAGATTTAAAAAACAGATGGAACCTGGACTATGCACCTAATGATATTTTAATTACTGCGGGTTCAAGACCTTTGATTTATGCCGTATACAAGACGATTGTAGATGAAGGAGATAAAGTAGTATATCCTACACCATCATGGAATAATAATCACTATGCTTACCTTACATCAGCCAATGCTGTAGAGGTAAAAACAAAACCAGAAACGAATTTCCTGCCAACAGCGGATGATTTGAGACCACATCTGGAAGGAGCGGTTTTATTGGCTCTTTGCTCTCCGTTAAACCCTACAGGGACAATGTTTACAAAAGAGCAGCTTTCTGAGATCTGTGAGTTGGTTATCACTGAAAACAAAAAAAGAGGTGAAAATGAAAAACCACTATACCTGATGTATGATCAGATTTATTCCAATCTTACTTTTGGTGCAGAACATGTAGATCCGGTTTCTCTTTTCCCTGAAATGAAAGAATATACCATCTATATTGACGGGATTTCCAAATGCCTTGCTGCAACAGGAGTACGTGTAGGTTGGGGATTTGGTCCTGCTCATATTATTGATAAAATGAAGGCACTTCTTACTCACGTTGGAGCATGGGCACCAAAACCGGAGCAGGAAGCGACGGCAAAATTCTATGAAAACCCTGAGAATGTCAACACATTCGTAGATGCTTTTAAAGCAAGACTGGAAGAGAGTCTTAAAGTTCTTCACAGCGGAATTCAGGATTTAAAAGAAAAAGGGCTTGCTGTAGACAGTATTGAGCCTATGGGTGCTCTTTATCTTACCATTAAATTAGATTATATCGGTAAAACAAAACCGGATGGAACGGTAATAGAAAACTCTTCAGACCTTGTATTCTATCTGATCAATGAAGCAGGAGTTGCTTTAGTGCCATTCTCAGCTTTCGGAGAAGAAAAATCTGAACCTTGGTTCCGTGCTTCTGTCGGAGGACTTGCAATAGATGAAATTAAAGTGATGCTTCCGAAGCTGGAAAATGCTTTGAATAAATTAAAATAGTTTTATAATTAAGAGTACTTCGTGAGCATTTATCACGAAGTACCTCTAATTTATACAATTCACTATATGAAACTTCCGCAACGATTTTTCCTTGAAACCAAATTGCTAAGCTATGCAACATTGGGAATTATTGTTTTGGTTATTGTAAGTGTATGGCTTTCAGGAACAGCTTCCCACAGGTCCTTATTTCAAAATTCAATTTTGTCAACCTCAATATTGGCGATCGCTTTTTTTCTGTTTATATGGCTGGGATTATATTATGATCTAAAATTAAAAGATAACATAGGGGGCATTTTTACCAAAGATAGGATCAGAAAGTTATCAGATAAAATTCCTGAAATTGGCAGTTTTGACCTTGATGGCCCGGCTATAGGAGATGGTATTGGAGGGATAATTCTTTCCATTATTTTTTGGGTTTTATTTTCAGTCGTCTTTGTCTTTCTCTTATATTTTCTGGGTGTCTTCTTTTGGGCTGTCATTTTATTATTTACGGCAATGCTATATTGGATTTTTTTCCGAGCTTTACGTTTGGTTTTTAAAAATTCAAGACATTGCAAAGGAAAATTATTGAAAAGCTTAGTGTTAGGATCTTTTTATTCATTATTATATGTATCCTGGATTTACGGAATTATCTTTTTAGCTAATTATTTAAATAACTCATAACTCTCATAACTTTATAAAATGAAAATAATCGCAGTCATTCCGGCACGTTATGAAGCAAGTCGCTTTCCGGGTAAACTCATGCAAATACTGGGAAAAAAAACAGTTATTGCCACAACTTATGAGAATGTAGTGGAAACCGGTTTATTTGATGAAGTATTTGTTGCTACGGACTCTGAAATCATTTTTAATGAAATTGTGAACAACGGAGGCAAAGCAGTGATGACGGGACAGCATGAAACCGGTAGCGACCGTATCGCAGAAGCTGTAGGAAACATTCAATGTGATATTGTGATCAATGTTCAGGGTGATGAACCTTTCCTTAAGCTGGAGCCTCTAAAGCAATTGATTGAAGTTTTTAAAAATGATGATAAGCAGGAGATTTCATTAGCTTCCCTGAAAATTAAACTATCTGAAAAAGAAGAAATAGAAAATCCGAATAATGTAAAAGTCATTACAGACAATAATGGTTTTGCACTGTATTTCAGCCGTTCTGTTATTCCTTTTCACAGGGAAATTTCTTATGATATTGAATATTTTAAGCATATTGGAGTATATGCATTTAGAAAAGAGGCTTTATTACAATTTTCAAGACTTGAAATGAAACCTCTGGAAATATCAGAAAAGATAGAATGTATCCGTTACCTTGAATATGGAATGAAGATCAAAATGATTGAGACCAGTTTCATAGGTGTAGGTATTGATACTCCTGAAGATCTGGAAAAAGCAAGGAAACTGATTTAGTTTAATAAGGAACGAATATGGAAGTAAATTTTTCTTTTGCTTCCTTAGCCTTTTTGCATTTTATCTCAAATCCTCTTATATTTGATTTATAAATAAAATTAATGAAGAAGTTACTTTTAGTATTTAGCCTGATATTGTCGCATTTAATTTTTGCGCAGACTGCAAAAGAAATTATAGATAAAAATATTGAATTATCCGGAGGATTAACAAATTGGAAACTTTTAAATTCAGTATTACTTCAGGGAAAAGTAGTTTTGGGAATTAAAGATGAATACGCTATAAAAATTTATCAGCAACGTCCTAATCTTACCAAGACAGTAATCACTATCAATGGAAAGGATACTGCCATTGAAGGATTTGACGGAAATAAAGGCTATGCAATGAATTATGCAGCCAATAAACTTCAGGAGTACCCTGAATATATTCCGGAAAGTTTTGATAATGATTTTATAGATTGGGAGAACAAAGGTTTTGAAGCAAAATATCTCGGGAAAGAAAAAGTAGGGGAAATCTATTGTCATAAAGTAGAGCTTACCAAAAATGTCAACAAGAATATATATTATTTTGACACAAGAACGTATATGCTTTTAAAGGAGGTTAAAAAGGATGAAACCATGATTTATTCTGATTATAAAAAAGTGGGAAATCTTACAATGCCTTTCAGAATTGAATCTTCAAGCCCTAAAAAAGATGGTGATTATGTAATGATGTTTAACAGGATAGATGTTAACAAAGTTCTTCCTGCTAATATTTTTAAATTCTAATTCAACAAGTAGCCGGTCTGCTAACAAAATTTATAAAAAATGAAAAAGATTTTTTTATTGCTGCTTTCTTTTATGGCATTTTTACAAAACTGTTCCAATCAGAAAAGTGAGATTTCTCAAGCTAAAACCAAAGAACTTATGGGAAAAACAATATATGATTTCAAAGTAGAGAATCTTGAAGGAAAAGAGATCAACTTTGCAGACTTTAAAGGAAAGAAAATCCTTATTGTAAATACAGCTTCAGAATGTGGATTTACTCCGCAATATGCAGATCTGGAAAAAGTATATGAACAATACAAAGATAAATTAGTGGTCGTTGGATTTCCGGCCAATAATTTTGGAGGCCAGGAACCGGGTACCAATACTGAGATCGGAGCTTTCTGTCAGAAAAATTATGGAGTTACTTTCCCAATGGCAGCAAAGGTTTCTGTAAAAGGAGATGATACGGCGCCAATTTTTAAATACTTGACAGAAAAAGAACTTAACGGGGTAAAAAATACCACTATTCTCTGGAATTTTACAAAATTTTTAATCGATGAGAACGGAAAGCTGATTGATACTTTTGTAAGTACTACAAAGCCTACAGATGAGGCTATTACAAAATATCTGAAATAAGATAAAAATTATAATTTTATAAAAGTGGGTGCTATTTACATCCACTTTTTTATTTTAACAAATAAACTTATGAAAAAAACAATTTTTGCTCTTTGTATCCTGATCTCTTTTATGGCAGGATTTGCTTTTAAGGCAATTGAAGAAAAGGGTTCTGATCCGAAACGGGTAACAGGTATTGGAGGAATCTTTTTTAAATGTAAGAACCCTGAAAAGATGAGAGAGTGGTATAAGGATCATCTGGGGCTTAATACGAATGAATATGGGGCTGTATTTGAATGGTATCAGGGTGCAGATAACTCTAGAAAAGGATTTAGCCAATGGAGCCCTTTCAGTGAAAAAACGAAATATTTCCAACCTTCCGAAAAGGATTTTATGATCAATTACCGGGTAGAGAACCTTGAAAGACTGGTTGAACAATTAAAAAAAGAACATGTGACCATTACCGATAAGATCGAAACTTATGAATATGGAAAATTTGTACATATAATGGATATAGAAGGAAATAAGATAGAGCTTTGGGAGCCTGATGATACTGAGTATGAAAAACTGGGTCAAAAGATGGGAAGTAAAACAACAAAATAAATTCTGATGGCATCTATCGATATTACTCATGAGTCTTTTCAGCAAAACAGAAAATATTTCCGAGCTTGATACTTGAGTAACCATTACTTTTTATTTTGGATGAATTAATCATTGCTTTGGCAAGAATATCAGTGGGTAAGGGTTTCTGGCTCTCCAAAAGTCCAAATTTATTGGCGAATTTGATGATCCGGCTGCCCAGGACTTCACCTGTCCTTTCAGAATTTTTTCTTTCCAGCATTCCGGGCTTGAAGATGGTGATTTTATTGAAATGTAATTGTTTTACAGCTTCTTCCAGTTCTCCTTTCATTTTAGAATAGAAAATCTTTGACCTTGGATTTGCACCATAGGCAGAGACCAGAATATAATCTTCCACATCATTTTCTTTGGCAGCTTTGGCAAATTCATACTGATAATCAAAATCTACTTTTTTCTGGGCTTCCTTACTTCCTGCAGCTTTCAAAGTTGTTCCCAGGCAGGAAAATGCAACATCGCCCTTTACTTTGGCTTTCCATTCCTCCGGTTTCTCAAAATCAATAATATGAACTTTCAGTCTGTCATTTTGAATATCAACAGGCTTTCTCACAAAAATATTAACTTCATCAAATTCTTTGTCGTTGAGTAGCTGATTGACCAGATCTTTTCCTGTGGCACCTGTAGCACCAATTACCAGAGCTTTCATAATAATTGTGATTTGTAATTATTTTCTTTCTTAAATTTAGTAAATTTGAATTAAAGATCAGATAAAAAGACCTTAAAATCATTTTCAACGCTATATGGATGCCAATGAAATCTTAGATTATTGTTTAGAAAAAAAAGGAGTTACTGAAAGTTTTCCATTTGATAACGAAACCCTTGTGTTAAAAGTTGGTTCTAAAATGTTCCTGCTGATGAGCCTGGAAAAGCAGCCATTAACCATAAATGTAAAAACTGATCCGGAGTGGAGCGCTGAACTTCGTGAGCAATACCCTCAGATTACCGGGGCATATCATATGAATAAAACCCACTGGAACTCTGTCTCTATTGATGGCCTGAAAAAAGATTTAATCCTCAGAATGATTGACCACTCGTATGAGCTTGTTTTTACATCTTTAACAAAAAAAGCAAAAGAGGAAATTGAAAATTCTTAACTGAATTTGTAATTTATATTTTATCGGTTTTAAAATTCAAACGCTTCTGTTAATCTTTTATCTTCGTCCAACCTTTCAATCAGTTTTTCAAGGCCTTCAAATTTGATTTCATCGTGAAGAAATTCCCTGAATTTTACTGTAATTTTTTCATCATATATATCACCCTCAAAATTAAGGATATATACTTCTACAGTTAATTTTTCACCGTTTACGGTAGGATTGGTACCAATACTCAGCATTCCTTTGTACTGTTCTCCTTTTACAATGGTTTCAACAATATAAGCGCCTTTTTTAGGAAGTAGCTTTATAGATTCAGTATCTATATTTGCCGTTGGGTAACCAATTGTTCTACCAATTTTTTTACCGTGGACTACCGTTCCGGAAACAGAGTATGTATAACCCAGCATTTCATTGGCTTCTTTAATATTACCGGCCAGAAGAGCGTTGCGTACTTTTGTAGAGCTGATATTATTTTCATGTATATTAATAGCTTCCATTTGTTCCACTTCAAAATCCAGTTCCTTGGAAAGCTTTTGAAGAAGCTCAAAATTCCCGCTTTTATTTTTCCCGAAAGAATGATCATACCCTATGATAAGGTACTTTACATTGAGTTTTTCAATTAAAATGTGGCGTACAAATTCTTCACCGGTTAAATTTCTGAATTCTTCATCGAATTCCTTAAGGAACAGATTATCAATGCCATATTTTTTAATAAGCTGCTTCTTTTCTTCCAGCGTATTCAGAAGTTTCAGATCCTCGTTGGGATTAAAAACAAATCTCGGATGGGGCCAGAAAGTAAGAATAGCAGTTTCCAGATTGTTTTCTGCGCCTACCTTTATTAATTCATCAATGATACTTTTATGTCCCAGATGTACTCCATCAAACATACCTAAAGACAGCGCTAGAGGTTTCTGGGAATAATAATCTGTAAAATTTTTGAAAACTTTCAAAACGGAAAAATTTTGACTGCAAATATAGATATAATGTAACAATCTATCAATACAACAATGTATCAATATTTTTGAGAGTAAATTGCGGTTGTCAGATTGGTAAATTTCAGCACAGGTACAATTGTAAAAAGCATGATAAAAATCTTTTTTTTACCAATTGCGGGTTTATGAAGAATCACTATATTTGCACCAAGAAAAAATTTAGCAATGGCAAACCAAATTAAAGGTAAAATTTCTCAAATTATTGGTCCGGTAATCGACGTTGTCTTTAGTAATGTGGAGGCAGTTCCAGCAATCTATGACGCGTTAGAAATTACAAAGGAAAACGGTGAAAAAGTAGTTTTAGAGGTAGAACAACATATTGGCGAAGATACAGTAAGATGTATCGCAATGGACGCTACAGATGGTCTTAAGAGAGGTCAGGATGTAATCGGATATGGAAATCCTATTACTATGCCAATTGGTGAGGCTGTAAACGGAAGACTTTTCAACGTAGTTGGGGATGCTATCGACGGGCTTCAAAGTATTTCTAAGGATGGAGGTCTTCCAATCCACAGAGAAGCTCCAAAATTTGATCAACTTTCAACTTCTGCAGAAGTTTTATTTACAGGTATTAAAGTAATCGACTTAGTTGAGCCTTATGCAAAAGGAGGTAAAATTGGTTTGTTCGGTGGTGCTGGTGTAGGTAAAACAGTATTGATCCAGGAGTTGATTAATAATATTGCAAAAGGACACGGAGGTCTTTCAGTATTTGCCGGAGTGGGTGAAAGAACGAGAGAAGGAAATGACCTTTTGAGAGAGATGCTGGAATCTGGAATTATCAAATATGGTGAGGATTTCATGCACTCTATGGAAAACGGAGGTTGGGATCTTTCTAAAGTAGACTTAGAAGCTATGAAAGATTCTAAAGCAGCATTCGTTTTCGGACAGATGAACGAGCCGCCAGGTGCAAGAGCCAGAGTAGCACTTTCCGGTCTTACATTGGCTGAGTACTACAGAGACGGTGGAGAAAGCGGACAAGGTAGAGACGTACTTTTCTTCGTAGACAACATCTTCCGTTTTACACAGGCTGGTTCTGAGGTATCTGCACTTCTTGGTCGTATGCCATCAGCGGTAGGTTACCAACCAACTCTTGCTTCTGAAATGGGTGCGATGCAGGAAAGAATTACTTCAACTAAAAATGGTTCAATTACATCAGTACAAGCGGTATACGTACCTGCGGATGACTTAACTGACCCGGCTCCTGCAACTACGTTTGCTCACTTGGATGCAACTACGGTACTTGACAGAAAGATCGCTTCATTAGGTATTTACCCGGCAGTAGATCCATTGGCTTCTACTTCAAGAATCCTTGCGCCAGAAGTTATCGGTCACGATCACTATAACTGTGCTCAAAGAGTAAAAGAAATTCTACAAAGATATAAAGCACTTCAGGATATCATCGCTATCCTTGGTATGGAAGAACTTTCAGAAGAAGATAAAGCTGTAGTTTACCGTGCAAGAAAAGTTCAGAGATTCTTATCTCAGCCTTTCCACGTAGCAGAGCAGTTTACAGGTATTCCGGGATCATTGGTAGATATCAAAGATACAATCAAAGGATTTAACATGATTATGGATGGTGAATTAGATCATTTACCGGAAGCTGCTTTCAACCTGAAAGGAACCATCGAAGAAGCTATCGAAGCTGGACAAAAAATGTTAGCTGAAAACGCTTAATAAATTAGACCTAAGGAGATCAGATACTAGGCATGAGACTTTAAAGTTATCTGAAATCTGAAATCTTCAAATCTAAATTAAAATGAATATAAAAATTTTAACACCAGAATACGTAGTTTTTGAAGGAGAAGTAAACTCAGTATTGTTGCCTGGAAAAAATGGTGAATTTCACATCATGAATAACCACGCAGGAATTGTTTCTTCTTTAATTGGTGGTAAAGTTAAGCTTTTCGCTAATTCAATTGATGACGCTTACGCTAAAAACTTTACCAAAGAAAATGAGAAAGACTCTGTTTTTTCTTATTCTATCAAAAGCGGTGTTGTAGAATTTAATCATAATAAAGGAATTATCCTTTGTGAATAATTAAATGAAAAGCTAAATATATTTTCAAGAAAGTGTAACTTTGTGTTACACTTTTTTTATTTGATGTAAAAGGCTGATTCTATGAAGAAAAGTATAATCATATTCTTTACAGTTCTTGGGATGCTTCTCAATGCCCAGAATATTAAGACCAAAAGGGGGATTATTAACTTAGACGGAATTCCGGTAGCAAAACTTTCCAATAAGTCCAATGAATACACATTTATGGATTTGAAGGAAACCCCGCTATATACCATAAAATTTATTGATAAAAGCATTGTTGATTCAGTTCGGGATAGTTATATAGAACTTAACAGGGTCTACAACAGGGATAAAGTAATAGAATTGGATTATATTTCACCATCTGCATTTTCAGGAGATGAAAAATCTGCAGTTTATACCTCCGTGAAAGGACTTAAAATTATCGATAATAAAGGTATCAACGTAAAGAACCTTGATGAACTTTTTTTAAATGTACCTAAAAGAAAGCTTGACAGTAAAACAAAAGATGCTTATGCGATCAGAAAAAAAATTGACAGGCTCAATATTGAAGTGAATAAAGTAGGTGAAATATTAAGTAATGGTGTTCCTGTCGGATATTTTACCAATTTACCGGTAAGTTTTGGCTCAGAAGATACTGTTATGGACAAAACTTTTATAGACATTGAGATTTATGACGCCAAAAGTAAATATATAGGAAGATATATCACCACCACAAAGCAATTAAAATCTGCTGGTGGAAAATCTTTTACACTTTACAGGGAGATGTCAGGGAGAGCGTCTGTTTTAAAATTTCCAACCTATAAAGCGATTGCTGAGAGAATGGCAATTATGGACCCGAATTTTATAAAAGTACAGGAAAAAGTTTCTGTGGGGCCTGTATCAAAGGATACTCCCAATTAAAAATTCAATGTAGAACAGAATATGTCTATAGAAAGATATGGATATTAGCTGTATTTTGAAAATTTAGGAAGGGAAAGAGAGAAATTTATAAATTTAAAATCACTCCGTTTTCTTTCAATTGTTGAATTGGTTTTGAGAACCAAAACAGTTCAAAATCCTCGAAGTATTGTTCAAAATTATTCTTAAGCTGTTGAATTGTAGGTTTTTTTAAATTTTCAATAGCATTTTCCTCCAGGACTTTCATCAGCCATTCAGCTTTCTCCTGTTCCAGCTCAATCTTTACAATATTGGTTTTTAAATGGAACGTGAGAAGCGTATACGTACCAGAATATTTCTTTTTATTTTTTATGCGATTCTCAGCGATTACATTTTTGGCCAGAAAAACAACTTTAGAGCTGGGCTTCAGTTGAAACTGTTCATCTTCCAAAAGGCAGTCGTGAATATAGTCCGGATGAATTGTTGTTCCCGGAATTTTAAAATCAAACCACTCCTGAAGAGGAAGTTCAAAATTGATTCCATGCATATAGTTAAACAGAGATTTTTTTAATCCGAAGCTGAACTTGTTATGATCAATCCCGGTTTTATCTTTAAAATCAATGTCATTATTGGCAAACAGAATTTCCTGTTTTACCGGCATTACTCCAAAATCCTCCGGGTTCATCCCAACAGGTGAATGAGCCGTCATGGCAAACTGATGCCAGAAACCACTTTGAAGAATTCCCATCTCAAACATCTGCCGAACCATTTCCAGGGAATCGACAGTTTCCTGAATAGTCTGGGTAGGGTAGCCGTACATCAGATAAGCGTGAACCATAATTCCAGCTTCTGTAAAATTTCTTGTTACATTGGCGACCTGTTCCACAGAAACCCCTTTATCAATTAATTTCAGCAATCGGTCACTGGCTACTTCAAGCCCCCCGGAAACAGCAACACATCCGGAAAGTTTCAGAAGATAACATAAATCACGGGTGAAGCTTTTTTCAAAACGGATATTGGTCCACCAGGTAACAACCAGATTTCTCCGGAGGATTTCCAGGGCTACTTCTCTCATTAAGGCAGGTGGTGCCGCTTCATCCACAAAATGAAATCCTGTTTCACCGGTTGCTCGGATCAACTCTTCGATCCGGTCTACGAGAATTTTAGCAGAAATAGGTTCGTAGATTTTAATATAGTCTAAAGAAATATCACAGAATGTACATTTTCCCCAGTAACATCCATGGGCCATGGTCAGTTTGTTCCATCTGCCGTCACTCCATAAACTGTGCATGGGATTGGCAATTTCAATGACAGAAATATACTGATCCAGTTTTAAATCTGTATAATCGGGAGTTCCGATTTCTGACTGCTTGTAATCATGCCTTTTAGAATTGTTTTTGTAGACAACTTTCTTATTGTCAATAAGAAAAGTTCTTTTGAATTCACTTTTCTCACGATTAATTTCTAAATTCTGATGAAGAAGTTCCAGGGGAAGTTCACCATCATCTAAGGTGATAAAATCAAAAAACTCAAAAACTCTATGATCCTTAATTTCTCTCAGTTCTGTATTGGGAAATCCGCCCCCCATTGCAACTTTGATATGGGGAAAGTTCTTTTTTATAAACTGGGCACATTTGAATCCGGAATATAAATTTCCTGGAAAGGGTATGGAAAAACAAACCAGCTTTGGCTGAATGTCCTCTAATTTTTTCTGAAGAATATTCAGTGTAAATTCATCAATAAATGTTTGCTTTCCGGATAATTTCAAATATAGTTCATCAAATGAATTGGCACTTTTTCCAAGACGTTCTGCATATCTGCTGAATCCAAAATCAGGATCAATATTCTCAACGATATAATCGGAGATGTCCTCTAAATATAAAGTTGCCAGATGTTTTGCTTTATCCTGTAATCCCATATTCCCGAAGGCAAATTCCATATCATCCAGTTGGTTGAACCGAGATGCTTCAGGAAGGAAGTTCATGCTGCAAATCTGCCTTGCCAGTGTTGGGCTTTTACCCTGCAAAAAAAGAATTACCTGATCAATGGTCTTTAAGTACTCTTCTCGTAAAGTAAAAATTCTCTGTGCATTTTCAGACGCATTCTGAAGATCAATTTTTGCATCAAACACCTTTTGAATACCATCTCGGGAAAATAATTCCAAAATAACATCAATACCAAGATCTACCTGATAGCTGGATATATTTTTAGTATTCAAAAACCCTTTAATATAAGCTGTTGCAGGATAAGGAGTATTGAGTTGGGTAAAAGGCGGAGTGATAAGAAGCAGATCTTTCAACAGAAAATTTTTGCAAATTTATTCTAAAGTTCTTTCAGAAAAAAATTTTTTATCCTGAAAGAAAACAGGTCTCAGGAATAAATAACATTTATATTAGATAGAATAAAGGCACTGATTATAAATAAGCATCATATCAGAAAGGTATAGATAACCATTTCACACTGTTTAAATATGAACGGATTTTTTACTTCCTGCAATAACGTTCAAAGTAACTCCAAGTAGAATTAGGGTAATTCCGATCATTAAATTCGGGGTAAATTTTTCGTGAAATATCAGGACACTTACCATAACAGCAACTACAGGTTCAAGTGCTCCGAGAATGGCAGTAGGCGTAGAACCAATATATTTGATGGCATAAACCAGACACAAACTGGAAATAACGGTTGTAAGAAAAGCAAAAATTAAAAAATTAAAGAATAACGACAGGGAAGGTATTGCTAAGGATTCTCCTGCTACACCTGACTTTGTCATAAAAAACAGGGACGTAACAAGCATAGAATAAAAAGATAATTTAAATCCGGAAACTTTGATATTGGATTTATTAACAATGATGATATACAAAGCATAAAAAAGAGAACTTAACATAACAACCCCCAGACCTGCAAAATTAATTTCAAGACTATTTCCTTTCAGGCATAAAATAATAACACCTGCAAATGCAAAGAATAAAGACAGTACAGATAATCTGGTAAGCCTCTCTTTGTAAAGGAAAAACATGATCAGTGCTACAATAACCGGATAAATAAATAAAACGGTGGAAGCTATTCCCGGGGTCAGAAAGTCATATCCTATAAATAAGAATTCTGAAGATAAAGCATAGCAGATTCCGAGTACTGCCAACAGGAGCATTTCTGTCTTATTGATTTTAAAACTCTCCCTGGAATATAGCAGATATCCTCCGACCATCAATGCCGAAAAGAAAAATCTGTAAAACAAAGTTACATCTACAGAAAAATGAACCTGTTTAATAGGTAGAATGAAGATTGGAATCAATCCATATGAAACAGCTGACAGTGTTCCCAATATATATCCCCTGAGTTTCATGATATGTTGTTATAGCTTTTATCATTGACTAGTCCTGAAAATCTGATACAGATTTAAGTACAAAAATAAATAATTAAACCAGAGTAATTTTACTATTACTTTGGTTTTTGTTTTTATAGGTTTTCATTTTAATTTGTGACTGGTTATGCATTTG
>NZ_QNUE01000030.1 GCF_003385595.1 Chryseobacterium flavum | reverse complement strand
CTTTTGGATGGGGAAGCCCGTATTGGGGATATTCTCCTTACTGGGGCAGCTATTATGATCCATTCTGGGGCGGATATTATGGATATCCATACTGGGGCTATGGAGGCTACTGGGGTAGCTATTACAGACCTGCATACAGAAGAAGTGGTGCGGATGGAAGAGGATTTGTCGGAAACTCCAGCATAGGAAGCGCCATTTACAGAACAAATACAGCCAATACCGGTTCAGGATTTAGAAATAACAATACGGGAGGCTTCAGAAATAATAATAATGGAGGTTTCAGACAGGGGAGTTCTACCGGAGGCTTCAGACAGGGAAATTCTAACGGAGGCTTCAGACAAGGCAGCTCCAACGGAGGTTTCAGACAAGGCAATTCAGGGGGATTCCGTAATTCTGCCCCTCAGACAAGAGATTATAATTATCAGCAGCCAAGATATAATAATAACGGGGGTTTCAGATCCAATGATTCCGGTGGTTTCAGATCTGGCGGAGGTTTTAATTCCGGAGGTGGAGGCTTCAGAGGCGGTTCTGGTGGCGGAGGCGGTATGAGATCCGGAGGTAGCGGTGGCTTCAGATAATTTTCAACTTAATAACTATTTAAAAAAATAATGTTAAAAAAATCTTTAGTATTAATGAGTATTTCTGCTGCATTTTTTGCGCAGGCTCAGGATGTTTCTGTAATAAGAAATACTGTAGATGTTTATTCAGGTACTCCTATGATGGGATCCGCTAAATTCAATGCTATGGCCGGGGCAAACGGAGCATTGGGAGGTGATGCCAACTCTCTGCTTACCAACCCTGCCGGTTTGGGTGTCGCTATATCTGGGGAAATTTCCGGAACATTATCTGTTGCGGGAAATAAAAACAGCAGCACGTGGGCAGGTTCCACCATCGATTATAATAAAACAAAAACTGATCTAGGAAATGTAGGAGGAATCATTGCCTTTCCACTGATGACAGAAACTGCCTGGAAGTTTATCAACATCGGGATTAATTACTCCAACCAGTCTCTTGACAATTATGTAGAGTCAGCAGGGAATAGTAATATGATCTATGATTTTGATGTGGATAAAAGCTCTGAATTTGCCGGACATGCCTACAACAGATACGGACATTTGTCAAAGATGAGTTTTGGAGTAGGAGCAAATTATAACCACAATTTTTATGTTGGTGCGGGATTAAACTTTCTGAGTACGTCAATAGATCAGTTTGATACGGCAGCTTTCCAGTCGCTTCAGAATAATTCCATGGAATATTTCAGCAAGCAAAATACACCATTTTCTGAAAGGTCATCCGGTTTTTCAGCTTCACTTGGGGTCATTGGAAAATTAAGTCCTAATTTCAGAATTGGAGCAGCTCTTGAAACACCTACTTTCTGGACGATTGACAGGGATTATAACTATTATAATGATGCTTATACAGGAGATGGTCAGGGTTATGAGAACAGGAAACTTACAACGCCTCTTAAGGCTACTGTAAGTGCTGCATTTGTAGCCAGCAAAAATTTCTCATTGAATGTTGATTATACTTTAGGACTTACAAAGCCTGATTATAAAGTATACGGGCCGGCAGAAAGAGAACTGAATGACTTCTTTAAAGATAATTATAAAAACTTATCCGAGGTTAGGGTAGGTGCTGAATATAGAGTACAGCAATTCAGACTGAGAGGAGGTTATTCTTATATTTCCAGTCCGATGGATGCTCTTACCATCAGCAGCTATAATAATGCAGGGGTAGCAGGAGATCAGTCATATGATAATCTTATCTTGGGGGACAGAAATTTGTTGTCTTTCGGTATAGGATATGATTTCAAATCATTTTACATTGATGCCTCTTATCAGAATGTAACTTCCAAATACAGTAATCCTTTCTTAAGAGGTGTACTTTCGGATCAGGTAGATTCAGCTTATTATTCGGCAAACAATATTGTTTCAAGTGATGCATATGCGGTCTCTGACGTGAAAAACAGCAGAAATAACTTCTTCCTGACATTAGGATGGAAATTCTAAGGTCAGACAGATTATAAATATCATAAAAGCTTCGGAATACCCGAAGCTTTTTATTTTTATTTAATGTGAATATTTAAAATTAATGCGGATGCTGGTGAAAAAGATGCATGATCAGTGCAAGGGAAACTCCTGATACTACCAGCCCTATTTTCGTCCAGTCAATATTATGGTTCTTATTGCTTTCAAAAATAATTACGGATGAAATATGAAGGAAAATTCCTCCTACAATAGCCAGAAAATAAGGCTGAAGGTTTGGATGAAAGTAATTTCCTAAAAGCATACCCATAGGAGAGGCAAGTGCAAAAAGAGCAACAATCAGCAAGGAAGGATATGAAGATGTATTTTTGGACTCTCCTTTTCTGTTAAATAAGAAAGCTCCTAGAATAAAGGAAATTGGAAGATTATGAAATACAATCCCTAAAAGATATGGGGATATTTCATGTTCCTCGTTAGCGAGAGGTATTCCTTCAATGAATGCATGGATAAACAATCCTACCATTAATGCTGCCGGAAGAATGTTATGTTCACTATGATGATGAAAGTGTCCATGTTCAAACCCTTTGGTGAGTGCTTCCAGAATCATTTGCAAAAGAACTCCTATAATAACGAATATACCGAGATTATTGCTTTCTGCAGAAGTATACACCTGTGGAAAAACTTCATTAAGGCAAATGGTAATTAAAAAACCTGCACTTAATATCAATAGATTTTTAGCCAGCTTTTCTTTTTTGCCAAAATGTTTTCCCAGAAATACTCCCGTGATTACACTTAAAATCAGTAAAAGTACTGTGATCATTATTTTTTCTTAAATAAATTGATACAACGTGGTGAACTCTCTCTATTGAATTCATTTAACTGGTAATCTCCCCAGATTTTCATTCTTTCAAAGCCACATTCGGAAGCGTAAGCATTGATGGCTTCCAAAGTATGGAGCTTCACTTTTTCAAAGAAATGAAATAGTTTACCCTCCGCTTCAAATTGAATATCTTTGATCACATGTCTTCCTTCTATCTTTTTCAGAATTTTAAAGGCAATATTTCCACGGGTAATCACTGTTTCAGGAACCATCGTTTTCCTTACATATTCTTCGTTCAGATAGTCCAGGACAAAATATCCTCCGGGTTTCAAAACATCATATACTGATTGAAAGACTTTTTTATCATCATTTTCATTATCGAAATAGCCAAAACTTGTAAATAAATTAAATACAGCGTCCATTGGGTCTGCATCAATCGGATTTCTCATGTCATGAACATCAAAAATCAATGTTTGATTTTCAAATTGTTTATCGGATTCAATACTCTGTCTTGAAAGATCAAGTCCGAGAACATCATATCCCAGTTTATTAAGGAAAACAGAGTGTCTGCCCTTACCACAAGCGAGATCTATGATTTTGGAACCAGGCGGAAGCTGAAGATCCGCAGTCAGTTTTGTAATAAAATTTTCTGCTTCTGTATAATCTCTGTTACTATAAAGCAAATGATAATAAGGGGTATCAAACCAAGATTCAAACCATTCCATAATGCAAAAATAACTAAATTTGTGCGGTTAAAAGCAAAGTATTTTACAACATTAAAAGATTGAAAATTTCAATTAATCAATAGATTGGATAGCTAATCTCTTAATTATTAATCTTTTAAAACTTTTAATTATTACTTATGGATACGGAAAATCTACAAATACAGATAAAAACATTTTTTGGGCTTGAACAGATTCTTGCAGAAGAGATCAAAAAACTAGGAGGAAGAAAAGTTGAAATTAAAAACAGAGCCGTGAATTGTGAAGGAGATCTGGGCTTTCTTTATAAAATTAATTATTCGGCAAGAACTGCCTTAAAAATTCTGGTGCCCATTCATCAGTTTAAAGCATTTAACCAGCATCAGTTCTATGACAGGCTGTTCAGGTTTGAATGGGATGAATTCATGGATGTGGATCAGTCTTTCTCTATCGATGCAACGGTAAATTCTGAAACGTTCAAGCATTCTCAGTTTGTAACCTTAAAAATGAAGGACGCCATTGTAGATTATTTTCAGGAAAAATTCAAAAGACGTCCGAATGTAGAAACAAGGAATCCGGATATCAAATTCCATCTTCATATCGATAGAGAACTGGTGATGATTTCCATGGATTCTTCTGGTGATCCTTTATTTAAAAGAGGGTACAGAAGAGAGCAGGGAGAAGCGCCTATCAACGAAGTTCTGGCGAGCGGAATGCTGCAGCTTGCAGGTTGGGACGGAAAAGGTAATTTCCTTGATCCGATGTGCGGTTCGGGAACACTACTGATTGAAGCAGCAATGATTGCTATGGATCTTCCGGCCCAGATTTTCAGAAAGAGATTCGGATTTCAGAACTGGAAAAACTATGATGCGGAATTATTCTCGAAAATTAAAGAGTTTAGAGTCAACAGAGTAAAGCAGTTTGACGGAAAGATTGTAGGGTATGATATTGATGCAAGAATGCTGAATGCTGCAAGAATGAATGTGGAAGCCGCAGAAATGGAAGATGTTATTGAAATCAAAAAACAGAATTTCTTTGATTCCAAAAAAGAGCTTTTCCCATTATTAATGGTATTCAATCCTCCATACGATGAGAGAATTTCCATCAATGATAATGATTTCTACAAAAAAATCGGAGATACTTTTAAAACAAATTATCCCAATACACTGGCATGGCTGATCTCCTCCGATCTTGAAGCAGTGAAGAAAATCGGTTTACGTCCTTCAAGAAAGATCAAACTTTTTAACGGAAAGCTGGAAACAAGATTTTTACAGTACGAAATGTACGAAGGAACGAAGAAGGTACATAAGCTGGAAGGTAATAATTAATAAACTCTGAGATTAAATGTCGTGGAATTTTTTTGAAATATTTGATATCATTGTGGATGCGATGAAGTTGTTTAGCTCCTCTGATCCGTCAGGTTCAACTTCTTCTGACAGGAAAAGCTTAAATTATGATGAAAAGCCTCAAAAGAAAGAATCAAAAAAATACAGATATTTCACAGAGAAAGTAAGTGCGGTGGCGCTGACATTCGCAGCATTTTTGTTTTTTTTTGTTTTTAAAGATCCTTTACCTGCACAAAATTATATGGAAACCGTAGTGGTGACTTCTTTAATAGGAATTGGTATTTCATTTTTGGTATTTTTTGTTTTATATGTTTTGGAGCTTTATTACTTTAAGACATTGTTCAAGTTGCTTTTTTTTAGCTGTTCAGTAATAGTTTTTTTTATTTCTGCGGCATTATATGCCTACTTCAGGTCGGGATGGTTTGTCTAGAAAATTGTCTTCAATTAATTAATAGTAAAAGGTTGTATACATCATTACAACCTTTTTATTTTATCGTGCCAGTGAAGGTGCAAAACCGTACTGTTTTTTAAAAGCATGTGAAAAATGGGAGAGATCTTCAAAACCTACTTCCAGAAAAACATCAGAAGGCTTTTTGTTTTTTTCAGACAAATGATAGTAGGCCAGTTCAAGACGCTTCTGAGTAAGCCATCGCTGTGGAGTTGTTTGAAAAATCCTTCTGAAATCCCGATTGAAAGTGGATAAGCTTCTTCCTGTCAGATACCCGAACCTTTCCAAAGGCATATTGAACATATAATTCTTTTCCATAAAGCTAATCAGGTCCACCTTTCCCGGTTCATCGAAATCAGCAAGTACACAATCTATATCCGGATCAATTTCCCTTAAAATACTGATGGCTTCGGTAATCTTTAAATGAGCAATATTCTCAGGAAGAGTTCCTTCCATTTCAAAATAAGGAATGAGTGAGGCCAAACAGCTGCTCAGGAGCGGATGACTGCTGAAGTGGTGAATGCTGGTTTCCCGATGTCCTGTTTTTCTTTGTCCATCAACAGTACTGTAAAAATCTTTCAGGCGTTCTGTGGTAAGATGCATTACTACTGCTTTATGCGGGAGCCCATCTTTCGGATAATTGATAATCGTAGCAAGATGATTCCTCGGAATCAGGAAAATATCGCCTGCTTTGAACCCATATGTTTTATCCGCCTGAATGATTCTTGTTTCTCCTGATATGAACCATACCAACATATGATATTCAAAAACTGTTTCCGTTTTGAACAGCTTATCATCATAACTGGAAAGCTTGATATCTGGTGTAAGGTATTGTATCTGGAAATCCATTGTCAAAAGTTTTTCATTACAAATGTATTTAAAAAAACAGCTATTTGGTATCAAATCGGAATCCCAGCATTTCTTCGCTTAATTTCCATAAATGTTCAGCATTGTTTTTGTCGATCGAATAAGGCTGTACCCCGCGAATGGTTTCTGGTTCATCAAATTTGTGTTCAATTTGCCCCCTGTCTGTTTCAGCAATATTACAGTTTTCACAATAGACCCCTCCGATTTCGTTAAGCTGCGGACTTACAGCACACCAGACTGTCGTAGCTGCACCTTGTTGAATAGTTTTTAATCGTGCCTGAACTTCAGGTTTGATATTTCCGTTTTCATCATGCGTTCCCAGCTGCTTAAAAAGCTCAATGGGTTCTTCTCTGCCCAGATCAGTACCATATACAGATCCGGGGTGCAGAGAATAGGCCCTGATATTGTATTCTTTTCCTCTTTTATCCAATGCTACAGCAAATAAATTACAGGCTGTTTTGGATTGTCCGTATCCTGAAAGTGTATCATAATCTCTTTTTTCGAAATTCGGGTCTTCAAAATCAAAAGGAGCCATCTGATGTCCATATGAAGAAACACTGATAACTCTTGCTCCATTTGCCTTTTTCAGAGCAGGCCATAATTTTGCAGTAAGATGGAACTGTCCAAGATAATTGGTAACCAGTTGGGATTCAAAACCTCTGCTGTCCCTGCGGAGCGGTACCCACATGATTCCTGCATTATTAATGAGAAGATCCAGAATTCTGCCTGATGCGATAAATCTTTCTGCAAAAGCATCAATGGATGACGGATCCATCAGGTCCATTTTTTCAAGTTCAAAGTTTTTAATTCCTGTAAGGTTCTTTCCTGCCTTTTCAATATCTCTTGCAGGAATAATGACATAGGCTCCGGCTGAAGTAAGGGCTTTTGTGGTTTCAAGGCCGATTCCTGCATAACCACCGGTAATGATCACTGTTTTTCCGGCAAGATCGATTCCTTTAATAACTTCCCGGGCGGTTGAAGAGGCATTAAATTCTGATTGAATAGGTTGCTGCAATGTGCTGATAATTGGTTCCATTTTTCGTTGGTTTTAAATTTCTATGGCAAAATTAAGATGCATTTCTGGCGTTTGTTTTGTTTAAAATGTCAAATAACTTGGCTCAGAATTTCATATGTAATTTCCATTCATTAAGGTGAATAAGACTCAACATCGTTAATTTCTCTGAATAAGCTGTTAAACTGTTTGTAGGTTGTTCTGCGAATAAGTAATTTTGAAAAATTTTCAATTTGAAGCCTACTATTTCTATTGTCGTTGCCATTTACAACCGGAAAGACGAACTTTTTGAGTTGCTGACGTCCCTTACCCAGCAGACGGATAAGGAGTTCGAGATTATTATTGTAGATGACGGCTCTCTGACCGATCTGAAGCCTACCATTAAAAATTTTGATGGAATTCTGGATATTAAATATTTCAGGAAGGATAATTCTGGCCCCGGGCTGACAAGGAATTACGGAGCAGCAAAAGCAGCAAATGAGTGGCTGGTATTTGTAGACAGTGATGTCATCGTTGAAAAAGATTATATTGAGTATATTAAAAATGATATTATAACTATTCCTTGTGATGCGTTTGGAGGGGCAGATAAAGCACATAAAGGATTTAATCTGATGCAGAAAGCTATTTCATATTCCATGACCTCTGTTTTTACAACAGGAGGAATAAGGGGAAGTAAGAAAGCGGTTTCAAAGTTTCAGCCCAGAAGCTTTAATATGGGGGTTAAAAAAGAAGTTTTTGACAAAGTAGGCGGATTTTCTGAAATGAGAATAGGTGAGGACCCGGATTTATCAATGACTCTCTGGGAAAACGGTTTTACCACAGCTTTTTTTGATGATATTGCGGTTTATCACAAGCGCAGGGTTGATTTTGGGAAATTCTCGAAACAGGTTTATCAGTTTGGCTGTGCAAGACCCATTCTTAATCAGAGACATCCTGATTATGTGAAGATTTCTTTTGCATTTCCTACCTTATTTATGTTAGGATATGTGATGGGATTTCTGGAATATTTTATTATGGGAAGAGGAATTATCCTTGCTTTTTATGGATTATATACATTTCTGGTATTTTTCCATGCATTGCTTCTGACTAAAAATATAAGCATTGCCGGTATGGCTGTGATTTCTACCTATATTCAGATGTTTTCTTACGGATATGGGTTCTTAAAATCCTGGATACTGCTGAATGTGCTTAAGATGAAACCGGAAGAAGCTTTTCCTCACCACTATTATAAAAAATAAAAGCGGCCGGTATCCGGCCGATTTTTAAACAATAAATTAGAATATAGAGATGTTTTCATGGTTAAGAATGCCTGCTTTAAGTATACATTCTTTCATTTTGTGGTAGGTTCTCTTTATATCATGATCTAATCCTATGGAAAATCTGATCAGTCCGTCAGAAATACCAATGGAAGCGCGTTCTTCTTCCGGGATTTCGGAGGACGTTGATTTTCCGGAGCAAGAGAATAGGGTTTTATAGAAGCCTAAGCTTACCGCCAGATAGCCAAGATTTTCTTTTTGCATCATTTCCATCAGTTCATTTGCTTTCTCCGTTGTGCCTGCGTCTATAGTCAATAATCCCCCATAGCCATATTCCTCATGGATCATGCTTTTCATTAATTCATGATTTTTATGGGAAGGTAATCCCGGATAAGATACCTTTAATCCGTCTTTTTCGAATCTTTCTGCAAGATACATGGCATTGTAACTATGTTGCTTTATTCTGATGTGCAGTGTTCTCAGGTTTTTTAAAATACTTGCAGATCTGAAACTGTCCATGGTAGGGCCGAGAAGCATGCATGCTCCTGAATTTACATTCTTAGTGTCGTTAATAAATTCCTGTGTTCCGCAATAAACACCACCTACGGTGTCACTGCTTCCGTTGATAAATTTGGTTAAGCTATGGATAACAATATCAGCCCCAAGAAGTTTAGGAGAAATTGAAAGAGGGGAGAAAGTGTTATCTACAACCAGCTTCAGATTATGTTTTTTACATATTTCTGAAAGCCTTCTGAGATCAGCAACTTCCAGAAGTGGATTACTTACACTTTCACAATATATAACTTTTGTATTCGGATTTATGGAATTTTCAATGGCTTCAAAGTTACCAATGTCTACAAAAGATGTTTGCACATTAAATGATGGGAAAAAGTTTTTAAGAAAAGCATAAGTTCCCCCGTAAATGGTCCTGCTGGAAATAATATGATCACCGCTTTTGCATATCTGCATCAGAACAGAAGTAATGGCACCCATTCCGGAAGCTGTTACGTTGGCTGACTCTGTATTTTCCAGTTTAGCAAGTGCCTGAGCTAAATAAAGGTTCATCGGTGATGAATGTCTGGAATAAAGATAGCATCCTTCCGCATTTCCTTCAAAAGTATCAAACATTGTTTTTGCTGACAGAAAGGTATACGTAGAGCTGTCAGAAATTGATGGGTTTACTCCTCCAAACTCACCAAAATACTGAAGATCCTGAATCTCGTTGGCTGCGTTAAAGTTTTCCATAAGCGTTGTTTATTTATTTGCCTAAATTGCATTATTTTCATAATTATTACAATATAAATTTGAATTTATAGAATATAAAACTGTGAATTGATGTTTATTTAGAAAATATATTTAGTATATTCGGTAATATTAATTTTTTACCAAAAAATTATCTATGGAACTTGATGAAATTGATAAAAAACTCCTTTTGTTTCTACAGGAAGATTGTAAGCAAACCACCAAAGAATTGTCCGGCAAACTGGGATTATCTGTGACAGCTGTTTATGAACGGGTGAAAAAACTGGAAAATGCAGGTGTGATTTCCAGATATGTGGCATTGCTGGATAGAAGTAAGGTTCACAGGAACTTTATTGTTCTATGTCATGTAAAGCTGACACAGCATAAGAAAGAATTTGTATTGCAGTTTGAGAAAGAGGTCATGAATCTTCGGGAAGTAACGGAATGCTTCCATGTAAGCGGAGATTATGATTATATTCTTAAAATCGGAGTTCGGAATATAGAGGACTATCGTAATTTTATGTTGACAAAGCTTACAACACTTCAGCATATTGCAAGTACACACAGTTCATTTATGATCTCTGAGGTGAAAAATACAACAGCAATTAATTTATAAATGAATCTAATTAATTGCTGTTGTACCTGTTATTGTTGATTTTGTCGATAAAGTAGTGAAGTCTTTTGATTTTGGTATGGATGTATTTATGTTCCGAGATCCACAATTTACACCAAAACTCCGTTTTTAGAAGATATAGGATCGGGAAGGTCTGTTTCTCCTCCCATTTGAAGGAGGTCAATTTCAATACTTCTGCAAATAGAAAGCATTGGAACGTCAAACATCAATCCGGCAAAAGGGTTTTCGGAATAATCTCCTACCAGCTCCATGATAATATAGATCCACCCGATGATGATACAGAATGGAATTGAGGTCCAGATTCCCCAGTCGCCCAGCTTTGCGAATTCATTCACTAAGCCTAATGGCAGTAATGTTATAAAAAGAATATTGAAGACAAATGCTGTACTTGCAAACTGTCTTGGAGAAGGGAATTTTTTGATTCTTTCCGCCTGTCCCTGAAACCCATAAAAATCATTGAGTGAATTTTGAAGCTGTGTCTGGTTAAAATCCGTAATGGCATCCATGTTTTTCAGCTCATTGATGTCTTTTGCCTGTTGGGATATGAGATAAGTAGCAAAATTCATATAATGGTCTTTAAGGTCATATTCTTCCTCTGAAAGATATTTATGCAGAAAAATAGGCGCTCTTCCATAATCAGGAAATCCTGCTTTGATGAGCCTGTTTCTTCTAAGGTCAATATTTCCGAATTTATTATTTTCTGTACTGATATGTTCCCATTCCGTTGGGATCAGAAGCTGTTCCCGGAAAGTATATAGCCATGCGATATGACGATTGACAATTCTTTTTTTGCGGTCTTCAAGATCAAAAGTTCCGATTTTTTCATTTTTGGTATCAAAGGCATAAACCATCGATGCAAATGAACGGCTTGAATTTACAATTCCGCCCCATATTTTTCTTGCCTCCCAAAGTCGGTCATAAGCCTGGTTGTTTTTGAAACCAACTAAAAATGCTTCTGCAGTACCAATCAGTGCCACAGGTACCCATGGAATGGTCATCCAATGCCAGTTAAAAAAATAAAAGAGTATAGCAATCAGTGTACACCAGATTGATATTAAGATAAGGTGTATACCGGATAGATTGAGAACCTGTCTGTAATTAACGTATTTGGTTGTGATCATAATAGGATTGTGTTTTGCGTGTACGGACAAAATAAGTACCAAACTGTGGTAAGATCCTTTTAAATTGTCTGCCCGGGGTTATGATTCTGGTTTATTAGGTTTTAATGGGTTGATACTAAGATTTATAATCTTAATAAAAATAATAAAAAAATGCATAAAAAAAACCTCTGGTTTTCAGAGGTTGTAATTTATGGAAGTTAATATTTAAGCATTTCTTCAATCTTTTCGGAGAGCTTTCCGGCATTGGGAAGCATTTCTTTTTCGAGAACCAGGTTGATGGGAACAGCAGGAACATCTAAGGATCCCATCGTTTCCACCGGAGCATCCAGATATCTGAAACAGTTTTTCGAAATCCGATGTGCAAATGCTTCTGCGAAGGAATTGTTAAGCTGCTCTTCAGTCAGAACGATGCATTTTCCGTGGATTTTTACTCTTTCAAAGACAAGTTCTTCATCCAGAGGAATTAATGTTCTCAAGTCAATAACTTCAACTTTTCCATTAAAGCTTTTAGCAGCTTCTTTTGCCCAGTAAACTCCCATTCCATAGGTAACGACCAACAAGGATCTGCCTTTTTCTGTTTCTTCTTTGTCTGCTTCGATGATTATTTTGCCTTTTCCAAACGGAAGAATATAATCCTCGGCAGGCTCTATAGTTTTTGCATCCTCGGTTCCCGGAACTTTACTCCAATATAAACCTTTATGTTCAAGCATTATAACCGGATTCGGATCATAGTAGGCAGCCTTTAATAATCCTTTGAAATCTGCCGCATTACTCGGATAAGCTATTTTGATCCCTTTGATATTGGCCAGAATACTTTCTACACTGCCGCTGTGGTATGGTCCACCTCCTCCATAGGCTCCGATAGGAACCCTGATAATATTGCTGACCGGATATTTTCCGCCACTTAAATAGCTGGATTTTGAAATTTCTGTGATAAGCTGGTTGATACCCGGATAGATATAATCAGCAAACTGAACTTCAACAATCGGTTTTAGTCCTACAGCACTCATTCCTGCCGTAGAACCAATGATATAGGCTTCCTGAATGGCTGTATTGAATACTCTCTTGCTTCCGAATTTTTTCCCTAAAGTTACGGTTTCACGGAAAACTCCACCGATTCTTTCTCCTACATCCTGTCCGTAAAGAAGTGCTTCAGGGTGTTTCCACATGATTTCCTGTATGGCATGAATCGCAGCATCTACCATAACAATTTTTTCTCCGTTAGCCGGCTCACGGGTTCCAACTTCTTCAGTAACCGGAGTAGGAGCAAAAACGTGTTGCATTACCGTTTCCGGCTTTGGATCTTCTGCATTTTTAGCTCTTTCAAAAGCTTCTTCAGCTTCAAGACGCGCCTTTTTGGTGATTTGTTTTAAAAGATCCTCGTCTGCACCTGATTCAATCAGTTGTTTTCTAAGGATTTCTCCCGGATCTTTAGCTCTATGTTTTATTAAGTCTTCTTCGTCCCTGTAAAATTCTCTTCTTACTCCTGAGGTATGATGGCCGATTAAAACCGTTTTCGCACAGACAACCAAAGGTTTTCTTTCTGTTCTGACAAAGTCGACAGCTTTTTTCATGGCTTCAAAACTCTCCACGAAATCGGTACCGTCAACTCTCATTCTGCTTAATCCTGTGAATCCTGCTACAAAATCATAGGCATCACAGGTTCTTGCTTCATCTTTGGTCACTGAAATACCCCATTCATTATCCTGAACAAGGAATATGATCGGAAGCTGGTGTAATGCTGCAAATTGTAGTGCTTCACTAACTTCACCTTCAGTCACAGAGTTGTCTCCAAGGCTGCATACTACAACCGGATCATTCTCAAAATCCCGGAGATTGAAGTCCTGGATGTATTTAATTCCCTGTGCAACCCCGGTTGTTGGAATGGTCTGCATACCAGTAGCGGAACTTTGATGGATAATTTTTGGCTTATCTTCATCTTTGCTGGATGGATGAGAATAATAGGATCTTCCTCCTGAAAAAGGATCTTCAGCTTTAGCAAGGAGCTGAAGCATTAGCTGATAAGGTTCAAAGCCAATGCCCAAAAGAATGCTCTCATCCCTGTAATACGGAGAAATCCAGTCTTCTTTTTTTAATTGATAGGCTGTTGCCAGCTGGATGGCTTCATGTCCTCTTGAAGTACTGTGAACATACTTGCATATATTCCTGTTTTCTTCATAAATATCGGCCATTGCTTTAGCCAGCATCATATGATTATACGCTTTAAGTAATATGTCCTGAGAAACTTTTTCGTGAAGTGTATTTTCCATAGGAAGCAAATATACATAAAAAAACAAAATACTAACAACTGTTAGTATTTTGTAATAAAATGATGTTATAGCTGACTATTCTTTAATTACTTTTTTCGAAATAGTCTCTTTATCTGTTCTTACTTCAATAAGGTAGATTCCTTTTGCATACGTAGATAGGTCAACAGTTTCACTATCGCTGTTAACTATTCCGCTTTGTAGCTTTTTGCCGGACATATCATACACCGTGAAAGCTGATTTTTTAGGAGCTTTTAAGATGTTGGTGGTATTCTTTGTAATAGAAGGAGCAACGGTAAGCGTATTTAATACTGAAGCTGATTCTTTGGTTCCTAAAACTTCATTAAATCCTGTAACAATAATTGAATAATCCTGAGGAGCTGTTGCGCTCGGAGTGGCATTGTTTTTTAATGTTCCTTTATGTGAAATTTCAATTTTATAATTTCTGCCTGATACAGGGGTATCCACTATAACCTGTTCTACATTGTCAACTGTATTATCTCCTTTAACAGCTGTATTTGGACTGGTTGCATTAAGCTTCCAAGGCAGATATACAGTGTTGGTCTCCATATCAGTAATTCTGACATCCAGGTCATTAACAAGTCTGGAAGATCTGTTATTGTAGGCGTCTGCCCAGGTAATGTTTGCCGGTAATTTGTAAGCAGGATCAATCCATGAGATTGTTACTTTAAGTGGTGCATTTCCTGCAGCTTTCACCATTTTAGTATGAGTAGTATTATTGTTTAGGGTCTCTGTATTGAATATTACACTATTATTTGATTTTCCAACTAAAAGTTCGGCTCCTTTTTTCGCGTCAATGTATCCCCATCCGAACAATGGATCAGGACCTATATTTCCTGCTTCAGCAGCAGAATGAATCATCAGGGTTTTAGCAGAAGCAGCATTAAGCTCTGCATTACTGAACAGCTGTTTGTAAATCTGCATCCATAGTCCGATAACTCCTGTTATCACAGGTGCAGAGTAAGATGTTCCGCTTCCATAGTCATATTCTGTACTTCCCGCAGCTGTAGTTGATGCTAAAAACACATCTGTTCCCGTTGTTGAAATGTCCGGTTTAATTCCTCCATCATCTCTTGGACCGGCACTACTATAGTCAGAGTGTACAACATCAGCAGGAGCAGTGTATCTGAAGTTATTTGTTGAAATTACATCTGTAGCCCCTACTACAATGATATTCTTTGCAAGAGACCCAGGACCAATACAGTCATATCCTAATGCGCAATTTGTTTGAGGTAAAGTATCAGTGGCTGCAAATTGAACTTCATTGTCATTGTCATCAGTATAATATTTAGGGAATGCGGAAGTACCAGGATAAGCCGGTCCATAACCATAATAGTTTCCTGAAGATTTAACAATTACATAGGATGGATTATTATAAACTATATTGTCATAATTCTGATCATCTCCAAAATAAGTACCCTGTAAATCATATGATGTGTTAGGGCTGGAAAACGCTCCATTCCAGACCCATGCATTTGCTCCATTTACTGTAGCAACATCCCAGCCTTGGTTTGTCCCATAGGAATGGTTGGAAATTTTTGGAGCTGCTGTAAGGATCTTTTGGTAAACAGTACTTGTGGCTGTGTTTCCTGGTAAAGTTGTAGTTGCAAATCTATATGAATCAATAGTAGAAGCTGTTGCAACTCCTTTGATATCTCCTGATACAGGTACACCGCCTACAGTCCCGCTAATTGTTTTTGATATACTACCGATAAAACCTGATACTCCTGTTGCGTGTCCACTGTATGGATTTGTACTGGCTTCCTTATTGGTAATTCTGTTGGGGATGTTGGCAAACGCAGGATGGGCAGCGTAAACCCGTCCCCCATCAAATACTGTATATTTTATTCCTTCTCCGTTAAAAGACCCTGCTAAACCAGGAACTCCTCCAGCTGTATTCAGTGCGTCTGCATTGGTGTTGAAAACCTGTCTTTGATCTTCTTTACTGTAAAAGTACGGTTTTCCGTCTGGCTGGAATCCTGCAAGGTTCGCTCTTTTTTCTTCAATTTCTTTTAAGGTTTCAGAATCTCTATTTGCTCCATAATGTTTTGCTACATAAGAGTCAAACTTTTCAGTATTCTCTTTGTTTTGTCTCTCTAACTCTCTTTTTAATCCTTCATTGTTTTGCGCACTTATCAGTGTAATGGCTAAAGTGCTGACCAAAAGTAAATGTTTCTTCATGATAATTATTAAAATGTTAAATAAAATATAGGTTCAAATATATGTTAAAATATTTAAAAATCATATTTTGTGATAGTTATTCTGTTTTTTTAATTTATTTTTAATTATATTCATCAGCTTTTCTTTGTTTGATTTTAATTTTTATAAAAATATTTTATTTGATGATTTTTTAATAACAGTTTAAATACGATCTCGTGTTATAAATTACAAAAAATGAAGTAACTTTACATTCTCTTTTTTATAAAAAAGTTAGAACATTGTATGTATTTAATTTTTGACACAGAAACAACCGGACTACCAAAAAATTTCAATGCACCGCTTTCCGATTCGGACAACTGGCCAAGAATGGTTCAGATTGCATGGCAGCTGCATGATGATGATGGGAATTTAATTGAAAACCAGGATTATATTATTAAACCGGAAGGTTATGATATCCCCTTTAATGCAGCCAGAATCCACGGAATTACAACAAAAATTGCGAATGAAGAAGGCCGTGATCTTCAGGAGGTATTAGAAGAATTTTCCAGTGTCCTGGAAAGGGTAAGGGTTGTTTCAGGACATAATGTTGAATTTGATTATAACATTGTAGGAGCAGAGTTTTTCAGGAAAAGTTTAAAAGATAACTTACAGGAAAAGCCGCGGGCTGATACGATGATTCTGGGAACAGATTTTTGTCAGCTTGGAGGCGGTAGAGGCGGTAGATTTAAACCCCCAAAGCTGGAAGAACTGTATGAAAAACTGTATGGAAATAAATTTGATGAAGCTCACAACGCTGCAGCCGACGTAAATGCTACAGCACAGGTCTTCTTTGAGATGGTAAGAATTGGGGTGGTTCCTTCTGAAATACTTAAAATTTCAGAAGACCAGCTTGCTTATTTTAAAAGCCTTTATCCTGATCCTATCAAACCTTTCGGTATTGTTATCCGAAGACAGGTTGCTGATTTTCATAATAAGAAAAAACAGCAGGATTTTGGAAGTATTGATGAAATTGATTTAGGTAAATATTTCAACTTCAATAATCATAGTGTTTTCTCTACATTAACAGCTACTTCAAGTATCAGTGATCTGATTAAAAAAGCTTCTGAGGAAAATTTTCCGGCAGTCGGTATGGTAGATCTGGGTAATATGATGGGGGCTTTCAAGTTTGTTTCCGCAGTTGAAGGAGCGAATGCAGACCGTGCAAAAAAACATAAAGAATATTTAGCAAAGAAGCTGGAGGCAGAGGAGAAAGGAGAAGATTTTAATGAAGAAGAGCCTGTTTCCGAACCTTTGATCCCTGTTGTAGGATGCGAATTTTATATTTCGGACCGCTACGAGCAGAAACAGTTTACTAAAGATGATCCTGACAGAAGAACACAGGTGGTTCTTCTCGCCAAAGATTTTAACGGATATAAAAATCTGGCTAAACTTTCAAGTATCGGATTTTTAAAAGGATTTTATTTTGGAGTGCCAAGGGTTAGCAGGGAGCTGATTGCTCAGTATAAAGAGGGAGTTATAGCCCTGACCTCTGGAATTATGGGAGATATTCCTGATGCTATTTTAAATACCGGTGAACAGAAAGGTGAAGAGCTTTTCAAATGGTGGAAAGATACCTTTGAAGATGACTTTTATGTTCAGCTTCAGAATCATAAACTGCCGGAAGAGGAGCACTTAAATGAGGTTTTGTTATATCTGGCAGATAAATATAATGTTAAGATTTTAGCGCAGAATGAAACTTTTTACACCAATAAAGATGATGCGAATATCCAGGATATTGTAAGTTGCATCAAAGATGGTGAAAAACTTTCTACACCTATTGGTAAGGGGTTTGGTAAAAGGAGAGGGCTAGCAACAGGTGAATATTATATTAAGAATTCAGACGAAATAAAAGAAGCTTTTCTTGCATATCCGGATGCTTTTGAGGCTTATGAAGAGTTTTTTGAAAAATTCAGGCCTTATACCTTAAAAAGAGATGTTCTTCTTCCGAAATTTGATATTCCTGAGGAGTTTATTCATGCAGAAGATGAGGTAGATGGTGGAAAAAGAGGTGAGATGGCTTATCTGACACATCTTACCTATGAAGGAGCCAGAAAGAGGTATGAGAAAATTACTGATGAAATCAAAGAGCGTCTTGACTTTGAACTGGAAGTAATTGCCAATACAGGTTATCCGGGATATTTTCTTATTGTACAGGATTTCTGTAATGAAGCCCGTAAAATGGGTGTTTGGGTGGGCCCCGGAAGGGGGTCTGCTGCCGGATCGGCTGTAGCATACTGTATTGGGATTACTAATGTGGATCCGATTAAATATGATCTCCTTTTTGAGAGATTTCTGAATCCGGAGAGAGTATCGATGCCTGATATTGATATTGACTTTGATGATGAGGGAAGGGACCGGGTTATCAAATGGGTTATTGAAAAATATGGTCAAAGTCAGGTTGCACAGATCATTACTTATTCGGTTCTTGGTGGAAAATCAGCCATCAAAGATGCCGGAAGGGTACTGGATGTTCCCATTCCTGATACCAATAATATTGCCAAGCTGATTCCTTCTACACCGGGGATGAATATTGCAAAAGCATTGGCAAAATATGATAAATTGAAGCCGGAGGAACAGATGCTTGTTGATGAAATGAGATATGTATTGGAGAGTCCGTCTGATGCCCGTCACGATGTGCTTGCAAGTGCAAAAAAGATGGAAGGCTGTATCAGGAATACAGGTATTCATGCCTGTGGGGTAATTATCACTCCGGAGGATGTAAGTAACCTGGTTCCGGTAACAATTGCTGCGAAGGATGCCGATATTTTAGTATCTCAGTTTGACAACTCTGTGGCAGAAAGTGCAGGTCTTCTGAAGATGGACTTCCTGGGGCTGAGAACCCTGACCATCATCAAGGATGCGCTGAAGCTGGTAAAAGCAAGGCATGGGGTGGATATTGATCCGGATCTTATTCCGCTTGATGATGCCAAGACCTATCAGTTATTTAAAGAAGGTAGAACAGTAGGGATTTTCCAGTATGAAAGTCCCGGGATGCAAAAATATATGAGGGAGCTTAAGCCGACGGTTTTTGCTGATCTTATTGCAATGAACGCTTTATACCGGCCGGGTCCGATCAAATATATTCCAAACTTCATCAACAGGAAACATGGTATTGAGGAAATCGTTTACGATTTACCTGAAACAGAGGAATATTTAAAAGAAACCTATGGGATTACCGTTTATCAGGAGCAGGTAATGCTTTTATCCCAGAAGCTGGCCAATTTTACCAAAGGTGAAGCGGATACTTTAAGAAAGGCCATGGGTAAAAAGCAGATTGATGTCCTGAACAAAATGTATCCTAAGTTCATTGAAGGAGGTAGGAAAAATAACCTGAATGAAGAAAGATTGGAGAAAATCTGGAATGACTGGAAAGCTTTTGCAGAATATGCATTCAATAAATCTCACTCCACATGTTATGCATTTATTGCTTATCAGACTGCATTTTTGAAGGCAAATTATCCTGCTGAATATATGGCGAGTGTGATGAGTAATAACATTAACAATACAGATGCAATTACTATGTTTATGGAGGATTGTAAAAGTATGGGAGTAGATGTTTTAGGACCGGATGTTAATGAATCGCAATATAAATTCTCTGTAAATGAAAAAGGACAGATCCGTTTCGGATTAGGTGCAATTAAAGGAATTGGGGAAGGGCCGAGCGAGGCAATTACAAAAGAGAGGGAAAATGGAAGATTTAAAAATATTTATGATTTCTTTGAACGGATCCTGCCTTCCCAGATGAACAAAAGGGTTGCGGAAAGTTTAGTGCTTGCGGGAGCATTTGATGAATTGGATTCCTTCCATCGGGGACAATATTTTGATATTGATATGGCAGGAAAAACCAATCTTGAAAGACTAATCAGGTATGGTCAGAGTTTTCAGGAAAGTAAGAATGAAATGGAGCATTCTCTTTTTGCTGATTTTGCAGAGGAGGTTCAGATTGAGCAACCTAAATTGGCTCCTTGTCCTGAGTGGCCTAATATGCATAAACTTAATAAGGAAAAAGAAATTATCGGTTTCTACCTTTCTGCACATCCGCTGGATGAATTTAAATATCAGTTCCAGTTTATGCAGGGGCAGCTTTCAAAGAAAGCTGTTCTTGAAAAAGATGAAGAGGAAAAGATTGTTACTGATGAACCCGCTGTTTTAGAGGCAGATTCACAGGACGAAACAGTGGATATTACGGAAATAATATCTGATGAAATGTCTGCCGGAGATGAAGAAATCATAGAGGAGGTTACAAAAAAAGCAGAACCAAAAGGAACTTTCTCGTTTTTAAACCTCGATGAGGTAGATCCTTATAAAGAGCAAGCCTTTAGTAACAAACAGGAAGAATTGTTTGAAGAGAAAAAGAAAGATTGGAAAACGATGCAGAAAGAAAGAGAGAATGGAGGCGGAGGAAAGGAGTATACGGTTGCCGGTTTAATTACTGAATATAGAGTACAGGATGGCTTCAGGAGTGGTGAAAAAGTTGCTTTTGTTACGCTGGAAGATTATTCAGGATCATACTCTTTCAGACTTGGAGACAGGGACTATATGAGATTAAAGGAAAAGCTTGAAGTTCAGAGGTTTGTTATTTTTAAGATAAAATTTGCACAGGTAAAGGATGGGCGGGTTTTTGTAAATGTTAATGATGTTATTGAGCTTCAGGAAGCGTTTGAAAGGTTTGCAAAAAGTATATCCTTGGTGATGGATGTTATGGATGTAAGGCCTGAAGATCTTGATTTTTTCAGGACGGTTCTTGACAGGAATAAAGGAAATCAGAAGTTGAAATTTTTCATTAAGAATATTGAAGATGATTCACATATTGAAGTTCAGTCAATGAAACATTCAGTGGATCTTAATGGAGATCTGATCAAAGAAATTCAATTACTCAATAAGTACGAATTTTATCTTAACTGATTAAAACTGGAATATAAATATCTGAAAAAGTGGCTTTTTTGCCACTTTTTTTATTGAGCTTTATATGATTTATTAATTTTTTTTTAATAATTATTTTATGTTAAATTCATATTGTTAAGAAGAAAAATAATATTGGTTTATTTGTAATTGATTGATATATAGTACTTTAATATTTTTCATAGTTTGATGATAAAATATTAAAATCAAATACTTGTTTAATTTTAATTAAAAATATCTTATAAATATTATTCATTAGTTGTTGATTTTTATTTAATTGAGTATTTATGTTAAATATTATTTAAATTAGCTCCGTAATTTTATCTACTATATATGAGAAAACTTCTATTGACTTGTATGATGTCCTTAGGAATAGGGGCATCTGCACAAATTGTGGTGAATGAGGGATTTGACACCTCTACTTTTCCCCCGGCAGGCTGGTCAACAGCTTCGGCAGCTTTTACAAGAACTACATCCAGTTCTTATTATTGCAACGGAAGCGGAGCGGCAAGAAAAGAATTGTATGGGACGGGTTCAAATGCATCGTCTTATATGATGTATAGCTCTACCATGTCAAGTGGACAGCAAATTGATGTATCATTTAATTATTCTGCAAAACCTTATGGTTCGTCTTATGTTGTAACTGGGAATATGCGGGTTGAGTATTCTGCTGATGGAGGAACAACATGGAATTTAATTGGTTCTCAGGTTGATTTTACAGATCCGGTGACGAGTTGTACTGCTTTTACAGGAGCAATTCCTGCCGGAGCAGTTCCGGTAGATTCTGATTTCAGATTCAGGATTACAGGAAACAGAACTCCGGCCAATACAGGTAATTCAGACTGGTATCTTACATTGGATGATATACAACTGACACAAACAGGATCCTGTTATGCGCCTACAGCACTGACTCCCGGTGGAGTAACGGCTAACTCAGCAAGTGTTTCATGGACGGCACCGGCTACAGCACCCGCTAGTTATGATATTTATTACAGTACCTCGAACACGGCACCATTATCTACTACTGCGCCAGTACTGACGGGGATTACTACAACGTCAGAAACAATAAACGGACTTAATGCTAATACAGGTTACTATGTCTGGGTTAGATCGAGCTGCGGTACATCAGATAAAAGTTCATGGGCCGGACCAATATATGTTTTCACAGGATATTGTGTTCCAACAGGCGGGGCCAGCTCAACATCTTACTATTTAAATAATATTACAACGTCTACACCAGGCTTTACGAACCTGAGCTATACAGCTTCTTCATATACTGCTTATGTTGATAATTCTTCAGTTTCTTTTTCAGGTATAGCTGGTGGAAATGTTGATTATTCTCTAAAAACAGCAGGAGGAAGTACTTATTATTACTACATCTGGGTAGACTGGAATAAAGATCTGGATTTTAATGATGCTGATGAAACAATGCTTGCCACAACTACATATTCTGCAACCTCAACCGGGTCATTTGCAATCCCTGCAGGCCAGGCGTTAGGAAGTTATAAGGCCAGAATCGGAGTTTCGTACAGCGGAGCAATTACGGCTTGCGGACCGGCTCCATATGGAAATTATGTAGATTTTACCCTGGACGTGATTACACCTCCTACCTGTATGTCTCCTACAGCTCTTAATATTACAGGCTTTACAGCAAATTCTGCATCTGTTTCATGGACTGCTCCATCTACTGCTCCGGCAAATGGATATGAGATTTATTACAGTACTTCAAATACCAACCCTACTTCTTCAACTGTACCAATCCTGACAGGAATTTCCAATACAACTTCAGACATTCCGGGATTGTCAGCCAATACAAATTATTATATCTGGGTAAGGTCAAAATGCAGCTCATCTGATCAGAGTGCGTGGAGTACACCGGTAAACCTATACACAGGATATTGTGTTCCTACCGGAGGTAGTTCCAGTACAACATATTACCTGAATAACATCACAACCAATACAGTAGGTTATAGTAACCTGGGTTATACCGCATCACAATATTCTGCCTATACGGATAATGCAGCTACGGTATTTTCAGGAACACCGGGTGGAAATATTGATTATTTGTTAAAAGCTTCCGGGGGCAGTACATATTATTATTATATCTGGGTAGACTGGAATAATGACCTTGATTTTGCAGATAATGGGGAAGGAATGCTTGCCACAACATCTTATTCTGCAACTTCAACGGGGTCATTTGCAATTCCTGCGGGTCAGGCATTGGGTAACTACAGAGCAAGATTTGGAGTGTCTTATAGTGGGGCGATTACAGCTTGTGGGCCGGCTCCATATGGAAACTATGTGGACTTTACCTTGAATGTAACAACCCCACCAACATGTATCAGCCCAACTGCAGTTACGATTTCAAATATCGCAACGGACACCGCTGATGTTTCCTGGACAGCTTCTACTACACCTCCGGCGAGTGGATATGATATTTATTACAGTACATCAGGTACAGCTCCAACAGCATCTACTGTACCTCTATTATCAGGGGTTTCCGGAACGTCTCAGACAATCAGTGGATTGAATCCTGCTACTTTATATTATGTATGGGTAAGATCTCACTGTACTACTACAGATATCAGTGTCTGGTCTGCCTCTGCCAGCTTTGTTACAGCTTGTGTTACAGCACAGTCTCTGAATGAAAATTTCGATTCAACAGCTGAAAACGGACTTCCTGCCTGCTGGACAAGTATAGGATCTAATGCAGGATATGCAAAAGTTATGGCGTATGCAAGTGCCGGTACAGGCTCTGCAATAAGCACTCCAAACGGACTGTATATTTATACTTCAGGTTCAAGTACAGGGATGATATCTACTCCGGAACTGGCTAATCTGCAATCCAATAACTTTGTGATTAAATTCAAAGGAAGAGCCAATTATACTGCCGGCGGGGTAGTTCAGATCGGTTATCTGACAAATCCTTCAGATACTTCTACGTTTGTTGAAATCGGATCATATACTGCTTCAGGAACGACAACAGTGGATGATTATACCCTGAACATTACGGGAGTTCCTGCTGGAGTAAACAAACTTGTTCTTAAACATACAGGATCTCCGGCGAACAGTGTACTGATTGACGATTTTGTTTATCAGGCTGCAAACCTTGCCACATCAGAAACGGAACTTAAGGATAAAGCTGTCAAACTGCACCCTAATCCATTTACTGATATTGTAAATATTTCTGATGTTTCTAAGGTAAAATCAGTATCAATTATTGATCTTGCAGGAAGATTGGTTAAAACTGTTGAATCCCCTTCTTCAGTGCTACAGTTAGGTGATTTAAAACAAGGGATGTATTTAGCCGTATTAAACATGAAAGACGGATCTAAGCAGACCATTAAAATAATCAGAAAATAAAAATTACTATTTTCCATTATAACCTAAGCAGCAACTATTTGGTTGCTGCTTTTTAATTATATTTTTTGCTACCTGTGGCAGATACAGACAAAACAAGTGGTTAATTACTAAGAAGAAAGTATCAGGATAAGGAATTGTTTTGTAAATGTGGAATATGGATTCTTTATTAAAACGGGAAACCTGTAAAAATAAAAGATGGACCAATTTTGCCCATCTTTATTGAAATATACTGTCTAGCTCTTTTTAACCCAATCACTTATCAGGTACCGGTTGTATATCTCCTGTATTCATAAGGTCAAACACAGTTGGGAAAAATGTTACAAGAATAAAATAAACAACAACCATCAGTACAACTAAAGCAAAAAGGATAATGACCAGGCTATTGGGTTTGTTTTTCTTTTTTGGTTCCATGATTTTGTGGTATTTGGTTAATAGATTAAATGAATACCAAATATCAAGCTAATTTCTTGCCACACTGTTTGCAGTATCTTGCATCATCATCAATATCTTCGTTTCCACATCGGTCGCATACTTTTTCCAGGTTCTGTCTTTTATTCCGCATTTCTGCAGTTACAATCCCTGTAGGTACTGCGATAATGGAATAACCTGCCAGCATGAGAACCACTGCAAAGAATTTCCCCATCGGGGTAATGGGGGATACATCTCCATAACCTACCGTGGTTACCGTAACTACAGCCCAGTAGATAGATTGGGGAATGGTTTCAAATCCTTCTCGGCCACCTTCCACCATAAACATAAGTGATCCTACAATAACTGAGAAAATAATCAGGAAAAGGAGAAATATATAGATCTTTCTGGAACTGTTTTTTAATGCCCGGACAATGAGATAACCGTCATTCATAAAATCCAGAAGGTTGAAGATTCTGAAAATCCTCAACATTCTCAGCATTCTGAAAATGAGAAAATATTTGGTAACCGGAAAGAAGAAACTAAGGTAGAAAGGAACCAACGCTAAAAAATCAATGATCCCAAAGAAGCTGAAAATATAATTTTTTTTGTTTTTTACCACAGCGATACGCATAGAATATTCAATGGTAAAGAAAATGGAAATAATCCATTCAAGAACCAAAAAGGTATAATGAAACCTTTTATCCAGCATTGGTACACTTTCCATCATAATAATGGCTGTACTTAACAGAATTAAGGATAATAATATGATATCGAAGAGTTTTCCGAGTCTGGTATCCGAGCGGTAAATTATTCTGTAAAGGAATCTTTTCCAGAGTGTATCTTCAGGAATAAGGTTGTGTTCTCTTTCCATTTAAGCCTGTTTATTTCACAGCGAAGTTAATAATTTCAATTCAGTATAATGTAAAAATAGTATCGTTAAAAGAATTTTCAAATGTTAAAAATTTTTTTGATCATTGAAAGGGGAGTTATTTATAGTTAATTGTATGACTTTCAATGTATTATATTTTGTAAAATACGGATAAGAAATGACATATAAAAATTTATTTTTTAACATTTTTTTTCTGGTAGTTTGTAATTTTAACATACAAAATCTGATATCATGAGAAAATTATTAACTTCTTTTATTCCAATCTTCTTATATAGTATCATATATGCTCAGGTTGGGATTAATACAACAACTCCTAACGGAGCATCAGTATTGGATATTGTCTCTAATCAGAAAGGGCTTCTTATTCCTCGTCTTACAGATAGCGAGAGAGATACCAACCTTGCTGATAATAATGTTGCAACAGTACCACCTGTTGGTGTTGCGAATGCTAGTCTTACCACAGGAACCTTAATTTTTAATACAACGTCGAATAATTTCCAGTACTGGGATGGCATCCTCTGGAGGCAGCTTTTTGTTCCCACATCTTCTCAGGCTGGTAACGACGGGGTCGTTAAGGTAAATTCTGGAAACGCAAATGTAAAACCATCTCTCAACCTAACCGCCTCCGGAAGCGGTTATGGTCCCAGGGTTCAGGTGTTTTACGCCGTACCCCTGGTTTTTGCAGCAAGTCCTACAACAAGCTGGCCGGAAACTACAGTTCCTTTTCCCGGAATTACGGCAAACATCTATACGGCTGCTACCGGCAAGTGGAGAGAAAATGAAATTTATGGACAGGTCCATATCTGGAGAGCAATTGTAAATGTTACTCCAGGTTCTAATTCTTCGGGATCCGTAAAAGCAACCTTTAAAAACCCTGATTCGGGATTTGAGATCAATTCGATTCAGCTTGTTCCAAGTGGTTCGGGAGGTATAGGAAATATTCTTACTTTCTACTTCTATACCATTGCTGATCAGGCCAGCCTTGATCCGGGAAGGGGCTATCAGCTCTTCCTTGAGTCAGATATAAATTGTGCTGCAGTAATAGATTCTTTTACGAGAGTATCACTTTTTAAAGATTAATTATATTCTTTTCAATTCAAACCGGCCGATAGCTGCCGGTTTTTTATTGCTTTTATTTTTTCAGAAGTTGGTAAAATTAATATCTTCGCTGTAACTGTAAAAACAGAGTTATGAAGCTAAAAACTGTAATTTCAAAAATTGAAGAGGAAATAAGTATAAAACAGGCAGAGGATTTTGATAATGTCGGATTGCTTTGCGGTGTTCCGGATCGGGATGTGAGTGGGATCCTGGTGTGTCATGATGCTTTGGAAAATGTTGTGGAAGAGGCTGTTCAGAAGAATTGCAACCTGATAGTGTGCTTTCATCCTATTATATTTTCCGGTTTGAAATCTTTAACAGGAAAGAACTATGTAGAAAGAGCAGTTTTAAAAGCAATTGAAAATAAAATAGCTATTTATGCCATTCATACGGCTTTTGATAATGATTTCTTTGGAGTGAATTATGGAATATGCCGCCAACTGGGATTAAAGAACATGCGAATTCTTCAGCCCAAAGAAAACAATTTGAAACAACTTACGGTCTTTGTTCCCAAAGAATATTCAGAAAAAGTGAAAGAAGCCATGTTCTCTGCAGGAGCCGGAAGTATAGGGTTTTATGACGAATGCAGTTTTACAGTGAATGGTAACGGAACATTCAGACCGGTAGAAGGATCAAGTCCGTTTTCCGGGCAACAGGGGATTCGCGAAAATGCTGATGAAGATATGATTTCCGTGATATTTGAAAGCTTTAAACAGGGGCAGATTGTAGGTGCTATGAAAGCTGCGCATCCTTACGAAGAAGTAGCTCACCAGATATACAGTCTGGATAATAAAAATCATCATGCCGGATTAGGGATGTATGGTGAGCTGGAGGAAGAAATGGAGGAAACAGATTTTCTGAAGCATGTTAAAGAAATATTTGGACTCCATGTTATAAAACATTCTCCCTTCAACCATAAAAAAATCAAAAGAGTAGGGGTTCTCGGAGGCTCCGGAGCCGGTGGAATACGGGCTGCTGTTTCTCAAAAATGTGATGCCTATCTTACCGGAGATCTTAAATATCATGACTATTTTTTAGCTGAGTCAAAAATGTTGATCTGTGATATAGGGCACTATGAATCAGAACAATTTGTAACTCAACAATTATTTGAAATTTTATCACAAAAATTTAGTACATTTGCAATTTCAAAATCTATTGAAAAGACAAACCCAGTAAATTATTTCATTTAAATATGGCAAAAACCAACGATATTTCAGTTGAAGAAAAATTAAGAGCTTTATACGATTTACAGATCATTGATTCAAGATTGGATGAAATCCGAAATACTAGAGGAGAATTGCCAATTGAAGTTGAAGATCTGGAAATTGAAATTGAAGGACTTGAGAAAAGAGCTGAAAAATTTCATGCAGATATCAAAGATCAGGAAGATCAGATTAAAACGAAGCATGAAGTTATTAACCATGCTAAAACTTTAATTGAGAAATACAAATCTCAACAGGATAATGTAAGAAACAATAAAGAGTTTGAAGCATTAGGGAAAGAGATCGAATTCCAGGACCTGGAAATCCAGCTTGCTGAAAAAAGAATTAAAGAATTTGGAGCTAAAATTGCTCACAAAAACGAAACTTTAAGTGAGCTGAATGCAAAGATCAATGATTTAAAAAGCCACCTGAAGTTTAAGAAAGAAGAATTAGATGGTCTTATTTCTGAAACTCAAAAAGAAGAAGAATACTTATTAGAGCAATCTAAAGAATTCGCTGCTAAAATTGATGAAAGATTATTGGCTTCTTACAACAGAATCAGAACAAACTCTATCAACGGTCTTGCTGTAGTAGGTTTAGAAAGAGGAGCTCCTAAAGGGTCTTTCTTCACTATCCCTCCTCAAAAACAAATGGAAATTGCTCAGAGAAAGAAAATCATTATTGATGAGCACTCTGGAAAAATCCTTGTTGATGATGAATTGGTAATGGAAGAAAATGAAAAAATGAAATCTGTAATTAAATTCTAATTCAGAACCATTAAATAAAAAAACCGGAAGAATTACTTCCGGTTTTTTTATATGCTACTCTTTCCATAATGAAAATTTATTTCTTTACATAAATTTATGATTGCTTTTTTTCCAGAAAGTGTGAAGCCGGTAAAAGAATATTCATTATCTGTTCCCTTATTAAATACTCTATATGTTCTGGCTGGAATATGGGTTTCAGTAATAGAAGAATTACAGCTTAAACAGACACTGATCTGATTAACCTTTTTTATTCCTTTAAAGAATACCAGGCCAAGATGAGGTTGAAAACACGCTGCAGACCTTTCTCCATAACTTGAATTTTTTGCTAAGGCAGATAGGATCTGATCAGCCTGTCTTTGAGTAAGGAATTGTTGTTTTAATATGACAGGTACAAATTTTCCTTTTTTGTCAATTGCATTAGGATAGGTTTCTTCATCACCTGCAAAATCATAAGCAATGATTCTATCATAATCAAGCTGGTTAAAAGGCACGCCGTTTTCTATTTTAGGTTTTATAATATCAGCATTTTGAATATAATTAATCAATATTTTCTCTTTTAAAGCAGTATCTAACAGTGGAGGTATTTCTATTTTCGTTTTAGATATTGTTTTGGAGTTTTCAATCTGTTTTTTACATGAGAACATAAAAAGTGCCAATCCGGCAAGTGCAGATTGGCAAAGAAATGTATACTTGAATAATTTCATTAACAATTAATCCTGATGGTCATACATCTTATTATATAAAGCTATAAACTTCTCTTTTACTGCTTTTCTTTTCAGTTTTAAGGTTGGAGTAAGCAATCCGCTTTCGATGCTCCATACTTCAGGGGTAAGTTCAATTTTTTTGATTTTCTCCCAGTTGCCAAGGTGTTCATTGATGCCTTCTATTTCTTTTTCAATCCTTTGCTTAAGTTCGGGACTTTTCGCAATTTCTTGCGGGGTGGAACCAATGTTCAGGTTGTTTCTCATGGCCCAGCTTTTTGCAAATTCGAAATCAGGCTGTACAAGGGCACATGGCATTTTTTCACCATCACCTACTACCATGATCTGCTCAATGAATTTAGAAGCTTTTGCTAAATTTTCAATAGTCTGGGGAGCAATATATTTTCCGCCTGATGTCTTGAACATTTCTTTCTTACGATCCGTGATCTGTAAAAAACCGTCATTGTCTATATGTCCGATATCACCGGTTTTGAAGAATCCATCCTCTGTGAAGGCTTCCCTGGTCATTTCTTCGTTCCGGAAATATCCTTTGAATACGGACGGACCTTTTACGGTAATTTCCCCGTCTTCCTGTATCTTTACTTTTAAATTGTCCAACGGAATCCCTACGGTCCCCACTTTCATCTTTTCAAAGCTGTTTACAGAAATTACCGGAGAAGTCTCCGTTAAACCATACCCCTCAAGAATAGGAATTCCTGCATTCTGAAATATTAAGTTAAGTCTTGTGGATAATGCTGCTGATCCTGAAACCAAAGTCACGATTTCACCTCCTAATCCTTCTCTCCATTTGGAAAATACAAGTTTATCTGCAATAATTTCCTGAAGCCCGGATGGCTTTGAAATGGTTTTCTTTTTACTGATTAAGTTCAGTGCCCAGAAGAAGATTTTTGATTTCAATCCTCCTGCAGAAGATCCTGTATTATAAATTTTATCGTATACTTTTTCTACCAGCCTCGGAACTACAGTCATGTAATGTGGCTTTACTTCTTTTACATTTTCACCCATTTTCTCGATGCTTTCTGCGAAATAAAGAGAAAAACCGTTGTACTGATAAAGATAGAACAGCATTCTTTCAAAAATATGACAGATGGGAAGGAAACTTAATGCTCTGGTTTCTTTGTAATCGAGACTTCTCTTTTTTGGAATTCTCGGAATGGCCCCAAGTATGTTTGAAACAATATTATTGTGGGTAAGCATTACTCCCTTAGGTCTTCCGGTAGTTCCGGAAGTATAGATGATCGTTGCCAGATCTTCAGTATTGATCGCATTGGAAAGGTCGTCCACTTCAATTTGTGTAGATTCATCCTTACCCAGATCCAGAATCTCTCTCCAGTTGGCCGCACCGCTGATGTTATCAAAAGTAAAAATTCCCTGTAAGCTCGGGATGTTGTGCTTTACTTTCATCACTTTATTCAATAGCTCCTTATCAGAAACAAAACAGTACTGAATTTCTGCATTATTGAAGATAAATTCATAATCTTCCGGAGAAATACTTGGATAAACCGGTACTGAAACAACCCCGATCTGAGAAAGCCCGAAATCCATAATTGCCCATTCCGTACGGGAATTGGTTGTTATCAATGCAATCTTATCCCCTGGCTTTATTCCCAGTTTAAGTAACCCTCTGGAAATCTTATTCCCTTCATTAATAAACTCCTGGGTAGATGTTTTTTTCCATTCTCCATGGTATTTGGTTGCAAACATATCCGGTTTAGGATATCTTTCTAAAGCGTAGTGAGGAATATCGAATAATCTTTTGATTGTCATGATTTTTTAAGTAATTTATAAAGAAACCTAAATATAAGCATTTTTTTTAATTGTAGAAGATTGAATAAAATAATTGGAAATTAGTTGAATGTTTACCATAATATTTTTAGAATAAAATATTGTTTAATGTTGAAAAACAGTTGGTTATTGTTCTGGTGTAAACAGGGATAGATTCGTTTTTTTAAGTGATATTCCTTTTTTATTTCACTTTTCCAAGCCCTTTTCGGATTTTGCAGGTAAACTATTAATTTTCAGTTATCCCAATTTCAGCCTTCTGCTTGCTCTTTCATAACCAACGTCCGATTTATATTTTCAGATTTGCTTAAAAAGTGTAAATTTACGGCTATCTAATTATTTTTTTATGAACTTTAATTTATCGGAAGAACAGCTGATGATTCAGCAGGCAGCAAGAGATTTTGCACAGAATGAATTATTACCTGGCGTTATTGAAAGAGACCGTGATCAGAAATTTCCTGCTGAACAGGTGAAGAAAATGGGAGAAATGGGCCTTTTAGGAATGATGGTTGATCCAAAGTACGGAGGTGCAGGTATGGATAGCGTTTCTTACGTTCTGGCTATGGAGGAGATTGCAAAAGTAGATGCTTCTGCGGCAGTAGTAATGTCTGTAAATAATTCATTGGTTTGTGCCGGTCTTGAAAAGTTTGCTTCTGAAGAGCAAAAAGTAAAATACCTTACTCCTCTTGCAAGTGGACAGGTAATCGGGGCATTTGCTTTATCTGAGCCTGAAGCCGGTTCTGATGCTACTTCCCAGAAAACAACTGCAGAAGATAAAGGAGATTATTATCTTTTAAATGGTATTAAAAACTGGATCACAAACGGTGGAACAGCATCTTATTATATTGTAATTGCACAAACGGATCCTGAGAAAAAGCATAAAGGAATCAATGCCTTTATCGTAGAAAGAGGATGGGAAGGTTTTGAGATCGGGCCAAAAGAAGATAAATTAGGAATCAGAGGAAGTGATACACACTCACTGATCTTTAACAATGTGAAAGTTCCGAAAGAAAACAGAATTGGTGATGATGGATTTGGGTTCAATTTTGCTATGGCTGTATTGAACGGAGGTAGAATCGGTATTGCTTCCCAGGCTTTAGGTATTGCTTCAGGAGCTTATGAGCTTGCTTTGAAATATGCAAAAACAAGAAAGGCTTTCAAAACTGAAATTATTAACCACCAGGCAATTGCTTTCAAACTGGCAGATATGGCTACCCAGATTACGGCAGCGAGAATGCTATGCTTCAAGGCGGCAACAGAAAAGGATGCCGGAAAAGATATCTCTGAAAGCGGAGCAATGGCAAAATTATATGCGTCTCAGGTGGCAATGGATACCACTATCGAAGCGGTTCAGATCCACGGTGGATATGGATATGTAAAGGAATACCATGTAGAAAGACTGATGAGAGATGCCAAGATTACTCAGATCTACGAAGGAACTTCCGAAATCCAGAAAATCGTGATCTCCAGAAGTATCGCAAAATAAAATTTAAATATAAAACACACTGCTTATGAAAAAATCTTTGTGGATTACCCTCGGTGTCATACTGCTGCTAGTAGGAGTATTCGTATGGTATAAATACTTCTTCGTTTTCGGGGAAGGAGTGAAATCCGGATATCTGAATTATGCAATGAAAAAAGGATATATTTTCAAAACATATGAAGGAAAACTGATTCAGGAAGGATTCGGAAGAGGAAAGACAGGAACCATTACAAGCTATGAGTTTGAGTTTTCTGTGGATGATCCTGAGGTTTTCAAGCAACTGGAAACCAATAGCGGTAAAACCTTTGATCTTCATTATAAAGAGTACAATGGTGCTTTGCCATGGAGAGGGAATACAAAGTTTATTGTAGATAAAGTAGTGAACATGAAATAAAAAAGAGGCTGTCTCAAAAGTGAGGCAGTCTTTTTTTGAGCATAAAAAAAGGAAAGCTTTTGCTTTCCTAATATTTGCAAATTGATTAATTTGCTGTGTGT
>NZ_QNUE01000029.1 GCF_003385595.1 Chryseobacterium flavum | reverse complement strand
CTTAAACTGTAATCCTTCTGGGTACGTTTAATGTACGTGGATGTTAATGTTTCTGCCATAACGATTCTTTTTTGTGTATCGCTATTTCAGGACGAGACAATTCTTTAAAATAAAAAAGCATCTATTAATTTTAGATGCTTTTTCTATTTTTTGCTTAAAAGAATTTCCCTCTTTGTCTCATGTTTGGATTATGCATGTGCTTTTGCATGGATGGCATTTTCAGCTGATCTTTCATCATTTTGATCTGATCAGTCATCATTCCTGCACTGTCTAATCTTTTTGCTTCTTCCAGCAACTTCTGCCCTTCCTGCTTTCTTCCCTTTGAAATTGCTGCTGCGGCAAGGTTCAAAGTAGCCATAGCCCTGTCATGCTTCATATTTAATCCATATTCAAGGGCTTTTTTCATTAAAGGCTCTACTTTGGTCGGATGTTCCTGGGCTTGAGTTAAGCCAAGCAGATAATGGAAATAGCCGTATTGGGATTTATGAAGTTGTGATGGATAATTCGTGATCTTAGTCAGCCACTCTGCTGCTTTTTCCATATTCTGCTTTCTCAGCTGCCAGAATGCCAAAAGGATATATTCATTTTTAAAGAAAAGTAAAATAGGAAATGCTGCAAGCAGAAATACAACAATTCCCCATCCAAGATCTCTTGTAAAAAACATCATATAAACTCCTGTCAGGATAAGAAGTGCTGCTATTACAATTTTTATGTATTTATTCATTATTAAATTTTAGAAGTGCAAAGATAAAAAATTTAGAGGTTAGAAGCCAGTAGTTGGAAGTCAGATTTTTTAACTATTCGCTCTTCACCTTTTCAAAAGTCTGAAAACAGAAATCATAAGTATTTTTCTCATCTTTTTCATGACATACTTCATTTGTCTTTTTCCAGGTTTTTTGATCAATTTCAGGAAAAAATGTATCCGCAGTAAGATCAGCCTTCACTAAAGTAACTTCAAGCCTGTCTGCAATATCCATAGTTTGTTCATAGATGTTGCCTCCACCAATGATAAAGATTTCTTCATCAATCTTTTTGGCAAATTTTATAGCCTCTTTGATGCTTCCCACAATGAGAATTCCTTCTTCAAACCAGTCATTTTTTCTTGAAACAACAATATTGGTACGGTTTGGAAGAGGCTTTCCAATACTTTCATATGTTTTTCTTCCCATAATTACCGGATGCCCGGAAGTAATATCTTTAAAATGTTTTAAATCTTTAGGAAGATGCCAGAGCAATTGATTTTCAAAACCAATTTCATTCTTCTCTCCCATTGCCACCACTATTGTTGTCATTCAAATAATTTTTTACAAAATTAGCACATAATTTGTATATTTGATTAGCACAAAAAATTTAAAAAAATAAACTATGAAAAATAAAGGATGTCTGGGCGCCGGAACAATTGGCATTGCCCTCCTTATTATTGTTGCTGTTCTATTCTTTTGGGGAAAAAGCGGATATAATAATTTCGTAACCAAAGAACAGAATGTCAATACAAAATGGTCTAATATAGAGACCGTATATCAGAAAAGAGCGAATCTTATTCCAAATCTGGAAAGAACGGTAAAATCTTATTCAAAATTTGAGCAGGAAACGTTAACTCAGGTTGTAGAAGCACGTTCCAAGGCTACTTCTATCAACATTGACCCAACCAATATGACAGAGGCTGACATTGCCAAATTTCAGGCTGCACAGGGTGAATTATCCGGTGCTTTAAGCCGGTTAATGGCAGTAGTAGAATCTTATCCTAATTTAAAGGCAGACCAGCAGTATATTAACTTCCAGAGAGAATATACCGCTATTGAGAATAGTATCCGTACAGAAACGGTTTACTATAATGAGGCTGCCCAGGATTATAACACCTCTATCAAAACTTTCCCCAATAATATTTTGGCGAATTTTACCAACTTCAAAGAAAAACCTTATTTCAAAGCCGAAGCAGGAGCTCAGAAAGCACCTGAAGTATTCAAATAATGAGTAACTTCCTTACAAATCAGCAGATCAATTCCCTTGTGGAAGCGATTCAGTCAGCAGAAGACCATTCTACAGGCGAGATCAGGGTACATATTGACTCTAATACGGAAAACGACAATGCAAAAACAGCATTTGAAGTTTTCAAAAAGCTATGTATGGATAAAACGGCTGACAGGAATGCTGTTCTTTTTCATATCAACTTTGAACAAAAATATCTTACCATCATAGGAGATGTCGGGATACATGAAAAAGTACATCAATCATTCTGGGATCACCTGCATGACTATGTAACGTCTGAATTTGCCAAAGGAAATTACTATCAGGCATTAAAAAGTGCTATCCTGGAAACAGGCCTTGAACTTAAAAAATATTTTCCTGTAAAAGGAGAAAATCCAAACCAGCTCCCGAATGAAATTACGTTCTCTTAAAATAGTATTTTCATTTATATTGATCTGCTTTTACAGTTTTGTATCAGCACAATATACCATTCCGGAAAAGCCCGCAGTTCTATATCCTGTTTTTGATGAAGCCGGTCTTCTTTCCCAGCAGGAAAAAGACGAACTTAACAATAAACTGATCAGGTTTGCAGACTCTACCTCAACGGAAATTGAAGTGATCATTATTAAATCTACAAAAGGGGAAGATGTCAACTTTCTGGCTACTATGTTTGGGCAGAAATGGAAAATCGGAAAAAAGGGAGTCGACAACGGGGTTGTTTTCCTTATCGCCACAGAAGACAGAACAATGTCAATTCAGCAAGGCCGGGCGGTGGAACAATATCTTACAGCTTCCGTAGCCGGGCAGATACTAGATTATATTGTCACTCCTAATTTCAGGAAAGGCCTTTGGTATGAAGGAATTAACCGTGGAACCTCAGCCATTATGGAAGCGGTTCAGGGAAAATTCAAACCTGTGGAAACAACTGCTCCTTCCGGTAACGGAAGTGCATTTAAAGTACTGATCATTGCTTTTGTCATCTTCATCATTATTGCCATTCTTTTTGGCAACAGAGGTGGTGGCCGTGGTGGAGGAAATTATGATGACGATGATGATGTGATTATTACACGAAGAGGACGCAGAAACTATCCTGGCGGTTTCTTTCCATTCCCTGGTGGTTTTGGAGGAGGTGGCTTTGGTGGTGGAAGCTCCGGAGGAGGATTCGGTGGATTCGGTGGCGGCGGAAGCTTTGGCGGTGGCGGCGCATCCGGAGGTTGGTAATCTCTTATAACATTACAAGAATCAATAAGCAAATCAGGTCTCAATGGCCTGATTTTTATTTTAAAACCCAAAATACTGTCATTTTTTTGATTTATCTTGACATTAAATTAACTTTTACATATTAAAAAAATAATAAATCATTACAAAATCCATATTTTATTCAATATTTTTTCACTATATTTACTGAAAACAGGATTATGAAGAAGACGCTGGTAATATTTGCCCATCCATATCTGGAGCACTCTAATTCGAATGTAGAGCTCATCAATTTCTACGTTCGTCACCAGCATTATACTTTAAGAGACCTTTATGAGGAATATCCTGACTTTCATATTGCTGCTTTCAGGGAAAGAAAACGCCTTGCAAATTATGACCGTTTTATTTTTCAGTTTCCGTTAATATGGTTTGGAATGCCTCCCCTTTTAAGGTTATGGATTGATGAAGTCTTCGACCGAGATTGGCTTCAGGCCGGGAAAAACAATCCTCTGGAAAATAAAGAAGTCTACATTCTGGTAACAACCGGAGGAAAAGAAAGGTCATTCAGTAAAACCGGCACCTATCAGTATACCATTGATGAACTGATCAGCGGACTGATTGTTTCATTAAAGGTTTTCAAAGCAGATATAAAGCATATTAAGATTGTTTACGAAGCAAATAAGTTATCAAAAAAAGAAATTATCCTGCATAAAAAAGAGTTTACAGAACTGCTCAATCAATAAAATATATGGAGTCCGGTTTAGCAATGAACACATTAATCTTCCTGGGTGTAGCTATTATTATGGTTCCACTGGCAAGAAAATTAGGTCTGAGTTCAGTCATTGGTTATATTTTAGGAGGAATTATTATTGGACCCTATGTACTTAAACTTACAGGAAACAATGTAGATGACATTATGCATGCCAGTGAGTTTGGAGTTATCATGCTCTTATTTCTGGTAGGTCTGGAACTGGAGCCACGAAAGTTCTGGGAAATGCGTAAAAAAATTATGGGGTTAGGGCTTACCCAGATGCTTCTTACTATTTCATTATTATTTGTGGTATTTATAAGTGTAGGCTGGAGAGTCGATAAGGCGGTTGCTGTAGCGATGTGCTTTGCTCTTTCCTCTACAGCTATTGTTCTGCAGACCCTGCAGGAAAAAAATAATTTCAAAACAACAGCAGGAGAAGCATCCTTTTCTACTCTACTATTTCAGGATATTTCAGTAATTCCGATTTTAGCCATTCTACCCCTGATTGCCAATTACAAGGCAAAACATCATGACAATGAAATTCAGATTCTGATCCAGAAACTTCCGGAGTGGCTTCAGGCCGGAACCGTAATTATGGGAGTAGCTTTACTGATTTTGTTAGGCAGATATGTATTTGTCCCATTTTTACGCTATGTTTCAAAATCCGGAATGACCGAGCTATTAACAGCCTCTTCATTATTTCTGGTTATCGGAGTTTCTGAACTGATGGTCGTTATTGGTTTATCGCCTGCACTCGGGGCTTTCCTAGCAGGAGTAATGCTGGCCAATAGTGAATTCCGTCATGAGCTTGAAGCACAGATCAATCCTTTCAAGGGACTTTTATTAGCTGTTTTTTTTGTCAGTGTAGGGTCAACTATCAATTTTAATATCATCCGACAGGATCCACTGTTTATTTTCAGTACTGTATTTGCCGTACTCATTGTAAAGTTTATTGTTCTGTATGCTATCGGAAAATTTTTCAGGATTGACACTCCACAAAGCCTGTTCTATGCATTTGCCCTTTCTCAGGTAGGAGAATTTGCCTTTGTCCTGATCAACTATGCTTCTGACCTCTATCTTTTAAGTCCTGAACTGAATGCTCAGCTAATGGCTGTTACCGCTATTACCATGTGTATTACTCCTATACTCCTTATCATTAACGACCGGGTTATTACTCCTAAATTCATCAGAGATACTCCCGAAGAAGAGCATGACTTCAATATTCTGGATAGTAATGTAAGTCAAAAAAAAATTATTATTGTGGGGTTTGGTCATTTTGGGAGTACCGTAGGGAGACTGCTAAAAGCAAATAAAATATCAGCCACCGTTCTGGACAGAGATTCAGATCGTGTAAAGCTGCTGAGAAGTTACGGATTCAAAGTATACTATGGAGATGCTACAAGAATTCCCATCTTAAGGGCTGCCGGTATCGAAGATGCAGAAATTTTGGTTTTATGTCTTGATGATCCTGATGACAACAAATTCATTGCTGAACTTGTACGTGAGCATTATCCGGAAGTAAAGATCTATGTAAGAGCAAAAAACAGAATTGATGCTTACGGTTATCTAAACAATGGAATCAATCATATTTATCGTGAAACATTGGGAACTGCCGTAGATATGGCTGTTGACGTTCTTCATGAAACAGGAATGAGAAAATATGCGGCCAGACGTCTTGGACAAAGATTTATGGCCATTGATAAAGCTTCGATCAGAAAACTGGCCAAAATAAAAGAGGAAGATGACATCACACTGTTCTCAACAAAAGAAATCCTCCAGCGAGAGGAGGAATTATTAGCTTATGATAACCTGAATTTTGATAACAGAAACTGGGAAGATTCCTCATCTGCAGATGAAGAAGATGAGGAAGAATCTACTGAATAAGTTTATTGGATACTCACGCTTCCACCACTACTTTCTTCTTTGGTCACCGTTTTCAGCTCTCCTTTTTTGATAATATCCACACTTCCTCCCGAAGATGCCTCTGCTCTAACAGAAGAAACAGCACTGATATGAACGTTTGCACCACTGGAAGCCTCAGCATCCACATTATCTGCTATAACATCTTTAGCGGAAATACTACTGCCTGAAGAAGAACTGATGTCAGCATGTTTTGCTTTCCCTGAAATATCAATGCTGGCCCCTGATGAAGCATCAACATCAAGATTAACAGCCCATATCTTTCCTGTGAAATTACTGCTGCTGTTTGCATTAATTTCCAGGTCATTGGCCTCCAGATTACCGGAAACACTTCCTGCACTTGATATTTCTACATCTGTCTTTTCCTGGGTAAACTTATCTTTTACCTCTATTTTTGCGGCCGATCCTGCAATAAGCTTTGTAAAATCTTTAGCATAGATTTTAGCTGTAACTTTATTAATATTCATCACCCTGATTCCCGGCTTATAGTGAATATGTAGTTTTCCTCCTTCATTATCAACAAGAATTTCATCAATAATGCTTTGCGGAGCTGATATAACAACCTTCTCTGTCTCAGATTTTATTATTTCTGCATCTATCGCCTGTGAAACCTGAATTTCATCGAAGTCACCATTAAATTCCCTTTGCTGTACAGGCCCGGTTTCCTTATTAATTACTGTATCAACCCAATCATTTTTTTCTTTATTTCTTCTCTCATGTTTATCATTACATGAAGCTATAACCACTAAGGCTGAAAGCATAAAAAGAGTTCTTGTTTTCATGTTTATTTCTTTTATTAATTATTTCTGATATTATTATTTAATAACAACTAATGTATGAAAAATATTACATTATTGTAATCGTTTTTATTTACACAATCTTCTTTACACAATATACAAAGACTATTAAAAAACAAAATACAACTCTGAAAATCAATCAATTAATCATTAAAAAATTCTTGTAATGGTATAACGCTTGTACTATAACCATACACACCATAAAAAATATAAATATGATTTCATCAAAAATCCATGCTGTCCTTGACTATATCGTGGGCATACTACTGATCGCCATCCCATGGCTTTTAGGATTTGCAGATCATGGTCCCGCCACTGCTCTGCCTGTTATACTGGGAATCTCTACATTAATTTACAGTCTGCTTACCGATTACGAATATGCTATTGCTCCTGCTTTTTCTTTCAGAGGCCATTTACTGCTCGATATGATGTCTGCAGTTCTTCTGTTGATATCACCATGGTTATTCGGTTTCAGTAAGCAGGTATTCCTGCCCCATGTTATTCTGGGAGCCTTTGAAATTATGGCAGTGATTCTCACTACCAAACAACCGCCTGATACGAAATTTGTCATCAGGAGCAGCTAAGTAGATATGGATCTGACTGATTGCATCCCTCCGAATATTTATGGAAATATTGTGCGCCTCTACTTTCCCAAATAAATATCTTCTATGCGGTAATTTTTAATATCTTTATGCTTTAATAACAACTATTTTATGAAGAATATTTCATCGGTATTATTAATTTCTGCCTTGGCGTTCAATCAATCTTGTACTACAATGAAACAGACCGATATTCAGCAGGAACTTCCTGCTCCTGATCCATCATTATCTTCAAACCCTTTTATGAAGAAGAGTAAGCTTCAATATGAAGCTCCGGAGTTTGATAAAATTAAAAATGAGCACTTCAAGCCTGCTTTTGACTTTGGCTTAAAGCAACATGAAGCTGAAATCCTGAAAATTGCCAATAACCCGGCAGCTCCTACTTTCGAAAATACAATCGTTGCATTAGAAAAAAGTGGTGAGGTATTGCGAAGAGCACAGATTGTTTTTTCAAATCTGACAAGTGCAAATACAAATCCTGTTTTACAGGCCCTGGATGAAGAATATGCTCCGGTCTTTGCTGCACATTCTGATAAAATGTACCTTAATGAAAACCTTTATACAAGAATTAAATCCATTAAGGAAGACGGTCTTGATCCCGAAAGCAAAAGACTGGTTCAATATTATAAACAGAATTTTGAAATTGCAGGAGCTAATCTTTCGTCTGCAGATAAAGAAAAATTAAAGCAGATCAATCAGGAACTTGCTTCACTTTCCACACAATATGCTAATAAACTTCTGGAAGCGAGAAAGCAGGGAGGTGTATTTTTTTCCGACGCAAAAGAACTGGACGGGCTTTCTGCTGACGAAATAGCAGCAGCGGCAGCTGATGCCAAAACAGCCGGACAGCCGGGAAAATATCTTTTGGCTTTACAAAATACAACTCAACAACCACTTTTACAAAACCTGAAAAACAGAACAACAAGAGAAAAGTTGTTTAAAGCTTCATGGCTCAGAGCTGAGAAAGGTGATGCAAATGATACCAGGGAAACCATTGAAAAGCTTGCAAAACTCAGACTTAAAAAAGCACAGGTTCTGGGTAAGAAGAACTTTGCAGAGTGGAAACTTCAGGACCAAATGGCAAAAACTCCTGAAGCAGCAACCAAGCTGATGAATCAGATCGCAACTCCTGCAGTAGAGACAGCAAAACGTGAAGCTAAAGATATTCAGGACCTTATTGATCAGCAGAAAGGAGGTTTCAAAGTAGAGCCATGGGACTGGAATTTCTATGCCGAACAAGTAAGAAAAGCAAAATATGATCTTGATGAAAGCGAAATAAAACCTTACTTTGAAATTACTACCGTATTGGAGAAAGGAGTTTTCTTTGCTGCCGAAAAATTCTATGGACTGACCTTCAAAAAGAGAACGGATCTTCCGGTTTACCATCCTGATGTGGTGACTTATGAAGTTTTCGATCATGATGGAAAATCTATTGCTATTTATTATCTGGATTTCTACACAAGAGATTCCAAAAACGGAGGAGCATGGATGAGTAATTTTGTTGAACAGTCTTATTTATTAGGAACAAAACCTGTAATCGTTAATTGCTACAATTATCAGAAACCGGCTCCGGGAAAACCTTCACTGATCAGTTATGATGATGTTTCAACCATCTTCCATGAATTTGGCCATTCTATTCACGGAATGTTTGCCAGCCAGAAATATCCTTCGCTTTCAGGAACCAACGTTCCTAGAGATTTCGTAGAATTCCCTTCACAGATCAATGAGCATTGGGCACTGGATCCTGTTGTTCTGAAGAATTATGCTGTTCATTACGAAACAAAGCAGCCGATTCCCCAGACTCTGGTAGACAAAATTAAAAAGGCAGCTACTTTCAATCAGGGATACATGACAACTGAGTTGGTTTCTGCTGCAGCTTTGGATATGGACTGGCACACTGTAACCAATGACAGCCAGTTTATTCCGGTTTTAGATTTTGAAAAACAATCTTTAGCAAGCCACGGATTCACATTATCAACAGTGCCTCCAAGATATCACACTCCTTATTTTGCCCATATCTGGGGAGGTGGATATTCTGCAGGATATTATGCCTATCTATGGTCTGAAACATTGGATAATGATGCATGGGAATGGATCAAAAACAATGGTGGATTAACCAGAGAAAACGGAGACCGTTTCAGAAAATACATTCTTTCAGTAGGAAATTCTGTAGACCTTAACCAGGCTTTCAGAGATTTCACAGGACATGATCCGGACATCAAACCTTTATTAAGAAACAGAGGTTTTATCAAATAATTAACAGAAGCATTCTTTTTTAGAGTGCTTCTTTTTTTGCCCAAGGCCTGCTTTTGCTGATATTTACTATTTTTGCGGTTTGAAATTTAAAATAGATTATATGGATTGCCCCTGCTGTTCAGGAAAAACCTACGATGAATGTTGTAAGCCTTATCATACAGAAGAAAAACATGCACCAACTGCTGAGGCATTGATGCGCTCAAGATTCTCTGCCTTTGCTATTCCTAACGGAGAATATTTAATGGAGACAACACTTCCGGGAAAAAGGAAATATCATAATAAACAGGATCTTCAGGAATGGGGTGAAATTAATCAATGGACAAAACTTGAAATCATAAGAACGCCTGCTCTTAACCATGTAGAGTTTAAAGCTTACTATACAGATCAGGACGGCCATCTGCAAATACACCATGAATTTTCTGTTTTTCAGAAAATGCATGAACGCTGGTATTATGTTTCAGGAAAATTTTTAGATTAATATGAAAAAGAACTTTATATACACAGTACTACTACTGCTCTGCAGTTTCAGCTTCTTTAATGCACAGAATGCTGATGATAAAAAACAGATCATTGCCGCTGTTACAGACATTTTAAAAGGATTTCAAACACACAACAGAGATCTTATGAATCCTTATGTTAATGAGACTTATGGGGTAGGTATCCTTTTTAAAAGCAGTGGTGATTTAGGTTTTGTATTAAACGAAGATGTAGATTTCAGCATGCCTTTGGGATATATTCAAAAAGCATGGAATATCAGGAATCAGTTTCCTGTACAGTTTGGAACAGCTCCCGCATATGATGCAGAAAATAAAAAATGGAAAAAAGAAGGTCTGTTTATAGAGCTTAATTCCAATATTGTAAATGAATATGCTGATGCATTTTTAGAACAATATCCTGTAAAAGACCAGGATATCTTCAAAATCAACGTTAACTCTGAAAATGTGGTATTGGTAACACTCGCTGAAAACAGTAAAGAAAATGCTCCGGTAAACGGATTCAGATTTATTATGACAAAAATTGATGCAAAATGGTTCCTGACATTTATTGATGTAACGGAATATGATGCTGAATAATTACAACTCCGGTGAAAGACACCTATAATTATTGCATTCTTATCAATAAAAATGTCCGGTTTCCCGGACATTTTTTATTATTTTTTAGTGAGCATCCGTTCCATCAACTCCATGAGCATGGCCGTGTGCCAATTCCTCTTCTGTTGCCGGGCGGGTATTTAAAATTTCTACCTGGAAATCCAAAACTTTTCCTGCCATCGGATGATTAAGATCTGCCACTACAGCTTCAGGAGTAATTTCTACTACAAATGCCTGAAAATGGTTCCCTTGATTATCAGATAATGGTAATATTGCTCCTACTGGCGGAGTTCCCGATTCTTTAAACATTTCAATCGGCAGCTGTGCAATAGCATCCGGCTGTCTTTCACCGTAAGCTTCTTCAGGCTGAATTACAAAAGCCGCTTTGTCGCCAGCTTTTAAACCTAAGATATTTTGTTCAAATTTTGGAATCATCATTCCCACACCATACAAAAATGTAAGCGGATTTTCTGTTGTTGTCTCTTCTACAAGAATCTTACTTCCATCTGGTTCGATAGTGTGAAGTATATACTTTACAGCTACAACGTGATTGTTTTCAATTGTCATATTTTTCTTTTTTTCGTGATTTTGTCTCACGATTAATGATACAAATATACTGTTTTTGAAATGATTCAATGAGCTGGGAAGATGGGAGATGGAAGAAGGAAACTATGAAAGGCATAAAGAAAAATATTTCTCTCTTTTTTAGCCTTTATTTTTTCGGGCCTCCTCTCTCTTTTTCTGTCTCAGGACAAAAAGGTATAAGCTTTCCACCTTTGTTCTTGCCCAGGGTGTTTTCCGTAAAAATTTCAGAGAAGAGCTGATACTTGGATTATCTGTAAAACATTTTATATTGATCTGTTCGCCAAGCCTTTTGAAACCTTCATAATATTCTACCAGTTCCTCAAGGATCGCATCCAGCCTTTTTCCGTGTAGAGGATCTTTGGACTGCTGTTCCATATTTCGCTTTTATTTTTTTGAATCTTGAGTATTTTTATTTTCTGCCTTCTTATTTTTTTCCAGTTGATAATTGGCTATCTTTTTAAAGGCCTCGGTTGTCATTACAAATGCCCTATTCGATTTATGATTCCATATACTAGCATACTTTTTGGAAACTGTTGTATAGGTTTCCCATCCTGTAAGATTTTGGTATAGCATAAGAGTACAAATATCTGTAGGAGTAATCTGCTGCCAGTTATCTAAAACATGAGAATGAACACCACTTGCATTACTGTCTTTGTTGATATTGGTTATATCATGAACAATTATTCCTTTATGTAGTTTTTCAACATTTCTTATTTCATTATTATTATTGAAAGTCAGCAGATAATCATTTCCGAAAACAACAACATTATTTACAGAAGGTCCAGTTAAAACATATACTTTCTTAGAATCCTGCTTAATGATAGGAACCAGATTAAAGTTTGTATTATTATACTGCTTAAAAATGGTGTCATTGCTTATTCTGGCAAGAGCTTTCTGTCTGATTGTAAAATAATCCTGCTCAACAGAAGTGAAATCCCTTTCAGACAAATCAATTTTTGCATTAGCAGAGTTATAATTGGTAGGAAAAGAAACTGTAGCCACCACTTTATTCTGTTTGGAGAAGAAAATACATTTAGGTACATCGTCTAAATAAGAAAAATATCCTCCTATATTTTCCATATTTCTGTAATTCTCTTTTACGATATCTGTACCATACCAACTTGCCATTTCACTACGATATAATGCTATCCCTTCTTCTGTTACCTCCTCTGATATTTCCTCAAGGTCTTGAGCATTAATGGACATCCCTAATAAAGCCAATAATATTGTTAAACAAAACTTCATGAATATTAATTTTCATCAAAAATACTAATAAAATAAATCTGCCTGAAAAAGATTTGTATCGGGTTTAAATTTAATCATCAATCTATATTTTTATATTTTGTTTCTTATTTTTGAAGAAGCTATTTTTTATCCATAAAAATTATCTGCTATACAAAACATGAGCAAAAATAACGAAGCGAACAGGAAAAAAAATAAAAAGAAAATTGATCAGAAGAAACGTAAAATACAAAATGCAGAAGCAGAAAGAAAAGCAAGATTAAAACAGATCCGGGAAGATTTCAAAGCAAGAGAAGCTGGCAATAAACCATAAAATTGTTTTTATCCGAATTAAGGAAAACCTTATTTTTAAAATTAAGTATTCTCTATCTTTACATGGTAATAGCTGCAAAATAATTCTTTACGAAACAAGTGGAAAATTATGCAGCATATATTCTTTTTAATTCTCAAATTTAAATTATGAAAATCCTCCACACTGCCGACTGGCATTTGGGTAAACGCCTCGACCGTTTTTCAAGACTGGAAGAACAGGTTCTGGTTATGAATGAAATTGTTCAGATTGCTGATGAGCAAAACGTTGATTTAGTTTTAATTGCCGGCGATCTTTTTGATAATTTCAATCCGGGTGTAGAGGCTGTTGAACTTTTGTATAAAACACTGAAGCGTCTATCTCTGAATGGAAAACGTCCGGTGATTGCGATTTCCGGCAATCATGATTCTCCAAGTTTAATCAATGCTCCTGATCCTCTGGCGCGGGAATGCGGAATTATTTTAATCGGCCATCCCAAGACTGAAATTACTCCTTTCGGAACAGAATATTTCAACATAACCAACTCAAAAGAAGGTTTTATAGAGCTGAAAATTGACGGAATAGATTTCCCGGTAAGAATCCTTCATGCTCCTTTTGCCAATGAAATCCGTTTAAAAGAATATTTTGGTGAAAATAAAGAAGAGGAGATCAACAAAGTGCTTTCTCAAAAATGGGAAGATCTTGCAGATCAGTTTTGTGATGATTCCGGAGTTAATCTTCTGACCGCTCATTTGTATATGAATAAAAGAGGGGCGGAAATTTTAGAAGAACCGGAAGGAGAAAAACCAATTAAAATAGGTAATGCAGATCTCATTTTCTCTGACAGCATTCCTGAGCAGATTCAATATACGGCATTGGGCCACCTTCATGGATTTCAGAATATCGGTACGAAGGAAAAGCCTGTGATCTATTCATCTTCTCCTCTATGCTACAGTTTCAGTGAGGCCGGGCAGACAAAATATGTCTCTATCATTGATGCGGAACCGGGAAAATCAGTTAGGTATGAAAAAAAAGCTTTAAAAAACGGAAGAATCCTTGTCAGAAAAACCTTTACTTCTGTAGATGATACGGTTCAGTGGCTTGGTGAAAATCCCAATACATTTATAGAACTCACACTGGAAAGTGAAACTTTTTTAACAGCTGATGAAAGAAGATTGATTTATCAGTCTCATAATGGAATTGTTCACCTCATTCCAAAAATAAAAAATAAAGAATTTACTGAAGAGCAAACTCATGAAATCAATTTAAATCAAAATATTGAGCTTCTTTTCAAGGATTATTTTAAATCTAAAAACGGCGGGCAGGAAGCCAATGAAGAACTGATGAATTTGTTTAACGAAATTTTAAATGCATAAGCCATGATCCCTGTTCAGTTAACTATCGAAGGACTTTATTCTTACCGGGAACGCCAGACTATTGATTTCAGAAATCTTACTGAAGCAGGCCTGTTTGGGATTTTCGGTGCGGTTGGTTCCGGAAAATCTTCCGTTCTTGAAGCGGTTTCGTTTGCTTTATATGGAGAAACAGAACGTTTGAATATGCGTGACAAGAGGGCTTATAACATGATGAATCTGAAATCAAACAGTTCTTATATAGAATTTGATTTTGTGAATTATGAAAATAAGCTCTTCCGTGCAACCCGTGATTTTAAGAGAAACTCCAAAAAATTCGAAGACGTAAAGCCTAATGCTGTTACTTTTTATGAAAATATCAATGGTAAATGGGTTCCTTTGGAGCATTCGAATGCAGAGTCCATTATCGGCCTAAGCTATTCCAATTTTAAAAGAACCATCATTATTCCGCAGGGACAGTTCAAAGAATTCCTTGAGCTGGGTGCCGCAGAAAGAACGAATATGATGAAGGAAATTTTTAACCTTCAGAAATTTGATCTTCAGAACAATGTTTCTCTCCTTAATGTAAAAAACAGATCTGAACTGGATCAGCTTGAAGGGCAATTAAAGGGCTTTGAAGATATCAATGAAGAGAAAATCAAGATTCAGAAAGAGGAACTTACAGAGGAACAGAAAAAACTCTCGGAATCCAATGAAAAACTGGAAAGAATCTCCCAGACCTATCAACAGCTTAAAAACCTGAAAAGTGATTTTGAGAGTTTACAGCTGAATAAGGAAAAATTCAGTAAGCTCTCTGAAGAGAAACCTCAGATGGATGCTCTGGAAGCTCGGGCAGAGTTATACGATCGTATTTTCAGAATCTTCAATCCGTTGATTATTGAAAAAAATAAGCTTTCAAAGGAAATTACAGATAAACGAAACGAGAAAGAACAGCAGATTAAAACATGGCAGGAAACCGAAAAGGCTTTTAATATTATAAAAGAACAGCTCTCGGCTCTTGAACCTCAATTTAAGGCATTGGAGCAATCAAAAATTCAGGAAGATGATATGAACCTGATCGTACAGATCCTGAAATTTTCTAAAGAAATCAAAATCCTGAATGAAAGAACCCGGAACGGTTCTGAAAAGGTAAAAGAAGTGGCTGTCAATAAGGAGAAAATTCAGAAAAAAATTGATGAGCTTTCTTCACAGATAAAAATCTTAAAGGAACAAAAGCTCGATTCCGCTTTACTTTCTGAAGCAGGCAGCTGGTTTATTCAACAAAAGAATTTAAAAAAATCATTACAGGAACAAGCCGGAAAAATTGAACAACAGCAAAAACAGCTCATAGAAATTGCAGAAGAATTGAAACCTTTTGGCTATCATGAAAATTTCAAAGATGATTCCAGAATCAGGAAAGAAACTTTAGAAGCAAAAAGAAAAGAGCTTTCCCAAAAACTGGATCATCTTAAAATACAAAAAGAGCTTTCCCGTTTTGCCAATGAACTTCACGACGGTGAAAACTGCCCTCTCTGCGGTTCTAAAGAACATCCGCATATTGTAGAATTTCATGATGTGAATACTGAATTACAAGAGATTCAGGAGAATATTACATCCGTTGAGCAGGAAGTGACTGCCGTTCAAAAACAGGAATCCGAAATTGATAAAATCCTGGACCGCAAAAAAATCTTTGAAGAACAGCTTACTTCAGAGCAAAAAACGTTGCTCCGGATTCAGAAAGATATAGAACATCATATTCTAAGTTTTACATGGAAGCAGTTTTCTCATGATCGGGAAGATGAATTTGAGAAAAAACGTTCGGACTCATTTATTTTAGAAAAAAAGATTGAAGAAGCGGAACGAAATATAGCACTGGAAAGAGAAACGCTGGAAAAAGAAAACAAAACTCTGGAGAAATATAAGAGTGCACTGGAGGCTTTCAGGCTAGAAGAAGTTTCAAAACAAGAGCAGATTAATATCAGCCGTTCCGGTCTTAAAATCCTGGACTGGAATCTGTATGCTCAAAAAACAATCACAGAAGTTGAAGAAGCTTATCAAAAGCTGGTGCAATCCAACAAAGAAACCGAAGAAAATTATAATAAAGCATTAAAGCAGGAAAAAATTCTTTCTCCAAAATTGGCAGAACAGAAAACCATTGTCAGCCAATCTGAAAAACAAATTACAGAACTTGAAAAAGAGATTTCCGCAAATGATTTGGCTATAGCCAAAGGCTTGGCAGATCAAAGTTTCACCAATTTTAAAGAGGTTGAAACTATTCTGCATCAGGAAATTGATATTCAGGTTGTAAGAACTAAAATTCAGAATTTCAAGATTGAATTTGAAGCTTTAAAGAAATTTATCGGGGAACTGGAATTGAAACTGAAAGGACTTTCATTTGATAGCAACCAGTTTTCGTTGGCTGAACAGCAGCTTACTCAAGCACAGAACGAGCAAAAACAGATCAGCGATTCTGTGGTGACAAAAACTGCAGAAATAGAGCGTCTGGAAAAAGAATTCGTAAAAAAAGAAGAGCTGCTGAAAGCACTTGTTAAGCTTCAGAAACGTTCTGAAAATTTAAAGGTCATGATGAACCTGTTTAAAGGAGCAGGTTTTGTACAATATGTCTCATCCATTTACCTGAGACAGCTTTGTGATCACGCTAATGTACGCTTCCATAGGATGACAAGAAATCAGTTGAGTCTGCAGCTTAATGAAAATAACGATTTCGAGATCATCGATTACCTCAACGAAGGAAAAAGCAGAAGTGTAAAAACACTTTCCGGAGGACAAGCTTTTCAGGTGTCGTTGAGTCTGGCTCTCGCACTGGCAGAAAGTGTTCAGGCCAACGCGCAGGCAGATAAAAACTTCTTCTTTATTGATGAAGGCTTTGGAACCCAGGATACGGAATCTGTGAATATTGTTTTTGAGACGCTTACCAACCTGATGAAAGAAAACAGAATTGTAGGTATTATTTCGCATGTGGAGGAGCTTAAGGAAAAGATTCCTACAGCACTTAATATTGTAAAGAATGAGGAAAAAGGGAGTATCATTGAAATTATCTAGTTAAATATATTTTATAAATAACAAAAGCCACAAAAGATTTGTTTCTTTTGTGGCTTTCACACCTCACAAACTTCCCTGTTACAGTCCTTTTATAACAGGCTTCACTTCATTTCCAAACAATTCTATAGATTTCATCATCACATCATGCGCAGGATCTCCCACATCCATATGCCCGATAAATCTTGTAATTCCGAAAATTTCTTTCATATAAGCAATTTTATCTGCTACCTCAGCCGGACTTCCGATAAATAATGCACCGTCTTTACTTCTTCCGCCTTCATACTGTGCTTTTGTGTAAGGAGCCCATCCTCTGGAAGCACCTATTCTATCCATCTGGGATTTATAGTTATGAAAATATCCATCCACTACTTTCTGATCATCACTCACAAAGGTATGAGAGTGAATGGCGATCTGCATTTTCGAAACATCATGTCCCGCTTTTTGATATTCCTGCTTATAAAACTCGATCAGATTCCTGAATTGGACAGGCATTCCTCCAATAATGGCTACCACTAACGGCATTCCCAACTGTGCAGCACTCAAAACAGACTGCGGAGTTCCTCCTACCGCTCTCCAGATGGAAAGTTTCCCATCATTTTTTGCCCGTGGATATACAGTTTGGTTCTGCATCGGAGCACGAAGTTTTCCAGACCAGCTTACATTTTCTTCAGCATTGATTTTCAACAATAATTCTAATTTTTCGTCAAATAATTGTTCATAGTCATTCAATGAATAACCATACAGCGGAAATGATTCAATGAAACTTCCACGTCCTACAAATATCTCTGCTCTCCCATCTGAAATAAGATCCAGTGTTGAAAAATCCTCATATACTTTTACCGGCTCAGAAGAACTTAACACAGTAACTCCACTGGCCAGTTTTATATTTTTGGTAATACTTGCTGCTGCTGCCAATACTATTTCCGGAGAAGAAACAGCATAATCCGGACGGTGGTGCTCTCCCATTGCGAAAACATCAATTCCCACCTCATCCATTAATTTTACCTGATCCAGTATTTCACGGATCTTAATTCCTGCATCTCTATATTTTCCGGTTGACTGATCAAAGGCCAGATCACCGAACATTCCTATTCCTAATTCCATATTGTTGATTTTAGTGATACAAAATTACCACTATGGAAAATCAAAAACATTGATGTTGGTTAAGATCGGAAGATGATTTAAACACTAATCATACTAATAGTGTCATTGCGAGCAAAGCGAAGCAATCTCAATCAGATTATACAATAGTATTAAGGGAATATTCAAAAAAAATCCAGCCTAAAACCAGGCTGGATTCTATCATTATTTCTTCAGATACAAATCAAAATAATCTGTAATTTTCTGCATCAGGTGAACCCTGTCTTTTCCAATCACATTATGCGGGTGCCCCGGATAAGCGAAATAATCAAGCTGAACTCCGTTGTCCACCGCAGATTTGATGAATTTTATAGAGTGCTGCCATACCACCACATCATCCTGTGCCCCATGGATCATCAATAGTTTTCCTTTCAGATTCTGAACTTTATCCAAAAGATTAGCTGCAGCGTATCCCTGTGGATTTTCCTGTGGAGTATCCATATATCTTTCTCCATACATGATTTCATACATGCCCCAGTCAATCACCGGACCACCAGCTACTCCTACCTTGAAAACATCTGGCTTGCGAAGCATAAAGCTTGTTGTCATAAATCCTCCAAAACTCCAGCCGTGAATTCCCATTCTGTCTCCGTCTACATAAGGAAGGGATTTCAAATAATCTACTCCTTTCATCTGGTCATTCATTTCTGTAGTACCGAGATTTCTGAACACAGCCTGTTCAAATTTCATTCCTCTGTTCGCAGAACCTCTTCCATCCATTGTAAAGATGATATATCCGTTCTGAGCCATATATTCATACCATAAATTTCCGGATGCCGGGAAGGTATTGGTTACCAGCTGTAAGTGTGGTCCATTATATAAATAAACAATTGCCGGATATTTTTTATTAGGATCAAAATTCGTTGGAAGAATAATTTTTCCATATAAAGGAGTACCATCGTCAGCTTTCAGTTCTACATTTTTAATTTCGGGTCTCTGATAATTTTTTAATGTATTTTCAGCAGTAAGAATATTGGTAATCTTTAAGTTATTCGTATTGATGATATTGGCAACTCTTGGCGAATTCGCATTACTATAAGTATCATATAAATAGTTTCCGTCACTGCTCAAAATCCCCGAATGCATTCCTTCAGCATTATCCAGTTTCTGCATTTTGAAGTTGGTCCAGTTAATCTTATACAAATGTCTCTCCAAAGGAGTTTCTTTAGTTGAAGTAAAATAAATTTCTTTCTTCTTTTCATTAAACCCTAAAACATCTGTTACCAGCCAGTCTCCTTTTGTGATCTGTGCTACCAGTCCTTTTTCTAAGCTATAATGAAACAGATGATTGTAACCCGTTCTCTGACTTTGCCAGATAAAATCTGTATTTGAATTCGGGAAAAATATAAGAGGATGCTGTGGCTCAACATATTTACTGTCTGTTTCTTCAAATAAAGTCTTTACCAATTCACCATTTACCGCGTCATATTGATTCATTTTCATATGGTTCTGTCCCCTGTTAAGAACTGCCACAAAAATATATTTGGAATCAGGGCTCCAGGTAACTGCAGTCAGATACTGGTCCTTTTCTCCATCAATATTTAAGAATGTTGTTAACTGATTCTTAATATTATATATCCCAAGCTTTACCTGATGGGAAGTCTGGCCTGCCATAGGATATTTTATATTGTGATTTACAGCCGGAGTAACGGACCAGTCAATGATCGGATAATCTGCTACCATAGTCTGATCCATCTTATAGAATGCTACACTCTCGGAGTTGGGGGCAGGAAAAATTCCTGTATCAATTCCGAATTCATTTCTGTGAACCGCCTGCCCACTGATGATATTTTCGTTCGCTTCGTTGGTTACCGCAATCGTTTTTCCGTTTTTATTTACAAATAAGTTATTCTTTACTGTGAAGGCAAAAGTCTGGTTATCACCAAACATTTTTACGTTGGCAGCATCCCGATCAATGACAGCAGTACTTTTCACTTTCCAGTCGTTACCCGATTTTTCAATCCAGAACATCTTATCCTCAACACTGAAGTAACCATTGGATGTATTTAAAAATTTGATTGGTGGAACTGTTTTCAGTTTATCATTGGAAAAATGCCTGTTCAGCTGAGTTAAAGACACCAAGGTATCCTGCCTGCTTGTTTTTAAATCAGTCATCAGGTAACCGCCTTTCACAGCCTGAATATAAGCTTTACCATCTGCAGACCATGAAAACTGTGAAATATTTTTCACTGCGAGATTGGTTCTCATCCCATTTACCGCTTCCGCCATTGTAAACTTCTGTGTCTGGGCTAATGCAGCATTACCCAAAACCAGCATCAATAAAGAAAATTTATATAATTTCATTGCATAAAATTGAATCCTTCAAAAATAAGAAATAAAAATCACCCGTTAAGAAATGTTAAATTAAAACATTCATAAAATGGAATTCATGTATTAAAAAGAAATTATTCTTAACTTAATAGTAGAATTTAAAAGGGATTAAATAAGTCAATTGTGAATGGTCAATTCGCTGCGCATGTCAATTTTAGATTATTGGAAAGATACAGTATCCACCAGTTGTAAAGCAAAATTGTCAATTGGTATTAGTCAATTGTGAATAGCCTATTCGTTGTGCTTGTCAAATTCTATTTGCCGGACAGCTATGGTGATTCATCATTCACTTGTGAAGCAAAATTGACAGTTGACAAAAAAAATTCATTTCTTATCCTATATCAATGACTTGTATAGGTACGCTATCCTAAATTTGCATCATTAATAACAAACAAAAAATACAAAATACAATGGCAACAAAATGGATTTTAGACCCAACGCATAGTGAAATTACTTTCAAAGTAAAACACATGATGATCTCTAACGTTAAAGGAAGTTTCAGAACTTTCACCGCTGAAATTGATTCTGAAGATGAGTTTTTTGCAAATGCAAAAACTACAGCTACTATTCAGACGGATTCTGTATTTACAAACAATACAGACAGAGATAATCACTTAAAGTCAGCTGAGTTTTTCAATGCTGAAGTACATCCTACGATCACTTTTGAATCTCAGGCATTGAATAATACTATTGTAGGAAATCTTACCATCAATGGAATTACAAAACCTATAACACTTGATGTAGACTTCGGAGGAATTAATGTGGATCCATGGGGAAATACAAAAGCAGGATTTTCTTTTGAAGGAAAAATCAGCAGAAAAGACTTCGGATTAAACTGGAACGCAGCACTTGAAGCAGGAGGTGTAATGGTAAGTGATGATGTAAAAGTAGCAGGTGAATTGCAGTTTGTAAAACAAGCATAATTTTTAACATACTTCGTAGAAGGTTCAGGGATTTTTCTAAAAGCCTTGAACCTTTTATTATTTTATACCCTTCAATATTTATGAACCTCAATGATCTTCAAAACATAAGCGACGGTTTTAAAAACACTCAGAGAATGCCTGTTTTATTTCTTGGACATGGTTCACCTATGAATGCCATTGAAGAAAATCAATTTGTACAGGGTTTCCGGAAAGCAGCTTCAGAAATTCCAAAACCGAATGCAATTCTCTGCATTTCTGCCCATTGGTATACGGACGGAACTTTTGTAACGGCTATGGATATGCCGAAAACCATTCATGATTTTTACGGTTTTCCAAAAGCCCTTTTTGATGTGCAGTACCCTGCTCCGGGAAATCCCGAACTGGCAAGAGAAACTGCAGAACTTCTTCTACCTGTAGATGTGGAAGAAGATCATAGCTGGGGACTTGATCATGGGGCATGGTCTGTTATCAAACATATGTATCCTGATGCAGATATTCCTGTTATCCAGCTGAGTATCGATTATACAAAACCTCCTCAGTATCATTATGATCTGGCAAAAAGACTGAACAAACTTCGTGAAAAGGGTATCCTGATTATCGGAAGCGGAAATATCGTTCATAATCTCCGTCTTATCGACTGGAAAAATATAAATACGGTCGGGGCCGGCTGGGACTGGGCAATTGAGGCCCGGGAGAAAACCAATAACTGGCTTCTTGACGGTAATTTTTATAATATTATCGATTATCAGAAGCAGGGAACGTTCTTACAATATGCTGTTCCTACTCCTGACCACTATCTTCCGCTACTCTATACCTTAGGTCTGAAAGATCAGTCTGAAGAACTTACCTTATTCAATGATGAACTTATCGGAGGCTCACTGAGCATGACAAGTGTAAGGATTGGATAATCTGACATTAAATAATAAAAAAGGAAATACCTCTACAGAGACGGTATTTCCTTTTATTTTTCAGGAGAGCTTTTTTTATTGTACAGCTTTTAAAACATTAATGTTCCCGTAGCCGTAACTTGAATTTACGTTTGTATAATAGGTGGAAGCCTGTCTCATTTTAGTAAGCACCTGTTCTCTTGTCCATGACGGATTTCTGGCCCAGACCAATGCTGCAATTCCTGCAGTAGCTGCCGTAGCCACAGAAGAACCACCTACATAATCTGCCTGTCCGTTGTAATAGCTCAAGACCGGAACGGTATTTCCTGAAGATCTCTCCATCTGGAAAGTAAAATCGATCTGGCTTCCTGAATGACAGACATCACATTTCTGATTGGAAGTATTTTCTTTTACGCCTGTGATCGCCTGTGTTTCCGGCATTGATGCAGGGAAAATTACCCCAACAAAACTGGTGAAGCTGGTAGAAGTACCCCCTGCACAGAAAATCAGTTTTCCTTTAGAGTAAGCATATTTAACTCCATCTTCAATTTTTCCGACAGAAAAAATATGTCCCATCGACATAGAGATGATCTTCACATTGGTATTATTCCCCAATTCTGTGAAAGCCGTTTTTACCGCAGTCTGCTCACTGGAAGTTTCCAGAACAACGTTTTCTGCCGCTCTGTAAGCAATCAGATTGGCATTATATGCTACTCCTACCGGTAATCCTGCATTATTTCTAGGAGCCGCCATTACAGAAGCCATTTTAGTCCCATGTCCGCACTTATCTCCTGATCCGTCTGAATTATACACCCCGTATTTACTGATTGTTCTTCCTGAAGAAGCACCATTATTAAAACTACCTCCCAATAAAGTCTGTTCCGGAGAAACTCCTGTGTCAATAAGCCCGATAGTCACCCCAGCCCCTGTGCTGTAGCTCCAGGCTTCAGGAATATTGTGCTTGGTAAAAGCCCATGGGATTTTTGCACCCGGCGTTGTAGAAGTATAATCTGCTGTATTTAATGTTGCAGAAGAAAAACCACAACCGGATGAACCGCTTCCGGAAGATTTTGCAGCAGTATTATATTGAGCTTCAAATTCAAAATAATGATAATCTGCCGGCTCTACATACCGTATTGTTTTCATTTGCCGGAGCGCAGTAATGGTTTCCTCATTTTCAATGACAACATCCATCTGATTCAGATATTGATCTGAAAGAAGAAGGAAATTTCTCTCTTCTTTTCCTTCATATTTTCTGATCACAGTAAGGACTTCTTTCTCCATATCACTGCTGTTTGGAGATTTACTTCTGTCGAAGTCATCCTTAGAAGCTCCGAAACCGATCGATACCATTTTGTTTCCGCGGAAAACAGCACTCCATACAAAATGATCGGACTCATTCTTCCAATTGAAAGTACCGTCCGTTTTAATCGCCTGATTGATCCTTTCGTTGATCTGTTTTGCAGTCAGCGGATCTTTCTGTGTCATTTCTGTTTTTACATTTTCATTCTGAAGTTCTTCTCTGGAGCACGAGTTCAGGGCAAAAAATATTGCCAGTAGGAATACAGTTTTTTTCATATGTTATAATTTTGGTTGGAACCACAATATAACACTTTAACGGGAATTAAAAACTTAAAAAAATTGAATTTAGCATTACAGGAATATTAAATTATAATACTTTCTTGTAGCAGACACTCTGCTCAACTCCAATGTATTGCCCATAATTGGGGATTCTGTTAAACCCGTTTTTTTCATATACTGAAATTGCATTTTTAAGATCCCGGGAGGTTTCCAGGACTGCTTTTTTAAAATTCAGTTCTGCAGCCCAGTTTTCAAGTTCTTGTACAATAGTGGAACCTAATCCCCTTTTTCTGAATTCCGGATGGGTAAACATTCTTTTAATTTCTACGGTATCTTCCGAAAGCGGTTTGAATGCACCGCAGGCTGCCGGAATACTATCAATATAGGCTACGATACAGTTTTTTATGGTATCAATTTTATTGAATTGAGCAAAAAAATCGTCATTTTCACCATTATGCTCGGATAAAGTAGCGTCAAGGGATTTTACAAGAGTTTGGAAATCTATATTGGCAGAATCTGTTCTGAGTATATTCATATCTATTTGATTTAAAGATTTAAAAATTGAAGGATTTAAAGATCTGTGAAACAAAAAGCTCCCTTTCGGAAGCTTTTATTATATTTTAGATTAGTTGACAATAAACTTTCTTTCATTGATCAATTCTGCGATCGCTAACATGTCTTTACCGATCAGCCTGTCATCTTCGAGCTTAGCAACCTTGGAACGGAGAATCGCAAAGTTTTCTTCAATTACTTTAGAGCATTTGGATGGTCTTCTGAACTCTAGCCCCTGAGCAGCAAACATTAACTCAACTGACAAAATATTGACCAGATTCCCAAGAACCTGATTAAATTTTCTTCCTGAGATACTTCCCATAGAGACATGATCCTCCTGGCCTAAACTTGTAGGAATAGAATCTGCCGATGCCGGAAAACATAAGGTCTTATTCTCAGTGACCAAAGCAGCTGATGTATATTGCGGAATCATAAACCCGGAATTTAATCCTGAGCTTTCGGTCAGCAATCTGGGAAGTCCATATTTTCCTTCCAGCAATAAATAACTTCTTCTGTCAGAAATATTTCCTAATTCTGCAGCTGCCAAAGTAGCATAATCCAGAGGTAAAGCCATTAGCTGTCCATGGAAATTTCCTCCTGAAATAGATTCCTCTGCACTCAGAACAATCGGATTATCAGTAACAGAGTTTAATTCAGTTTCTGCCATATTCCTTAAATGCTCAAAAGCATTCCTGCTTGCTCCATGTACTTGCGGCACACATCTCATTGAATAAGGATCCTGTACTCTTTCACAGTCTTCGTGTGCTTTCATATTTTCTGATCCTTTCAGGAATTTAAGCATTCGTGCAGCAACTTTCTTACTGCCTTCAAAAGGTCTGATCTCATGGAGTTCTTTTTTGAAAGGGCTTGCAGAACCTCTGTATGCTTCAATACTCATGGCTGCAGTCATATCTGCAAGGTCTAATAAATATTCAAATTTTTCAAGCCCTTTGATTGCATGAGCTAAGATAAACTGAGTACCGTTGATTAATCCCAATCCTTCTTTAGGCCCTAAAGCCAAAGGCTCAAGGTTATGTTTTTTCAATACTTCCATAGTATCGGAAACCTGATCCCCTTCCCAAACCTGTCCTAAGCCAAGTAAAGGTAATACCAGATGGGCTAGCGGAGCAAGATCACCTGAAGCTCCTACTGATCCCTGTTCAGGAACTACCGGAATAATATCTTTTTCCAGCATCAGGATCATTCTCTCAATAACTTCCAGAGAAACTCCTGAAAATCCTTTTGATAAAGCGTGCACTTTAGCAATCATCATGATTTTTGAAAGTTCTTTATCAATGGGCTTTCCTACTCCTACGGCATGTGAAATAATTAAGTTATATTGTAATTGTGCGGTTTCGTCAGCAGATATTTTCGTATCACATAATGGCCCGAATCCTGTATTGATACCATATACACATCTGTCAGATTCTACAATTTGCCGGACGTTTTTCTGAGACTTAAGAATTTGTTCTTTTGCTGCTTTATTAAGCTTGGCTTTATTAGTTTTTTTACAGATTTCCAGAACATCGTGGAAAGTGAAAACATCTACTCCGTATATCATTTCTAAAAAATTTTCTTAAAATTACACATTTAACAATAACTGGAAAAACTAATTTTCATGGTTCTATATTTTTATCGTAACAAGTAATATAATTTACTATTTTTACTGTCGAACAAAAAACAATAATACATGAGACTTAAATCTTTACTGCTTGCATTGTGCCTGGCCGGCACTGTTTCTTTTGGCCAGAAAGTAAAATATTCTAAAGAAGAGATAAAGAAAATGGAGACCTATCTTTTCAATGAAGGCTTTAATATTCCGTCACCAAAGAAAACATCGACCGTTATTTTAAAAGACGGAACATCCTACAAAGGTTTCTGTAATAAGATTGAAACAAAAAAAGGGCAGATCTATGAAGTGGCTATTAAGGATAGTGTGACAAAAAAGAATATTATCTTTAACGCTGATCAGATCAGCGAAATGTATGTATATCCAGGCAATGCTGAAAAAATTGCCAAAGTGGCTAAATACATGGGAAATATCCGAAATTTCAGTACAAAAAAATTAGCAAAAAATACGGGCAATGACAGGATTCATTTTGTAAATCAGACCGTTTCCTTAAAAAACAAAAAGGATGATAAAGAATTCCTTATGCAGCTGATCAACCCTGAATTCAATGGTATTATTTCCGTATATCATGATCCCAGAGCAAAGGAAACAACAGGCTTTTCTGTGATGGGCTCTCCACAGCTGGGAGGTGGTGTAATTAAATCTTATTATGTAAAGAAAGGAGATAAAATTATGTGGCTTCACAAGGATGACTTTGAAGATCATTATGATTTTCTTTTTGGTGATAATGCAGAGTTCATGAAAAAATATCCAAAGAACTCTGTAGAATGGGATTATTTCAGTTTTCTGGTCAATGAATATACTGCCATAATGAACGGATAACCTCTTAGAATATACATTAAGCCCGCAAATGACCGCGGGTTTAATTTTTTTTTAAATAGGGAAAGTTTCCTTAATTTTGTTATATGAATCCTTCTTTAGAATTACAACTCAAAACTTTACCATCCGAACCTGGCGTTTATCGTTATTATGATAAAAACGACCAGCTATTATATGTGGGTAAAGCTAAAAATCTGAAGAAAAGGGTACTCTCATACTTCAACAAAAACCTTTCCGGATACAGGATTAAAATTATGGTCGGTAAAATCCAGCGTTTGGAAACGACCATCGTAAACAGTGAATATGATGCTCTTTTATTGGAAAATAATTTGATCAAAGAACATCAGCCTTTTTATAATGTCATGTTGAAAGATGACAAAACTTATCCCTGGATCTGTATTAAAAATGAAGAATTTCCCCGGATATTCCTGACGAGAAATGTTATTAAAGACGGCTCGGAATACTACGGTCCGTATGCTAAGGTACGACCTGCTAAAATTTTACTGGATACCATCAAGCATATTTACAAGCTCAGAACCTGTAATTTGAATCTTGCTCCCAATAAAATAGCTGAAGGAAAATATAAAGTCTGCCTTGAATATCATATCAAGAACTGTGAAGGGCCTTGCGAAGGGCTGGAAAGCAAAGAAGAATATGATGAAAAAATAGATGCTATCCGCGGAATTATTAAAGGGGATTTCCGTAAAGCAAAAGATTATCTGATTAACCAGATGATGAAATTAGCTTCTAACCTTCAGTTTGAAGAAGCTCAGATTATTAAGGAAAGGCTGGATATACTAGAGGATTATCAAGCTAAAAATACAGTTGTCAATCCTAATATTGATGATGTGGATGTCTTTGGAATGACCAGTGATGAAACTGCAGCATATGTTAATTTCTTCAAAATAAGAAATGGAAATATTATCCAGAGTTTCACAACGGAGATCAAAAAAATTCTTGAAGAGAGTGATGAAGATATCATGGAGGAAGCCCTGATTGAGATCCGTCAGAAATTTGGATCTGATTCAAAGGAGGTACTGCTTCCTTTCCATTTATCTGTAGAAATTCCGAATGTTAAGCTGATTGTTCCTAAAGTAGGAGATAAAAAAAGAATTGTAGAACTTTCAGAAAAGAATGCAAAAGAATATCGTCTTGAAAAACTGAAACAGGTTCAAATCGTAGACCCTGAAAGACATACTACAAGAATTATGGCCGAAATGCAAAAGCTGCTCAGAATGCCTGTAGAGCCAAGACACATTGAAGGTTTTGATAATTCAAATATCCAGGGTACCAATCCCGTTTCTGCCTGCGTAGTTTTTAAAGATGGTAAGCCGAGTAAAGCAGATTACAGAATTTTTCATCCAAAAACAGTAGAAGGTCCTAATGATTTTGCAACGATGGAAGAAGTAATATTCCGTCGTTATAAAAGAATGCTGGATGAAGGTGAAAGCCTCCCTCAGTTAATCCTGATTGACGGAGGAAAAGGACAGCTTTCTTCTGCTGTAAAAAGCTTGAGATTATTAGGCCTATATGGAAAAATTACCATTATAGGGATAGCAAAAAGACTTGAAGAAATCTTCTTCCCGGAAGATCCTATTCCTTTATACCTTGACAAAAAATCTGAAACTTTAAAAATCCTGCAAAGAGTGCGGGATGAAGCCCATCGTTTTGGGGTAAAACATCACAGGACCAGAAGAAAAAACTCCACAATAAAGTCTGAACTTGAAGAAATTCCCGGGGTTGGAAATAAAACGATTGAGCTCCTATTATCTAAACTAAAATCTGTGAAACGTATCAAAGAAGCAAATCTTGAGATGCTGGAAGAAATTTTAGGAAAAAGCAAAGCCAGAGTAGTTTGGGAATTTTTCAATAAAAACTCATAGCAACTAATCTCCTGTTTACATTAACAATATCTCCGAAAGATATTGAGTTCCTACATTGTCTCAAAATAAGACAAAACTTAAAAATTACCATAAAACAAGAGAAAACAATATACTTAAACATAAAAAAGTAAAATATTACAAATAAATTAACATTATTTATAATATTATTCTTAAATTAGTACTAGCTTCGAAAACATAAAACAAGCTGTTTCTTATAAAAACAAGTAAACAAAATAAGTAAGGAATAATTTGTACCAACATTAAGAAAACACATCAACATATATGAATGTAAAAGGCTCTTTTTCAGAGCCTTTTATAATATATTATTTTTTTAGAATCTTACTCAGATAATTTCCTTTTTCTGTTTTAATTCTAATAAAATATGTTCCTGAAGCAAGTTCTGATACATTAATTTTCTCATCATTGTAGGTAATACTCTTTACTAACTTTCCTGATGTGTCAAAAATTTTTACTGTTTCAATTTTATTTTTCTCTTTTGACTGTATTGAAAAATATTCTAAAACAGGGTTAGGATAAATCTGCAGATCAACATTCCCTTTTTTATGGTCCGCGTTATCAGATTCATGCGTTGCTAAGTAAACAGGTAAAGTATCTGTAATTGCATAAAACTCACTTCCATGTTCTTTTGTATAAATAGTCAGAAATAAACTTTCACCATCCGTCGCCATTTTTTGGATATTTTCATTAACCAGCAGCTGGTCATCATTCATGATAAAAACATCAATTGGAGCAGTATCTGCAACGACTCCATTGGCCCTCCATATTTTTTGAGAATCCCCATTCAGAAAATAAAGATAATTATTAGCACACACCATATCTTTTATACCGGAAAATCCTGATTTTACAATATAACTGCCATTGTTGGTACCGTCTGTCCTCCATAACTCTTTATCATTATCATTGGTAAAAAACAACTGATTTCCACATTTTTTAAACTTAACATCAGATAAAAAATTACCTGAAATAATTTTATTTGTTCCCGAAACCGTCCCATCAGTAGAATGTAAACCGGAAGAGTAGCCGGACGTTACATAAAATAATTTATTATTAAGTATACCGGTTTCCCTCGATACAACTCCTGAACCCGATGGTTCAATATAAGATTTCAGCAACACTGAAGAAGTCTGATCTCCATCAGAAGACCATAACTCAGTATGTCCGTAACCCGGATTATTTTCTGAAGTTAAAGTAAAAAGTAATTTGTTATTAATGGTGTTCAGTACTTTTATATCTCCATCTGCTCCATTTGGGTAGATAAATTGAATTGCTTGGTATGTATTCGGATTTGTACCATCTGACTTCCATATGGCCAATTTTCCGTTTTTTCTTGCAATAAAATAAGCATATCCGTTCAGGACTGCAGTCCTTGTATCCACATTATACAAACTTCCCATATTATCCATCGAGATATCCATCACAAGATCTATTGAGTTTGAACTATTATTAATTCTCCAAAGCTCAGTCCCCATATAGCTACTATGGGCAGAAAGAAGCAGCACATTATCATTCAGGGCAGTATAAAGAACTCTATTGGTAAGAGGCTCCAACATAATAATTACTTTTGAACCTGCTGCAGTTCCATCTGTCCTGTAAAATCCTCCTTTTGTATAAAGATAATTTCCTACTCTTGTAAAAGTATCATCAAATGCCGTAGCTACTCCATCCGGTACAATTCCTCCTGTGTTAAAGAATGATAACCTTTCAACCTGTTGTGTATTTTTATTTCTTCTATACAGCTGATTACTGAACTCACGATCTTTGGCAATAAAAATCAGATTATTGTTCAATACATCATAAGAATGGGGAGCAGAACCTTCATACCTGCTGATATCAGATGCTATTGAAACAACTTTAGAAAAAGGATCAAGGGAAAATATTTCTCCTCCGTTTTTTTGACTGGTCCCGGCCATATAAATCTTAGAATTAAGATCAATGAAGCTATTGTTATAAGGCATATTAAGTCCTGTAATTTCATAGGGCAGAACAGAGCTTCCATTTGTAATCCAATATCTGACTCCAGTATTAGGAGTAGTAAAAAACAAATATAATCCATCAGAACTCTTCCCATAGAGCTTCATATCAGGAGGTGTATTGAATAATACCGTACCTGCCTCGGTACCATCAGTTTCCCAGATGTAATTACCATAGCCAGGACTTGTTCCGTTGGTATTACTTTCAAAATAAATTTTATTGTTAAAACGAATGAATTTATTCATTGCCATGGAACTCGTAACCCCAGGAATCAGGTCTTTTAACAACTGGGTTCCTGCAGCCGTACCATTTGACACCCAAGGTTCAATTCCGCTACCTGACGGATCAAATCCTCTGAAAACAAAATAATTATCCGTTGCTGCACCATCTAATTCCTGAACATTCACCGGCTTCACAGAAATTGTACCTAATGTTGTTCCATCACTTTCATAGAGTTCATATCCGGTTGGCAAATTGGCAATAAAATAAAACTTATTATTAAATTCAATAATTTTAAAATCATTAGAAATACTTCCCCCTGAATTGGGTGTAATATCTTTCAATAATATTGTTCCTGCCGGCGTTCCATCAGATTTCCATATCTCTTTTCCATGTATTCCGTCATTTGCAGCCAGAAATATCGCATTATTAAAAGAATACAGTTTAACATTTCCTGAATATTCAAAAGTTTTTAACAACTGTAAACTGTTTGCTATTGTATCATACACCCACAGTTCATTATTCTGATAAAAGAAAATCCTGTTTTCCGCTACCACAAGTTCATTAATTTCAAAGTTTGAACTGAGATCAGTTAATTTTATAGTTCCTGTAGTAGTACCATCAGTTACCCAAAGCTGATAATATGATGAGTTTTGCTGTGCTAAAAAGTATATTTTATTGTTTAATTTTACGGAAGCAGGATTCCCCGATACACCACTATTGTGCCCTGGATAGATATCTTTCAGTAATATAGATTTCTGGGTTACAGAATTAAAACACCAGAGCTCCCTTCCTTCATCATCTGATCTTGCAGCCGGAAAAATAATCAGTTCATTAAGCTTGATGAAAGATTTCGGATCACTTGATCCGCCAAAATTAATTTCATGCAATTTGGTATTCAGTACATTTTGTGCACTGGAAAATATTGACATTAGCGTCAATAAGGGAATGTAGATTTTTTTCATGGTATTAGTTAAAATAAATCCTTAATTCAAAAAACAGTAATGAATTAAGGATTATGGTTAGTCTTATAACTTTTAATGCTATTTGGCTGTAAAAACTTCTTTAGAATACTTCCCGTCACCTTGCGGAATATCTATCACTATATTTCCATTTTCAGTATAACCGATCGTAGTATTTCCGTTATCCAGTTTTACAATAAAAACGTCCTTTTTCGATGATGCCTTAAAGATTGCAAAAGGAACAGAACTGCCAGATTGAGCTAAGATAAACTGACTCCCGTCAATCTGTATTTTTTGTAAATTAAGCTTTCCATTTGAAAAACTGCTGGCAGTATGAGTACTATTGGAAGCAGTGTTGGTGATGGTAGTTTCAGTGCCGGTTGTCTGAACTCTCGTATCTATAGTTTCAGTTGTCTGGACAGGCAACGGATTAACCGGATTAGAGGCGGAAATGCTTACTAAAGCCTGCTTTAAAGCATCAGCATACCCTTCTTCAAATTCCTTAATTCCTGTTCTTCCTTTAGCTTCTATCACAGTTTTCTTATTACAATCTGTAAACTGCAGAATCACTTTATTAGTAAATAAACTGGAATCATCCAGAACATTAGCATTAATTACATTGCAGGAATTATCTTTAGCTTCAGAAGGCCATTGGTCTTTATTAGCCGGAAGAATGATATACTTTTTTGCACTCAGAGCTTTTGCCAGATATGCTTCCAAACCATAACTTTCTTTTTTAAAACTCTCAAATTTTTCAGGAATCGATACATATTTGTAATCTGAAACCTTTTGACTAAAAGCCAGTGTTGAACAAACTGTCAACATAGCTATTGATATCCTTTTCATATTCTTATAATTTTTAATCATTTCTGAAAGCACCCATATCCAGCTTGAGTGAGAAGAAATTAGAATAGAAATTAGATCCGCCTATTCCTGAATTTGTAATTGCATAATCCAGAGTAAGCCCTCTATATCTGATTCCAACCCCTGCGCTTGGCTGGAAAGAAACTTTTCTTTTAAGATCTTCTATATCCGTAATAGATTGAAACCTGTTAATCCCCAACCTTACAAAAATCATTTTCTGATATCCAAGCTCTGCTCCAGCATATGGACTGATACTTGCAAAATCTGTTGAAATCAGTGAAGCCGTTTTAGCAAAATCAACATTAATTCCAGCTTCCGGCAATACGTATACACTACTGTTAATTTCAAATAATTTACTGGCCCCAACATTAAGCTTAGGCATTGTAAGCTCCATCTTATCTTTTGGAGCCGGATTAAACTCTTCACCATTAACAACTGCTGATAATTCTTTCTGATTAACACTCCAGAAGTTTACCGTTGTTGTAATATCACGAACCATTCCACCAAATTTCCAGCCATTATTTCCTTTATAAATAGCCCCCACATCAAAACCAAAACCATAACCACTTGCAAACTTTCCTACATTTCTGTAGACAATTTTAGCGTTTACACCCACATCCAGATTAGGATTACCTCCAGGCCTGAAAGCATAAGACAAAATAGCAGCATAATCAGATTGGGAAAATTTTGTAATCTTATCATAATCAATATTCCCTTCCGAATCTATCATCTGAGTGGTATTCAAAATATTATCCACTCCAAGCCTTACCACTGAAACACCAAAAACTCCTTCTTCCATCACTTTTGCGTACGCCAGATAATCATATTTTGCAATAGACTCAAAGTATTCGGCATGCATGGCAGCACCCTGCCAGTCTCTTTCAACAGACATTAAACCTGCAGGGTTCCACATCGGGGAATAAACATCATCCTGATTGGATATTACTGCTCCTCCCATTGCCAGTCCCCTGGCGCCAGCTCCGATATTTAAAAATTCATTGGAGTACTTTCTGATAATCTGAGATTGAGACAGCCCGAACAACAGTGAAAATGCAAGTAAAAAATATTTTTTCATCATATAATTTGATGCTTAGTTAAAGTTTTTTGTTTTTCTGGCTTTTATTAATCCATTTGCAATGATTGCCAGTATCATAACTCCTGAAGCAATATAAAATATTGGGCTCATATGTTCTGATTCTCCAAAGATAAAAAAAGCTAGTATAATTCCGTAGACCGGTTCTAAATTAACTGTTAAAATTAAAGTGAAAGGCGAAATATATTTCATCAGCTTTACTGATTCCAACATTGGAAAAGCTGTAAAAACACTTGCCAACAAGCATATTAACGCAAGATCTCTGTAGTTTATTTCATCCATATTAAAGATTTGGCCGGTGAACAGATAAAAGATCGTTAATATAGCCCATCCACAAAAAATTTCATAAAAAATGATATTCCCCGAACTCGTTTTTCCAAACATTTTGCCATTGAAAACGGAAAAGATGGTACCAAAAACAGCGCAGAGGATTCCATAAAAAATTCCTTCTTTATACTGAAATTCGGTTTTAAATATAAGTAAAATACAGGCCACAATCACTACTCCCATCACCACTTCTGAAATATCAACTTTTCTTTTAAAGATAACAGGCTCCAGTATAGATGCAAAAAGTGTGGATAAAGAAAGGCAGCTTAAAGCAATGGATACATTTGAAACTTTTATAGAATAAAAAAAACAGTACCAGTGAAGTGCCATTGCAAACCCAATGGCAGCCAGCTGAAAAAATATTTTTTTAGAAATTTTAATACTCTCCTTTTTATATACTCTTATAAATACAAAAAGAAAAATAGCGGCAAACAACATGCGATAAAACACCAATACCTGTGCGTTTGCATGAATCAGCTTACCCAAAATAGCTGTAAAACCCCACAAAAATACAATCAGATGTAATCTGAAAAGTGCTAATTTATGCATACTCTACCTTCTTCAATTTTTTACCGTGCAAATTTACGAATAGGCTTTTACAAATCTGATAAAAAATATAAATTTACTTTAATAAAAAAATATAAATAAGCTTTTTTACAGATTTTTTCTTTAATGAGCAGATTCAATCTTTCTTTATCAAAAAATTTTAACTGAAATAATAACAAAATATTACTTACGACTTTTAGCTATTAATCCATAAAAAAACCCTGAAAATTTGTTAAACTTTCAGGGCCTTCAAATAATAAACTATTAAAAAAATAAACTAGGAACTGAGTATTTTGAAGAGAATATGATCTCTGTTACTCTGTTGTAAAGTTAGAAAAAATATAAGTCAATTAAAAATATTTTTTTGTTAAAAATTTCACAATTTTCTGAATACCAATATATTAAACAAGTGTTTTACTTCCGTTCGTATTCCTTATAAAAATAGTATCTTTAAGCGTAAAAAATTGAAATTTTATGGATATCGAATTCAACAAACGTGAAGATCAAAACAGATTAAGACTTTCAGAAATCAACCGCTTGCTCACCGACATCAAAAAAGGAGGTGGTGAAAAGAGGCTTCAGAAGCTTCGTGAAGAGGGAAAAATGACAGCAAGAGAAAGAATTGATTATCTTCTCGACAAAAATTCAGATTCTATAGAAGTTGGAGCATTTGCAGGCTACGAAATGTATCAGGAGCACGGAGGCTGTCCGAGTGGTGGGGTTGTAGTTGTTATCGGATATGTATCCGGCAGGCAATGTATCATTGTAGCTAATGATGCTTCTGTAAAAGCAGGAGCCTGGTTTCCCATTACAGGAAAGAAGAACCTGAGAGCTCAGGAAATTGCTATGGAGAACAGGCTTCCTATTATTTACCTGGTAGATTCTGCGGGCGTATATCTTCCCATGCAGGATGAAATTTTCCCTGATAAAGAACACTTCGGAAGAATTTTCAGAAACAATGCTAAAATGAGTTCTATGGGAATCATCCAGATCTCAGCTGTTATGGGAAGTTGTGTAGCAGGAGGAGCATATCTTCCTATTATGAGTGATGAGGCAATGATTGTTGATAAAACAGGTTCTATTTTCCTTGCAGGGAGCTACCTCGTGAAAGCAGCAATCGGAGAAAGTATTGATAACGAAACCCTTGGGGGCGCGACTACCCATTGTTCAATTTCAGGAGTTACTGATTATAAGGCAAAAGACGATAAAGATGCGTTGGATAGGATTAAAAACATTATGAAATCTGTAGGAAGTACTGAAAAGGCCGGCTTTGACCGCATTGAAAGTTTTCCACCTAAAGAAAATCCGGAAAATATTTTTGGAATTATGCCTGTTTCAAGAGCAGAGCAATATGATACCTATGACATCATTAAATGCATTGTGGATAATTCCGAATATGAAGAATATAAACCGGATTATGGGAAAAGTATCATTTGTGCTACTGCAAGGGTTGATGGCTGGTCAGTAGGAATTGTAGCCAATCAGAGAAAAATGGTTAAAAATGGAAAGGGTGAAGTACAGTTCGGAGGTGTAATTTATTCTGATTCAGCAGATAAAGCGACCCGTTTTATTGCCAATTGTAATCAAAGAAAAATACCTTTGATCTTCTTACAGGATGTTACCGGTTTCATGGTAGGCTCAAAGTCCGAACATGGTGGAATCATAAAAGATGGTGCTAAAATGGTAAATGCTGTATCCAATTCTGTGGTGCCTAAATTTACAATTATTACAGGGAACTCTTATGGAGCAGGGAATTATGCTATGTGTGGCAAAGCTTATGATCCAAGGCTTATTGTAGCATGGCCATGGGCAGATTTAGCAGTAATGGGCGGAGCACAGGCTGCAAAAGTTTTAGCACAGATACAGGAATCTACTTTGAAAAAGCAAGGTAAAGAGACCTCAGAGGAAGAACATAATGAAATTCTTGATACTATATCAAAAAGATATCAGAAACAGACAGATGCAACGTATGCTGCAGCAAGGCTCTGGACCGATGCAATTATTAATCCGGCAGATACCAGAAAATGGATATCCATGGGTATTGAGGCTGCCAATCATTCTCCTATTACTGAGAAATTCAACTTAGGAGTAATACAAGTATAATTATTGTTTTACAAATAGAAAACGGCTGTTTCAGTTCTGAAACAGCCGTTTTTAGTTTAATTTTCAAGTCAAACCCCAATATCCATTCATAAGGTAAGTAGTTATCATTTTTTACTAGAGGTAAAAATTTATTAAGGAAAAATATTCTGTATTACACTTTTGACAGAGCCGGGGAGCCGGGGAGCAGTAAAGCTGGATAACGGTACGGTTATAAGAGTTATGAGTTATAAGTTTTGGGATATGGGTTCAGAGTAATTGATGAATGGTAAGCTGTACTCATTGTCAATTCTTGCTAATGGCTCATGGCTGATGGCTTATAGCCTATTGCTTATTGCCTATTGCTCATTCACAGGGGGTATATAACAAAAAAATCCTTTATCATAACGATAAAGGATTTTAAAAATAAAATAAAAACTGGCGGCGGCCTACTCTCCCGCGTTAGCAGTACCATCGGCGCTGGTGGGCTTAACTTCTGTGTTCGGAATGGGAACAG
>NZ_QNUE01000028.1 GCF_003385595.1 Chryseobacterium flavum | reverse complement strand
CCTTCCTTTGCTTTATTCTACCATAATAACTCAAAAATATAATCTAAAAAAAAAAAATTCATTGAAAAATATGAGTTACAAAAAAATACGCCCATAAAAGAGGCTGTCCTTTTGAGACAGCCTCTTTATTTGTAGTAAACGCGCTTATGAATTTTTTGGAATATCTTTATCAGATATGCTTTTATTTTTCTTTTTATAAAAATAATATCCGATACCCCCGATAAGGAATAAAGGCCACAATGGCAAGATAAACAAAAATACAGAAGTAATAACATTCCAGCCGGATGCGATAGCTGCCAGTGATTTTTCTCCAAAAGTTTCAGGACCTTTTTCAGTTTCTGTTTTATCAGTTACATTGACAGAAATACTGCAAATAGCATTTTCTGTGTAATGGTTACCTGAAACCTGAACATTTTTGCTTTCGATATCTCCGATACTACTGTTTAAAGCATCCATCAGGCTGTCAAAGTTCTGAATGGGAACCCGGATATCCAAGCTGTATACCTTCCGGTCTTCCCGTCTGCGGTCTGCAGATTCTATATAAGAAAGGTCTTCCGCTTTTATAAAACCATTGTTTTTCATCACTTCTTCTTTGATCATCTCTTTTACAGTCTCTGCCTGATCTGCTGTAACAGATACCTGGCCCGTTTTTATCATCCTGTCTTTTTTTACTGTGAGTTCATAGCTGTCATTTTTAGGCTTTTCTTTATAGATAATCCTGGTTTCTCTGATTACTTTGGGAGATGAAACATGAACGGTTGGTTTTTCTGGCTTCTTATCTGCAGAATCTTTTTTTTCAACTCCAGACTCCAGTTTTACAGAAGCAATTTTATCAGACAGGGAATCTACTATTTTTGATGTGTTTTCTATGTTTTGCCGGATTGTATTTTTAGTTTCTTCAAGGTCTTTTATTTTTATATTGGCAGAATCCAGCGTGTTTCCGATTGACTGGCCGGCATGGTCTATAGTTTCTGTAGCACTTGTAGTAAGGCTGTCGGCAGCCTGAATGGTTTTCTCAATCTTTGACTGTGTGATTTCTCCTTTTTTACACATAATGAAGGTACTGGATACTGCTGCCAGTAATATGAACTTTTTCATAATATTAATTTTTGATGAGGTAAAATTAAGAGGAGAGTTTTTGTAAAAATTGTAAATAAAATGTATTGTATTCGTAAAATGTTAACCGGTACATTTTCAGTTTATTGTATTTGTTTTACAAAAGATTTACAAAATGGTATTCAGGCTTAAATGGAGTAATCCAGGTGCAAATTGTAGAACGTGAAAGCTTTTACGATCAAAATTTCTGATATTTCATATGAATATACCTGAGAGATTGAATTTCCGGTCTTCAGTAAAGTCGATGCAGGCAAATTGAAGATTGGGAATGAATTTTTAAAATATAATACAAAAAAATCCGTAGAATCTCTACGGATGATATATTGTCAGTTTTTGACTTTCCTTAATTATCTCTAAACTCACTGATAAAGTGAAGTTTCACATTCGGGAATTTTTCCTGTGTCATATGAATGGTAAATGAGGAGTCAGCCAAAAATACAAGCTGATTATACTTATCTCTGGCAAGGAATCTTTGCTTTAGTCTTGCAAACTCTTTAAATTCTTCCGATTTTTCATCAGCTTCCACCCAGCATGCTTTATGCATTGCCAGTGGCTCGTAAGTACATTTAGCTCCATATTCGTGTTCCAGACGATACTGAATAACTTCATACTGAAGAGCACCCACTGTTCCAATGATCTTTCTGCCGTTCATTTCCAGGGTAAACAACTGTGCAACCCCCTCATCCATCAGCTGATCAATACCTTTTGCCAATTGTTTGGCTTTAAGAGGATCATTATTATTGATGTAACGGAAATGTTCCGGAGAGAAACTCGGAATTCCTTTAAAACTAAGCTTCTCACCACCGGTAAGCGTATCGCCGATTCTGAAACTTCCGGTATCATGAAGACCTACAATATCACCGGGAAAACTTTCTTCCACGACTTCTTTTTTGTCGGCAAAGAAAGCATTGGGAGAAGAGAACTTCATCTTTTTACCTTCTCGTACCAATAGGTAATTTTCATTTCTTTTAAATGTACCTGAAACAATTTTTACGAAAGCAAGTCGGTCTCTGTGTTTCGGATCCATATTTGCATGGATTTTGAAAACAAATCCGGTAAAGGTATTTTCCTCAGGTTTTACGATACGGAGATCACTTTCTTTAGGCTGTGGCATCGGAGCAATTTCAATAAATGCATCCAGCAGTTCACGCACCCCAAAATTATTTAATGCAGAACCGAAGAATACCGGCTGCAGATCCCCCTTCATATAATCTTCACGGCTGAATTCAGGATATACAGACTGGATAAGCTCAAGCTCATCTCTTAAGGTCTGTGCAGCTTTTGAACCAATGGCCTCATCGATAGATGGATCATGAATATCATCGAAAGTGATGGATTCCCCCACTTTTTGTTTTTTTTCTTCAAGGAATAGCTGAATGTTATTTTCCCAGATGTTATAAATTCCCTGGAAATCACTTCCCATACCAATCGGAAGGGAAAGAGGAACTACTCTTAGTCCCAGTTTTTGTTCTACTTCATCCAACAGGTCAAAAGCATCCTTACCCTCACGGTCAAGCTTGTTAATGAATACCAGCATCGGGATATTTCTCATCCTGCAGACCTGTACCAGCTTTTCAGTCTGTTCCTCAACCCCTTTTGCCACGTCAATCACAACAATCACAGAGTCAACAGCAGTTAACGTTCTATAGGTATCTTCAGCAAAATCTTTGTGACCCGGAGTATCCAGGATGTTGATTTTATGATCTTTATATTCAAAAGCCAGTACGGAAGTTGCTACAGAGATCCCTCTCTGTCTTTCAATTTCCATAAAGTCGGAGGTAGCTCCTTTTTTTATTTTATTGGATTTTACCGCACCTGCTTCCTGAATCGCCCCTCCGAAAAGAAGTAACTTTTCTGTAAGAGTGGTTTTTCCGGCATCCGGGTGGGAAATGATCCCGAAGGTCTTTCTTTTTTGTATTTCTTTGATTAAGTCTGACATATCGTATTTTGAAGTTGCAAAAATCGTGATTTTTTACGAGGTTTTCAAATAAAGTGGTCAAGATATTTTATCACTTAATAATATTAAAAAGAGAAATGTCTGTACAATATCTAAAAAAATTATTCAATAATATGAACAGCAAGCATTATCAGATACAGTAAGCCAGGAATACAGCAATAAAAAAGGAAATTATAGTATATTCAAATATTCCCATTTTTTACGGATTATGGATCCGGAGATAATCTGTATTACTCTAAAATCGCAGAGGCAATAATGAGATCAGGTCTGAAGGTTTGCACATCCATTCATGACAGAGGAGCGAACTTAAGTATTTTCTTTTTTAGTTGCCTGTAGCATTCAAAAAAATTATCTTTGTTTCAATAAACTTTTACAGAGAAAAAGAATGGAAAATAGCAGGTATCCGAAGTTTACTTTCACATGGCTGGGCGGTGTTACTTTAGTAGTGGGATTGTTTGTGGGAACTATGGCTGTTTCTTTATTCAATACTTTCTGGATGGTAGTTTTTAAAGAAAATCTTGAACTTAAAAGCTGGTTTCTGATGGTGGCCAATTCTGTGGGGTTCCTTATGGCGATCGCTTTCTTTGATTTTTTCATTGTGAGACGGACCACCCAAAAAAAACTGAGCTTTAATCTTTCATCAGTTAATTTTTATACCTATCTCCTTAGCTTTCCTATGATGGCGGGGATGATGCTTGTTTCAGAGTTTACAGCATCTCTGATCCCAACAACAGGCCCTTTTTTTGGTGATTTTTATGAATACTTCACCCAGCTGATGAATCAGCTGACGGATGATCCTGTGGTCATGATCATTATGACTGTATTGCTGGCTCCGGTATTTGAAGAGATCATATTCCGGGGGATTATTCAGAAAGGGTTGATAAATAAAGGAGTAAAACCATGGAAGGCTATTTTATATGCATCCATTCTTTTTGGAGTGGTTCACGGAAATCCCTGGCAGTTTATCAGTGCTGTGATGCTGGGGTGTGTATTGGGACTGGTATATGACAGGACCAAATCTTTACTGATGCCGATATTGCTGCATGGATTTAACAATTTATGCTTATCACTGTTGGTGCTTTATGGTAAAGATGAAAGCTTTGCAAAAGTTTTTAATGTTTCAGAATGGCTGATATTGGCTGTTGGACTGGTTGTTTTTTCGTTATTCTACTATCTCTTTATGAAAAAATACAAAGTGCATTATTCTGAAATCTGATTACATGACTAAAAGTAAATTGAAAATGAATACAGAAATGGAGTTATTGGTAGCGACACACAACGAACATAAAAAAGAAGAGATTCAACAGATTCTGGGAAGCGATTGTATAGTGAAAAGCCTCACAGATTATAATATCCATGAAGAAATTGTAGAAGATGGAGACTCTTTTAATGCCAATGCCCTGATCAAAGCAAAATATTGTTTTGAGAAAACCGGAGTTCCAAGTCTGGGAGATGACAGTGGTCTGGTAGTAGAGTCTTTAGACGGAAGGCCGGGAATATTCTCTGCCCGTTATGCCGGAGACCATGATTTCGCTAAAAATATTGAAAAAGTTTTACAAGAAATGACAGGTGTTGAAAACAGGAAGGCTTATTTTATTACTGTTTTATGCTATTATGATGAAAACGGAGCTCAATATTTTGAAGGAAGAGTTCACGGAAATTTGTTAACAGAAAACAAGGGATTCAAAGGATTTGGCTATGATCCTGTTTTTGTTCCTGAAGGCTATACCAAAACCTTTGCAGAAATGAATCCTGAAGATAAAAATAAAATCAGCCACCGTAAACAGGCTTTGGACAGATTTATGGATTTTTTAAAAGTAACAGATTAGATAATTCTTGTTTAATACATCAGAAAGAGATAAATCCCGTCTGGCAGATGTGTCTTTATCCTTATTTCCTAAATTAAAAGTAAAAAACAACGTTTTAGATTTTCTGTTGTACATTTGTCTATAATAAATTATTGATTTGAGTACTTATTTAACGATACTAGGCTTTAACTCAGCAATTCCGACAGTCAATACTTCGCCTACAGCTCAGCTGCTGGAAATGGAAGAAAGACTTTTTCTTATTGATTGTGGCGAAGGGACTCAGGTACAGCTTAGAAAAGCAAAGGCAAGATTTTCAAAAATCAACCATATTTTTATTTCCCATTTACATGGGGATCATTGTTTTGGACTTCCGGGGCTTATTGCTTCATTCCGTCTTTTAGGAAGGGAAAATCCGTTGCATGTTTATGGCCCGAAAGGAATACGGAAAATGCTGGAAACAATTTTTGAAATAACGGAGACCCACCGTGGCTTTGAGGTCGTATATCACGAACTGGATAAAGATTATTCAGAAAAAATTTATGAAGATAACAGGGTTGAGGTATACACGATTCCCTTAGATCACCGGATCTATTGTAATGGTTATCTTTTTAAAGAAAAACCTAAAGACAGACATCTGAATATGAAGGAGATTGCCAAGTACAGTGAAATTGAAACCTGTGATTATCACAATATTAAAGCAGGGAAAGATTTTGTCCTGAGTGATGGGTATGTACTTAAAAATGAAGTGCTGACACTGGATCCGGCTCCTTCTGTATCCTATGCATTCTGTAGTGATACCCGTTATCTGGAAAGTGTACTTCCGATCATTAAGAATGTTACGGTTTTATATCATGAGTCTACCTTCCTGCACGATCTCAAAGAAATGGCAGACTATACCGGGCATTCAACAGCTTTGGAAGCGGCAACTATAGCACAAAAAGCACAGGTGGGGAAATTGATATTGGGGCATTTTTCCAACAGATACGGAGACCTGACGGTATTTACCGATGAGGCAAGAAATATTTTCCCCAACACCTTTTTACCCAAAGCGTTGGAAAGCGTGAAAATCTAAATGAAGAATGCTGAAATTTGAAGAATTAAAAAATTTTCTGGATGAAAAAGCCGATCAATATAATATTCCCGGCTTTATTGATGATGATCCTATACAGATTCCCCATCGCTTTTCCTTAAAACAGGATATAGAAATTGCAGGGTTTTTAGCAGCAACCATTTCGTGGGGAAACAGAAAATCGATCATTAAATCTGCTGAAAAGATGCTTGAGTTCATGGGGAATTCTCCATATGATTTTGTATTGAACCATTCGGTCAGAGATTTGGAAGCTATTCGGGATAAAAGTGTTCACCGGACATTTAACGGAGAGGATTTTTCCTATTTTATCAGTCAATTTAAAAGAATTTATACGGGAAATGAAAGTCTGGAAAGCTTATTTAAATTAGGAGAAAAAGAAACCAATTTTCTCTATGCAATTGAAAGGTTCAGAGATAATTTCCTTGAGCCCGAAAAGCACAGGAGCCATAAACATGTAAGTTCTCCCGGTAAGAACTCTTCTGCAAAAAGAATCATGATGTTTTTGAGATGGATGGTGCGTAAAGATAAACGTGGCGTGGATTTTGGTATTTGGGAAAATACAGATCAAAAGTATCTGTCTATTCCCTTAGATGTTCATACAGGAAATATTTCAAGAAAGCTGGGGCTTATCTCAAGAACCCAGAATGATTGGAAAACGGTAGAGCAACTGGATACAGCCATCAGGCAGTTTGATGAAAATGATCCTGCAAAATATGATTTTGCTTTGTTTGGACTTGGGGTCACTAAAGAACTCTTGTAAAAAAAGTAAGGATGAAAAAAAAATACAATGAAAAAACAGAAGTGCTCGAAAAAATAGCGAATAATATTACGTCCTGGATCGGGTCTATTCCGTCATTGATTGTGCACACGTTGCTTTTTATCACTTCGTTTTTACTTCCTCTTGTAAATATTGTAGAGTTTGATAAAATGCTTCTGATTCTTACTACCGTGCTCTCCCTGGAAGCAATTTATCTGGCAATCTTCATTCAGATGTCTGTTAACAAAAGCCACGAGAAAATTGAATTCATCCAGGAAGATATTGAAGAGATCAGCGAAGATATCGAAGATATCCAGGAGGATATTGAGGAAATTAGTGAGGATATCGAAGAGATCAATGAGGATATAGAGGATATTCAGGAAGATATTGAAGAAATTAATGAAGAAGAGGAAGAGGAAGACCACAATGAAAGGGCTAAAAATGTGATCCTAAAGAGTAATGTGAGTTCAAATAAAAATGAAATAAAAGCTTTAAAAGATATAATTGCCAGGCTGCAGGGTGAGATTGATCAATTGAAAAAAGATTGAGGATAAAGTGATTTAGGAAAATATTTCAAATTACAAATCTTATTGTGGTTTTAATAGGATAAAAGACAGATAGACGAATGTTGTTCTGTCTTTTTTATTGCTGGTTTGTGTATTTTAATAAATTTATTGGATTTGAATAAAACTTAAAAATAAAAACCAATTATTGTAAATAAAGGTGTTAAAATGCTTTTAAAGCTGTGAAAAGGTTAATCTGTTTTCAATATTTTTGCTACATTTGGGCAAATGAAATCAAAATGTTAAATTATAGACTAAAAAACTATTTTTTCCTTTTTTCTTTTTTATTGGTTTCTGCTGCTGCTTTTTCTCAAACAGCGCCCGTCAGAAAACCTGAAAAAGTAAAACCTTCAGCGGAAAGTTTAAAAGCAGGAGCGTTTATTGACGTAAATGTTCCTCCGTATGTCGGATCCAATTATACGCCAGAACTATTGGTGAAAAATATTCTGATTAACGGCGGAACCAATTGTACTACGGCTAATGTAAGTAATGTTACGGTTTCTCCTAACCATGCTGTAGATAATGTCAACAGATTCTGGGGATATTTTAATAAAGGAACAGCTAATTTCCCTTTTACAGATGGAATTGTTTTGACTACGGGGTATGCAAAAGATGCTGGAAATATTTTTAATAGCCATCTTGGCAGCTCTCCTGGTACAGGGAGTGATCCTGATCTGGTGGCAGCTATTAATCCTTCTTATAACCTGCTGGATGCTGTATCACTGGAATTTGATTTTGTTCCCAATTCTACTCAGGTGAAGTTTAATTATATTTTTGCTTCCGAAGAATATACCTCAGATTATCCTTGTAGCAACTATACAGATGGATTTGCACTTTTGTTGAAAAAGGTCGGAGATCCTACGTATACCAATCTTGCGGTTTTACCTGGTGGCGCAGGGCCTGTAAGTGTAACGAATATTGTACCTGCAGGAAACGGATTTAGTTGTGGCCCGATCAATGAAACTTATTTTGGAGCAATAAATAACCCGCATGTAGGAATTAATTATAATGGAAGAACTGTTCCGTTGACTGCTGTTGCTGATGTAATTCCAGGTCAGACTTATCATTTCAAAATGGTTCTTGCAGATGCCAGAGATTCAGGATATGACTCTGCGGTTTTCCTGGAAGGAGGCTCTTTTGATATCGGAATTAAAATTGTGGATGGAACCGGTGCTACTTTACCGGGTACAATTAATATGTGTGATAACACACCGCAACAACTTAAAGCGCAGGTGGCGGCTATTCCCGGGATGACGTTTCAGTGGTATAAAGATGGGGTGTTGATTCCAGGGGCAACCAATGCTATTTATACGGCTACACAGCCGGGAGTATATGTGGTTAAAGTAATGATTCCGGGAAATCAGTGTCCGGGAGAAGCAACGATTACCATTATAGGAGGAACAAGTCCTACCGTACAGAATGCGGAAATGAAACTTTGTTCCACTCCTGAGCACAGCACATTCAATCTGGAAGATGCAAAGCCGCTGATCAGTACCACAACGGGCGCGGTTTTCCGTTTTTACACAACCCTGGCTGATGCACAGGCTCAAAATAATAACTTTATTACCAATCTGACCAATTATAATGGCACTGACGGTCAGGTTTTACATGTGCTGGTTTCCAATGGGGCTTTCTGCAGCAGGATTGCAACATTGACTTTAAGAAAAGAAGAAACCCCTGTGGCGCAGCTTACTTCTTCAAGGTTAAAAATCTGTGTGGGAGAAACATTGATTCTTACTGCTGCAGGCGGGGTTACTTACCAATGGAGTGATGATCCGGGAACAGGCCCTATCAGAACGGTAAGCCCGACTCAAACTACTACTTATACGGTATACGCTATTGGTGCGCAGGGATGTAAATCTTTACAGCCGGCAACCATCACGGTTGAGGTAGTGCCTGCTATTGTTTCTTCCTTGAAAGGAGGACATATTTGTCAGGGAGACGAAATCCTGCTGGATGCAGGTTCAGGACCAGGGTATACGTATGAATGGAGTACTGGTGAAACAACACAGTCTATCACAGTAAATACTCCTGGAGAATATACTGTAATCATCAGCAATGGGGTATGCTCAAAAGCGTTTAAAACACAGGTGATCCGTGCAGTGGTTCCTCAGGTTACCAATGTTGACTTTAACGAGAATGGAACACTTATTCTTACAGCAAGCAATCCAAGTAACGGGATCCTTGAATACTCAATAGATAATGGAGTTACCTGGCAATCTTCAAATATATTTTCTAATGTACCTAAGAATAAGCTTATATCTATTCGGGTAAGGGTAAAATATACAAGCTGTGAAGGATTTCTGGAGTACTTTACTTTTGTAATGAAAAATGTAATTACTCCAAATGGTGATAATATTAATGATATTATTGATTTCAGAGGGGTGAGCAATTATAACGGCTTCACGGGAATTGTTTTTGACCGCTACGGAAGGGAGGTATTTAAAGCCGAGAAAGTGAGACCTTACTGGGACGGATACTTCCAGGGAAAACGTCTGCCTACTGCCACTTACTGGTACCAGGTAACCTACGAAGACCCTGCCAGCAAACAGCCGACAGTGAAAACAGGATGGATATTGCTGAAAAATATAGAGTAGATTTTTAAATTATAATTGAAAGACTGGCAGTTTTGTCAGTCTTTTTTTTATTATTTGTAGATAAATAGAATTGATATTCTATAATAAATAAATTTACGTTAGTAATAATGTAAATTATATTGAGCTGAATTTTAATCAAAAAAAATAGTATTTTTGTTTAAAATAATATAAAATGTTAAATAGGAGGACAGGAAGTTTATTTTTTGCGTTATTTTTTACTTTTATAGGAAACTTCATTTCTTCTCAAAACAGAGGAAGAGCAGAAGTTGCCAGAAGACAAAGCTCCGCTTCTATGAAGGCTGGTGCTTTTATTGATGTAAACGCACCAGGATACCCCGAGTCAGGTTATAATATCACACAGTTGGTTAAAGATGTCCTGATCTCCGGCGGAGGATGTACCACTTCAGCAGTAAGTAATGTTACTGTGTCTCCTAATCTGGCACCGGGCAATCCGGAAAGGAGCTGGGGGTATTTTAATAAAGCAACCACCAACTTTCCGTTTAGTAAAGGGATTATACTGTCAACAGGGTTTGCAAATAAAGCAGGAAATAATTATCAGGCAACATTGAGTGATACATTGCCTTCCGGTGGAGATGCTGACCTGGCTACGGTACTGAATATTCCCAATTCCCAGCTGTTTGATGCCACTTCCATAGAATTTGATTTCGTAGCTTCTTCTACTGAGGTTTCGTTCAGATATTTATTTGCATCTAAAGAATACCAGCAGAGTTTTCCATGCAGTATTACAGATGGCTTTGCCCTTTTGTTAAAAAAAGTCGGTGATCCAAACTATACCAATCTGGCTGTTCTTCCGGCAGGGGCAGGACCGGTGAGTGTAACCAATATTCACCCTGCTTATCCCAATTGCGGGCCTAAAAATGAGGTGTATTACGGCGGAACCAATACTGCTCAGATTGAAACTAATTTTGACGGACGTACAGTACCATTGACTGCAAAAGCAACCGTTATTCCTGGTCAGACCTATCATTTTAAAATGGTGCTTGCTGATTTCCAGGATCACAATTTTGATACAGCGGTTTTCCTTGAAGCGGGATCTTTTGATATCGGGGTGAAAATCCTTGATCCGGCGGGAGTACAGCTTCCTGCTAGTGTAAATATGTGTGATAATACTCCGCAAACCTTTACAGCTTCTGTTCAGGGGGCTAATGTTACCTATCAGTGGTTTTTAGGTACAAACCCGATTCCGGGTGCTACCAATGCCAGCTACACTGCCACACAACCAGGAGTATATTCCGTTAAAGTTTATATACAGGGAAATACATGTCCCGGAGAAGCAACGATTACTGTAGTGGGAGGAACATCTCCCACAGTGCAGAATGCTACTCTGACGGCCTGTTATACCACAGGAAATGCTACATTTAATTTAACATCTGCACAGGCTGCCATAAGTACGACACCGGGAGCAACCTTTGCTTATTATATGACATTGGCGGATGCTAACGCAGGGAATACGAATACAATTCCCAATCCTGCAGCTTATCCGAGCGCAGGAGGGCAAACTGTTTATGTTCTTGTTAAGAATGGATTCTGTTCAAAAGTAGCTGAGCTCAAGTTAGTAAAAGCAGCACAAATGACTGCGACTATTGCACCTCCGGCAGTTTTGACCTGTGCGAACTCACAAACAACCCTGGATGCCTCTGCTTCTGTTTACCCTGCAGGAGCAACCTTTAACTGGACTACGACAGGAGGAAATATTGTTTCAGGAGGAAACACCCTGACCCCTGTTGTGAATGCAGCCGGAACCTATACTTTAACCATAACCAATACCTATCAGCCCGGAAATGTTAATTGTACCGCTACTGCTAATGTTACAGTAACGGGAGATAGTGCGCCGCCATCTACAGGATTAACAGCAAGTAAAATTAAAATTTGTAGCGGGGATTCTGTCGTATTAACCGCTACAGGAGGGGCTACCTACAACTGGACAGGTCTTCCGGGAACAGGAAATACCCAGACTGTATCTCCCACTACAACAACTACATATTCTGTGACTGCTGTGGGAGCAAATGGTTGTGTCTCCCAAAATCCGGCAACAATAACAATTGAAGTTTCCCAGCCGTTTACAGCACAGAATGCCACATTGCATAAATGCTATGAACCCGGATTAACTTATGATCTTACAGATGCTGAACCCCAGATCACGACTGCTACCGGGGTGACTTTTACATATTATGTGAATCAGGCTGATGCTAATGCTGCTAATGGTAATTTTATAGCAACACCCACTACATATTCTCCACCGGGAAATCAAACGATTTATGTTTTGGTAAGTAATGGAGGCTGTAGCTATGTGGTTGAACTGAAATTATTAAGAACAGCTGTTACTACGCTCACCATAGCGCCACCGCAGACTGTTACCTGTACGGCTTCTCAGGTCACTTTAAATGCTTCAGCTTCAGTAATACCTGCAGGGGCAACAATTACGTGGACGACCACTGGTGGAACTATTGTATCAGGAGCCAATACACTTAATCCGGTAGTGAGTGCCGGAGGGGTTTATACTTTAACAGTAACCCATGTGTCCCAGCCCGGAAACTTAAGCTGTTCCTATACTACAAACGTAACCGTTCCCCAGGATACAACATTACCGGTTGCGGGGGTTACCTCTTCGCAGCCTCGTATATGTTTGGGAGAATCAGTGACTTTAACAGCTACCGGAGGAACAACATATAACTGGGTAGGACTTCCGGGTAACGGAAATACACAGGTGGTGTCTCCGGGGTCAACTACTGTATATACCGTATATGCGGTGGGAGCAAACGGATGTGTTTCAGCAGTACCGGCTACGGTAACTGTAGAGGTTGGTCCTCCGGTTGCCGGAATATCGGCTTCGAAGTCAAAAATCTGTGCCGGCGAGTCGGTGACTCTTACAGCTACCGGAGGAATTACCTATAATTGGGTAGGGCTTACCGGAAACGGCAGTACTCAGGTAGTTACTCCTACTATTACGACTATATATTCGGTCTATGCATTGGGAGGAAACGGATGCAGCTCTGTAAATCCGGCTACCGTTACAATTGAAGTGGTGCCTGCTATAGAGTCCACATTGACGGATGTTTATGTATGTGCAGGAGATAATGGAACTTTGGATGCGGGTGCAGGTCTTAATTATACTTATTTATGGAGTACAGGAGCTACCACCCAGACCATTACCACAAATATACCGGGTACTTATAGTGTAACCATAAGCAATGGGGTGTGTTCCAAAGTGTTTACTGCTGAGCTGATCAATCCTGACCTGCCTCAGTTTACAAACGTAGTATATGACAATCATGTGCTAACCCTTACAGCCAGCAACCCAACGGGAGGGATATTGGAATACTCCATAGACGGAGGGACAACATGGCAGCATTCCAATATATTTTACGGAGCTTTAAACAACACTACTTATCATCTGATGGTCCGGGTAGTGGGTTCAAAATGCGGAACCTCTTTAGATTATTTCACTTTGGTCATCAGCAATGCTATAACTCCTAATATGGATGGTTATAATGATGCCATAGATTTTACGGGGATCAGTGGTTATAAAGATTTTGCAGCCTCTATTTTTGACCGATATGGTGCTGAAGTATTCAAAGCTACAAAAGATGCAGCGGTATGGACCGGATCTTTGAAAGGATTGAATTTACCTACCGGAACATACTGGTATAGAGTGCAGTGGGAAAATCCTGCAAGTAAAAAATTAGAGCAACGTTCAGGTTGGATTCTGTTAAAAAACAGAAATTAAATCATATTGTGAAAAAACTAATATAAATCTCCCTGACCGGGGAGATTTTTTTGTTTTTACCATTGCTTTTGACAGTATGCTGATTCTTTAAAAGCGTTTCTGTTACAGGAATATATATTATTTTTTTTTATCATAAAAACAGATAATCAGTATTTTTATTTTTAAGTTTTTAACGATAATAGATAATATTTTCTGATAAGTTTTTGATTATATTTTTGTTCTTTTTATATAAAAAAGTTAAATATGTGTGAGGTATATTCAAAAAAAAATTAAATTTGTTAAAACAAAAGTATTATGCGAAGAAGATATCTACCGTTTTATTTATTTTTTTTAGTCATTTCGACATTTCTATTTTCACAAAAGCTTTCTCCCAGGCCGATTATAAAAGAAAAAAGTTCTGCAATGTCCAAAAAAGCAGGTGCTTTTATTGATGTAAACGCTCCCGGATATACAGAAAGTTCCTTTTCTATTGAAAAGCTTGTAAAAGATGTTCTGATCTCATCAGGAACCAATACCTGTGTTACTCCCAACGTAACAAATGTACAGATTACCCCCAATCATGCAGTGGGTGATGCAGACAGATCCTGGGGATATTTTCATAAAGGAACAACGGCATTTCCTTTTAAAGATGGGATTATCCTTTCTACCGGAAAGGCATCAAGAGGAGGAAATACTTATGAAGGTCCTAATCCTCTTGGGGATACTAACGGAGGAGGTACAGATTCAGATCTTGCGCAGGCTACAGGAGCTACCGGAACCCTGACTGATGCTGTACTTCTTGAGTTTGACTTCGTTCCAACAACATCGCAGATTAAATTTAATTATATATTAGCTTCGGAGGAGTACACAGGCTCATTCCCCTGTAATTATGCAGATGCTTTTGCAATTTTGCTGAGACCTACATCGGGTGGACCTTATACCAATATGGCGGTACTTCCAAACGGAGCAGGCCCGGTAAGCGTTACCAATATCCGTCCGGCAATTCCCGGAAGCTGTGCGGCTGTTAATGAGCAATATTTCGGAGGTTATAACACAGCCAATATTGAAACGAATTTTAACGGAAGAACCGTTCCTCTTACGGCTACAGCGACTGTAACGGCAGGACAGCAATATCACTTTAAAATGGTAATTGCTGATTACGGACCTTATGGAGAGGATCATTCCTATGATTCAGCTGTGTTTCTTGAGGGAGGCTCCTTTAATATCGGGGTGGAACTTTTAGACCCTAGTGGAGCTACATTGCCATCAGATATCAACGTTTGTGATAATGTACCACAGGTGATTACAGCTTCAGTAAGTGATCCGAACCTATTATACCAATGGTATCACAACGGAGTTGCTGTACCTAATGCAACCACTAATACCATTACTGCAGTGCAGCCGGGAACATATACCATTGAAGTCAGTGTTCCGGGAAATCCATGTCCTGGTAAAGCTTCAATCGTAATTCATGGAGGAACAACTCCGCAGGCACAGGATGCCACATTGCTACTCTGTACCACTCCTGATATTACTACTTTCGATCTCAGTACGATTATGCCTTCCATAAGTCCTACACCCGGAGCGGTATTCAGGTTTTATGTGGATCAGGCGGATGCCCTTGCCCAGAATGATAATTATATACAGAACATCCTGAATTATAACGGAACTGACGGGCAGGTTTTATATGTCGTGGTTTCAAATGGAGGATTCTGTAGTAAAATGGTAGAACTCACCCTTTTAAAAGAAGCTACTCCTATTGCCAAATTAAAATCTTCCAAAATTAAGATCTGTCCGGGAGAGTCCGTAACGCTTTCAGCAGAGGGGGGAACAACATATGAGTGGATTAATTTTTCAGGTAACGGGAATACCCAGACCGTTACTTTATATCAGACTGCTGTATTTACGGTTTATGCAATAGGTCCGAAAGGATGTAAATCATTAAACCCTGCTACCATAAGAATTGAAGTTACCCCTGAAATTACAAGTCCTTTAACCGATGTTGAAATGTGTCTTGGAGATAAAGTAACGCTGGATGCAGGCGCCGGATCTAATTATAAATATCTGTGGAGTACAGGTGCTACTACCCGGAAGATTGAAGTTGATCAGTGGGGAATTTATACCGTAGAAATTGATAACGGAATCTGTAAAAAAATATTTACGGTAAAAGTTATGGGAGCAGCTACTCCATATTTTACCAAAATGAACTATGATGGTGCCAAAAAAACACTGACTGTTACCGCTGTAAACCCTCCGATGAATAATACACCGAGCTCTCTGGAGTATTCAATTGATAATGGTATTACATGGCAGAAGTCAAGGGTATTTACCAATCTTCTGGACAATACAACCTATACGATTCTGGCCAGAAGGGTAGGAACACATTGTGTGGGAAGTATAGAGTTCTTTACATTGAAAATCAATAATCTCATTACCCCTAATCAGGACGGAGTCAATGATGTGCTGGATCTTAAAGCCCTTGGAGAATTCAACAATTTCACAGGATCCATCTATGACCGGTATGGTGTTGAGATGTTCAGGTTCTCAAAAGAAAATCCTGTTTGGGATGGAACAGTAGGAGGAAAGAGGCTTCCGACAGCCACTTACTGGTATAAGTTTAATTTTGAATATCCTAAGTCAAAAACCCAGATGGACTGGTCCGGATGGATCATGCTGAAAAACAGGGAATAAAGTTTACCTGCATAAAAGAAAGCCTTTCAGATCATCTGAAAGGCTTTCTTTTTTTATATACTGCAGAACAGTTTTTTATTACGATTGATTTTCTTTCCAGAGGCTGGTAAAGGCAATAAAATCTGAGACGCTTAATTCTTCCGCTCTTTTGTCTAAAAATTCATGGGTTTTCAAAGCTTCAGGAATATTCAATGTTTTCAGTGCATTTGAAAGCTTCTTTCTCCTCTGGTTGAATCCTGCTTTTACAATTTGCTTAAATAAAGTCTCATTTCCACTGAGTCCTTCCTTAGGATTTCTCGTCAGCCTGATCACCCCGGATTTTACTTTTGGCGGAGGATTGAAGACATTTTCATGAACCGTAAAAAGGTAGGATACATCATAATAAGCCTGGATCAGGACCGACAGAATACCGTAATCTTTAGTTCTTGGAACAGCAGCCGTTCTTTCAGCTACTTCCTTCTGGAACATTCCTACCATTTCAGGAATCAGCTCATAATGATCAACGATTTGAAATAATATCTGAGAAGAAATATTATAGGGAAAGTTACCAATGATGGCAATTTGTTCATCTTTGATAAAGTTAAAATCCTGCTTGAGGAAATCCCCTACAAATGTATTCTCCGTAATTTTAGAATAATTATTTTTGAGGTACTCAATAGATTCATTATCAATTTCCGCCAGATAAACGTTCTGGTCTTTTTCAAGAAGATATTTGGTAAGAACGCCCATTCCGGGACCTACTTCCATGATATTGGTATAGTTCTCAAAACTAAGACCTTCTACAATTTTTCTTGCGATGTTCTCATCTGTCAGGAAGTGCTGCCCAAGATGTTTTTTTGCTTTTACACTCAAAGTTTTTTATGATTTTATTAACAATGATTTTCTTTTTTTCGTCCCAAATTTCGGAAGTTTTTTTCTATTTTAGCCAAAAATTTTAATATTAATGGCTAAATCTGTAGATGATTTTAATAAGAAAAGACTTCGGTCCAGCAATATTACAGTAGTGATAAGTATTGCCTTAGTGTTATTTTTGTTGGGATTAATGGGGCTTATTTTAATCAATGCCCAAAAGTATTCTGACTATATCAAAGAACAATTGGTAGTGAATGCCTACTTTGATGAAAACTATGATGCTAAAGATTCTGTAAAGATTGCAAAACTGGAAGCAGAAACTTTTAAAAAAGTACAGACCTTAGCTCCTGTAAAAAAAGCAACCTATATTTCAAGAAGCATGGCGGCTCAGGAGGCCAAAAAGAGTATGGGAATTGACAGTGACGCATTGTTCGAAGAAAACATTTTTCCTTCCTCTGTTGAAATTGCTTTAAAACCTGAATATGTAGATCCTGCAAAAATTGATGAGGCAATCAAAGCGATCAAAGCAGTGCCTGGTATTGTTGATGTAAAAAATGACAGTACATTAATGGTTGATGTTTATAATAACCTGAGCAGAATCTTAAAATGGATCTTAGGATTTTCAATCCTGTTCCTGGTACTGGCCGTTGTTTTAATCAACAATTCAATCCGTCTCAAAATATTCTCTAAAAGATTTATTATCAAAACCATGCAGCTGGTGGGTGCGAAGAGAAGATTTATTCTTAAGCCATTCATTATAGAAGCGGTGATCCTGGGAGCTATAGGAGCTTTAATCGGTCTTCTGGCCCTGTTTGGTGTATGGTATTACTTTACCAACCAGATCGGATCTGCATTTGTACAGGATAACCAACAGTATTTCTGGCTTGTATTGCTGGTGATCGGAGTAGGAATTTTTATTACTGTTCTAAGTACCATTATTGCAACCTGGAGATTCTTAAAATCAAACGTTGACGATTTATATTACTCTTAACAATGAGCAAAAAAACAAATAAATTTACCGCTTCCGACTTTGGCAAAGGAGAGGAAGCACCGCAGGAAAATACTTTTTACTTCGGACAGCAGAATTTTAAATGGATGCTGATAGGGCTGGCTTTCATTGCAGGAGGTTTTCTTCTGATGATGGGACCGGATGCCAATACGGTAGATGGTAAATTTGATCCGAATTCCTGGAATGATGGTATTTTTTCCATCAGGAGGATCAGAATAGCTCCTTTATTTGTAGTCATAGGTTTTGCCATAGAGGTATATGCTATTTTAAAAAGAAAGTAACACAAGTTAATATTTAGAGATTAAGGGATTGGGAAGTTCGGGGTTGTATTCTGAATTTCCGGATCTCTTAATCTTTTAATTTTTTTGAAAGAATATGGATTTAATAAAAGCAATTATTATTGCCATTGTAGAAGGGCTTACAGAATATCTTCCGATTTCCTCTACTGCACACATGGGATTTACAGCCAACCTGATGGGATTACCGGAAGATGAATTTTTAAAGATGTTTCAGGTTTCCATTCAGTTTGGTGCTATCTTATCTGTTGTAGTGGCTTACTGGAAAAAGTTTTTTGATCTGAACAATCTTCAGTTTTATTTTAAACTGGGCTTTGCAGTAGTACCGGCATTGGTTTTAGGATATCTGTTTGATGACAAGATTGAAGCGGTCCTGGGAAATCAGATTGCAATTTCCTCGGTTCTGGTATTGGGTGGAGTGGTTTTGCTGTTTGCGGACAAATGGTTCAAGAATCCTAAAATTGATGATGAAAAGGGCATTACGATCAGGAATGCAGTTACCATCGGATTCTGGCAGTGTCTTGCCATGATGCCGGGTACAAGCCGAAGTGCTGCTTCTATTATCGGGGGAATGGCCCAGGGACTTACCAGGAAAGCAGCTGCTGAATTCTCCTTTTTCCTTGCAGTTCCTACCATGCTGGCAGTAACAGTGTATTCTGTATTTGTTAAAACCTGGGGAAAAGAAACAGGAAATCCACAGAAAGGTTACGAAATGATCATGGCTTCCCAGGATCATATCATCATATTTGTGATAGGAAATGTAGTGGCTTTTATTGTAGCGCTTATTGCGATCAAAGCATTCATTGGAGTGCTAAACAAATATGGATTTAAACCTTGGGGTTGGTACCGTATTTTTGTTGGGGTAGCCTTGTTAATTTATTTCTATTTTTTTAAATAAAATGACTGCTGAAGAACTGAAAGCGGGATATACCTTTTTATTGGATAAGCCTTTGGACTGGACTTCTTTCCAGGCGGTCAATAAAATGAAATATAAGCTTAAAAAAGAATTTGATCTTCCCAAAAAATTTAAGATCGGTCATGCCGGAACGTTAGATCCAAGGGCTACTGGGCTTCTTATTGTGTGTTGTGGAAAATTTACTAAAAATATTCCTGAGATCCAGGATGCTCCAAAAGAATACTGGACGGAAATTAAAATAGGGGTACAGACAGAGTCTTATGATACCGAAAAGCCGGAAATTCTTCATCAGGATATCTCAAATATTACAGAAGATCTGGTAAAAGAGGTCTTAGAAAAGTTTGTTGGAGAGATTGAACAGAAACCTCCTGTTTATTCAGCCATAAAAATTGATGGAGAAAGGGCTTATAATTTAGCCAGGGCAGGAGAAGAGGTGGAAATGAAATCCAGGAAAACAACCATTCATTATATTAAAGATATCAGGATAGAATTTCCCTTCGTAAGTTTTATGGTAGGGTGTTCAAAAGGGACTTATATCAGAAGTCTGGCTCATGATATAGGGCAGGAACTGGGAGTGGGAGCTTATCTTACACAGCTGAGACGTACCAGGATCGGGGATTATAAAGTAGAAGACGCTACAGATCAGTTTTTAAACAATGAGTTTAGATTTGGAAACTTATGAAAATAAATACCATCCTGTTTATTGACTAATCCGGCCGAAAATTATTTCTCTCCTGGGAATCCGGAATTGGAATGCAGGATTTATATCCAAAAGGATGAGCCGGGAAGGGGGCATTACCTTTTAATTCCATAAACAGGCAGGCGGTTTAATGATTTTTTTAGGGCTAAGACTATTTTCAGTAATAAAAATTATACCGGGTTACGGTGAAGATTAATGGAAAAAACACGTATTAATAAATATCTATCAGAAGTTGGATACTGTTCCAGAAGGGCTGCAGATAAGCTTTTGGAGGAGGGACGCATCAAAATTAACGGAAAAGTTCCGGAACTGGGAACTAAAGTTTCTGATGAGGATCTTGTGGAAGTAGATGGAAAGCCTATCAGGGAACCACAGGAGAAACCGGTGTATATTGTCTTCAATAAACCGGTGGGAATTGTTTGTACAACAGATACCAAACGTGAAAAAAATAATATAGTAGATTATATTAACCATCCTAAAAGGATTTTTCCGATCGGAAGGTTGGATAAGCCCAGCGAAGGACTGATTCTTTTAACCAGTGACGGAGATATTGTTAATAAAATCCTCAGGGCCAGGAATAATCACGAAAAAGAATATCTGGTTCGTGTAGATAAGCCGATTACACCCAGGTTTCTGGAAAAAATGAGAAACGGAGTTCCGATTCTGGATACCGTAACCAGGAAATGTGAGGTTGAGAAAATTGATGAAATGAACTTCAGAATTATTCTTACCCAGGGACTTAACAGACAGATCCGGAGAATGTGCGAATACCTTGGCTATGAAGTTAAAAAACTGAAAAGGATCCGTATTATGAATATTAAGCTGGATTTACCGGTGGGGAAGTGGAGGGATCTGACGGACCAGGAACTCTCAACGCTTAACATGCTTCTTGAAGATTCCAGTAAGACCGTGGATTAAGATTGTAATTCAATACCATACGACAGATAAAAGCAGGGAATAAATACTCTGCTTTTTTGTTCCATATCATTGATAAACAAATAATTTTATAATTTTCACATAGTAGTGTAATATTTTTTTATTTTTACTCAGATATATTATATTTATAATGATCTGATAACAACTAAAAAACTTTACACATGAAAACAAAATTTAAACCGCTTCTTTTCCTCATTACTGCTTTTATACTTGTTACCAATTGTGAGAACCAGAGTGAGGGCCATAATGATGTTCTTAATACCTCGTTTCTTATTGATTACAGAAGTCTGAACGGGGCTCCGGACGGAATGGCTGTCATTGACCTTGATCCGGATTCTCCGAGATTTGGAAGTCTTATCAGCAAACTCGAGCTGGGAGTAGGGGTCTTACCGCACCATATTTACTATAATAAAGATGCAAAAAAACTGTATACTACTGCCCTGGGAGGAAGCTATCTCTACCAGGTAAAAGTGGAGGATGACCAGAACGGAATGCCAAAACTGATAAGTGCCACCCCTGTAGATACCGGAGAAAATACCGTAGGTGAAAACCTGTTTTTTACCAATGACGACCGTTTTTTTATGACTTTTATGGGAGGTGCGGGAGGCCTGAAAGATGGTAGCGTAGGAGTCTTTAATGCTAACAATAACAAACTTATCAAAACGATTAAAGCGCCGATAGAAGCCAATCCCAATAAGTTTATCATGTATCCCCACGGTATTTCCATCAACGAGGAAAAAGGACTCATGATGGTAACTTCAACCATTCATCCGGATCTTACCAGTGGTATGGGGAATACCTGTACTTTGGTGGACCTGAATACTTATGAATTAAAAGAAACCTATCAGGTCGCAGATTCACCAACGGATTTATCCAGTCCTGTTGAAGTTTTACTGCTTAGGGGAAAGTTTCCGCAATATGCCCTTGCTACAACAATGCTTGGAGGTGATATATGGATTGCACCTTATAATAATACGACCAAGAAATATGATGCTTTCAGCAAGGTGTTTGATGGAAGTACCCAGGGGCTGGGATGGGCCCTCGAAATGTATATTGACGATAACAGCAAGCTTTATGTGAGCTTTGCAGACCCTGGAAAAGTGCTTGTTTTTGATATAAGCAATCTCCCTCAGTTAAAACTTTTAAAAACCTTTAAAGCAGATAAAGGGGCACATCATATGGCTTTCTTTAAAACCAGATCGGGAAAAGAGGTGGTTGCCGTACAAAATAATTTGCTGAATCTTCCTAATCTGAATTCAGGGACCATTAGTGTCATTGAAATTGAAACAGGAAAAACGTTAGGGACGGTAGATTTACGGGCCCGATATGGAATACTGCCGGAATCAATAGAAGGAACCAATGGTCCCAGCAGTTATATGCATCACTAAAAATATATAAAAGTTTAAGATAAAAAAACTCCCAAAACAGTACCTGCTGTCTTGGGAGTTTTTGCAGTTATATGGGTATTATCCATGTATAGTTGTTGGAAAACCCGTTTCAGCTATTTTATGTATAATCTCATCTTTTGCTCATATTCCGGCTTCAGCTTCAGGAATTTCCATATTTTTTTATCATCAGGATACGTAATACGGTAAAAGATTATTTTATCGGCGGAGTATTTAAAATAAGGATGATTTTTAAGCCATTCCTCAGGAGCATCTGCCAGGGAATATTTAGGAACATTTGAAGTTTCCAGCAGGGCTGTGGAAACAAGTTTTTGAACAATTTCTTTATCAATATTATAGGTATCCAGAATCTGCTGTTTATTAACGAAGCCTCCGAGCTTTCTTCTGAATCCTATAATGGAGCCGGCACTTCTTTCGTCCAGTCCGAATTCCAGCAGCTGCCTGAAGGTAATGGTGTTGAGATCAGCTTTTGAAAAATCGGTTTTTTCCTGTTTTTGCTTTTCCTGAATCCTGATATAGGGTTTTAGCTCCCGGAACTTTTCAGCAGAAATAACAAAGCACTTTTGCAGGTCATCAGGGGTTTTAAAACTCCCTTTCAGGTTTTTATCACGGTAATTGACAATAGTACGGGCCTGCTTCTCAGAGAACCCCAGGGCCTGCCATTCCTCCGCATTTAAACGATTGGGGTCGAATGGCTGATAAGCAATTTTTATAGAGGTATTGTTGAAACCTCTTTTAGAGCTTTCCGGAGTTTTTGCAGGAAGCAGCAGGTAAGGTTCCAGCTGGCTGTAATGTTCTGCTGAAATAATAAAACATTCTTTAAATTTTTCTTTGCTGATAAAACTGCCTCCAAGATAGTTCCTGTACTTTAAAATAGCTTCAGTCTGTTTCTCACTGAACCCCATTTTGAGCCAATCTTTTACAGAAAGCTGATCCGGATTGAATTTTCCCGGGATGGAAAGGGTATTCTTTTCTCCATTCCCGGCTTTTCCGGATATAAGCTCTTTACTGGCTTCCGGGAGCTGGATATAAGGGTTTAGTTCATTAAATTTTTCTACAGAAATGGCATAACATTTTTTTAACTGCTCTTTTGAGGTAAACTTCCCTCCCAGAATTTCCCTGTATTTAAGAATGATGGATATCTGTTTTTCAGAAAATCCAAATTTCAGCCATTGTGTACGATCCAGCTGGTTTGGGTCAAAATTATATAAATCTGTATGGGCAGGGGAGGCCATAACAAATTTAGCTTCAGGAAAGTTTTCTTTTTCCCTGCCTGTATATTTCTGAAAGATTAACAGGACAATCAGCAGCGTAACGATACAGGCCAGTTTTTGGTAATAGCTTTTTCTCATCATAGCGTAAACTTATTGATAAAAACAAAGTAGGGCAAGAGCAGAACCTGAAATGATTGAGTTTACGCTATAATCGGGGGTAACAGCTTAAAAAAATATCAAAAAAATTGCTATTATACAGGGTAATGTTAACTTAAAACAATAATAGAAATTTTTTTCAGAAAATTAATATTTATCACTTAATACGACAGCTTTTGTCGCTTTACCAGGATATCTTTGTGCTGTAAACAAATAAAAAAGTCTGATCCACATGATTTTATGATTAAAATCAGCACACATAAAATGATATAAGTCTTTTAATAGTGAACTGAAAATCTTATTTTTGTGGTATTATAATAACTGTGCCTAAACTAAACACTGACATGAAGAATTTTACTATGGAGCATTCTGCTCTTTTTATTTCGAATCCGGATATTGATCATCTCTCTGATATCCTTTCCCCAAAACTCACAAAACCGTAAAACTTATACAATTTGTATGCAGGTTGTACAATATTATGATTTTTGCGGAAGAATTATATAAATGTGTATGTAAAATTGCAAATGAAATACACATGAAAACCTATTTATTTCATTTTTAAATTTTTATTTTTCAAAAAAATTCAAATGCCTATGAAAAAAAATTATCTAGGTGCATTGACGTTATGCACAGCCCTGGGTATGTCTGCCCAGGAAACGATCTGGCAGAAAGATATTAAATCTTCCACGCAGGATTTTTTGAGCCAGGTAACCACGACCATTGACCAGCAGTATTTAATTACAGGAAGCAGCATTCAAAGCGATAAGCTTCAGGTCTCAGGAAATAAACAAAATAACGGCTATGACTTCCACCTGGTGAAACTGAACCAGCAGGGCGAACAAGTCTGGGAGAAATACTTTTCCGGCCAGAACCATGATTATTTATCCGCAACAGTAGCCACGCAGGATGGAGGATTTTTAATTTCAGGGACTTCCTATTCGGGGAAAGGACTGGATAAGAAAGAAGCATCCAAAGGCGGTTCAGATATCTGGCTGATCCGTTTGAATGAGTTCGGGGATGAACTCTGGCAGAAAACCCTGGGCACCTCTTCAGATGAAGAAGCCAGGGCGGTGATCCAGACCACAGATTTAGGCTTTTTTGTAGCAGGAAACGTACACAACTCACCCAAAGGCTATGGTTCCAAAGATGCCTGGATCATCAGATTGGATAAAGCTGGAAAAGAACTGTCACAACTTATTTTAGGAGGAAAAGGCCTGGATGAGGTAGAGAAAATGATTCCCACGAAAGACGGAGGAGTCTTATTAGGAGTGTATTCCAGAAGCTCCGGGATCCGTGATTCGGAAGTAAGGAATCCGGCTGATCCATCTGCCCACCGGAACTTGTCATCTGCAACCTCTACAGCCATAAGCTATTTGCCAAAAGCCAGCAGCAACTTTGGTGAAGGGGATTACTGGATCATAAAGTTAGATAAGAACGGAAAGGTGGAATGGGAAAAGAATTATGGGGGAACCGGAGATGACCACTTACGAACCCTTTCCTTGAAATCTGACGGATATATTATCGGTGGTGAATCAAGATCAGAGAGATCCGGCAACAAGACCACAGGAATAGAAGAAGGCACGGACTTATGGCTGGTTGCCCTTGATGAACGTGGCAATGAACAGTGGCAGAAATCTTACAATTTTAAAAACCGTGATCTCCTGATGGGAATGAATGTTCTTCATTCAGCAGATGATAAAGGAACCAAGGGAATTCTTTTGGGTGGTTACACCCAGGCAGAAGGAAGAATAGAAACCGGGGATGAAACCTTCTGGATGCTGTACCTGGATGGTAATGGCAATGAACAGTGGAGAAAGCATGTGAAAGGGGAATCTAAAAAGAAGGAGGAGAGGCTTTCAGATCTGAGGCTGAACCGGGATGGTTCGATTATCCTTGCGGGAACCAGTGCAGAAGAGCTGGGGAAAGAGAACTGGAAGATCGTAAAGCTTGGAGACAAACAGGTAGACCAGCTGATCGAGAAACATGACATTAAGATCTATCCGAACCCGGTATCTGATTATGCCTATGTAGAAATCGGCTTTGACTTCAAGGAAGCAGATATTCTGGTATATGATATGAGCGGAAGACAGCTTCAGAGTTTGAAGACTAAGAATGCTGTAACGAAGATCAATACCCAGGCTTTGATACAGGGAGCTTACCTGGTGACTATAAAAACTAATGATAACAAAACAGCGAATGCTAAACTGATTAAGAAATAAAAAACATAAAATCATGAAGAAAATAATACTTCTGGTTTCGGCTTTATCTGCTTTATTGGCCTTTGGCCAGGAATCTGTAGAAACCGGAACAACAAATGATATTCAAAAAATATTTCCGGCTACTCCTGAAACGTATAGCTTGTTTAAGGCAGGGGATTTTCCGGTAGATTACAGGACAGGGAAGCTCAATGTATCTGTTCCTTTATATGAAATCAAAACGAGATACGGGGTAAATATCCCGATAAGCCTGACGTATAATACAGGAGGGATAAAAGTAGATGAAATGTCAGGAGTTGCCGGATTAGGCTGGACATTGTCCATTCCTAACGGCATTTCAGTAGAAATGCATGGCAAAAATGACCTGGTGAATGGCGTCTGGTTTCCTAAAGATCCAAGCAATTATCCATCCCAGCTTTTTACACAGCTTCCTCCGGATGTTCAGGCTAAGCTGGTTAGCGTAAAAGAAGGAACCATGGATACCCAGCCGGATATCTATCATTATAATTTACCTACCATTTCAGGTTCTTTCATCAAAGATTCGAACGGAAACTTTCAAACCATTCCGTATGAAGATGTAAAAATTACCTACGCAGGAGATAAGTTTACCATCACAGATCCTAAGGGTGTTGTTTATACCCTGGCCGCAGGAAATTCCAGTAATACCGTTTCTACCATCGTGTCCGAAGCCTATACGTCCTCTTTTATCCTTGAGAAGATAAAATTCCCAAATAATGAAGAGGTCAGCTTTACCTATGGAAAGAGGAATTTTTACAGCCATCTTACTTATGGCTTTGTTGATGTGTATATCCCCGTAGAACAGAGTGACGGTCTCTGTAAAGATTCAAGAAAGAATATCCATTCAAGTACCAACAACTCCTTCATTGATGCATTATTAACTGAGATAGTCCATAATGATGAGAAAGTGACTTTCAGCTATAACAATACCATCCAGGGAACTCAGGGAAGAAAAGACCTGAACGGAGCAGCCGCCAATACGTTTGCTTTAGGTGAAGTGACAGCAACCTACAAAAATAAGGTGATCAGAAAATTTGCCCTGGAGCATGATTATTTTACTTCTGCCGGAGGGGATTCTTCATATAAAAACTTCAGGCTTAAGCTGAACAAAGTAAAAAACATATTGGAAAATACGGAATATTCCTTTGAATATGACGAAAGCAGCAAACCTGTCCTGGGCAGTTATTCGCAGGATATCTGGGGATATCACAACGGGCAGCTGAACCTGAGCATGATCCCTAATATGCAGTATTTTAATAATAATTATACCAATGGAGGGAACCGCAATGTATATCCGCAGTATTCCCAGGCTTATATCCTCAAAAAGATCAATTACCCTACCAAAGGCTATTCTTCATTTACCTATGAAAATAATACCGTCTGGCAGAAGCTGACCATTCCCCAGGAAGAAATTATTCCAAAAGCCAGTGTAACGGGAGTGCTCAATCCAGGAGCAGGAACTGCTGGTGCAACTTCGTCAGAGTTTTACCTCAATGAAGTTCCTGCGACCGGTGAAACCAGTACCTATCTCATAGACTGGGGGAACAGCTGTGCCAATAATACCCCGCCGGGAACACCCAATTCTATAGAGGTTACCAACGGGTATGGTTATCTTGAAGAACAGCAGCCTGCCGGAAACTGGAAGATCATAGCCCAGTTTCAAAAAGAGACAAGCGGCCCGGTCCTGGAAACTGTCGGTTCACACAATCCGTCTTATAAAAAACGTTTACGGGTTAAACTGGATACCAATGAACCGGATGGAAGCTGTTCCGTATATCTTTCCATTTCAAGAAGAAGAACGTATAAAACGACCACCAACAATAATGCTGTTGCAGGAGGGCTCCGGATCAAAAGCATCAATGATTTTGACGGGCAGACCCAGTATACCAAAAGGACTTTTGAATATAACAGGCCCGATAGTTTAAGTGATCAGTCTTCAGGAAGTATTGCTTCATCATTGGAATTCTTAAAGTATCATCACAGTGTGGTAAGACCTACCGGACAAACCCAGAAAATCGTGTGTCAGAATTTTGCTCTGAGTTCAGATCAGGCCGTTAATTCCAGTCTGTCAGGAAGAGATGTGGTTTCTTATGAGTATGTGACTGAAAATACACTTGGAAAAGGGAAAAAGGTATATCAGTTTCCTGCCGTAGGGATTAACCTGGATATTACCTATCCGGATGCGGGAATGAATCCTTATGAAATTAAAAATAAGAACCTGATTGGAGAAAAATCCTATGCAGCTGACGGGACCCCCGTTGAGGAAAAGTCTTACAAATATGAGCTCAATATGTTAAAAAATCCACTGTCAGCAGACCATCTTCCAGCATCTGTAAATACCGTGGCGCTTTCCACGTCATTTTCTTTTTTTGAAACGGATACCGATATAGTCACAAAAATTAACAACTCCTATGTGGTGGAATCAGGAAAATGGCTCCTTGACAAGGCCGTCAGTAAGAAGTACCTGAACAGTACCCTGGCCTCGGAAACCAGTAATATCTATTCTGTGAGCGATATCAATAAACCTGTTAACCTGGTTAAAACCTCGGGAATCTCTTTTGATGGTTCTGTGGTAGAGGCCAGTTACCAGTATGCCCATGAACAGAATAATACGGATATGATTGCTGCCAATATGGTAGGGATTCCCCTATTGACAGAGGGGAAAGAAAACGGGAAGACCATTTCCAAAACCCAGACTGTTTACGGCAAAAACGCAACGACTAATAATATGATCCTGCCGGTAGCCGCTCAAAAGTTTGATAAAGACAATACGGCTTCAGCCAGGAATACGGTGGATTATAACCAGTACGATCCGCAGGGGAACCTGCTGCAGTTTACGACAAAAGGAAATGCGCCTACTGCTATTATCTGGGGGTATAACGGGACCCTGCCTATTGCCAGGATAGAGGGAGCAACCTATCAGGAGGTGCAGAGCCTTGCTGCTGATATTATTGCCAGATCCAATGCAGACATTGATACGGCAACGGAAAAAGCCCTTATGACAGCCCTGGATACGTTCAGGAACCAGGCAGCACTTAAAAACTACAGCATCACCACCTACACCTATGATCCGCTGATCGGGGTAACCAGTGTAACACCTTCCACGGGAGTGAGGGAATTCTACCTTTATGACGGAGCAGGCAGGCTGCAGTCTGTAGTGGATGCCAACAACAACATCCTGAAAGAGATGAAGTATAACTATAAACCATAACACAGATCATGAAAAAACATTTGTTATTTATTATAGTCTTCCTGTGTTCTTATCTGTCTACAGAAGCACAGAGCTTAACGCAATCGGAAAACTATGTCTACAGCAGGACTTACCTGGAGCCTGTTACCGCATCCAGCAGTACGGCAAAACAGGTTCAGGAAGTGACTTATATAGATGGTTTGGGAAGGCCCAAACAGAATATTTCGATAAAATCTACCCCTTCCGGGAAAGACCTGGTCACTCCCGTAGAATATGATGCATTCGGGAGGCTGGTAAAAGCTTTACTTCCCCTGCCGCAGCAGTCAACCGCTAACGGCGCTATTTTTACTTCTCCGGATGCATCAGGAGCTGCCGGCGTGTATGGAACTGCTGCCAATTATTACGGGGAAAGAAAAATTGAAAATTCACCGTTACAAAGGCTCCTGGAGCAGGCTGCTCCGGGTGATGCCTGGAAAATGGGGAGCGGGAAAACCATAAAATATGCTTATGAATCCAATCTCGCTTCAGAGGTTAAAAAATTTGTGGTAAACACTACCTGGACGACTGTTTCCGGGGTAGCAGTGGGTACTCCGGTACTGAGTGTCTCTACTGAAAACACAGTCTATGCCTCCGGAGGATTTTATAAAGCGGGAACCCTGTATAAAAATACCCTGACTGACGAAGACGGAAATACGGTCGTTAAATTTATTAACGGTAAAAAACAGCTTGTTTTAGAAAGGAAAAATGACGGTACCCAGAATATAGATACCTATTATGTCTACAATGAATATGGTCAGGAGGCTTTTGTGATTCCACCTGCCGCTGTAAAAGCGATAGAAACAGCCGGTAATGTTATCTCAGCAGCTACGCTGGATAATTTATGCTACCAGTATCGTTATGATAATCAGGACCGGCTGGTGGAAAAAAAATTTCCGGGAAAAGGCTGGGAGCTCCTTATCTATGATAAAGCAGACCGGCCGGTTATGATCCAGGATGCGAATCTGAAAACGGCCGGACAATGGATGTTCATCAAATATGACCGGTTCGGGAGGGTAGCCTATACAGGAATTGCAAATAATACCGGAAGCAGGGCAGCCCTGCAGGCTGTTGTTAATGCAAATACAAATTTAAATGAAACACGGACCACCACACCCGGGGTGACTTTAAACGGAATGGCTGTCTATTATTCTAAAGTGACAGCCCCTACCAGTATTGCCCAGGTGCTGAGTGTAAACTACTATGATGAATATCCTCCGGAATCACCGGCAAAGCCTGATGCAATACTGGGACAGAATACCCTTGCTCAGGTGCCTTCATCATTGACAGTAAACGGAACGACTACAAGCAGATCCATCAAAGGACTTCCTACTGCTGTCTTTGTAAGGAATATAGAGGACAGCCAATGGACCAGAGATTATTTCTGGTATGACCATGAAGGGAGGAAAATCGGGACTCATTCCGTTAACCACCTGGGAGGGTATACCAAAACAGAAGCTGAACTGGATTTTTCAGGAGCTCCAAAACAGCTGATTACTTATCATAAAAGAAAGGAATCCGAAATCCAGGTAGTGGTAAAGGAGCGTTTTGAATATGACCTCCAGAACAGGCTTAAAAAACACTGGCACCAGGTGGATAGTAAGCCTGAAGAACTACTGGCTGAAAACACGTACAATGAGATCTCTCAGCTGATCAATAAAAAGGTGGGGAATAATCTCCAGAGTATTGACTATGCCTACAATATCCGCGGGTGGCTTACAGATATCAACAAAGGGCAGATGACGCTGGCAGACCTGGGAGGAAAGCTATTTTCTTACAAGATTAAGTACAATCAGAAAAACGGTATCGATAATCCTGATGCTGTACAGTTTCCTGGGAAGAACGTTAAACCGAAATTCAACGGGAATATTGCAGAAGTGGACTGGCGGGCTGTGGAGACGGTCGGGGTAAATCCATCCCTTACTCCCAAACGGTACGGTTATGCGTATGATCCACTGGACAGGCTTTCTGCAGGATATTACCAGAATCCAAACAATCCGAACAGCAAAGAGAATACAGAAGCAGTGGATTATGATATCAATGGAAATATTAAAAAGCTGTACAGGACTTCGGTAATAAATGCCGGAAACACAGCAGCAACGCTGATTGATCATCTGGATTATACTTATACAGGGAATCTGCTGACCAAAGTCAATGATATTTCAGGGAATGCCCTGGGATATGAAGGAGGGGGAAATACCATAACCTATGATGGAAACGGGAATATAACCTCAATGCCTGATAAAGGGATTTCTACCATCAGGTATAATTACCTGAGCCTGCCGAACTATCTGGATCTGAGCAGGAACGGGAATGAATCGGTGGTGATCAATACCCAATACAGTGCGGATGGTACAAAACTGAGAAAGGAAAATATAACCACGATTACCGGGATAAGCGGAGCCGTTACCACGAAGAAAATCACGGATTACCTGGATGGGTTTCAGTACCTGACGACTGAAAATCCGGGAGGAGGATCAGAAACGCTGATGGCTTCTTCTTTCTCTGCCAGGGCTATGCAGCCGGAAACCTTCAGCCTGGATCCGGTGGTTACCGACCCTACTATTGATCCGCCATTGGGTGGCGGAGGTATTATTGTAGATCTTAAAGCGGAAGGGCTTCAGTTTTTCCCTACTGCCGAAGGGTTTTATGATTATCAGAAAGATCAGTATATTTACCAGTACAAAGATGTTGCAGGTAATGTACGGGTAAGTTTCGCCAGAAACGGGTCAGGCGCTCTTGAAATTGTTGATGTGAATGACTACTATCCTTATGGGATGAGTCATCTGAAAACAGGGAATGCTTTTTATGGGGTGGGCTCATACAAAGCGTATAAGTTTTTAGGACAGGAATTGCAGGAAACCGGGTTTTACGATATGAATGCCCGTTTCTATATGGCAGATCTTGGAAGGTTCGGGCAACATGATCCTTTAAGTGCTAATACGCTGGATCCTTACGGATATGGATATAATAATCCTATATTCTTTGCAGATCCTACAGGCTTGGAAGGGGAGCCTGTTCCGGGAGGTTCTGGCCCGGGAGGTCCGCAAGCAATAGGTACTGCTTCAAGTCCTATTGATGTAGGGGAAATTGTTTTGAATCCTCCGATCAGGGCTGTGTCCAATAATAATTTAGCAACCTGTTCGTATTGTATGACAGGTCAGGGGAAAAGCCTTACACAACAGCTTAATATTCCAGGACCTCCACCTTCACCTAGGGTAAAGGATTGTAGGGAATGCAATGATGCTGCAATGGCCGGAATAGTATTGCCTATACCTGTTGCAAGTGTTCCGACAGGAACAGGAATAGCAGTTAGGAGTATATTAGCAGAATTAGCAGGTAGTTTAAGAGCTGGTTTATGGTCTCTGCCTTTAATTCTTAAAGGAGATACACCAGAGAAAGAGCCAACAATTACTTTATTTAGAGGAGTGCATAGCAAACATCCTGATTTAGCAAACGCATACTTAGGAAATGCTATACCTTGGGGAGGACCGTATAGTGCCAAAGAACATAATAATGGGCATAATAATAGCATGTTTACTTCTTGGACTACAAGTATTGATATGGCTAACTATTCAGCTTCTAGAAGAGGTCCCGGCGGGGTAATTTTAAAACAGACGTTTCCAATAGCAAGATTATCCTTCTTTGATAGGCATGGTGAAAATGAAGTTCAAGTTTTTGGACCTGTTTATGGTGCTCAGGTGATTAAATCATGGGATAATGGAACTTGGACGCCATATTTAAAATAAAAATTAATAATATGAATGATTTAATAATAAATGATCTATATGAGATAAGAAATTATTTAGATCAAGTTGTAGATTATGTAAAAAAAATTAAAGACCAAAAGAGCCTTTTTGCGTCATCATATGCTGAAACAAGAGAACATCTATATGAGATTTATAGCGATAGATTAGATTATAGTATTTATCAAGGTAAATATTTTGAAGGGTTAGCAGAAGTAGTAAAACGAATGAAATATTCGGATTTAAAGAATGTGAGGTTATCAGTAATTGATGGAGACAAAAAAAGCTGTTTCATTTTTAGTAGTGAAGACTATAATATTATTCTTGGAATTATTTTTTATGATAATTAACAGATAAAAGTTGTATAAAACTTATCTGTACTAGATTTTATAAGATCTTAAAAGGGTAATTCCATATAAGTAACAACAAACCACCGCTATTATGCGGAGGTTTGCTGTTTTTAAATATACAAGTAATTTTTGTGAACAGAAACAAAGTGTGCAATGTCTGTGGCTTTGAGCTGATAAAATAACCCCTGCTATTTGTCAGTAAATCTTGATTTTATTTCAACATCAGAAGGGGTTTAAAACATTGCAGAAATGTTATATTTACAAGTAAAGGTGATAACCAGAGTAATGTAAGGGTAAGTTTCGGAAGAAACAGTACCGGAGCCCTGGAAATTGTAGATGCCAACGATTATTATCCATTTGGAATGAATCATCTGAAGACCGGAGGTTCTTATTTTGGAGCAGGCAGTTTTAAAAACTATAAATATAACGGTAAAGAGCTCCAGGAAACAGGAATGTATGCTATGGATTTTCGTTACTATATGCCGGATATCGGAAGATTTTCAGTGGCAGACCCGCTGTCTGCTATGACTCCGGGCTGGACTCCATATCGTTTTGGCTTTAATAATCCTGTTAATTTCTCAGATCCTTCAGGTTTATTTGAAGAGATGGGATATACAGGAACAGAAAGTTTATCTTTAGGAGATTCTTTTTCAGGTACTGAGCTAATGTGGCCCACAAGACCAGGAACTTCAAAGAATGAAACATTCACGGATTCAGATGGAACCTTTACCTGGGATGGTAATATGTAGAGAGATAGCAATGGAGATGGAGTATCTCATAATACAGTAAATATTGGAGAAATTGAAGTAGGGAAATCAAATGCTTCATCTTCTGATGATTCAGAGAGTAGTACTATATCTTCAATGAGTTGGTGGGCTAACACTGCAACGAGTGGAGCTTCAACAGCAAATCTGCCAAGAACCGGATTTTTGAAATATAATGAATTATGGCATCAAACGAAGACAAGGGGAGTTTCTTTTTCATGGCAGAATAAATGGAAAAACCCAGGAGCTAAATTCTGGAGGGGGCAACAGGTAAAGCCGTTTCAGGGAGCACGGAGCCTGGGAACTAAATTAACTGCTGCAGGTGGCGTTTTGTTAGCAGCAGATATAGCAATGTCAGGACAAATTAAACCTTCTCACGGTATTAATGCTTTTATGTTAGGAATTTCGGGAACAGGAGTTGGCTCTATTGTAGCCGGTGCTTGGTTCATTACTGATATGGATATAATAATCCTATATTCTTTGCAGATCCAACAGGCTTGGAAGGGGAGCCTGTTCCGGGAGGTTCCGGCCCGGGAGGCCCGCAAGCAATAGGTACTGCTTCAAGTCCTATTGATGTGGGGAAAATTGTTCTGAATGCTCCGATTAGGGCTGTGTCCAATAATAATTTAGCAACCTGTTCATATTGTATGACAGGTCAGGGGAAAAATCTTAGAGAGCAGCTTAATATTCCAGGTCCCCCAAAGGTGCAATCAATTGAGGAAGCACAAAGGATATTAAAGCCTGTTTTACATAACGGTTCTGCTCAGATGATGGATAGCATGATCTGGGATCTGGCAGGAATTCTGATCGCAAGAAACATCAAACCAGAGAATCAAAATGCAGCCTTAGGATTAGCAGCTTTAGCCATAATTGTATCAAAAGGAAGGGCTACCCCTGCAATTGCAAAAGCGGAAGCCGGAATTGCAAAAGCTGAAATTGTAATCTCTAATGAATTACACTAAATCAAATTTTAAGCTTGGGCAATTGATGCATAAAGAGTATAAAATTGATGACGTTATAGATGAAGTGGCAGTCAAAGAGTTTAGAGGGATTCCTGGAATTAGGCCCGATTTTGTTGATTTTAGAACGAAAACTATTTTTGAACTTAAACCTTTCAATCCAAGAGCTATGAAGGCGGGAAAAAAGCAATTACTAAAGTATAAGAAAGCATTTGAAAAGAAATACCCTGGTACTACATGGAATACAGTATTAGATACATATTAAAAATAAAATAATGGAAAAACAAGAACTCATAAAATTTCTAGATGATATATTTATTCCTATTGGATTTAAAAGAAAAGGAAACAATTGGATTATAAATGGAGAAGAAATAAGTAAAATTATTAATTTACAAAAATCACAGTACAGTAATTCTTATTACATTAATTATGGATACATAATTAAAAAACTTCCCTTGAACGGTTTTGTTAATCATGTTGACAATAGATTAAGCTCAAAAAATGAATTAGAATATAGAAGAATTGTTGATTTGTTAGATTTAGAATTTGAAATATCTACTGAAGAAAGATTTTCTGAACTAGAAAAGCTTATCAGGAATAAAATAATTCCTCAAATGGAATCTACTAATAATGAACAGGATATATTAAAGATATTAAAAGAAAAAGAGTTTTTATATATGATTCCCCCTAATGTATTAGAGTATTTTAATCTAAAAGCGTAATGTTCCCAGCGTGTTATAATAAAATAGAGTATTGAAACAAATAAGTAAAAGTTGCTAAAGAAATATTAAATAGTAATAATTTTTAAGGTTTATAACTTAGGGTATTGGTCTCAATACCCTAAATTTTATACTAAGTGGGTGCTGCTTTACCGCCGCCGCATGGAGGAGGTTCGGAAATCTACGAACAGGCGAAAAGTAATGCCATCAATAATTACAATGGTATACTTAAGGTACTTGGGAATCAAATTAATGTTCTTGCAGCAATAGGTACTGCTTCAAGTCCTATAGATGTAGGGGAAATTGTTCTAAATCCTCCGATTAGGGCTGTGTCCAATAATAATTTAGCAACCTGTTCATATTGTATGACAAGTCAGGGGAAAAATCTTAGAGAGCAGCTTAATATTCCAGGTCCCCCAAAGGTGCAGTCAATTGACGAAGCGCAACGACTATTAAAGCCTGTTTTGCATAATGGTTCTGCTTATATGATGAGTGGTGATATGTTTGGTTTTACGGACTTATTAGGAGTGTTATTCTCAAGTATAAAGCCGGAAAACCAAGAAGCAGCAATGGGACTTGCTGCAATTGTAATTGTAACAACAAAGGGAAGAGCTGCACCTGCAATTTTAAGAGCAGAAGCTACAGGGGCATATTATTCTGTGGCTTTTGAAATGAAATTAGCTAAAACATCATATCCTGGAGTTACCTCGCTATATGCACTTTAAAGAGGCTAATATTGCATTAGAAAAAGCCATGGAGACAAATCCATTATTGAAAAAAATGGGAATTGAAATTCCTAAGTCGCCGTCTGGATCAATTATAGGAAAATCTCCAATAAATTGGGTATGGCATCATGACATTGGTGAAGGGGCAATGCAACTCGTACCAAAAAGTCAACATCCGAATGTACCCGGCGGAATTTTTTGGGAAACTTTACATCCTGGAAAGAAGGGAGGATTTTCAATTTGGGGCAAAAAGAAAAAATAATAAATATATATAGTATGAAACTTTTAGAATTAGTAAGCTATTTTAGAAATGGTGGGTCCTATGAAGAATTTTGTCAATTACAATCTTTAGATCAACAATCTGAAGTAGTCGAAATTTATATGAAAAACCCCTTAAAATTTGATAATGATTTGAAATTTTTTGAGATAGAAAAAACAGAAGGTATTTTTGAATATGAGAGTGATGGGGTTATATATTCAAACTTGTTTGACTTTTATTATTTTTTAGAGGCTATTGAGGAATCTAAAAATAAACAAAATCAATCCTTTAGTGATGAGGAAATAGCTAGGCTGTTGTACAACTATGCAATTAATGATGCTTAAAAATTATTTAGTTAACAGGTGAAACTACTCTAATGAAACTCCTAAGTGACGGAGTCGTTAAAGAGTATAATAGATAAGTATTTTAAATAAATCCATAAAATGAGAATAAAGTCTTTAATTGAAATTTATTAATGATAGACGGGAGTATTTAAAAAATTAGTACTCCCGTTTTAAATTTTCAAACGGGTCAGGCGCTCTTGAAATTGTTGATGTGAATGACTACTATCCTTATGGGATGAGTCATCTGAAAACAGGGAATGCTTTTTATGGGGTGGGCTCATACAAAGCATATAAGTTTTTAGGACAGGAATTGCAGGAAACCGGGTTTTACGATATGAATGCCCGTTTCTATATGGCAGATCTTGGAAGGTTCGGGCAACATGATCCTTTAAGTGCTAATAC
>NZ_QNUE01000027.1 GCF_003385595.1 Chryseobacterium flavum | reverse complement strand
AATTAATATATTATTGAAAAAATATTAATTAATTTTTTAATTTTTATATAATTTTTTGTGAATCCGTTAATGGTTTAACGGCTTGTATATTGGAGTTGATAAAACAAATAATAAATAATGCGAAGCATAATATTGTTTTTCAATTTAAATTTCAAAAGATAATTTAGATTGATATGCTGTTTGTTTGTTAATAAAATTTATTTTAAACGATATTTTTTTTAGGTTGGATTTGTCATTTTTTTAAAGATCTTGTCACGATAAAATGTCAGTTTTTGTGTCAAAATATATATTATATAAATGATATAGAGTGTTGATATTTAAATATTTAAGTTTAAATGGTAAATGTTATCTGATGTATTTACATTGTTAACATTTATATTTTTTGGTTTATTTTTATTGGAATTATGGCTAATAGTTTTAGAAAAATATTATCTGTAAATATTACAATCTAATATATATTTAACTTTCTGAGGTAATGGGTCATATGGTTTAAGATTGCCAATCATCTTCACAGATAACAATAGGGAGTCCCGAACGGTTTTATTACTTTTGTATGAAGAATTAAACGATGGGACGAAGTTATATATTCCTTGCATTGGCAATTATTTTTGAGATCATAGCCACCTCATTTTTAAAAAAATCAGAAGAATTTTCAAAACTGTGGCCCTCTGTGGTCACCGTAATAGGATATGCCTGTGCTTTTTATTTCCTGAGTCTCACCCTTCGTCAGATTCCTGTAGGCATCACTTATGCAATCTGGTCGGGAGTAGGAATTGTATTTATAACTATAATCGGGATTATAGCCTTTAAACAGGTGCCGGATGTGCCTGCCATTATAGGAATAGCTTTGATTGTTCTGGGGGTAATCATCATTAATGTGTTTTCAAAAATGGGTTCGCACTGATGGTATTTCAGTACAAGGAATGAATAGCGGACTGAAAAAAATTAAAGACAAAAATTTTGTCATAATAAATTTCTATACTGTTCTCAATGATAAAATCAGATTGAGCAGCTTTATCAGCAACAAAATTTTCTTCTACAAACACAAACCATAGTTCTGAAATTTTATGGAGTCTTTTAAATTCCTCAAAAGCATTCCAATCAGGAATCTGGGAGTGCTTCAGGTCATAAAATAAAATGCCTTTTTTGAGATGATCATGTTTTACAATATTGATCGGGTGATGCAGATAGCTGATGATTTCAATTTCCGGATCATAACACTCTATAAAATGATGCAGATCTATAAGCTGTATTACTTTTTCTTCTTGCTGGGAGTCTGTCATAAAAAAACATTCTGAGGTTATTTCTTTTGTTAATTCCTGAAAAACGGCTAATTCCATACGCATATATTAAATGATGCAAAGAAAAACAGAATAGAATTGCACAAACGGGTTTTTATACAAAACGGCAGGTATTTTATACGAAACCCGAACGTGTATAATTGGTATAAAAAAATGTAGGTTTTGTATAATATTATAGAGATCAATATTAGTATTACCTACTTTTGTATTCTGAAAAAGGGATTAAGAATATGAAGTACAGCCTGCTTACACTTAAAGAAACACTGGTGATTGACTTCCTGCTGGAAAGCAGGTACAGGATACACCGGCATGTCACATTTCTTCTTTTCTTTTTCCTGCTGTTGTACTGTTCAAGATTCTGGAATGGATATTCGGGTATTTATCCTTATTATATACTGGCCTTTGTATATACTGTACTGATCATTATGGTTTATATTAATATCTATTTCCTGGTCCCGAAATTTTTCTTTAAGGAAAAATACATCACTTATCTGATACTGCTTGTGATGATGGGGGTGCTGGGTCTCAATATCATCGGATACGGATTTAAAACTTTTTTTGCAGAATATAAAATTGAAGAGGTACACAGGGAAGGTGGCAAAAATGGTATTTATGAAGGAATTATTATGTGTATTCCTATTATTCTGACCACCACTACCGTAAAACTTTTTCAGAAATGGATCCGCGATAACAGGAAAATTAATGAACTTCATAATTTAACCCTGAATATGGAACTGAATGCACTTCGGAACCAGATCAATCCCCATTTCCTCTTTAATATGCTGAATAACGTGAAAGCCCTTATCAGGACCAATCCTGAAAAAGCCTCTGTGGTTATTGTCAAGCTTTCTGAATTCCTCAGGTATCAGCTTTATGAAAACGGAGAAGAGAAAACACAGCTGAGTTCGGAAATTGATTTCTTATCTAACTTTTTAAATCTGGAAAAGATCAGACGGGAGCATTTTTCTTTTGATATTTTTACAGACAATGATAAAAGAATATTGAATACCATCTTTATTCCTCCCAATCTGTTTACTACTTTTGTAGAGAATGCTGTTAAACATAGTGTTGATCTTAGTGATAAGGATTCGTATGTGAAAATAGAGATTAAAGTGGAAAACAGACAGCTTCATTTTATGTGTGTAAATTCCAGGAATCCTGCATACAAGGTGTCTGATAAAAAGAATAGCGGGCTGGGGCTTACCAATATTAAAAGAAGGCTTGAGCTTTTGTATGGAGATACCTTTGAACTGCAGATGATATCAGGAAGTAATGAATATACTGTACATTTAAAAATTCCGGTCTGATGAATTGTATAATAGTAGATGATGAACCGCTGGCACGGGAAGAAATGCGGTCGCTGATCAATGAAACATCGAAAATTGAGATTCTCGGTGAGTTTTCCAATGCCTTATCAGCTCTGGAATTCTTGAAGGATAATGAAGTGGACCTTATTTTCCTGGATATTGAAATGCCTGTGGTGACAGGGGTGGAATTTGCAGAAATGCTTCCTAAAAGATCACTGATCATTTTTACTACTGCTTACGCCCAGTATGCCCTGAAAAGCTATGAGCTGGAGGCGGTAGATTACCTTTTGAAACCAATTGATCCGGGAAGACTGGAAAAAGCGATTGACAAAGCAGTATTGTATGCTGAACTTCTGTCAAAAGATACCGTGAAAAATACCATAGAATCCAATAGCACTGATTTTCTTTTTATTAAAGCCGAAAGAAGGTTTTATAAGATCAACTTCTCGGAAATAAAATTCATAGAAGGACTGAAGGATTATGTGGTCATTCATATCAGGCAGCAAAAACTGATTACGGCAATGAACCTGAAGACCATCCACCAGAAAGTTTCAGGAGACCGCTTTATCCGGGTGAGTAAGTCTTATGTTGTCAATTTGGACTATATTGATTCATTTGATAATCATACGATCTATATTGAGAGTTCGGAAATTCCTATAGGTGAGGTATACAGAGCAGATTTTTTTGAAAAATATGCAGGGGGCCTTCTGAATTCTGACTAACCATTTTATACCAGATCAGGGTATTATAACTGAATACAGGATTACAGATACAGCTTCTGATCTTTTTCACAATAAAAGCTTCTTCTTTTCCCTTTTCCTGTTTGCTTTTTGATTAGTTTTTGTCCGCAGGCGGGACAGGTTGACCTGGTGTGGACGAGCCAATGCTTTTTCAGGGTAAATTCCCTTTTCCATTCCAGGAAATCAAAGCTGTAATTTCTGGCTTCTGTAATAAGTTCGTTTAATTTCTTAGCGGGTAGTTTGCCTGTTAAGCTTTCAGGATGTACCCTGATTCTGAAAAGGACCTCATTTTTAATGATATTTCCAACCCCTGAAAAGATGTTCTGATCCATCAGTGCATCACAAACTATCATTTCCGGATCTGCCTTTAGTTTTTGTTTCGCTTTTTCAGGACTCCATTGATTGCTGAGGACATCAGCTTCCCAGTCAATTGCTGAAAGGGCTTCCAGCTCTGCGGGTTTTACTGAGCATGTATAAAAATACATTCCTCCCGTCGGAAAAATAAGCGAGAGGCGAAGACTTTTATCAGGTTTGGTCTGCTCATCAACACTGTAAGAACCGAACATTAATAAATGTATACGAACCGCCATCCTTTCAAAAACAAGATAAGTCTGTTTTCCAAAAGTACGGATTTCCAAAAGGGTCTGGCCGATCAGCGGCTCTTTTTCAAATTTGGCATTCCCTGAAGCTTCTGTTACTATTTGACCAACAAACGGCTGCAGGCTTTCTTTCATTAAAATTATAGAGGGACCTTCAGGCATAGCATTTATTTTTTTTATAAAAGTTCAAATACTATTCCGTAATTGTAAATAAGTCATTTTATTGAAAAAAGCTTAGCGACGGAGCAGAGGCGGGAAGCTGTCATATAAACTTCCGCCTTTGACATACATTACTGCTTTCTGCCTGAGAATCTTATAACAGAACCGGTTCCGTTGTGGAAGATCCCTTCATTCAGCTCTGTTTCGGTTTCCGCAAGTTCAAGAATATCGTAGTTGGGAAAATCAGACCGGATTTCCTCAATAGAAAACAAGGAGCCAATATCTTTTGGCCCGCCTACTTTTTCATTTCTTGCGAGATAGTCAAGGTGATTTTTACTGAACGCTTCAAAAATAATGGTCCCGCCTTTGCGGAGATACTGATCAAGCGTCTTATGTATTGATGATTTTATTTCTGCAGGAAAATGAGCATAGATGAGGGCTATGACATCGAACTGCTCCTTTTCGTAGTTCAAGGCGTGCAGTTCGCCGACCTGGTAATCAATGGTAACCAGGTTATTTTGAGCCAGCTGCAGGGCTTTCTTTTGTCCTCCGGAGCTGATATCAAATGCTGAAGCTTTCCACCCTTTCACTGCAGCATATACTGAATTCCGTCCTTCCCCGTCAGCCGGGAAAAGTATTTTACCGGGATTTAATTTGTTAAGCTGTTCTTTCAGATAATTATTGGGTTCAGTACCATAGGCAAAAGTTTCGGTGCTGTATCTCTCATCCCATTTTTCAAGCCAGATATTGTCTTTCATTGGTTATATTTTAAAGTAACGGATAAATCCGAAGTTTTATATTCAAATGTAAGATGTTTTTGCGAAGTATATCCTATTAAAAAACGAGTGGTGATCATAGATTTTTTGAATAATACAATCTGTATAATAAAAGTGTAAATACTATTCCATAAAACTAAAATTTGAAGTAATTTTGAAAAATGATGAATTTAAACCAGATTTTCACCAATCAACGTACAGGAAATAATCCGCACACTAAAGCTTCAAGAACTGATTTTCAAAGGGATTTCGACAGGATCATCTTCTCTTCTGCTTTCAGAAGACTGCAGAATAAAACGCAGGTTTTTCCTCTTCCCGGCAGTGTTTTTGTACACAACAGACTTACACATTCTCTGGAAGTATCGTCTGTAGGACGAAGTTTAGGAAGTATTGTCGGTGAATTTATTGCTGAAGATTTTAAAAATGAACTTACTGAAGATTCAAAGAATTTTTACTTATATAATTTAGGAAATGTAATTGCTGCTGCCTGTCTGTGTCATGATGTAGGAAATCCGGCTTTCGGGCACTCTGGTGAAGATGCTATTGCAAGTTATTTTGAAAGAAATGAAAGAGACCTGAAGACAAAATTCAATGAAAAGGAATGGGCGGATCTGGTGAATTTTGAAGGAAATGCAAATGCGATCAGGGTTCTGGCGCAGCAGCAACAGGGAAAAGATGCAGGGGGAATACAGCTGACATTTTCTACACTGGCCAGTATTGCCAAATATCCATGTGAAGCAGTCGCCAAGAAAAAAGGAATTATTCACAGGAAAAAATTCGGGTTTTTCCAGAATGAAAAAGATATATTTCTTGACATTGCAAAAGGAACTCATCTTATTCCCGAGAGTGAAGAACCTCATATTTTTAAAAGGCATCCTTTCGTATGGCTGGTAGAAGCAGCTGATGACATCTGCTACAATATTATTGATATGGAAGATGCTCACAGGCTCGGGATTGTTTCAACGGCAGATTGTAAAAACTTATTTTTCGAGCTGGTAAAATCTGAAACAGATGATGTTCAGAGAATTGAGACAAAATTAGGCTCTATCTCCAACGAAAATGAACAGATTTCCTATTTGAGAGCAAAAGTGATCAATGCCTTGATCAACAAATCAATTGAGATGTATAAGCATAACTTTGAAACCATTCTTGAAGGAAATCTTGGTAACGGTTTACTTGATATCTATAAAAAAGAAAATAAAGCACTGCAGGATATTGAGAGTTTCTCGGTAGAGAAAATTTACAATCACAAGGCAGTGGTTGAAATTGAAAATGCCGGGTATAATGTAATGTACGAATTGCTGGATCATTTTATTCCTTCCATTCTGAAGCCTGAAGCCAACAGAAAGTCTTATGATGAAAAAGCTTTGAAATTAATTCCAAAGCAATTCATTTACAATGACGGAACCGATTACCAGAAAGTCCTCGGGGTCATTGATTTCGTCTCGGGCATGACTGATAATTATGCTACCGATCTGTATAGAAAAATTAAAGGAATAGACATCGGAATGACCGTGTAAATTCTATTTATTGTAATAATTCAGAAGCCTCTTCGATTAATGATTTCATTAAGGTGGAGGCTTTTTTATGCTTTAAAATAGGAGCAATCTGTCCGGACCAGAAGAATACCAGATCATTTTTCTGTTGTTCCAAAGCAGCTTTTCTCAAGGTTCTCATAAACTGGGCCTGCAAAGGAAATGGCAATATTTTATCAGTTGCAGTCAGTACATCCTTTGTGATTTTTGTCGTAATTCCGCGCCCTAATCTTCCTGTGTACGCCCTGGTAAGAGTGGTAGATTTTGCAGCTGCGGAAAATAACAATTCTTTGTGAACGGCTAGCGCCCCGGATTCTTCCGTTGCAAGAAATGCTGTTCCAATCTGTACTGCTTCTGCTCCCAGCTGGAAAGCACCTACAATGCCATGGCCGTTCGCTATTCCCCCGGCAGCAACTACAGGAATCTTTACACGATCCCGGATTAATTGAATTAAAGCAAAAGTTCCCGTTGTTGAAAGTTCAGACCTGTCCAGAAATGAAGGTCTGTGGCCGCCGCTTTCAAATCCTGAAGCGACGATAATATCTACTCCGGTTTTTTCCAAAGCAACAGCTTCATCCAGTGTCGTCGCATTTCCCAACACAACAGTTCCCTGATGATGAAGATCTTCGATGATGTTTTCATTCAGCAACCCAAACATAAAGCTGAAAACTTTAGGTTTGATGTCAAAGATCACTTCCAGCTGATTTTGGAATCTCGATTCAAAAGAGGGTGGAGGTGCCGGAATATCTATATCCAAAAGATCAAAATAAGGTTTGAAAGTTTCAACAGCCTTCTGATATTGCTCTTTTGTATGTTTTTCGTCAATGATATCGTTATCGCTTACCCACAGATTAAGATTGTATGGTTTATCAGTTTTCGACTGTATTTTATGGTGAATGTCATAGATTTCCCGGGGTGACAAAGTGTAGGCTCCGAAACCTCCCAGTCCGCCAAGATTACTCACTGTAGTTGTCAGTTCAACAGTAGAAAAATCTCCGCCAAAAGGACCCTGAAAGATAGGGTATTCAATTCCGATTAATTCTGTAATTCTATTTTTGTTCCACATGTTTTTTTGGTTTACATTAAAAGCTTGAATTAAGGTTGTACATGGGTCAATGTCTTGTTAACAATGAGCCATTTCCCTTCTATGTTATTGAAAGTTATGAAATTATAATAATTGAAGTCATACATTTTTACATGCAATTTCGCGACAGCAATTGAATTGATGATATCAACTGAAATAATTTCAGCTATAAAATCCTTTCCCGATTTTTTCGGACTTACGCGGTTTCCCACTCCTTCAATATACTGTTCCGCAGTTTTGAAATAAGGAATTCCATTGATATCTCCGAAAAGCAGGGCATCTTTATAAAAAGCCTTTTTCAAAAGTTCTGTATCGCCTTTATAAATTCCCTTGGAATAATAATGCTCTATGACATTTCTTATTTCGGTTTCTGGTGCCTGAATGGTTTTCATATTCTTAAGGTTTTGTGCATGACCGCTCAACGGAAAGCTGAACAGCCATGCTATAATTAATGATAGTTTCATGATAAGTGATGTCCTGCACCCATCCCTCCGTCAACATTGATGATGGCTCCGGAGATTAATTTATTTTTAGCAATCGCATAAATCATCTGAGCCACTTCTTCAGGTTCCCCGATACGGTTGATGAGGTGCATTCCTGCATTGTTATCAAGACCTGCACCATGCATCGGAGTCCTGATCAATCCCGGCGCAACCGTATTAACCCTGATATTGTCTTTTCCAAACTCTGCAGCAAGCTGTAAGGTAAGAGCATGAATAGCTCCCTTACTCGAAATAGGTGCCGTAGAAGGAGATTGGGCAATGGCATGGTACACTAATGGCGTTCCCACATTGATAATCACTCCGTCTTTTTTTCTGATCATTTGAGGAATGGCCGCCTGTGTGGTAAAGAATGTTCCTTTTAAATTGATGCTTAAAAAACGGTCCAGATAGTCTTCAGTAACTTCCAGAAATGGTTTGTTTTCGTAAATTCCGGCGTTGTTGATGAGCACATCAGCAGATCCGAACCTTTCTAAAGCTGTTTTCACCAGTGCTTCTCCTGTTGTCTTATCCGAAACATTTCCGGCAACCATTGCCAGATTTTCTCCGGCTCCCAGTTCATGATACACTTTCTCTAATTTGACTGCTGTTTGTGAATTAATGACCACGTTATCCCCTTGATTTAAAAAATAGCGGGCAGTTTCCAATCCTATTCCTGAAGAGGCTCCTGTTATGATTACGGTTTGTTTTTTCACTGCTGATTACTTTTTTACTGTTGAAAATCCCTGTTGTTTTAATACTGACACCTGTTCCCCTGCATACCCCCAGTTATCGTCTTCAATTTCGTTAATAACAATATGTGTTAAATGAGGATCCTTATTCAAAACCGAGGTTACATCTTCACTGATTTTTCTGATTAGCTGTTGTTTTGTTTCGCGGTTAAGGTCTTCGCGAAGCACATCTACTTTGATGAATGGCATGATGATAAATTTTTAGAGTTATTGAATTAATAAGCTTCCGCAATAAGATGAATGTTTAAATCAAAGTTGTTGTAGATCAACGTATCACCCAGGTTGGTAAAGAAGTTAGAGGACCTGAATCTGATATTGAATTTTGTTCTGTCTACTACAAGTTTGGCTTTTAGAACAGCTGCATTATCTGTTGTTACAATTTGAAGGCTGGTATCGGTAGGTTGAGTAATACCTTTGATGGTAAGATGCCCTTGTACGTAATAAAGATTCTCATCACCAGGTTCTGCATGAGTAATTTCAAATGAAGCTTCAGGAAATTGTTCGGAATTGAAGAAGTCATCAGAAGCCAGATGGTTGGCAAACTGTGTATTGGTTTCGGTATCCTCAATGTCACGGATTTTGATGGAGCGGGTATCAATAACGAACTTTCCGGACTGAAGTTTTTGGTTTTCAAATATGAAGTTGCCTTCTTTTATGCGAATTGTTCCGTTATGAGCTCCGGTAACTTTTCTTCCAACCCAGTCGATAGTACTGTTTTCGGCATTGATTTTAAAATTTTTTGTATCCATTTTTATTGGGTTTAAATATGGATACAAAGTTCAGCTGACCGAAAGAAACATTTACGTGATGTACCTCACAAAATGAAGATGAGAATAAACAGTTTAAAAAGCTGCAGATTATTGATGAAGCCTGCTCAGCGTTTCTCTGGTTACTCCAAGATATGAAGCGATCAGATGTTTCGGAACAAGATTGTACAGTTGGGGATACATAGATAAAAGCTCCTCGTATCTGAATTTGGCATCGTTATTCATAAAAGAAAGCAGACGCTTCTGTGCAGCAACGTATCCTTTATTGGTCCGCCATCTGAAAAAATGTTCAACTTCACGAATTTCATTACAGATTTTTTCCCTGTCCTCATTGGAAATGGACAAAATTGCTGCATTTGTAATGCAGTCTACATTAATGGTAGCCCTTGTTTTATTGTAAAGAGCATCAAAATCCGTTACCCACCAGGTAGGCATGGCAAACTGAAGAATAAACATCTTCATATTGTCAGTAAGATAAAATGCTTTTAAACAGCCTTCCAGAACAAAATATTCATGATTCACGAAATTGCCTTCCGAAATAAGACTTTGCCCTTTCTTTAAAGTAATCAGATCAAAATGTCCGAAAACATAGTCAAGTTGTTCATCAGTAAGAGAAGTGAATTTAGAGATGTGATCTTTTAATATTTCTTTAGAATTGACCATAATGTATAATGAATAATCAAAAGTAAGTTTTTTCAGGATCATTTTAATTTAAATGTTGTGAATAACTCTACATGATTTCCAGTGAATGATGCTTTAAGGCTTAAATTAATTTTTCCTATATTTAAACAGCACAGGTAAAAATTGTTTTAACAAAACAGGATTTATAACGACATATTAAAAAATTAAAAACTATGGGTATATACTTAGCGCCCGTTATTTTCTTCGGGCTTATCATTTTGTTCGCTTCGTTTTTTGTGGTTAAGCAGGAAACAGCAGCGATTATTGAACGCTTCGGGAAATTTCAGGCTGTAAAACATTCCGGTCTCCATCTTAAACTGCCGATTATAGATCAGATCGCTAAAAGACTGAACCTGAGAATCCAGCAGCTGGATGTGATGATTGACACCAAAACATTGGATAATGTTTTCATTAAAATGAAAATTTCCGTTCAGTATCAGGTGATCAGAAACCAGGTGGGAGATGCTTACTATCGTCTGGAAAATCCTGAGAATCAAATTACCTCTTTTGTATTCGATGTAGTACGTGCTGAGGTTCCTAAGCTCAAGCTGGATGATGTTTTTGTGAGAAAAGATGATATTGCGGTAGCCGTAAAAAGCGAGCTTCAGGAAGCTATGAACAGTTATGGTTATGATATCATCAAAGCGCTGGTTACTGATATTGATCCGGATGAGCAGGTAAAACATGCGATGAACAGAATTAACGCTGCGGAAAGAGAAAAAACCGCCGCAGAATATGAATCTGAAGCACAAAGAATCCGTATTGTAGCCGTTGCAAAAGCAGAGGCAGAATCTAAGAAACTTCAGGGACAGGGAATTGCCGATCAAAGGAGAGAAATAGCAAAAGGACTTGAAGAGTCCGTAAGAATGCTGAATAATGTAGATATCAATTCTCATGAAGCGTCAGCACTTATTGTGGTGACACAGCACTATGATACTCTGCATTCAGTGGGGGCAAGCAACAGAAGTAACCTTGTACTTCTTCCCAATTCACCCACTGCAGCAAGCGGAATGCTGAATGATCTTGTTGTGGCTATGACAACCGCAAATACAGTAGGGGAAGCCACCAAAGGTAAATATCCTGAACCTCCTCAAAAAGAATCCGGATTTTAAGATAAAAGAAAAAAAGAAGCTTAAATTGAACTGAAAAAATGAATGGAAAATTTTCCGTGATTGTCAAAAATAATTTCAGGCTTCATTCTTCAAGCTTTCTGCAATAAAAAACGCTTCTGAATTTCAGAAGCGTTTTTTATTATTATTTCTTCGTTTTAGAAACCTGTTCTGTCAATATATATTTGATTGAAGAAGCATCTGCCGGCGGATTTTCAATTTTTTCAGTTTTCACTTTTAAAACATATTCATATCCCGGCTCATAGGTGAATCCTTCAATAGTGCTGTAGAAATTCGTCCAGCTGTCAGAAGCATTCTCTTTAACCTGCATACACTTCATACGGCCTGCTCCTGCAGAACAATCCACGGTTTGAGGTCCTACAATGATTGTTTTTTCATTGGCTGCTATTTCTGCTTTCGTTTTAGAAACCTGCTTTACCAATGTATACTTTATGGAGGATCCGTCGGCTGGCGGGTTGGCAATATTTTCAGTTTTTACTTTTAAAACATATTCATATCCCGGCTCATAAGTAAATCCTTCAATATTACTGTAGAAATTCGTCCAGCTGTCAGAAGCCTTTTCTTTTACCTGCAGACATTTCATAGGAGCTACACCTGTACAATCTGCAGTCTGAGGTCCTACGATGAACGTTTTTTCATCAGAAGCTCTTGCTCCGGCGGTGGTTGTACATTGTGTCATTGCGAATAATGCTAAAGCGGGAGCTGCTCCTTTTAGAATTGTTGCTATACTTTTCATAAACTTGATTTTAAAAGTTACCTCGCAATTACCATGCCGGAATTTCCGGTGAATTGTCGCAATTCTGCTATTGTTTTTTACTTTTTTAATCGTTTAATTTGAAGCTTCTAATAATTTATGATTTAAAAACACAATAATTAACTGTTATATGGATAATCAGATTCAAGTGGAACAATATAAAATTCAGAAGCCTGAAGAGTGGGCGGGGAATATCGGTGATGAGGAAATCATAAACCGGATTAAAGATTCGGAATTTGCCAGAAGACAAATCGATGAAGGCAGGGACTATTGCTACTTTCTGGATAAAAAATATTATACAAGCAATACGGAAAACAGTGAATATGTCTGTATGGCATATACCCTGAATGAGCCTGGAAACCTGGAAAGAGCCTCTGTTTCAGATGTTATCGTGGAAGAGAATGAAATATACCAGATTCACAGGATCAGCGTTCTGAGGGACGGTGTACTGATCGATAAAATTCCGGATACGAAAATAAAAGTCCTTGACAGTGAAAATCAGAGCAGCGGAGGGGTGCTGAGCAGTAATAAAAAAATCAATATTACGATCAAAGATCTCAGATTATATGATGTACTGATTTTAGAAGACTCAAGGATTAAAGAATTTACCGATCGTGATTTCCTGAGAAAGGAATTTTCAAAATATGTGTGGGTAAGCCCGGATAATTACTGGGCTTATGGCAGCTTTAAATTCACATTCATCAATGAGCGTGATCAGACGATCGCTTATAAAAAAACGTTTTTCAGAGATGAACAGGGTAATGTTCTTGAACCGGAAGTAAATCATCTGAAAAAAGGAGATCGATTTGTTATTGAAGAGCAGAACTATATCAATCCTGTAGATTCCGGACGTGAGATTTTTCCTTATGTAGATTTTGCTACAGAAAGCAACTGGAAAGACCTCTCCAACTATGTTGTGCCTATTTATGAAGAGGTTTTCAATAAAGCTTCCTTAAAAGATTTTGCGCCGAACCTGATTGAAAAGCTGGATGCGATTACTGATCAGGATGAAAAACTCCGGTTTGCCATAGAATATGTCCAGAACCATATTTATTATATCTTCAATGCTGATGAAATGAATGGGCATAAACCACAGGAACCATCAGTAACGTATGAAAACAAGCAGGGAGATTGTAAGGCAAAATCGGTTTTATTAAAGGTAATCCTTGATTATATCGGAGTAGAAGCTTCCGTAGTATTGGTAAATTTCAATACAGATTATTATATCAAATATTACCTGCCGTCTCTTTTAAGCTTCAACCATGTTGTGGTAAAAGTAAATTACAAAGGACAGGAATATTTTATTGATGCTACCATCCGTGATGAATTCGGGCTGATAGAGAACAGAGGATTTATGTATTTTATGCATTATCTGGAAGTGAAAAAAGATCAGGAGCTGCAGGTAAGAAAGCCTTATAAATACCCTTATTTCTGCATTGATGAAAAAGTAGATTTTATTGCACAGGGAAATACGGGTAAGCTTACTTTGTCAACTACCTACAAAGGAAACAGGGCTAATGCGATGAGAAGATATTTTAAGAGTACCAATAAGAGGGAAATTATAGACAGCTGGAACAGCTTCCTTTTCTATGCGCTTAATTATTCCGGCGACAGGAACGGTACAGATGTACGTAATGTGTTCAAAGATGCCGCCATTGATGTGGTAAGCGATGACAAGAGACTGAATGAAGTGAAGGTTCAGTATTCTGCCAGTGTTGAGAACCCGTATTTTGTAGATCCGCAGAAGAACCGTTTCCTGATGTATTTCGACCGGAATGTAGTAAAGGCAAGTGCAAGGGATTTCATGCATAAAGATTTACCGTTCTGGCATAATTTCGACAGTGAGAAGTATGAGATCAACCTGCATACAGATCATAAAATTGATACTGAAGAAAAATATACCGTTCAGGAAAGTACCATTGCCAATCCGTATTTTGATTATAAAAGCCGTAAAAAAGTAAATAAGAACGGGGCAAGTGTATACATTGAATACAATCCTCTTATTAATATTGAAATTCCACAGAGTGAATTTGAACAGTTCAGAAATGATCATCATATTGTGGCAGACAGTAACTTCGGACTGGGAATTGATATCATAGAACCGGGATTGATGAACCGGCTTAAGTTCAGCTTTAAGAAAAAATTTAAATAAACATCGGTTGATAGTTCAGATGAAAAGAGTAGTTCAGATGAAGAAGTTATGGGTTGTGTTTTCAATGTTTTTTATAACCGGTTTTACTTTTGCCCAGCAGGCAGACAATGCTTTACAAGGGTATTTTGAAGAACAGGGAAATGAAACATTTTACAAAGGCTTTAGCTTTGATGGTAACGGGAAAGTAGCAGGAGGGATTTCCAATGGATATTATTTTACCAGAAATGACAGCCTGATTGTTTTTCCGGATAAGGATATATTTATTTTTAAAATCAAAAAAGGAAAATTAATTGGCATTTCCGACTGGGTGAAAAAAGGAGTCTGGGCCCCAAAAAAAGACAGCTCAGAAGTTAATAACAGAAAGGATCCGGAAGAAGCTCAAAGAAAAGCAGCTTTACTGGCAGCTTTTTATGATAAAACAAAAAACAGGTCTGCGCTCGATGCTTTATTTTCTGATGACCTTCTGAATATTAATGAAGATTTTTGTAACCGTGGCTTGCCTAAAGCCTGTCTCAATACATTTGGGATCAAGATGGTAAAATATACTCCCGGTCTGTTAGAAGGTGATCCGGAAAAGATAAAAGAAAAAAAATTAAAACCTCATCCGGAACTGATCAGGCTTTCTCAAAAAATAGTAAGCCTTGGTGAAACAGAAGGTTACAATGTTCTGGGGGCCTATTACATGATTTTAGGGCTTCAGGATAAAGCATTGGAAACCTGGGAGGAAGGAGAAAAGCATGGAGATATGGCATCAGCACTTTCCAGGGGACTTCTTGATCTGGGAGAAGATATGGATAAAGAAAACTCCTCAGATCGAACAATAAAAAGTAAGAAAAAATGACGCGGATATTATTTTCCTTTACCTGCCTTTGGGTTTTTTGCTCTTTTATAAACGCTCAGACCTTAAAGAAAGAGCAGGTTACAGGATTCTGGAAACTTAAAGAATCCGGATTTTATGAAGACAATAAGAAAGTGATCAAAGATTTTGATCATTGCAGACTTATGAGGAATTATGCAATACGGGAAGATGGTTTTGCAATTTACAATTATACAGAAGGAAGTACAGGAAACTGTGCTCCTTCTGAACCCAGACTTTCTTTTTGGAGAATTGTGGAAAACAGAATTCAGTTTTATATAAATGATCAGAATATCCTCGAAGAAGTAGTGGTAACAATGAATGGGGATGGTACGGTCACTTTTTCAAGCTATATTCCTGAACGGGTAAAAATAGACGGGGATGCTCTGGCTGAAAAAATAGCAAATACCGTTCACTACGATATACTTGAAAAACAATACTGATTGTAAATATAACTTCTGATTTATGAATTATGTAACGCTAATCTATCTTGTAAATCTGGTATTGTATGCCATGTATTTCTTTGGAAGAACCCAAAGTGGGGAGGCAATGTCAGGACTGGATTATACCGTTTCCGGAATCCTGTCTGTTTTTTTGTTCTTTGCAGGTTATCTGAACGCAAGGAAGGGAATGATTTACAGAACTGTTCTGTGGATGTTTTTTATAAATGTGTTCTTATTCATTTGCTCCGGTCTGTTTGATCAGTTTGGAAGCAGCTTCAATATTCTTTCCACAGGGAATAGTGACAGTTTCCTTTTTTCTCTGGCCCTTCTGGTTTATAATGGATATCTTTTTCCGTTAACGGTTATTCTTGATGGTTCCGGACTGGCATTGGTAGTTCCGGTAGTACTGTCTTTTATTCTGCCTTCATTGGGATATTGGATAGGGAAGAAGCTTCATGGAGATAAACAGAATCCCGCTGAAGTATAGCCATTGCGAACCGAGGTAATCTCAATAGAGATGCTAACTTTGAAAAATATAAGACTTTATTTCAAAAACTCAGCAGTACTTTTGCCATCCGTGCAAAGCAAGGGATTTCACGCCGGACATAACAGGTCTAAAGCAAAATATTCTTACTGATTCTGTGGTTTTCCATCAGGCATAATAAACTTTTGTTTACCAGTCAGCAGCTCAAAAAATAATCTGAAATCCGAAATTAAAGACCATAAAGGATATTTGAATGTAGCAGGTCTGTTTCTTTCAATAACAGCATGACTGAACCAGGCAAAACCATATCCGACAATAGGAATATACCATAGGAACCTTTCTTTTCCGGAACTGATGACATAACCTATCACGACAAATACAAGTAATGTTCCGATGAAATGAAAAATGCGGGTTCCGGTTTTACGGTGCTCGGTAAGATAGAACTGATAAAATTCTCTGTATGTTTTTATTCTCTCAGACATGGCAGCATTAGTTTGGTGTTTCTGTAAGATAACAGCAATAATTCTGCCGGTTTTGTAGAAAAGAAGAAAAGAAAAAGGACAAAACAGAAAAAAAGAAACCTGTATGTTTGCCTTTAGCTGTTTTGCCCTTTTGTTATAATTTTTCAGTTTACTTGCTCTTTAGCTCTTTCCCCAGTTTGCTGTTTCTGTAACCATAGCAGAAGTAAATAACCATTCCGATCAGAAACCAAAGCCCGAACCAGAACCAGTTATCATGACTCATCCCTGTAAGCAGGTACAGGCAGGAGCTTAAACCAACCAATGGAATTAATGAAAGATTTTTAACAAAAGCCAGAATACAAAGGATAAGATTGATCAGAATGAAAAAGAAAATGGAAGCTCTGAATTCCCCCTCTGAAGGATCTGACCAGTCTGTCAGGTTATGAAAAAATTCCGGCTGCCAGTAGTAAAATGCAATCAGCCCACCAATGAAAACCACAGGGAAGATAATTTTACCGTTCACATAAGGAAGGTGGAATCTGCCTTTAATTTTTTCTTTGGCCGGAAGAACCAGCACGCCTGCACACACCAGTACGAAAGCAAAGATGGTTCCTATACTGGTAAAGTCAAGGATGAATGTTTTGTCAGTAAACAGAATGGGAATTCCTACTACAACTCCGGTAATAATGGTTGCATAGGAAGGTGTTTTGTATTTGGGATGTATTTTCTGAAACCGCTGAGGCATCAGCCCGTCACGGCTCATTGCATACCAGATTCTTGGCTGCCCCATCTGAAAAACCAGTAATACTGTGGTGATGGCAACAATGGCAACAAAAGAAACTACAAGTTCCATCCATGCTACATTGGCGTTGGTTTTCTCAAATATAAATGAAAGAGGGTCCCCTACACCATCAAACTTTTTATAATCAACCATTCCCGTTAATACCAATGTCAGTGCAATATAAATCACTGTACATAAAACAAGTGAAATGATCATTCCTTTTGGAAGTGTTTTTTGCGGATCTTTGGTTTCTTCGGAAAGAACACTTAAGGCATCAAACCCGATATAGGCAAAGAATACACCTGATACCGCACTCATTACTCCTGCAAATCCGTTAGGCATAAAGGATGGTGTTCCTGTGGCAGGGCTTACCGGTGTCCAGTTATCCGTATTGATGTAAGCAAATCCGACAAGGATTACCAGTACTATCACTCCGAGTTTAAGGATCACCAGAGAGTTGTTGAAATTTTTACTTTCTTTAACTCCTACATAGCAAAGCCATGTGATCAATCCATTGATAACCAATGCGGGAATATCTACAATAAACTTCAAACTTCCGATTAACGGCGCTGTTTTCCATGCATTTAATAATTCTTTATTTTCTGAACCATACTGAAAAGCCTTTCTGGCTTCGGTATAGCTGCAGGTCAGGTAATCAGGGATATGCATTCCGAGACGGCCTAAAAAACTGGTGAAATAATCCGACCAGGAAAAGGCTACATAAATATTTCCGAAAGAATATTCCATGATCAAAGCCCAACCGATGATCCAGGCAATTAATTCCCCAAAACTTGCATAAGCGTAAGTATAGGCAGACCCGGCGGTAGGAATTCTGCTGGCAAATTCAGCATAACATAGAGCGGTAAACCCACAGGCAAAACCACAAATCAAATATAGAAGGATAACACCGGGACCACCTCTGAAAACGGCTTCTCCCAAACTGCTGAAACTTCCAGCTCCTATAATAGCCGCAATACCAAAAAATACGATGTCCCATACACCTAAGACCCTTAAAAGTCCTGTTGAAGTATCTGTATCTGAATAGATTTTTCTTCTAAAAAGTTGACTCATTCAATAACTATATTTGATTTGAAAAAAAGCAAATGTAATGATTTTTTATTTTGATGTTAACAGTCGTTAAGAACATTTAGATAAAAATAAAGGATCGAAAGCTTCTAGTCTTTATAGACCGGTATTTCCACATAACTGTCATTGTACCATTTTATTTCCAAAGGTTCACCGGCATCTTTCAGGGTTTCATCACTTACATCCTTACCTGATCCGTAGTTAATCTGCCAGTTAGGGTTCTTATTAACACCAACCAATAAGAGTAATTTGCTTCCCTTTTCAATTTTTTTACTCATAAAATAGGAATTGTTAATTGGAATCTGTTCCACTTTATTTGGTTCAAGAAGTTGTCGTCTTTCATTGTCCTTTGAATAGCTGGCTCTCACAATATGAGTAGATAGCAAATAGGATTTTCCATCCGGAGAAATCTGGTACAGATAAGTATCGGTATCAAAATCTTTCTTATTAATTGAAACATTAAAAACTCCTGACAGATTCCCGCTGATGATTATATCTTTGTCAAGTATTTCACTTTCAAAAACAACAGAATACGTTGTTTTTATACTGTCTTTTTTGCTGACTTTATAATAGGTGTCTTTCTGATCCCTGTTTTTTAAATCAACGGTTTGCTTCGTGAAGCTCTGGCTTTCTGGCTTTCTGAATACTGAAGAAGTATTTTTTTTGTCCTGAAGGTAAAATTTCAAAGAAGAATTGTGCATTTTGCCAAGATCAGCAACATGTTTCCATGTATTCGTATTCATGACCTGAAAATTGATCCTGTCTTTTAAAATTTCCGGTTTTTTACCCCCTTTAAGAATATAATCAAACCAGGAAAAAGCAAGCTCGTCAATGCTTATTCTGGCTGCCGGATCAATAGGGTTGCCATTCACATAGGTAAAACCGAAGTTTTGTGCACCTCCATGATTATAGGGCCCTATCACCAGATAATGTTCTGCATTTTTATTGTATTTATGATGTTCTTTAAAATAATACAGTGCCCCTATCTGATCATCATCATAATATCCTGTTGTCGTCAGGATCGGAATATTTATTTTTGAAAAATCTTCTTTATAAGGAACCATTTTTTGCCAGTACCGGTCATATCCCGGATGATCCAGCCATCGCTGGAATATTTTGCTGGGCTTTCCGCTTATTGTATCTAAAGACCTGAATGATTTCCCGCTTTTATACCATTTTGTATAAATAGAATCCCATTTTACAGCATTGGCAAAATCTGCTTCATCGGTGAGTTTATTGTTGGTAACATATTGTATCCATTGCAGCATATAGCTCATAAAAATATTATTTTGTGCAGGATAATCAATCCCAATACCTACAGCAACCTGCGGTACAATGGTTTTTAAAGCAGGATGCAGCTTCTTGACAGCTGCCCACTGACTAAAGCCCAGATAACTTCCCCCGATCATGCCCACTTTTCCGTTGCTCCACGGCTGTTTGCTTACCCAGTCTATTACTTCATACAGATCTTCTGATTCATGTTCAAAAGGATTGTTCACATCATTACTGTTTCTTTTACCCCGGGTGTTGACCACAGCTCCCACATAATTATATGTAGCTGCTCTTTTTCCAAAGAAATGATCAAATGATCCTGCATAGATATTACTGGTAAGAATAACGGGAAGAGGGGAAGTGTTTTCTTTTTTTCTGACAATGGTAATTGTTAAGGTATTCCCGCTTTTTATCTTAAGATCCCGTGTTTCAGTAATGAACCTTTCCTTGTCTTTAGAGGTCAGCAGCTGCATTACCTGGGGTTTGATACTTGAGTAGGCCTTATAGTTCAGATAGGTTTTGCAGAGGGCCAGGGCGGTTCTGTAATCGATGCTGTCTTTATCCTTTTGCTTGTCCAGTGCTTTTTTCAGCTGTTTTTTGGAGTCTTTTACATCTCCGTCGAGAGAAAGTCCGAGCCTGGGGATTAACCGTTCAGGAAGGTTATCATATTTTTGATTGAATACTTCCTGTAATGCGTTGGAAAACGAAACATTCTTATTTGTTTGTACCTGTTTAGCCAGATTGTACAATTCGAATCCCATAAACCGATATCCTCCCATATTATGATCGGCAAACAGATTACGGTTTTCAGAAAGAGAAGCAAGTGAGTTTTTATAATCCTGAGCAACCATTTGTAAACGGAAAAGATTGTCCATAAGATCAACGGTATTTTCCGGTCTGTACTTAGTAGATTGAAGGTGTGGGATCACCTGCCTGGCCAGTTCTGGCATCTGTTTTTCCAGTATAACAGAATCAGTTACAGCTGTTTTCGGAAAGTAAAATTTCTGGGCCTGCATTAAATTGACAAAAATTAATGCTAAAAGTATCTTAAATTTCATGTTTAGGTGTATTTATGGTATGTTTTTAGCTGCTGTTGAAAAGGTATCAAATTAAAATAGGTTTTTGATAACTGTTTATTAAAATTGTTTACATTTTATCAGACGAAAGTAGTAAATTTTATCATTGAATAGTGAGAAAATTTTCATTGTTGTTAATTTGCTGTTTAATACTATTAAATCTGTTAAAACTTGCTTAAACAATAAGTTTTTAATATTTTCGTTAACTTATTTAGACTAATTTTCTTATATCAAGAAGAATGAAATCAAAAAAAATACTTTTAGCGGCTGCGGTCATTTATTTCGGAATCTCCGATGCTCAACAGTCCCAATATTTTACACAGAAAGAAAATTACAGGTTCAATCTAGCTGAAAATCTTTATCAGACCAAAATATACAACGCTTCCCAATATGAATATGCAAGGCAGTATTTCTATAATCAGAATCTGTCACGTTCAAAAAAGGAAGCGGCTCAGTTTTTTGACAATGTGATTGGTGTAATCCTCCAGAAAAATCATGCTGAAGATGGATTAACAGCTTTCATGAAAGAATATCCAAATTCTGCTTATTTTGCACAGGCTAATCTTCCTCTTGCGGATTATTACTTAGCAAAAAAAGATTTTGATAAAGCGCTGGAGACTCTTAAAAAAGTAAACCAGTATCAGCTTTCGAAAGAGGAAAATACACAGTATATTCTGAAGCTTGGATATGCAAAATTCATGACCGGAGATTCCAAAGGGGCAACAGATGCTCTGGAAGAAGCTTATAAAACGGCTGATGAATCCCAAAAAGGAGATATTGCTTATATGCTTGGGCATTTATACTACAGTAACAGGCAAAGTGATAAAGCATTTCAGTACTTTGACTCTATAAAGGATCAGGAAAAATTCTCAAAGCTGGTAAGGCCTTATTATGTACAGATGTACTATAATGATAAAAACTATGATCAGGCCATTACGGAAGGAAATGCCTTATTAAATGAAAATATTTCGGATTCTTATAAAGCTGAAGTTCATAAGATCATTGGAGAAAGTTATTTCATGAAAAATGATTATACTGCTGCTTATCCGCATCTGAAAGATTATCTGAACGTGCAGCAGAACCCGTCTGAGAATGATCTGTATGAAATGGGATTTGTAGCGGCTCAGCTGAAGAAATATGATGAGGCGGTTTCATATTATAACCAGCTTATCAACAGCAATTCTGCATTGGCCCAAAATGCTTATTACCAGTTAGGAAATGCTTATCTGGCAGTGGATAAAAAACAGGAGGCTCTTTCTGCATTCCGTTCTTCTTACCAGATGGATTATGATGCTAAGGTGAAAAAGCTGGCCCATGAGCAGTATGCCAAATTAAGTTATGATATAGGAAACCCGTTTGAAAGCCCTTCCGCAGTAATCCAAAGTTATATTAATGAGAATCAGAACGATGCCAATAGCCCGGAAATGAGATCTTTATTGGTGAAATCATACCTGTACTCAGGAAACTATAAAGAAACCCTGAATGCTATTGACAGATTGCAGAGTTCCACTCCTGAAATTGACAAAGTAGATCAGGAAGTTTCTTATTTATTAGGAACAGAAGAGTTCAATAAAGGAAATTATGACGAGGCAGAGAAGTACTTTTTAAGAAGCCTTGGATTTAATATTAATAAAGAATTTAACAGCAGGGCTCTATACTGGCTGGCACAGGTATATTATCAGAAAGGAAATTATCCATCTGCCATTGTTCGTTATGAAAAACTTTTAAACGAAAACTTTCCGGAAAAACAGCAGTTACCATATGATCTGGGATATGCTTATTTTAAATCCAAAAAGTTTGATCAGGCAGCCGCTTACTTTAAACAATATCTTGCCAATCCTAAACCGGAATTTAAAAATGATGCGGAACTTCGTCTTGCGGATATTCATTATGCCAATAATGACCTGAACGAGGCCATAGCCATCTATGATAAAAATGAAGATGCCATGGACTATACTTTATATCAGAAAGCAATGGCTTTAGGATTTAAAGGAGATACTCAGGCGAAAATCAATAATTTAAAAAACCTTTTATCAAAATATCCGGATTCTGAATATTATGATGATGCCCAGTATGAAATAGGAGCAGCTTATGCTGCTCAGGATGATTTTGTGAATTCCAATGATTATTTCGGAAAAGTGATTAAAGGCTCTTCTGATAAAGATCTGATTGCCAATGCTTCTATTTACAGGGCACAGAATTATATTGATCAGAACCAGAATGATAAAGCACTTTCTGAACTGAAATCTTTGGGTGAACAGTATAAAAATACCGCATACGCCCAGAAAATCGTTCAGGCTGCAAAACCTGTCTTCACAAAAAGCGGGGATGTTTCCGGGTATGAGGCCTTCGCAAGAAATATAGGGGTGAATGTGGATGCTGCAGAAATTGATGAGATCAATCTATCTACAGGGAAACAATACTTTGCTCAGAAGGATTATAAAAATGCTATTTCTTATTATGAAAAGTATCTGACACAAAATCCAACGGGTGAAGGATTGTACCAGGCGAAGTACGAATTAGGGGAAAGCTACTATCAGACCAATAATTCAACAAAAGCTTTACTTGTGTTGCAGGAAGTTGCTGGAATTCAGAATGATTACCAGGATGATGCACAAACCCGTTTAGCTCAGATCTTCATTGCACAGGGGAATACTGCAGAAGCTAAAAAGTACCTTGAAAGCATTAGGAACTCTTCCAATATCAGCATTAAAAACTATGCGAATGTAGAGCTGATGAAACTATATGCAGAAGAAAAGAATTTCTCTGAAGCTGAAAAATTAGCCAATGCCGTGATTGCCAACTCTAAAAACTCAGCAGCAGTTATTGAAACGGCGAAAGTGATTAAGGCCAGAAGTCTGATGAATTCAGGAAAGGATAAAGATGCACAGTCTGCCTATACTGCTCTGGAAAAATCATCCAACACTTCAGTAGCTGCAGAAGCATTGTATGCAAAAGCATATTATCAGAACAAAGCAAAAGCTTTCAAGTCTTCCAATGAAACGATCTTTAAGCTGGCCAATAACTATGCTTCGGAAGAATTCTGGGGAGCAAAAGCCTTGATATTGATGGCGAAAAACTATATCGGCCTGAAAGATAACTATCAGGCAAGTTATACATGTGATCAGATCATTGCGAATTATAAGGATTTCCCTGAAATTGTAGCAGAAGCTAAAGAAGTTAAAAAACAGATTAAGAAATAGGATGAAAGTTTTTAAAATTGCTATATATTCCTTTTTAATTTCTGCTTCTCTCTGGAGCTGCATTCCTTCGTATAGTGCCTATCCCAAAGAGTATAACCATGCAAAAGCTGACTTCAAAAAACAAAAGGCTTTTGTAGTGAACAAGGATCTTAATAAAGAATTTGAGATTTTAAAACATTCTGATATTTATGAAATTGTAGAAGACAGTACCCATGCAGCTAAGATTACTCTGCATCCGATGCAGACTCTTACTCCTCCTTGTGGAAACCCAATGATTGGAAGTATGCTGACCGTCGGATTACTGCCTTCGGGATTTTCGTATAATATTTCTTACAGTTATGATGTAGCTGAGAGCAGTACAACAAAAAATTATCAATACAAATTACAAGTTTATCAAAGCCTTTGGCTGTTTAATATATTCAGACTGGGGAGAACTTTTTCAAAACAGTCGGGGAAAGCTTTATTAGGCAGTTATATTGCTTCCAATAAATAAAAGCCCGTTATATATTTTTTTCAAATAAAGAAAATATGAACAGAAAAATTCAATTATTATCCATATTATTTTTAGGGGTTTCGTCGGTGGCGTTTTCCCAGATCAAGGAGGAAAAACTGGTTCTTAATAAAAAGAGAGAGCCGGAAGTGAAGAAGATCGAGAAGAAGAAAACTTCTGTGGAAACCATTAAAAATTATCCGCCGGAAGAGAAATCCCAAACTCCTGTAAGATATACCATTACGGATGTTCCTGCGGTTTCGGACTTTAAAACTTCAACGATCCAGGGAGAAGATGTGACCCCAAAATTTGACGGGACAGCCCAGAATAACTATTTACAGTTCGGAATGGGAAATTATGGTAAAATCTTGCTGGATGGAAATGTTTCCAAAACCCTTGAAAATAAAATTGAAGTAGGAGGTGATGTACATGTGCTTTCTACCAGTGGTCTTAAAAAAGATTACGACTGGAAATCAAAGCAGACTTCAGCCACTTTCGGGGCTTTCCTTAATTCTTACGGAGATAAAGGAAAATTCAATGTGAATGCTGAATACGGGCTGAATAACTACAATTATTATGGTATTTATGCTTTACAGCCTGCTGCTGATGTTGACCTGAAACAAAACGTGAATCAGTTTAAGGTAAACGGGTACTATGATTTTTATTCCAATGAAATCTTAAATGATGTTCGGGTGAAATCAACTTTCCTGAAAGACCATTTTGATGCACAGGAAAACCAGGTTTCCATTTTAGCTAACTTCTCAAAACATGCTGTAGAGCTGGGAGGATCCGGAATTAACCTGAATGCTGATCTTGGAGTAGGATTAGAAGCTGTAAAAACAGATTTTGCAATCAGAGACAAGAACTCTGCGAACTTCTTTAATACGAATTTAGCTCCTAAGGTAACCTTCAGAAAAGGGGATTCATATTTAATGCTGGGATCTTCATTCTCTTTCCTGAATGCCAAAAATTCAAATGATCTGATGGCTGAAAAACTAAAGAGCAATAAAACCTATTGGTTCCCGCAGGCAGAATTCCAGTTTGCCGCAGCTAAAGAGTTTAAATTTTATGGCGGGGTAGACGGAGGTCTTAAACTGAATACCTATGGTGATCTTTTGCAGGAAAACCCGTTTCTTTTATCTGATCAGTACCTGAAGCCTACAGAAACCAAATATCATTTTTATGTAGGTCTGAGAGGGGATATTGATGAAACATTCAAGTATGATTTCTCAGCCGGATATGGAAAGATGAGAGACATTATGTTCTTTAAGGCCAACAGTATTTTTGATGATGTATACAGCATGAACCGTTCTGCTTATGATTTTGCGAATACATTCTCTGCAGTTTATGACGATGGAAATGTAAGTGATATCAAAGGGAGTATACAGTATTTCCCGTTGGAAAACCTTGTTTTAGATGGCGAACTGCGTTTTACAAAGTATAATCTGAAGAATTACGAAAATATTTATAATGTTCCTTTGTTCAATGCAAGCATAGGAGCGAAATATACGATGCTGGATAAGAAATTATTACTGGGTTTCAAAGGAATTTTTGCGAGTGACAGAACCACAAACTCTTTTTCTATCGAAGGTGTTGCAGATGCTCAGGCTCCTAACGGGATGATTTTCCGCTCTTTAGAAAATACAGATGATAAAGTTGGCGGTTATGCTGATTTAAATCTTTCTGCAGAGTATAAAATTCACAAAAATTTCAGTATTTTTGCACTCGGAAATAATCTTCTAAGCTCAAAATACCAGACGTACAAAGGATATAAAGTCCTGGGTGCACAGATTCTGGGAGGAGTGAAAATTACTTTCTAATGAGCGCAGCAGATCTAATCTGATGACTCAAAAATAAGGCTGCATAGTTTAATGGATAGAACTTCGGATTTCGGCTCCGACAGTGGGGGTTCGAATCCCTCTGCGGTCACTTAGACGGACAAAGCATTTTTTAATGCTTTGTCCGTTTTATTTGTAGACCATTGTTGATGTGTTATATAGGAGAAGGCTGAATTCAGCATTGTGTTGAAATATATTTCATCAAATTCAATTTTTTAACTAAAATTGAATAGATTGTTTAGTTTCTGTGTCCGTTGTGAGTAGAGTATGATCTGCCTCTGTGCTGCAGCTTCATTCATTTAATATATATCTGAAACAAACACAGCGATATTATCTGATATATTTATACCAGTTATCTACCATTTATATTCTTTCAGGCTTACAAGTCCGCTGGTGTTTAATTGCTTGATTGCGGAAGGGGTATTAAACGGGGGTTCCAGGTTTAGCTTTTCAAGCTTGTTCAGACCGGTTACATATACTTTTGTTAATGGGTTGCCGTCCAGATCGGCCTCCACAAGCTGGGTAAATGGCCTCAGATCAATTTCCGAAATTAAGTTTTTGTATAGGTAAAGGTGTTTGAGCTCCGGCGCAGGGCCGATTTTGAAATCACTGATCTCATTGCGAAACAGCTGTACCATCCACAATTTAGGTTTATTCCTGAGGTCGATCCGTTTCAGATTATTCCTGCTGGCCCGTATATCGCTAAGGACTGTAAGTCCGGTCAGATCAAGTGAAGATAATTGGTTGTTATCCATAATGATCTCTTCCAGATTAATACAGCCTTTTACTTTGAGCTGTGTGGTTGTACCATCAATACCATAGATATACTTTAAATTACGCATGCCTTCAAGATCAACCACGTTAATCTTATTATCGTAAAATAGAAAGTTTTCAAGATTTGTAAAGTGTTTTATACCTACTACTGAAGTGATACCATAATTGCCAACATCCAGCTTCTTGACATTGGCTACCTCGGATTTCTGAATATTTCCGTCATTGTTGGTATCAAGTCCCAGGGCAATCAATGCAGCCTTGAAATTTGGGTCAGGAAAAGTTAGGGTCTGGGCGTTAACACTGATTGTACTGCACAAAACCAACAGCTTGATAAAGTTGATATAGATTGATTTCATTGTCGTATTTTATTAATAATTTTCAGTAAGACAGTATCTGCTTAATCAATGCTACTGGGCAATGGTTACGGTGGTTACGGGATTGTTTGCAGAGACTTCAATATAGGCACCTACCTCATTTTCATAAGCTTGGGATTCATATTGTGTTTTGGTGGGAAAATAACCTCCGCCCATCTGTATCCCGAGCATATTACGATTGGCTGTAACCGGTCCGGATTGCACCTCGTTACGGGTAACTTTTTCCCATTTAATCCAGCTTACGATATAGTACTTTCCGGGTTTTATATTGGTAAACTGAAAATTGCCTTTGTCATCTATAGTTTTTGTTTCGATGCGTGCCATTGCAGCTTCCCTTGTCAGTCCGGCCTGTTTCTTTTTGCTGTTGTATTTCTTTTTAAGTTCAATATACTCCTGAAAATATGGTGTTGCAGGATAAAGCAGGACCATATCCGAGAATCCCGGATAATTGACATAACCTCTTTTTTTAAGTGAGATGTTTCCCCGGATGCTGTTATTGCCTTCGTCAAGCATTTTGTACGCTTCCTCTTTATTAAAAGCTACGGCAGGCGGGATGAATTCAGGTGTTTTCTGAGCTCTTACCGAAAGATAAGGTACCAGAAAGATTATGCTGAAAACAAAAGATTTAACATGCTTATTCATGGTATATTTATTTTAGTCCAAAAATAGATAAAAAGTCTGAAATATAGTTGTTTACAAAAAAAATATACAAGTCAGGTAGGAAATATCAGAATATGCAGCATTCATTTTTTGTTCTCTTAAATAAGCAAGCCTTACAAGGTGTTTGAAAATTGTACTTGTGGAAACTTTTCTCCGAAACCTCAATATGGTTTCAGATATCCCGATTTAGATGTATGTCTGCTAATTAATAAAGACCGGATTTTCTTAGAATGACATTAGTCATTCTCACCATTCAACAGAGGCTTTTTAAAAACAATTTTAAAACAGTATAAATTTGACTTAAATCAAGTTTAGAAAAGATCTCTATCATTTCTGCATCCCTGTAATTCAACTACTTTTGTTGGGATATTGAAGTTATGGAATATTTAGAATCACTAAAGAACATTGGAATCATACCAGATAAAGAAGTATATTGGAATTTATCTGAACCTCAGCTGATTTCCCAAACCTTGAGAAAAAGTCAGGGAGTTATTACAAGTTCAGGAGCTCTGGCGTGTGATACAGGTGAATTTACAGGCCGTTCACCAAAGGACAAATATATTGTCATGGATTATGAAACCAAAGATTCTGTTTGGTGGGGCGAGGTTAATCATCCTTTTATGCCGGAAGATTTTGAAAGACTATATATGGATGTTACTACTCATCTTTCAGGCAGGGATATTTACGTAAGAGATGCTTATGCTTGTGCAAAGCAGGAATATAGACTGAATCTGAAAGTTGTTACTGAAACTCCATGGGCAAACTTATTTGTTAATAATCTTTTTTTAAGACCTGCAAAACATGAATTGGCAGCTTTTGAACATGAATGGCTGATACTTTGTGCACCTGAGTTTAAAGCCATTCCGGAAATTCATAAAACCCGCCGGCATAATTTTACAATTATCAACTTCACAAAGAAAATTATACTTATCGGAGGAAGCGCCTATACCGGCGAAATTAAAAAAGGAATTTTTACTGTATTGAATTACATTTTACCATTTAAAAAAAATGTGCTTTCCATGCACTGTTCAGCTAATGTTGGAGCTGACGGTGATACCTCAGTATTTTTTGGTCTTTCCGGGACGGGTAAAACTACTCTTTCTGCAGATCCTTCCAGAAAATTAATTGGGGATGATGAGCATGGGTGGGATAATGAAAGTGTTTTCAACTTTGAGGGAGGCTGCTATGCGAAATGCGTAAATTTAAGTGAGGAGAAAGAACCACAGATATTTTCAGCCATCAGATTTGGAACACTGCTTGAAAATGTACGTTTTTTTGATGGGACTTTTATTGTTGATTACGATAATGTTTCCGTAACAGAAAATACAAGGGCTGCATATCCAATTGATTTTATAGATAATGCATTACGCCCTTCCGTAGGTAAAATTCCTCAAAATATTTTCTTTTTAACCTGTGATGCTTTTGGAGTTCTTCCTCCCATTTCAAAATTATCAGTAGGACAGGCTATGTATCACTTTATTTCAGGATATACAGCAAAAGTAGCTGGAACTGAGGCCGGAGTTACGGAGCCACAAACCACATTTTCCGCATGTTTTGGAAAGCCTTTCTTACCCCTTCATCCTACAAAATATGCCGAACTTTTAGGTAAAAAACTCAGGGAGAATAATATTAATGTATGGCTTATCAACACAGGCTGGTCCGGAGGATCTTATGGCACTGGAAACCGTATAAAGCTGGCTTATACAAGAGCGATGATAGCAGCCGTGCTTGATCGGAAACTGGAAAAAACAGACTTTATCCAGGATTCTGTGTTTGGACTTCAAATACCTGCAGAGTGTGATGGAGTTCCTTCCGAAATATTACATCCTAAAAACACATGGACGGATCAGGCTTGGTATGATGAAAAGGCTTTGCACCTTGCCAAAGAGTTTGTGCAAAACTTTAAATCATTTGAGGCCTTTGCTGATTTGGAAACATTGAATGGAGGGCCATTAGTTAGAAATGAAATCAAATAAAATTAATTAAGCAAGAAGATAAAAAAGTAATAATGAAGATTCCTGAAAACCTTTTGTACACCGAAGATCATGAATGGGTGAGATTAGAAAATAATATAGCATATATTGGAATTACGGATTTTGCCCAGCATGAATTAGGAGATATTGTTTATGTAGAAATTGAGACTCTGGGGGAAAACCTGAAACAGCATGAAGTATTTGGAACTGTTGAAGCCGTGAAAACAGTATCTGACCTCTTTTTACCACTTGCCGGGGAAATATTAGAAATTAATCCAAAATTAGAAACAAATCCTGAATTGGTAAATACTGATCCTTATGGAGAAGGCTGGATGATTAAAATTAAAATTGCGAATCTTTTTGATATTGAAGGATTGTTAAGAGCTGATTCGTATTCATCCTTAATAGCAGGATGACCAATATGAAAACTATAAGATTAAAGAAGACAGCATTTAATGTAATGCATCATGCTCTGGGAGCTAAAATGGTTGAATATGCAGGATATGAAATGCCTGTTCAGTACAAAGGAATAACCCATGAGCATGAAATTGCAAGAAAAGGAGTCGGAGTTTTTGATGTTTCCCATATGGGAGAGATCTCGGTGCAGGGAAAAGGTTCTTTGGAACTCGTTCAGAAAATCACTTCAAATGACGCCTCAAAGCTTTATCCGGGAAAAGTGCAATACAGCTGTATGCCTAATGATACAGGTGGAATTATTGATGATTTGTTGGTCTATAAGATTAGCAAAAACGATTATCTGCTGGTAGTTAATGCTTCTAACATACAAAAAGATTTGGAATGGATTATAAGGCATAATTCTTTTGGGGCAGAGGTAACTAACATTTCCGATTCGGTTTCTTTATTGGCTGTCCAGGGACCAAAATCAGTGGAGGCTTTACAGAAACTGACTGATATCAACCTAAAAAAGATGGAGAGTTATACCTTTACTATTGGGGAGTTTGCCCATATTCCCAATGTATTGATCTCCGCAACGGGATATACAGGAGAATCCGGATTCGAGATTTATGTAGAGAACAGGTATGCCGCTCATTTATGGGAAACCATTTTTGAGGCTGGAAAAGATTTAGGTATTGAGCCCATTGGACTGGCAGCAAGAGATACTTTGCGTTTGGAAATGGGGTATTGTCTGTATGGAAATGATATTAATGAATTTACGTCGCCATTAGCAGCAGGTTTAGGCTGGATAACAAAATTTACCAAAGATTTTATCCATAGTGGATTTTTAAGAATTGAAAAAGAAAAAGGTACCACTGAGAAACTGGTTGGTTTTGAAATGGTAGAAAAAGGAATTCCCCGCCATGGCTATGAAATCTGGGATAATAAACAGCAGATCATAGGAATGGTTACCTCTGGAACAATGTCTCCTACGCTAAATAAAGCAATAGGAATGGGATATATTTCTGTAGAAAATTCTAAAGAAGGAGAGGATATTTATATTGGTATTAGAAATAAGCCGGTTAAAGCTGTTATTGTGAAAACTCCGTTTATAAAAAAATAATACCCGTAAACTATTTGATGTATTATATGCTTGTTTCCAAAAACCTTTATTATACAGAAAACCATTTGTGGTTTAGAAAAATTGGATTGCATGATTTCTGCATGGGGATTACTGATTATGCTCAAAAGGAAATTGGAGAGATCCATTTGATTGAATTTACCATGCAGAAAAATTTGATAGGAAAAAACGATTCTTTTGGTGTCGTTCACGGAATTAATATGAGTTTTGAACTGATCGCTCCCTGTAGTTGTAAAATCATGGAAACCAATCAAAATTTAAATTTAAAGCCTTCTCATATCAATATAGATCCTTATGGCTGCTGGTTTTTGATTTTTTCAACCCATCATTCTATGAACGAATTTTTAACACATAAACAATATATACAAATAACCCAATGATTTTTAAACAGCTCAGACAGAATGTTGATGTGAAGGATTCTGTTTTTAATGAATTATATCCGGAGCATATAAAAGCAGTTGCCGAGAGACATTGGACTCCTGTTGCTGTTGCCAGAATGGCTGCTGCATATTTAGCTGAAGAGCCTGGAGTAAAAGTTTTGGATATTGGAGCGGGTGCCGGAAAGTTTTGCCTGGTAGGAGCAGCTTCTACGAATGGTTTTTTTTATGGGGTGGAACAAAGAGCTTCGCTTATCAGAATATCAAGAAAAATTGCTAATAAACACGATATCACCAATGTAGAATTTATACACTCCAATATTGATGAAATCAGTTTTTCTGATTTTGGAGCATTTTATTTTTTTAATCCTTTTTTTGAAAATATTGATACTTCATTTCCCATTGATGATACTATAATTCCAGAGAGAGACTTATATGATGTTTATTCAAATTATGTCAAAGAACAATTAGATAAAACACCTGTAGGAACACGCTTAGTTACCTATTGGAGTAAATGGGACGAAATCCCAAGAAATTTTGAGCTGGTGGACTCTGCCTGTAATGGATTTCTAAGTTTTTGGAGAAAAATGTCCTGAATACTTTTGTTATTGAATACTTAATTTTATTTTGTACCTGTTCACAATATCCAGCAGTACATTCGTGGAAAGATCACTGAAAAAGCAAAGGAAAGATGATTTCCGTCAATTAGGTTTTGAACATTCACAGTAATTGAAAAATGGTCAGGGTTCAAACAGGGCTTTTATCTGTAGAGTTCAGAAATTTATTCGATAGATTTAATCAAATTAAGTACAGAGGGCGTATAATAATTATTCGAAATACTATTGATACCATACAATGAATGTTTATATTTGGTAACAGATAGTTTTATAAGCTTGAAAACTGGCAGGAAAATGTTTCAGGTCATATTCATTATAAAACACAATCAAAAAACTACAACAATTTAAACCCCGACATGGAAACCCAAATAACAGAAGTAAACCGTATTATAGATACTTATCTGAACTTTGAATTCCTTTCAGCTATTGATGAAGGGCAATATAAAGAGACTGTCATTGAATTTTTTAAAAATATGGACCAGTTAAAAGCCAGAGGATTAGATAAAAATGATGAATTCATCCGATTTATCAATGAAATATATTATGATAGGTCCGAAAAATTTGAAGAACATCCTGTTTATGAAGAACGGATTCAGACGGTCTTTTCAGAAATAACAGAGTATTGCTCTCCTCCTTATTTTTGGACAACACCATTAGAGGTATATCTTAAAAACAAATGGGGATTATTGGTAAATGATGATATATAACCATAATCTGAACAAGGCTGAAATCATATGTTAGGCTGGAAGATAGCCCATGAACAGTATACAGATTATGTAATTTGAAATTAAAAATTTGTTCAGCCAATATTTCTCATAAAATCTTCTTATAAACTTTTAGAAAATTTGTATATTTGCCCAGCAAAAAAAAGAAAATGATATTATCTAACTTAAAAAAAGGAAAGAAACAGAACTTACGTCGAACGTCGTGAGTCATTTTCCTATTGGTTAGAAACGAAATACATCAGGAGTTTGTCATCACGACAAGCTCTTTTTTTTGAAGATTATTTTAACAATTTAACATATTATGAAAGTACTAAAATTTGGGGGGACTTCAGTAGGAAGTCCGGAAAGGATTGAACAGTTATTACCTATTATCAGATCTCAGGCAGCGGACAAGCACCTGGTTGTTTTATCAGCCGTTTCCGGTACTACAAACGATTTGGTAAAATTATCAGAGCTGTATGAGAGCAAGGATATTGATGCAGCCTACAAACATATTGATGTACTGTATGAAAAATATAAAAAATTTGTAAACGAATTATTTAAGACCGAAAAAGGTATATCGGAAGCTTTAGCTTTTATTGATAAAATTTTTGATCTGTTTTATCAGTTCAAAAATAAAAATTTCACTCCCGATGCAGAACGTATTATACTTGCGCAAGGTGAAATTATTTCAACAACCCTGTTTCACTTACACTTAAAGGAAAAGGAAATCTCTTCTGTATTATTATCAGCATTGGATTTCATGTTGATTGATGAGGACAAGGAGCCCGATATTGATTTCATCAGAAAGCATGCAGGCCTTGAGATTGCAAAATATCCGGAAGAAACCTTATTTATCACCCAGGGATATATATGCAGGAATGCTCAGGGTGAAATTGACAATCTGCAGAGGGGAGGTTCTGATTATACCGCTTCATTACTGGGAGCAGCATTGCAGGCCGATGAAATCCAGATCTGGACAGATATTGACGGTTTCCATAATAATGACCCGAGATACGTTCAGAATACCAGATCTATTGCCAGACTCAGCTTTGATGAAGCTGCAGAGCTGTCATACTTTGGAGCTAAAATCCTTCACCCTCAAAGCGTTTTCCCTGCAAGAAAATATAATGTTCCTGTAAGGTTACTGGATACCATGAATCCAGAGGCAGCCGGAACATTGATTTCGGGAGAAACGACCAACCAAAAACAGATTGTAGCCATTGCAGCAAAGGATGGAATCACAGCAATCCGTATTCAATCTTCCCGTATGCTGATGGCGTATGGTTTTCTGAGAAAGGTTTTTGAAGTTTTTGAACGTTACAGGACTCCCATAGATATGATTACTACTTCTGAAGTAGCTGTTTCCCTTACCATTGACCAGACGGATTACCTTTCTGAAATTGTAAGGGAATTAGAAGTTTTTTCAGCAGTTGAAACTGATAATGAGCAATCTATCATCTGCATTGTGGGGGATTTCAGAAAAGAAAACCACGGCTATGCAACCATCGTCTCTGAAGCGGTAAAACATATCCCGATACGTATGATCTCCTATGGGGGAAGTGAAAATAATATTTCATTATTGGTTCCTTCTGTTTACAAGATAGAAGCCTTAAGATCCCTGCATAACAGGTTGTTTTAGAAACCGGCAGTGGGAGAAGAACAAAACTATAAAAACACCTGTAAGCAGTTTTATTTATCAGAATTGATATAAACAGTTTTAAAATAGTGTATTAATTTCATTATACCAACACAAATGCCCGGAGCTTCATATCCACGGTATCTGGCGGAAAAAGCATATTTTATGTTTTTTCCGTTTTTTATTTTATAACCTTCTTGTAATGTAACGGTATTCTGGTTTATATTTGATCTTCCAATCGGTGACGAACCTTACACAAAGGATTTTCGAATATTATCTCTTGAATCTGAAAACTTGCTGAATTTTAATGCGTATGAATAAACTGATTATATTTCTGCTGTTCTTCTTACATACTTTTTTCTTATACGGACAGGAAAAAAAAGATTCACTTTATTATAAAATAGAAGAGTTTTCTGATCAAAGAAAAATAACCAAATTCATTCACCGTTTGATATTCCGCCGGGAAGCGGATTCCACTTCGGTTAAGTCCAGGATTGAAAAGCTGCCACAGGCCCTCTATAACAAAAAATATATCAGGAAGATCCGAATAGAAACCATTGACCCGTTCGGATATGGCTCAAAAGACACTAAAGAACAATCCAGATGGTATGACCGGATGGCCAATCATCTTCATTACAATACAAAAGTATCTACAGTTAATAATTATCTGCTTTTTCATGAAGGTGAGGAGTATAATGCCCAGAAGCTCTATGAATCTGAACGTCTGCTCAGAACAATGCCCTTTATAAACAGGGTACATATCAACGTTTCAGATGTGAATTCCGGCAGGGATTCTATTGATGTTATTGTAAAAGTTCTTGATTCCTGGAGCTTAAAACCCAGGCTGAGTTATTCAGGAAGTAAGATAGGTTTGGGTGTTACAGAAGAAAATGTCTTGGGCCTGGGGCACGATTTCAGTTTCCTTTATAGAAATGATTCTAAAGAAAAGCAAAATTATCTTCTGGGAAGCTATACTGCCTATAATCTTTTTGGCACCTATATCAATGCACAAATCCTTGGGGAACGTGATTTTTTTAAAAATGAAAGAGTCGGTTTCAATATCAGAAGAGATTTTTTTTCGCCCCTGACCAAGTGGGCTGGAGGCGTTAATTTTGAGTATTTTATGCGCAATGTATTGCTTCCCACAGCTTCTGATATAGCGTTTCCGGAGGTTCAGATCAAGGTATATAGCCAGGATGTGTGGGGTGGTTACCAGATTCCGGTTTCATCTGATCCTAATGAGAAAGTTTCCGGTAATATTGCAGTAACAGGAAGATTTCAGAATTATCAATACAAAGACAGTCCGGGAATTGACCGTTATCAGTATTTTAGCTCTTATAGCAGTTTCCTGATGTCTGTCGAATTTATCCGCAGAAATTTTTCGATTCTGAAAAATATCTTCCAATATGATTTACCGGAGGATATTGCGTACGGTAATTCGGTCAGTTTCACAGCCGGAGGGTTATCAAGGAACAATGAGGTAAAACCTTATGCAGGAATTTCTGCATCGTATGGCAGTTTTACAAAAGCAGGATATTTTAATATCAAAGCTCAATTCGGAAGGTTTTTTAATGAAGATAACAAAAACCGGGAATCTTTTCGTCTGGACGGTACCTATTTTACCAACCTTATGGATTGGAAATTTGCCTCAGTCAGACATTTTTTTTCACCAACCCTGGCATTGGGAAACCCTCAGCATAATTACTCATATAAGGACAGGATAAACCTTTCCTCTGCAGATGAATTTCCAGTATATAATCAGGATTATATCGGTACTAAAAAACTGGTATTAAGGTATCAGCTTCAAATGTTTATCAATAAAACCTGGAAAAATTTTCATTTCAGCCCCTATTTAACAGCTGCAGTCGGTTGGTTGGGAATGCCTGATGATAAACTTCTGAAAACAAAAACAAATATGAAAATAGGGATTGGAGTTTTAATTAATAATCCGTTTCTGGTTTTCAACAGGATTCAGGTGTCTTTCACATATTATCCCCGTGTTCCTTTTGATAATAATTCTGTTTTTGATTTTAACAGTAACCGGAATAATCTTTTGCCAATGAACAGTTTTTCTACAGATATTCCTCACTTTGTAAATTTTGGGAACTGATAAGAGCATCCGGAATAATTTAAATTTGTTATTAAAGTGAGACCTGTAGAATAGAATCATGTTCTTCATTACCATTTTTGGCCATTCATTTATAGAAGTTTATTTGTTTATACACAAAGTATTTATTGCTGTTGTCATTATTTCAAGAAAGCAAAGATGGGATCGGTTTTCAATCGATTGGATGAAGTTGAGGTCTCCCTGTATCTAGCAAAAACCGGAGCATTTAATACTCCGGCTTATATTAATACAAAATACTTTTCTGTGTTATTTCTATTCCTTTATCACCTTTTCAGACAATGAGGTTCCATCCGAAAACTGTACATTCAGAATATAGGTGCTCTCCGGAAACGCTGAAAGATCAACTTTGTCTGATGTGGTTGTTAAGATCATCCTTCCTGCCATATCAAATATGGTAACAGATTTTATAGGCTTACTCGTTTTGATATTAACTTCTCCTTTTGAGGGATTAGGATAAATCCCGGACTGCTGTATTCCCGTTTCTCTGGTGCTCAGCAGGTCCGTATCATAATATCTGGCAAAGACACCATTTGATCCGGATAAGCTATAGCCAATAACTACATTTTTGCTGTCCTGGGTAAAAGCAAGATCAAGATAATAGTTGACAGCTCCCGCAGAGAGTCCTTCTGTTCCTACAGTAATCCAGCTGCTGCCATTAAATTTTTTCACTGTAGCTTTTCCATTGTTACTGCCGTCTGCATAACCAATATAAGGGGTTCCGTCCGGTGCTATGGCAAGTTTGGTATACACAGCACTGTCTGGTGAAAATTGGGCTGTACCTACTGTCTGCCAGGTATTTCCGCTATATTTCATTACAGTGGCTTTTCCAATGCTTCCGAAATCAGAATACCCGATATAGAGCGTACCGTCCTGTGCTATGACAAGACTTGTATAGTAGGATGTAGGATCTACGGAAAATCCTTCTGTTCCTACCGTAACCCAGTTAGTTCCGTCAAACTTTTTAACAGTAGCTTTGCTGTTACTGTTTAAGTCCATATATCCTGTGTAAAGCGTGCCATCCTGGGCAATGGCAAGACTGGTATAGTAAGCTCCCCCTGTGGATATAATTCCGGAACCCACCGCAACCCAGCCGGTTCCGTTAAATTTCATTACCGTTGCCTTATTGCTGTTGCTTATATCGGAAAAGCCAATATAAGGCGTACCATCAGGAGCAATCACCAGACTTGTATAGATTCCGATACCCGAAGAAAAGCCGGGAGTGCCTACCGTTTCCCAGGAGATTCCGTTAAACTTCTTTACTGTTATTTTGCCTGCATACGCATAATCCTGATAGCCTATATAGAGTGTGCCATCCGGAGCAGTAGCCGAACTTAACTGAGAAATAGCCCCTTCTGAAAACCCTATTGTACCTACCGTCTCCCAGCTTGTACCGTTAAACTTTCTCACAGTGGCTTTGTTATTATGATCATAATCCCGATAGGCAAAATAGATCTGGTCGTCAGCTCCTATAGTGAGACTCGTGACATCAGAGGTGCCGAAAGAAGGCTGATTCAGGTCATTGGGGCCAAGAGGCTGCCAGTCATTAGTCTGTCCATATAAAGAATAAGACAAGACAGAAAAGAGCAGAAGAAGCATCTGCTTAAAGAATAATGGTTGTTTCATGGATTAAAAGTTTGCTTTAAATATACATAAAAAGGTGCATAAAAAAGCACACGAATCCTTCCCCTCAGAAAAATAATCTTTCAGATTTACATTACGAGGGCTTTTGATAGATTTACACCCATACCTTTAAGTGCTGCATAGGTCAGCTTATCCATTGATGCACCTTCAAAATTAATGGTTTGAAGACTTTTGTAAAACTTATTGGTAAGGGCAAAGGTCGGGCGGAAAGAAACATTTCTTAAAGTTGCCCCTTTAAAAGAAGTATTTTTTAGAGAAGCGTTATCAAACTTTACATTTATAAAAGTAAATCCTTCAAAACAAAGTCCGTCCATATCTGAAGCCTTAAAGTCTACGCCGTTAAATTCACAGTTTTCGAATATCGTTTTCCTCAGATCGGTTGCTTTTAGTTTTGAATCAATGAATCTGGTTTCTGTAAATTTTGCCCCGCTGAGTTCCGATGCAATAAATTCGGTACGTATAATAATGGTCTGGAAGAATTCCGCATCCGTAAAATTACTGGCGGTAAGCGTGCAGTCGGTCAGGTTTGTTCCCTTAAAATTACTTCCCCGCACATCACTGCCTTTAAAGGCACTACCTGTAAGGTCTGCTTCCGAAAAATCAGTGCGTTGAAGATTACTGCCGAAAAATTTTCTTTTCGGAGCAACAACTCCGGAAAAATCAGTTTCTGCAAGGGCACTACCATTAAAATTGGTCAGGAGATACCGCTCTTCAGGAGATTCTGCATTTTCCCGTAATGTTGCTCCCGATATCGGAGCAGCAGGTAAATTTTCAGATAAATGTTGATTCCCTGAAAAATAATTAAGATCTACCCTGAAGATCTCTGAAAGTTTATTAATGGTAAAAAAGTCAGGAACAGATTCTCCCCGTTCCCATTTCCCAACCGCCTGCGGACTGATAAACAGAAGCTGGGCAAGCTGTGCCTGGGACATATTATTTTCTTTTCTTGCGCTGGCAATTTTATTGCCTAATACTTTTAGATCCATACATGCTGTCTTTTAATTGATTTGACAGGACAAAGATAGTCAGAGGCATTCACCGGCTAAGCACATAAACAGACACTTCTGGTTGTAATACCGCTATTTATAGTTGTATTATACAACTCCTGGTTGTATTAAGTGTTTCCAGGATGGTACCGGCGAAAAAATTAAGCTCGGCCCATATTTAATGTACAACAGTTACAAAAGAAGAGGGTAAATAATATTATGGTCAGAAAACACGAACAATGCCCGTGACTGTATTATATCAGTAATCTTAATTAAGCTGGTAATTGGCAATGACCAGACCTAAAATGAAATGAACATAATCCTGCTCAACTTCTTTTCTGTTGATCAGTTTGTTTTTATACTCATACGAGCTCAGTCTTCTGCTTAATTGCTGATAGGTTTCGAAATTATCACCTTTAATTTTTACCCTTATATTACCATCTTTCCTTTTGATGATCTCATCATCTAAAGTTCTGACTTTAAACAGTGCTTCACACAGGGTTAAACGGGACTTTACTGATCCGATATATCTTTCTACGATATTAATTTTGAATGAATCAAACAGGATCGTATTAAAAACAATTTTAGAGTTAGGCTCCTGAGTATTAAGCTCAAGCTTGTAGTTCATTAATTTAAATTTTGGTAAAGATAAGTTTAATTATGTTAAATATCGGTGTATTTTTAATAGATCGTTACCATAATAACGATTGAATTTATTCAGTTCATCTAAAAATCCACGGTGAAAAGATAAAGCTTTTATTTATAACTATAAAATATTTTAAATAGAACATGTTGATTTTAAATGAAATCCCTGTGGAACTTGTAAAAAACTGCTGTATGGAAATGTGAGAAAATAACCCGTTTATTGATGAAGACTAAATATAAAAACAGAAATTTTTTCTGACCTTTATTTTTTTCATCCTCAGCATTTACGTAATTTTATTCTCTGTATAACAGAATTTATATTAATATCAATACAATGGAAAGATATCATTATGGAATGATCGGCCTTGGAGTGATGGGCAGGAATCTTCTTTATAATATTGCTGAGAATGGTTTTTCAATTGCAGGATTCGATCTTGATGAAGAGAAGGTAAAAGAACTGGAGGAGGGTACTGCTTCGGGAATGAAAGTAAAAGGGGCGCTTACCCTGGAAGACTTCGTAGAGACATTGGAAACTCCCAGGAAAATTATCCTTATGGTTCCGGCAGGGAAACCTGTTGATGCTGTCTTAGATAATATTACACCGCTTTTGAGTAAAGGAGACATCGTTATTGATGCAGGAAATTCTTATTTTATGGATACCAACAGGCGTATTGCTGATTTGTCATCTAAAGATCTTCATTTTATGGGAATAGGGGTATCGGGAGGTGAGAAAGGAGCGAGAACAGGACCCAGTATTATGCCTGGAGGTGATGTGGAAGCTTTCCATCTTCTTAAGCCGATGCTGGAAGCCATATCAGCAAAAGTTAACAATGAGCCCTGTACTGCCTATATGGGGAAAGGTTCAGCAGGAAACTATGTGAAAATGGTCCATAATGGGATAGAATATGCGATCATGCAGCTCATCAGTGAAGCCTATGACCTTCTGAAAAGAGGAGCAAAATTAAATAATGATCAGCTTTATGAAGTTTTCAAAGAGTGGAATAATGGTGAAATGAACTCGTTCCTGATCGAGATTACCAGAGATATCTTCCAGCAGAAAGATTCTTTAACGGATAACTATCTTGTAGATCAGATTCTAGATAAAGCAGGAGCAAAAGGAACCGGGAAATGGACTTCAGAGCAGGCTATGGAGATCGGAGTTTCCATCCCTACCATTGACACTGCGGTTACATCGAGGATTCTGTCTGCTTATAAGGAAGAAAGAGTTCAGGCCTCCCGGCTGTATACCGGAAAAGAGATTACAGATCCGGAGGATATCAGTCTGTTTATAAACGAAGTAGGAGACGCACTGTTTCTGGCAACACTGATCAGTTATGCCCAAGGTTTATCTTTACTGGTAAAAGCTTCTGAAGAATATGGTTTCGGAATTCCGTTGAAAGATGTTGTGAAAATCTGGAGAGGAGGATGTATTATCCGTTCCGTATTGCTTGAAAAATTTTATGCTGCATATACCAGAGATCCGAACCTTTCCAATATCTTACTGGATCCTGAGATTTCAGAGCTTGTTAAATTAAAGATCAAAGGGTTGAGAAAAACTGCAGGATATGCAGTTGCAAATGGTATCTCAAGTTTAGGAATTCAGACTGCTTTAGGATATTTTGATGCATATTCCACGGAATCCCTGCCGGTGAACCTTATTCAGGCACAACGGGATTATTTCGGAGCTCATACCTATCAGCGGATCGACAGGGAAGGAGTATTCCATACTTCATGGCAAAGTGTAAACAATTAAAACCTGGCGAAAAATGAATCAAAATAAAATCTTGCAGCCAACTACAATTATTATTTTTGGTGCTACAGGAGATTTGGCGAAAAGAAAACTTTTTCCCGCGTTTTATAATCTGTACATTGATGGGAGAATGCCAAAAGGATTTAATATTGTTGCATTAGGAAGAGCAGATCATACCGATGAATATTTCAGGAATTATATCAGGGAAAACCTTGAAAATTTCTCCAGAAAAAAAGTAACTCCGGAAGATTGGGCAGGTTTCCAGGCCCATATTACCTATTTCCGGCATCAGCTGGATCAGGAAACGTCCTATATTGAGCTTTATCAGAAGTTACAGGAATTTGACACGATTTACGGAATGAGAGCGAACCGGCTATTCTACCTGTCTATCGGCCCCAATTTTATCTCAACGATTTCGAACCATATCAAAAATGCATCACTGGCTTCTGACCCCCAGAAAGACCGTATTATCATTGAAAAACCTTTTGGACATAACAAACAGTCTGCAATAGAGCTGAACAGTCTTCTGGCACAAACTTTCGAAGAAGAGCAGATCTACCGTATTGATCACTATCTGGGAAAAGAAACAGTACAGAATATTCTGGCATTCAGGTTCGGGAATTCTATTTTTGAACCCTTATGGGATCATAAATATATCGAATCGGTCCAGATCACAGTAGCTGAAGAAGTTGGGGTTGAAACAAGAGGAGCATTCTATGAACAGACCGGAGCTTTAAGAGATATGATACAGAATCATCTGTTGCAGATTTTATGCATGGTAGCAATGGAGCAACCTGCTTCACTGGCTTCAGGTGAAATCAGAGACCGTAAAGTAGATGTGCTTAAAGCTATCAGGAGAATTTCGCCTGATCAGGTAGATCATTATGCCGTGCGTGGGCAGTATGGGGAGAATATGGCAGATGGTGTAGGAGCAAAGGGCTATAGACAGGAAGACGGAATTGCTGAAAATTCAAATACCGAAACATTTGCCGCTATAAAATTCTATCTTGATAATGAGAGATGGCAGGATGTACCGTTTTATGTACGTACCGGAAAAAAAATGAAAGAAAAGCATTCTTATATTACCATTCAGTTTAAACCGCTTCCCCAGTCTACTTTTTCAGGGAGTCCGCATCTGCTGTCTGCAAACAGGCTGATTATCAATATTCAGCCGCTTATGGATATCAGGCTTCAGTTTATGACCAAAAAGCCGGGACTTTCACTGGACCTGCAGCCGGTAGAAATGATCTTTGATTATTTCGCCTGTCAGGAAGATACACCGGAAGCGTATGAAACATTATTGCTGGATGCCCTTTTGGGTGATCTTACTCTGTTTATGCGTTCAGATCAGGTAGAAGAGGCATGGGATGTAGTCACTACAATTCAGGAAGCCTGGGAAAGTAAAAAAGATCCGTCTTTTCCAAATTATGAAGCAGGAAGCTGGGGGCCTAAAAGCAGTTATACGCTCGTGGAAAGACAGGGACATCACTGGGTGTAAAAGTATCAATTAAAAAAATAAGAAATGAATATTACGGTATTTGAAGATTTAGATAAACTATACAGAAAAGCAGCTGATACATTTGTAGATCTTGCCAAAGAATCAATACATAAAAATAACCGTTTTGTGGTCGCACTGAGTGGCGGATCATCTCCCAAAGCTATCTTTACATTACTGGCGACTGCAGAATATGCAGAAAAAATAGAATGGAACAAAATCTATTTTTTTTGGGTTGACGAGCGTTGGGTTCCTTTGGATCATGAGAAAAGCAATGCCCGTATGACTTTTGAAACACTTCTTAACCGGGTTCCGGTAAGCAGGGATCATATTTTCCCGATGTATAAGGATGGAGTACTTCCTGAAGATTATGCCGGAGCGTATGAGATGCAGATCAGAAAAATACTGGGTAATGAAGGTGTTTTTGATTTTATTCTTTTAGGAATGGGAGATGATGGACATACTGCATCTTTGTTTCCGGGGGAAAATGTTTTGGACGAAAAAGAAAAATGGGTTTCCGCATATTATCTGAAATCTCAGGATATGTTCAGGATTACTTTGACGGCACCGCTGATCAATAAAGCTGAAAATATATTGGTGGTTGCATTTGGTGAATCTAAAAAGCATGCTCTGAATGAAGTTCTTAACGGAGCTTACAATCCGGCATTGTACCCAATGCAGCTTATTAATCAAAAAGAAGGGTTTCAGTTTTTCACGGATGAAAAAGCAAAAGGCTAAAAAAGTTTAACAGGTAAAAAACGATTATAAATAAAGGCTTTCGGAAATATTTCTGAAAGCCTTTATTTTATAATTGAAAATTATTCCTGCATTGCCTCACCGGCCTTCCTGTAGATGAAGTTCCCATAAATATGCCTTCTGGCAAAACGGCTTGGAGAATCAGCATTTACCATTTTGATGTACGTATTTCTCGGGACCCCTATATATTCATACATCTTCCCGTTCAAATGCTGTATGTTCAGAATCTGCTTCTCAAAATAGAAATCCTGAATATTGGATTTTGTGATCGTCTCAGTATATTCTTCCTTATATTTTTCCTGGGTCTCAGGATTAATGCTCACCAAAAAATGGTAAGCCTCTATGACCGCCTTGCTTTTTTCTTCAGCTTCCAGCTTTCCGGCTTCATCATTTATAAACTTATCAGGATGAGAATCCTTCATTGTATTTCTGTAGATGGTCTTTAATTCTCTTAAAGTAACATTTTTATCAACCCCAAGAAGCTTTCTGTGCTCACCAACTCTTTTCATAATTTGATCCTTATTTTCGGGGTGCAAAATTAGGTAATTATATTTAAATAAAACTATAATGTATTCATTGTTAGTCTGTTTTTTGCACGTAGAGCAATAAGTATACATGTATAATTTAAAAAATGAGTATATATTCGGATACCAGAAGCTTGTACAGGTTAAAAAGAAGAAGAAAATTGCTGCTTTTTTATTGAACAGCGGTAGACTTTTGTCTGTAGCTTTTTATTTTTCCTCTGAAAAATGTCATTTTTTAGCATTTTAAAGCTTATGGTTTTACATGTAAGCGTTTGCTTTTTAATGCTTTATGAAATTGTACAAACAATATTACAATTTGTCAGTATAATTTTTTACATTTTTTTAGGACTAATTTTAAAACTGTTGATAGATTTACTATGACAAAAGTTTAATATGTTTTTTAAAATATTGCATATGAACTTTTGAGATGAATATTTACAATTATTATTTAGATTCAAATATTCCTAATTATACTCCTATGTTTTTTTACAGATCAAAGCTGTAGATGATACAAAAAATACAGATTGGTGAAAAAAGATCATCTATCGTCTGAAGCAGCTTACTATTGAGAAGGATTTTCCTTCTCAATGATCTGTGAAAAAAATCTGCACAGTTTCCCTCCGGTTTCTCTGATAAGTAATTTGTTGATAAACAGAAAAGCTTCTCAAATCATTGAAGGAATCTTATAGTAAAATAAGCAACAGTATAATGCTTTCTGCGGATTGCATGTTTATTTTTTTACTCTTATTATATTTGCAAAAAATGATTTCTATGAAAAATATGATAAGCATGATCTTTATCTGTGCATCATCAATTTTATCTGCACAAGCAGGTATTAACACCCAAACCCCTAAAGCTACTCTTGATATTACTGCCAAAAAAGAGGTATTGACTATTGATGGATTACTGCCTCCAAGATTGACACTCGCTGAACTTACAGAAAAAGGAAATACTTTATATGGTATGGATCAGGATGGAACAATACTCTATATTACCAATGTTTCAGGAGGAGACAGGTTGAGCCAGAGAGAATATATAGAAAGTAAAGGTCTTTATATTTTTGATGCAGAAGCAGCCGGTAATCAGGGACGTTGGATGTGCTTATTTTGCTATGGCGTATTATGATAAACGTTTCCTGATATTCAAATTTATTACTAAGGAGATTGCTGTCAGGCAATCTCTTTCATATGCTGAGCTCTGATGTACCATAACCGTATTTTGCAGCATTTTATTTTTGTAATAAAAAAACAGCATCATTAGAAACCTAATGTGCTGTTCACAGTTCGTGTTTTTACCTAGTTTCGGTATTCGAATTAATTTTCTGGTTATTGCAACAGCTCATTTGCCGTTTTAATAACCTCATCACCATTATGTCTTCATCGTTTCTCCACTACTTCATCTTCTCACTCTTTTGAAGCAATTTTGAACCGGGGAACCCTTCTGTCAGGCTATATCAGTTTTTTACAACTTTAAAGATTGTTAAGTTTACTGTTGTTTTTACCTGAGTCCGGAATTCATTTTTTTCCAATTCAGATGATGTTTTTTTATGTATTACATGGTTTAGTTTTTGCAAATATACAAAATAAGACACTTAGTAGTGTCTAAAATAATAAAAAATTTCATAAACTTGTATTACCGAATATTTAATCATGGAAAGAAAATCAGCAGCAGGCAGTATCCGGAACAAGGAACGTAGCAAAAAAAAATTTTTGGATGCAGTTGGGAAAATTTTAAAAACAAAAGGATATTCCTCGTTAAAGATCAATGATATTGCTTCTGTTGCAGGAGTAGACAAAAAAATGATCTATACTTATTTTGGAGGGATGGACGGTTTGATGGATGAATATATTCGTTCTCAGGATTATTGGAGTAATATAACCCCTGAAAGCTTAATGCCCAGCCCGGAAGATGGAGGCAAGGCATTTGCTGAAAAGTTATTGCATGCACAATATGATTATGTTTTTGGAAATAAGGAGTTACAAAAGCTATTATTGTGGCGGTTGTCCGAATCCAGGAAATCATTAAAAAAAATGACAGAAACGCAGGAAGAAAACGGGGAATTGCTTTTTAAATTTATTGCAGATCCTTATTTTGGTGAACATTCACAGGATTTTCGTGCGATAATGGCGATCCTTATTTCGGGGCTGTATTATTTAAACATGTATTCATCTTTAAATGGAAGTATTTTTTGTGGAATAGACCTGAGTACTGCTGAAGGACGGGATAATATCAAAAAAGCAGTATCTTTTCTGGTAGATGAAACTTATAATAATTTGTAGCTGCCGAAAGTTTGCAGAACCATAATTTGTTTTCACATATTACAGGTGTGTTGTAGCTGTTCCATCTGTAATATTATTTTCTGAATCAAACTTCACAGTAAAAGAAATATCCTGATTTCATAGCTGATAAGCTTTATTCTCTTACTACTGCTATATTTTTAAGATTATAGTTATAGACCATGCTTTGTTAGGGGATGGCAGAATATAGTTGATTGTATAAGTAAGACACCTTTTGGTGTTTAAAAGTACTACAAATTATGTGTGCCTACACTATCTGTTTACGAAAATATGAAGAAATGATATTTATAAAAATGATGATTAAAAAATATAAAGCAACATTACTAAATTTTTAGTAATGCTGCTGGTAGTAATGGTTTACCTGATTCTATATGATAGAATGGTTATTAGTTTGTTCAAATATACAAATAAGACACTTAATAGTGTCTAAAAATCAGAAAAATTTTCTTAAAAATTTGTAATTGATTGTATACCAGCTATTTAATTTTTGTTTTTAAGATGTAGTTTGCTATCAAATTCATTAAAAACATGATATTTGTGGTATATGGCTGGTTGCTTAAGACACTTTGTGGTGTCTAAAATAATAAAAAAAATTCATAAACTTGTATCTCCGAATATTTAATTATGGAAAGAAAATCAGCAGCGGGTAGTATCCGAAACAAGGAACGCAGTAAAAAAAAATTTCTGGATGCCGTTGGGAAAATTCTAAAAACAAAAGGATATGCGGCATTGAAAGTAAATCATATTGCCAAAGTTGCAGGAGTAGATAAAAAAATGATCTATACCTATTTTGGCGGAATGGACGGTTTGATTGATGAATATATCCGTTCACAAGATTATTGGAGTGGGGTGACAGTTGAAAAACTTGAAGAAATGAAGCCGAAAACGGATGATGGAGGAAGATCATTTATTGAACAGATGCTTCTTTCACAGTTTGACTATGTTTATCACAATAAGGAAGCACAAAAATTACTGTTATGGCGTTTATCTGAACCCCGGAAGTCACTAAAAAAACTGACAGATACACAAGAGGAAAACGGGGAATATATATTTAATCTGATGATGGATTCCCGTTTTGGAGAAAACACCGATGTTCTCCGTTCGATAATGGCCATTATGGTTTCCGGGCTATACTATCTGAACATGTATTCCTCTTTAAACGGAAGTATTTTTTGCGGTATTGATATCAATGCTCCGGAAGGAAGAGATAAAATCAGGAAGGCTATCTCTTTTTTAATTGACCAGACCTATGAAAACCTAGGTAACGCTAAAATAATAACGAAGGATGACTAGTCCTGAAAATCTGATACAGATTTAAGTACAAAAATAAATAATTAAACCAGAGTAATTTTACTATTACTTTGGTTTTTGTTTTTATAGGTTTTCATTTTAATTTGTGACTGGTTATGCATTTG
>NZ_QNUE01000026.1 GCF_003385595.1 Chryseobacterium flavum | reverse complement strand
CTTAAACTGTAATCCTTCTGGGTACGTTTAATGTACGTGGATGTTAATGTTTCTGCCATAACGATTCTTTTTTGTGTATCGCTATTTCAGGACGAGACAATTCAATAATATAAAAGCCTTTTAATCAATGATTAGAAGGTTTTTTTTATATTTGAATTCTACAATTGTTGTAAAATATGAAAAAAATCTACCTTCTGATGTTGGGAACGCTGTTATCCCAACCGTCTTATGGACAAAAACATGATCAAAACATTGAAAAGAAAGGCTTGGTTGAAAAGGAGATGAAATCCTTTGTCAATAAGATGACGGCAGGTAATGTTAATCCCAATACCCTAAATTATGATTTGCAGTACCAGAGAATGGATATCAGTTTAGATCCTGCGGTTAACTTTATTTCAGGATCGGTAACCTCCCATTTCAGGCCTACTCAAAGTATGGGAAGTATCTATTTTGATCTTTCAAATATTTTAACAGTTTCCCAGGTACAATATCATGGCACAAATCTGAGTTTTCAACAGCTCCCAACGAAAGAAGTAAAAATAGATTTTCCGGCTTCCATTCCGGCAAATACACTGGATTCTCTCACCATTCATTATTCAGGAGCTCCGGATCCTGTCTATAACACAGTGATGTTTGGTTCCCAGGGCAGTACTCCCATTGTTTCTACTTTAAGCGAGCCTTATGGTGCGCAGGATTGGTTTCCTACCAAACAAAGCCTGAATGATAAGATTGAACGATTTGATTTTAAAATCAATACTCCAAACAACCCGGTAAACTATAATGTGGCAGCCAACGGAAAGCTGATGTCTGAAACTAATCTTCCCAATGGAAGGAAACTTACATTCTGGCGTACCATGTACCCTACACCCGCTTACCTGATCGCATTGGGTATTACGAATTATATCAAGCTGAATGACACGATCGGAAATCCTCCGTTCCCGTTTGTTAACTATATTTATCCTTCCACCAATTCAAATGCCGCCAGTATGTCTAACATTGAGTGGACAAAACAGATCATGAATACCTTTGAAACCTATTTCGGGGCATATCCTTTCCGGAATGAGAAATATGGTCATATGGAGTATATCAATGGGGGAGGAATGGAACACCAGACGATGTCATCCATGAGCGGATGGAGTAAAACGCTGATTGCTCATGAGCTTGCCCACCAGTGGTTCGGAGACAAGGTAACCTGTGGGGCATGGAATGATATCTGGCTGAATGAAGGGTTTGCCACTTTCGGAGAACATGTGGCTTATGAAAAACTGGTCATGACAAATTCCGAATTTATGAATTATCTGTCCGGGCAGAAAGATCATATAACAAGTAGTATCGGGGGGAGTACCTATGTTCCGGATGCGTGGCTTTCCAATGTGGGAAGAATATTTGATGGAAGATTAACCTATGCAAAAGGAGGATATGTTTTGAGAATGTTAAAGTGGATTTTAGGAGATACCGTTTTTTATCAGGCAGTTAAAGATTATCATGCAAGACCTGATCTGGCTTATAATTATGTGAGAACGGCAGATTTTAATGCCTCATTGCTTCAATCTACCGGAAAAGATTTTACAGAATTTTTTAATGACTGGATTTATGGCGAAGGATATCCCACCTATACAATCAAATGGAGACAAATTGGAGATCAGCTTATATTTAATGTTAATCAGGGCCAAAGCCATCCTTCTGTTAGTTTTTTTGAAATGCCGTTACCTGTAAAAGTAAACGGGACAGGAGGGCAGACGGCTTATCTTATGTTAAATAATACTTCTGATAATCAATATTTTTCCGAAACAGTCTCATTTCCGGTTTCCAGTGTTCAGTTTAATTATGAATATCAGATCCTTGAAAGAAATTCTACCGTTAGTCAGGACAATACTCTGAGTGTTTCTTCGGCTGAGAAGGAAAACTTTGGATTATATCCCAACCCTGCAAAAAATGAGTTGTATATAAAAGGAGTTAACAGAGCAGTATCATATTCTATTTATGCAATAGATGGAAAACTGGTAAGAAGAGGAATGTATCAGCCTGAAAAATCAATTAATATTGCTGAACTTATCCCAGGGGCATATATCATTACAATCAATGATCAGAATATTAAGTTTATTAAATACTAGAATATTAAAGATTTATAAACGGGCTGTAAGCCCGTTTATATTTTTATATGTGTAAACCTTTGCCGGTTTGAAAATCCATTCCTGCTACCTCAGAAATTTATGAGTGAATGATAGGCAGGTGGCTTATAATCATTAATAAAAGATCGGATAAAAAGAATACAGAGGCCGTTCGGGTGACGTTATTGCATATAATAGCTCCATTGTTAAAATTGTAAAGGTTAATATATTTTGGACTTTCAGATGTGAAAGCTTTTTTGTTTTCTGATTGCTTTTCCGGCTTTCCTTCTTGCTTTTTCCTCTTTATGGCAGAACCATTTTTCTTTGAAGAGCCTACGCATTATATTGTCAAAATTCCTGATGAAAACAAGGTTTTTAAACCCTCTCCATTTTTCGGAAAGGGTGGAGGGTAAAGCCCTGACGGAAACGGAATATCCCTGGCTTTCGTATTGAATGTAATGCCACCAACCTGAAGGAATGTAAAGGGTTTCACCGGGATGAAGTATAGCTTCAAAGCCTTTTACATAGCGAAGGGCAGGAAACTTTCTGTAATCGGGGCTTTTAATATTGGCCAGGCTGTGAAAATTATAGGGGAGCCTGTACATCAGATCAGATTGTTCCCAGGGAAAGACCCAGATTCTTTTAATCCCTTCAAATTGGGTAATAAAGACATGGGACATATCAATATCAATATGGTTTCTGGTCACAGATCCTTCTCCTCCAAAAAACATAAATGGAAGCCATTTGACAATTTTGCCATTGGTAACATCATTATAGTGCAAATCATTTTTAAGTTCAGGCTTAAGGGTAAGGAGATTAAATAAAAAGAGACGGTGCTCTGTAGGAGATGTGGTTATCAGGTCCAGATATTCTGAAAAAGAGGTATGTGCAATCGGACTGCTGGCAACCCTGTCCAGAGACTCGAGCTCGCTGCCATAAATATTAACTTTCTGATCACCTGCTATTTTTCTGAAATAATCATAATTCCATTTTTTGAAAGCTGGACTGCCGGGATCTATGAAATCTTCCAGAATAACAGGTTTCCGAGGTTTCATATAGGTGTCAATAAATGTTTTTGAATTTATTTTTTTTACTTTTTCTGCCGGAATCAGTTTCATATTTCTAAAATTTTAAACAAATATAATTATTATCCTACTAAATTAGTAGACTAATAATGTTAAAACTGAAGTCTGTGATCAAATTTTTAGAATTAAACTGAAGAAGGGTTTTAGTTTACGGGCTTTTTAGTAAATTAGCACATCTAAAAAATTACTAAAAATGATCTCTGAAAAATACCTTCAACATTTACAGAATGAACTTCAGAATATTGAGAATGACGGACTTTATAAAAGGGAAAGAATTATTACTTCTCAACAAAGTGCAGAAATTGAAGCGAACGGTAAAAAACTGCTGAACTTCTGTGCGAATAATTACCTGGGACTGTCCAATAACCCTGAAGTGATGAAAGCTTCTCAGGATATGATTGAATCCCACGGCTATGGAATGTCATCTGTACGCTTTATCTGTGGGACACAGGATATTCACAAAGAACTGGAGAAAAAAATTGCAGATTTCTTAGGCCTTGAAGATACCATTCTGTATGCTGCCGCTTTTGATGCTAACGGAGGAGTTTTTGAGCCTTTATTTACAGAAGAGGATGCTATTATTTCAGATGAACTGAATCATGCTTCGATTATTGATGGTGTCCGTTTGTGTAAAGCAGCCAGATACCGTTACAAAAACAATGATATGGCGGATCTTGAAGCTCAGCTGATCGCAGCTTCCGAAAAGAACCACCGTTTTAAAATTATCGTAACAGACGGAGTTTTCTCAATGGATGGTATTGTGGCTAACCTGAAAGGAGTTTGTGACCTTGCTGATAAATATGATGCATTGGTGATGGTGGATGATTCTCATGCAACAGGGTTTATTGGAAAAACGGGCCGCGGAACTCATGAAGCTAATGAAGTAATGGGTAGGGTAGATATCATCACTTCTACATTAGGAAAAGCTTTAGGCGGTGCTTTAGGAGGATTTACTTCCGGTAAAAAAGAGATCATTGATATGCTGAGACAACGTTCAAGACCATACCTGTTCTCTAATTCTTTGGCACCGGGAATCGTAGGGGCAGCTTTGAAAGTATTGGATATGATCTCTGAAGATACTTCCCTTCGTGATAAAGTAATGGAAAATGCAGAGTATTTCAGAACAGAAATGAAAGCTAAAGGATTTGATATTCCTGATGGTGACGCAGCTATTGTTCCGGTAATGCTTTATGATGCTCCCCTTTCTCAGAAAATGGCTGAAAAGCTTATGGATGAAGGAATCTATGTAATTGGATTCTTCTATCCTGTGGTTCCGAAAGGAAAAGCGAGAATCAGAGTACAGCTATCTGCTGCTCATACCAAAGAGCATTTGGACAAAGCGATTGCCGCTTTTGAAAAAGTGGGAAAAGAGTTAGGAGTGATCTCTTAATGGAACTTGAATACCTCTTTAAAAATATAGTCTTCGGCTCGGGGCAGCTTGCTGCCCCGAGCCGAAGTGTTTTTAAATACATACTATCTGATTATATTTTCCGGATCAAAAGAAATTTATTTTTAAAAATTATATAAAAGCTTATCTTTGCTGTTAATTTTTTCTGAATGCTTTATACAATAATCAAAGCGCTGCACATTATTTTTATGGTAAGTTATTTTGCGGGGATTTTTTACCTCGTAAGAATTTTCGTTTACTATAAGGATACTGATGAATTTCCGGAGGAAAAAAAGAAAATTCTGAGGGAGCAGTATACATTTATGGCGAGAAGATTATGGAATATCATTACTGTTCCGGCAGGAGTTATCATGGCGGTTTGCGGACTGGTTATGATTTTTCTGAATCCGGGACTGATGAAAATGCCCTGGTTTCATTTAAAGCTGACATTTCTTATCGGTCTTGCCGCTTATCATTTCTGGTGCTGGAAAAAGGTTCTTCAGCTGAAGACATTAAGCGGGAATACATTAGGGATTCCCAATATCAAACTGAGGCAGGCAAATGAAATTGCTACGTTTATTTTGTTTCTGGTGGTATTTACCGTTATTCTGAAATCCATGGTGATTGAATACTGGTGGCAATTAATTACAGGATTTTTCGTTCTTGTATTTCTGATCATGATGACCGTTAAACTTGTTAATAAAAATAAAAAAAACAAATAATTGTGGAGTAGGATGTATGTACTGATACAGACTGCTTTTTACACTTTACAAGAAAACTATGATTGCAATTTTAAAGAAAGAACTTTGGAGTTACTTTGGAAACTGGAGTGCATGGGTAATTATTGCAGCATTCAGTCTGATCGCGACTCTTTTCCTGTTCTTTTTCGACAACGATTCTAACATCTTTGAGATTGGGATGGCTTCCTTACAGAGCTACTTCGTACTGGTTCCATGGCTGTTAATGTTTATTATTCCGGCTCTTTCTATGAAGACTTTTGCGGAGGAACAGCAAACGGGAACGTTAAACTGGCTTTTTTCACAACCGCTGAAAGTTTCTGAACTGGTAACAGGAAAATTCCTTTCCGTATGGGTTGTTGGTATTTTATGTCTTATACCATCCCTTATTTATCTCTATACAGTGTATGTTTTAGGAGTTCCGGAAGGAAATATAGATCTTGGAATGACATTCGGAAGCTATATAGGGTTAATCATTTTAATTGCAGCATTTTCGGGAGTGGGAATTTTAGCTTCTTCACTATCTCAGAATCAGATTATGGCTTATCTGCTTGGGGTGTTCATGTGTTTTATCATGTACTTCGGAATAGAGCAGCTGGCCAGCTATAAATTATTGGGAGGAGCAGATTTTATACTTCAGAATATTGGTTTCTATCAGCACTTTTTAGGATTTACCAGAGGGCTTATTGATTTTAAGGATATAGCTTATTTCGTTCTCGTAATCGGTGCTTCATTAGTATTATCCAATCATTTTATTAACAAAAAGAAGTAGAAATATGAAGAAGATCAATGCTAAATCTCCGTTGGGAATATTCTTAATTGTTATTATTCCTTTAGTTGTAATCCTGACCTATTCAGGGATCAGGTTAGACCTGACAAAAGAAAAAAGATATACCCTTTCCGATAATACCATTAAAGTACTGGAGTCGGTTAAAAAGCCTCTGACAGTTGAAGTATATCTGGAAGGTGATTTTCCGGCAAGCTTCAAACAGCTTCAGGGAGAGACAAAATTTATGCTGGAGGAATTCAGAAAGATCAATTCGAAAATTGATTTTAAATTTATTGATCCCATTAAAACAAAGATGTCACAGGATACCCTGATGGCTATGGGAATGCAGCCTTCCATCCTTCCGGATGTAAAAGACGGAAAAATCTCACAAATCACTCTTTTCCCGTATGCTGTTTTCAAGTATGACAATAGCGGGGTTTCTATTCCTTTGGTGGTACAGCAGGCCGGCATTGATGCGGACCAGCAGCTTACCAGATCTATTGAAGGTCTGGAGTACAGTCTTGTTTCCAATATTAAGAATATAACTGCCAATAAAAGAAAGAAAATAGGAATTCTGGTAAACCACGATGAACTGAGTCCGGATGAATTCCAGGGGTTTGTTCAGCTGGCAATGGAGAATTATGATGCAGGGCCTATTATTCCTAAAAATCAGACCGAGCTTTCATTGGAAGATGTTCCTTTACTGAAGCAGATGAGTGCTCTGGTTATAGCAAAACCAAGAAAAGCTTTTACTGATAATGAAAAAGTAATTCTTGACCAGTATATTATGAATGGGGGAAAAACCCTTTGGATGATTGATGCAGTAAACGCAGAAATGGATACTTTAACACGATCTAAAAAAGTAATGCCGTTTCCTGTTGATCTTAATATGACGGATTTCTTCTTCAATTACGGGCTAAGGATCAATCCTGCATTGGTAAAGGATGTTAAGAAATTTGCCCTGCTGAGGTTGGTGACAGGAGAGGTGAGCGGAAATCCGCAGTATACGAGTTTACCATGGCCTTATTATCCGCTTGGAATTGCAGAAGATAATAATCCGGTTACCAAAAATATCAATCCTGTAAAATTTGAATTCCCTACTTCCATTGATACATTAGGCGGAAGAAAAAATATTAAAACCAAAGTTCTTTTTGAATCCAGTGAAAGAACATTGTTGAAGCAGGTTCCCAATTATGTAGATCTTAAAGAGATTGCAAGTGTAGACAGCCTGGGGCAAATGGAAAAGCCAAGTACCCCCAAAATATTTGCAGTAGCTTTGGAAGGAAAATTCAATTCTGCATATGCTTCAAGGATTGAAAGAAAATCCTATCCCGGATTCAGAACTGCAAGTCCTGAAAATAAGATGATCGTAATTGCAGACGGGGACGTGGGACGAAATAAAGTGATCAAGGGTAAGCCGCTTCCGTTAGGAGTAGATTTACTGACCAATGAGCAGTTCGGAAATGAACAATTCCTGAGAAATGCACTAGACTATCTTCTGGATGACAGCAATCTGATGGAGTTGAGAAACAGAAATATTGAAGAAAGACTTCTGGACAGACATAGAATTACTGAAGAGAAAACCAACTGGCAGTGGCTGAACTTATTGCTTCCATTGGCGATTATTGGTCTTCTCGGAAGCTTGTTCTTCTGGTTGAGAAAGAAAAAATTCGGATAGAAATAAAAAAATTCCGGAAGAGAAATCTTCCGGAATTTTTTTATCTGTTAATTATTCTTTTAATTTATAGGAAAAGTCAAAAGCTGTAGCTTTTGGATCGACTGCTTCTATTTTTCCAAGTTGTCTTAATTTTTGAAAAGCCTTTTTTACTTTATTAACATCATCTTCACCGCTAATTTCTCTAACAGCTCTATTTGTTATAGTTTTAGAGTAGTCTGAACCTAAATATTTTAGAATAGTATCTTCAAGCGATGCGATCTTTTTATGTTTAATTGTTATTCTAACTGAATTACCAACTTCTTCAATTATAGGTTCGATAAGACCATACTTTTTCATTTCGTTTCTTGCTGTATCTAAGCCCTCACCAATGTCATGATTAAGGGGATTGGGTAAATTGTGAAGAAGCCTAACCAAGTTTGGATTTCTTGAAAAGCGTTCTTCATAGATATTATTAGTAGTTATATAGCCTGGTAGTTTTCCAGGGCTGATGATTTCAATTCTGTTATCAAATATTTTAACATGGATATCATCATTTAGGCTATAGTCTCTATGAACTACAGCATTGACTAAAATCTCATGGATTGCTTTGCTAGGATAATTTAGTTTTTCAAGCTCTCCATCAATAGTTACAGTTGAATCCTTTAATAAATCATGAACTTCTTTAATTGCATTTATTATTTGACTTTCAATTGGTCCATTGATTGTTTTTGGGTCGGTTTTAAGTTGTTCTCGTTTATACTCTGATTCATTTGTCAATAAACGATAAACTTTAATAGCACAACGTGTGTCTAATGTAGCTTGAGGTTCATCGTCGAACATTAAAACACAGGCTACATTTGGTTTAAATTCACTATCTTTTTTAGTAATTAACCTCTGCTTTCTCAAGAAAACTTCTTCTTCAAGATTTGATGAAACCCTTTGCATATAATTTTTTAATAAGTCGCCTCCTAAATAATCAGAAAGCTCAGCTATTTCGACGGGTTGTTTTTCATAAACAAAAGCACCTTTAGCATATCCAAGTTGAGTTATTCTTTCGCCTTTTATTTTTTCCTTTCTTGCATTAATCCTTATAAAGCAGTCTCCATTTGCACAATAATGGACTTTTGGACTTTTAGGAATATCAATGTGTAAAACAAATCCTTTTGAATCAAAGTTTATAAATTCAATTTCAACATTTTCAACTGTTGGATTGGTTAGCTCAAGTAATGTATGTAGAATATCATTAGCATCTTCTTTTGTTGAAAAACCTGCTATCCTTTCTCCTGTAAATTTTTTATCTTCTACTCCTAACCATATTTCACCTCCATCAGAGTTAGCGAAAGCAACAAATGTTTCTTGCAATTTTGAAGGGGCTATCGCCTTACTTTTTATATCTTGAAAGTGATCTTCTTCAATTGCTAAGAGTTTAGATTCTTCTCCAGAAGATAAGTTTCTTGTATTCATAGTTTTGTCTTTTTTCAAATATAAAAAACAAAAAGAGAAACTTTACGGTTTCCCTTCAAATCTACTGTTTTTTTACGATTTATTCTTCCAATACAGGAATAAGATGCTCCCAGTTCAGCTGTTTTGCATAATCCAGAGCTGTTTTTCCTTTTTTAGACCGGATGTTTTTATCAGCACCTGCTTCCAAAGCAACCTGCACAGTGGTTAAATTTCCTGCAATCGTTTCTTTGTGAAGAATTGTCAGCCCATATTCATCGGCTTGTGTAAGCTCATCCGGATACTGTTGTAAAAACTTTGCAAATTCCTCTTTCATATTTTTACTCATAGGATGCTCAATCAGATTTTCCGGATTTTCTTTCTGGTTATTCACCACAAGTATATCATTGAAGTCTCCGAAATCAAGCTGCCAGGCATTATCATGTTCTTTTCTTTCCGCATCAGACATGTCAGCACGCATTTTCTGAATAGTAAATCCTCCGTAGGCTTTTGGAAGTAGAGTCGAAGAAGCTGAAAACAGCCTGGAAAGTCCTTTAGGTTTCTGTACACTCGGAGTGATGGCAAAAAGCCAGTCAGTGATATTGTGTAAAGGAATTTCAACATAATCACCAACCTGTATGTTTTTAAGGCTGTTAGGTTCATTGATAAGATATCCTCTTACATGATCCCCGTCAAAAAATACTTCATTGATCCACATGTGTTCTACCAGGCTTTCCCCGGTTTCTTCATCCTGCTCTTCAAAAGCAGTTTTAACACATGATACATTAAGGCCCGGAATAATTCTTCTGTATTCCCAGGATTGTTCACGCCAGAAATACTTAAAAGTTTCCTGTGCTCTTTTGTAAGCTTCAATCATTTGCGGATCATTTCCGTCTGCAAAAAAAATCAGATTGTCTTCCATTTAATAATTTTAAGATGCGATGTAAAATTATGGATTATTGCTGATAAGACTCCTTGGGAAGTAAGGTGGCAGTTTTGTAATAGCTGATGTCAGTGGGTATTTGTGCCTGAAGATCCTGGAAAGTGTCATAGTCATATTGTATCCAGTTTTCTTCATGGTCGGGATCCGGAGTTTTATCAACAGCCAGTTCAAGTTTTCCATCTTCCTGATAGCTGCATTCTATTGCTGCATATTTTTCACCGTTTTTGTCGTTGGTATACCAGCATTTTATAGTTCTTTCGAGTTGCGGCTCGTGGGTTTCATTATCGATGACCTGTGAACAGATGAAGTTTTCGGGGTCATCCTTTTTGAAAACAGTTCTAGAAATTAAGGGGAGATCATCTACAGATAAGGAGTACAATTTATTGGTCGTAATAATAAAATCATTTACGAACTCTCTTTTCTCGATATCAAAAAAATCTGATTTTTCTTTCAGGTAATCAAAAACCTGATTCTCATCTTCTCCCTCACTTATGAAATAATTGATGTTATAAATGTTATCCTCACTTATAAACTCAATTTCTTTTAACAGGTCTGAATCTTTTTCATAATAATAAAGATGGTATTCATCCTGTTTCACAGCAGTTCCTTTGGAGATAATTTCTCCAAAAATGTTTTTGTACACTTTTTTCATTTTCAATCATATTAATTCGTTCCATATATTAGTTTTAAGTAGTGGTAAGCAAATATAAGTTTCTTTTTTATTTTATAGTTATAGGTAAAATGGTAATTATTTCGTAAGGATTTTAAATGTCCTTTATAAAATCCTCATATTCGAGATAAAATCTTTCAAATCCTTCCATTTTGTCGACAAAAAATTCAAAAATTTCTTGCCATGTATTTTTATTGAAAATTGAAACTCCCTGTTTATCAACCCAAATCCTGCTGATTACCTTTCCATTTTCAAGTGTAAAATATTCTTCCTTTTGGAAATCACCGATGAAATCTTTAAGAATATCTTCCAAAGACCATATTTTTTCATAATATGCACTTCGAAAGAGCTCATCCTTCATTTCAATGTCTAGAGAAACTTCTGCTTTCTTATTATCTGCTGAAAATTTGAATGATAAATCCTTAACTTTAGTATCATATAAAATCCATTTTCTTGGAAATGATTTTCCAAAAGCGGTCCAAAACTCTTTTTTTAATTGCTGTGCTTCTTGTTTACTGAACATATAGCAAACATAATGATTTAATAGGAAAAATTCAAAAGGGGTGGTGTGGTAAATTCATTTATTGACACTTTGGTATTCTGATCTTTGCTTTACCACTTTGTATTATACATATTAAACAATTTTTGTATTTTTGCTGTAATGCTTTCAAAAAAATCTCAATATGCTTTTAAAGCGCTTTCATATCTTGTAGAAAAAAGGAATGAGGGCCCGATTCTTATTTCCGAAATAGCGGAACACAAAAAGATTCCTTTAAAGTTTTTAGAAAATATCCTGCTTGAACTTAAAAAGGCTGATATTCTGGACAGCAAAAAAGGAAAAGGTGGAGGATATTTTTTTAAAGAAAAACCCGAAAATGTAAAACTGGCAAAGATCATCAGACTGGTAAATGGTCCTATTGCCATGCTTCCCTGCGTGAGCCTTAATTTTTATGAAAAATGTGAAGATTGTAACGAAGATCATTGCGGATTACATGATGTACTTATTGAAGTCCGGGATGCTTCACTGAATATTCTTGAAAAGAAAACTTTAATGGATCTGGTAGACTAACCCGGTCCTTTTTTTTGATTTGTTAGTCTACTTATTTGGTAGGATAATATTTTTATTAGATATTTGCATAACTTCAAATGAATAAATTATGATTTCAAAAGAAGATGCAGATCTGTTACAACCAGCTGTACCATTAGCTTTTATCCATTTCAGAAACTACAGAAAACTGTCAGACAATAGAGGAGCCTCTCCAAAGGCTCATATAAAAACCAATAATTCTGTGGTATGGTAATTTCAAGAAAAATTCAGGTCAGGCTTAATGTACTTTTTATAACCCTTGCCATATTGCTTATTATAGTTTTTTCTATGTATGAGCTTGGATATCTGGAGGAACTTCTTACAATTCTGGCAAAAGATAATTATATCTTTTACTGGATGCTTCTGGTAGGTGTTTTTGCTGAAATTGTAGCCGGATCTATGGGAATGGGATATGGTGTAATTTGTACAACCACCCTTATGTTCCTTAATATTCCACCTCATATAGTAAGCGCCAGCATTCATTCCGCGGAAAGCTTCACTACAGCAGCGGGAAGCGTAAGCCATATCAGACTCAGAAATGTAAGTAAGAGCCTGGTAAAAAAACTGGCAGTTCCCGCGGTCATCGGTGCTGTTATTGGTGCTGTTTGCCTCACGTACCTGGGAGAATATTACGCTAAAATCACCAAAACCATTATTGCTTTTTATACACTATATCTCGGTTTTCAGATATTGTCAAATGCATTTAAAGAAAAGCAGAATAAAGCACTTAAAAGAAAAACCAATTTAACAAGGCTTGGGGTGATAGGAGGCTTCATCGATTCTTTTGCAGGAGGCGGATGGGGGCCGCTGGTAACCGGAACTTTGATCAAAAATGCCTTTACCCCGAGATTTGCAGTAGGTAGTTCTACAGTGGCCAAGTTTATACTGACCATAACAGCAGCTGTTACTTTCTTTTTTACCCTGGGTATTCAGCACTGGAATATCATTCTGGGACTGTTAATAGGAGGAATTCTTACTGCTCCTTTTTCTGCAATGCTTACCGCAAAGCTTCCGGTCAGGAAAATGTTTATTGTGATCGGGCTGCTTGTTATTGTAATGAGTTCCATAACTATTTACAAATCAGTGATCAGTTAGAAAAAGATGCTTAGTGTGGAAAAATAAAAGAAGTAAAAACAAATTTGGTTTTGAAAATATTTTACTTTTACATCATTAAATAATGAAACATGAATTTACATATCATTGCACTTTTTAAGTTTAATGAAAATTACCTGATGGAAGCGGTAGAGCTTTTTCAGAAACTTGTGAAAGAAACAAGAAAAGAAGAGGGGTGTTTACAGTATGACCTTATTGAAGATAAAGACAATAAAGGAACCTTTTTTCTGATTGAGCTTTGGGAGAGTGTGGAGCATCATAACAGGCATAATGGTCAGGATCATTTGCTGGATTTCCGTAAAGATGCTTCCAGAATGATGGAAAGTACGGTAGAAGTGTATAAAGGATTTAAGATCTATTAGTATAAAAGGCGGTTTCAGAATATTGAAGCCGCCTTTTTATTAGAAAAAATAGAAAGTATTAAAATAAATTATTTCACGATAAGCTTTTTCGTTTCAGAGTTTCCTCCATAGGTTATTTTTACCATATAGCTTCCCGGAGTGAGATTGGATAAGTTCATATCTTGCTTATAGAAGCCTGTCTGATTGGTAAGTTCAGCCGAGTACACCTTTTTTCCGGTGAGGTCATATACCTCTACATTTCCTTTATTATTGGCTTTTTCCTTAATATCAAATAAAACAGTTACCTTTTTATCCGCTGGTGCCGGATTCGGATAAATGCCAAAAGAAGCTTTTTTTCCTATTTCCGTTACTCCCAGGGTAGCGGTTATTTTTTTGTATTTGAAGTACATGTCTCCGGTTGTGGTCCCTCCGTTTGTAATAAAGTACATTCTGTAGTAATCATTTCCTTTCTTAATATAGTAGACTACATCATTTTTCACCGTTCCTATTCCTTTCCATGAATGACCTATCGTTGTAATATTTGATGAAAAGTTAGAAGCGGCAGGTAAGGTATACGCTGCTGTTGCCTGATCTTCCGGCTGCACTTTCGCGACTTTAATATTAGGACTTTGAATGGCTCCTGAAAGAGGATACATCATCACATTGTTATAGAATGTAAAATATTTTGTAAAAACAAAATCCCACGCGCTTTTTGAGGGTTCCAGATTATCCACCTTTGCACCTGTAGTAAATGAGAAATAATTGAAGAAAGCATCATCAGTTCCATTGGCAAGAGTCTTTGTTTCAGTTGCACCCCAGGAAGCTCCGTTCCATTTTGAGTATTTGAAAGTATAGCCTCCAAAGTAATCAATGATGGCAAATTTGATGTAAGTGCCATCCGGATACTGTAAAACGAAAATGATTTTGCCGTCAATGTGATGGGTGATGCCGTTATATTGCCCCCATCCATAAGGTGCTGATCCCTGTTCAAATGCACCATCCTGAAGAGATGTTGTCTGATCCGGATTATAAATAGGTTCTCCCCACGCTGATATATTGGTGATACTGATATTGTCCCAATCGGCAAGATTATTTGATGCTTCATATACTTTAATCTCTTTTGCATCATTAATTCTTGATCCGAAACTCATTGCAGAATTTCTGAAAAATGCGATATCCCAGGTATTAGCCGGTTGGGATATCATATTACCATCCTCAAGGTTAAAGAATACCCTATTTTGATACCCTGCTCCCATGGACATATTGGCTTGTGTATATCCCAATGCATCGGTTTGTGCTACCACCGTCTGTTGAATTGAAAGAACAAACAGCGAAGCCAGTAATAGTTTTGTTTTCATATCTTAATTTTTAATTTATCATCTCATTATTTAGAATGACCTGACAAAAGTATACATATTATTTTTAATAATTCTAAATAAAAATATGATTTTTATCTGTTTTCCTTTTTGATTTAGAATTTTGATTATAAAAAAAGCCGGATAGAAGTAGTCTATCCGGCTTTTAAAGCAAATAAAGACTGATAACCTTACTTTTTTATGAATTTTGATTTGATTGTCTTTCCTTCTGCTGTTTCAATAACAGTATAATAAACGCCGGATTGAAGGGTACTGATGTCAAATTGCTGTCTGTTTAGTTTTCCTTCAGTGGTTTTTTGCCCCAGCGCAGAGTAGATCTGTATCTTCTTAGGATCTTTTTGGGTTACAAATTCAAGTGCCGTGTTATCCGCATTAACTGCAAATTTCACCTCGTTTTCAGATTTTACCTGATCAGCGACACCTAATGTTGAATTGTTATACAGTACATCATCTATCTGTATTGCTGTATGCATGGCACTTCCTGTAATTTTAAATGCAATATACTGATTTGCTGAAACCGGTACGGTAAAAGTGTATTGCGTATTTTCCGGTGTCAGATTAATGATGTTGCCTACAGGTGTAAATGAAGTCATGTCGGTAATACTGTTCACCAGTCCTACCTGTATTGTTCCTGTAGCGCCACTTGCTGATCCGGATGTAATGGCTGCAGTAAAAGCAAGTGTTTTTGTACCATCTGGGGCTACAATTTGTGGAGTTATCAGGTAGCCGGCAGTATTAGGAGCAGAAAAGCTGTAATACTGAACATATTTATTAGTGGTGCCGCTCGCATACACCCAGGGTCCATTAGTTGTATCCTGAACCCTGTTCCAGTTATTTTGCGGCCAAGCAGCTGCGGGTCCGGCAGGTCCTGTTATAAACGATTGGAAGGTCTCATTGATAGAAGCCAGCTGAGCATTGGCTGAAACAGCGGTAAGCATTAAACTTCCCAGAAGTAATTTTAGTTTCATAATTTATTTTTATTTAGAATTATTATACAAAAATATATATTTATTTTTAATGAGTCTAAATAAAGTTTTATATTTGCTGAAAATTTTTCTCAATAGTTATGAAGAAGAAAGTGATTTCCATACTGTCACTATCTGCCATCTGGTGGGTGAATGCACAGGAACAGGATTCTATTAAACAGAAAAAGATAGAAGAAGTTGTTGTTACAGGACAATATACTCAGCAATCCATTAATAAATCCATCTATAAAGTCGAAGTTATTAATGCCGAGCAGATTAAGAATATGGCGGCCACCACTGTTGCCGATGTTCTTAACCAGAGCCTCAATATACTGATCATATCTGACCGTAACTCAGGGAATTCAACAGCAAACTTAATGGGATTAGGAGGAGAATATACAAAAGTATTGATTGATAATATTCCGGTAGTAGGGGATATAGGGCTTGGAAATAATATTGACCTTACTAAACTTAACATCAATAATGTAGAAAGGATAGAGGTTGTAAGAGGCTCAATGGGAGTGGACTACGGAAGCAATGCAGTAGCCGGGGTGATCAATATAATTACCAGAAAAAACAGCCAGAAAAAACTGTCACTTAATGCTTCTGTACAGGAAGAAACAGTAAATAAAGAGTACGACTTTAAGAAAAAAGGAGAAGGAAGACATATTCAATCCCTGAATCTAGGATATAATATTAATGAGAACTGGTTCGTAGGTGCAAATATCAATCATAATGATTTTCAGGGGTTCAAAGGAACACAGGAAGGATATAAATATTTTGAACAGGATGGGAAGAGAGGATATCTGTGGCAGCCAAAAGACGTTCTGAATGTAGACGGAATTTTAAGATATAGTAAAAATAAAACCTCCTTATTTTACAAATTTGGATTTGTAAGCGAAAAATTAAATTATTATAATCCGATTGTAGGAGAGCACTTCTATAGTGTAAATGACAGAACCTATTTTTCTTATGACAGGGATTACCAGACTACAAGATATTTACACCAGCTGAATGTTCAGACCAAGCTTGGGGCTGTCAACTATACAGGTGATTTTTCATATCAGACCCAGGACAGACAGTACAGGGATTTTAAATATGATATCCCGAACAGAAAATTAATCGGGGAAAAAGATGAATATCAATCGTATAATAAAGCAGATGTATTTTATTCAAGAGGTGTATTCAGTAACTTTTTAGACAGTAAAAAGATTGACTTCCAGTTAGGATATGAATTAGACCATACCTCAGGCTTTGCCGGTAATATTGCCGGAAGTTTTAAAGGAACAGATAATATCAAGAGAAAGATCTTTAATTATGCCAACTTTATGTCCGTTGAATGGAATGCCGCTGATTGGCTGTCATTACGTCCCGGATACCGTCTTGCTCTAAGCGATAAATTTGAGGCTCAGCATAACTACTCTTTAACTGCCAGAGTGAAAACTACGGAAAATAATAGCTTCAGACTGGTGGTAGGAAGTGCAAACCGCTTCCCGAATTTTGATGAACTTTATACGTATATGGTAGACAGCAACCATGATATCAGAGGTAACGAAAATTTATCTCCTGAAAAAGGGATAACTGTTTCTTTGAATCAGGAGAAAAAAATAAACACTGATTCAGGATGGCTTTTGGGAATGGGAGCAAGCGCCACTTACCTTAATGTGAGAGACAGGATAGAATCTGTAACCGTGAGCAGACAACCCCTGAAATATCAATATCTGAACCTGGATAAGTTCCAGTCTTATTTGTTTGAGGCTAATTTTAAAGCCCAGAAAAAACATTTTGGATTGGCTGCTAACGTAGCTTATTACGGAATTTCGAAAACTTTAAAAGACGGAGATGTTACTTCCCCGAATGATTTCTTTTATACGCTTGAAGCGAATGCTGCGGTAAATTATATGATTCCTGATATTAATACGACACTTTCCCTTTTTTATAAATATACAGGAAAGACTCAGCAATTTGTTCTTTCTTCCGATTTACAGAACCCAAAATACGAAATTGGAGAAAGAGGGGACTTCCACATGATGAACTTTATTGTGACGCAGCCTTTCTTCAGCCAACACCTGGAAATAAGTCTGGGAATCAAGAATATTTTTGATGTCTCTTCTGTAAGGGATACTACAGTTACCGGAAATGCTCATGAAACTGCAGATCCAAAGATTAATCTTTTCTATGGCAGAAGTTACTTTGCCCGATTAAGCTACAATTTTTAAAATTCTAAAAAATGAAAAAAATACTATTTTATCTTTTATTAGGAATGTTGTTCATATCACAATCCTGTATCAATGATAATGAAGATCCGGTACCGGTAATTCCGTCAGAAGGAGTTTCAGTAAATCCGGATATAAGAGGAGCTGCACAACCGAATCAGGTATGGATAGATTTTAGTGATGTAGATCAGAACGGACAACCCAGACAAACGATCAACAGTAGAACAGACTGGGATCTTGCATTTTATTCTGGTGCTGAATTTAAGGTTATTCTGAATTCATCAATTATGATGGCGGCTGCAAAAATTCCAAACAAATCAGATCTTGAAACGGTAAAGGAAGCTGATGTTACCAGCCTGAAAGAAGTGGTTCGGGTGGCCAATTTTGATCCCGAAAACACAAAATATATTGATGATGTAAAAGGAAATTTTCCATCCGGCTATACTGCCATAGACGAAATAAAAGCTAATGATTCTGAAAATGCCGTTTATCTTGTAAATCTGGGAAAAGAGCTTTATAAGGGAACCATTGCTGTCGGCTCAACAATTACAGGGGGAGATGACAGAGGCTGGATGAAAATACAGATCGTAAGACAGGGAGACGGATATAAAATCAGGTACGGTGAGATTAATGCTGCAGGAGCAGCAATTAAAGAAACGGTTATTAAGAAGAATAGTGCCTATAACTATACTTTTTTTAATTCAAAAACAGGTAAAGAAGTGAATATTCAACCGGAAAAAAATAAATGGGATATCTGTTTTTCGGTATTTACCAATATTATTCCCGGGGCAGGAAGCTATGTTAATGCAGACTTTGTCACCATTAATAATCTGGCGAATGTGGGGGCCTATGAAATCAAAATTACTTCAGGGTCAATGGTTGAAGCGTTTAATAAATTTAAAAGAGAAGATGTAGATAACTCAAAATTAGTGTATAACGAGCAAAGGGTAATAGGAGGAAACTGGAGAGAAGTAGGTCCGTCGGGATCTAAAGTAAAAGGAGATGTATTCTTTATTGTTAAGGATGCTGCCGGAACCTATTACAAATTAAGATTTGTGAAACTTACCGATGATAAAGGTGAAAGAGGTTTCCCGATGTTCCAGTATAAAGCTTTATAAGAAATCAAATAATAGTATATCATGAAAAAATTCATTCTTGCAGCTTCTGTTCTTGTCGCAGTATATTCCTGCAAAAAAGCAGAAACAGGAACAAAAGAAAATACAACAGAAACCAGTTCTGAAGCACCAAAAACGAACAATAAAATAGTGACACTAAACGGAGGAATTACCGAGATCGTAGCTGCTTTGGGACACGAAAAAGAAATCGTAGGAACCGATGTTACCAGTACATATCCAACCTCTTTAAAAGCTACAGCTAAAGACTTGGGTCATATGAGATCGATGACGATTGAGCCGATCATGGCTGTAAACCCAACATTGATTCTTGCTTCTGATAAGGATATCAATCCTGAATTAATGGGGAAAATCAAATCTTCAGGAATTCAAACCGAAGTTTTTAAACAGGAATATACGGTTGAAGGAACTAAAAAACTGATCGAACAGGTTGCAAAAGCGATTGGAAATACAGATTATCAGAAATTAAATGATAAGATTGATGCTGATCTGAAACAAGTACAGCCCATTGCTAAAAAGCCAAAAGTACTGTTCATCTATGCCAGAGGAAATATGTTGATGGTAAGCGGTAAAAATACACCAATGGCTTCATTAATTAACCTTGCGGGCGGAGAAAATGCCGTAACTGATTTTGAAGATTTCAAACCATTGACACCCGAGGCAGTTGTAAAGGCCAACCCTGACGTATTATTCTTCTTCGAAACAGGTTTACAGGGCGCAGGAGGAAATGAAGGAGCCCTTAAAATGCCGGGAGTATCACAAACCAATGCCGGTAAAAATAAGAAAATCATCGCAATGGACGGAGGTTTAGTATCAGGTTTCGGACCGAGACTGGGAGAAGCAGCAGTAGCATTAAACAAACTTTTAATTGAAAACACAAAGTAAACTATACTTTTATCTTATCATAAGTGCGGTACTGCTTGCCATTATAGCAGTGCTGTCACTTAATACCGGAGTTTATGATTTCGGAGGGAATTCCCCGTTCATGATCCTGTGGCAATTTATAAAAGGAGACCCAGGCCTGTCTTTAAGTGATAAATATGTGATCTGGGATGTAAGAGCAGCGAGAATCGTTATGGCCATTTTAATTGGGGGAATGCTTTCCGTTTCGGGGACAAGCCTTCAGGGGCTTTTTAAAAATCCTTTAGCAACAGGAGATTTGATCGGCCTTACATCAGGAGCAACACTGTTGGCGGCTATTGCGATTGTTTTGGGAGGACATTTCAAAGCGTATCTTCCTGAAGCGGTACAGTTTTCACTGGTAGGAATAGCGGCTTTTATTGGTTCTTTTTTATCCATGATGCTGGTGTACAGAATTTCAACAAGTGGAGGAAAAACAAATGTAGTGATGATGCTGCTTACCGGAGTGGCAATAACCGCAATCGGTTTCTCAATTACCGGATTCCTGATTTATATTTCAAAAGATGAACAGCTAAGGGATTTAACCTTCTGGAATCTGGGAAGCCTGGCAGCTGCCACATGGACAAAGAATTTTATTCTGGCCGTTGTAATGATTATAGCTTACATCATTTTATTACCCAAAGGAAAAGCTCTGAATGCCATGATGCTGGGAGAAAAAGATGCACAGCATCTGGGAATTAATGTAGAAAGACTGAAAAAGCAGATCATTATCACAGTAGCTTTAATGGTGGGGACATGCGTAGCATTTTCAGGAACTATTGGTTTTGTAGGATTGATTGTACCTTATATTTTAAGGCTTTTATTCAAATCCGATAATACCTTTATCCTGCCTTTATCAGCAATGTGTGGAAGCATTTTGCTGCTGACGGCAGATACATTCAGCAGAAGTATTGTGGCGCCGTCTGAACTTCCGATCGGAATCCTGACAGCGCTGATGGGAGGACCTATTTTTATCGCTATTTTGGTTAAATTTAAAAAATCACTGTAATGATCAAGGCACACCAGATTAATTATAAACATAAAGAATTCCGTATCCTGGATGGAGTAGATGTCTCCCTGGAATATGGCGAATTTTTAGCCATTGTAGGTCCGAATGGAGCAGGGAAGTCAAGTCTTCTGAGTGTTCTGGCAGATGAAGTGAAATCCGGAAAGCAGAAAGTATTATTTAAAAATAAGCCTATTCAGGAATGGAATGTGAAGGAGCTTTCAAAACATAAGGCAAAATTTTCACAGCACAACAGCAATGATATTCCGCTTGATGTAAAAGATGTCGTTATGATGGGAAGGTATCCTTATTTTGATGCCCAGCCCGGAAAAGAAGATCTTGAAGCGATGAATAATATGCTCTATGAAACCGATATTTTTCATTTGAAAGACAGAGACTATAATTCTTTGTCAGGAGGTGAAAAACAACGGGTACATCTTTCCAGGGTAATGGCACAATTACAGAATGAAATTGTTCATAAACTGGTTTTCCTGGATGAACCGCTGAATAATTTAGACATCAAACATCAGTATAAAGCGTTGGAAATCATCAAAAAATTCACAAAAAAAGCCAACAGTGCCATTGTTGTTTTGCATGATCTGAACCTTGCTGCTCAATTTGCAGACAAGATTTTATTAATGAAATCAGGAAAAGTTTCCGCGTATGGAACTCCGGAGGAAGTTTTCACGGCAGAAAATATCAGTAAAGCCTACAACTTTCCGTGTACCATCTGCGGCCATCCTATTACGAATAACCCAATGATCATTTTTGGATAACCATGGAAAAAGAAGAACTCAAAATCCTCGCACAGAATCTTGCCAATCCCCGGGGAGAAAAAGGCATCGAGATTGGTGAAATGATGAATGCCACTAACATCAGTATGACGTTAGAAAGTATCAGAACACTTTTGATAGATGACGGCCAGCAAATCCTTGAAATAGGGCACGGAAATGCCGGACACCTGAAAAGTATGATGAACCTTGCCAAAAACCTCAGGTACATAGGAATTGATATTTCTGAAACCATGCACAACGAAGCCAAAAGGCTCAATAAAGAATTTGAAAGTCAGGCAGAATTTGTGTTGTATGAAGGAAAAAAGCTTCCTTTTCAGGATGAGACCTTCGATAAAATATTTACAGTCAACACTGTGTATTTCTGGGAAAATCCGGTGGATTTTTTAAATGAAATCTACAGGGTTTTGAAAGATAACGGAACGTTCGTTCTTACATTCGGGCAAAGAGAGTTCATGGAAAAATTACCGTTTACGGAATTTGATTTCACCTTGTACAGCAACAGCGAAATGGAAGAACTAATCTCCAAAAGCCATTTCAAAAGAATGAAAACTTCTGAAAAAGAAGAAGAAATAAAAAGTAAAACAGGAAACGAAACCATACGAAGAATATATACAATTTTAACCATAAAAAAGTAAAGTAATGAGCACATTAGTTAATGATTTAAAGGAAAAATGGGAAGCTCTGAAAGCAGAAAATCCACATATCAGAATAAGAAATGCAGCCACACAGCTGGGAGTAAGTGAAGCAGAATTATTAGTGACAGGCATAGGAGAAAGCGTAACAGTGCTGAATCCGGATTTTCCGGGAATCCTTACAGAAGCTGGGCAATTAGGAAAAGTAATGGCGCTTACCCGCAACGATGAATGTGTTCATGAAAGAAAAGGAACGTACCTGAATGGAGATTTCAGCAGCCCGCATGCCCAGCTTTTTGTGGGGGAAGATATTGATCTCAGAATATTCCTTAATCATTGGAAGTTTGCTTTTGCAGTAGTGGAAGGAGATAAGAAAAGCCTTCAGTTTTTTGGAAAAGACGGATTGGCACTTCATAAGATTTATCTGACAAAAGATAGTAACGAAGTTGCTTTCGATACAATTGTAGAAAAATTTAAAGCGGAAGGCCAGAACCAGGCATTTGTATTTGAGGCTGTAGCTCCAAAACAGGCTGAAAAAGCAGATTCAGACATTGATGTGGAAGGCTTTAAAAAAGCATGGACAGAATTGAAAGACACCCACGATTTTTTCATGATGACCAGAAAGTACGGAGTAAGCAGAACGCAGGCCTTAAGACTGGCTCCGGAAGGATTTGCTAAGAAAATCGATAATGCGAAAGTGGTGAATATCCTTGAAGATGCTTCTGAAAAGAACGTTCCGATCATGGTTTTCGTTGGAAACAGAGGAATTATCCAGATTCACACAGGAAATGTAAACAAAACACTATGGCACCAGCAGTGGTTCAACGTGATGGATCCGGATTTCAACCTGCACCTTGATGTAACGAAAATTGCCGAAGCCTGGATCGTTAAGAAACCAACTGAAGACGGCGAAGTAACCGCTATTGAAGTATTCAACAAAGAAGGAGATTTTATCGTTCAGTTCTTTGGAAAGAGAAAACCAGGAATTCCTGAACTTCAGGAGTGGAAGGATCTTATTGCAGCTTTAGAGAAATAATAATTAGATAATTTGAATGAGGCCGTTTTGTTTGTAAGATTCAAAGCGGTCTTTTTTATAACAAACAATCTGCAGGTGCCAGAATATTTGTGTAATTTGTAATTAAATTATAAAAACAAAATGAAAAATATTTTCATAGCAATACTGATAGCCGGCTTCTGTTCATTGAAGGCTCAGGACTTTAAGGCATATCAGTTTTATGATAAAAAAGGAAAGGAAGTAAAGACAGAAAAGCTGGTAAAAGAGCTCGCAGAATATGATGTGGTCTTTTTTGGTGAAAATCATAACAGTTCCATCAACCATTGGCTTCAGCTAAAAATTACGGAAGCTTTGTTTACGAAAAAGAACGGACAGCTTATTTTAGGGGCTGAAATGTTTGAAAGAGACAATCAGGTTCAACTGGATCAGTATTTAAATGGAAAGTTTGATGCTAAGACATTGAAAGATTCTGCCCGTTTATGGAACAATTATGCAACAGATTATAAACCTTTGGTGGATTTTGCCAAAGATAAAAAGCTGAAATTTATCGCCACCAATATCCCAAGAAGATATGCCTCACAGACCGCCAAAGAGGGACTTGAATCTTTAAATAGATTAAGCGAAAAAGAGAAAAACTATATTGCTCAGCTGCCTATCAGAGTTACTCTAGATACTCCGGGATATCCGGAAATGAAAAAGATGATGGGAGATCACGCAGAAGGAACAAAAGTGATGAATTTTATCTCAGCTCAGGCTACAAAGGATGCAACAATGGCTGAATCTATTCTTAAAAACTATCAGGCTGGAAAGACGTTCATCCATTATAACGGGAACTATCACAGTAAAGAATTTGGTGGAATCTATTGGTATATCAAACAGAAGAATCCAAACCTGAAAATGGCTGTCATCTCCGTTTTTGAATCAGAAGATCCTGATCTGAAAGTACCTGCCAAAGACTATATTCCGACAGACTTCAATCTGGTTATTCCGGCAGATATGACAAAGACCTTTTAATATTCCAACTATTAATAATGTAAAGAAATATTTAATTGGGACGGGCTTTAGCCCGTTTTTTTATATCAAAACTTTATCGGTTTCAACCAAATGTAAAATCCATTTTATTTACTCATTTTTATTCTACAATATTTACCTTTGTAAAACATTCAAAAAACATGAAGAAACTATCCGTACTGCTCATCTTTTTCATGGGATTTTTCAATGCCCAGAAACTCACTTCTCACGAACTTTCAATTATTAATCAGGGTGATGTGAATACGGCCTTACCGATCTATCAGACCACAGATTCCAATCAGCATAAAACCTTGCTAAGCATTTCTGCAGAAGCAGATCCCCTTGATCCGAATACAGCAGTTCTGGTAAAAAGGATGAAAGAATCTCTTCTGTCAACAGACGGTGGAGTAGGAATTGCAGCTCCACAAGTAGGCATCAACAGAAAGATCATCTGGGTACAGCGTTTCGATAAAGAAGGGGCTCCACTTGAGTATTTTATTAATCCGGTCATTGTCTGGCGTTCCGATCTGCAGAATCTTGGTCCTGAAGGTGATTTGTCTATCCCTGATTTCAGAGACCAGTTTTACAGAAGTAAAGTTATTCAGCTGGAATATGTGGATCTGAAAGGACAGAAATATTCAGAAATTGTAGAAGGTTTTACAGCGGTTATTTTCCAGCATGAAATCGACCATCTTTTCGGAATCCTGATCTCTGATAAAAAAGAAAAAGAGAAAAACGATTCCTATAAAAAAGTAGATGCCTATCAGAAAAGCGATCTGATGAAAGACAGAAGGTGATGATGAATGATGAGAAGTTGTTATAAGGCCAGGTAAATTTCTGTTTTCTAACCATACTTTACAATGAAATCTTCTCCATTTTCATAATCTGCGGGATCCACATAGGTAATTACCCCGATATTGGATTGTAAAATTTCTTTAAGCTGATTAAAATACATATCCCTTTTTTCTTCAGTAGTATCCATTGTTAAGCTTATAATAAGTTTATCATCCTCAGTAATATTTGCGCCTACCATTATTTTATCAGGATTGTCATGGTATTTATTCCAGTAAAAAGTTTGGTCAAGGGCAGGGTTTTCGATGAAATAACCTATCATTTCGTCTTCTGTTTTAAAGATATAATTTTTATCATGCCTGGGATAGGTATAATTAAGATTTAATTTTTCATAACCGGGAAGAAATGTTTTCAGAACGAGATCTATTGTCTTTTTTGATTTTAGTCCTGCATACACCTGACAAACAATATCTATAATGATTTCCATGACACAAAATTACTCTATTTTAAATCATATTGAGTTATAAATGATGAATGATATTCTTAAACACTATATACATAAAAATATCCTCAATCATCTGTGCCCATCTGCGAAATCTGCGGGAAATTAAAAAATAAAAAGGAGCTGTTTCCATGGAAACAGCTCCTTTCGCTATAACTATGCTTAAAAAAATTGGATTAATCGTTGTTGGTAACAGAAAGTTTTACTTCCATATTATTTCTTGTCGCATTGGAGTAAGGACATATCTGGTGTGCTTTTTCTGTCAACGCCTGAGCTTCTTCAATAGAAACTCCAGGGATATTGACATCCAGTTCTGCTGCCAGTCCAAAACCGCCATTCTCAAGTTGTCCTATGCTTACCTGTGCTGTTACCGTTGTTTCCCCGGTTTTTACTTTAGAAAGACTGATCACTCTGTTCAGTGCACTGTCGAAACATGCGGAATATCCTGCAGCAAAGAGCATTTCCGGGTTGGCAAAATCATCATTGCCGCCTCCTAAAGCTTTCGGCATTCTTACATCAAGATTCAATACTCCGTTTTCACTCTTTACATGTCCGTTTCTGCCTCCTTTTGCAGTGACCTGGGTGGTATATAACGTTTTCATTTATTTTCTATTTTGTTTAATATTTTTAGTACCGTGTCTTTAAGGTGCAGGAGTTCTTCCGGTTGTATGCCCAGTTTTTCCTGAATTTTCCCCGGAATTTCACAGGCTTTCTGCTGAAGCTGCCTGCCCGCTTCGTCTAAAAATACTTCAACTACTCTTTCATCCTCTTTTTTTCTTTTTCGGGTAATAAATCCTTTAGACTCAAGCCTTTTAAGAAGAGGCGTCAGCGTACCACTGTCCAGAAACAGTTTATCCCCGATGTGGCTTACTGTAAGTCCGTCTTCATCCCATAATATCATCATGACAAGATACTGTGGGTAAGTAATGCCCAGTTCATCAAGAAAAGGACGGTAAAGTCCCGTAATCTCTTTGGCGATCACGTACAGTGGAAAGCAGATCTGGTTTTCCAGTTTGGGTGTTTTCGGATTTTCCATAATTTTTGAGTACGAAAGATTCGATGAAGGTATTATTTTTTTATGATAAATTCATCCATTGGAATTCTGACTTTTTTCATAGTAGAAAGCCAGTCATTAGCTTCATCACGGTATCCGAGATATAAAAGACTTACACTTTTTAATCCCATTTCTCTTAGTCCCAGTACTTCATCCACAACATCATTGCTGAATCCTTCTGCCGGCGTACTGTCGATTTTAAGTTCTGCAGCCTGAGCAAGGGCAATCCCTAATGCAATATAAGTCTGGCGCGCAGTGTGTGCAAAATGCTCTTCAGGAGTCTGTGCACCATATATTTCTTTGATTTTATCAGTATAGCTTCCGAAACGGCCTCTTGGAAGATCTCTTACGTCAGTATGATAATCATAAACTTTGTCAATTTTTTCATTGGAATAACTGTCCCATGCAGCAAACACCAAAACGTGAGAAGAATCTCTCATCACTTCAGGGTTTAAAGCTCCGGCTACCATTTTTTCTTTCAGTTCCTGGCTTTCAACTACAATAACCCGGAAAGGTTGTAATCCCGATGAAGTAGGAGCCAGTCTTGCAGCTTCTAAAATAGTGCTAAGGTCTTCCTGTGAAACTTTTTTGGTTGGATCATAAGCTTTTACAGCATGTCTCCAGTTCAGATCTTCTATTAATGACATTTTTCTTTTTGTTTTTAAATTAAACTACTTGTTGATTTTTAAATTTCAGCTTTTATGTTCAGCTGAATTAACAGTACAAATATACGGTCAATTTAATTGTGTACAATTTAATTTTGAGTGATTTTATTGATAGCAATTATTGATAAAGATAAAAATGGAGGAACAAAATGCAAACAGTTAAAAGTATTGTAGTAAGTTCACTATTGCTATTTGCCTTTGTTTTTAATCGTTTTGCTTAATTTCACAAGAACTGGATTTTTTCAAAACCTTAGTATTCCAATCTTTGCCATAGAATTTTAAATTAAAAACAATGCAGAGATTTAAAAACAAAACCGCGCTGATTACAGGCGGAACGAATGGAATGGGACTGGCTACCGCTCAGAAATTCATTGAAGAAGGAGGAACGGTTATTATTACAGGAAGAAGTGAAGAAACTGTAAACACTGCTTTGGAGAAGCTTGAAAAAAATGCTTTCGGAATCGTATCCAATGCCGGGAATATGAAAGATCTTATGAGTATTCAGCAGGAGGTTAGAAAATATACAGAGCAGATTGATCTGGTTTTTGCGAATGCAGGATACGGAAAATTTGCTCCGGTAGAATATGTGGATGAAAATCAGTTTGTTGAACTTTTCAATGTTTTGGTAAAAGGTCCTTTTTTCACCGTACAGCAGATGTTGCCGTTGATGAAAAGCGGAGGTTCTGTTATTTTCAATACTTCAGTAGCAACAGATATTGCCATGCCTAATTTCTCGATATATTCTGCTGCAAAATCTGCGGTGCAGTCATTTATCAAAACTTTAGCTGTAGAACTTACACAACGGGGAATCCGTGTGAATGGAGTAAGCCCCGGTCATATTAGAACCAATATTTTTAATAATACAGGTTTAACCGGAGAACAGATTGAAAGCGCTATTGAAGATATAATTCCTACCATACCTTTTAAAAGACAGGGAGAACCTTCAGAAATAGCTAATGTAGTACTGTTTCTGGCTTCGGATGAAGCATCGTATATTCACGGAGCTGAAGTAAAAGTAGATGCGGGTATTTCCGTGATCAGATAACCCTGATTACTTGATATCATTAATTTCTTTAATGATATTGGTTTTATTTTCAATACCTATATTATAAGTCTTACTTTTCTTAAAGCTTTGGGTAGCTTTTTCCATAAGAGCCTTATAGTCCGGTGATTTTTTGGAAAGATAAAATACCTGAGCACTGATGCCAATGGCGACACGCACTACTTCATCAGGTTTATCCGGATCTTCCGTAATATCTGAAATAGTGACGTTATTATACCAGGTTAAATTCTGTGAACTGGAATTACCCGAACAGGATGCAATCATAATAAAAAATAATAATAGATATGACCAGGCTTTCATAATGAAAAGTATTAAGTAAAAAAGCTCCTGCAATGTATCAAAATAAATGCAGGAGCTCTATATAAATCAGTTAAAATCCACAGTTTGCTACACTTGGTGCAGGGGAAGGAGAACATCCGGATAGGGATGAGAATATATTCAATACACAATTGGTATTCACATAGTTGTTATCATACAGTAATGAACCTGACGGACTTCTGTAGTAAACATTTCCTGCTGTATTGGCGTAAGAAGATACAGATGCAGATCCGCAGCTTGTATTGGTACATGCAGCTCTCCATGCAGAATCAGTTACAGGACCACTGGAGAATAATGAAGGATCTATGATTCTTTTTTCAACAACCCCGGAAGCATTTTTGAAGCTTACCAGAATTGCTACGTGGTATACCCATGAAACGCAGCATGTTCCTGTAGAAGCTCTCAGATTGCCATAAACGAACTGCTTTTCACAGTCGTAACCTGCATTCAATAGTATTTGTCTCATTTTGTGAGCTCTTGCATAGCATCCGTCAACAGGATATCTGAACGTAATGCATGGGGAAGATGCCGTAGAAGTCCCGCAAGCCTGGTTTTTGATCTGAGCAAAAAGGCTGTTTAGCGTTGCAAGATTAGGAATTACACTTGCAGCCTTACTGCTTTCCCCTCTTTCTTCCTTGTTGAATACAGATTTGAAATAACGGATGTCATCATCTGTTGCCTTTTCTACTTTTGCAATTTTATTCGTATTGGTTTCAAGGAAAACATGAACAGGAGTTTCATTCTCAACAGCCTGTCTGATCATGGAAATATAACCTGCATTTTCTTTACTGTCCGCGATTTCATATGGCTGGGCAGTAACCATAAAGGAGATTTTAAATTTTCCATTTTCTTTTTCAATCCCTACCGGGACAGTTTTGCCGAAATCTTTCATTGCAACTTCGTTAGATTCCTTAGCGATAAGATTCGGGTCCTGGCTGGCATTTGAATCAGAGCAGGCATTGAATGACAGGATCGTCACAAATGCCATCATGGATAACAGAAATTTTTTCATAGTTTTTATATTTTGGTGGTTAATTTTCAGTGAACTTTTAATTATAATAGTTCACTATTTTGTGATATTAAAAATAATAAAAATTAAAATATATACAATATTTTTTTTCAGAAAATAAAATATTCTGTTATATCTTTGATTTTATGACAGGTAAAAAGCTGAAAAAGTCTTATGATTTTAATGAATGACGGGAAAATGAAAATTAAAAAATTATAAATAAAAAAGCCGGTCTCACATTTGAAACCGGCTTATGGGTATATCTTAATTTGTTTATTTATAAACCAATTCTGCCTGGAAAACATCGGCAAAATGTTTTCTGATCTTGGCTTTCAGCTCTTCCATTTCTACGGGCGTCAGTTCTCTTTCAAGTTCTCTTTTTAAAGAAGTCACCTGCTTGTCTTTGATACCGCATGGGATGATGTATTCAAAATAGCGCATGTCTGTATTTACATTCAATGCGAAGCCATGAAGAGTTACCCATCGGGAGGCTTTCACACCCATAGCACACATTTTTCTGGCGTAAGGTTTTCCTACATCCAGCCATACTCCTGTTTCTCCCGGAGAGCGTTCCCCCTGAATGCCATATTCAGCAATGGTTCTGATGATAACTTCTTCCAGATTTCTCATATATAAATGAATATCTGTAAAAAAATTTTCCAGATCCAGAATAGGATAGCCTACAACCTGTCCGTAGCCATGATAGGTAATATCTCCGCCACGGTTTACTTTCACGAAAGTAGCATCAATTTCTTTCAGTTTATCAATACCGGCAAGCATATTTTCTTCATGTCCGCTTTTTCCTAAGGTATAAACGTGAGGATGTTCTACAAAAAGAAGGTGATTGGGCGTAATGGTATGCTGTTCTGCAGGAAGATCTCTGTTTTTTATTTTGGTATCAATGATGTTTTTCATCAGTTGCTCCTGGTAATCCCAGGCCGGCTGATATTCTCTGATCCCTAAATCTTCAAATTCTACTACTTTATTCTGATTTGTATTCATTGCAATTTTTGATATACAAATTTAGTGAATTTTACCCTTTTATGGAATGGATAAAATCTATGGCACTTTTCTTCCAGTCTTGATCATGCAGAAGGATATTGACAAAAGCAGTTCCGATAATACCACCGTCTGCTTTTTCCGTTACATTTTCAAAATCCTCTTTCGATTTAATTCCGAATCCGATCATCACAGGATTTTTAAGTGGGAGGGAAGCTACCCTGGAAAGGTAGTTTTCATTTTTTAAAATGGCATTTTCATTTCCTGTTGTAGATGAAGAGCTTACTGCATACAGAAAACCTGAACTTAATGAATCCAGATAGATCATTCTTTCATCAGAGGTTTCCGGAGTCACCAGAAAGGTAAAGTTAAGATTGTACTGCTTTAAAACAGACTGATAATTTTTCTCAAACTCAATAGGGGGAAGGTCAGGAAGAATCAATCCTGAGACACCACTTTCTGCACATGCAGCACAGAACTTTTCAAATCCGAAACTCAATACCGGATTGATGTAGCCCATCAGAATAACAGGAATTCTGATTTCGTTTTTTATGGCTTTTAATTGTGACAACAGTTTTTCAATGGTCATTCCATTTTGTAAAGCCAGTTCGTGAGCTTTCTGGATCACAGGGCCGTCTGCTACAGGATCAGAATATGGCATTCCGATCTCGATCATATCTGCTCCCGAATCCTGAATCAGTTGTATAATATCAGCGGTATCTTCCAGTTGTGGAATTCCTGCTGTGAAGTATATATTTAGTTTTTTCATTTTTTATTGTATTAAAGTATAATGTACAAAGTACAATGTATAAAGTAGATATTAAAGTCAGGGGCGGAAATACACTATACTTTGTACATCCGATATTTTACAGATTCTTCAAATAGGTTTCCATATCCTTATCTCCACGGCCGCTCAGACAAATGACCACAACATCATTTTCATTAAATTTCTTCTTATCCAGAACAGCCAGAGCGTGAGAACTTTCCAATGCAGGAATAATTCCTTCCAGTCTGGTCAGCTCGAAAGCACATTTCAAAGCTTCATCATCATTAATGCTAAAGAATTCAGCACGTTTTTCTTTAAATAAATGGGCATGAAAAGGCCCGATTCCAGGATAATCCAGTCCTGCGGAAATTGAATGCGGTTCAATGACCTGTCCGTCTTCCGTCTGCATTACAAGGCTTTTGCTTCCGTGAAGTACTCCAAGCGTTCCTAAAAATGTAGTGGCAGCAGACTTTCCTGAATCTACACCCAGTCCTCCCGCTTCTGCAGCAATAATTTTTACTTCCTTTTCTTCTACAAAATGATAGAAGGTCCCGGCAGCATTACTCCCACCGCCTACACAGGCAATCACATAATCAGGATTTTCTCTTCCGGTCTTTTCTTTAAGCTGTTCTCTGATTTCCTTTGAAATGATACTCTGGAACCTCGCCACAAGATCCGGGAACGGGTGAGGGCCCACCACACTTCCGATCACATAATGTGTTGTTACAGGATTGTTGATCCAGTCTCTCAGGGCTTCATTCACTGCATCTTTCAAGGTTTTTGAACCTGAAGTGGCTGCTACAACTTCAGCACCCAGCATTTTCATTCTCGCCACATTCGGGGCCTGTCTCTGGATATCAATTTCTCCCATATAAACGATGCATTGTAAACCCAATAGAGCACACGCTGTAGCAGTGGCAACACCATGCTGCCCGGCTCCGGTTTCAGCAATAATCCTCCTTTTTCCGAGACGTTTTGCCAGAAGGACCTGTCCCAGGGCATTATTGATTTTATGGGCTCCGGTATGGTTGAGGTCTTCCCGTTTCAGATAGATCCGGGTATTGTATTTCTGGCTTAGATTTTTAGCTAAATATAGTGGCGTAGCGCGTCCTACATAATTGGTAAGCAAATCCTGATATTCAGCCTGAAAATCTTCAGACTCTATAATTTCAAGATAGTTTTTTTGCAATTCTTCTACATTCGGATAGAGCATTTCGGGGATAAAAGCACCTCCAAACTCTCCATAATATCCGTGTTCATCGGGGTTTTTATAATTCATTTTTTATTCTTTAGTCATTAAATAAGCATTGTTTTGCGGGCTCAGCTGGTTGAGCAGTTCTTTTCTTTCCTGTGTGGTGTGAAAAATCAAAATATCATCATCTTCAGAATTCACCCATTCCGAGCCGATACTTTCTTTGATCATTTTGGCTTTGTCATGGAGTATTTCAATATCACATTTTTCATAAAAAGGACGAAGATCTGAATGACAGAAACCTATTGCCTCCAGATTTCTTTGTGTGGCATTTTCTTTGAAATGACGAACCAAAGCCGCTCCATATCCTTTCTTTTTATGGGCAGAGACAAGTCCTACCACTTCTGCAAAGGAATATTCATTGTCTGCTATTTTTAAGGTAAAATCAAAATTCACCCGCAAAACCGCCAGTATATTTTCATCCGCATCCAGCAGGAAATGAAATTCCGAATATTTGAAAAAAGTAATAAAATAGGCAGATTTCATGGCGTTCCATGCAGAAATATCCCATAGCTGCAAAATATGTTCAATTTCCTTTTCCTTTAAATCCTGAGTTTCTTTTATCTGATATTTCATGAGTTTAAACTATTAATAAATGTAAGATGGTAGTCATATTGTTGTTTGGTGATCAGTTTTTTATAATATAACAACTCAATTTTGTGCATTAAATCTATTAAGGTTGCTTTATCTATTTTTGACTGATACATCGTGATGGCAATTTCGAGATTATCAATCAAATAATAAGAATCAGAATCGTCATAAAGTAAAAATATTTTAGCATAAATTAACCCTAAGTCATACTTTACTACTGATCTGACATGGTTTTCTAAAAATTTATCCGAAATAATAACCAGATAATAGCTGTTCCACAGGCTGATTCTTTCAAAAAAGTACTGGATGTCTCCTTCCTCAAAATCTTTAATAATACAAATGAAATCAGACAATAATCCACCCACTTCCCAATGTTCTGTATTACTGTCGTTCTCTGCAACAAAATGGTACAGGTTCTGGATTTTTTCATTCCCGAATTTAGGCGGAAATAATGTTTTGTAAAATGTCTTTTTTAGCAAATGTATGTTCATCATTGTGTTTTTTTAATTATTTATTCTGCTGATACAGGTTTTTAAATTCTCTTATCCTGTTGATATTTTTATGTCCGGGCTCTGTTTCAAATTTTGAATTGATATCCAGTGCAAAAGGCTGCTGTTTCAACATTCCAATATTCCCGATGTTGTCTTCTGAAATCCCACCGCTTAAAAAGTAGGGTAGTGTAATAGTAAATTCATTCAGAATATTCCAGTCAAATTGTTTTCCCGTTCCACCAAAGGCTTTGCTGTCTGTATCAAACAGGTAATAATCTACAGGAAGGTCTTTTGCTATGGTCTGTGTTATTCTATTTTTGCTCTCCGCATCATCATTCCCTATTCTTATCACTTTGATGATCCTGACTTTAGGACTCATTTTTTGTCTTAGTTCAACAATGAAATCATCACTTTCATCGCCATGAAGCTGAACAAAATTTAATCCGGCTTTTTGCACCATCTGTAGAATGATATCCAATTTTTCATTGACGAAAACACCAGTTTTTCCATGATGATCAATAGCTGAAATCTCTTCCGCACCCAGATGATTCAAAACATATCTCGGTGATTTTTCATAGAAGATAAAACCCAGGAAATCTACATCCATAGAAATCAATTCCTGAATCTGGTCCGGTTTTGTGAGTCCGCAGACTTTGAGCTGAGGTTGCCGATTCATTATTAATTATATTTAAATTTGAGAAGCAAATTCTTCAAACGCTTTAGCCGGATTTGTATTTTTCATAAAATATTCACCCATCAGGAAGCTGTCAAATCCTTTTTCCTTTAAAAACTTAAAATCTTCAAGGTTGTAAATACCACTTTCTGCAACAGACAGAACTTCTTTTGGAAGCTGGTTTTTCAGCTGAACAGAATGCTGAAGATTTACTTTAAAATCTTTAAGATTCCTATTATTGATCCCCACCAAGTCAATTTTTGAATTGAAATGTTTCAGTTCATTTTCCGTATGAATTTCCAATAGAACTTCCATTTTCAGCTCATGAGCAAGGTCTGTGAATTCCTGTACCTGAGCTGGTGAAAGGCAAGATGCAATCAGTAGAACAACATCAGCACCAATGCTTTTAGCTTCATAGAACTGATACTCATCAATCATGAAATCTTTACGCAGAATCGGAATGTTGATGTCATTTCTTACACTGAGAACATCATTTAAATTTCCTCCGAAAAAATCATGATCAGTGAGGATAGAAATTCCGCTGGCTCCAAATTTTTCGTAAGCAGAAACTATGTCTATCGGCTCTACATTGTTGTTAATGATACCTTTTGACGGAGACTGTCTTTTAAACTCTGCGATAATTCCACTTTTATTTTTGATGGATTCTTTCAGAGAAATTGTTTCTCTCCTGAAAAAAGCATTGTCTTTTAGATGATCAAGAGGTATTTTTGATTGAGCTGATGCAACTTCCTCTTTTTTTCGTTCAATAATTTTATCCAGTATGGTCATTTCGTGTGTTTAAAATTAGTCAATTGTGATTTTTAGCTTTTAATTAATTAAAAGGTTAAAACTATTTAAAGCTTTTCCGCTTAGCAGGCTTTCCTGAGCTAACAGCAAACAATCATCATAGGTCCCGAATTTGTGGGTATGGTAAAGTGCTGTTGAGGCATTGGCAAGAATTACAGAGTTCTGCTGTTCCGTACCTTTCCCTTCCAGGATATTCATAAATATTTTTGCTGTCTCCTGAATAGAACTACCAGCTTTAATATCTTCGAGTGTTACAGGATTGAAGCCTAAATCTTCTGCAGAATAGATCTCTTCACCGTTTTTTGTAATGATTTTGCTGTCGTCTGTAAGGCTTATTTCGTCATATCCGTCAAGGCCATGTACCAGAATGAACTCACGTTCTTCTTTTTGAAGGAGATACTGATAAATTCTTGCAATTTCCAGATTATAAACCCCGATCATCGAATATTTAGGTTTGGCCGGATTCACTAACGGGCCCAACAGATTAAAAAATGTTCTTAATCCGAGAGATTTTCTCAATAACCCCACGGATTGCAGCGCAGGATGGAAGTAAGGAGCATGCAAAAAGCAGATGTTGGCTCTTTCAAGATCCTCATTCAATTGTTCCGAGCTGTTTTTAAACTGATATCCCAATTCTTCCAGCACATTAGATGAACCTGTAGTGGTAGAAGCTCCGTAATTTCCGTGTTTTGTTACCCTTTGACCGGCTCCGGCCACTACAAAGCTGGCCAGAGTGGAGATATTGATAGTGTCTTTTCCGTCACCTCCGGTTCCTACGATATCAATAGCATCACTGGCATCAATATTTACAGGAATAGCCATCTGTAATAAAGCTTCTCTGAAGCCTTCCAGTTCTTTCAGGGTAATATTTCTCATCAGGAAAACACTGATGAAGGCCGTCACCTCTGCGGAGTTGAACTTATTTTGAGCAATTTCAATCATCGTAGCCTTGGCTTCTGATTTTGAAAGCGTATTGTGATTAAACAGGTATTGCAGTATTTCTTTCATTTGAGGTGTTTTTATAGTTGTTGAAGGAGTTTCTAAAGTTTTCATGACAATAGGAAATTTTTAATGATCACTTCACCCTCGGGCGTCAAAATGCTTTCAGGGTGAAACTGTACACCATGTACATCATACATTTTGTGCTGTAAAGCCATGATCATTCCGTCTTTATCTACAGCAGTGATTTCCAGCTCTTCCGGGAAACCTTCCGGATTTACTGCCCAGCTGTGGTATCTTCCCACTTCCAGCCCAGACTGCAAATCTTTGAAAAGTTTGGTATTTTCTTTCACCAGCTCAGTCGTGGTAGCCACTCCGTGAAAGATTTCAGACAGATTGATCAGACTTCCTCCGAAAGCTTCTGCGATAGCCTGTTGGCCGAGACATACGCCAAAGATGCTTTTTGTAGGAGCATATTCTTTAATAAGGTTTAATAAAATACCTGCTTCCTCAGGAATTCCGGGGCCGGGAGAAAGGATGATTTTGTCATATTTTCCAATCTCTTCAAGGGTAATTTCGTCATTTCTTACTACATCCACTTTTTGGTTCAGAATTCTTTCAATAATCTGGACAAGATTGTATGTGAAGCTGTCATAGTTATCAAAAACGAGGACTTTAAGCGATGACTGCTGAGAGTTTATAGTGTTGTTCATTGTTCTTGTTAATTTGTAAGTGTTGGGATCGATTAAATTTCAACTATTTTTTCTGCTTTTTCCACGGCTTTTTTAAGGGCATTCAGTTTATTGTTGACTTCCTGCAGTTCATTTTCCGGAACCGATTTTGCCACCAGTCCGGCACCTGCCTGATAAAATAAGGTATTGTTTTTACTTAAGAAAGTCCTGATCATAATAGCCTGGTTGCAGGTTCCGTTCAGACCGATGATTCCGATACAGCCGCCGTAATAGCCCCTGGAATCTTTTTCATATTGATTGATCAGCTGAAGTGCTTTATGCTTAGGTGCGCCACTAAGGGTTCCCTGAGGAAAAGTGGCAGACACCATTTCAAGAGGATTAATGTCATCAGAAACATCTGCAGTCACTTCGCTTACCATGTGAATTACGTGAGAGAACAGCTGGATTTCTTTAAGTTTAGTAACCGTTACATTTTTTCCAAGCTTTCCCAGATCATTTCTTGCCAGATCTACCAGCATGGTATGTTCTGCATTTTCTTTAGGATCGGCTTTCAGAACTTCAATGGCTTCAAGGTCTGCTTCAAAATTTCCCGTTCTTTTGGATGTTCCGGCAATCGGATGGATGATGGCTTTATTATCTTTAATGATTAACTGGCTTTCAGGGCTGGAACCGAATAATTTGTAATTTCCGTAATCAAAATAGAAGAGGTATGGGGAAGGGTTGATATTTCTCAAAGCACGGTAAACATTGAACTCATCACCTTTGAATTTCTGTTCAAATCTTCTGCTAAGAACCAGCTGGAAAACGTCCCCACGCATGCAATGTTTCTGTGCTGTTTTTACCAGTTCAATATACTCTTCATCTGTAATATTGGAGGTTTCCTCACTTGTTTTCTCGAAAGGATAAACAGGAGTATTCTGATTTTTAATAAGATTTTCCAACAGGTGAAGCTCAGATTTTACCCCATCAATAAAATTTTCAATAAGATACATTTCATCATTGAAATGATTGATCGCGATTACATATTGGTATAATCTGTATCTCAGGACAGGAATTTCGACTTCTTTGCTTTGTGCTTTAAGGCTGATGTTTTCAAAAAACTGTACGGCTTCAAAGCTTGTATATCCAAAAAGGCTCTGAGCGGTTTGCTCTATTGCGTCATTGGTGGGTTCACATTTAAAAATATTGCGGAAATCTTCAAATATATCTGTGATATTTCGTTCCATAATAAACTGCTTTACAGGAGCAGATGCAGGAAGTTTGATTTCATATTCGTTGAGGTTTTTCACTTCAATTCCGGCAATGGCATTTACCGCAATAAAGGAAAAATTATTATCAATACTTTTTGAATCTGAACTTTCCAGAAGAATCGTATCACGGAATTTATCCCTGATCTTGAGGTAAATATTCATTGGAGTATGAAGGTCTCCAAGTGCTTTTTTCGAAACAGTTTTTATTTTGATTGTGTCTGTAAACATCTTTTTGTTTTTATTAAGATTAAGGAATAAAAAAAGGCTTCAACGGTATCCGTCAAAGCCTATATATTGTTTATTTAATTATTTCTGCTGTATATTTAACAACGTGACAATACTTTCAGACCCGACGAAGAGTTTGAAAGCCACCACCAAATATTGTTGCTCATATTAAACATGAGGCAAATGTAGAAATTTTTTCAATATAAAAGGTAAAAAATATAAAAAATTAATATGAAATCTCTTATTTGAGCTGTTCAAGTTCATATTTTAATTCCTTGATTTTTTCCTTGTAAGCTTCGTCATCATAGTCTTTTACATACTCTTCCAATGCTGATATATATTCTTTAATAAATTCCTTATTGGCTCTGTCTGCCTCATATTTAATTTTTGCAGAATTTACCGGTGCAAGTTTTGAATATTTAAGAGCTGCTTGTCCTTCTTCAGACTGATTGTAAAGGATTACAACATTCTTTTCATATCCCGGAATATACTTTACGGGAAAGGGGACTTCTGCTTGAGGAATTCTGATAGCATTTTCAATAGGGTAAATTGAAGCTGTTGTAGTAGAGAAAAAAGTGGATATGTATTTTCCGTCCTGTTTCTTTACAATAGCTTCGTAATCATGGATATACATGTCGTTTAAAGTAGAATTAGTCTGTACGTCAGAGGTGATTATAGCCGTACTTTCCACTCCGTATTTATTCAGGAACCAGGCGTTTAGGAATTGTCCTCCGAATCCGTTTAATATTGCCAGGGGAATAATCGGAATCAAAAACCAGGCTTTTTTGGTCAGGTAGAAAAGCCCACCAAAGAATGCAAACAACAGAATCACAGTATAAAAACCATGATGACTGGTGAAAAACAGAATTTTTGAAATTAGAATCATAGTTTAAATTTAATATTATTCTGTTGAATTCTCAATAAGGATTAAAATGAATTTCAAAAATTCTGTTTTAAAAGGTATTTAGTGAACAGGTTCCGAGAGCGGAAGATCAGTGGTCCCGCTGTAGAAAACAATTAAAGTTGCTCCCTTATCTCCGGTTTTTCCTCTATGGGCCGTATTTACGACTTCCGGAAGGGCCTGCCCCTGTTTTACCCATTGAGTTCTTCCATCATCTTTCCTTTCTATCTGAATTTCTCCTTTTTCTATGTAGGCTGCATTGATGACCGGATGTTTATGCCAGTCCAATGCTTTATTGGGAGGTACGGATATTCTGAGAACGGAAACTTCAGGTTGCCCGCCGGGATAACTGTTATACAGCGTTCCGTCCCAGGATTTAGTTGATTTTAATAAGGTCACAGACTCAATTTTATCAGAGTATTCTGATTTTTCATCGTATGATGAGGAGTTGTCACATGTAGAAAGAATGAGAGAAGAAGCTAAAACAATTAAAGCTCCGGATAAATTTTTTCTGGTCATAAGTTTTGTTTTTAAGGTATTATTTTTTCATTTTGAAGATCTGAACAATATTTTACAAAAATAATGATCTGAATTAAAATTCCCTTTATTTTGAATTATTTTTCAGTGTGCTAATTAATTAAAGATCTAAAATATTCTTTAAAGAAGACATTTGTCATCAGTTTAAAAGTTTATTTTTTATATTTTTGCTTCCAAATTAGAAAACAATGAAAAAAGTATTAGCAATTGCATTTATCGGAGGTTTATTAGTAGTAAACTGCTCAAAAAAAGTAGATCATTCATTACAGGACAGCAATACCATGCTTGAAGAACCGGAAGTTGCCACTGTTGTAGATTCTACCGCTAAGCCTGCTGCTCCGGCTGAAACTCCGGCTGCTACTGTTCCTGAAGCTGCTAAAACAGATTCTACAGCGAAAAAATAATGAAAAAAATACTTTTGGCAGGGATAATGGGTCTGATGATCCTTTCCTGTTCTAAAAAAGAAAATACAACAGAAGTGGCGGCTTCTTCTGAGACGGTTACCGTTTCAGAACCTGTAAAATCTACTCTTTCCGGCGATCAGATCATCGAAACATTAGATTGCTCAGGATGCCACTCTGTTAATGAGAGAATGATAGGACCTTCTTATCAGGAAATTGCAGGGAAGTATTCTGAAAAAGATACGGAATTGTTAGCTTCCAAAATTATAGAAGGCGGCAGTGGAGTATGGGGAAGTGTGCCTATGGCTGCCCATCCACAGGTGTCTAAAGAAGATGCCAAAAAAATGGTGGAATATATTTTGAGTCAGAAGAAATAAAATATGTCCGCTGAAAAATCCAGTCTGCACACAAGAAACCTGCATCGTGATCCCTATGATTTTGATCAGCTAATTTCTTGTGTGCCGGAACTGAAACACTATGTTTTCGTTAATGCTTATCAGACGGTAACCATTAATTTCAGCATTCCACAAGCAGTCAAACTGCTCAACAAAGCTCTGCTTTTACACTTTTATCAGATCAAAGGCTGGGATATTCCGGACACCAATCTTTGTCCGCCCATTCCGGGACGAGCAGATTATGTACATTATATTGCTGATCTCTTAGCCGAACATCCTGATAAGATTCCGGCCGGAAATTCTGTAAAAGGTCTGGATATAGGAACGGGAGCCAATCTCGTGTATCCATTAATCTGTCACAGGTCTTATGGCTGGACGATGCTTGGAATAGATATCAATCAGGATTCTTTGAAAAATGCTCAGCATATTTTAGATCAGAACCCGGATCTGTGTTCCGTTATTCAGCTGGAAAGTCAGCCTGATGCAGACCATGTTTTTGTCAATATTATCAAACCTGACGACAAGTTTACCTTTACAATGTGCAATCCTCCTTTTCATGATTCTGAAGAGTCTGCCATGAAAGGGAATATCAGGAAAACAAAAAACCTTAATAAATCAAAGAAATCCAAACCTCTTCTTAATTTCAGCGGCCAGCAGTCTGAACTGTGGTGCGAAGGCGGTGAACTGGCGTTTATTACAAAAATGATTAATGAAAGTACATTATTTTCGTCCCAGGTTCTTTGGTTCACATGTCTGGTTTCTAAAAAAGATAATCTTAATAAACTGATGAATCTTTTAAAGAAGGTAAAATCTACAGAAATGAAAACCATTGATATGGCCCAGGGACAAAAAGTAAGCAGAATACTGGCCTGGACATTCATTCCTCAAAAAGAGAGAAAAAATTGGACTGTTTAAAGTTTAAAGTTTAAGATTAATAGCACGGGAGTGTATATCCGGATCTCCTTACCCTGCACCGTATCCGGCATCTTAACTCCATTCCTGTTCACTTTTTAAAATTTCTTAAAAAAGCCATTGACGGTCAAGTCAAAAATGCCTAAATTTGTACGCTTTTAGAAAAATAAGAAATGCAATTATCAGAACAAGAAATCATTAGAAGAGAAAAGCTGAACAAGCTTACTGAAATGGGGATTAATGCGTTCCCTGCGGATGAGTATACAATTACAGATACTACAGAATCTATAAAACAGGATTTTTCTGAAAGTAAACAGGTGAAGATCGCTGGTAGATTGATGTCCCGCAGAATTCAGGGGAAGGCTTCTTTTGCAGAATTGCAGGATTCTAAAGGAAAAATCCAGGTTTACTTCAACAGGGATGAGATCTGTCCGGGTGAAGATAAAGAACTATATAATGAAGTATACAAGCACCTTTTGGATATCGGTGATATTATCGGTATCGAAGGAGAATTGTTTACCACTCAGGTAGGAGAAAAGACGGTTTTAGTAAAAAACTTTACCCTTCTTACAAAAGCTTTACGTCCGCTGCCTCAGGCTAAAACAGATGAAAATGGAGTTGTACATGACGGCTTTACAGATCCTGAATTAAGATACAGACAGCGTTATGTAGATTTAACGGTAAATCCACAGGTGAAAGAAATTTTCGTGAAGAGAACAAAATTGTTCAATGCCATGAGAACTTTCTTTAATGATGCAGGATATTTTGAAGTGGAAACTCCAATTCTTCAGTCAATTCCTGGTGGAGCAGCAGCTAAACCGTTCATCACACACCACAATGCGCTGGATATTCCATTATATTTAAGAATTGCCAACGAATTATATCTGAAAAGACTGATCGTAGGTGGTTTTGACGGAGTATATGAGTTCTCCAAAAACTTCAGAAATGAAGGGATGGACAGAACACACAACCCGGAATTTACTGCTATGGAAATCTATGTGGCTTACAAAGATTACAACTGGATGATGGATTTCACTGAGAAATTACTGGAATTCTGTGCGATCCAGGTAAACGGAACCACAAAAGCTACCTTTGGGGAACATGAAGTGGATTTCAAAGCTCCTTATCCAAGAGTTTCCATGACGGAAGCGATCCTTAAATTTACAGGTTTCGATATTACAGGAAAAACTGAGCAGGAATTATATGATTTTGCCAAGTCTATCAGTATTGAAGTAAATGAGACGATGGGTAAAGGAAAATTAATTGATGAGATTTTCGGTGAAAAATGTGAAGGAAACTTCATTCAGCCGACTTTCATTACAGATTATCCGATTGAAATGTCTCCGCTGACAAAAAAACACAGAAGCAAGGAAGGTTTAACAGAGCGTTTTGAATTAATGGTGTGTGGTAAAGAAATCGCAAACGCTTATTCAGAGCTTAATGATCCTATCGATCAGAGGGAGCGTTTTGAAGCACAGATGGCTTTATCTGAAAGAGGAGATGATGAAGCAATGTTTATCGATCAGGACTTCCTGAGAGCATTGGAATACGGTATGCCGCCAACTTCAGGATTAGGAATTGGTATGGACAGATTAATCATGTTCTTAACGAATAATGCCTCTATCCAGGAAGTATTATTCTTCCCTCAGATGAGACCGGAAAAAGCTGCTCCACAGATTGAATTAGGGGAAGATGAAAAAGTAATCCTTGAAATCCTTAATTCCCAGGAAGAGCCGATGGCTTTGGCTGAAGTAAAAGAAAGAAGCCAGTTATCCGGTAAAAAATGGGATAAAGCTTCCAAAACTTTGACAAAGAACAATATTGTGAAAGTAGAGAAAATTGACGAAAATCTTTTGATGAAACTGGCTTAAGATTTCTCAGAAAATATAAATAAAAAAGGTACAGTGCTATGCTGTACCTTTTTCTTTTTTCCATTTCCGGAGCTGTGTCCTGAAGCTTTTAAACGGAGCTGCGGTATTAATATGAATCCATTTCCAGACCGGCCACTGAGCGGGTGTTGTTGCCCATTTTCTTTTGCCGGAAATAAATACTGTATCATCATCAAGGCTTTCTATCCAGTTGATAATTTCATCCACCTGATTTCGAAGCAGTTCTCTTTGTTCTTGTAAAGTATGAGAACCATATTGATTATAAAAAGACTGGTACAACCCTCCCAGGTTATTCCATTTATAATCAGGAGTAGGAGTTTTTACTTCAATTCCGTTTTTTTCATCAGATTCCCATTGTAAAAGCAGATGAGTCCAGCCTAACTGATAGGAAATATTTTGTGATGGGGTTTTATCAACTCCTGGCTGCAGAAGATCTTTTTCCTCTTCTTTTATATCGTTAAATTCCTGATCATAGAGCTCATATCTTTTCTTTAGTTCTTCAATAAGCTCTTTTTTATCCTTATAACCCTGCATATTTACTATTTTCTCAGTTTACTGAAAGAAGCCATCAGGTAAAATAAAAACGGAAGAATAAATAATGAACCCAGCATCAGGGCCCATCCCAATGCAGCAATCGTTTTTTCGGGTGCCATGTGTTCCAGTAAAGATAGATGCTGTCCGTTCCCTAACAAAATAATATTAGGATTATGCTGATACGTCGCAGCTACTAAAATCATTACTATCTGAAACCCTGCCAATGCACGTACGGGCAGAAGTTTTTGGCGATTCATTGCTCTTAGAATAAGCAGTAATGCAATGGTTGCAAAGGCTATAGCCATAATTCCTAAAGGTTTAGAGAATATCCACATCAAAAGAGGAATATCCGAAGTATAGGCGGTAACAAATACCAGAATTCCTGTAACCACTACAAAGATCATTGTCTGTTTTGATTTTCTTATCATCAATAAAAGATCAGCTTTATCACGTGTTTCTCTCAAAGAGAAAATAGAAGCAAGATAAGCACAGAGTGATACGGTAAATAAGCCGACGGAAACCCCAAACCAGTTCAGCCAGCTGAATATATACAAATCAAGAAAACCAACGGCGTCAGGATTAATGGAATGCGAAACCGTTGCAGCAGCAATTAATCCCAAAAAGAAAGGTGTTAAAAGGCTTGCATAATAAAAGATCTGAGTATATAATACCTGCCAGTTATCCTTTACGGCATCATAATGTCTGAACGTAAATGCTGTTCCCCTTGCAATAATTCCTAAAAGCATAAGGACCAGAGGAATATGAAGATAGGTAGACATCGTAGTATAAATTTGAGGAAAGCCTACGAAGAGGATTACAATCGCAATGATCAGCCACATATGATTAGCTTCCCATACAGGAGCTATAGATTCATACATGATTTCCTTGGTCTTATGACGGGCTTTTTTATTGGTAAAAAGCTCTACAATTCCAGCTCCGAAATCAGCCCCTCCCAGAATAATATAAAGACAGATGGAAAGCCAGAGAAAACCTATTACAATGTAAATCATGATTTTTTGTTTTTATCGTTAAACTGAGAGTCGGTAGGGTCGTAAAGTTTCGGTACCATCTGAATCTGCCTTTTTAAAAGGAAAATCAGGATCAGTGATAAGGATACAAAAATTGCGGTGAAGAAATAAAATGAATATTGTATTCCCGGCATCGGGGTTACGGCATCTACAGTTCTCATAATGCCGTATATAATCCATGGCTGTCTTCCGACTTCAGTTACGGTCCATCCTGCTTCCAGCGCAATATAACCAAAAGGTGTAGCAATGAGGAAGGTTTTTAACAGCCAGTTTTTATTCAGCCATTCTTTTCTGAAGAAGAAGGCATACAAATAGACAGCTCCGATAACTATCATTACGACACCAAAGAAGATCATGATCTGAAAAGCATAATGAACAACTGCAATCGGAGGCCACTCATCTTTCGGAAAATCCTTAAGACCTTTTACTTCGGAATTGAAATCGTTGCTTACCAGAAAGCTTAAGACTTTTGGAATTTTCACTGCATATTTCACTTCTTCTTTTTCCTCATCAGGAATTCCACCGATCACGAACGAAGCTCCTTTTTCAGTTTCAAAATGCGCTTCCATAGCAGCCAGTTTAATAGGTTGTCTCTCTGCCACAGATTTAGCAGCAACATCGCCACTCAAGGGGGCTCCAAAAGCTCCGATAAGAGCAAATCCTACAGCAATTCTAAACGCTTTGGTATGAAACTCAATATTTCTCTTTCGCATGATCATAAAAGCATGAACTCCTGCAACTGCAAATCCTGTTGCACAAAAAGCAGCAACCGTCATGTGAAGAGCCTGAGGAAACCATGCATCATTGAACATCGCTTTAATCGGATCTATATTAAGGTACTGGCCATTTATATAATCAAAGCCGGAAGGGGAATTCATCCATGCGTTGGCAGCAACAACAAGAATTCCGGAAGCAAGTCCGCTTATTCCCACTAAAAATCCGCAGAACCAGTGAAACCATTTGTTGAATCTTTCCCATCCGTATAAAAAGAATCCGATGGCAATGGCTTCAATGAAAAAAGCCGTCCCCTCTAAAGAAAAAGGCATTCCGAAGATAGGTCCGGCATGTTTCATAAATCCGGGCCACAGCAGCCCTAGTTCAAAAGAAAGCATAGTTCCGGAAACAGCTCCCGTTGCAAAAAGGATGGCAACACCTTTGCTCCATGCCTTGGTAAGTCCTTTATATACTTCATTATCGGTTTTTAAGTATTTCCAGTGGGCATAAGCCATTAAAAAGGGCATTACCATACCTACACAGGAAAAAATAATATGGAAACCCAGAGATAAGGCCATCTGGGACCGGGCTGCAATAAAATCATCCATAATCTCAACTTTTAAGTAAATAAATTTACGCATAAATTATTGATGTTGAATATGATTTACAACAGCTGGTATTTCAGGAATACCATTTAATTTTGAATCTTTTACAGGCATCCTGTTCTTTATGTTTTAGATAAGAAAACTCTACATTTTTTTGACACTTTTTAACTTTCATACCTCGAAAAAAATCACGATATTTGTAAGTCTTTGCATTTAGCAGGATTTTTAATATTTAATATGAGTCAGAAACAATATACAGCTAGTAGTATTCAGGCATTGGAAGGAATGGAGCACGTTCGTATGCGTCCTTCAATGTACATTGGTGATGTAGGAGTCAGAGGACTTCACCACTTGGTTTATGAAGTAGTAGATAACTCTATTGACGAAGCTTTGGCAGGATACTGTGATACGATCTTCGTTAGCATCAAGGAAGGAAACGGAATTGAAGTAAGTGATAACGGTAGAGGTATCCCGGTTGATTTCCACGAAAAAGAGCAGAAATCAGCCCTTGAAGTTGTAATGACTAAAATCGGAGCCGGAGGTAAGTTCGATAAAGACTCTTATAAGGTTTCGGGTGGTCTTCACGGGGTTGGAGTTTCGTGTGTGAATGCACTTTCCAATGAGATGATCACTACTGTTTACAGAGACGGGAACGTTTATCAGCAGATTTATTCAAGAGGAAAAGCACAGACAGGCGTTGAAGAGATCGGTCACAGCGAAAAAAGGGGAACCAAGCAGTTTTTCCAGCCGGATGATACTATATTTACAGAATTAGTTTACAATTACGATACATTAGCAAGCCGTCTAAGAGAGCTTTCTTACCTTAATAAAGGAATTACAATTACCCTTACTGACGAAAGGGAGAAACTGGAAGACGGATCTTTCCGTTCAGAGGTTTTTCATTCTGAAGGTGGTTTGAAGGAGTTCGTTGCTTACATTGACGGTAACCGTGAATCTATCATGGAACATGTAATCTTCATGGAAGGAGAAAGAGATGATATTCCTGTAGAAGTAGCAATGCGTTACAACACTTCTTTCAATGAGAATCTTCACTCTTATGTAAATAACATCAACACCCATGAAGGGGGAACTCACCTGGCAGGTTTCAGACGTGCTTTGACAAGAACGCTTAAGAAATATGCTGATGATTTAGGGATTCCACAGAAGGAAAAAGTAGAAGTTACAGGAGATGACTTCCGTGAGGGATTAACTGCTGTAGTTTCCGTAAAGGTAATGGAACCTCAGTTTGAAGGACAGACTAAAACAAAATTAGGAAACTCTGAAGTTTCAGGGGCTGTAGATAAAATTGTAGGTGAGATGCTTACCAACTTTCTTGAAGAAAACCCTAATGAAGCGAAGCAGATCGTTCAGAAAGTGGTTTTGGCAGCAAAAGCAAGACAGGCAGCCAAGAAAGCCCGTGAAATGGTTCAGAGAAAATCTCCGATGGGAGGTTCTGGTCTTCCGGGAAAACTATCTGACTGTTCATCAAAAGATCCGGCAGAATCTGAGATTTTCCTTGTAGAGGGAGACTCCGCTGGAGGAACAGCAAAGCAAGGGAGAGACAGACACTTCCAGGCAATTCTACCGTTAAGAGGTAAAATCCTGAATGTAGAAAAATCGATGCTTCATAAAGTATATGATAACGAAGAGATCAGAAATATCTATACAGCTCTTGGAGTTTCTGTAGGAACAGAGGAAGACAGCAAAGCATTGAACTTATCAAAATTGAGATACCACAAGATCGTTATCATGACGGATGCCGATATTGACGGATCTCACATTTCTACGTTGATTCTGACATTCTTCTTCAGATACATGAAAGAGCTTATTGAGAACGGTTATATCTATATTGCTCAACCGCCTTTATACCTGTTAAAGAAAGGAAACAAAAAAGTATATGCTTACAACGAAAAAGAACGTGAAGAGTTTACTTTAGAAATGTCTCCGGATGGTAAAGGAGTAGAAGTACAGCGTTACAAAGGTCTTGGTGAAATGAACCCTGAGCAGCTTTGGGAAACTACTCTTAACCCGGAACACAGAATTCTGAAGCAGGTAACCATTGATAATGCCGTGGAAGCAGACAGTATTTTCTCAATGTTGATGGGAGATGAGGTTCCGCCAAGAAGAGAGTTTATCGAGAAAAATGCGAAATATGCAAAAATTGATGCATAAACGTTTTTAAAATGACTAGTCCTGAAAATCTGATACAGATTTAAGTACAAAAATAAATAATTAAACCAGAGTAATTTTACTATTACTTTGGTTTTTGTTTTTATAGGTTTTCATTTTAATTTGTGACTGGTTATGCATTTG
>NZ_QNUE01000025.1 GCF_003385595.1 Chryseobacterium flavum | reverse complement strand
GTCTTTCTGCCAGATCGTTTCCTGGGCAGACATACCCAGGGCTGTGCATAACGTCAATGCACCAAGATAAATTTTTTTCATAGGCATTTGAATTTTTTTGAAAAATAAAAATTTAAAAATGAAATAAATAGGTTTTCATGTGTATTTCATTTGTAATTTTACATACACATTTATATAATTCTTCCGCAAAAAATCATAATATTGTACAACCTGCATACAAATTGTACAAGTTTTACGGTTTCTGGAGTTTTGATGGGAGGATATCAAAGAGATGATCAATATCCGGATTCGAAATAAAAAGAGCAGAATGCTCCGTTGTAAAATTCTTCATATCAGTGTTTAATTTAGGCACAGTTATTATAATACCACAAAAATAAGCTTTTCAGTTCACTATTAAAAGACTTATATCATTTTATGTGTGCTGATTTTAATCATAAAATCATGTGGATCAGATATTTTTTGATTAACATAGTACAAAGATAATCCGCTAATACGCCAAAACCTGTCGTATTTTATCCTAATCTCAATCGGCAAAAAATAATTCAATAAAAAAAGCACGTAAAGTGCTTTAAATATATGGTAAATGAAAATCAATAAAAATCATAATACAGGCTCCATGACCCGTTATGCCTGTTTTTGGCAAACATTAAGCTGCCACTGTCTATTACATTCAGGTTAGCCTTTCCGTCAGAAGAGATCTGAAACACATATTCAAAGCCTTTTCCGAATCCATCCCCGATACCAATGCCAGGTTGGCAGAAAGAGGGATATCCTCCCAGCTTGGTACTGTAACAATGTTTGATGATATCATAATAACTATTGATGATACCTTCTCTTTCGAGCTGGAGAATCTGACGGTAAATATTAGCTTCAAGGTCTTCGAGGCCACCGCCATCCCATAACGGAGCATCTTCAGGTACCAATTGAGACCTCAGGGGAAATGGTTTCAGATACGAATTTTCATTTTTCAGATCTTTGATTACAATCTGTTCGGTATGGCTATATTCCCTGATCAGCCAGTGTCCACCCATTTTTTCAAGTGTATCCGGGAAATTATAAGAGATGAATACAGTGATAAGCTTTGTATCCCGAAGCAGTTCCGGGACAAAAGGCTGATTGGGAAGATAAAGCTGGAGCAGGGGCATCATTTGTTCTCCATCCTGATCCAGAGGAATCTCTTCACCTTCAGCATAGGCAAATACACGTCCTATCCAGGATTCTTCCAATGTATTCTGTGGTCTGAATCCCCCTGTTATAAATTCTGTAGCCGGTCTCTCTATTTTATTTTTGATCTCCTGAATTCTAAGTTCCATTTTTACAGTTTAGTTTAATATCTGGTCCGGGTTTAATTTATCTCTGAAATTTTTTCAAAAAGACCGGGATAATGAATGACCAATCCCATATCATCCATCAGGATACCGGCTTTAAAGTCTGTCTGTATATTTTCATAAAGATATTCATGGGATGCAGTTCGGGTGTATTGTTGGACGGCAGGTTTAACCTGGCGGTTCAAAACATCAATATAAATCACTTTGATCTCCCGGGAGTCATTCTGGTTCATTTTTAAATGATTGACCGGCAGGGTATTGGTAAAAGGGGTTAAAGAAATATCGATGAATTTAAAATCTTTAAAATCCGGATTGATATTGCCGTTGATTTTCCATTCACCCTGGATTTTTTCGCCTTTCAGTTCATTATATATTCCATTAACTTCGGATTCAATAATAAACTTCTGTATCAGCCAGTCCTGAGCAATGACAAGATGGTACTGTACGGAATAGATATGGTCTTTCGTACAGCCAATAATCTTTGATTCGGCAATATGGTTTTCATTTTCCTGCTTTATAGTAAAATACTCCAGGGACTGATAAAAAATTCCTTTCCAGATTAATGTATTCATTGTAGTTATTTTTAGTAGAGGTCTGCTTATGTTCAACAATAAACAGTATTGCAGAGGGTTTTCAATGCTGAACAACCGGGATTCACTGTAATGTGGATTATCCCGGACCAAATGTAAGGAAATCCCGGTAAAAATACCAGATTACTTATGTTCGTGAACAAACTTCCAGACTGTATTCAGGAATTCAGTGTTTCTTTCATAGTACAGCAAATGACCGCCATCTATTGAGCTGACCTTTTGTCTGGGAAAACGGAAGGCTTTATAATGATTGGTCCCCACTGCCTGGTCTTTCTTTCCGGTAATAACCAAAACAGGAACCTGAATATTTTGAGTAAGAAGAGTATAATTTTCGTAATATTCCGGAAATTCTTTCGGTTTGGATATCACAGCCATTCCGAAATCAATGATTCTTGGATGGAGAGAATCTATCTGATCCATTTTTCTGATGGTCTCAATATCATCTGTGAGAAATTTATATCCGATACGCTTTTTCCGCAATGAACTGCTGATCTTTGAAAGTTCTGCCTGCAGGCTGTCTTCAGGGATAGGCCTGTCAGGAGAGCCGAGAAGCTTATTGCCGTATTCGATCTGCTCTTTCACCGATTCATCATTAAGAAAATGGAGTGTAACATTTGCGAGGATGAGTCCTTTGGTATATTGCGGATATCTTTTGGCATAGTTAACAGCAATAATCCCTCCGAAAGAGTGGGCAAGTAAAAATATTTTGTCCAGCTTCAGATGTACTCTAAGCTCTTCAATATCCTGAATCATTTTGTCAAGATGATAATTTTCTGATGCCTCTGATTTTCCTGATCCGCGCTGGTCCATATAGATCATTTTCAGGTTTTTTTCCAGATTATTTCCACCCAGAAGCTCAAACGATGAATATCCCTGTCCCGGTCCACCCGGAATATAGAGGCAGGCTTCTCCTTTTCCGGAAACCTTGTATCTGATCTTCACATGGTCAGAGGTTTCAAAAAATGCTTCTGTGGGCGGCACAGAATGAATTTGCTGGGCTGGAAGAACAGTCAGGGATGCAAAAAAGAACAGAATAAACCGGATCGCTTTCATATTTTTATAACATCTGAAAGGAAGGTTTTATTACCTGCGGCCGTAAGAAATTAATATTTGCCCGAAGTTAATTAAAATAGCCGCTCAAAGATCTGAACTTTTTGTTTAATCCGGCTCATCATAATTCGTATATTATAAGTAAATTGCAGTACACTGATGTATTCCATACTATGAAAAAACTGCTTTTTACCCTGTGCTTTATTCCTGTTTTTATGAATGCACAACAGACTGTGCATCAGGATCCGGAAATTGTAAATTATGTTTCACAGGTGAATACAGATTCACTGAAGGGGCATATCAATAAACTTGTAGGATTCGGAACAAGGCATACCATGAGCTCTGTTACAGATACCAAAAGAGGAATTGGGGCCGCAAGAAACTGGGTGATGAAAAAGTTTAGGGAGTATGGGAAGAATACCAATGGGAGGATGGAGGTTTTTATACAAAATCAGACCATCCAGCCTGACGGGAAAAGGATCAATAAGCCTACTGACCTGGGAAATGTTGTTGCCATTCTTCACGGAACAGATCCTGCTGATAAAAGAATATTCATGATGAGCGGTCACCTGGATTCCAGGGTAAGTGATGTGATGAATGGCAGGGACGATGCACCGGGAGCTAACGATGACGGAAGCGGGGTAGCAGCACTGATAGAAGCGGCACGGATTCTGAGCCAATCTAAATTTCGGGCAAGTATTGTGTTCGTTGCTTTTTCAGGTGAGGAACAGGGGCTGCTGGGATCTAAAATGCTTGCCGGAAAAGCTGAAAATGAAAACTGGGAATTGGAAGCATTGTTAAATAATGACATGATTTCCAATAGTCTCAGCAGTGAAACGAATCTTACCAATACCCATCAGCTGAGGATTTTTTCTGAAGGGCTGCCTCAATATGAACTGGATAAAAAAGCACAGAATATCAGAAATTTAGGTCTGGAAAATGATGGCAGATCCAGACAGCTGGCAAGATACATCAAAGAAACAGGAGAGCGGTATATAGACAATTTTCAGATCAAACTGATTTATAGAAATGACAGGTTCCTGAGAGGAGGAGACCATACTCCGTTTGTTGAAAAAGGATTTCCGGCGGTAAGGCTGACGGAATTCAATGAAAATTTTAATCATCAGCACCAGGATATCAGAAAAGAAAACGGAATTCAGTACGGAGATCTTCCCGAATTTATGGATTTTGAATATTTTAAAAAGAACGTACAGGTAAATGTTTCAGTATTGTCAAACCTCGCAAAATCTCCGTCCGGACCGGAAAATGTAAAGATAGATGTAGACAGGCTGACTAATTTTACGGCACTTTCCTGGAAACAGCCAAAATCCGGTACTGTTTTCGGATATTACATCCTGATGCGCGAAACTGATGCTTCAATGTGGCAGAAAAAGTTTTTCACAAAAGAAACCTCCATACAGCTTCCGTACTCCAAAGATAATTATTTCTTTGCGGTACAGGCGGTAACAGCTTCCGGAAACGAAAGCCTGGCTGTTATTCCAGCAGTAGCCAGATAGCCGGTGTATGAATTTTGTGAAATAATATCAGACAGGATAGATTATTCCAGATCCAGCGTCATATATAGGGCAATTTCATCAGAATCAGCATACAGCCTCGTATTCAGCCCGGTAATATTGAATCCCATTCTTCTGTAAAACTGTATGGCGGGATAATTGGTATTCTGGGTTTCAAGTTCAATAACCCGGCAACCTGATCTTCTGGCTTCTTTAATAGCGCTTTTTATCAGCTGTATACCAATTCCCTGCCTTCTGTAATCTTCCCGGATCAGTATATTTTCAATATAAAAACTGTTGTTCCATTCTCTGCGTTCCCCAATGATCCAACCTGTAAGCTGACCATTGTGATAGGCCCCGAAAGAATTCCCTTTCTCAATACAGTCATTAAGTGTTTCAAGTTCATCATCATTTGTCTCCCATTGCTTGGAATAGGACATGTTTTTTTCTTTCAGGATAAATTCAAAAGAACCTGAATATTCGATGGAGGAAACAGAATATATCCTGTCGGTTATATAACCGTTATATCCCCAATCTGCTGCCGGATTGCTGTTTAGTCTTTCAAGTTTTTTTATTTCCATCGGTCTGCTGTTTATTGAACTTCTGTACAGATTTCTATAAGATAGTTATCGGGATCTTTAATATATGCTGTTTTCTGTCCCCAGGGTTTTATGGCAATGTCTTCATACAGTACGGCTCCGTTTCTGATCGATTTTTCAACCAGTAATTCAACATTATCGGTGATGAATCCCAATTCGATTCCAAAAGGTTTGTTTCCGGCTCCGGAGGCAATAAAACCTTCTTTCAGATTGGTATTTGCCAGGCTGACAGAAGCAAAAGAAATGGTAGTTTCTCCGGTAATAAGCTCTCCGTAATCATGTTCCGGCGTAATGAACCTGATTTCAGTATCGAAGGTATTTTTATAAAAGTTCATTGATTTTTCAACATCTTCCACATACAGAATGACATATTTGAATCTGATCATCATCTTATTGGATTTGGGATTATTTATTTCTATTTAATATATAGCTCTCGTCTGCCATCAGTTCTACATGCGGCCCGTTCAGCGGATAGTATTTCATTCCTCCGAAATGACCGAAGTGAAAGGGGTATTTCTGAGCAAGATGCCTTATTTTACTTCCGAAAGAATTGATGTGGACCAACTGAATGTCATCTTTATACTGCCGGCCGTTGGTGAAAAAAAGCATCAGATTGCACTGGTCTTTAAAATCGTAATCCTGATAGTAAAATATACTGATGTTTTCTTCCCTGCATATTAAAGTGATATCATTTATGAAATTTCTCTTGTGAAGAATTGGGAGGTTACAGTCAATCCTGATAGAAAGGTGCTCCGCATTGTTAAGCATGAAATCTGAGCCGGTGAGCTGTATAAACCGGTGTTCCGTATTTTCAGGCTTTTTCCTTTCGGCGTTATAGATCTTTTGGGACAGGATTTCGAAAGACATCCGTTCCTCAAGGAGTATAGCATTTTCTTCAATGAGCAGGTCTTCTATTTCAGCAGCCAGCTGAAAATAATAATCAAAAAGATAATAATCTCCGATTGTAATGATCAGTTGGTTTTCATTAATGCTGAGATATAGATAGGTATGGGGAAACTGCGCCTTGATCTTTTCAAGTTTATTCAGGAAAGAGTCAATAGTATTTACCTGGACTTTAGCTTTCAGTTCTGCCAGGTTATCGGAGTGGCCGCCATATCCCTGAAAGAATCTGAAAAATTTGAAGTGATACAAGTTTTCAGGAAACTTAAAATACCAGTAAACTCCTAAAATCATAGCCGGATGAATAAATAAAATTGAATACTGATCAAAATTAAATAAAATTTCACACTCCAAAACTTTCAAAACCCTTAAATTTGTGCTCAATAAAAAATTTTACTTGGATGCTTAGGAAAATTTCAATTGCGGCAGCTGCTTTCTTGTCCGTAGTTACAATCAATGCGCAGAAGAACAAAAATACTCAACTTGAAAGACCGAAATTAGTCGTAGGTCTGGTGGTAGACCAGATGCGTTGGGATTATTTATACCGTTATTACAGTAAATTCGGGAATGACGGTTTCAAAAGATTACTGAACACAGGATATTCCTTAAATAATGTTCATATCAATTATGTCCCTACAGTTACAGCATTAGGCCATACGTCCATTTATACAGGATCTGTACCTGCAATTCACGGAATTGCCGGAAATGACTGGACTGATAAGGAGACAGGTAAAGGGGTATACTGTACTGCGGATGAAAATGTACAGCCGGTAGGAACAACCAATGTAAAAACAGGAAGCCATTCCCCGAAAAATCTCTGGTCTACCACGGTAACCGATGAGCTGAGACTGGCAACAAATTTTCAGGGAAAAGTAATTGGAGTATCATTAAAAGACCGTGCTTCTATATTACCTGCGGGCCACACCCCGAATGGTGCATTCTGGTTTGATGACAGTACCGGGAATTTTATTACCAGTACATGGTATATGAATGATCTTCCACAATGGATTAAATCCTTCAATGCCCAGAATTTACCTGAAAAACTGGTAGCTAACGGCTGGAATACCTTACTTCCGATCAACCAGTATACAGAAAGTTCTCCTGATAATTCTTCATGGGAAGGATTACTGGGAAGTGCTAAAACCCCTACATTTCCATATAATAACCTGGCTAAAGATTACCAGCTTAAAAAAGATAATATCAGATATACTCCGTTTGGTAATACCCTGACCCTGAAACTTGCTGAAGCTTCTGTGGAAGGAGAGCAGCTGGGAGGAGATTCTGTTACAGACTTTTTAGCAGTTAATCTGGCTTCTACAGATTATGCCGGACATAAATACGGACCGAACTCTATTGAGGTTGAAGATGTGTATATCAGGCTGGACCAGGATTTAGCACAGTTTTTCAATTATCTTGATTCAAAAGTAGGAAAAGGGCAGTATACTGTTTTCCTTTCTGCGGATCACGGCGGAGCCCACTCTGTAGGGTTTCTTAAAGAGCATAAACTTCCGACAGGTTTCTTTGGGGAAGGAATGGAAAAAGATCTTAATCAGAAGCTGAAAGATAAGTTTGGAGCTGATCAGTTAATCAATGCTATTGATAACTACCAGATTTACTTTGACAGAAAAGCACTGGCAGATTCTAAGCTAGAGCTGGATGATGTGAAAGAATTTACAGTAAAGGAACTTGAAAAGGATCCTACTGTTTTATATGCTGTTCCGGTGGATAAGGTTCAGGAAGCAAGTATTCCGGAGCCTATTAAACAAAGAATCATCAATGGAATTAACAGACAGAGAAGTGGAGATATCCAGCTGATCTCCCATGACTCTATGCTTCCTCCATATTCCAAGACAGGAACTACCCACAGCGTTTGGAATTCGTATGATTCGCACATTCCATTAATTTTCATGGGATGGGGAGTTCAGCATGGAGAGAGTAATAAGCCGTATAATATGACAGATATTGCTCCTACAGTCTCTTCTTTATTAAAAATCCAGTTCCCGAGCGGAAATATTGGAAATCCGATTACAGAGGTAATAGGGAAATAATTATAATAACATATGATTAATATATGGCTGCTTTTAAACAGAAAGCAGCTTTTTTATTTTGCAAAATAAACCGGCCGGCATCAAGTTCAGCAGTTATAAAGCAAAAATTCTGTAGGATCTTTAAGCTGATAATTATTCTTTTAAAGCATTAATTTGATGTATAATTCCACTTTTTGCCCAATACATTTAAAAAGCTATCTTTGCAAAAATTTTGGTTTCCAATCTATTGGAATGAAAAGGGAATCGGGTGTAACTCCCGGACTGTCCCCGCAACTGTAAATCGCAATTAAAGTTTCTGTAAAAAACCACTGTGAATAACGGGAAGGTACAGAAAGTGAAAGTCAGGAGACCTGCCAGAATGCTGTAACTTAAAAAATATATTGCTTTCGGAGGAAAAGTAAAATAGTATGGATATAAAAAGATCTTTAGTACTGTTATTGTCATCTTATGGCTGTTTTCTTTTTGCACAAGAGAAGACCGTAGATACTGTTTATGTATTTGACAGTCAGATGAGCAAAGTGAAACTCTTTCATCATATAGCTTCCATTACCAACGAAGATGCAGAAAAAAATTCTTCCAATCTTTCCGAACTGCTGAGGTTCCAGTCTCCGGTTTATATCAAAGAAAATGGCCGTGGGGCCGTTTCATCGCCTTCTTTTAGAGGAACTACAGCACAGCAGACTGCCTTTGTATGGAATGGCATTAATATTAATTCCAGTTTCCTCGGGCAGGGAGATATCAACAATATTGCTTTGTTCGGATATGATCAGATCGGAATAAAATCAGGAGGCGGAAGTGTAATCTATGGAAGCGGGGCAATAGGAGGAAGTATTCATCTGGATAATAGCCTTACTTTTAATAAAGGGTTCCATACGTCTTTATTCTCTGAATATGCATCTTTTGATACCTATAATAACGTTGTCAAAGGGTCTTACAGTAATGAGCGGTTAAGCTTTAAAGTATCCGGCAGTCATTCTATAAGCCGGAATGATTATAAAGTAGAGGAAAAGGGTAAAGACTACACCAATGACAATGGACAATATTACAATACCAATATCAATATAGCAGCAGCTTATAAAATAGCCTCCCGGCATCAGATTTCGTGGATTTCGGAATTTTTTAACGGTAAACAGCATTATCCCGTTCATTTCGGAAATATGGAAGAACAGACCAAATACCATACTCAGAATATCAGGAGTCTGATTTCCTGGGATTGGAATGAAAGAAAGTTCAGTAACTCTTTTAAGACCGCATATACAGAAGAAAACTTTCAGTATTTTGGTAATATCAACGGGCCGGAGACCAGCGGGGCAGCGGGAAAGAACTATATCCTGAAAAATGATTTCAATTATTTTATCAGTCCGGAATGGAATATCAATGTTATTGGCGAATTTCAGGTAAATAAAGGGTTAGGAGAAGGGACTTCAAGAATAGGTGATATCAGCAGAAATGCGGGATCTGTGGCAGGGTTACTCCGTTATTTCCCAACCAAAGATTTACGTTTTGAAGCCGGAATTAAAAAAGATTTTGTAGAAAAGATCAGCTCACCTGTTTTATTTTCATTTTCAGGAAAATGGAATGTGGTGAAATGGTACGATGTGGGATTAAATGTTTCGCGAAATTTCAGGGCTCCCTCATTTAATGATTTATACTGGTCCCCGGGAGGAAATATGGATTTAAAACCCGAAACCTCTTATCAGTTTGAATTGAGAAATCAGTTTAAGCTCGGGAATTTTAAACTTATGATTGCCCCTTTTTATATGAATATCCGTGATATGATCCGATGGCTGCCTGCCAACAGTGGGTTTTATGCTGCATTCAACACAAATAGGGTGGAGTCGTACGGATTGGAATCACAATTGGAATTTGAAAAAAAAGTGGGAAAGCATACTTTGAGAACCCATTTCGGATATTCTTATACAAAATCTACGGATCTTGATATTCAGAAACAATTGATGTATGTCCCTTTCCATAAATTTACAGGAATGGTTGACTATCAGTATGACTTTGTTAAAGTATATGTACAGGGAATGTTTAACGGACTTACCTATACCGATTCCAATGAAAAAAGAAAGGATGCCCTTGATCCGTACTTTGTAATGAATGCCGGTGTGAATGCAACATTTTTTAAACATTATACAGTAGGCTTCAAAGTCAATAATATTTTGAATGAAACCTATTATACAATGTTGTCCTATCCGTTGCCTGAACGAAATTACAGTGTACATTTAAATATCAGTTTTTAAAATAAATTAATTAGATATGAATATCAGAAAAATTTTACCTTTTGCATTTGCTACCATGTTAGCATTTAATGTTTCATGTAGCAATGATAGTGACAGCAACACTGAAGTGCCGGTTACCTATCAGTCAGGTGTCCTTATTTCCAATGAGGGCGGATTTACTACAACGACTGCTGAAGTTTCGTTCGTAAGCAATAGTTTTAGCAGTCTATATAATAAAATTTATGAATCCAGCAATAATGAGCCTCTCGGGAAAGTGCTTCAGAGTATAGGCCTGAATGGTGACCGTGCTTACCTGGTTTCAAACGTTCCGAATAAAATTGATATCGTAAACCGATATACTTTCAAAAAACAGGCTACAGTAACTGCTAATCTTGATGGTGCAAGATATATTGCTTTTTCAGGAAATCAATATTATGTAACCAACAATAACTTTACGACAAATAAAAGGAAACTTAATGTTTATAATATATCAGATAACTCTTTTGTAAAGAGCATTGATTTCACAAATGCAGCGGAAAAAGTAGTAGAAGCTGAAGGAAGAATTGTGGTTCAGACTGACGGAGTAGGGTATGACTCCAACTGGAACCCGATTGCTACAGGATACACTGTGAGTGTTGTAAATCCTTCTACCAATGCAGTGAGCCAGACGATCACTCTTCCGAGCAACGGAATTATTAAAGATCTTATTTCCTACAAAGGAACAGCATACGTACTTGCTTCAAGTGATACCAGCTCCTATATTTATAAACTGAATACAATAAACGGAACATACACTACCACGACTCTTACAACTATTCCAAAAGCTCAGAAACTAAGAGCAGACAATAACAGGTTCTATTTCATTACAGATACCAATCAGATCTATGGAATGCCTATTGCTTCCAGCATTGTTCCGCCAGCTCCGGTTGTAACAGCTCCAGGGAATGTATATGGCTTTGATGTTATTGACGGTAAGATCTTTACTTCTGATGCAAGTTTTACAGAAGATAGTAAAGTGAATGTTTACAATGCCAGTAATGGTATCCTGCTGATAAATTTCAAAACAGGTATCGGAACCAATGGTTTCTATAAAAACTAAAACACTACGTTTCGGCGTAACCTATAATTTTTTATTTTTTTTCATCATTTGTGTTTTTTTCCGGCCGGTTCTTTTATAAGAGCCGGCCGGCTTTGTTAAAATAAAAAACCGGCTGAAGGAATCCAGCCGGTTTTTATTATTATGTAAATTATATTTTTAATCCCAGTTTTTCAGCTTCAGCAATGACAAATTTTGTTGCTTCATCTTTCTTATTGGGTATTTCTCCTTCAAGAATGGCTTCTTTTACTTTTTCTTTTAAAATACCGATTTCACGGCCAGGCTTAAGCCGGAACATCTCCATAATCTCCTCACCCGTAATAGGAGGTTGAAAATTTCTTACCTGATCCTTCTCCTCAACTTCTTTGATCTTGACAGCCACATATTCAAAATTCTTTTTAAACTTTTCCTGTTTTTTAGAATTCTTGGTTGTAATATCCGCTTTACAAAGGATAAAAAGATCTTCAAGATCTTTACCGGCATCAAACAGCAGTCTCCTTAATGCAGAATCAGAGGCATCATCCGTGATCAGAGCAATGGGCCTTGAAGAAAGTTTAACCATTTTCTGAACATATTTCATGTCACTTCCCAAAGGTAGTTTGAGTCTCTGAAAAAGTGTTTTTACCATTTTTGAACCTAAAAATTCATGGCCATGGAAAGTCCATCCTGTACCTTCCACAAATTTTTTAGTCGGGGCTTTTCCTATGTCGTGCAATAACGCAGCCCATCGCAACCAAAGATTGTCTGTATTGGCAGATATATTGTCTACCACTTCCAGCGTATGGTAAAAATTATCTTTATGGGTTTGACCTTCCACTTCCTCTACTCCTTTCAACTCTATCAGTTCCGGAATAATAATTTTTAAAAGACCGGTCTGTTCCATTAATTTTAATCCTACAGAAGGTTGGTCAGACAACATGATTTTATTAAATTCTACCATGATCCTTTCCATAGAAACGATCTTAATTCTTTCAGCTTCCTGTTTGATGGCCTGTAAAGAATTTTCTTCAACCATAAAATTCAGGGTAGAGGCAAACCGTACAGCCCTCATCATTCTTAACGGATCATCCGAATACGTTTGAGCAGGCTCCAACGGGGTTCTCAGAATTTCTTTTTCCAGATCTTCTATTCCTTTAAACGGATCAATTAATTCTCCGAAGTTATCTTTATTTAAAGAGATCGCCATTGCATTGATCGTAAAGTCCCTTCTTTTCTGGTCATCTTCCAGAGTTCCTCCTTCAACTTCCGGCTTCCGGCTGTTTTCTGTATAGCTTTCTTTTCTGGCTCCCACAAATTCAAGTTCAAGGTCTTTATACCTGATCATTGCCGTACCATATGTTTTGAAAACAGAAACCTTCAGCTTAGGATCAATATCCCGGGCCACATTCTGTGCCAGCTCAATGCCGCTCTGTTCAGTCACAAAGTCTATGTCTGTAGAAGCCTGTCTTTTCATTAAGAGGTCCCGGACATAACCTCCTACTATGTATACAGATTGGTTATTCTTTTCTGCAGCTTCAGAAATTATTTTGAAAAGTTTTAAATTTTTATTTTGGTTGAGATTAATTTTCATCGTTAGTCAATAGCGTCAAGTTCTACAATGTTTCCATTAATCATAATGGGCATACATTTTATTAATTTTTCCTTCTTCATTAAAAAACATCACTTCCACAGCATGTTTATCCATAATGGATCTGTAAAATAATGCAACAGAGTCAATTCCTGCGGTAGAGTGTATCAATTCGAAATGAAGATCAGGAAACTTTTCCAAAGCCCTTCCCCAGTAATTACGAACAGCTTCTTTTCCTTTTAGCGAACTTTCTACACCACCGGTAGCCTGAGCAATCATAGGAGTTGTAATTTCAATATCGTCAGAATAATGAGTAAGAATATCTTCCAAATCATGAGAATTCCAGGCATTGATCCACTCTTGTGCAAAATCTTTATGGTTCATATTATATTTTTATGGATAAGGTTTTTGCAAAGATAGAACTAAAAAAAGAAATCCTGCCGATATGAACAGACAAGACTCTAAAATATAAACCGATCACTACTGTAATTTTATTCTCTGAGAACTTTTATCCTGTTATCATTCCATATTTTGATTACTGAAGAACCTGTATATTTGGAAACTTTATCCCGGTCTTCTTCTACGGCGTAATCTACAAGGCTGACAATCTCATCCGAAATATCTGAAAATTTCAAAGGGCTTTTCTCTCCGCTGAAATTGGCAGAAGTAGATACCAGAGGTTTGTTAAGTTTTGTAATTAATTTTTTACAAAAGTCATTCTTTACCAGTCTTATTCCAATACTTCCATCTTCAGCAAGCAATTCTCTGGGCAAGCCTCTCGGATTTTCGTAAACAATGGTTACCGGCTTTTCACTCAGGTCAATAATTTCCCATGCCATTTCAGGAACATCAACCAGATCCTGAAGTCTTTTTTCAGATTCGACCAAAATGATCATGGACTTATTTTTTTCACGTTTCTTAATGTCAAAAATCTTATTGACAGCATCTATATTAGTAGCATCACACCCAATCCCCCAGATAGTATCAGTAGGATAAAGGATGGTTCCGCCGGATTTTAATATTTCGATAATATGTTCCATAATTGTATTGAATTCAAAACAGTTTATAAAGGTAGAAAATATTGAAAATTCCCGCAAAAAATTACGGTAAATGATTTCCTTGTTTAGTAAAGTCCTGTAAAAAGTTAAGAAAAAAAACGGGCGAGCCCGTTTATATTAATTATTCTATAGATGATCTTATTTAAATATATGTTTCGAAAAACTATTCATTTATTACATCCATCCCAGTTTAGGTAAATATCTTTCTTCTATAATGGTAAGATGATGATAATTGTGTCCTACGATCAGTTTACCTATTGTTTCTGCTGAAATTTCATTACTGTTTGCCATACCTTGCGTCTGTAAAGCAGCGGGACTGGCTGTTTCCAGGAAAATACGGGATGACTTCCTTACAAGTTTATATTCATCCAGCAAAGACTCCAGTGATCTTTCATTGGCGAAAGACTTTTCAGCATATTCATTTTCATCAAATCCCGGAAGGTTGTTTTTATCACCCCTCGAAATAGCGAGCATTCTGTATTGAAAAACCCTTTCAGTGTCTGATAGGTGTAACAAAAGCTCCTTCAGGGTCCATTTTCCTTCAGCATAAGCAAAAGTAGATTGCTCTTCAGTGAGATTGGAATAAATTCCAACAGTTTTTTCTTCAGATCTTTTTAATTCAGCGAGTAAATCTCCGGTTGGGATCTGATCTAAATATCTTTGAATATATTTTTGAAAATCGGTCATGTTATTTTTTAATTATAAGTTGAGATATAGGATTTATTAGTAAATTCCTGAATATAGAGCCATGTTGCGCAATATTCAGGAGAAACAATCATACATTATACAGGTTCAATAATTAGGAATTGCTCCACTCATAGAAATTGGCAGAATCATAAAGCTCGAAACCGCAGGATGGATATAGCTGATTGCCGATATCGTTGCCTTTACCGGTTTCCAGTAAAATTCCACAGGCGTTTGAAGATCTGCATAACTCTTTAGATCTTTCGATCAGTTCTCTGGAATATCCTTTTCCTCTGTGGGTTATATTGACATACAGGTCATTCAGGAGCCAGTAACGCTGCATTCTTGTGGACGAAAATATAGGGTACAGCTGTACAAAACCTGTCAGCTCACCGTTTTCTTCTGTCACAAAAATTTCGGATTCTTTATTTTCAATTCTTTCCCGCAGGAAATTCTCTGCAGAAGGAATATCTGATTCTTTATGATAAAAGATCCTGTATTGATCAAATAAAGATGCCAGTTGGGGCAGGTCAGCAATACCTGCTTTTCTTATGTTTTTCATAGATATCCGGTGTTGGTAACAAAAAGAGAAGGATTAACACCCTTCTCTTTTAAATATATTTGTTAGGAAAAAGCTTTCTCAAGATCAGCAATAAGATCTTCTGCATCTTCAATTCCTACACTTAGACGAACAAGGTCATCAGTAATTCCCAGTTCGGCACGTTTTTCTGCAGGAATAGAAGCATGTGTCATTAAAGCCGGGTGGTTGGCTAAAGACTCCACACCTCCCAATGATTCTGCCAAAGTAAATACTTTTACTTTCTCAAGGAATTTGATGGCATCTTCTTTTTTTCCGGATTTAAAAGTAAATGAAACCATTCCTCCGGATTCTTTCATTTGCGATTTAGCCAGTTCATATTGTGGATGAGATTCCAGGCCCGGATATATTACTTTATCAACAGCTGGGTGAGTCTCAAGATATTTTGCTACTGCAAGGCCATTATCAGAATGTCTCTGCATTCTCAATGCTAGAGTTTTGATTCCTCTCAATACAAGATAAGAATCGTGAGGTCCTAAAATACCTCCACTCGCAAACTGAATAAAGTGAAGTTTTTCTCCCAGCTCAGCATCTTTTGCAATGAGAGCTCCGGCAATAACATCAGAGTGTCCTCCTAAGTATTTGGTTGCAGAGTGCATTACAATATCAGCACCTAAATCAATCGGTCTCTGGATATAAGGCGTAGCAAAAGTATTATCCACTGCCACTAAAATATCTTTCCCCTTTGCAACTTCTACTACTGCTTTGATATCTACCAGTTTCATCAATGGATTGGTTGGAGTTTCTACCCAGATCAGTTTTGTTTTATCAGTAATAACATCAGCAATTTTAGAAGCATCATCAAAATTTACGAAAGTAAATTTCAACTGATATTTTTCAAAAAGCCTGGTAAACATTCTGTATGTACCGCCATAAAGATCATCTACAGCAATTACTTCATCGCCGGGATTTAATAATTTTAAAACACAGTCGATGGCTGCAAGACCAGAACCAAAAGCCAACCCTCTTGCTCCGTTTTCTATACTTGCCAAAGAGTCTTCCAATGCCTGTCTTGTAGGATTGGCCGCTCTTGAATATTCATATCCGGAATGTACTCCCGGACTTTTCTGTGCAAATGTAGAGGTTAAAAATACAGGTACATTTACAGAACCTGTTGCAGACTCATGATGCTGCCCTCCGTGAATTACTTTTGTATTAAAATTCATAATATTTTATAATTTATCAATAAGACAATCTAACAATGTACCAATGTTTAATTCTTGAGTATACTGATATATTGTTGCATTGAGTAGGTTTAACTATTACTTTATAGCAGATTTTACGGCAAATTCCTCTGCAACTTCTTCCATCCACTGAGCTACATCTTCTTCTCCTGTTGCCCTCTGGTAAGTATTTCCCAAAGAAATCAAAATCTGGTGGATAAACATCTTCATCTGATCTACAGGCATTTCTTTAGTCCAAAGGTCAATTCTTAGGGCTTCCATGGTTTTATCATCCCAGACAGAAATCATTGTTGCCTTGGTTTCTTCCTTTTCAATTCCTCCGTCTTGTGCATTCCAGGTGATGTTTTCCGGGATATGGTTTTCGTCCAGCTCTACATCTATCGTAATCTGAGTCTTTCTCATTTTTCTATTTTTCTAAATTCTAATTTTCTATTTAAGTTTTGGCTTATAACCGGATTCATTAAAAATTGTTGTTGCATCCATTTTCAGAAAGTCCGTCAGTTTGGTTTCCGGTTTTTCTTTAAGATAAGCCTTACAGATCTGCCAGCCGGTAAAAATTCCGATCTGAGGAGAAGATTCATTGTCAATCTCCGTATAAAACTTTGAAAATGGCCCGGGAGCAATAAAACGTTCCCCTAATCTCGGATCATCTCCAAAGATCAGGTTACTTTCCACGAAATAATTCCAGATATTCGCTTCATTGGATAAGGCCCACTCGTATTGTTTTTGGGTATAATTTATTTTCAGGTAATCAGGAAAATCAGGTAAGAAAGCATCCTGGAGAATCATTACTTTTCCGTTTAGTATCATCTGATCAATAAATTTCTGATGATCCGGTGACTCTGTTACAATATTTTCTGCAAAAACCTGTGACACCTTAGGAACAATATTCTGTGGATTCATTGATTTCTGAAAATAAAGTTCCAGCCCTTTATAGTTTGCGTTACCATCTCCCATAAATCCGGTAACATCAATAAAAAGCAGGTTTTTTTCTGAATTGTACAGAATAGGATCCTGAACCATTTGTAATGCTGATGAAAACAAATACACTTTAGGGCTCTTGAATTGCGGGAAATAATGTCTGATATGTGAAAACAAATCCTGCAGCTCTTTTTGAAGTTTTACGATGTCAATTTTTCCAATGGCTTCTTGATAGATCTTTATTTCCTCTGCATCAGTTCTTCTTTTCCCGAAATCCGTATCAGAAACCGTTCCCTGAAACCATGGAAATTTAGCTTTAAACTGCTCTAAGGGAATCTTCGGATCATAAAATTCCTTTGAAATATCTGTCATTTCAATTTTTTCAGCAGTATCTTTTACCTCAATTTTCCATTGGTTTTCCGGATCTTTTTTACAGGAATCCAATGTTAAAACTAAAACAGAAGAAAGCACAATAAATCTAAAAATCTTCATTATTTTTACATGAAATTAAGTTTACAAAAATAAGGATTAAAAAGACAATTAATGATGAAAATAAAATTATTTGCCACACTTTATCTTATTACAGTAATTTCTTTTTTCTATGGGCAGAAGCTTGAATTTAAAGATAAAAATTTTGAAAAAGCAGTACTTGAAAATTTCGATCTGAATAAGGATGGAATGTTGGAACAACAGGAAGCAGAAGCTGTTACCAACTTATTTCTGACACAGAAAGGAATTACATCAGCTGATGATTCAGGCTTGTTCCGTAATGTGAAAATGATTGTTTTGGATGATAATGCAATTCCCAGTATAACGATCAATAATCTGGAGAAGCTGGAATTGTTCTCCTGCACCGGATGTAAAACCTCATCAGTAAAAACTGAAAATCTTAAAAATCTGGCTTCACTATATCTGGATAATAATCTTTTGGAAACAATTTCATTGAAAGGAACTCCTGGTATTGACCAGTTAACATTATCTTTAAATCAGCTAAAAATAATTGATCTTACTCAGCTTAAAAAGCTGAGAAGACTGAATGTAGAACATAATAAGATTCAAAAACTTGACATTTCAAGAAATCCTGTTTTACAAACTGTAAATGTTGCCGGAAATAATATGAAAGAATCAGATATAAATAAAGGAATAAAAACTGATGTTACTATATTTGGAACCGAAGAATAAACAGATACTATGAGACTGGAAAGTGAAAGGCTGATTTTAAGGAAGCTTGAGGAAGCAGATGTTGACCGGATGTTTCTGATGGACTCTGATCCGGAGGTAATGAAGTATCTCGGGACTCCGGTTAAGAATATTGAAGAATCAAGGGAGATCATCAGGATGATTCAAAAGCAATACAAAGAAAATGGTGTTGGAAGATTGGCTGTGATTGAGAAGAAAAGCGGATTGTTTATTGGTTGGAGTGGGCTAAAGCTACTAACCATACCTGTCAACGGGTATGTGAATACCCTGGATCTGGGTTATCGTTATATCCCTGAATTCTGGGGAAAAGGCTATGCAATGGAAGCCGCTAAATTGTCACTGGATTATGGTTTTAATGAACTGAATACAGATGCGGTCTATGCCTATGCTGATTCTGGAAATACAGGTTCCAATCACATTCTGAGAAAACTGGGATTTGAAAAAAACGGAGAGTTTATGGAGTCCGGAGTGTTGTGTTTCTGGTATGAACTTAAACGTGAAAAATATTCAGGGATTTTATGAAAATAAGACAGGAAAAAGAAGAAGATTATAAACAGGTATTCTTTCTGATAAAGGATGCTTTTAAAAATATTGAGCACAGCGATCATCAGGAGCATTTTCTGGTGGAAAAACTAAGAAGATCAGATGCCTTTATTCCTGAATTATCATTAGTGGCAGAAAATGAAAACGGAGAAATTGCAGGCCATATTCTGTTTACCAGGATTACGATAGAGAACGGTCCGGAATCTTATGTATCCCTTGCTTTAGCCCCTGTTTCTGTTAAACCTGAGTTTCAGAACAGAGGAGTGGGTGCAAAGCTTATTCAGGAAGGACACACAATTGCTGAAAATCTTGGATATTCATCGGTTATCCTTATCGGTCATGAAAAATATTATCCTAGGTTTGGTTACGAAAAAACCAGTAATTTTGGAATTTCTTTTCCGTTTGAGATTCCGGAGGAAAACGGAATGGCTATAGAACTGGTAAAAGACGGATTAAAAAATATAAAAGGAGTGGTGAAATATCCACAGGAATTTGGAACAGATTAAAAATATAAACGATGCAGACACAAAAAGTAATAGATCACATTGTAAACTGGTTAAAGGATTATGCTACAAATGCCAAAGTAAACGGATATGTAATCGGGGTTTCAGGAGGAGTAGATTCAGGAGTGGTTTCTACACTGGCAGCAATGACGGGCATGAAAACGTTGCTGATCGGGATGCCGATCCGCCAGAAAGCCGATCAGGTAGATTGTGCACAGGATCATATGAATGACCTTAAATCCAGATTCCCCAATGTAGAAACAATATCGGTAAATCTTACGCCGGCTTTTGAAGAGATCTATAAAACCTTCCATGTAAACGGTGAGGTGTATCCAAATGAGAATTTGACCTTTGCCAATACAAGAGCACGTCTTAGAATGCTTACTCTTTATTATTATGGCCAGCTGAACGGACTTTTAGTATGTGGAACCGGAAATAAAGTTGAAGATTTCGGAATCGGGTTCTATACAAAATATGGAGATGGTGGAGTAGATGTTTCCCCGATTGCAGATCTTTATAAAACAGAAGTTTACACCCTGGCCAAAGGATTAAACCTGATCAGGAGTATTCAGGAAGCTATTCCTACCGATGGGCTTTGGGATGTAGACCGGACCGATGAACAACAGATCGGAGCCACATATCCGGAACTGGAAAAAATCCAGAAAGAATACGGAACCAAAACAGCAGAAGACTACGAAGGAAGGGATAAGGAAGTATTCCTGATCTTCGACAGAATGCATAAAGCAGCAAAGCATAAAATGGATCCTATCCCGATTTGTGATATTCCTGAAGAATGGAAGGCATAAGATGCCATGCAACAGTTTGCAAATGTTTGTGTTTTCTTACTGTTATATGGGTACATTGTTACATTAATGCAAATTTATTATGAACAGTAAAATAAGAGCCGTACTTTTCATGTGCCTGGGACTTCTCTTTGGAATGTCTGTAATGTATATCTACAAGAATTTTATTGAGGATAAGAAAGAACAGGTACATTCGAAATCAGAAACCATTAGTTATGGTAGTGCTTCTGCAGGAACTTCAGAGGTACAAATTTCTATAGACGAACTGACAGAAGAGAAGAAAGTAATTGCGTATGTGAAGCAAAATCATAAATTACCGGATTATTATATCACAAAAGGTGAAGCAAGAAGGCAGGGATGGAATCCGTCAAAAGGGAATCTCTGTGAAGTGCTTCCGGGAAAGGCTATTGGAGGAGATAAATTCGGCAACAGGGAAAGAAAGCTTCCGGACGGAGAAAAATATTTTGAAGCAGATGTAAACTATCACTGTGGCACCAGAAATGCAGACCGGATTATTTATACTCCAGATGGAGAGGTTTACCTGACAAAGAACCATTATAAGAGTTTCGAAAAACAATAGGTTGAATACAGACAGCTGTTATTTTGTTCCATGAATCTTCCCAATGAATGTACAGCATTTGCATCAAAATAATTATAAATCTTAATTTTGAAAAATAATATTTTTTTTTGCCTTACTGCAGTTTTAATTTTAATACTTGCATGTTCGGAGAAAAAGCAAGTGATACAGAAAGAGGAAAAACCTGCTGTAACAATACTTATTCAGCCTTTTAAGGATGTTACACCTGAAAGTCTGGAAACAGTAGCTGAAGGCATAAGAAATGTATACCCGAATGTGAAGGTGCTGGAACCTATTGATTTTCCGGAGAATACTTATTATCAGGAAAGAAACCGATACAGAGCTGATTCAATTATTAAATTTCTCAGTAAAAGGACAAAAAGCGGTTTTGTAACTATTGGTTTAACTTCAAAAGATATAAGTGCTTCAAGAGGGAAAATTAAAGATTTCGGAATAATGGGACTTGGATACAGGCCGGGAAAAGCCTGTGTGGCGTCAAAATTCAGGCTGAGCAAAAAAAATCAGGATGAGCAGTTTTTTAAGATAGCCATTCATGAACTTGGTCATACACAAGGGTTGCCACATTGCCCTGAAAAAAAATGTTTTATGAGGGATGCGGAAGGCAAAAACCCAACAGATGAAGAAACTGATTTTTGCAGAAAGTGCAAGTTTTTTTTAAAGAATAAAAATTGGAAATTTAATTTGATATGAAAACAATATATATAGACTTCACGGATATAGGTGATTATGAAGATTTTTATACCCAGCTAAAAGAGAAAATTCAGCTTCCGGAACATTTCGGGGATAATCTTGATGCCCTTTATGATACGATTACCGGAACTCTTGAGATGCCGCTCCACATGGAATTCGTCAATATGACAGTAGACCAGCTTGAGATTTTTGAAGATCTTTTAACAACCCTGGAAGATGCAGAGGAAGAAGTGGAAGACTTTAGTTTCAGCTACTATCTCGAACAATATGAAGACGACGAAGAAGAGTCGGAAGAATAAAATTAAAATTAAAAATGTTGTTTCTGATCAGAAACAACATTTTTAATTTTATTGCTCTCAAATAAGTCTTTTTTATTTTCTACAAAAAAGTTGAATCAAAATAAAAAGGAAGCAAATCTTTTACCGCATGTACCTTTACCACTTCTTCATTCATGCTTGAAAAGTAAAGATCAATGTTTTCGTTTTGCTTGGTTTCATACTCTATCAAACTCTGCCGGCAGGCCCCGCATGGAGGTATCGGAGGATTGCTCTCATGAAATTCCTTTGGTCCGCCTACCACAAAAATTTTCTTTATTTTCACATCCGGGAAATTTGCCGCTACCCAGAAAAGAGTGGTTCGTTCGGCACAAAGTCCCGATGGATAGGCTGCATTTTCCTGATTGTTTCCGGAATAGATCTCACCATTTTCTAGTAAGACGGAACATCCTACCAGAAACTGGGAATAGGGTGCATAAGCATTTTCGCGTGCCTCTTTGGCCCTGGCAAACAATTGGTTTTCTATATCGTTCAGTTCACTACTGTTTTTAAAATATTCGTAACTGATCTGTATGTCTTTTTTCATATATTGTATGACTAAAAAAGGGGGGTAAAATTAGTTCTTTTTAATGAAGTGGGCAATATTTATTCTTCATAGAAACATAACCGGAAATTATTTAAGATAAAATGCTGTATACACCAATAAAATTCAGAAATGTAGAGTTGAAAAACCGATGGGTGATGTCCCCGATGTGCATGTATTCCTGTAATGACGGAATGGCAAACGATTTTCATTTTGTTCATTATGGAAGCAGGGCACAGGGAGGAACAGGACTTATCATTGTTGAAGCTACAGGAGTTGAACCGAAAGGAAGAATCACCAATCATTGCATGGGAATATGGAATGATGATCAGGCAGAAAAGCTGGGGAAAATTGTTGATTTTATTCACAGCAATTCAGAGAGTAAAATAGGGATACAGCTGGCCCATGCAGGAAGAAAAGGATCGACCTGGAATAATAAACAAATCTCCATCGAGGAAGGCTGGGAAACTGTAGCTCCGAGCTCAATACCTTATCATCCGTCTGAAAGAATTCCACATGCATTAAGTGTGGCAGAGATAAAAGAAATTGTACAAAACTTTAAAAATGCTGCCGCGAGAGCTGTAAAAGCAGGTTTTGATATTATTGAAATTCATGGAGCACACGGATATCTTATTCATCAGTTTTTGTCTCCTCTTTCCAATATTAGAACAGATGAATATGGTGGAGACTTTGAAAACAGGATCAGGTTTCTCCTTGAAATTGTAGATGCTGTAAACGAAGAATTGAATGAAAACACGGCACTTTTTGTAAGAATATCCGGTACGGAATATGCTGAAAACGGATGGGATATTGAAAATAGTGTGGCATTGGCGAAAATTTTAAAAGAACATTCCGTGGATCTTGTGGATGTATCAAGCGGAGGAAATATTCACGGCGCTAAAATTTCTGTTTTTGACGGTTATCAGGTCCCATTTTCTTCTCAGGTAAAAAATGAGGGTGATATCAGAACGGGTGCTGTAGGTTTGATCACCAAAGTGGAACAGGCTGAAGAAATTCTTCAGAAAGGAGATGCAGACCTTATTTTCATCGCAAGAGAAATTCTGAGAAACCCATATATGGCTGTACAGGGCTCATTTGAGATGAAAGAGGATTGTTTTTTTCCACATCAGTATACCAGAGCTAAGATCTCGTCATAATCAAAAACTATAGCTGTACAGATGGATATAGAAGATTTTATGCTGACCTGTCCCAGTAAAAAATTTCTGGGGGTGGAATGTCTCGGATGCGGAGCACAGAGAGCGGTTATGCTGGTCTTCGAAGGGCGGTTTACCGAAGCATTTGAAATGTATCCTGCAGTGTATACTTTATTGTTGTTTTTTTGTTTACTTGGCATAAGCTTTATTGACAGGAAAAGAAAATATACAACAGTATTGCTGTTTATGGCATTGATTAATCTGATGATTATGATTACCTCTTATGTGTACAGGCACAGCACGTTATTTTCCTGATCGATTCGAAGAGTATATCCGTGCTATTCTTGGTAATAGCTGTTAAAAAAGTCGTAGAACTACTACAATTTATGAATCTGTTGACTAAAAACTTTTTAGATTAGAACATGAAGTCTATCTTTGTTATATAAATCCTATATACGGGATAATTATTAAGGAATAAAATTTAAGAATATGGCAGGAAATTCAAGAGGAATCTTAAAATTCAATGGAGGTGAAGGTCAAAAGTTGTTAAAGCTTAATTACAGTGTGTCAAGATCTACAGATGTTTCAGGACGTGTAGCATCTGATCCGTCAAATGCTTTGATTAAGGTAACCATTGAGGCAACAGAGAAATCTGATGTTCTGGAAAGTTTACTGAACAGTAAATATAAACCTACAAGTGGAGAAATTAATTTCAATAAATCTCATGAAGAAGGGACATTGATTACCCTGAAATGGGAAAATGGATATGTCATTCAGCATGAGGTAGATTTTGATGCTTTAGACAGTAATAATATGCTGATCAGTTTTGTTGTAAGTGCTGAAAGTATTACTTACGGAAATTCATCCTATGAGGGACTTTGGCCTTTAAGCTAAGTCTTCAGTATTGAGATATAAAAAGACTGTCCTTGTAAGACGGTCTTTTTTTACCTGGTGTAAAAACATTTTGAGGGAATTAAAACAAACAAAAATTCCTGTTTTCTTTAATAATTTTAAAACTATAACAAATCACTACAAATATGAACACATCTGAAAAATCAAATGCAACGTCTTTTCGTCCGACGCAGAATGCAGATGGTGTATCTGAGAATCATCATACCGGTATCAACCGTTTGGTAAAGCTTTCTCTGGTCATAGAAGGAAAAATTATCAAATACTATAAACATTTCAAACTAAAGCAGAGCACCAGTCATCATCACGAATTTACCCTCATCCTGGCACATGACACCTTGGGAGGCAGGCAAACCCATGCCCTGGAGGATGCCAATAAGTTCCTGGGAAAACGTCTGACTGCTGTTATTTCCTATAAAGATATAGACAATAGCCCTGAAAGAACTTTTGTAGGAGTTATTACAGGAGTTGGTTTCAGCCAGGAAAAGATGAGCCTGGGGAATATTGTACTTAGCGGCTACAGTCCGACAATTCTTCTTGACGGGGCTCCTCACATTCAGAGCTTTGGAGGTGGGCAGGCTGTTAATATGGGAATTATAGCTGAAGAAGTGATCAAGCAGGGTATTGATAAGAGTCGTTTTGATATCAGGGTAGATGCCAATAATTTTTCACAGATTATTTACAGCAGCCAATATGATGAAACCCATTACAATTATCTTGCAAGAATGGCGGAAGCATATGGGGAACAATTTTATTATGATGGGGAAGTCCTGCACTTCGGCAAGCTACCCCCACAAAACAAGCCTATTGTTTTAACCTATGGAAGCAGTGCAAATGATATCAGGGTTGAACTGAAAGCTGTTCATACCAGACCACAATTCTACGGATATAATAGTAACAGACATGAAAAACTGACTTCGGGATCTACCCCGATCAAACATGTAAGTGATCTGGCAAGAACGGCATACAGTCATAATGAAAATATTTATAAAACCCCTGCGTTACAAATTGCTCCGATAAAAGCATCTACACATCTGGATGTTGAGTATTCACAGAAAAGTGCTTCAGGCAGTGAAGCCGTAAATGTATTTTCAGTTTCGGGAAATACAACGGTTCCTTTTCTGCACCCGGGTTGTGTAGTAGATATGCAGATGCGTAAACCTGACTCCAATGAAACCTCATATTTTACAAAAATTATGATTACGGAGGCTGAACACGAAATTGATACCATAGGACATTATAAAGGAAGTTTTGCAGCGATAGCGGCAGACACAGGCTTTCTTCCAAAGCCGGAATTTACCATTCCAAAAGCGGAACCACAAACGGCTACCGTAATTTCCAACACCGATCCTGAAGGGCAGGGCAGAGTACAGGTACGGTTTGACTGGCAGACCAGCGATACCACTCACTTTATCCGTATGATGAGCCCTGATGCCGGAGGAACAGATCAGATTACCCAAAACAGGGGATATGTTGCGATTCCCGAAGTAGGAGATCAGGTGATGGTTAACTTTGTTCATAGCCATCCGGACAGGCCTTTCGTCATGGGAGGGATGTTTCATGGAGGAGTTGCTTTGGGAGGAGGAGTCAATAATCATTTAAAATCCATTCAAACCAGAAGCGGTATCCGAATATTGATGAATGATGAAGAAGGAAGTGTAACGATCCTTGATCCGAGTGGGAATAGCTACTTTATGGATGGAAAAGGAAATATCAGCATGAAAGCACCTAAAAATTTTACGTTAAATGCTGGAGAAAATATTAATATTACTGCGGGTAAAGAAATTTCAGTAAGTGCAGGAGCAAGTATTACAAGTTCCGCCAATGAAGATATTATTTCAACGGCAGGAAAAGATATGAGATTTACTGCTGCAGGTGATATCCGGGAGTCATCAGATACCAGAACAGAAATGGTGGAAAAAGAATTTAAAAGACAATCTGAAACCTCTAATGAAATTGCAGGCGAAATTTCCATGTTCAGCGAACTTGAAAATATGACCATGCAGAGCGGGAAAATTGTAGAGTTCAACAGTGCGGAAAAATCAAAACTTTTCTGATATGGCAATTATAAAAACAGCAACTAATATAGTGATAACCGTTAAAGACTCTTATCACCTTAATGTAGGTAAGAAGGTTGAAAAAATTGCCAAGAAGATTAATGTCGAGGCACAAAAGGAAAACCTTATTTTAATCAGTAATAAGAAAATAATGTCTCATGGGAATAAGTAAATTAAAAGTTCTGATACTTTTGATTTTATGCAGTTTCTCATTAATGAATTGTCAGAAGAAAAAAATGGAAGAAAAATACAACTGGCTGGGAACTATTTCTGCACCACAAGAATACCCGATGGAAATTTATCAGGGAGCTATTGTGGGCAATGATTTTACCTACAGTTTTGACAGCATATGGGGGACCCAGAATACAGGTTGGGGAAATGAAGGAGGGACGATGAGTGTTGATACTGAAACCATGGACCTGCCTCATCAACTGGAATTTACCTGGTACTCATTAGTAGAAAAGAAATTCTTCACCGGGAAATGGGATCTTGATCAGAAAAAGATTAAGAACCTTTTTGATGAGGGCTTTGTTGATCAGGATACCCGGAAAAGAACAACATATAATTCATTTGTGGTAGGGCTGGCTCCAAAAGGAAGAGTAGTTTTATGGATAAAAGGAGCAGGTAATCAGAAAGAAGTGGGTGTTTTCCAGGCTCATGATACCATCATTACCAAAGAAAAAGCATACGAAAATGCACAATATATGTTTAATGATGGATTTGCAGACAGAATGCTGAATGATCCGGAATATAAAACCTTTAAGCCGGAAATCCGGGAAAAGATAAAAGAAGAAGGATATCCTGAGCCCGATATATATGATATTTACAGGGAAAAATTCAATTGGAAACCTGTTGTTATTCTTCCGGAAGGATCTGTATGGATTGACTTTGGATTTAACAATTACAATGGAGAACAGGAAAATCTTTTTGCAAAAACTCTGGATGATAATACTTATAAAAACAGGGCCGTTCCAAAGTTCTGTGGGTTCTACTGGAGGGACAAAAATAAAAACAGATATGCTGTATGGGTAGATTCTTTTGATGAAAAAGAGATTTTTGAATTATTTCAAAAGCTGGGGAAGGACGAAGAAATTGATTTTACAATTAAAGTCAATGAAGATAATACCAGGGTATTTTTGTCTTTAGTAACTGAAAAAGAAGAACTTTCCATTACAAAAGCAAAAATCAGATTATCCCGGAAGATAGAGTGATGTATTTCTGTCATTCATAAAAAACAAGAACTATGCACAACAACCAATTTGGAAATTATACCCCTTCTATATCCAAAGAAGAAGTACTGGATATTACCATTGGGATTTTTTTTGACGGGACTTTAAATAATAAGACCAATACCGACGAAAGAAAGAAGAATACGGACGCACATAAAAAGCATGGTGGTAAAGCTAAAGATAATACCAGCTATAACAATGATTGGAGTAATGTTGCACGTATGTGGGACAATTACGATAAAAACTATGGTATTTATATAGAAGGAATCGGTACCGAAGATAAGCAGGGAGATGCTACTCTGGGATACGCTTTCGGAACAGGAGAAACGGGAATCCGATCAAAAGTAAGAAAAGGCTGTGAGGAGATCGTAAAAAAAGCCAAAAACATTAAAAGTTCAAAAAAGGCAGATAAAATTGCCGTACTTACATTTGATGTGTTTGGTTTCAGCAGGGGAGCTGCAGCTGCCAGGAATTTTGTTCATGAAATAGGAAAAGCAAAATATAAAGCAAATGCACACACCGTTTCTAATGAAGGGATGACAGTTACCTCGTATTCAGATGATGATGGAAAGAGTGTGGCTTCAGAAGATCTTCCTAAATGGGGACATCTGGGACTGAAATTACAGGAAGCCGGTCTGACGGTTGATGTTATAAAAGTAAGATTTTTGGGAATCTACGATACGGTATCTTCCTATTCCAAATATCCTCTGCCGCATTTCAGTAATGACGTGGAAGAACTGAGCCTGAATGATATTGGAAAAGCGCAGACTGTAGTACATTTTATTGCAGAAAATGAGCACAGGGAAAACTTTGATCTCACTCAGGTACATATCGGAACCGAAAAAACATTTCCAGGAGTTCACTGTGACGTTGGAGGAGCCTATGAAAACGGACAAGAAGTATGGGAAGAAGTTGAAACATCCTGGACAACCAGCAGTAAATTAGAAGCATTAAAGTCACAGCTTGAGGCAGAAGGCTGGTATACAGAGGGACAGCTTACCATTACTCCCGGATTTTATCTATCCTTAAGAGGTGTCCGTGATCTGGTAAAGACCTTCAGTTATATTCCTTTACATTTTATGGCGGAATATGGTATTCAGAAAAATCTGCCCATCACCGATAAGAAAATGATTAATGAAACATATTCTATTACATCAGATGCTTTGCTGGTAAGGGTAAAAGACCGCCTGAGACCTTATGTAATGGGAGATGGTAGGCCGTATACTTTTAAAAGGTTTAAAGATCTGCGAGATGCTTACGGAGGAAATGAAATTCCTGAAAATCAATATGCTGCCTATCAGAAAGAAGTGGAGGAACAGGATGACCTGAGAGTTCTGAGAAACAAATATCTTCACTGGTCTGCCAGGAGAGAAGGTATAGGAATGGATCCAAGGTCGGACAGAAAAAGGGTTATTCACTAAATAGACGGAGTAAAGAGTCTGAATTTTGAAGCAGGATAATTTATGCAGAAATATAATATACATACCGTTCAGAAAGATGAAACCTTAAGAAGCATAGCTTCATTGTATGGTTTTGAAAAAGATGTAATAAAGCTCTTCCACAACAATCACTGTGATGTTAAGGATATGATCCTGATTGAACTGAACGGGCAGAAACAGCTTTTTCTACCTAGAACTGCTGTTGAAGATAAAGGCAGGCTCGTGAAATTCGGAAGGGGAAACAGCCTGGTCTTTCAGCCGGAAAATAAGATCAGAAGATACGGTGTAGTGATTACCATTGAAAAAGGAGAGGCTAAAAATGAGCTTAAATTTGAAACATCGGTGCGATGGCTGAAAACTGAAAAAGGGCGGCATTTTTTTGAGATAGACAGGACATCAAATCTTTATCTGAATGAAGAAGAGGTTAATGAAATAGCAGATCTGCTGGCTTACAGGACATCCAAAGTCTTATATCCTTTACAGGTCAGTACAGATGATAAGGGAAAATTTGAGGCTGTTGAAAACCCTGAGGTATTTATACAAAGATGGGCAGGAATTAAAGAAGAACTTTATAAAGAATTTGAAGGCGAAATAGTAGAGGAGTACTGTAAAAAGATTGAAAGAGTTATCGGAGAACCTGAAAGTATAGACCTCTATCTGAGAAATGATTATTTTATAAGAACTTTATTTTTCGGGATTTACCAAAGCTTTGGCAGGAATTATTCTATTGAAGAAACAAAAAGTTTCCCTGTTATTCATAATCACATAGAGCCTCAATATCGGATAAGGCTGGAGATTGATCCGCTGAAAGACGAATATGATTTAATTAATATAGAAGGAGAAGGAAAGCTGAGTGACGAAAGAACGGTACATGATTTTATCAATAATTTACCTTTCTCACTGATTGTTAAAGATCAGCCGGATATGAATGAAGAAGGAGAGATGAGAATTCAGTCTTATCTGAATGGGAAAAACGGGTTGTTGGAATATATGTATTTGGAATGCAGTATGATGCTGAATGAAATAAAGAAAATATCAGTTGCCATAGCTATTCTTCCGGAGTGAAAACATCATAATATGAAAAAAAAGTCAGATCATAAATTTAAACTTGTAATCTCAAATAAAGATTTTCAGCCATGTCAGAAAAACATATCGTAGTGCAGGGAGCGATGTGCAAATGCCAGTTCGGACAGGCACCGGACAAGCTTAAGGTACTCACCCATCAGAAAGAATATGCAAATGATAAAAGTGCTTCTAAAAAACTGATCGTAACTACGAAAGAAATAGGAGGAGCTACTTTTGAAAAAAATACATTTGGAAACTGTACGAAAAATGGGGGGCCACCCCCGCCCTGTAAGATTATGGTTACTGAGTGGCAAAACTTTTATGATAAAGTACAGCTCAGCAATGGTGGATTTATTATTCTTGAAGATAGTAAAGCAGTATGTGCTGTTGCCGGTGCACCGTGTATTGAGATTATTGATCATGGGCAAAGAACTGAAGCCAGCCAGCAAAACTTTAAAAATGCAGATAAAGATGTGCAGCAACAAATAAATCCATTGGTGGATTCTGAAGAAATATATAATAACCAATCTTCCGGTGGTGGAGGGGAGGATAAGGGAATCTAAACAATAAAAGCAATGGCAAAAGGCGTTAAAAAAATTAAAGTTACCAGTGGTTTTACTTATCCGAAAATGTCTGTTTTGGGACAGAGAATTACGATAAAACCGGGTGAATGGGTGCAATTTGAAGTGGATGAATGGTTGCCGGGTACTACTGCAGAAGAGAAAAAGAAGGAGCTTATCTGGATGAGGCAAAGCGGAGATCGAAAAATTATTATCTATCAGGTTCCATCAGTAATAGGATATCGGTTTAGAATATCGAAGCAATTGTGTGGCAGTTACTTCTATTATATAGAAGCAAGTATGTCCGGTAAAAGGGACTTTAAAAATAATACAGGTATATATGTAAAAGGATGGTGTGAACCTAAAATAGTCAGCAGCAAATGGTCTACACAAAAAGGTAGTAAAAGCATTAAAAACAGCAATAAAGTTAATTATATTTCCTACGGACATATTGTACACCTGAACCTGATGACTGAAGGACTGAATGGGAATACTCTTATTATAGAACTTTGGAATCAGCAGAGGGCAAAAAATGATAAACTGGTGTTTGTTTACACTGATGTTCAGGTAATCGATGGTGAAGTAAATCTGAGAATAGAAAATACATATGCCTGGATGGCTTTTGTAGACAATATTCAGAATGTAGAGGAATTTTATATTAAAGTAAAAGATACCGCTTCTAAACAATATATTAAAGATAAACTCGGTGATGACCTTCATGCGATCTATCTGAATGTAAAAAATAAAGTAGCTACTTCCAATACCAATGGAGTGTATAATCAGACTCCTACCAAAGTATACAAACCTGATGTAAGTAATGCCCGCTATGAACCATGTAAATTTGAAGTGATTAACATCACTGAAAACGAAGTAAAAGACGGTAAGGCAAATAATACAACAGTTACCGTATTTGAAAATGGAAAAGGTCTGAAACATAAAAATGCCCCTCAGGAAAATATTCATAGAACGATTTTTTATAAATTTGATTCCACAATCATAGATAAAGATGGTGAGGAGATATTGAATAATATCCTGAAATTCCTTTTAGAACATAAAGGTTCAACCATAAACTTAAGCGGATACGCGTGTGTTATTGGAAAAGAAAACTATAATAAAGGATTGTCACAAAGAAGAGCAGATATTGTTAAAAAATTTTTTGCAGACGGAGGGCTGGATCCTGCAAGAATCATCTCAGTAGGTAAAGGTGAGGTGGATCCTACTGATGACAAAAAGGGAAGAGATAATATCAGGTACAAAAATGAAAAAGACTATGAGAATAACAGAAGAGTAGATATTTCCTTCACATTTAATGCGCATGATGCCCATACAATTGTTTATGAGGCTTTAGCTCCCAGCTCGGATATCAACCTTACGGTTGCAACCTCCGGACTTATCAATAAAGGCTGTTTCAGGGGTAAAGATAAACATGAGAAGAAAGTTATTGTAAAATCTCCTGAATATACATCTCCTTACGAAATAAATCAGAGTTCATTAGCATTTCCGGTTCATTCTCAGCTTGCAGCAGCTAATGTTGCTCCTTTGAATTATATATGGCCATCATTTAATCTGCTGTCCATGCAGAGCTCAGCTACAATATATAATGTTTTTATTAATTCCTGCAGATGGTTTTCCAATAAAAATAATGCCGTTGTTCAGGTAAAGGTTTTTCCGGACATCAAATGGACCGTTGAGTTTAAATGGAATCATGATCAGCCTTTTGCATACAGTTTTGGGAACAAATTACACCCTTATGATATTCAGGAAGGAAGGAAAAAGGTAATTGGTGCTGAATTTGATCGTGCAACATCCAAAAGTTTTGGAGAGATGGATCAGTCATTTGCCCTCTCACTTAAAGCAGAATGGAACAGGATTACACAAGGCAGGTCCTCGGCACCCCAAACTTTGGAGCTTGGACATAAATGGGATGGTAAAATCAGAAGAACACTGGCCCTTTTCAATAAGATGAAAAGTATGACTGAGAAGATTTCTAACTCTCCGTTATCTCAGGGAAGGGCAAGGTTTACAATAGAATCACCTAAAATTGCATTTTCAGCCCAATGGTATCTTGAAAGAGCGCCAAAAACTTCTTTGGATCTGACCCATATGGTGGTCATTGGAGTATCTGCAAAACCATTGGTTGAAGCTAAAATTGAGATCGATCTCTGGAAAATTTTTATAAAATTTGGAGGAGATGCAGTTTGTCCGGGTGCCGGAAGTATTATTTCATGGATATTGGATAAGCTCGGTAAAGAAGCCGGAATGCATTTTCTCATCAGCTTTAGTGGCGGAGCTTATGTAGATGGTAAAGTTACTATTAATACTTCTTATCCTAAAGAGACTACAGGAGAAGTTAAAACTACCGGAAAAATACAGGTGGTTGCAGAATTTAAAGCATGGGCAAAAGGAGGAGTAGGATATCTTGGATTTGAAGGAGAAGTAAAAGCGGATGCAAGTACATCTGTAACAGCAGGAATAAAGGTTGGAGCAGATAAAAATGGAATTTATACCGCTCCGGTAGCAGAATTTGCCGGTGTAAAAGCTACTTTTGTTGCTATCGGTACTGTGAAATTAGGCGTATTTAAAAGAACATTGACTTATGAAGGAGAATCAAGGTTAGTTATGCCTGATGAAATTAAGTTTGAGAAGAAATATATGAATTTTGACAATTAATAAAATTAAGATGAAACAAATATTAGTTATTTTAGGTTGTTTTTTAGCAATGAGCTGCAATTCACAAAAACAGGAAGATCCGAAACTTATTGGGAAATGGAACGGATCATTAAAAGATTCAGAAACAGGAGGTTCTGTTGAAAAAATTATTCTGGAATTTACAAAAGATGGAAAATTCATTCAGTATCTGGGAGAAGGTAAAATGCAGAATACCATAGAATCTACCTATGAAATTCAAGATGATAAAATAATCACTGTGGAAAATGAAACCAAAGAAAAGGCTGAAGGAAGTTACAGTGTGAAGAATGATACATTAACGATTACGTATGAAGGAGTAGAAAATAAATATGTGAAGCTTAAATAAAAGCTTGGTCTCCTTATTTTTCAGATCTCCACAGAAAGTAACGGAGAAGCTTTGGGAGCTCACTTAATTATTTTAGTAATAAACTTATTCAAAATGACCAGATTTACAGAACCTTATTATATTGTAGATTTTAATTCATCGGTATGTAACTTTGATATTTTTATCAATGATTTACCTGCTTTTACCCATCACGTAGGAGGGGGAATATCATCACATACTCCGATTAACCATTTTATCCTGGAATCGGGAATACAAAATATTAAATTAAACATATTACCATTAAAAGGAGAAACGTCTTTAAGATCTGATGGATTTTTCAAGATAAAAATATTCAGCTATGACTCCTCTACAGGGCAATATGACAATATAAATGAGGTCTTTAGATATGAACAGGATTTTTCACAAAGTGATGTACCTGTTAAAAATGTGATTAATGAATTTAAAGCAGAAATAAATTATAAAATTCCAGGCTGGCAGATTTCTGAATCACTTGACCCTGAATCTGTAAATAAAAATGAAATTGTAAGTTATTTTAAGTTGATTTACGAGATGTTTAAGGAGAAAAATATAGATGGTATTTATCATGAAATGAAAGATAAATTCGGAGAAATTGATACATCCTTATACCTTGGCGATGTAGATAATAAGGTTGAATTATCTACATTGTTTGAAGAGCTTGATGGCGGAAAGTATATATTGGAAGAATTTCCTGCTTCTACAGAACTGATGTTTTTTGCAGATAACAAAGTTTATACGATAGTCAGAACAGGAGGAAATCCGATAATCCGATACTACAACAAACAAACAAATGAAGAATTTCTATTTCCTGTCTTAATTCATAAAAAGAATGAAAGCTACAGGATTATCAGATAATTTCGGACAGTAACATGGAGGATAACAGGAAAAAATCATACATCAGTTACCTGATTGGGGGAACAGTACTGGTCTGTTTTCTTTATTTCATACTGTGGTTGATTTTCAAAGAAAAAATGCCAATGCATACCTATATTTCTGATTTTTATACAAATTATGATAAGTATATGCAGCGGATATTGATCCTAATTCCTTTGTTTATTTTTGTTTTCATTTTTCTTTCTTTGCTGAAGCCGAATTCTGCAAAACGTTTCTTAAGATTACAGGCTTCACTTCCAACTTCAAAAATTTATTCAGTAGCTAAAGGATTGGCAGAGGTTGAAGGAGAACTAATTATGAAAAATCCTTTATTCTCACCGGTTGCAAACGAAGCTTGTATCGGTTATTATTATACCATTGAAAATATAGACAGAGATTCAGACGGTAAAGAAACTTACCGTACAATTCACAGGGAGACACGATGTAATTTTTTTGAAATAAAAGATGATACCGGAATTATAGAAGTGGAACCGGAGGGAATTGAGCTGGTGCTATTGGGGGAAACCAATATCAATCAGGATGGCAGCAAAAGATATAAGGAAACCTTGCTTAAAAATGGTCAGAAAATGCTGTTGGTAGGCTATGCTGATTCTAAAGACGGAGTTCCTTTTATCAGAAAAGACGAATATTATAAAGTTCTGGGAATTACTTCATCATCAGGAATCACAGTTTGGAACAAATATCAGCCATTGCTGAGATCCTTTATGTTTACCTGTTCCATCATCCTTTTAATAATTATTTATATACTTACACAATAATGAATCAGACGGTCGCTATCATATTACTTATCCTGCTTGGAGTAGCCATAATCAGTTTCCTGATCAATCTGTATAACAAATTAGTCATGCTCAGATTTAATGTTGAAAAAGCTTACGGAAATATTGATGTAGTGCTGAAACAGCGTGCAGACGAAATTCCTAATTTAGTAACTGTTGCCAAGCATTTTATGAATTATGAAGAAAAAGTTCTTGCCCGCCTTACAGAGCTCAGGACTTTTTATAATAACAGTACGGATGCAAATCAGAGAACAACTTTGGCCAACGAAACTTCAAAGGCTTTGTCTTCATTTTTTGCCGTTTCAGAAAATTATCCTGAGCTGAAATCTAATAATAATTTTGTTGAATTGCAGAAGAGAATTTCTGAATTAGAGAACAGGATTGCTGACAGGAGAGAATTTTTTAATGACAGTGTAAACCTTTATAATATCGGAATTCATGAATTTCCGAATGTTATATTGGCAAAAATACTTGGATATAAAGATAAAACATTACTGGAGATAACGGATTCTGAAAAACAATATCATGGCGTTCAGTTTTAATACTTTTTTCGGATTGGAAGATAGAATAGCAGATTATCCCGAAATTACCCTATTCGGTGCAATGTTTCTGCCTCTGTTATTATTTATTCCCGTTGCGCTGATAGGCTGGATATTCAGAAAACTTTCATTCAATATGTATATTATTCATGTATTGATGTATACTTTGCTTTTCACGTTTATAGCAGGAGCAATTACAATGTTGATACTTTTTTTTATTACCGATAAAACTGGCATAAAACTGGCCTATTGCTGGCTTACGGTTTTGGTTGGAATGTTCTTTTTTAGCCTGATTAATGCCAATACAATTACCAAAATGTTCACAGATTGGTCTAAAATAATTCAGGAAAAGAAAAATCAATAACAATATATAACAAATAAAACTCTTCATGATATCGTTATAATATATTAAAAGGACAACATTTCAATCATATGATATAATTAACGATCCAAACCACAGCAATATGAAGAATGTAAAATATCTACTAATACCGATCATCTGTATAGGATTGCCGTCGTGTAATCAGCAGGAGAAGAATGGTAATATATCTCAGGTCGAGATCAGTAATGATACCCAGACCAGCCCTTTTAATCTTGCCTCACTTACTGTGGGACAGAATATCAACGATATTTTAAAGGCAGCTGGAATAACCGCAAAAGATACTGTTCATAGTGATGAGGTTACCCTGATTGGAAATGAAAGACTGGCTTTTTCTTCAGAAAAATTATTACATTTTAACGGAATAAATTTAGCGGGGAAGCATTATAAAAACACCAATAAAGTTCTCCTGCATTATGGAAAAGTAGATCAGGAAATAGGTCCTCTTGCTCATGAAAAGGAAGATGAACTTGGGATGTATCAGCTTGATATTTATACTGAACCGGAGCAAAAAGCATTGTATGAGAGTTTAAGTGAAAACCTTAATACTCCTGTTTTTAATACCATACATGAAAGTTTTGAATCTGAAGTAAAAGATAATGAGATTATTCAGACTCCCAATAAGCTCAGACAGGAAGTAGCCATCTGGAAGGATAAAGATCTTATTTATTATTATTGTGAAACGAAGGTGGATCATAAACCGGATGAATCCCTCTGTCACCTTTTTGTTTTTAAAGCGAAAGAATGGAAAGACCTTCTGAAAGGATCGGGATATCCTGATCTTGACAGCATTTCCCTGGGCTGAACTGTACTGAAGGTTGTTTATAAATTAAAAATGGCGGATCTTAAAGAGGTCCGCCATTTTTATTGTGCATGCTTAGGTTATTTTACCAGGAACTGCATTGTGCTGTTATCAAGTTTTAGAATATAAATTCCCTGACCAAGATTTTGGGTCTTAATTGAATTCCCATTCTTAAAAGGCTGGTTAATTGTCTGAAGAGATTTTCCCTGAAGATTATAAATCTCAGCTTTTTTGATCTTCTGAAGATCATTACCTTTCACATAGATCTCCTGATTTGTAACCGGATTAGGGGATATTTTAATGTTTTGAACTGTGGCATCAGAAATTTGTCTGGCTGCAGATTCCGAGTAGCATGTCCATTTAAGATCATCAATAGCGACTCTGTTAGTTGTTGAATTATTAACTAAGCTTACCGTTACATTCCCTGAAATGTTGATATTGCTGATCGTTGTTGTAGCTGCAGTTGCTCCGTAAGGAATTGTTCCTACAGTTGTGCCGTTTACTTTTACAGTAAAAGTTCCGTTGCTGCCAGAGAATTTCAGCTGTGTAGTTACCGTTAAAGAGCCGATACCGTTGGCAGAACTTCCGGATGTTAAAGAACCGTTTCTTACTGTAATTGCTTTGTTGTTGATTGTCTGGTCGGTTCTGGCATCCGTAGCTGTCCAGGAAATGCCGCCATTGCTCCATGTTCTGGTTGAATACGAAGAGGAAGTACCGGTTGGGATGTTCTCAAAATTTTCATTCACACAATCCGTAGTTGGATTGGTAGTTCCTGCATTGGTAGTTCCAGAAATGGCAGAGCTGTTTGAAGAAGAATTTCCGGCAGCATCTTTGGCCACTACATAGAAGCTGTATGTAGTAGATGGAGTTAATCCTGTAATGGTTGCAGAAGTAGAAGAAACTGTTGTTTTAAGGCTTCCGTTCATGTAAACAGCATAAGAAGAAACTCCTACGTTATCTGTTGAAGCATTCCATGTAAGAGAAATACTGCTTGAAGTGGTTCCACTGATATTTAACCCTGTAGCAGCTGTTGGAGCCTGAGTATCATTACTTGGTTGCTGAGATCCCCAGATAAGACCTACATAGTTCGGGTTATCAATAAACGGGTTTCTGTTCCCCTGAAATGTGTAGGAAGCATTATTTCTGTTGATTTCTGCCTGAGAAACCGGATCCTGGTTATGCCATGCTAAAAGAACATCAAGTTCCCATGCCTGTAGTCCCGGAAAAGTAGAACTTCCCAACATATTTCCTGAAGAAAAGGAAGAGAGTTTACTTTCGTAACGGGTTACGAAATAGAAAATCATACGGGCTACATCTCCTTTAAACTCATCAATAGGCTCGAAAACGGTCCCCGAATATCCTGAAGAAGCAGAACTTCCAAGCTTGGATCCGTTTTTAGAAGTAAATGTAGCAGACCCTACTTTTCCAAAAGGATAATTACTTCTCATTCCATTTACTTTCCCATCTGTGGCTCTGATAAAGTGGATGTCAGAAACCATTGGTGAATTCTGGTTGAATAAGCTTTGTGGAACAATATGCTCTCTGTTATAGCAGTTTCCTTCAGTAGAATATGTACCACACTGGTTGGTTCCCGGAGTATAATTATAGGGATCAATACCTGCAGGTTTTTCTGAATAGATATCCAGAATAGATCCGTCGTTTTCGTAATTTTTATCGATATCGGTTGTTTTATAACCGGTCCATAGCCCACTGTAACCTTTATCCTGATGCCCGTTGGTGATAATTGTGCTTAATGCTGTTTTTAGCGGGGCACCACTCAGTCCGTTGGCAGAGTTATAGTATCCGGCAGGCGCTTGAGCATAAACATTCACAAGTCCTGCAAATACAGAAAATAAAAAGATTTTTTTCATATTACATAATTTTCAACAAGATTACTATAATTTTCTGAATAAAAAATTACATTATTATTAATTTTTTAATGTGCTGCATTCAGTTTAAAGAAATAGTATCTAAAAAGCTGATAATCATGTGAAATATTTAAAATTCTAATATTTTCCTTAACCTTGATTCTGCATATTCTTAAAAAAAATCTACTGAAAAGACATAAAAAAAGCCAGTACGTTTTGTACTGGCAATATAATAGAGACTATTTTATTTTCTTTGTGGAGGATAGTTTTTCATGATTTCAGCCATGATTTCAGGAATTTGTTTCTGCTTTGATCTTGGAGAATCTACAGAAATTCCACTTCCGATTCCTTGCCAGACCAGTTTGTTTGTTTTGGAATCAATGAGGTCAACAATTAATGCCCCTTCATTATAGTTGCTTGTCCAAGTTCTGTTCATTCCGACACCCCAACCGAAAGGACCACCCCAGCCCCACATTCCATAAGGTGAACTGGAAGTAACATCCGTTATTTTTTTGTGGTTGGCTTTTACATTCACAATCAGATCAGGATTTTCTCCCGATTGAAGCCCTTTGCTCTGAAGTTGTCTTGAAAGCTCATTCAATACCCTGTCTTTATCAATATCATTCAACTTTAAATCATCAATTCTTATTTTGTATGTTTTATAAGAATTGAAATTGGCTGTTTCAGCATAATCTGAACGTACCTGAAAAGGACTACATGAAGTAAGACCTAATGTAGCAGATGCCAACAAGATAAAAATATATTTTTTCATTTTATTTATTTTTTTTATCGTTTTTAATGAATGTATCTGTCTTTTTATCGTACCCGTAAGGACAGTGTCTGCAGCCGCTTTTACAGCAATGACCTCTTTTCAGATGGAATTTCTCTGTAAAAACCTTGTAACCCTGTTCATTATAGTAAAAGTCTTCACCTTCTTTGATGTCAAAATGGGCCATAAGTTAAACGTTAGTCAAAAACTTTTTATATTTGTTATTATGATAATTGTATGCCAAAAGCCATTAAAAAGACTAAAAATTAACGGCATTGCTCTCTTTCCCTTTATCTTCATTAGGAAACCCGAAGATAAGGAAAATAAAGTACTTATCAATCACGAAAAGATTCATTTAAGACAGCAGCTGGAAATGCTGGTCATTTTCTTTTATATTTTTTATGTTATTGAATACTATTACTGGTTTTTCCGGTTAAAGGACAGCTATATGGCCTACAAAAGAATATCATTTGAAAGAGAAGCCTATGCCAGGGAAAAGGATTTGGGATATCTCAAAAAAAGAAAATTGTGGAGTTTTTGGAAGTATTTGAAATAATTGGTCTTACTGCTGATTCTCCCATTCGCGGTCAAAATCTTTCTGACTTTTTTCCGGTTCAAAATATTTATCATGATTTCTTCTTATGTCATAAGAAATTGTTTTTTCAATCAATGTATTCAAATCGGGCATAATCCATTCCGGTGAACCTTTCTTTTCCTGGCCGTTGGTAAATATTTTAACTGCTTTTCCGTTATTCATTTCTACTTTCATCAACAGACAGGGGGAGACATAGCCTGAACACGTGTGTCCGGTATAGACCTCTTCAGCAATTGTTCCGTTGTTGAAAATTATTTTCAATTCAAGTTCATTTCTGGGCCGGGTAGACTTTACGCCATAACGGGTTGTACTTTGAATAGATTTAATGGTTTTTAAATACATAATAACATTTTGTCTGCTTTCTGGAATATACCCCGGATACATGGCGCTTTGGGTATGATTCTCTATTTCTTTTTCAACCTCAGCATTGAACATACTGATCATTTTATCATTGGGCTTATCGGGAATATCAAATTCAGAGCGGGAAAAGTATGGATCTCCGAAAAAAATATAGAACATCCCGGCCATAAATGTGATCAGAAAAAGTACTGATATGATGACTATAATTGTTTTTTTCATACCTGTCCTGTAGTTTAAGTTAATCAAGTTAATATTATTTAAAAGTAGCTCAAAAAAATGATAACTTATCATCCGGTCTGCTGAAAACCGGAGAAACTAAATCTTTTACTATTTTTGTAGTAATAAAATTGAACAGTCCGGCAGCCAAAATGTTATTACAACTTCCAACAGAGTCCATTCCCATTCAGGAAATTTTAATTGATAAAAGTCTTAAACTTTTCATTAAAAGAGAAGATCTTATCCATCCCCTGATTTCCGGAAATAAATACTGGAAACTGTTCTACAATATTAATAAATACCTGAAGCAAAATCCGGAAAACCCCTATATTGTTACTTTTGGAGGAGCTTTTTCAAATCATATCTCTGCCGTATCTGCCGTGGGAAATCTGGCAGGGATTGCAACATTGGGAATTATCAGAGGTGAAGAACTGCAAAATAAATGGAGGGATAATCCCACTTTACTTTTTGCTAAAAGGAATGGAATGAACCTGAAATTTGTCACCCGAGAAGAATACCGTCATAAAGAAAAACTGACTGAATTCCTTCAACAGGAGTTTCCTGAGGCGCTCATTGTTCCGGAAGGAGGAACCAATGAAGAGGCTGTAGCCGGCGTAAAAATGATGCTGAATGAGCAAACCAAAGATTTTGACTATCTTTGCACCGCAGTCGGGACCGGAGGAACAATTGCCGGAATTTCAAAATTTTGTGAAGAAAATCAGAAAGTTATAGGATGTAAGGTTGTTGATGATGCTTCGCTGGAGAATAAAATATTTGAATTAACTTTGAAACATAATTTTAATCTAATAGATTCAAGTTTTGGAGGTTATGGGAAAATAAATGACGAAAATGTTCGTTTTATCAATGATTTCAAAGAAAAATATAATATTCCTTTAGAACCAATTTATACAGGAAAAATGATGCAGAAGATTTTTGAACTGATTGAAGAGGATTATTTTCCGGAAAACAGCAGTATTTTATGCTTTCATACTGGCGGATTGCAGGGGATTGAGGGAGCTAATCTGCTTTTAGAAAAACAGAATAGAAATTTAATTATATAAGTAAAATTGAAAAACATGAAAAGACTTTTCCTATCAATAAGCCTTTTAGTTTTATCAAAATTTTCTGCTCAGAGCTGGGCAACCGAAGATCAGTATATTCAGAAGTTTGCTAAATATGCGGTAGAAGAAATGGAAAAATATAAGATTCCAGCTTCTATTACTCTTGCGCAGGGTCTGTTGGAAACCGGAGGAGGACAAAGCAGACTGGCACAGGAAGGAAAGAACCACTTCGGAATAAAATGTAAAGAAGACTGGACGGGTAAAACAATGAAGCATACGGATGATGCACCTAACGAATGTTTTCGTGTGTATGATGACCCGAGACAGTCTTACGAAGACCACTCTATATTTCTGTCAACCAGAAAATATTACGCCAATCTTTTCAGATTGGACATGAAAGATTACAGAGCCTGGGCTCATGGACTAAAAAAAGCCGGGTATGCCACCAATCCGCGTTATGCTTCAATCCTGATCTCAAAGATCGAAAAATACAGACTCTATGAATATGACAATACGAATTCCAATGAAGTATTGTATGCCGTTCTTAAAATGTATCCGGACCTGAAAGACGATCGTACCTTTATGGCTCAGCTGGAGCCGTCAAAAGCAGGTAAAAAAGCGAAAGAAACGGTGACTGTAGAAGTTCCGTATAAACAGACTTCTTATGCTCAGCAACAGAAAAGAGTAGAAAGAATCAAGACGAAAGCAGAAATTCTGAATTCTATTCTTATCAAGAGCCATCCCAATGATGGACTGAAATATGTTGTTATTCCTGAAGATACGAATGTAAAATTCATTGCCAATAAATTCAAAGTCAGCGAAAGCAAACTGATGAAGTGGAATGAGCTGAACAGTGATGTATTGAAGAAAAACGATATCATTTTCCTTGAATCGAAAAATTCCACCGGAAATACTGCTACTTATAAAGCAGCATCAGGTGAAGATATGCATGACATAGCCCAGAAGTTCGGGATCAAATTACATAAATTATATGCCAAGAACAGAATGGATGAAGGTCAGCAGCCTTCAGCCGGGCAGTTGATTTATTTAATTGATAAAAAACCAAGAAACTAATTTTGCAGATAGTTTAAGTTGGCAGCTAGCCCTATTAGCTGCCGGCAAACAGCTGTCAGTTACTAACTAATATATGAAATATCAACGAAGTTCGGCTTTATTTGATGAAGCCTACAAATACATTCCGGGAGGTGTTAATTCTCCTGTCCGGGCATTCAAATCAGTAGGAGGAGTTCCTGTTTTCATGAAATCAGCCAAAGGGGCTTACCTTACCGATGCTGATGATAATACTTATATTGACTATATCAATTCCTGGGGGCCGGCGATCTTGGGTCATACCCATCCCGAAGTATTGGAAGAGCTGAAAATACAGGCAGAGAAAGGGTTTTCTTTTGGTGCACCTACAGAACTGGAAACAGAAATTGCCCGGTTTATCATTGAAAATGTTCCGAATATTGACCAGATCAGAATGGTTTCTTCAGGAACAGAAGCCTGCATGAGTGCCATCAGACTGGCAAGAGGATATACCGGTAGAGATAAAATTGTAAAATTTGAAGGATGTTACCACGGACACTCAGATTCATTCCTGATCAAAGCAGGAAGTGGAGCGGCAACATTCGGAAATCCGAATTCACCGGGAGTAACACAGGGAACTGCAAAAGATACGCTGTTAGCCCGTTATAATGATTTTGAACAGGTTGAAGATCTGTTCCGTCATAACCAGGGAGAGATTGCAGCCGTAATTATAGAACCTGTTGCCGGGAATATGGGATGTGTTTTACCTGAGAATAACTTTCTGCAAAACCTGAGACAAATCTGTGATAAAAACGGAACTTTACTTATTTTTGATGAAGTAATGACCGGATTCAGACTAGCTTTCGGAGGAGCACAGGAACTTTTTAATGTAAAAGCAGATCTGGTAACCTATGGAAAAGTTATCGGAGGAGGACTTCCGGTAGGGGCTTTTGCAGGCAGAAATGAAATTATGGATCATCTGGCTCCCAAAGGAGGAGTTTACCAGGCGGGGACTTTAAGTGGAAATCCACTGGCCATGAGAGCCGGGTTAAAAACTCTTCAGCTTATTAAGGATGATGCAGAATTTTTTAACAGACTCAATAAGACCACTGAGACTTTAGATTTTGAAATCGGGAAAATCCTGAATGAAAAAGGAATTGCCCATAAGATCAACAGAAAGGGTTCTATGATGTCTGTATTCTTCCATACCAACAGGGTTTCCAATTTTGATGAAGCTCAGGAAGCCAATCATTCCCTGTTCAATAATTTTTTCCATCAGATGTTACAAAATGGAGTTTATCTGCCACCGAGTGGTTATGAGACCTACTTCATCAGTGATGCGATCAGGGATAGAGAAATTGATATGACACTGGAAGCAGTACGAAAGTTTGAATATTCTAATGATTAATATACCAGGACCGGATTTATCCGGTCTTTTTTATTACCCTATATCCCGGTTCTGATCAGGCAGTACCTGCGTAATTGCGTAAAATATGATTATTGGTAATCACAAAGCATAAATCATACAGATTTTGTGATAAACCATACACTTTGTTCATTGCTGTTCTTTTTAACTTTGTCATAAACAGATTGGAATGAAGACTTCAGAAAATAATATATCCCGTAAAGATTTTATCAGAAACTCGGCATTGGCTGCTGCCGGATTAACATTAATACCCCATATTATGACAGCATCTCCATTTTTTGACAAAAAGCTTAGTTCAGCAAAAGGGAAGCTGATCCTTAAAAATGTACGTTTGGAAACCGGTTTTGAATATCAGGACGGAGAGGTCATTTCTACTAAAACCGATCTGTTCTGTGTAGAAGCGGAGAACGGCAAGATTATAAAGATCGGACCTAATATACCTGATTCCAAAGCTACAGATGCCAGAGGACTATTGATGCTTCCTGCATTTAAAGATATGCATATCCACCTTGATAAAACTTTTTATGGAGATAAATGGCAGGCAGTAAGAAAAAGGACCGGCGGGGTGAAGGGAATGATCGCGCTTGAACAGAAAATGCTTCCTGAAATGCTGAAAAATTCAACGTTCAAAGCTGAAAAAATGATCGAGCTGCTTCAGTCGAAAGGAACTTCATTTGCCCGTAGCCATGTGAATATTGAGCCTACTTCAAAACTTCAGTCATTAAAAAATCTGCAGAAAGCACTAGAGAATAAGAAAAATAGCTTTGGGGCGGAACTGGTAGCTTTCCCGCAGCATGGAGTATTTTATACCGATTCCGTTCCTTATCTGAAAGAAGCTGCAAAAATGGATATTGATTTTATTGGCGGGGTAGATCCGTTTAACGTGGATGGTAATATTGAAAAGGTAATGGACTTTACCGTTCAGCTGGCCCTTGATCATCATAAAGGAATTGATATCCATTTGCACGAAACAGGAGACTCAGGCCTGAAAACAGTGGAATATCTGATCAGGAAAGTAAATGAAAATCCTTCTCTGAAAGGGAAAACTTATCTGAGCCATTGCTTTATATTAGCTAAACTGGATGAGGTGAAACAGGAAGAGATTGCAGAAAAATTAGCGGAAGCACAGATTGGTATTGTTTCTACCATACCTTTCGGGAGAATGGTAATGCCGATCCCGGTTTTATATAAGCATAATGTTACTGTATTAACAGGGAATGACAGTATTGTAGATCACTGGAACACTTTCGGGACCGGAAGTGTACTTCAGAAAGCCAATTTAATGGCCCAGTTGTATGGGTATTCAACTGAATTTTTACTGTCGAGAAGTTTAAAACTTGCCACCGGAAATATTCTTCCATTAGATGACCAGGGAAAGCAGCAATGGCCGAAAGTTGGAGATAAAGCCGATTTTGTATTATTAAAGGCGGGCTGTTCGGCAGAGGCCGTATCGAGAATCTCTGATGTAGAATCATTGGTGCATCAGGGAAATGTTGTCTTTTAAACCTGATGGTAATATGATGAAGGTTTTAATATTTCTTTTAGCATTCGGAAGTATGAGTGCCTATGAAGAGAAACGAAATGATTTTCCCAAAGAAGAGATGATACAACAGAAGACCATAACAGAACTTGTCAGAAAAAATGACCTTACCGCTGTAAAGGCGGCTTTGGATAATAGGGCAGAGGTTAATACCCGTGATAAAAAGGGGCGGTCTTTATTGCTGATTGCAACAATAGAAAAGCATACCGAAATGGCCAGATTATTGGTTTCTTACAAAGCTGACGTAAACCTTCAGGATGATCAGCAGGACAGTCCGTTTTTATATGCCGGAGCAAGTGGACAAACAGAACTGGTCAGATTATTTCTGGATAATGGCGCCCGCTTCGATGTGTTTAACAGATACAAAGGAACTGCTTTGATCCCGGCTTGTGAGCGTGGACATGTGGAAACTGTGAGAACCCTGGTGAAAGTTAATAACTTTCCGGTTAATCATGTGAACCGGTTAGGATGGACAGCCTTAATGGAAGCAGTGATTTTAGGAGATGGAACAAAGAAATATCAGGAAATTGTACAGATCCTCAAAGATAACGGAGCAGATATTAATATCCCTGATCATTCCGGAAAAACACCTTTGCAGCATGCTGAATCGTTAGGATTTACAGAAATTGCCCAGATCTTGAAATAAATCAATTGGCTAGTATAGTTTTTTAGATAAAATATATAATTGAGTTGATGTTAACCGCTAAAGATATAACCTATATTCTTTTGCGGTTATTTTATTTTCTCCCGTATTTTTTATTAATTTTAGGAGAAATTCAGTCCACGTGGGTTATCATACAGATCATTTTCCTATTCTAGGAATCCAGGAGTTCAGTGAAAATCAGCTTAAAGGCTGCAATCTGCTGTTTAATGAGCTTTCCGGGGCACGTTCTATAGATGATCCTCACAAACATGATTTTTTTATCATTAATCTTTTTGAACATGGAGCAGGAGTCCATACCATAGACTTTAATGAATATCAGATAAAAGATTATCAGATCCACCTTGTTTTTCCGGATCAGGTTCATCAGTGGATCATTGAAAAAGAAACAATAGGCTATCAGCTGATGATCAGCAGGGATTGGTTTGAGAGTTTCCTGCCTTCATTAAGGTTTTCTGCCTCTTATTACCAGAATCATCCGGTGATTAACCTTTCCAAAGAAATGTTTGATATTTTCCTTTATGAATTCCGGGCTATCCGTAAAGAACTGAATGGTGAAACTATTTTCTGGGAGCTGATCCAGAAAAGGAGTGAGCTGATCGGCCTGATGGTAAGCAAATCTGTAGAAGGGGTTTTCAAGGATTTTGAAAATTATAATTCAAATCCGATTATTTCAAGGTTTTTACATCTGATTGATGAACATTTTAAAACGGAAAGATCTGTTTCTTTTTATGCCGGTAAACTCAGTATTTCAGCCAATTACCTGAATATTGTCTGTAAGAAGAACCTTAATACCCCGGCGTCATCTCTTATTCAGAACCGTATCCTGCTTGAAGCCAAACGTCTTTTAAAAGTTTCTGAAATGTCTGTGAAAGACATTGTGTATGATCTTGGGTTTTATGATCATGCCAGCTTTTCCAAATTCTTTAAAGTACAGACCGGGATGACCCCATCTCAGTTCAAAGAATAATTTATACAACAGAAGACATAATTGATACACCGGTTTTGAAGAAGAGCCGATGTAATTTTGTATTGCTAAAATATTAAGACATGCAATTCCCATATCGATTAACTGCAAAAGGAAAATACTTACTGAAAAATGTCCGCCTGGAAACAGGATTTGAATACGAAAATGAAGAGGTTACCGGAACGAAAACAGATCTTTTCAGTATTGAAATTGAGGACGGAAAGATTAAAACGGTAAAACCTAATGAGCCGGCTGCTGATGCTATAGATGTAAAAGGATTTCTGATGCTCCCGGCGTTCAGGGACATGCATATTCATCTGGATAAAACTTTATATGGACTTCCCTGGCAGGCTCTTTCTCCGAAAAGAAGAACGGTAAAAGATATGATCGCCTACGAACAGAAAATCATTCCTGAGCTGCTAAAAACCTCTGTAGGAAGAGCCGGACAGCTGATCAGCCTGCTACAGCATTACGGAACTCATTTCGCAAGAACCCATTTCAATATTGATCCCACCTCAGGACTACAGTCCCTGGAGCATCTGGAACTGGCATTGGAACATAAAAAAGATTCTTTCAAAGCCGAATTGGTAGCCTTCCCGCAACATGGAGTATATTATACGGAGTCGGCTCCTTTGATGAAAGAGGCAGCACAATTGAAAAGTGTAGGTTACATCGGCGGACTCGATCCTTTTAGTATTGACGGAAGCATTGAGAAGGTTATGGATTTCACTGTACAGCTGGCTTTGGATCATCATAAAGGAATTGATATCCATCTTCACGAAGCAGGAGAGTCCGGAATAAAAACAATCAACTATCTTATTGATAAAGCGATTGAAAATCCGCAGCTTCAGGGCAAAATATTCGTTAGCCATGCTTTTGCACTCGCACATCTTTCTCCAAAAGAAACAGAAAAAGTTGCAGAAAGGCTTGCCGCAGGTAAAGTTGGAATTGCTTCTTCTGTCCCATTTAAGGGAGCGGTGATGCCCATTCCAACTTTGAAAAAATATGGGGTAAAGGTGTTGATCGGAAATGACAATGTGCAGGATTACTGGAGCACCTTCGGATCAGGGAATATGTTACAGAAAGCCAATCTCATTGCTGAGCTATATGGATACGCAACTGAATTTGCCCTGTCGAGAGCTTTACAGTTTGCCACCCAAAGTATTCTTCCGCTGGATGACCTGGGAAAACAGCAGTGGCCGAAAGCAGGAGATGAGGCTTCGATAGTTCTTACAAGTGCTTCATGTTCTGCAGAAGCGGTTTCCAGAATGTCTGAAATTGAAGCTCTGATGAACGACGGGAATCTGTTCTGGAGAAATTAAAATACTTATATATTTTTTATATACACTTGTTTTTTGTATTCAGCCATCGGTATTTCTGATGGCTGTTTTTTAGGTAATTCTAAAATAATATTTGTTAATAAATTCATTCCATGGAGAAATTATGATATTAGTTTAGGAAGCTCAAACAATTTATGGAAAAAACTACTGGTTTAAAGATTAATCATATTAATTTTGGTAAATAATTTTTTATGGAAAAGAGAATAATTATTATTCCGGAACGGGAATATGAGTGTTATTATTTAGGGGAGAGC
>NZ_QNUE01000024.1 GCF_003385595.1 Chryseobacterium flavum | reverse complement strand
CCTTCCTTTGCTTTATTCTACCATAATAACTCAAAAATATAATCTAAAAAAAAAAAATTCATTGAAAAATATGAGTTACAAAAAAATACGCCCATAAAAGAGGCTGTCCTTTTGAGACAGCCTCTTTTTTGTACATCGTAAAAAATAAAAAGGTTATTAAACCGGTGATTACTGATTTGTTCCGAATTCAGAATCAATCCAGCTTTCCGCCTAATGCCTTAAACAATAAGACATTATTTCTGGTATTCTGATGCCTGAACTGTAATAAATCAAGCTCTGCCGTCAACTTACTTTTCTGTGAATTAATCAGTTCAAAGTAATTTGCATATCCTGTCAGGTAAAGATCATTGGATACTTCTACACCACGATCCAGGAACTCAACTTCTTCTGATTTCAATTTCAAAACACGTTCATAAATCTTTGTCTGTTTTAAAATAGACTGCAGCTCATTAAATGCCGTCGTAATACTTTTCTGATAATTCAGAAAAGCAATTTCCTGTTCCGTACTGGCCACTTTAAATTCATGTTTTAGCTGCCCTTTATTAAATACCGGAACCATTAGCCCTCCCAGAAGCTGGCCTGCCAGTGAACCGGGCTTGAAAAAGGTTTCCACTGAAAAAGAATTCAGTCCAAAGCCTGCCCCCAGATCAATTTTAGGATAAAAGGCAGCCCTTGCCGCTTTGGCATCAGCCTGAGAGGCTTCCAACACGTAATAATTTGCTGCCACATCAGGTCTGGAATGAATAACATTTTCTACATTAATTGTTTTATTCAGGACCTCCATATTTGTAGGCATCAGCGTTTTACCACGTTTTACACCTCCACCATAGCTGCCCGTTAATGTAGTAATTGCCTGCTCCACCGTTACAATTTCAACTTTTATATGTTCTATTTCCGCAAGCCAGTTATTGTTCTGTGCTTTAAACTGCTGTACTGCAAGCTCAGTGGCTTTTCCGACTTCACGTTGCGCCAGGACAATTTCAAACGCCCTTTGCTGAAGATTATAGTTTTTCTGATAAATTTCCAGGCGATTATCCAGTGCCACCAACTGATAATACAGGTTTGCAATATCTGTAAAAAGCTCTACCTGTAACAGCCTCAAGCCTTCTGCTGAGGCCAGGTATTTCTTCTGGGCAGCAATTTTCCTGTTTTTAAGTTTTCCCCAGGCATCAATTTCCCAGCTGCTGCGTGCTCCCAACCAGTAATTAGGAGTAAAGTTCCGGTTGATCTTCTGCTCGTCCGTAATATTTGGTGAAAGATTGGTATCATAATTTCCTACTCCTTCCATCGTATATTTTCCATAACGGTTACCAGAAACTTCAACTCCTACTTCAAGAGAAGGTAAAAGATCCATTTTCGACCGCTGAAGAAAACTGTTTGCAATTTCAACCCTCTGCTGGGCTATCTGAAAATCAGGATTAGCCTGAACCACTTTATCAAAAAGTTCCAATAAATGAGGGTCCGTAAAATAAGCCTTCAGATTAATCTGCTGGAATTCATCCGGATCTGCATTTTTTTCCATTTTGATCACTTCTGCAGGCAATGTCTGTGCTTTTTTCAGTTCTGCAACTTTCGGAGCAGCACAGGATACCAGACTCAGTGCAGTGATTCCGTAAAATATATTTCTATGATTTAATCTTTTCATCTTTCTTCTTATTTTCAAGTTTTGCAAAGAATATATACAAGCCCGGAATAATCACCAATCCGAATACCGTTCCGATCAGCATTCCTCCTGCGGCTGCCGTACCAATGGAGCGGTTTCCTACAGCTCCGGCTCCGGAAGCAATACACAAAGGAATAAGCCCGGCTACAAACGCAAAGGAGGTCATCAGAATAGGTCTTAAACGCTGTCTTGCCCCTTCAATAGCTGCAGGAATAATATCAAAGCCCTGCTTGTTTCTTGCCACTGCAAATTCTACGATCAGAATTGCATTTTTAGCAAGAAGCCCGATCAGCATAACCAAAGCTACCTGTGCATAAATATTATTATCCAGACCAGCCAGTACCAAAGCTATATAAGAACCGAAAATTCCTGTTGGCAAGCTCAGCAATACCGGCATCGGAAGAAGGAAGCTTTCGTATTGCGCAGCTAAAAGAAGATATACAAATAACAGACAGATCAGGAAGATATAAACTGTCTGATTTCCGGACAGGATTTCTTCCCTTGTCATTCCTGACCATTCTATATCGAATCCTCTTGGCAGTGTCTCTTTTGCCACCCTTTCCACGGCTGCTATAGCATCTCCCGAACTGTACCCGTCCGCAGGCTCACCATTGATCATTGCAGACATATACATATTATATCTTGTCAATACTTCAGGGCCATATACTTTCTCGATGGTAATAAATGTTGAGAACGGAACCATTTCACCTTTATCGTTCTTAAGGTAAAGATTTAAAATACTTTCGGGTGTATCCCTATGTTCCGGGCTTGCCTGAACCATTACTTTATACATCTGGCTGAAACGGATAAAATTAGTTGCGTAATATGAACCCAGCATGGTCTGCAAGGTTGACATTGCATTATCAACAGAGACCCCTTTCTTCGCAGCCATGTCATAATCCATATTAATCATATACTGCGGGAAAGTGGCGTCAAAGCTCGTAAAACTGTTTTGCAGTTCGGGAGCTTCATTCAGCTTCTTAACAAAGTCTTTGGTAATTTTATCTGTATTTTCAATCGTCCCTCCGGTTCTGTCCAGCAGACGTAACTCAAAACCGCTGGTATTACCAAATCCCGGTACTGTTGGAGGCGCAAAAATTTCGATATCTGCATCTGCAATACTTTTTGTTTTTTCGGAAAGCTCTGAAATCAGATCATTTACCGAAATATTCCTCTCTTTCCAGTCTTTAAGGTTGATCATTGCCATTCCATAAGATGAACCTGCAATTTCTGTTACAATGCTATATCCGGCCAGTGTTGTTACGTTTTCCACTCCTTCTATTTTTTTTGCAATGGCAGTAACGTCATCCAGCACTTTTTCAGTTCTTTCTACTGTTGCTCCCTGAGGGGTTGTAACACTTACATAGACCATTCCCTGGTCTTCCATCGGAATAAATCCTGTCGGAAGAAACTTGCTGGTTACAAACGTAAGCCCGATAAACAAAAACAATAAACCGAAAGTAACTGTAGTTCTTGTGGCAAATTTTGATAAAATACCCACATATCCATTGGTCAATCGATCAAAACCAGTATTAAAGCTCTGGAAAAAGCGGTCAATTATTGTTTTCTTTTTATGATGATCATGAGGTTTTAAAATAATAGCACAAAGTGCCGGAGTAAGAGTCAGTGCATTTACCCCCGAAATCACAATACTGATCGCCAGAGTCAATGAGAACTGGCGGTAAAATACCCCAACAGGGCCATCCAGAAATGCAACAGGTATAAAAACAGCAGACATTACAATCGTTATAGCTACTACCGCGCCTGCAATTTCCTTTGTTGCACTGATAGTTGCCTCCATAGCCCCCATGCCTTCTTCCATCTTAACATGGACGGCTTCAACGACCACAATGGCATTATCCACCACAATTCCGATTGCAAGGACCAGGGCAAACAGAGTCAGCAGGTTGACTGAGAAATCAAGCATATTCATAAATGCAAAAGTTCCCACCAATGCTACCGGAACAGCCAATACGGGGATCAGGGTCGACCGCCAGTCCTGAAGGAATATAAATACTACAATTCCTACCAGGATGAACGCTTCAATAAGTGTTGTAAGTACTGCACTGATAGAAGCATCCAGAAACCTTGAAACGTCATACGCCATATTATATTCCATTCCGGGAGGAAAAGAAGTCCCTTTCAGCTCTTCCATTTTCGTTTTTACACTCTCAATCACTTCCGATGCATTAGATCCAGGACGCTGCTTCATCATAATGGAAGCAGATGGTCTCCCGTCTGTTTTGGAAACCATTCCATAGTTCATAGCCCCAAATTCTACTTTGGCAATATCTTTAAGCTTTAGAATAGTTCCGTCCACATCGGACCGGATAGGAACTTCTTCATATTGCTTAGGCTCAAAAAACTTTCCTTTATATTTGATCACATACTGAAGCTGACTGGAAGTTTTTCCGGAAGTTTCTCCTACTTTCCCTGGGGCTGCCGAAATATTCTGCTTCTGTAATGATGTAATGACTTCATCTGCTGAGATATTGTATGCTGCCATTTTCTGCGGATCCAGCCATATCCTCATTGAGTATTCTTTTTGCCCCATGATTTCTGCACGTCCCACCCCATCAATACGCTTCAGCTCCTGAAGAACGTTAATATCTGTAAAGTTATAGATAAACTGTTCGTCCTGGCTTGGGTCAGTACTTGTAATATTGAGATACATCAGCATACTGTTGACCTCTTTTTCTGTGGTTACTCCCGCCCTGATTACTTCTTCAGGAAGCTCATCAAGAATTGTGGTTACCCTGTTCTGTACGTTTACTGCCGCAACATCCGGATCTGTTCCTACTTCAAAAAATACCTGAATGAGGGTAAGCCCGTCATTGGAGGTTACGGTTGACATATAAGTCATACCAGGAACCCCGTTAATCGCACGTTCCAGCGGAAGGGCAACAGCATTGGCCGAAACCTCAGCATTTGCTCCCGTATATTTTGCCGTAACGGTAACGGAAGGAGGTACAATATCCGGGAATTGTGTAATCGGCATTTTCAGCAATGCCATAATTCCCAGCAGTACAAATAATATGGAAATAACCAACGAAAGAACCTTTCGTCTTATAAACATTTCTACCATTGTCAGTTGATTTAAAATTATGAAAGGTTAATATTTCTTTTTAATCTTGATCACATCACCGTCTTTTAAAGACTGTGTACCTTCATAAATAATCAAATCTCCCTTTTTAAGGCCGCTTTCCACCATATAAGAATCTCTTAATGTAGTTCCGATCTTAATATTGGTCATTTTCACTTTATTCTGTTTATCTACCACAAAAACATACGTTTTATCCTGGATGGAGAATGTTGATTTTTGTGGAATCAGGATAGCATTGGCCTGGTATTCGGAAATGTTCAGTTTCCCGGAAGTACCATGCTTGATCAAACGGTCAGGATTGGGAAATAGCACTTTATACCTGATAGAACCTGTAGTCCTGTCAATTTCTCCTTCTGCCGTTTTTAAGGCTCCGTTAAACTGATAGTTTACACCATTCGGAAGCGTCAGTTCAATTTTCTGATGGCTTCCTATCTTATCATTGGCCAAAAGTTCGAAATATAGGTTTTCAGGGATTGAAAAATAAGCATAGACTTCATTCAGCTGGGATAAGGTAGTCAGTAATGTACCATTCTCCACCAGGCTTCCGTCCTTATGAGGGATTACATCGATCACCCCGTCAAACGGCGCTGTGATCTTTGTAAAGCTTATTTTCTGTAAAACAGCTTTCCTTTCAGCATCTGCAAAAGCATGCCTGGCTTTAGCTGATGATAGTTTAGCTTTTACCATTTCCAGCTCATTAGCAGCAACAAACTTTTTGGCAAACAGGCTCTGAATCTGTTTCAGCTCCACTTCAGCAATACGCACATCAGCTTCAGTCTGCTTTATAGCAGCATTAGCCTTCAAAAGTTCCATCTGTAGCTCAGCATCATTAATTTTAAATAATGGCTGACCCTGATTCACAAACTGCCCTTCGTTGACATAAATATGTTGTATAATCCCTCCGATTCTGGAACGTATTTCTACATTTTTCTTAGCCTGGATATCAGTTACAAACTGATTACTGACTAAGGTATCTTTTTCTTTAATTTCAAGTACAGGGACTTCTTTTTCTTTTTGTGTGTTTTTTTTCTTGTCTTTACTGCATGACACAGCGAATAATGTTGCAAAAATGCAAATTATTACGTTTTTAGAATACATTATTAAATGTTTAAGTTATAAAATATCGATAAATAAAATTGATTTTCAACAACTTACAGCTAAAACAATTGGAGGAGATGCAGGAAAGACTTTACCCCGCAAATAATAGAAACAGCAATATCAGGAAGTATAATTTTAGGAATAGTCCTTAAAACTCCTGAAAAGTCTCCTGCCGTATAGTCATCTTTACGGACTGAATGTTTGACAATTTTAGAGGCAGCAGGTAATGCATGCGTATTCATATCTGCCTCTTCATAAACGTCGAGCAGATGGATATTGCCTATATGAGGTACCTGCGGAATATTACGCAGTGATTTTTCAGCCCAATTCGAATTGAAAAGGGTAAAAACCAGCATTATGTAAAATATGATAAATGACCTCAGACCTGCCATGCCCACTTAGAATACTTTGTTTTTAGAAAAAACGATAGTGGTGCAAAAATAAGGATTTTTACTGAGCTGAAGTGTTGCAGAATGTTAAAAAAACTTAAACTATATACATATTCATTGCATTTTCCGGTATTTTATGATCAGAATAAGCTAAATGGTTGTAGGCTGTGGATAGGAACACAGAAAATTGATATGATGAAAAAGAAAATTAAATGATAGCTGTTCAAGAGGACCACAATGAAAGGATCAGCACACATATAATCACTTATGAGCCCCTTCAACATGATCAAAATAACCTGCTCAATACCCTGAAACGATAATCAAAAATATAATCCAGTTTCTTTCTGACAAAGAGATCATGAGCCATTTCTCCAAGAACACCGAAAGGAAGTTCATATTCTACAGTATCTTTCATCAGTACCCCTTCTTCATTGGGTATAAATTCATGATGATGTTTCCATAATTTATATGGTCCTTTTTTCTGAAGATCAATAAAACTTTTTTGAAAATCCACATGGATAATCTCTGTCTGCCATTTCATCTTGATTCCAAGCAATGGAGAGATATAATAGTCAATAAGCATTCCTTCATAGATCTTATCATCTTTCATTTCTGTTAAAACAATAAACCCCATATCATCAGGAGTGATTTCGGAGAGGTTATTTGCGGAGGAAAAGAATTTCCAGGCCGTTCCAAGATCACAACTTAGCTGCTGCTCACGGAAAAGTGTATGTTTCATAATTCTTATTTTAATTATAAATCCACATCAGAACAGGTTTCTCTGAGCTCTGAATCAAAGGATCAATCTTTCTCATCGCATTATCAGAAACTGTAGGACAGCCCCAACCTTCCGGTGAACCTTTGGGAAATATTTCCTCATCATCCATTAGATTCCAGGAATGAAAAACAATATATCTTTTTAAAGCATTGCTGTTTGTTTCTTCCAGGCCGTGCATCAGATATTTTACATTAATCCCCCACTCACTGTATCCTCTTCCCTCTAGTTTATATTTCCCCAACGATGAAAGATGGCTTCCATCTTCATTACTGAACCGAGGCTGATCTTTAGAACCATCTTTACTCCATGAGTTCTCACCACATCCATGACCTACCAGAAATTTTTCTGAAATGGAATTCTTATTAAAATCCCATACAAAAAACCGTTTAATTCCTGAATGAAGACTCATATCTATAAGGATACAGAAATCGGTATTAAATTTTTTTGCTTCACAAAAGTTTAAGGCTTCTTTCGCCTTAGCCTTTGTTTTTGTGTAATCGGCCTGCGGGCGTTTTTCTATTGCATCAGCAGCAATTCCGATGACTCTGCTATTTTCTTTGTTTTGTTTACCACAGGAAAGGACCAGGATCAGGGTAAATAGCAAAAAGATATTCTGCATAACTACTTATAATGTTGAAAAATCCCAAAATCGGAAGGGGTCCAGAGTGCAGCTTTCTGTCCCGCCGCTTTTAAAGCATCATTGGTCCAGGTATTACAGGTATAGAGAAAGCTATAGGTTCCCTTTGCATCATAAAATGCATCATTATCACCATAAACAGCATCAGTTGGAATCAGAATAAAATTACCCTTCAGGTCCCTGTCAAATTTATTCTCCACAAATTTCACAAGATCTTTGTACTGGCTTCTGCTGATCAGGATCATTTTACAGTCATCACCTTCTTTCATTGTGGTATAATAAGTACAATGCATTGCAGAATCACTAAGCCAGAACGCTGCTTTAACCGCTGTTGAAAATTTCAGGTCCGCCCATGTTGGAGTATCAAGATAAAAGCCTTTATCTCCCCATCCTATTCCTATATAATTATAATCAGTCCTTTTTGATCTGGTATCATTAAATGGAATTTTCAGGCTCCAGTCCTGTAGGGCATTTCTCACAGGCATTACAATATCTGTGTGAACTCCGTTGGTATAAATATAAATAGGAAATTCCTTCTTTTGGCCGTCATCTTTCGCTGAAACAGAAATAAACGGGACTAATAATCCCAGAATTATATACAGGATCACAATACCTAAAATAACGCCCAATATTTTGAAGGTATATAATAATACTACTTTCACAGTCATGTTTTTTAATAAAATTTAATATGTAATTTTTCGTAAAAGTATTTGTTTTAATTGAAAAATTAGCTATATTTAATTACGAAATATTTAGAAATATGCGTAAAAATACCAAGTCTCAAAAAAGATTTAAAATAAGAGTAAAAACGGCTCCAAAAAGAATACAAAAAAGACGTTGATTTTCGATGAGATCTGATCTCATGAAAGTCAACTTTTCTTTTTAGGGAAGGCCTTTTCAGGAAATTTATTTGTTAAATCTCTGTCTCCTTAAATAGTAGTTCTTAAGGAATAATCTATTATCAGCTTCAATTTGGAACTCCCCATAATTCCAGATAAGGATTTATCACCGAAAAGCTCAGGCTAAATCTGCCCTGATGATTTCTCCAGAAATTCAATATTTCTCTTTAAGCCTGTAAATTTGGTTCTTTTCACAGGCGATTTCCTGAAAATCTCTGAGAAAATTTCTTGGGTAAGTTCTTTCCATTCTCCTTTTTTGAAGTTTTTTAAAGCTTCGTTAGGCTGGAAACGGCTCTGTTTATTAGGAGCTGAGAAACGGTTCCATGGACAAACATCCTGACAGATATCACAGCCAAACATCCAGTCTTCCATCTTATCTTTAAAATAATCGGGAATCTCACTTTTCAGCTCTATTGTAGCATAAGAAATGCAACGGCTTCCGTCTATAATCTTTTCAGAAACAATGGCATCTGTAGGACAGGCATCAATACATTTTCTGCAGGTTCCGCAATGATCAGTCGTCTCATGATCAGGAACCAGCTCAAGATCACAAATAATCTCTGCAAGGAAATAAAATGACCCGTTCTGTCTGGTGATAAGGTTAGCATTTTTCCCAACCCATCCTATTCCTGACTTTCTTGCCCAGCTTCTTTCCAATACCGGCGCAGAATCAACAAAAACCCTGAATCCAAATTCCCCAATCTCGTCCTGCAGTTCAGCTACCATTTCGCGCAGTATTTCTTTAATTACTTCGTGATAGTCTTCTGCATAAGCATATTTTGAAATTTTATAATTCTCTAATACTGAAATCTTTTCTTTTGGAAAGTAATTATAGGAAAGTGAAATAACGGATTTTGAGCCCTCTACCAGTAATCTGGGATCAAGCCTTTTATCAAAATGGTTTTCCATATATTTCATCTCTCCATGGAAATTATTTTTAAGCCATTTTTCAAGGTGCAGGGCGTCTTCTTCAAGAAAATCAGCTTTAGAAATTCCACAACTTTGAAACCCAAAACTTTTTGCCTTGGACTTTATCAGTTGGGTATATTTTTCAGCTCCTGTGCTCATAATTTTCACTTTGCAAAATTAAGACTATTTTTATCAATCTTCCGACTTTCAGTATATTCCAAAAAAAATCACGGTATTCTATCTTTCCTAAATCTTATTTATTAGGATTTTTCAGAAAAAAATTACGTATTTTCGTTCTCTATTTAATTTAAAAATAACAATTATGTCTTTAATAGAAGTAATACAATCCGGTAACTATGAACTGATTGACGTTCGTGAACCTATGGAGCTTGAAATGGACGGAAATATAGATGGTGCGAAAAATATTCCGCTAGGTGAAGTAGAAGACAGAAAAGAGGAGATCTTATCTATCGAAAAACCAGTAATCTTATTCTGCAGAAGTGGAAACAGAAGTGGAAAAGCATTAGAATATCTTAACGGACAGGGTCTAAAAGACGGCTATAACGGCGGAGGCTGGGCTGAGCTTAAAGCTGTTCTTGAAGCAAATCAGGGAACTTTTTAAAAGTTCCTTTTTTATTTTCATTTGTGATGATTCTCAAAGATCGGTTTGAACAGTTATGTATGTCTGTATATGATGATCAGACCTTAACTTTTAATTTATGGAAGGAGATTGAGAAAAAATATTCTGAGAAAAACAGGTATTATCATAATCTCTCCCATCTTGAAAATATGTTTCAGGAGCTTGACACCGTATCTGATAAAATTTCAGATTTTACAACGGTTTCTTTTTCGGTATTTTATCACGATATCATCTATAATGCAACTTCTAAATTCAATGAGGAAAACAGTGCTGTTATTGCTGAAAAAAGATTAAAAAAAGCCGGCATAAGTGAAGATAAAATACAGATTGTCACTGCTCAGATTGTGGCAACAAAATCACATCAAAATTCCAAAGATCAGGATACCAATTATTTGTTGGATGCCGATCTCTCTATTCTTGGAAAAGATCCTGAAACTTACCTGAAATATACCCAACAGATCAGAAAAGAATATTCCATTTATCCGGATTTTCTTTATAAACCGGGACGAAAAAAGGCTCTTCAACACTTTCTTGAGTTTGAAAACATTTTTAAAACCGATTATTTTAAAAACTCTTACGAAGCACAGGCAAGAGAAAATATTGCAGCCGAAATCCAATTGCTTTAAAAGCAATAAAAAGAGATGCAAAAATGCATCTCTCCCTAATCAAACCTCATTCTTTTAAAGCATGAACATGATGGAACAATCCATTGTCCAAAATCTTTAAAAACATATAAAAAAACTTATTTCTTTCATTATTCAATGGTTTTGCCTCCTGCATGTAGCATAAATCTTTATCCTATTGATACTTGATTTAAATATTTTTCTATTTCAACAGGTATTGACCTTCTTTTTTAGTGGACAGGAAACAGTTGTATTTTAAGAAATACAACTGCTGATACAGATAATAAGAATCTTATCTGCTTCATATTAAACATATCATTATTCTTCCCTCTCCAATTTTCAATATATTCCCTGAAATCATTTTCATAACATCTCATTTTTAATTATCTCCATTACTGACAAGACAAAAATAGCAACATATATATCACTGTTACGTGTATTTTATTGTATGTTTTTTGCAATTACGGGATACAAAAAAAATTATGTTAAATAAAAGAAGGTTCTTAAAAATAAAAAAAGGCAAAAATTATATAATCCTGCATGATTTGCAATTAATTATATGATAGCAATAAAATCTATATTTCGATAAAAAAATAAAATTAAAAATTTACATTTCTAAAGTTCTAATATTTAAATAAAATCCGGTAAAGTACATACAAAATTTTTGATTGAAAGCACTCCTTTTTATTTGTATATTTTGTGTAATTTCGTATATATACTCTTAGTTTCATACAAATAGGTGTACATATATCAAAAAGACTGCTTATTTCTAAACAGTCTTTTTGATATTATAACGGATACATCACCTACATCAGGAGATCTCCTCAATAAACGCGGCAGATTTTTCTATTATCATGTCCGGCATTTCCTTATGCGGTGTATGTCCGGCCCCGGGAATGATATATTTTTCTGATGTACCACCCACCTGATTAATTGTTCTGTTAACCTGTTCTAAACTTCCATATTCATCAGCATCTCCCTGAATAAAGAGTAACGGACAAATGATATCTTTCAAAAGATACTCAATATTCCAAGTTCTGTAATCTTCGCGGGTCCATGTCTCAGTCCATGCTTTGAAAAGTGTTTTTACTTTATCACCATGATATTTCTGTAAACGTTCAGCAAGGTTTGTGGTTTTATAGGTTTCCAGGGCATCATAGATTCCTTTTAAGGTTACTTCTTCCACAAAAATATGCCCGGCTTCACAAATGACTGCCTGTACTTTTTCCCTGTACTTGGAAGCAGTAATTAAGGCAATTGTTCCTCCATCACTATGTCCGAACAGAATTGCCTTATCAATATTAAGCTCTGTCAACAGACTGCTTAACAAATCTGCTTCAAGCTCCATATAATTCACCGGTCTCTCATAAGTAGGCATCGGATAGGATTTTCCGTACCCCAAACGATCATATATCAGTACATTACATTTTGTAGCTTCGGATAATCTTTCGGGAAAGTCTCTCCAAAGCTGCGCACATCCCAGAGAATCATGTAAAAATATGAGCGTTGGCCTCTCCCCGAATGAAAAATCATATTTTATATATAGTTTTTTACCTTTTACATCGATTATTCTTTCCTCCATTATTCCCAATCATGTTATTTTAAAAAACAGGCATTTTTGTTTCTTCAAATTCCTTTAAAAGATGACTGAAAACCGTTTCTACAGGTAAAACTTCATCTATCAGAGCTGAAACCTGTCCGATTTCAAGTTCACCTTCTTCCATATCACCTTCAAACATTCCTCTTTTAGCCCTCGCTCTTCCCAATGATGCAATTAATGCTTCTTTATTTCTGCCGTTCTGATAAATATCTTCAAGTTCTCCAAAAAATTTATTTTTTACCATTCTTACCGGTGCTAGCTCTTTTAAGGTAAGATGTGTATCTCCTTCCTGTAATTCTGTGATTTTCTTTTTCCAGTTTTCATGGGCACTTGCTTCATGAGTAGCTGCAAAACGAGAGCCTATCTGTACTCCATCTGCTCCAAGAATCATTGCGGCTTTAATCTGCGAACCCAAAGCTATTCCTCCGGCAGCAATCAATGGTTTGGATATATGCTTTTTGACATTAGGAATCAGGCAAAATGTTGTAGTTTCATCTCTTCCGTTATGCCCTCCTGCCTCAAAGCCTTCCGCTACTACAGCATCTACTCCGGCATCTTCGCATTTTACTGCAAATTTGGTAGAAGAAACCACATGGGTAACTTTCAGACCTTCTTTCTGAAGTGTTTCTGTATACGTTTTAGGATTTCCTGCTGAGGTAAAAACAATTTTCACACCTTCTTCCAGAATAATCTGGATAATTTCTTCCAGATTAGGATACAGCATGGGAACATTTACGCCGAATGGCTTATCAGTTGCCTGTTTACATTTTTGAATATTCTCCCGTAAGATATCAGGGTACATACTACCTGCTCCAATTAAGCCTAATCCTCCACAATTGGAAACTGCAGATGCCAGTCTCCACCCGGAATGCCAGATCATACCGGCCTGTATAATCGGATATTTTATATTAAAAAGTTCTGTAACCCTATTTTGACTGGTTTGCATCTGATGTATTTTTTTTGCTGAATTAAAATCTATAAAATTGCTCATGCGTAAAAATACTAAAAACAAAGGGTTTACATGAAATCTAAATCCATATTTTCAATATGAATTCATGGAACTTAAAATGGCAAAAAAAGCCTTCAGAAATCCTGAAGGCTTTTTTTTATTTTTTAGCTGTATTTTTTTTCCAGTTGGATTTGAAATTACAACTATCATAACGTCCATTAATAGAAATAAAGATATTTGGCAGTTTAGAACTTACAAATTTTTCAACCATTTCGTTCTTCTTTTTATTGAGTGCCATTTGTTTGATTCTGTTGAAATCTGTTTCCAAGGTAATCTGGTGAGCAGGAATCACATCTTCCAATTTAATAATCTTAATTGCCTTTCTTCTATTTTCTTCATCTTCAAAAGCAGTAGTGATATCTCCCTTATTTAAACCTGCTAATTCGTAGGTAATTGTACCCGGAATACTTTCCCTTTCAATTTTGTCTGAACCGTCTGCTCCTGTAATTACACCAGCATTAAATTTGGTTCTTTTATCATCCGAAAATTTAAAGGCTGCATCTTTAAATGTCATTTTACCCTCCATTATCAATCCTCTTATACTGTCCAGCTTTGCTTTTGCAGTTTTGATTTCATCATCGGTAGGAGTAGCTTTCAGCAAGATATGTCTTGCATCATATACCTTACCTGATTTTTTCAGTAATTGAATGATATGATATCCGAATTCAGATTCAACGGGATCAGAAATTTCATTCTCCTGAAGGTTTAAGGCTGCTGCTTCAAATGGCTTTACCATTTGTCCTTTATTGATATTTTTATAAAGTCCTCCGTTTGCTGCAGATCCTTCATCTTCAGAGTAAATTCTGGCCTGACTCTCGAAACTTTCTCCTGCCAGGATATCCTGTTTAATCTTTTTTAATCTGTTGATCAGATCCTGTTTATGAGCTTCTGTCAAACTGGGGTATATCATGATCTGGGCTAAAGTTATTTCATCTTTTACCTGTGGTAACTGCAGTTTATACAGATTATAAAAATCTGTTACCTCATTCGGAGTTACATCAGCTTTTTCAGTCACTCTCTGGTATTTTGCCTGTCCATAATACTGGTCTGTATCTATCTTTTCGATAGCATTTTTCATTTCGTAGGCATTTCTGAACTTATAAGCTGCAAGCATCGCCTTTTCATCGGGAAATTGAGAAAGCAACTGACGGTATTTTGCATTGGCCTGTTCCTTGATCGCTGCAGAACGGTTTTCAATTAGTGTATCCTTTTTTGCTTCGTAAACAAGCAGTTTATTACTGATCAGGTTTTCCAGGAACTCACATTTATCAGTGTCTGTAGCTCCCTGCTGCTTTCCATAATTCATCTGTTCGATCACATCGGATTCCAAAACAATCTCATCACCGATAACAGCAGCAATACCATCCACTAAATCTCCTTGTTTTAACTGAGCTTTCATCATATTTGAAGAAAAAATCATCATGAAAACCCCAAGAAGAAAAGTGATTTTTAGTTTATGTGTCATTTTACTATTTTAAACAAGTTGCAAATTTAGAATTCTTAACGAATTTCACTCAATTTTTTATTATAAATATTTCTTAAAAAGACTTATTTACTGCACTTCAATATCAAATGTCGTTAATTCTTTGAATTGTCTCAATCGGCTAAACATATCGGATTCTTTTACCTCCTGAATTCTTTCTGTTCCAAATTTTTCTACTGTAAATGAAGCCATTGCAGACCCTACGATAAGTGCAGATTTCATGGTTTCGAAATCAATTTTTCCTTTCTTGGCAAGATAAGCTGCAAAACCTCCTGCAAAAGTATCTCCTGCACCTGTCGGATCAAAAACATCTTCCAAAGGAAGTGCCGGAATAGCAAATACCTTATTATCATGGAAAAGCAGAGCGCCATGTTCTCCTTTCTTAATAATTACATATTCAGGTCCCATGGTATGAATCTTCTTAGCAGCTTTTACCAGCGAATATTCTCCTGAAAGCTGTCTAGCCTCTTCATCATTAATTGTAATCACATCTGTTTTAGCAATCATATCCATAAGTATATCCCAGGCCGTATCCATCCAGAAATTCATAGTATCAAGGATGACAAGCTTAGGACGGTTGTTCATTTTTTCAAGTACTGAAAGCTGAACTCCGGGGTGTAGGTTTCCGAGTAATAAAATTTCAGCATCCTGCATTGAATCCGGAATCTTAGGATCAAAATTCTCCAGTACATTCACTTCGGTAGCTAATGTATCTCTGGTGTTCAGATCATTATGATACCTTCCGGCCCAGAAGAAAGTTTTTCCTTCTTTTACGATTTCAATCCCTTCGATATTTACTTCTCTGCTTGTGAACATATCAAGATGCTCCTGTGGAAAATCTCCTCCTACAACAGAAACAATACCAGATTTAACGCCTAAAATAGATGAAGTGATTCCAATATAAGTGGCAGCACCGCCTAAAATTTTGTCCGTTTTACCAAATGGTGTTTCGATTGCATCAAATGCAACACTTCCTACAACTAAAAGTTTCATATATTTTTCAATGTATATTAAAAGTAATTATTTTTTCCATTCAAAAGAATCCAGCAGATGCTTCATATCATTTTTGATATAGTTTACTGCGGGAGCCAGAGAGTCCGGTTTAGGTCTCGTATTAAAATATAGGTAAGCAGTCACAAAATGTTTTGTACTGTCTGTAATGTAAAATTGAAGATTGGAAGCAGTTTGTCCTTTTAGTTCATAGAAGTTTCCGTACACCTTCTTTTCCGGATACTCAAAAGATTTTGTATCAATAGCACTGGCTTTGATGGTATGTTCATACACCATTTTCTCAGCTTCCTTAATATGTTCTGCAAAATCATTCTGTATCGGATAATAGGTAATAAAAAGCTTTGCTTTCATCTTTGGATAATTCAGATAATACCAGCAGGGCCTTTTGGCATCAGTCACAGAAGCAAAATCTGAATATTCAAAAGTATAGGCACAATTGTTTTCAAATTTCTGATATCTGGGAGCCGGATATTCCAGACGCAGTTCTCCGTAAGGTTTCGGGACAGGGTCTTTTCCACATGAAATTAACAGCAGTGATACAAAAATAAAAATGACTTTTTTAATCATTTTGCAAAAGTACAAATTAGATTTCAGATTTAAGGAGACAAATTTCAGTCTTTCAGAGAGTTTTGAATGTAATTTTCCAGAGGTTTCGGGAAGGATTTTTCATGGGAGCCTTCAACATCTGTGATGAGGTACTGATTTTCAATTATAAAATCATTCCATACTTTCTCGGAACTGACCTCAACATTAACTATTTCAATGGTTAAGTTTTTGTGAGTCAGTTTATGGTTGATTATTTTAGAACCAGTAACAAATCTTTCCATTTCTGACGGAAGAGAAGAAGGAAACTCAAATAGTTTTTTCCAGATAAAATCATCCGGTCTCTGATGTATCAGGAATTGTCCTTCTCTGTGAATAAAATAGTAAATCAGAGAAAGGTTTTCTGCTTTTGTTTTTTTTGTCTTTACAGGATAATCAGATGTTTTTTGTAATGAAAATGCCAGACATTCTCCACTGATAGGACATTCCTCACAAAGTGGATTTTTAGGCTTACAGATTTCTGAACCCAGATCCATCATTGCCTGATTGAAATCACCAACATTCTCCGGCATAACCAGAGTTGCCAACTCAGAAAAGTAGGTAAAAGCCCTTGAATTGGAAACATCAAAATCATCAGCAAAAAAACGGCTTAAGACACGGTAAAAATTCCCGTCAACTGCAGGCAGGCTTCCTCCGAAACAAATGCTTGAAACTGCTGCTGCAGTATATTTTCCAACTCCTTTTAATTTTAAAATATCTTCATACAGAGATGGAAATACACCCTGATGATCATTCATGATCTGCTTCGCTGCCTTGTGGATATTAATTGCCCTTGAGTAATAACCCAGACCTTTCCAATAGAGTAAAACCTCATTTTCTCCGGCTTCCGCTAAAGTTTTTATATCCGGAAACCTTTTAATGAAGTTATTGTAATGATTTAATCCCTGGTTTATCCTGGTCTGCTGAAATACAATTTCACAGATCCAGATCTTATATGGATCTTTTGTCTGCCTGAAAGGAAGGTCTCTTGCGTTATTTTTATACCAGTCTAAAAGCCTGTTTCCTATATGAAGAAATTCCGTAGCTGTTCTATTTTTTTCCAAAAACCTTAATTTGTTTTACTATTAAATAAACCGTGTCTTCATATGGTTTATTTGAGTATGCAAAGATAGGCTATTTATTGTTTTTTTACAGAATATACAGGAGCAGCTTTCAGCCACTGATATCTGAGATTCCGGTCTTTTGCTATAAAGCGATATCCCTGAAGGCTCTTCAGATATACATATATAGAGTCATTTTTAAGTTTTAACCTCTGTGCTGACAGAAATTGCATCGGATATTCCGTCACAGAGTCCCTTATGGTTTTCAGTACCTTACCTGATCTGATTTTATAAATATAGAATGGTCTTCCCCGTCCTTTTGAACTATCGACCAATTTTACCTCTGAACTGGCAATAACCATTTCACTGCCATCAAAGCATTCTTCTTCATTCATAATATAGGCTTTTCCTTCTTCATTTTCATTGGCAAACAGGTCATTTTTATAATGAGCAGGACTTTGATATTTCTTTTCACAACTTACCATAAGCATGAGCAACAAAAAAGGCACGTAAATGATAAGCTTTTTATTCATATTAATGTTCATAAGTGCTGGTAGAAAAAAACCGATGTAAAAAATTGCATCGGTTTTTATGATTTAAAAATAATTTTCTTATTCCTGAGTATATTCTGCATCCCATTCATTTCCATCATCCCCCTTATGCCCGTCAAGTTTAATAACAAAGCTTTTTGTAGGGAAATACGGAGTCATACGGATATCAAGCCATACTCTGTCTTTATTTACTCTGTCCTGTTCGAATCTGACAATTTTGAATTTTTCGATCAGTTTGTCTGGTCCCTTGATATTATCCAGGAAGGTAACGATCTGTCTTCTCAGATCATCTTCATTCTTAGCATTCCAGTTTTCAAAGGCTCTTCTGTTCAGGAAGTCAAGCAGAACTTTGGTTACATAGTCAAATACACGAACTACGGAATACGTCTGAAGACCGATATTGTCTCCGGTAAATAATGTTTTGGCAGAGAAAGCCATAATTTTACCGTATTCATTAACCATTGGTACAAGACCCATTTTTTCAAGCTGAGAAATTTCGCTTTTTTTCAGTTCAAACTTTACAGCATCTACTTCGTTGATATTACCGTGCTTTTTACCTGCTGCTACCTGAGACATCAGAGTTTTATGGATTTTTCCGGCTAATGAAGTGGAAGGCGGAAGTTCCACGTTCTCCTCTTCTCCTACTTCTTCAGCTTTACCACGTCCTACCAGCCAGTTACAGGTCATGATTACATTACTTCTGTGAAGCTCTCCTCCTGTAAGGTTTGCAGAATGGAATAAATCAACTACATCATCCGGTTTATCAAGGTTTGCAAAATCCGTAACCATCATTACTTTATTCTCATTACAGATCTTTGCCCATTTCTCAATCACTTTATTTGAACCAAGATATCCTGGTATTGCAAGAATTGAGTAATTATCTCTAAGATCTAAACGGTCATAGTAATTCTTGAACTCTTCAGAAATTGCATCAATAAATAAAGGATTATCCAGATCTGAAACCTGTTCAAGGCTTGCATTAACAATGCTTACGTTGTCTACTTTATCTAATTCTGTATTTTTATAGAACTGAGCAACTGTTCTGTAATTCGTTTCCAGCAAACGAACTGCATCAAGTGTATTCTTAAGGTTTTTCTTAAGGTTCTGATCAGCCTGCTGTGCTTTATTTTTACATGTTTCAGCCATTTTATCTGCAGATTCATTGCCTTCCAAAAGACTTACCCAAAGATTGATCTTCTGTAAAAGCTCTTTTCTTTCTTCTGCTTTATTGCTGTCGTTAAGGAAAATTTCTTTCCTTGCCTTTCTCGTAGGGTTCATATTGGCGATCCCGTCCACGACGGATTCAACAAAGCCAAAACCTCCCATCTTATTGAGCTCTGCAAGCGGGTTACCTTTCGGCTGCCCTGCGTGTTGCTGCTGTCCCTGCTGCTGGCTTTCCTGCGCCTGTAATTTGCTATCCATGATTTAATGTAAGTCTTTAATTATTTTTCAAGTTCTTGTGCCACTTCTTTCAATACTTCTATAAATGCTGCTCTTGTCTGATCATTTTCCAGCATATTTCGTAGAATTTTGTTTGTTTTCAGCTGTCGTACTATTTTGTTGTACTGCTCCTGTTCCATACTCAGCTGTTGAAGGTAATCTGATTTCTGAGTAAGGCTTTTAGGAGTAAAATCCGCAAGGTTCTGAAAACGGAATTCTTCTTCCACAACACCTCCGTCTTCTGTTTCATGTTGCACAGATACAGAAGGTTGAAAGTGTTTGAAGACATCTTCTACTGTTTTTAAACCCGTAACAATTTCGGGAGTATAAGATTCTTCTGTTGTAAGCTGGCTAACTATCAGTGATTTATTTTCCTGTATTTCCTGGATAGCTTCATTAGCGTCTACTTTTACCTCGTTTCCGCCAACACCATAATTAAACATTGCCATATTATTATTATTTTGAGATTTTCTATTTTGATTAGGATCTGTCTTAGAGTAATTTACGGATGAATCAAATAAATTACCAATCCAATGTTTAAATTTAAAAAAAAACTGTAACATACAAAATTTTGTCAAGATTTTTCTTGACTTATTTAAATTTACAACTAATTATATAACATAAAATCATTACTTTACGATATCACTAAGCTATGAAAAAATAAAATAAAAACGCATCAATTTTGATGCGTTTTTATTTTCTAACAATTTTTGGTAATTCCTACCAGATTTTTATCCTGTCCTGAGGGGCTTTATACATTTTATCACCAGGTTTGATATCGAATGCTTTTATAAATGCATCCTGGTTCACCAACGGACCAAATGCTCTGTACACTCCCGGAGAATGCGGGTCTGTTTTTACCTGATTGATCATATACTGATCTGTAGCTTTTGTTCTCCAGACAGTTGCCCAGCTCATGAAGAAACGCTGATCCTGGGTAAATCCACTGATTTTACCAGGGTTTCCTTTGTCTTTTAAATACATCTGAAGTGCATCATATGCAACGGATACTCCGCCTAAATCACCGATATTTTCTCCACTTGTAAATTTACCGTTTACAAAGCTTCCTTTCACAGGTTCATAGGCATTATACTGTGCAGCAAGCTGTCCTACTTTTGCATCGAAGTTCTTACGGTCAGCATCCGTCCACCAGTTGTTAAGGTTTCCGTCTCCATCAAAGCGGGATCCGCTGTCATCAAATCCGTGAGAGATTTCATGCCCGATCACGGCTCCGATTCCTCCAAAATTCACAGCTGCATCAGCTTTCGGGTTATAGAATGGTGGCTGAAGAATAGCTGCAGGGAATACAATCTCATTATTTGATCCGCTGTAATATGCATTTACAGTCTGTGGAGTCATTCCCCATTCTGTTTTATCCACAGGTTTACCCACTTTATCTAAACTTCTCTGGTATTGCCACGCTGAAACATTCTGCAGGTTCGAATATAAGGTAGCACCCTGAGCAGGAGCATCTACCTTTAATTTACTATAATCTTTCCATTTATCAGGATATGCAATTTTCACTGTAAATTTAGACAGCTTTTCCTGTGCTTTTACTTTTGTTTCAGGAGACATCCAGTCTATATTATCAATATGGTTTTTAAAGGATTTTAACAGATAATCAATATAAGTCTCCATTTGCTGTTTTGCTTCAGGAGTAAAATATTTTTCAACATACAGTTTACCAAAGGCTTCTCCTAACACTCCATTCACCAGAGTCAATCCTCTTTTATTCATTGGACGCTGCTCTTTTTGTCCCTGCAAATATTTGGAATAAAAATCAAATCTGATCTGTTCCAGCTTCTCATCTAAATTGCTGGCGTTACCATTAATTAAATGATATTTTAAATAGTCTTTAAGTAAAGGAAGATTTTTCTGTGTCAGGAACTGATCCATGTTCTGATAATATTTCAGTTCCCCGATGATTACTCTGTCTGTATTTACTCCCGCATCCTTTAAGTATTTGGCAAGATCAATATTTTTAACCAATCCTGATAATTCAGATACGTTTTTAGGGTTGTATCTCAGATTAGCATCTCTGTTTTGCTCAAGGGTCAGGAGGTAATTGGCAAGCTGTTTCTCAAAATCAACAACATTCTGCCCAGCCTGAACTGAATTTTTATATCCTAAAACACCAAACAGCTTTCCGACATATGTCTGGTATTCGGCTAAAGTTTTTGTATTGGCATCATTTACTTTCTGGTAGTAATCTCTTCCAAGACCCAGATCAGGACCACCAAGATATACAGCATTCATTTTAGAATTCTTCATATCTGCGCTTACTCTCCATCCGTAAAAGGAATTATCACCTAATCTTGTAGCTTCCAGAAGATATTTCTGAAGATCATTAAGATTTTTAATGGCATCAATCTTTGCCAGATCACCCTGGATAGGTGTTAAACCATCCGCATTTCTTTTATTGGTATCCATAAAAGAAGCATAAAGATTCTGAATTTTCTGTCCTTCTGAACCTTCAGAATATTTTTCTGATAAGATCTTGTTTAATATATCCAACGAGGCATCATCTACATTTTCTCTTAAAGCGTTGAAAGATCCCCAATTGGCTTTATCTGATGGAATTTGTGTGTTTTTAACCCAATTTCCATTTACATAGCTAAAAAAATCATCCTGCGGACGTACATTGGTATCCATATAGGATAAATTAATTCCCTCTTCTTTCATTTCTTCTTTCACCGGATCGGCAGCAGCGGTTTTAACTTCAGTTTTACTGTCTGTACCTGCAGTTTTTGCTGTACCACATGAATTTAGAAATACAATACCCGCCAGAGCAAGTACTCCAATATTTAGCTTTTTCATTAAGATAATTTTTGATTTTACACAAGCGTATCAAATATACAAACTTTATAATAAGTAATGAATGATAATTCGTAAATGATGGAAATTATATACATAAAACCCAAGACTATCATTAAAAAAATTTGCAAATTTTATTGTTTGAAAAAAAATAATAAAAAAAAGAGGCTGTCTTTTTAAACAGCCTCCTTTATATTTTACCAGATTTTAATTCTGTCTTCCGGAGCTTTATATAGTTTGTCTCCTTTTTTCACATCAAATGCTTTATAGAATGCATCAACGTTAATCAGTGGACCAAAACTTCTGAAATAACCAGGAGAATGCGGATCTGTCTTCACCTGATTAATCATGTACTTTTCACTTGATAAAGTTCTCCAAACGGTTGCCCAGCTTAAGAAAAATCTCTGATCCTGGGTAAATCCGCTGATTTTACCTGGATTTCCTTTATCTTTTAAATACATCTGAAGAGCATCATAGGCAATATTTACCCCTCCTAAATCTGCAATATTTTCACCATTTGTAAAAGTACCGTTTACAAAAGTTCCTTTTACAGGTTCATATTTATCATATTGAGAAGCAAGAGCTTTTGTTGCTTTTTCGAAATTTGCTTTATCTTCAGGAGTCCACCAGTCTACCAGATTACCATCTGCATCGAATTGTGCCCCTGAATCATCAAATCCATGACTCATTTCATGACCGATTACCGCACCGATCCCGCCAAAGTTCACGGCAGCATCAGCCTTAGGGTTGAAGAATGGCGGCTGAAGGATTGCAGCAGGGAATACGATCTCGTTATTTACCGGATTATAGTAAGCATTTACGGTTTGCGGAGTCATTCCCCATTCTGTTTTGTCAACAGGTTTACCGATTTTAGCAAGATCTTTATTATACTGCCATTCCGCAATATTCTGTAGGTTTTTATATAGGGTACCTCCTTTCGCTTCAGGAATAATTTCTAATTTTGAGTAATCTTTCCATTTATCCGGATAAGCCACTTTAACAGTAAATTTATTTAATTTCTGCATTGCTTTTTCCTTTGTTGTGGAGGACATCCATGCCAGGTTATTGATGTGTACTGCAAAACTCTTCTTCAGATAGTCAATCAGTTCCACCATCTGAGCCTTAGCTTCTGCCGGGAAATATTTTTCAACATAAAGTTTACCGAAAGCTTCTCCCAAAGAACCGTTGATCAGCTCATATCCTCTTTTATTAAGAGCTCTCTGCTCCTGTTGTCCTCTTAGATATTTACCATAAAAGGCAAATCTCATATTTCCTAAATTCTCACTCAGGTATGAAGCACTTCCGTTGATCATGTGAAATTTCAGGTAATCTTTTATTACAGGAAGATTCTGGGCATTCACCAGTTTATCAAAGTTTTTATAATATCCAAGTTCTCCTATGATTACCTTATCCGTATTTACTCCTACTTTCTTAAGATAAGCTGGAAGGTCAACTCCTTTTACCAAAGCTGAAAGCTCAGTCATAGTCTGAGGATTATACTGAAGTGTATTATCGCGGCTCTGTTCATTTGTCAGGTAAGTCTGAGCAATACTCTTCTCATAATTCACAATACCTTTAGCTGCTTCGTCAGCATTTTTGTATCCTAACTCTTTTAGCATGGAAGCTACATATTTCTGATATTCAGCAATAGCTTCTGTATTTTTATCATTTACTTTCTGGTAGTAATCTCTTCCCAATCCAAGAGAAGCCTCTCCCAAATAAACAGCGTTCATTTTAGAATCTTTCAGGTCTGCGTACACTCCCCATCCGTAGAAATTATTTTCTCCTTCCCTTGTTACGGAAGCAAGATAGTTCTGAAGATCTGCAATACTTTTAATGGCATCTATTTTACTCAGATTTTCCTGAATAGGTTTGATTCCGTCAGCATTTCTCTTCTGCATATTCATGTAGGTAGCATACAGATCCTGAATTTTTTTTCCTTCGCTCCCTTCCACAAATTTATCTTTTAAAAGAGAGTTCAGGATTGTCATAGAGTTGTTATCCGTATCCTCAGCCAGTTTATTAAAGCTTCCCCAAGTCGGCTTATCAGAAGGAATTTTGGCAGTTTTCATCCAAGTTCCACTTACATAGTTATAAAAATCATCCTGTGGACGTACAGAAGTATCCATAAGGCTAATGTCCAGGCCTTTATCGGTGTTGTTTACTACTGTTTTAGTTACTTTAGCCTGGGCATTCACTGTATTTTGTGAACATATTCCTGCTAATAAAAACAAAGAAAGCGTTAGTTTTTTCATTATGATAACAATTTATACAATATGTATGATTTATTTACTATTTGTTACTTTTTCATGAAAACAAATTTAATTAAATATTAAATCCATTACCTGCTGTTAACCAAAATCCCAACCAGATCCTGAATTACCTTCTGGGAAACGAAATTCATAAAGTCCAGCCGGTCCAGATGAGGCATATACAATTTTGAAGTCACTTCCTGATCATTGATCCGAATCGTATAAAATACTGTTCCTACTTCTTTACCATCCTCACCTTTCCCCGGACCTGCTACACCCGTTGTGGAGAGAGCTATATCTGTATCAAATAATTTCTGACAGCCTTCTGCCATTTCCCGGGCTACCTGCTCGCTTACAACCGTATATTTATCTATCGTTTCCTGCGATACTTTTAAAATTTCAGCTTTTTTCTCTGTCGCATACGTTACGACTCCTCCCATGAAATGTTTTGAACTTCCGGGAACTGAAGTGATCATCTTCGAAAGTTCACCCCCGGTACAGCTTTCCGCAGTAGAAATGGTAAGTTTTTTTCCCGTAAGCAATTCTGACAGAATATTTTCAATTCTATCTTCAGAGGTTGCAATCACATGATCTTTTATCAACGGAAGTAACTTTTGGATTTCATTCTCCGTTTGCTCTTTTAAGAAATCTTCGTTATCTCCTGATGCGGTAAGCCTTAGCTTGACACGGGTTCCTACCGGAAGATAAGACAATGCTATATTTTCCGGAAGATCAAGCTCCCAGTCCTCAATAATATCAGCAAGAACACTTTCAGGAATTCCAACAACAGAAACGATCCGTGTATGAATATAATTAAGGCTGAACTTTTCCTGTAAATAAGGAATAATCTGATCTCTGATCAATGGCTTCACTTCATAAGGAACACCCGGAAGGCTATAGCTAAGCTTTCCATTAAGTTCCATCATCATACATGGCGCTGTACCATAATGATTTTGAAAAACAGTAGATTTGGAAGGCACGAAAGCCTGTTCTTTATTTCTCTCCAGTATATCCAGCCGTCCGCGCCTTTCCATATATGCCTTAAGATGATTAAAAGTCTCCTCATCAAGGGTAATCTCATCATCGAAAAATTCTGCCAGTGCTTTTTTCGTTTTATCATCCCTGGTAGGTCCCAGTCCTCCTGTTGTAATAACCAGGTCTCCGGATTCAAAGGCAAGCTTTAATGTATTTTTAATAGTTTCAATTTCATCTGAAATTGTATATATCTGAGAAACTTTTATACCAATATTTTTAAGTTCAGAGGCAATAAAGTTGGAATTGGTATCTATTGTATTTCCTGAGAGGATTTCATCACCAATTGTTATCAGAACAGCTTTTTCCATATATCAGTTTCTTGAAAAAATTCTCCTGCAAATGACGGAAAATTCTCTGTGAACAACAATATAAATTGATTTTTTCTATTTTTGGTAAAAGTTATTAAAATTACAATTAAAACTATGTCTAAATATGATGACGCCTCGTGGCATTATGGCGGTGATTTTCCTGAAGGTCTCCCTGAAAAAAACGGGGCTACCCATACCGGAATGTTTCTGAACTGGTGTATTCATAATGAGCTGATTTCTGATGAACTGAAGGAAGATCATGAAGAAGGAATTGAAAAATTAAAAAGAAGAGAAATTACAGGGGCTGAATTTGTTATGGATTATTGTGATGGCAAGTTTTCAGAGTATGACCTGAATGACCTTGGAAATCGTTTTGCAAAAGATTACTATGCTGATGATACTGATTTTGGAAATAAATTCAGTTCTTTTGCCGATGATTATGTAAACCTTTTTGATGCTAAAGCTGAAGAAAATGATTACGAATATGAAACGTTTTATCATATCGAGGATACTTATGAAAACTATGATCTGATGAAACAGATCATTGATCACCGCTTTGAAGAATGGAAAGAATATATCCGGAGCTGACGGCAAAAATCAGACAGTGAAAAAGAATACACTGTGAAGTAAAATCGCAAAAAATAAACTGTCAGAAAATATTTTCCAGGATTTACTTTTTGCGATTTTGCTATAAAGTCAGATATACAGGCTTATTTGTTATTTATTATGTCTTACCCAGATCAGTTCATCCGTACGATATCCGATCCTTTTTGCTTTTTCAAGGAAACGCTGCCGGATACTTTCAGGAATAGTTGGGGTTCGGGATAATATCCAGAGGTATTTTAAGCTGCTTCCCGCAACCAAGGCATATTGATAGTCTTCATCAATATCAATGACATTATATCCAGCCCAAAAAGGTTTGAAAAAGGCAACTTTCAACCTTGCTTCATTTTTATTTTTTACAAATCTGGCCTCTCCGATAGCTTCTTCCCACACTTTTTTTACATAGTTGTAGCCCTTATTAGTCACCTGTATCGTTCCATCAGGATTTTCTGAATATTCAGCTGTAACATTATCCAGGTTTTTTTCAAAACGATAATCAAAACGGGCTATTTCGTACCATCTTCCGAGATATTTTTTCGTATCAAAGTTATTTACAGCAGCAGCTCCTTTGGGAATCCCTACAGAATATGAACTGAAAATAATATAACCCAGTGCTCCTAGAGAAACAGGAATAATAATTTTGTGAAGAGTTTTCATAACAGAATTTTTGTGTGGTTGTTATAAAACGTCAAAAATAGTGCCTTTAAAACTGTTAACAAACAGAAATTTAAGAAAAGGCTTTCAGAAAGTTATCTTTAAAACTGCCGGAAACCTCTATTTCTGTATCATCAGAAAGCATTACTGTTCCACTCTTGTGATATGATTTTACAAAACCGGTATTGATAATATGTGACCGGTGAACTCTCACAAAAGGATTTTCCAGAAGATCATCAAAATGTTTCAGAAAACGGCAGACCATTTTTTTAGAACCGTCTGTAAGATACACCTGTGTAAAATTACCATCTGCCTGAAGCCTCACAATATCTTCTGCCTTTACAACATCAAAACCCTGCAAAGTTGGCAGGATGAGCTGTTGTTTTTCGGGCTTTAGCTTTAAATTTTCCAACAAAATTTTATTTCTGTTGAGTTCTTCTTTTTTCTCCACATTTTCTGCTACTTTATTTACTGCAAGAATCAGTTCCTGAATATCTATAGGTTTTAAGATATAATAACTTGCCGACCTGTTTAAAGCCTGCAGCGAATATTGTGAAAATGCCGTGATAAAAATGGTTTCATATGAAAATTCTTTTGTAGCTTCCAGAACATCAAAGGCATTTCCAAAAGGCATCTCAACATCCAGAAAAACCAACTGTGGCTGTTTTTCCGTGATCAGTGGAACAGCTTCTTTTATATTCTCTGCCTCTCCAAGAATTTCAACCTGGGGGCAATATTTAATGAGATAGTTTCTTAAAACTTCCCGTGCAATGATTTCATCGTCTACAATTACAGCTTTTATTTTCATTGAGTTTTATTAAATAACAGATAGAGTTTACTGATATTTCCCGTTTATAAATTTTAAACTTCTATAGGTAGTTTCCGAAGTCTCCCTGCTTTCACATTCTCCTCCCACCTCTTTACTTACTGTTGTTACTGAAACGGTTTTAACCTTAAGGTCAGTGAAGCTATTCGTTTTGGATTTATCCATAATAATGAAAGAATCTTCATTTGTAAATTCTCCGGCACATTGGGTATCCCATTCTCCACGACTGGTTTCAAATCTGAACTGGTCTAAAACTTTTTTTAATGTTTTACCTTCCGGATAATATAGTGAAAGATCTTCCGATGAATAAGGGTTAGGCCTGCTGCTTCCAAGAAATCCTACTTTAACCCCGAAAGCCCGGATATTGGCAGAAATGTTATATAATCCGGTATCAATTGTTATATCTCTCAGCATAATAGCATCTGAGGTAATTTCCGCAGGGTCGAAATACTGATTTTTGATCAGTCCTTTTTTATCCGTAATCAGTATATAGTTTCTGACAGTGAAAAAATCTGCTTCTTCTTTTCCCTGAATAACAGGAATTACAATAATATAAGAGTCTTCAGCATTCGGCATTTTCTTTTCTGTACAGAATTCCTCTTTAATATCTGCCCTATCCAGTTTAAGACTTTTCAGGATCTGATTCATCCTGGCATCATCCACGCCCTGTCCGTGCATCGTGGTAGAAAATAAAGATAATATGATTAATTTAAACAGATTATTCATTGTCAATATTTTTTAAGTCAGATTAATTTTCAGGATGATCAGGACTCCTTTATTATTTCCCTTATCTTTTACAGTACAGGTAATATTTTTTTTGTACAACTCGTTCAATAACCGGATCCTTTCCATAGTATTTTTCATCCCCCGCCCTTCTCTTGTTTTCTGATGCCGGGTTTTCTGCTTTTTACTCTCTTCAATTCCTATTCCGTTATCTTCAATAGTAATTTTTAAATATTGTTCTTCCTTTTCAAATTCCAGTTTTAAAAATCCCTTTCCGGTCCTGTAACGAAGCCCGTGCCAGATTGCATTTTCCAGAAATGGCTGTACAAGCATTCCGGGAATCTGTTGGCTATGCAGATTCAGATTTTCATCCACTTCCACTTCATAATCAAACTTATCAGCAAAACGTGTTTTTTCCAGGGCAAGATAATTTTGAAGAAGATCGAGCTCCTGGTGAAACGGAATAAAGTCTTCAGTAGAATTCTCCATCACTCCCCGCATGAGTTTAGAAAATTTTGTCAGATACTGATTGGCTTCCAGCTCGTTATTTGTTGCGATAAAATGATTGACACTATTCAGACTATTAAAAATAAAATGTGGATTCATCTCCCTTCTGAGTGATTGAAGTGCAATTTTTTTATTTTTGACCTGAACTTTTTTAAGCGTCATAAAGATGAAGATCATAAGGGCTGTTAAAAGGATTAAGGTCCCGATCAAACTATAATTGAAAACATTCTTTTTCCGGATCAGTTCATCTTTCAGTTCTTTTTCTTTTTCAAGCTGTGAAATTCTCTGCTCTGTATCTTCCAGTATTTTACTGTCTACCAGACTCCTGTCCTTGGAAACCAAAGCAGGAAGTTTTTCCAGAAAATCTCTGTACAGTTTAACGGAAGCCTCTGTATTTCCGGCTCTGTCATAAAGACTATCCAGCTTTTTAACACTTTTCTGCGCTTCCAGAGTATGTCCTTTATCCAATGCTATTCCATAAGCATTTTCCAATAAGGTTACCGCTTCACCAGGATCATTTTTCTTGAGATAAATATCCGCAAGCTCCTGAATCTGGTTAACTTTTTCCTGAGAATTTTCTTTTACAAAATCTTCTTTCAGAACTTTCTTTTTGGCTTCAATAGCTTTTTCAAAGTTCCTGTTCTCCACATAGAGATTTGCCAGTTTCTGATTAATCTCCAATGCCTGCCGGGGTGCTTCTTTTTTAGATATTGTATAAGCTGTATTAAGATTTGCCTCTGCTTTGGAAACATTATTCTGCTGCAGATTGACTTCTGCCAGCTGACTGTAACTTTCAGCTAAGGCAGTCTGTTCATTTTCTTTTTTGCTGATATCAATATTATTCTGAATTGCATCCGCTTTTTGTTCCGGACTAGGGGATGAAAGCCTGGCTACATCATTGGTATTGACTGCCCTGCTTTTTTCACTATACCCCATTTGTGCGGCCATACTGTAGTTGCTGATGGCCGGTGCTATTTTATTTTGTTTTTCCTGTGACTGGGCCAACTTTCTGGTAACGACTTCCAGATTTTTCTTGTCATTAAGATTTTGATAGATATTTTTTGCTTTAATAAGGTATTCCTCACTTTTTGCATAATTCCCCTGGTTATAATAATCATTTGCCAGGCTTACATAGGTATCAGCAACTGCCTTATTATCGTTACTATCTACTGCTTTTTTCAGCTTTGCAACAGATCTGACAACCTTGGAAACCTTTACAGAGTCTTGTGCTGCGAGAAAATTTCCCACAGTACATATCAAAATAAAGGCAATTTTAAAAATCAGTTTCACGAAATTCAGATCTTTACTGCAAAGTAACTAAAACTTTATATATCCCATCCTATCCTTTACCAAGTCAAAACCACATTTCATCAAGTTTGCCTTTCTCTATATTTATCTGGTAACCAACTGCATTTTAAAACCGTTTACAATTTTTGATTCGATTGAATAAGGCTTTATGTATATTTGTACTTCACTTAAAAGAGACCATGAAAAAATTTCAGTTCCTATTGGTTTTGTTTTTTTGCTTTGGTGGTATCAAAGCACAGACTTATATTCAAAACGTTAGCATAGCTGATGTTATTCATAAAAAAATGATTCCTGGCCAAACAGTAATCATTACTGATGGCGTCATTACTGCTGTTAAACCCAATAAACAGGTAAAAATACCTCAAAACTCGCATATTATCAATGGTGAAGGGAAATATCTCATTCCCGGAATGACTGATTCGCACATCCATTTTTTTCAGAGCGGTGGATTGTATACAAGGCCCGATGCACTTAATCTGAAAAAACATGTTCCTTATGAGCAGGAAATCAGCTGGGGACATCATCATATGGAGAATTTCCTTCAATATTATCTCCGGTCAGGAATTACTTCTGTAATTGATCCCGGGGCAACCTATAATTTTCTTACACTCAGGGATTCTTTAAAAAAGAATGACAGTCTTCCTTCTGTATATATGTCAGGTCCTCTTATTACAACATATGAACCGGAAGCTTTTAAAAATCTTGATAAGGACGAACCTTTTAAACTGGCACTAACTGTTGAAGATGCAAAAAAGTATGTTCAGGAACAGCTTCCGTATAAGCCTGACTTTATCAAAATATGGTATATTATATTGGAGAAAGATCCTCAAAAAGCAAAAGAGCAGACTAAAAAGCTCGAGCCTGTGATTAAAACCATTATTGAGGAATCCCATAAGAACAATTTAAAAGTTGCTGTTCATGCCACAGAACGCTTTACAGCCGAAACAGCAGTTCTGAACGGAGCGGATTATCTGGTTCATAATATCGAAGATGAAATAGTTTCTGATGATTTTATAAAACTTTTAAAATCCAGAAAAACAGTCCTTTGCCCTACCCTGACTGTAATTGACAACTATTATGATACCTATGGCCAAAAGAAGCATTACAACACCTATGAACTGGAAAACTCCAATCCGAAAAGTATTGGTTCAATCTACGATCTGAAGCATCTGGAAGAGACTGCTGATTCAACATGGATAAAAAAATATAAGGTAAGATTTAATTCACAACAGATCAAAACTTATGTTTCCAAAGTGGATTCTATCCGGGGGGTCAATTTAAAAAGGCTTGCAGATGGAGGGGTAACGATTGCAGCCGGTACAGATGCAGGAAATATAGGAACCCAGCATGCCTCTTCTTTTATGGATGAACTCAATGCAATGAAAGAAAGTGGGCTGAGCAACTGGCAGATTCTGCAGTCAGCCACAATTAACCCTGCAAAAATCCTTGATAAAGAGGCGCAATATGGCAGTATTGAAGCTGGAAAAACCGCGGATCTTGTTCTTCTTAGTGCCAATCCCATTGAAGATCTGAACAATTTAACAAAAATTGAAACTGTTATCAAGAACGGCAAGACGTTCGATCCTCATAAAATACTGAAGATTACCCCTGAGATACTTGTACAGCAGCAGGTAAATGGCTATAATGCACAAAATATAGATGCTTTTCTTGAACCCTATGCGGAAGATGTTGAAATCTATTCATTCCCCAATACTTTGATAAGTAAAGGTAAAGAAAGTATGAGAAAAACATATGAAGCACTATTTAAAAAGGTACCTGACCTGCATTGTGAGATAAAACAGAGAATCATTAATCGTAATACGGTTATTGACAAGGAAAGTGTTTCCGGAATAAAGTCTGGTCAGAAGACAGAAGCTACTGCGATTTATGAAATCAAAGACCATAAAATTTCAAAGGTATATTTCCTTTATTAACTATTATCTTTCCCCGTTTACGAATATAAAATATACTTTATAAAAGACAGTTTCTATATGAACTGTCTTTTTTTACGTATCCACCAAGCGAAAGCCTTCTTTCACCAAGTCTTCCAATTTCCGGCTCCAGATCTGCCTAATTTTACATCAGTAATTAAAAATTTAAAAACAAGAAATTATGAAATTGAAACATTTTTTATTAATCGGAATTGTAACGCTGGGGAGTTTTGCAAACGCTCAGGAAGTAAAGAAAAACGCAATCGAAGTAACAGGGGTTGCTGAAATGGAAGTAGAACCGGATGAAGTAACCTTCAGCCTCGGAATAAAAGCAGATAACAAAAATGATCTGGCAGACAATGAAAAAAAGATGTTTGAGATCTTAAAGAATGCAGGGGTAAAGAACGAGGATATCAAGTTCAAATCATCTTATCAGAACATTTATGCCAAAAACGGAAAGTTTTCTAAGAACTATGCATTTAAAGCTAATGCAAAATCGAACCTCAGCAGAATCTTTGAAGACCTGAATCAGAAATGGGTAAGCAACCTGAGCATTTCAGAAGTAAAGAACACTAAGATTGCAGACTTCAGAAAAGCCGTAAAGATCAATGCTTTAAAAGCGGCAAAAGAAAAGGCAGATTATCTGCTGGAAAGTATGGGTAAGAAAGTAGGTAATGTTCTTGAAATTGTAGAAATTGAAGATTATACGAGCGATACTGTAATGCCTGTTGCGTACAAAAGCAGAATGAGCAATGTTCAGCTAGAAATGGCAGATGCTCCGGTAGATTTTTCCTTTGACAATATTGAAAACATCAAACTGAAATACAGTATCAAAACAAGATACGAAATCCTTTAAAATAACAGATTTAAAAGAGGCTGCCACTTTGTTGACAGCCTTTTTTGTAAGTTTTTCTAACCACTTATTTAATAAGCCTATTTATAGAAAAATTCCTGCTTCCGTGGTTACTCACCAAGTGAAAACCATCTTTCACCAAGTATCCCGAATCTCAGGGTTTAATACAGGTAATTTTACTTCATCATTAAAACAATAAACGATGAAATACCATCTTTTATACAGGTCCAATTACAGCAGATAACCTATAAAAAATAATAATATGACAACTTTAAAAATTTTAGCCATTGCAGCAGCTTTCTTAAACTCCGGTACCAATCCGGCAATCAGCTGCTTGAAAAGTGATCCCAAAAACGCTGAATTAACGGTACAAAATGCTTCCGTGCTTCCTGTAGACGCATTATCAAAGGATAACAAGATCCAGGTAGCTCTTTTGCTTGATACTTCCAACAGTATGGACGGATTAATTGAACAGGCGAAATCAAGACTGTGGAATATCGTCAATACATTAACCACGCTAAAGTATAACGGCCAGACTCCACAAGTGGAAATTGCCCTTTATGAATATGGAAATGATGGAATCCGGGATGAAAATTACATCCGTCAGGTCACTCCACTCACTCAGGACCTTGATCTGGTTTCTGAAAAACTATTCGCTTTAAGAACTAATGGGGGAAGTGAATATTGTGGTGCGGTCATCCGCGATGCATCCACCAACCTGAACTGGGATGGTAATGAGAAAAGTATGAAACTGATTTACATAGCAGGTAATGAGCCTTTCAACCAGGGAAAAATTGATTATAAAGACGTTGTTTCAAAAGCAAAAAATAAAAATATTTATACCAATACCATTTATTGTGGAAGCCGGGAAGAAGGCATTCAGGGTTTATGGCAAAATGGAGCCACAACAGGAGGTGGAAAATATTTTAACATCGACAGTGATAAAAAGGTGATCTATATTGAAACCCCTTATGACATCAGGATTTCCGAATGCAATGCACAATTGAATACTACTTATATTTATTACGGAAATCATGGTTCAGAATACAGACTTAAGCAGATTACACAGGATAAAAATGCTGAAATGCAGTCAGCATCCAACCTTGTAGAAAGAACCATTGCCAAGTCTAAAAAGAATGCTTATAAAAATGAACACTGGGATCTTATAGACAGGGCTGAAAAAGATGCAGATTTTATTACAACCGTTAAGGAAGAGGAATTACCTGTTGAACTGAGAGGAAAAAGTAAAGCGGAAGTGAAAAAAGCTGTTGCTGTAAAATCTGCAGCCCGGAAAAAAATCCAAAAAGAAATTGAAGAACTTTCTAAAAAACGACAAGAATACATTGACAATGAAATGAAAAAGAGAGGAAATACAGATGCTGATGATTTAGGAAAAGCTATTGAAAAGTCTATTCTTGAGCTGGCGAAAAAAAACGGGTATAGTTCCTGATTGTCAAAAAAAGCCGGTTCACTTTTAATTGAGGGCCAGCTTTTTTATTTGACATTATGTACTAATACCTATAATAATTTCAGAAAGATCTGTACATATATAATGAGATCAGGTGCAAAATCCATGATCCGGGCATGTCATTTTTCTTTATTAAAACAGAAACAAGATGCCGGGAAAACTCCCAACATCTTATTTCCTATGGAAAGCTCCGGGATAAAAATTCAACATAATCCGGAGTCTGATTATTTATTTTCTTATAATCCTTTAGATTTATCCATCGCATAAGCTATAAGGTTATGCATGAATTTCTCCTGTGCACTATCTATAACCACATCCGAATTTGTTCCTACTGCATATGGTCCCTTGAAATATCCATAATTTACAAAGATGACCCTACCTTCATATTCTCCTCCTAATGTAAAAGCCATAGCATAATCAGGGTAGTTTTTATTAACAGCATATACAGTGCTCCCTGCAGGAAGGTCACTCATTTTATATCCGACTTGGGCACTCATACCACTGCTCAGTTCTTCTCCTTGAGAAACTGAACCAAAATTTTGCACTGAACCGGGAAAATTGTCTTTTACCTGTCCATGCCCATCAGCCAACTGGGTGAAAATCTTCAAAGAAGAACCAGTACCTAGCTTCCCCTTCAGTCCAAATTTATTCAGCAGGTAAGTTTTATAGAGGTAAAAGTTAGTCGCTACTGCTCCGTTATCTAAAGCAATAATAGCAACTCCGCCTGCTTTTACAAAATCTCTGATCAATTCAAAATCATTGCCGTCAATCTGTGATTCTTGAGTAACAGAGCTATTAACTCCCCAGTGGCCAACCTCAAGAATATCAAAAGAAGACCTTAGTTTTTTCCCGGTTGCAAAATCTCTTACCTGAGTATACACCGTTGAACCTTGATTATTGAATGATTGTTGTTGAGTAAAAACATCATATACACCTGCACCACTGGCTAAAGCAGTATAAAAAATCCCTTCCGTCTTTTTTATCCCCGCAGGGCCATAATTAGCAGCTTGACGCATTTGATTGGTGAACTTGTTAAAGCCGACATCATTGCCTGCAGATGTAAGTAAAAAACTGAAAAAGCCATAAGATCCTATCCTCGCATAATCCGATCCTCCTCCAGTACCCGGTTTGTTTACTACATTTACAATAACCGGGCAGGTTTGCCCTCCTACTGAAATAACAAATATGGCTTGTCCCTCTCCGGAAGGAATCCCTGATACTACAAAAGTCAGTGTCCCATTCCCGTTTTCAAAGGTTCCTGGGGCCAATGTTGCTGTTAGTCCTGTCACTCCTGAAGAGTTTACACTCACGGCAGGGTATGACTTGCCATTTCCTCCGGTGTATGGGATCTTAAAAGTTCCGTATGAATATACATTAGCGGCAAATGTTCCGTTTATAGTGGCATTATTGCAATCCAGCGTCTGAACTACGCCTAAAGGTGCTGTTTCAGCACTCCCGATACAGTCACTCCAGTCTGCGGTCTGTTTCAGTCTTACACAGTCCTTTGTACTGTCATAAAAAATGGTTCCCGGAGCCACAGCATTATTGGGAACTGCATTTTTAATATTATTTGCAGCAGCATTGGTTGGAAGTACCAGTCCCATATCATAGCTGTATTTATCTCCGTCTTTCTTGTTAATGTCTAAAGCGCCCCGCGGCACAGGCGAACCTATACCTACCTGGCCGTACGTCATTGAAACGCTCAATAAAACACCTGCAATCAGGAATACTTTTTTTTTCATTTTTTTCATTTTCTTATGTTTGTTTTATATCGAAATATTCTTTTTGTCTTTTCTAATGATTAGGATTTTGTCTTCAGGAATCCTTTTTGCTTTAAAGTTTCTGCCAGGATTCAAAGCAGCAATACTTGGTTTAGCACTCACCGGTACCATGACCACACAGTTTTTCCCTCCTATTATGATTACAAATATGGCATTTCCAGCAGCAGCGGGAATTCCCGATACCACAAAAGTAAGCTCACCATCTGTCTGAAAATACCCTGCGGCCAGTGTTGCCTTTAATCCTGTCACTGACATTGATTCCACATTTAGCGTCGGATATGATTTACCGTTTGCTCCGGTATATTTGATCGTAAAAGTACCATACGAATTTACTTCTGCAGCAAATGTCCCGCTTATGATTGGAGTACCACAAACCAGTGTTGTTACCTCACCGGAAGGGACTGTTTCAATAGCAGTCAGGCAATCACTCCAGTCCGGAATTTGTCTCAGCCTTATACAATCTTTGGTACTGTCATAAAAAATTGTTCCGGGGGCTACTGACGCGTTGGGAACTGCATTTTTAATTTTGGCAGCTGTGTCATTGGTAGGAAGCACCAATCCCATATCATAGCTATACTTATCCCCATCTTTCTTGTTAATATCAAGGGCTCCTCTTGGAACTGGCGAACCAATACCGATCTGCCCAAATACTGAAATACTTAGTAAAATTCCTGTTATCAGGAATAGATTCGAAATTATTTTTTTCATCTTTGTTATTATTTATTTTTAATGGTTCAACCTGTTTCATACTTACAGTTATAAAAGCAGGCTATAATTGAGGAGGGACTCAACGGTATACTTTTCATCATCTGTGCTTCTTTTCATCATCTGCACTTTTTTATATACCGTTAACAGCCTGCTTTAAGTCTGTATAAATACATGAGGATGTACTTATTTTGAATTGGTAAAATCAGAAACAACGGATGGAAAATACTTCTCCATTTTATTGTTTCCCATTTTCTAAAGAACATTAGTATAGTGTCTGAATTTTGACAAGGCAAAACTAAAGCCTCCTAAAGAAGTATAAGAAAAAAACGTAAAAACAATAACTGACATTTCGTAAAAACACGTTTACGATTTAAGCAAAACACTAATTATCAAACACTTAATAAAAATATACGAATTACAAAAATTTAAAAATATCTTTTTAATTATTATTCAGTGCCTACAAAAAAATATTCTATCTTACATAAATATTATTATTTGAGAAAGAATCAAGCAAGTATTCTCTATTATTTTATCTAAAATACCGGATAAAGAATGTTTTTTATTCTTCATAAATAAAGAAGCCCATCCAATTCCCACTACGGAGAAAGAATCGTTGCAAAGTCTAAGAAAAATGCTTATAAATTAATCAAAAAGAATGGCACGGCTTGTAAGTCGTTTCAGTTGTGAAACGACTTCTCCCAAATTTAAGATATAGTAAAAAGTTTCCTCATATTCCTACTTTATCTAATAAATATTAAAGAGGGATGAATCTCCTGAAACTAAATTAAAGAAACAAGTGTTATTTTACTCCAAAGCACATCTTGTCTTCTATATCCAAGGCAACATAGTCTGGGTTTTTCATACAGGTGGTGAAACATTAATAGAAAAGACACTTGATTAAAAATTAGATATGTGGCTGAGGTACTCGAAGCCACATGCTCTATCTTTCTATCTGCCAAACTTAAAATACTCAGACAACAGGTGCTTTTTATTTTTCATAAACCGGGAAGCCATTTCCATCCCGGCCACTGAGAAAGTAATGCCGTTTCCTCCAAATCCCAGTACAAAGTAAGAGTTTCTGAATTTTGGATGCTCGCCGATATAAGGCAATCCGTCTTTTGTTTCTCCGAAAGTTCCAGCCCATACAAAATCGGGATAAAAATGATAATCGGGTTTTATTTTCTTTAAGTTTTTTAAGATTTCTTTTTCTTTTTCATCAAGAATCCCATCCCGTTTTTCAGCGTCATAAAAGTCTTCATCGCCACCGCCAATCAGAACTCTTCCATCGTCAGTAGTCCGCATATAGAGGTAAGGGTCATCGGTATTCCATACCAAGGTCTTTGTAATGTTTTTAAACTTGTCTTTATCTACCTCAGAAACCACAGCATAAGTACTTTTCAGGTTTACGAAATTTTCCTTCAATAAAGTTTTACTTTCATAGCCTATGCAGTAAATGATCTTTTTTGCTTTGATCTGAAAACCGCTGTCAACTTTAATTGTATTAAAACCTTTATGATATTCCACTTCCTTCATTTCAGTTTTATCAAAGATCTTCAATCCTTTTCTTACATTATGTTTAAACAGCTCATGGGCAAACTGAAATGCATCAATACTTGCACCCTGTTTTGATAAGATGCCACCATAGGTATTTTCAAATCCAAATTTTTCCAGGATCTGGTCTGCATTAAGCCAATGGACTTCAAAACCGGCATTGTTTCTGGCTTCATATTCTTTCTTTAACCATTCCGCATCTTTCTTTTTAGAAGCGAAATACAACGATTTTTTACGTTTAAATCCTGCGCCGGAACGTATTTTACGGGCAAGTGTTTCAATGGTATCAATGGCATCTGAACATGCTTTATAGCTGGCAACGGCTCCTTTTTCCCCTATTATTTCGGTTAATTGATAAAGAGGAACATCTATTTCGTACTGCAGCATTGAAGTGGTGGCTGAGGTACTTCCATTACAAAGTTCGCGTTTATCGATGAGGATTGTTTGATGGCCATCCTTTATCATTTGATGGGCAATAAGGCTTCCTGTAATTCCGCCTCCTATAATTAAAACATCACAGTCTTCATCTGTTTTTAAGGAAGGATAAGTAGCAATCAGTCCGTTTTTTAAAAGCCAAAAAGGTTCATTTGATTTAAGATCCATATTGATATTTTACATTAAAAATAACAATATTTATACCTATTTTAACAGTTTACGATGAATTTATGGTTTAATTATTGTTACTTTATTAATTCCAATCACCATAAAATATTTACTATGATAACAATTATTCCAGAAGCTCCGGAGAATGTTGCAGCATTCAATGCAACAGGAGAAGTGACTAAAGAAGATTTTGAAAAACTGGTAATTCCTCGTGTAAAAGAGAAGGTAGATCAATTTGGAGAGCTAAATTATCTACTGTACCTGGATACTGATCTGGATAAGTTTACCATAGGAGCATGGCTTGAGGATGCTGTTTTAGGATTAAAAAACCTTACCAAATGGAACCGGACAGCCATTGTAACAGATAAAGAAGGGGTACAAAACTTTACAGACATTTTCAGTGTCCTGATGCCGGGAGAGTTTAAGTCTTTCCCTAAGGAAAATTTATACAATGCCCTCTACTGGTGTAAAAACGGTAATGAAGTAGAGGCTTAAAATCAGGTACCTTACTGAAAAGGGGCTGTTTCAAAAGAAACAACCCCTTTTTAAGTCCTTACAATTCTTTCAACATTATCTTTTTGCTGTATTTGCTTATTTATCACATGAAATACATTCTGCAACAGCCTCTTCTTCTGATGCTCCATACAGGTACATATATCTTATGCTTATGACCAGCCCTATAAAGGTCATTCCTACTCCCACCAGAGAAGGATAATTGAAGGGTAAACCATATTCCAGAGGAATTCCTCCAAGGAATGCCCCCATTGCATTCGCAATATTAAAACCCGCCTGCATAAAAGCAGCAGCCATCATTTCACTTTTAGGGGCTGCTTTCATCATCATGATATTGATCGGCGGAGCAATAGACATTGACAATGCTCCACACATGAAAGTCAGGATAAATGCAATATTCTGATGTTCGGAAAGGAAAAATACTCCTGTTAAAGAAATCATCATCAGAAAGATAAGAAGCACACATGTTTTTTCCGGACCGAGTTTATCCGAAACTATACCCCCTACCAGATTACCCACCACCATTCCTGCTCCTGCAAGAACCATAACATAGGCCATCTGACTGCTTTGTACTCCTGAAACAACGGTCATTAGAGGAGTAATATAGCTTAACCATGTGAAAAGTCCGCCAAACCCGATTGCCGTAATGGCCAGTACCAGCCACGATTGTTTATTTTTTAAGAATTTCATTTCTTCTAAAAAATGTGTATTCTGATTGGTTTCTATTGCAGGAAGCCATAATTTTAAAAACAACAGGGCCAAAACTCCTATTACTGCAACAATTGCAAAGTATAACCTCCAATGGAATGTATGACCAATATAGGTTACCAGGGGAACCATAGCAAGATTAGCAACGGTAAGTCCAGTAAACATCATAGATATATAAAATGCTTCTTTTCCTTTTCCTGCCATTTTAGAAGCAACTACAGTTCCTACTCCAAAAAATGCTCCATGGGGAAGCCCTGACATAAACCTTATAATGAGCATTGTCGAATAATTCGGGGCAATAGCAGAAAGCCCGTTGAATAAAGTAAACAGAATCATAAATGCTATCAGAACTTTCTTGGGCGGGAATTTAACCGAATACCCGATAAGAATAGGGGCTCCGATAACTACTCCCATAGCATATGCCGAAATTAAATGTCCGGCCTGGGGAATCGTAATCTGTAACGTTTTTGCAATATCAGGAAGAAGTCCCATGACGGTAAACTCTGTTGTTCCTATTCCAAGTCCCCCTATTGCCAGCGGGATTATCCTTTTATCAATCTTCATTGTATGTTCTTTTTCTGAAATTAGCCTTTAAGAAGATGAAAATCATCGTCTTTATTTGAAAGTGCAAAATTCGAAAGAAAGATTGAATTTCACTTCTCTTAAAATGATAAAAATTTGCTCCGTATTAACCTTTTTGTTTAATTTTAATTTAACAAACAATCAAACCAGAACAAAATGAAAATCCAGAAAGAAATTATTGAATTTGAAAAAGGAAAATCATTTAAACTTTTCGCTCCTTCTCTAAAAAATTGTTTTTTCTGGCATTATCATCCGGAAATAGAATTGGTATATGTGGAGGCTGTAAATGGAATCCGTCATGTAGGAAAAGACATTTCCGGTTTTACAGAGAGTGACCTGCTACTTATCGGGTCCAATGTTCCTCATTTAAATTTTGACTATGGTATTCAGACCGAATGCAGGCAGCTGGTATTGCAAATGCGGGAGAATTTTCTCCAGGACATCATTTTTCCGGTTCCTGAATTTGAGAACATAAGAAAACTATTGGAGAAATCTTATCTTGGATTATCTTTTTATGGTGAAACTAAAAAAAAGGTTGTAGAAAAACTTCACCTGATGAAAGAAAAAGACCCTTTTCTATCATTAATAGGCTTAATTGAAATTTTGAAAACCCTCTCCGATTCTACAGAAGTAATAGAACTCAACAAAGAAGATACCCGGATCAAATGGTTTTTAAATGATAAAATCAGAATGGGTACAATCTATGATTATATCCATGAAAATTATGATAAAAAACCAAATGTGAATGTGATTGCTGAAATTGTAAGTCTGAGTACTCCCGCCTTTTGCCGGTATTTTAAAAAACAAACGAATATGACCTTTACAGATTTTGTTAATAATTACAGGATTAATCAGGCCAAGATATTTCTGCTGAAAGATTATTCTGTCACTGAGGTTTGCTTTCAGGTAGGTTTTGAAAGCCTTTCCTATTTTAATAAATTATTTAAACAGCATACCGGTGAAACTCCGTCTGAGTTTAAAAAGAAACATTTCAGACCCATTGAAATCAATGGCCGGATCGGAATTATTGCCAGAGAATCTGCCTGTAATAAATAACTGGAAAGAAACAGTTCAGCTGTTTTCAGGGCTTAATAGATGGGCCTTACCTATGTAAAAAAATAAACCGTTCGTTACTGAACGGTTTTTATTTTAGTGAATGTGCTTTTCTGCATGGTAAGAACTTCTTACAAGTGGTGAACTTTCAACATGTCTGAAACCAAGGTTTCTTGCAAAATCTCCAAATTCATCAAATTCTTCCGGAGTAATGAATTTTTTTACAGGAAGATGTTTTTTGGTAGGTTGCAGATATTGTCCTAAAGTAATAACATCTACATTAGCATTCCTGATATCTTCAATAGTCTGGAAAACCTCATCTTTTGTTTCTCCCAAGCCAAGCATAACACCGGTTTTGGTCCTTCTTTGTCCTGCTTCTTTCAGATATCTCAATACATCCAGGCTTCTTTCATATTTTGCCTGAATCCTCACCTCTCTGGTTAATCGTTTTACGGTTTCCATGTTATGAGAAATTACTTCCGGAGCTACTTCCACCAATCTGTCGAGATGTTTTGTTATCCCCTGAAAGTCAGGAATCAATGTTTCCATTGTTGTACCCGGAGAAATTCTTCTGACAGCGTTTACGGTTTCCCCCCAGAGAATAGAACCCATATCTTTCAGATCGTCACGATCTACAGAAGTAAGAACAGCATGTTTGATCTTCATCAATTTAATTGAACGGGCTACTTTTTCAGGCTCATCCCAGTTTACATCAAGCGGTCTTCCGGTCTTTACCCCACAGAATCCGCAGCTCCTTGTACAGATATTACCCAGAATCATAAAAGTGGCAGTACCTTCTCCCCAGCATTCCCCCATATTAGGGCAGCTTCCGCTTTGACAAATTGTATTTAGCTTATATTTATCGACCAAAGTTCTAAGTTCCCGGTAGTTCTTTCCGGTAGGAAGTTTTACGCGGATCCATTTTGGTTTTTGAACAGTAGTGTCTTGAACTGAATTTTCCATTTCTAAAATTGAGATTCAAAGTTAAGGAATTTTTAATGGAAACCATCTAATGGAAAAATCGATGGAACTGATAATTTAGTAATCCAGGGATGTTCCGGGTTCATCAAAGAACACATAGTTTCTAACATATTTTCCAAAAACATACCACATTACCGAATAAAAAACAAAATTATTACCAATAATATAAAATTTTGGAAAGATTATTGCTGTATTTCAGATTATGAAACAGAATTACAATAATCACCGGAAATTTTATCCGCCCCATCATTTTATTTATCTTCCTTTATTAATACTATTGGAAATCTTCGGGGTTTATAATATATGGAATGATTCTGGGAATCAGCTCATCTGGATTTTATTTTCAATTGTGATTTTTCTGCTTTTCTATCTTGCATTTATGACCAGGCAGCATTATGCGTTGGGACTTCAAAACCGTATGGTGATTCTCGAATTTAAACAGCGTTACTTTGAAGTATTCAATCAATCGTCTGATGAAGTGGCTGAAAAATTAAGGTTTGACCAAATCGCTGCACTGAGGTTTGCTTATGATGATGAATTCAAAGAGCTCTTATATAAAGCTCTTCATGAAAATATTTCAGGAAATGAAATTAAACGGTCTATTAAAAACTGGAGAGCAGACCATCTCCGGATTTAACACCTAATAAATTTATCCTATGAAAAAATGGAACTTTTACAGTATATCAATATTAAGTTTATTAACCCTTTCAAGTTGTGAAGCCGTTGAAACAATTTTTAAGGCAGGGATGTGGTGGGGAATTTTTTTAGTCTGTGCAATTGTAGTCATTCTTTTACTAATCTTTTCGAAGGGTAAAAACTCTTAACCATTCTATGGAGAAGAACACAGATTTAGAAATCATCACACACCTTAAGCCTTCAAAAATTGTTAAAATAATGAAGGATCCGGAAGCTTCTGCAAAGGCGGTACATCTCGTATATACCACTGATGCAGAGACTGCCGGAATTACACGCAGAAAAACAGGAAAAAAATACAGTTATTATAAAGACGGGAAAAAAATAAAAGATAAAGATGAAATAACCCGGATTAATAAACTGGTTATTCCTCCCGCATGGGAAAATGTCTGGATCTGTGCACTGGAAAACGGCCACCTTCAGGCAACAGGTTTTGATGCAAAAAAAAGAAAACAATACCGCTATCATCCCCTGTGGAGCGCTTTGCGAAATCACACGAAATTCTACAGAATGCTTCAGTTTGGATATGCCTTACCAGGAATCCGTCTTCAGGTTGAACAGGATCTTGCTTTAAGAAATTTTGAAAAACGGAAAATCCTGGCATTAATCGTGAGCCTTATGCAGAGAACCAATATCCGTATTGGAAACAATGTCTATGAAAAACTTTATGGCTCCTTCGGACTGACAACACTAAAAGACAAACACGTAGAGGTTAAAGGGCAAAAAATTACTTTTACATTTAAAGGTAAGAAAGGGGTTATGCACCATGTAGACCTTAGAAGCAAAAGATTGGCAAGACTTGTTCAGAAATGCAAGGATATTCCGGGAAAAGAGCTGTTTCAATATTATGATGATGAGGGAACCCGTCATTCTATAGATTCAGGAATGGTCAATGAATACATCAAAGAAATAAGTGGTGAAGACTTCACGGCGAAAGACTTCAGAACATGGTCCGGGACAGTGAGTGCTTTAATCGCTTTTAAAGAGATCGGATATGCAGAAAATGATACTCAGTATAAAAAGAAAGTAAAAGAAGCCCTGGATATCGTGGCCGAACATCTTGGAAATACCACTGCCGTCTGCAGGAAATATTATGTACATCCATTAGTCATCAACCTCTACGAAAACAATACCATCAAAAAATATCTTGATGAGCTGGAAGACATTGAGGAGAATGACGGAAAAGCAAATCTGACCCAGGAAGAAAAACTTGTTCTCAAGATTCTGGAAAATGAGAAAATGTAAAGCTTCCATAGAAAGAATCAATGACCATTCTTCAAACTTTGCAGCTCCTGTCCCTTCTAAACCTGAATTTTAATTGCTAAGGGATCATATCTTATATTCTTTTGTGTAATTCCTTGTTTTTATTATTAATATTATACTGATCAGTGTTTGGGGTTTCATCTGACCACCGGCAAGTTTTTATCTGTAAAAAACCGCTGCATTTTTTCTTTCCTTATAATTATCGTAAATTTGTCTACCAACATCTTATTAATTAAAAATAATACAACGTAATATGTCTAAAGCAATTTCGCAAGTACCTTTAGCGGTAAATGAACCGGTAAATTCATATGTACCGGGATCCCCGGAAGTTAAAAGCCTTATCAGCACTTATAAAAAAATGTGGGCTGAGAAGGTTGAAATTCCAATGATCATTAATGGAAAGGAAGTAAAAACAGATGAAAAAGTACAGCTTCAGTCTCCTCAGGACCATGCTCATGATTTCGGTTTTTACTACAAAGGAGGTATGCAACATGTAGATGACGCTATCAATGCAGCATTAGCGGCTAAAAAAGAATGGAATGAACTGGGATGGGAACAGCGTGCAGCTATTTTCTTAAAGGCAGCTGACCTTTTGGCTGGGCCTTACAGAGATGTAATCAATGCAGCAACAATGATCGGACAGTCTAAAAATGTGCACCAGGCTGAGATTGATTCTGCTTGTGAATTTATTGACTTTCTAAGATTCAATGTAGAGTTCATGACAGAGATGTATTCTGAGCAGCCGGTTTCTGACAATGGTATCTGGAACCGGGTAGAATACAGACCATTGGAAGGATTCTGTTTTGCAGTAACTCCATTTAACTTTACTGCAATTTCAGGAAATCTTCCTACCTGCATGGCTATGCTAGGGAACGTTGTAGTCTGGAAACCTTCTGACAAACAGGTATATTCAGCTAAAGTAATCATGGATGTATTAACTGAAGCGGGTCTTCCTGCCGGAGTAATTAACATGATCTTTACAGATGGTAAAGAAACTGCTGAAAAAGTATTGGCTCATCCTGATTTTGCAGGTCTGCATTTTACAGGTTCTACAAAAGTATTCCAGGGAATGTGGAAAATGATCGGTGACAATATCCATAACTACAGAACATATCCAAGAATCGTTGGTGAAACTGGTGGTAAAGATTTTGTAATTGCTCATCCTTCTGCTAATGTGGAAGCTGTAGCAACTGCACTGGTAAGAGGAGCTTTCGAATATCAGGGGCAAAAATGTTCTGCTGCTTCACGAGCTTATATTCCTAAGTCTCTTTGGGCTGATGTGAAAAAAGTGATGGAAGCACAAATGAGCACAATCAAGATTGGCTCACCTGAAGACCCTTCTAATTTTATAAATGCTGTAATAGATAAAAACTCTTTCGAAAAGTGTAAGGGATATATTGAAAGAGCCAATGCATCAGGAGAAGCTACCGTTGCAATCGGAGGAAAGTATGATGATTCTAAAGGATGGTTTGTACATCCTACTGTTATTGAAACTACAAATCCTCACTACGAAAGTATGGTAGAAGAAATCTTCGGACCAATCCTGTCTGTTTATGTATATGAAGATCAAGATTGGAAAGAAACTTTAAAATTAGTTGACACTACTTCCCCTTACTCATTAACGGGTTCTGTTTTTTCACAAGACCGTTATGCAATTAACGAAGCTTATAAAGCTTTGGAAAATGCTTCAGGAAACTTCTACATCAATGATAAGCCAACAGGTGCCGTAGTAGGACAGCAGCCTTTCGGAGGTGGCAGGGCTTCAGGAACTAACGATAAAGCCGGTTCTAAAATGAATCTTCTGAGATGGACTTCTGTAAGAAGCGTAAAAGAAACTTTTGTTTCTCCAAAAGATTACAAATATCCATATTTAGGGTAATCAACTTATGTAGCGTATACAGTGAATATTAGTATTTGCCTGTAAATTCAATACAGCCCCGGAATTTTTAGTTCCGGGGTTTTTTATTGGATTAGTATAGCACTGCAATCAGATCTTATAGCCTGATATGACTTTATCTAACATCTTTTAACAAAATTTACCTATATTTTACAATTCCTTCAACCTTCTTAGGAATAATTGTTGTTTTTTAATCAGTACACCCCCAAAATAGAATAATATGAAAAAGTTTTTGTTAACAGCCATCGGAATAGGAATATTTGCAGTGAGCTGTGGGACCAAAGAATCAACAATGTCAACAAGCAGTCGTGACTCAGCAACAGTAGACACTACACAAAAAAGTGTACCTCCTGCCACCACTGATACCATGACTACAAAAATGACTAATCCTGACAGTATCAAGATGAAAATAGATTCAGCGTCTACAACTCCTGTCAAATAATTATTATAACGTTTAATTAAAAATGGAAAATCTGCAGTTGAAAGTACTGCAGATTTTTTTATAATATTCAGGGATGTAATAGAATATAGATTTACCTTCCGGTGAATTTTAGAGGTTTGTTTTTCCGATCTCACAAAAGAATCAGTATATTTGATTGAATCAACCACATAAAAAATATCACTATGAAAAAACTTTGGATAGGAGCAGTTCTAGGATTTCTTTTCCTTGGAAGCTGTGCTCAAAATAAAGAAAAAAGAGAAGAGTTTAAAGACGCTCATAATAAAGATTCTTTACGAAACAGGCTGGGAGATTCTGCAGTCGCCAATTCTGAACCTGCACCTGCAGATCCGGATACTTTAAAGATAAAAACAGATACTATACAATCTAAATAACTACAAATCCGCAGAATTTCTGCGGATTTGCACTTAAAAAAACTTGACTGAAAAAAAACCGGGCAATCAACCCCGATTATAGTTATATCCCTAATTTTAGTCTGAGATAGAAAAGTTTTAAAATCACTACTGTGAATTATGAAGCTTAAGATCTAAAATTAGTATTTATTTTATTCCGGAAAAATTATTTTCCCAAAATAAGATATTATCTGTATTGATTGTTTCATAAACTGGCGCAAAGATATAATAGGAAGCCTTTTATATAAAACAATAGGTTGTTCATTTTCATGAAAACAGTAATACAGAATCATAAAAATGTGCCTGATTTAATCATTTTCCTGAAAACGGATACTTTTATTTGTTTGATTTTCAGCATCAAGATATTTAATATATGCCGACGGAGAGAATTCCGTAACCGCTTTAAATACTGCAGCAAATTTGCTGTGGGAAGAAAAACCACATTCATCAGCAAGGATACTGATCTTATATTGTCTGTACTTTTCATCATTGATAAGTTTATCTACAATATAATTGATTCTTAACCGGTTAATATAAGTTTTAAAATCTGCACTTTTATGCTGATTGATCACATAAGAAAGATATTTGGTATTGGTATTAAGCTCCCCTGCCAAAAAAGACAGAGACATGCTCTTACTGTTATAAAGCACTCCTTTTTCAAACTCTTCAAGTAGTTCCAGTAGTTTTGTTTCTGTTTCAAAAGTCATTAAGGAATCATTTCTTTTCCGGTCTGCTTCACTGTCTTTTTCATCAATCTCTTCTACAGAAATATTAGAAAACTCATATTTTTCCCGGGGCTTTTTCAATTCATCAGCAATTACCGGCTGCAGCTGGGTCCTTATAATATTCCTGAATTTTGAACGCTGTCTTTTTTGTTTAATCCTGAAGAATATAACGAGACCAATTATGGATATGATTAATACCACAATTGCTGTATTTTTAATATTATTTATTCTTCCGCTTTTATTGGATCTGGCGAGGCTATCCGGATTTTTTAGCGCAAACTCGTGATTATATGCGGCTATACTGTCATATGCTTTTACATATTTTATGGCATATAATGAAGCTTTAAAACTATCTCCTGTTCCTTCGTAATAGTCGTTAATATTAGAGTAGACCGCTTTTTTTAATTTCAGGCTTCGGGACGTATCTGCTATTTTTTCAGCTTTTTTCAGATACAGTTCAGCATCTTTCCAGTTTTTCTGCTTTATTTTGATCCCTCCCAGCCCATTATAAACCAATCCCAAGGTACAGCTTCCGTTTTTAAGCAGCGCTTCAGCTTTTTTATAATAGTTTTCTGAAGTTGTATAGTCATTAAGCTTAAAATATACATCACCTAATACCTGGTATGAAGTTGCTACTGTCCGTTTTTCATTTGGCCCATTTATTTTTTCAAAAAAATCCAGTGAAAATTCTATATACTTTATGGCATTTGAATAATTACCCAATTCCATTTCATAAAAGGCCATCTCCTGGTTTAACATACCTGCAGCCTCATTGCTCTTTTGGAAATCAGTAATCAGTCTTGAGGCTTCAAGTCCTTTTACAATATATTTTTTAGATCTTTCATAAAGTCCCACCTGCCTGTATTGTTTGGCAAGAAGCCTGCAGATATAAACCATCTTTTCAGGATCATCAATCTGGCGGATTAATGTGTGAGCACTTTCACTAAAACCAATAGCTTTTTTAAATTCTCCTGAATAGTGATATAATTCTGAAGAAAGGATCAGGCTTTTAATTTTTTCCTGTGGAGTTTTTGCAGCTATGAAAAGAGAATCTGCGGTTTTAAAAGCAGCCTGTAAATTTTTGTGAGAAGTAACTGTTGTTTTTTCACAGATCTGATCAAAATTATACTTCTTCTGTGCAAATATGGGAATCGCAGTTGCAAGTAAAAACAAAAATTGCAGTAGGTTTTTAGGCATAAAAAAACAAATTATTATTTTTATTCTATAATAACTCATCATTTTTTCGCTGGTGTCTTTTTGTTTTTTACAAAACTACTAATATTTTACTTTTTATTAAAATATTCTCCTGTAATTTAATCATTTAAACCGAAATTATATTTTATGTTAATTTTAATAATAT
>NZ_QNUE01000023.1 GCF_003385595.1 Chryseobacterium flavum | reverse complement strand
ACAGGAATTGCAGGAAACCGGGTTTTACGATATGAATGCCCGTTTCTATATGGCAGATCTTGGAAGGTTCGGGCAACATGATCCTTTAAGTGCTAATACACTGGATCCTTACGGATATGGATATAATAATCCTATATTCTTTGCAGATCCTACAGGCTTGGAAGGGGAGCCTGTTCCGGGAGGTTCCGGCCCGGGAGGCCCGCAAGCAATAGGTACTGCTTCAAGTCCTATAGATGTGGGTGAAATTGTTCTGAATCCTCCGATCAGGGCTGTGTCCAATAATAATTTAGCAACCTGCTCATATTGTATGACAGGTCAGGGGCAAAATCTTAGAGAGCAGCTTAACATCCCGCCGCCGCCTTCACAACCCCTGCCTAAGATAAACTATATGACCTGCGGGCATTGTTTTGATGGTCCAATAAGGTATATTGGTGGAGCTGGTGATCCTTGGGGTATTTGGGAAATATTAGGAATTGCTGCGTCTTCTCAGGAGAGTACACCTATGAAGCTGGCTATATTACCACTATTGGTGGTGACCAAAAATGGTGATGATGCTTTAAAGCTTTTGGCTGCTGAGAAAGGCCTTATAGAAAGTCAAAGCAAAATCTGGAAAGTTGGACCTTATAATGAATTAAGAGGAGTTGAAACTGGATTAGATGCTCATCATGTGGGACAAAGTGCTGTAATGAAAAAGCTAGTTACTGATTTTGAACACAATACCGGTCCATCGATTTTGGTACCAGCAGTAGGCCATCGATTTAAAGGACCCAATGGGATTGTATCTAGAAATACCAAGGGATTTGAAAATGCACGACAGCTTTTAGCGAGAGATATATTTGAACTTCGACGTGTTTCTGGAAGTCAAAAATTACCTAATAGTGCACTAAAGGAGTTAATTGAAGTTAACAAGAATAAATTTCCAGAAGCATTTAAAAAAGCAAACAATAAATAATAATATATGAAACCAGAAAATTTAGTAAAAATCCTTAATAGAGAAGTAATTGAAGGCAATTTAGAATTGTACAAGAATTTATTAGATACCACAGATGAGGCAAATGACCCGGTATGGGCTGGAATTCTGCCTATATATATAAATCTGTCGAAGGAAGAAAGGGATGTATTTATTAAATTTTTAAGAATTGTTGAAATAAATACTTTATCACATGTATTAGGTATTTTAGATGGGTCTACATATTCTGATGAAATCGAGGAAAGTTTTATACTGACAACAGAGAATAGTAACGACAAAATTAATGAAGATTTACAGAATTTATTTTTAGAGCTTACTGAAGAAGAATAAAGCTGCTAATTGTGAAAGTAGTATTCTGAATTTTTCGTATAGCAAATTTGAGTGCTAAGAAATTAGCACTCAAATTATTTGTTAATATTCCACCAGCTCTTAAATAAATTGTAGAGAAATGGAAATGAATTACGCATGTTTATGCTAAGTAACAAAAACGAGTTTTATTATATTTAACAAAATAATTTTTTGATGTCTCAACAAGCTTCTGAAGAAAACAAAAACCTTTCTAACTATATAACAAATATTGTTGGTGTTAATAAAATGATTGAGCGTCATTATGACAGAGAAAAAAAGAATTTTATCGATATTTTTACATGTGATGACCCTCTCTATCCTGGAATAAAAATTTGTGGTACGATAGGAGTGTCTGATCACCCTAATAAAATAGAAATGAATGATAACAGCTTTAAAAACATTCCAATAGAGCTTTTAATTGGTGGATATCGAGAATTCAGAATGTTGGCTAATATTCTTTCTACATCAGGGTTTTATATTACTAAGAATGGGTGGGAATGTCAACCCGGTTCAGTATTTATGAGAATTGTTGAAATGTACTTTGAAACTTCTGAAATGAAGCATATTATGTTTATATCACCATTTTTGTGGCAGGATAAATTGCAACCGCTAAAACTTGAAACGAAAACTGTACATTGGCTTTTATGCATTCCTATTTCTGATGAAGAACTCGAATATAAAAATGCAAATGGTACATCAGCATTAGAAGACATTTTTCAGGAAAAAGATATTGATATATTTGATATTAATAGAAAATCAGCAGTTTAAAACCTATAAATCAAATCACTTTTAAAACAATCTGTTTTAAGTCCATACAATACTACTTATAATTTTTTAAGTTATAATCCAGACAGGGCTTTTATTTTATGATACTTTAAAAATTAGATTATGAATCCAAAAGAAAAAGAAAACATTTTAAAATTAAAACCATTTAAAAGGTATCAATATTTCATCAAAAAAATAGCTGATTTTGAAGAGATTTGGACAATTGTCGATGAAAATGGAGATTATGCAATATCCGAGATTGATGGCTTAAATTTAATATCATTTTGGACAGCAGAAGAATTCATACGGTCTAATTTAGAGGCTGGATGGGAAAATTGTAAACCATTGAAATTGACTCTTGCAGACTTGGAGGAGAGTCTATATGATATTATTAGATCGGAAGACTATTTAATAGATGTATTTCCAATAAATGCAAAATCGGGTTTTGTCGTTAAATTAGAAGAGTTTAAAAGAGATCTTGATGAAGAGTTAGAAAAGATTGAATAAAAAGATTTTTCATTTTGAAATGTTTTGTTAGTATTTAAGCTTCAAAAGCAATTGATGAACATAATCTATCAAGTTATATATATCTTAATGACGATCTTGTGATCCTTTGATGGAGAAGGCTTAAAAAAATCTAAAAATAATATGAGCAAAGAAATTTTTAAATCACCTAAATGAATTAAACTTTATGGATATAACAAATTTAGTAAAGAATGCTACAAATTTAAATGTAAATTGGAAATATGGTGATTTTTATGAAATTATTGAGATTTTATCAACAAAATATATTGTGAACTATGAAATTAATGAAGAAAAAGTTGCAATGATTCAGCTCGAAAATGAAATAATTGGTTTTTTATTTCGAAATTATCCTTTGTTTTTTATCGAGAATAGATACTTTTTGCAATTAAAAAAACTTTTAGAAAAAAATGATTATATACAATTTATAAATGTTGCTTCTATTTATCAAGAAGATTTATCAATAGATAATGTTTTATATAATACCTATTTTGATCATATGGATAATACAAATAAATTTTCTGCACAAGATTTATATTTTTATAACGTAACATAAAGGGTTTTAAAGAAAATCTCTATAATTTAGGAGTAAAGCTACGCTTTGAAACTAAAAACTTATTCCGTAATGAACAATGAATGATATTATAATAAACGAATTATTTGAAATAAGAAATTGTTTAGATCAAGTAGTTTCTTATTTAAAGAAATTAAGATCTAATTCATTTACTCTTGATTCATTTGTTCAAACGAAAGAACACCTTTATGAAATTTACAATGACAGGCTTGATTTTAGCTTTTACTCAGGGGAATACTATAAGGGGCTAGCTGAAGTAGTAAAACGAATTAAATATTCGGATTTAAAGAATGTAAGGTTGTCAGTAATTGATGGTGACAAAAAAAGCTGTTTCATTTTTAGTAGTGAAGACTACAGCATTATTCTTGGAATTATTTTTTATGATAACTAACACTTGAAGTCATATTAAATGGACCCTTCGTTTTGTCAGCAAAGACCAGATAATATTAAAATAGAATAAAGACCGATGCGCGCTTATTTACTCACCATCCTTTTCTCCTAAAGATTCTTTTAGCTTGATGAGTTCAGCTTTCACAAACTCAAGCCTGTCGATCAGGGTTATGGTTTCAGAAATTTTGCTGTTGGTGGTCAGGGCAACGCGGGCTCCGTCCAGGGTATATCCTTTTTCTTTCACCAGATGATAGATCATCTGTAGGTTTTTAATATCTTCCGGGGTGAAATAGCGGTTCCCTTTTCTGTTCTTTTTAGGTTTGATGATAGGAAATTCCTGTTCCCAATAACGTATTAATGAAGTGTTTACATCGAAAGCTTTTGCAACTTCTCCTATAGAATAATACAGTTTGTCAGGTAAATTTATTTTCATTTTTTAAATCCTAATCTTCAAAGATAAAAATTTTTTAAAGATTCATCCAAATATATCTTTCAAACAGGGGTAAGAGCTTCAGTTCTGACATGATTCTATGGTTTTACTTTTAGCTGTTGTAAAAATAAACATAGTACAGAAAAATTTTGTGTAACCTGTTTTATAAATAAAAATATACTCATGCGGGAGTTCTTTTTTCCAATAGGGCGAAACCTGTTTCAGAGGAGTTGCAGCTTGGCGGGATTTATAGTATTTTTATCGTAAACAATCTGTTTGTGCATGTCATTGATTTCCGTTCTTCATATTGATCTTTTCCAGTCCGGCAGGAATGTACCGGATTTTTACTTTAATACCATGAAAGAGCATCTGGTAGTAGGGCACCGGCATATTGAAAAGCCCCATCGCCATGATTTTTATGCAACGGTACTTTTTACTGCAGGGGAAGGAACTCATGAGATTGATTTTCAGAAATATGATGTTTCTGCAGGAAGCCTTTTCTTTTTATCACCCGGACAGGTACACAGCTGGGAACTTTCAGAAGATATAGAAGGATATATTTTCTTTTGTTCACAGGAGTTTTATGAAACACATTATGTGAATCAGAAGCTCAGAAACTTTCCTTTTTTCGGATCTGTGTCTTTTCCAAGAAAACTTCAGCTTGATGAGGTGGAGCTAAAGAAAAATATTCATTTATTTCAGGAGCTGGAAAAGGAATATCAGGTAAAAGACATCATGAAAGAAAGCTTCATCCTCTCCCTGATGTCCCAGATCTTTATCAATTCGGCAAGGCTGTTTTCAAAGGATTCAGAGACATCCCAGTCATCGGCAGGAATCTCTTATTTTAAGCATTACCAGGACTTTGAAGCACTTATTGAGAAGTATTTTCAGGAGCAGAAATCAATTGCTTATTATGCTTCTTTATTAGGAATGACTCCCAAGCACCTGAACAGGATTGCACGGACTGTTGTACAGAAAACAGCAACCGATGTCATTACCGGGAGAATAGTGCTGGAAGCTAAAAGAATGCTGATGTACCTGGATGAAAGCCTTGTTGAAGTGGCCTTCCGGCTGGGCTATGAAGAATATTCTTACTTTGTAAGAGTATTCCGGAAACATTCCGGAATGACTCCTACTCAGTTTATTAAGAAATACAAGGTCTAAATTTCTGAGTTCAGTATGAATATTGAAGTTAGCTCTACAATGCGAGTTTAAACGGTCCTTCAAACGTAGTCTCAAAAGAATCTACCAGTTTACCTTTCTCATCAAAAACCCCGATAACCATATTTTGCTTTGAAAACTTAATATCATCTTCAGGGAATGTGATATTGATGTTTCCTTTCAGGATCTCATCTCCTTTCAAAATGATCCTTTCAGATCCGAAATAAGTGATCTCCGCATTGGCCGGACTGACAACCCTGATGGTCAGTATCTTCTTTTCATTGGATTTATTGAGCAGGGTATAGATAAATGTATTGGTGATTTTGCCGTTTTTAATAAAGAATGTAGAACCGGCCGGTTTGATGAACTTTGCTTCCATAGATCCTCTGTCATACATCAGGAATCCGAGGAATCCGATCAGTAAGGCCAGAAAAACAGTAGTAGCTTTCATCCTTGAGGTAAACCTGAATTTTTCACGGTTTTCAATTTCCGCTTCCGTAGCATACCGGATCAGCCCTTTGGGTAAACCTACTTTATCCATCACTTCATCGCAGGCATCAATACATGCAGTACAGTTTACACATTCAAGCTGCTGGCCATTCCTGATGTCAATACCCGTAGGACAGACAACCACACACTGGTTACAGTCTATACAGTCACCTTTTCCGGTTGCTTTCCGGTCTTCATTATTTCTCCATTTGGAACGGTTTTCCCCTCTTTTGAAATCATAATACACATTGATGGTCTGCTTATCGATCAATACGCTCTGGAGTCTTCCATAAGGACAAACCAGTGTACATACCTGCTCACGGAGCCATGCAAAAACAAAATAGAACGTCAGGGTAAAAAAGATCATGGTAATGAACTTTAGGGAATGTTCACCGGGGCCTTCATTCATAATCCTGAAAACTTCTTCATACCCTACAATATACATGAACATAAAATGTGAAATGACAAGTGAGATAAGAAGGAATACGGCCCATTTTGTAAGTCTTTTCCGTATTTTTTCAGCATCCCATTCCTGCCGGTCAAGCTTCATCTGCTTATTCCGGTCACCTTCTATCCAGTATTCTATTTTCCGGAAGACCATTTCCATAAAAAGGGTCTGGGGGCACAGCCATCCGCAGAAGATCCTTCCGAATACTACTGTAAACAGCATGACAAAGATCACGGAAGTCACAGCACCCAAAGCCAGAATAAAAAAGTCCTGGAGATAGAATGGCTGTCCGAAAATAAAGAACTTTCTGTCAATTACATTGATCAGCAGGAAAGGATTGTTGTTGATCTTCACAAACGGGAGACCGAAGAACAGCGCAAGCAGGATATAGCTGGTGTAGTTTCTGTAATTCGTATATTTTCCTTTAGGTTTCCGGGGAAAGATCCATTTTCTCTTTCCGGTTTCATCCATTGTTCCTACTGAATTTCTGAAATCTTCATTTTCTGTCTCCAGAAATTTGACTGGGTTAGACTCTGCACTCATTATTGTAAGCTAAAAAGTATTAAGGTGATATTTATGAGGAATCAAACTGCTTTTTCTGAGTATCTTTTGTGAAAAAAAAAGTTATTGATCCCCGTACTGCAAAGCTCCGGATTATAAAATCGATTAACTAATATGATCTGCTTATAAAATAGTACAATTAAGACATTTTATGTTTTAAGGCAGGCGATGTACAAGAGTGGTAAAATAACTTTGACCCTAATTGCTGATGTTGTAAATTGCAGGCTTAAAAGTGAAGTATGAAGAATATCTGTAAAATTGGGATGATTGGTTTGGTTTTAGCATTGGTTAACTGCCAATCAGTAAATTATAACAAAATGTTTTATGAAGATGTAAAACCCGAAAGAGTTTCTGATCAATTCAGTTTTACAGAAGGACCTTCAGCAGATAAAGAAGGAAATGTATATTTTACCGACCAGCCCAACGATAAAATCTATTATTGGGACTGGAAAACCAATCAGGTTATAGAATTTCTGGATAAAACAGGAAGGGCGAACGGAACTCATTTTGATAAAGACGGTTATCTGATCACCTGCTCGGATGATCAGGGGGAGATCTGGAAAATATCAAAAGACAAAAAAGTTGAGGTGATCCTGAAAGGATTTGAAGGAAAAAGACTGAACGGTCCCAATGATGTCTGGAATGATTCATTCGGCGGAATGTACTTTACAGATCCTTTATATGAAAGGGATTATTGGGTAGATTTTAAACAGGAGCTGCCACATAAAAGCCTTTACTACCGGGATAAAGACGGAAAGATCTCTAAGCTGGAGACTTTTGTACAGCCTAATGGAATTGTAGGAAGCGAGCAATTTAAAAAGCTGTATGTTTCAGATATCGATGCCGGGAAAACATACGTATATGATGTGTTGGGAGAAGGAAAACTATCTGAAAAAAGACTGTTCTGTGAGATGGGCTCTGATGGAATGACCCTGGATAAGCACGGAAATTTATACCTGACCGGAGACGGAGTTCACGTTTTTGACCGCAGCGGAAAAAAAATCTATCATATTCCGATTCCTGAAAAATGGACTTCTAATGTAACTTTTGGAGGAGAGCATAATGACATCCTGTTTATTACCGCCTCAAAATCTGTGTATACCTTGCCTACAAAGGTAAAAGGAGTGAAATAATAAAATAGACTATGAAAAGTGCTTCTGACCATAATCAGAAGCACTTTTTACTTGCAGGTTAGTATGCAATTTCCATTTTAACCTTTTTTCCCTTGAGCTTTTCATTTTGGAGTTTTTTCAGAACACTGCTCACTTTATTTCTGGCAACCGCAACGTAGGAGGTCGTATCTTTTACTTCGATAATGCCGACATCTTCTTTTTGCAGTTCCCCCTTTTTAATGAGGTATCCTACAATATCCACTTTATTCACCTTGTCCTTTTTTCCGGCGCTGATGTAGATGGTCTGATAAGGAGTCTTTTCCGGAATTGTATGGAAGCCCGCCACACTTTCTTCCGGGGTATTGCTTTTAATAAAAGGAAACTGTTCTTCCTCTGTCATGATCAGGTATACAAAGCCTTTGGCATTCATCCTTGCCGTCCGGCCGTTCCTGTGAATAAACGCATCCTCTTTCGGAGGCAGCTGGTAATGTACAATAGATTCTACTTCAGGAATATCAAGACCTCGGGCAGCAAGATCGGTGGTGATCAGAATTCTTGCGGAATCATTTCTGAATTTCAGTAAAGCACGTTCCCTTTCATCCTGTTCCATTCCTCCATGGAAGGTTTCCCGGGCAATTCCCATCTGATGAAGGAGTTCTGAGATACGGTCTACCGCATCCCGGTGGTTACAGAATATGAGGGTTCTTTTATTTCCGATTTTACAAACCAGGCTGAACAGGGTGTTCAGCTTTTCCTCAGGAGTGGTCATCACCTTCCTCAGTTGGATATCAGGTTTTACTTCATTTTCTTTAAGGAAGCTTATGATCTTTTCATCCTTCAGACCGGTGAATGACGGAATGTTCTCCATGACCGTAGCAGAAGTAAGAATTCTTTGGGTTACCCCTTTTAATGAACCGATGATAAATTCCATATCGTCATGAAATCCTAATTCTAAGGCTTTGTCAAACTCATCCAGTACCAGGGTCCGGATAGTTGTTGGATCAAAATTATGGTTTCTCACATGATAGGTAACCCTTCCGGGAGTCCCGATCAGTACAGCAGGAGCCTCTGTCAGATTGTTGACCTCGATTTTTTTATCATGTCCCCCATAGCAGACTGAAACTTTGAAATCTGTGCCCATTGATTTAAAAACCTGCTCAATCTGTAAAGCGAGTTCCCTTGCCGGAACCAATATCAGGGCCTGTACCCCCTGGACATTCTTTTTCAGATTGCGGAGAACAGGAAATAAGAAGGCCAGTGTTTTTCCTGAACCTGTGGGTGAAAGCAAAACAATATCCTGTTTTTGCTCAGCGGCTTTATAAGTAGATTTCTGCATCTGATTCATATCCTGAATCTGCAGTTTTTTATAGATCGATTCTAATTCCATATTGCAAAGGTAGGTGATTTTGCCTTTATAAGATTTTTATGCATTATTTATTTGTATTACGGTAATCCGTAATGTCTTTATATGTTTTGATAATAGATTTGAGACGTAAAATCTAATACCATGAAACTCTATCAAATCCTTGAAAAGCAAATTAAGAAAGAACCTAATTATGTTTCTGATAACGGAGAAATTAAAAAATGGGTTGTCCTGAATAAAGCACAGAATTTTGACGAAGAACTGATCGGATTGCTATTGGAAGATGCGGATCTGAAGGAAAAATTCTTCCTAAAGGTAAAAGATGCCTGGGTGTTTAAGCAAAACCTTTTTATCCGGTTTCTTGAACAAAAGAACTATCTCAATGACAGCTATACTCAGTTCAAAAATAAAGTAGGGTTAACCATTGATGACAAACATCTGAAGCAACGTAACGAAGTGTCATTGGTCTGGCCGTTTAAAGACTGTATTCTGGAGGGCGGACAAAGCCGTGAAGAAGATAAAAGAGAAGAGATTTTCTTTAATGAGGTACTGGCCCAGGACGAAATTACCGAACTGCTGGATCCAAAAGTGCTGACCAACGCCAAACGGTTTGATAATGAAGGAGAACACTCCTTCGATCAGTTCAACCGCAACGAAAATGGAACCATTACTGATAACCTCATTATCAAAGGAAATAATTTGTTAGCATTACATTCTCTGAAAAAAGAATTTGCCGGAAAAGTGAAACTTATTTATATAGATCCACCTTATAATACGGGGAATGATAGTTTTCAATATAATGATAGTTTCAATGAGAGTTCATGGCTTACTTTTATGAAAAATCGTTTAGAAATAGCGAGAGAATTACTTTGTAGAGAAGGGAAAATATTTATTCAATGCGATGATAATGAACAGGCTCCTTTAAAAATTCTTTTAGATGAAGTTTTTAAAAAACAAAATTTTGTAGAAACATTTATTTGGAAAAATACAGATAATGCACCAGCTCTTTCGAAGAAATCTAGAAAGAATATAGAATTTATTCACTGCTATGAAAAATTGTTAGATACAAAAAGTTATATAGGAAGAGAGAGTGATAATGATGATGCACCATTATTAAACAGTGGTAATCAGATAACTATTTTAGAATTTCAACCTCAAATAATCGAATTCAAAATTCCAGACAATACTTATAAAAAAGGGAATTATGATAAGATTGAATTACTTAATGATCTGATAGTTAAAAATGGTAGAAATGAAAATATAATTAAACTTAAAGGACGTTTTAAATGGCAACAATCATTTTTAAATTCTGAAATAGAGAGTGGTACTTATTTCATCATTAAATCTAATAAATTTTCTATCAGATATCAAAGAAAAAGCCCCTCTAATTTGGCTCCAGATAAATTTTTAGATGAAATATATTTATCTAAAGCTATGGGAATTGAAACAAATGAAGATTCAAAAAGACATATCGAATCTCTTAATTTAAATTTTGATTCTTTTCCAAAACCAGAATCTTTAATTGGGTTCTTAATCAATGCTGTTACAGAAGAACATGATATTGTTTTAGACTATCATCTCGGAAGCGGGACTACAGCATCCACAGCTCAAAAAATGAACCGTCAGTATATTGGAATAGAACAAATGGATTATATCGAAACTGTTTCTGTAGAACGGTTGAAAAAAGTAATTGATGGAGAGCAAGGTGGTATTTCCAAATCTGTCAACTGGCAAGGCGGTGGTTGCTTCATCTATCTCGAACTCAAAAAATACAACCAAACCTTCATAGAAAAAATAGAAGAAGCTGAAAATGAAGACGCTCTTCTTCAGATCTGGGAAGAGATGAAAGCCAAATCTTTTTTGAATTACAATGTCGATATCCGGAAGCAGGAACAGCATATTGAAGATTTTAAAGCATTAAGCCTGACCGAGCAAAAACAGCATCTTTGCGAATTGCTGGATAAGAACCAGCTCTACGTTAATCTTTCTTCTCTGGGTGACCGTAATTTTGAGTGCAGTCCGGAAGAACAAAAAGTAACGCAAGCATTTTATCAACTTAAAAACTAAACCTATGGCATTTTTACATGAAATATTCAACAATCCTTTTGCACGTAAAGCTCTGGCAGAAGTGATGTTGCCCAATGAGATTACGGATAATCTGAAATTCGGGATCCGCCCCTACCAGGAAGAAGCTTTCAGGCGTTACCTCTATATGGAGCGGGAGGATTTTGAGGGTAAACCGAAGAAGCCTCTTCATCTTCTCTGTAATATGGCGACAGGAAGTGGGAAAACCCTGGTGATGGCTGGTCTGATACTTCATTTATATGAGAAAGGATACCGGAATTTTCTGTTTTTTGTCAACAGTAACAATATCATTCAGAAAACAATAGATAATTTTCTCAATCCCCACACTTCCAAATATCTGTTTAAAGATAAGATTGTGATCGGTGGCAAAGAAGTTTTTGTGAAGCCCATTGATAATTTCGAGGAGTCTGACCATGACAATATCAATATTAAATTTACAACGATCCAGCAGCTTCATATAGATCTGAATAATACAAAAGAAAACAGCATTACCTATGAAGATTTTGCAGATAAAAAACTGGTACTTATTGCTGATGAAGCGCATCATCTGAACAGTGGAACCAAAAGCGGGAACCTGTTTGGTAGCTGGGAAGAAACCGTTCTGGAGATTTTGCATCAGAATTTTGAGAACATCCTGCTTGAATTTACTGCTACTCTGGATTATGAAAGCCGGGAGATTACAGGGAAATATAAAGATAAAGTCCTTTTCAAATATGATCTTGCCCAATTCAGAACCGATAAGTTTTCAAAGGAAATTAATCTTGTCCGTTCCATGTATGACGAAAAAGAAAGAATTATCCAGGCATTGATCCTCAATCTATACCGTCAGGAACTGGCCGCTATTCACCATATTAATCTGAAACCGGTTATTCTTTTCAAGGCGAAAAAAACAATTAAAGAATCGGAACAGAATAAAGAAAACTTTCATAAGCTGATAGACGGTTTCTCTGAAGCAATGGTTGAAAAGATCCGGAAAACGTCTGCTGTTTCTGTTGTTCAAAAAGCTTTTGATTTTTTTGAATCCAGAAATATTTCAGATAATGAACTTGTAAAGAGGATAAAGACTTACTTCAGGGAAGAAAACTGCCTGAGTGCCAATAATGATCTGGAAGCAGAGAAAAACCAGATCCTGCTCAATACCCTGGAAGAAGAAAACAATCCGATCCGTGCCATATTTGCAGTTCAGAAACTTAACGAAGGCTGGGATGTTTTAAATTTGTTTGATATCGTAAGGCTGTATGAAGACCGTGATGGAAAAGAGGGAAAACCGGGAAAGACAACACTTTCGGAAGCCCAGCTGATTGGCCGTGGAGCAAGGTATTATCCGTTCGCCATACAAGAAGGGGAAGATAAATTTGTCCGGAAATACGATGATGATATTTCAAACGATCTGAAAATTTTAGAGGAACTGTATTACCATACCAAAGAAGACAGCCGTTACATCTCAGAACTTAAAAAAGCATTGGCAGATTCCGGAATATATGAAGATGAAGCGATGCTTGAAACCAAACAGTTAAAGCTGAAGCCTCTGTTTAAAACCACCGAATTGTATAAAAACGGAGTTATATTTTCCAACAGGAAAATACCCAAAAACTTTGATAAAATAAAATCCTTTAAAGATCTGGGGATTGTTAAGTCCAGGTTTAGTCATCAGCTTTCTTCAGGAAGCGGAAAAACATCCGGTGTCTTTTTTGAACTGGAAAATCCGGTTCCTTCAGATGAACGGATAAAAACCGAAGGAGTCAGAATCAAAGATATTCAGAAGCATGTTATCAGATATGCCTTAAGCCGGAATCCTTTTTATTACTTTGATAACCTGTCACGCTATTTTCCCGGTATAACATCCATCCGGGATTTTATAGAAGATGAAAAATTTTTAGGCGGAATGGAAATCGTATTTTATGGAACCCAAAGCCGCCTCCGGGAAATTTCACATTTTGATTACCTTCAGGCATTGAATGGATTATTGCAGAATATAGAAGCGGATATTAAACATAATATTCCGGATTATGAAGGCTCGTCATTCCAGGCACAGCCTGTTCGTGAGGTTTTCAGGGATAAAGAGATCAGAGTAAAGAAAGGCAGTGTAAAAGCAGATGGACAGGAAGATGTAGTTTCCCATGAACCCTGGTATGCTTATAATGCCAATTACGGAACCGATGAAGAAAAAAGATTTGTTGATTTATTTTCCAGACGCTTCAAGGGGCTGAACCAGAAGTTTCAGGATATACACCTGATCCGGAACGAAAGGGAAGTTAAGATTTTTGATAGGCTGGGACGAGCTTTTGAGCCGGATTTTATTCTGTTTTGCAGCCAGAAGAAAGATAAACAGCTGACATACCAGGTTTTTATAGAACCTAAAGGAACTCATTTAATTGATTATGATAGGTGGAAAGATGATTTTTTAAGAGATATCGGCAACGAACGAAAAACGGTTCGCATTCATACAGATGAATATTTAATTACTGCGGTACCGTTTTATAACCATGACAATGAGAGGGATTTTGAAGAAGCTTTGGAAAAAACACTTACGAGTTAATCTGCCAGCCCTGCTAATCTTTAAATTTTTGAATCCGTAATCTTTTAATAAATTTCCCTGAACTTCAGTGGTTTAGAAGGAATGTCTGAAATGGAAAAACTATTGCTTATCTCAAATAAAATACCTATCTTTGCACCCACTTTTTGTGTTAAAGGTCTGAGAAAGTAAAATATTAAATATTAATTACTTCCGTATTTTTCAATCACATTTGTTAAGACCGTTGAAGGAGAAGGAATACAAATTTTTTTAGAATTATGTCAAAAGAGACAAATTCAGCAGAATTATTATTAAACCAAAACGTAGCACCTGAACAATTTGACTGGGATTCATTTGAATCTGGTCTTGATGCTGATGCTAGAAAAGAGAAAAGTGACTTAGAGGAGATCTACAACGGATCATTAAACAACCTGGACGATAATGACGTTCTGATTGGTAAAGTTGTAAGATTAACTGACAAAGAAGCTATCGTAGACATCAACTTCAAATCTGAAGGTGTTATCTCTCTAAACGAATTCCGTTACAACCAGGGTCTTAAGGTAGGTGATGAAGTAGAAGTAATGGTTGACAAGAGAGAAGACAAAACTGGTCAGTTACAATTATCTCACAGAAAAGCAAGAACGCTTAAAGCTTGGGATAAAGTAAACGAACTTCACGAAACTGGTGAAATCGTTAACGGTTTTGTTAAATCCAGAACTAAAGGAGGTATGATCGTTGACGTTCACGGAATCGAAGCATTCTTACCAGGTTCTCAAATTGACGTTAAGCCAATTAAAGATTACGATCAGTTCGTAGGAAAAACTATGGAGTTCAAAGTTGTGAAAATCAACCCTGAGTTCAAAAACGTAGTAGTTTCTCACAAAGCATTGATCGAAGCAGATATCGAAGGTCAGAAAAAAGAAATCATTGCTCAGCTTGAAAAAGGACAGGTTCTTGAAGGTACTGTTAAGAATATCACTTCTTACGGTGTGTTCATTGACTTAGGTGGTGTAGATGGATTAATCCACATTACAGACCTTTCTTGGTCTAGAGTAAACCACCCATCTGAAATCCTTGAAGATGGTCAGACTGTAAAAGTTGTAATCCTTGATTTCGATGATGAGAAAACAAGAATCCAGTTAGGTATGAAGCAACTAGAAGCTCATCCTTGGGATGCTCTTTCTGCTGACCTGAAAGTAGGAGACAAAGTAAAAGGAAAAGTAGTAGTTCTTGCTGACTATGGTGCATTCGTAGAAATCGCTCCAGGTGTTGAAGGATTAATCCACGTTTCTGAAATGTCTTGGTCTACTCACTTAAGATCTGCTGGTGACTTTGTGAAAGTAGGTGATGAAGTAGAAGCTGAAGTATTAACTTTAGACAGAGAAGAAAGAAAAATTTCTCTTGGTATCAAGCAATTATCTAAAGATCCATGGGAAAACATCGAAGCTAAGTATCCGGTAGGATCTCAGCATGTAGGAACTGTAAGAAACTTCACTAACTTTGGTGTATTCGTAGAGTTAGAAGAAGGTATCGACGGATTAATCTACATCTCTGATCTTTCTTGGACTAAGAAAATCAAGCACCCATCTGAATTCTGTGCAGTAGGTGATAAATTAGACGTTGTAGTTCTTGAATTAGATATTCAGGCTAGAAGATTATCTCTGGGTCACAAGCAATTGACTGAAAATCCATGGGATAAATTCGAAACTAAATATGCTGAAGGAACTATCCACGCTGGTAAAGCAGTAGAAGTTCACGATAAAGGAGCTTCTGTTCAATTCGAAGATGCTGAAGTAGAAGCATTCTGCCCTTCAAGATTATTAGAGAAAGAAGATGGATCTAAAATCAAAAAAGGTGAAGAAGCTGATTTCAAAGTAATCGAATTCAACAAAGAATTCAAGAGAGTAGTAGTATCTCACACAGGTATCTTCAGAGATGAAGAGAAGAAAAACGTAAAAGAAGCTTCTTCCAGAAACGTATCTTCTTCTTCTAACAATGAAGAAAGATCTACTCTTGGAGACATCGATGCATTAGCAGAGTTGAAAAGAAAAATGGAAGAAGGTAAATAATCTTGAACCATTGTAAATATAGAGCCGCTCGTCAGAGCGGCTTTTTTTGTATCTTATAATAAGTTAAATGTAAATTGAATCTGATTAAATTTACTGATGAATTTTGTTTTATTTATTAGGTTTAAATTCATTTTATATAAATATTTTTAATTAATATTTGTTTTTATTTAGTAAATTATTAATTTAACTGCGATAAAACTAAAATAAAATTAAACCATGAAAAAAACTTTTTTACTTTTCCTGATTACATTTGTAATGTCTGTTTTTAAGGCGCAAAGTGGTGGTACTGATTATATTGTTATTCTTGATAACGGTCCTTCCATGGATAATCAGCGTTTTTCCGATATGAAACTGGGAGCCACAAAACTTATAGAACAGCTTTTGTCCTGTAATCCGGGGAACCGGGTAGCAGTTGTTCATTATGGCGCGGGAAAGTATGGAGATACCAGCCCGAGCTATAAACCAACCCTGTATATTGAATCTGATTTTACCAATAATACTTTTGTAGGCCAGCTTATTGACAGGAGACTCGATTTTGGTGATCATTTTCATGAAGCATTAGGGCTTATCGGAACTGCTTTGGATGGAGGAAACAGCCCTGATATTATCAGTTCGCAGACCACGTTGAACAGGGATCCCTCGGCTCCTCTGGTAGTCGTGGTGTTCTCTGACGCAGAAAGAAATGCCGGAGTCTTCGGAAGTGAATCGTATCTGGTAAATTATGACTATCCCAGCTTAAATACACCTGAGGCATTTAAAAACGTAACTTCTTTTAAAGTTGACAGACAGGCAAAATTTGCGTTTATCCATCTGAGTACAAACAGCCAGGCTATTGAAGCGGCTGCATGTATAGCAAGTGTGGGTGGGAATTACTCCGGCAGTATGGAAAGCAATACTGATGATCCGGATTATGGTATTTTACCCAGACTTTATTACGGCAGAACAAGTTCGTTTGGTATGAGTAGCTATGAGGTTGATTACTGGTCTGATCTTGCGGGTAATATCTGCAATGCTGCAGGGTGGGGATCGCTAAGTTTTCTGTATGAACCAAGTGGATGCGGGACAAACGGGGTGCAAACCATAAACGGGCAATTTACCTTGCCTGCAGGTGCTGTATTGAATGGGTTTAAGCTGGTTATGAGAGATAATGCTACTGCTGCAGACTATACGGTCAATTTCAATCCAACCATATACGGCGCAAATCAGTTTACCTATCAGCTGCAGCCTTCTGATTTCAATCTCCCATCAGGTGTTACCGGGAAGTTTAAATTTATCCTTACCATACAATATTCAGTAGCGGGTGGTACTTATGAAGTAATTAGCTGGAATGGTTATCCGTTCTTTGATTATGACATTAATATGGATTGTACGACAAAAATGGCACCAAAAGACCAGCTTAAGAACTCTATATTAACGATTTCTCCTAATCCTTCAGATGGTCCCTTTAAAGTAACCCTGGACAAAGAAATTTTATCAGGTAAACTTGAAGTGCTGGATGTAAATAATAACAGGATATTTACAAAACCTGTTAAAGGAAAAGTTTTTGAAATGGATTTAAAAACACAACGCCAGGGCATATATATTATTAAAGTTACGACAGATAAAAATGAAGTCTTTTCGGGTAAATTGATAAAGAAATAATTTTTAAAAAAAAACTGTTCATCTGAACAGTTTTTTTATTTATGAAAATATTCCTTGAAGAATGATATATCAGACAAGTGCCTGAAGGAGGGGTATTGCGGAGTGGTATTTGTTGAATGAAGTCTCTTTGTTGAGAAATATTTAATTTGGTTTGTTGTGAATAAAATTATTCTATATTGTTTATTTTTAAGTAAAATATAATAATAGTTGTGTTTATTTGTTAAATATTTGTAGATTAGCGGCTTTAATAATGTATATGAAAAATAAATCTCTACCTGTTTTGTTTGCTGTGTTTTCAGTGTTTCCGGCATTTTTGTTTGGACAAGATAATGAAAGGCTGATAAAAGATTATATTTCTCAAAATAAAATAAGGGAATATAAAAAGGCTGATCTTGCTAACTTTATTGTAGATAATGTAGATTATTCAAAGTCGTTAAACGGAAATGTTGTTCATTTTCTTCAGACTTATAAAGGGCTGCCTGTTTACAGTTCAGCAGGAACAGTTCTTATTAAAGATAATAAAGTTGTTTACTATACGGATAACTTTATAAAGGATTATACCACATCTACAGCATCTACCGCTGTTATTAATAAAAAAACAGCACTGCAGAATATTGCTGAAGAATTAAAAAATGCTGATATTGCTGATTTTACTATTCTGGAACATCTTGAAAAGAATAACCATAAGGCAACCTCAGCGAATCAAAGACTGGTGTATGCTAATGACAGAAATGGAAATCTCCGTCTGGCATACGAATATACTTTGATGGAACCAAAGTCTCCGAATTATTGGAGCATTTTAGTAGATGCCGGTACCGGCAGCATTTTAGAGAAAAATAACCTGACATTATCATGTAGTTTTGAGCCTGGAGCTTTTGGCTCAGAGCATCATGATCATTCGCATGATATTAATAAAACCTTTATAGGTCCTGAGAATGGATCTGCAAATAATAATTTTTCATTCTTTGTTCCGGATAATGCATCATATAATGTATTCCCTTTACCTATAGAAGCGCCTACTTTCGGATCAAGATCTGTAATCAGTAATCCGTGGATATTAAGTGCTTCTCCTGAAGGATGGCATTCTGACGGAACCACACATTATACAACAACCAGAGGAAATAACGTATTTGCTTATGAAGATGTTGCCGGAACCGCTTTAACCATACCTCCCGGTTATTTACCAGGTACTCCGGCTGATGGAGGAGCTACAAGGAATTTTGATTTTCCTTTCAGTATTAACGGAACTCCGGTTAACAACAGAAATGCTTCCATTACCAATTTATTTTATCTGAATAACAGAATCCATGATGTTTTCTACCAGTTCGGTTTTACAGAATCCGCGAGAAATTTCCAGCAGAATAATTTTGGAAAAGGAGGGCTGGATGATGATTCTGTGTACGCAGAAGCCCAGGATGGAGGAGGTTTAAACAATGCCAATTTTTCTTCCCCTCAGGACAGCTATAATCCTAGAATGCAGATGTACCTTTGGTCACCTGTAAACAGAAAATTCTTTTACAATACTCCGGCCGCCGCGGTACCACGTCAGCCAGGTGTTGGAACGGCGGAATTTGGGAACGCATTAAGTGCAGCAGGAGTTACCGGAAATGTACAGTTATCTCCGGTTTTAGATGGATGTACTGCACTTCCGGCCAGCTCGCTTACAGGAAAAATCGGTCTTGTAGAAAGAGGAACATGTTCTTTTGTGATTAAAACAAAAAATCTTCAGGATGCCGGTGCTACAGCAGTTATTATTTATAACAATGCTGCAAACGGTTCTACACTGTCGAATATGTCCGGAACAGATGCAACAATAACAATCCCAACAGTGTTGATTACAAATGCTGAAGGAGAATACATAAAAAATCAGCTTACGGCAGCTACAACGGTAAATGTTACCCTGAAGAATGATCCGGCAACAAGTATCACCCCTGACGGAAGTTTTGATAACGGGATTGTTATCCATGAGTACGGACACGGGATTTCCAACAGGCTTACAGGTACAGGATATAACTGTCTGAATGCAGGCGTAAGTAAAGAGCAGATGGGTGAGGGATGGTCAGACTTCTTTGCATTAATGCTTACCAATAAAGCAGGTGACAATGCTTCGGTACCGAGAGGAATGGGAACCTATGCCAGCGGACAGCAAATAACCGGAGGGGGAATCAGACCTTTTAAATACTCACCTGACCTTACCATTAACGGGGTTACTTATGGAGATACCAACGGGCTGGAATATATGAATTCCAATAATGTCCTGGTTCCGGATGTACACTCAATCGGATTTGTATGGGCTACCATGCTGTGGGATCTTCACTGGAAATATGTTGAGAAATATGGATATTCGTCAGATGTGCTATCCAATACAACCAATGGAAGCACAAGGGTCTTACAGCTGATTACAGATGCTTTGAAGCTTCAGGTATGTAACCCTAGTTTTGTGGAAGGGCGTGATGCTATACTGGCAGCGGAAATGACAACTACCCAGGGGCAGGATAAATGTATGATCTGGAATGTTTTTGCAAGAAGAGGGTTAGGAAAGAATGCTTCAGCAGGGCTTAAAAATGACATTAATGATCAGGTGGAAGACTTTACGGTACCTGCAGAATGTGTATTGTCTACGGATGAAACGACATCAATTAAAAATACGAAGATTTCAATCTATCCGAATCCTGCTAAAGACGAGTTCTATATTAACTTCCCTGGAAATACACTTGGAAAAGTAAGTGTTGAACTCTATGATATGACGGGTAAACTGGTTTCATCAGAAGATAAAATTTCCCCGGAAACTAAAAAGGCGATTTCTACCAGCAACCTCGTTAACGGTACTTACATCGTGAAGGTAAAAGGACTGGGTATTGAAGCTGCTTCTAAAGTGATTGTTAAAAAATAAAATTATTTATATATCAATTGAAGATCGCCACAAGCTTGCTTGTGGCGATTTTATTTATCTATTACGGTAACGCTTCAGAAAGTTTTTAATTTATATGTCGTACCTTTGCCGGCTGTTAAAAAAATATTATGAAGAAGAAAAATATACTAAAAGGCGTTTTATTTGTTGGGATTGGAGCTAGTATATATGGTATGTTGGCCACTTTTGTAAAAATGGCTTATCATGATGGCTTTACAACCTCTGAAGTAACCACTTCTCAATTTGTATTGGGGCTGTTGGGGCTTTTGATCCTGAATGCTGTTCAGACTGTTACTTCAAAACAAAAATTGCCATTACCAAGTTCTAAGGAAGTCAGAATGTTAATGCTTGCCGGAACATCGCTGGGGGGTACCAGCTTGTTTTATTATATTGCAGTTCAATATATTAATGTTTCCATTGCTATTGTATTGCTGATGCAATCCGTATGGTTCAGTGTGGTGGTGGAAAGTATTTTGACAAGAAAGCTGCCTAATGCAAGAAAAGTAATATCAGTAGTCATTGTATTGCTGGGAACGGTTTTGGCTACTAATCTTATCAATATGGAAATTGAGCTGGACTGGCATGGTGTATTTTGGGGGCTGATGGCGGCTGCTTCATATACTTTGACGATGTTTACCTCAAATACCATAGCTACGCATCTTCCGGTTTTCAGAAAGAGTATGGTTATGCTGGCGGGTGGCTCAGTTGTAGTGTTTACATTTTTATTTTTTGCCCAGATAGGACCGATGCATTTCGAAGGTTTAAAATCAATATATCTTAATTTTACAGAAAATACAGAACATATCCATCCTTTTAATTATTCTATATTCTGGACTTACGGAGCGGTTCTGGCTTTATTTGGAACAATTATTCCCCCTGTTTTATTCAATATCGGCTTTCCGAATGCCGGACTTGGATTAGGAAGTATTGTTTCATCACTTGAGCTTCCTGTTTCTGTAACGATGGCTTTTGTGCTATTGGGTGAACAAGTGTTTTTAATACAGTGGGTAGGAATTGTTCTGATTCTTTTTGCAATTGTTTTAATGAATTTACCTTCAAAGAAAGAGAAAGAAATTTCAATGGCTGAACTATCTTAAAAAAAAGTATTTAAATAAATATGAATTGAAACTGTTCCTTTTGGAGCAGTTTTTTTAATTTTAATACTTTAAAAATAGTTTCATGAAATATTTCAGAAATATAATAACGGCCGCCATGCTGATTACGGTTTCGTCTGTAGTTTTTTCCCAGGTAAAGCCATTGGATCCTTTGCTTTCGGAATACCAGTATCCTTTTGAAGTTCATTTTATAAATCTGAAATCCCAGAATAATACTTTAAAAATGGCCTATATGGATGTTAAGCCCCAGAAACCTAATGGAAAGGTCATCATGCTTCTTCATGGGAAGAACTTTAATGGAGCATATTGGGAAAGAACGGCTAAGGATTTATCTGCAAAAGGATTCAGGGTGATCATTCCGGATCAGATCGGATTCGGGAAATCATCTAAACCTCATAGCTATCAGTTCTCTTTTTCGCAGCTGGCAGAAAATACCAGAGCAATTCTGGATGAACTGAATATTGAGAAAACGATAGTATTGGGACATTCAATGGGGGGAATGGTTGCTGTCAGGTTTACTCTTCTTTATCCTGGAAAAGTTCAGAAGCTGGTACTCGAAAACCCTATCGGGCTGGAGGATTATAAAACTTTTGCATCATACCAGACGATTGATCAGGCGTATCAGTCAGAACTTAAAAACACTGCTGAGACCTATAAAAATTACCAGCTGAAATTTTATTATGATAATAAGTGGAAAGAAGAATATCAGCCCTGGCTTGACCTGATTGCGGGCTGGACATTGCATAAAGACTATCCGCAGGTGGCCTGGAATGCAGCTCTGACATCAGATATGATTTATAATCAGCCTGTTTGTTATGAATTTAAAAATATAAAAACCCCGACGCTGCTCATTATAGGAACAAGAGACAGAACTGCTATAGGAAAGGATCGGGCTCCTAAGGAACTGCAGCCGAAGATGGGGCAATATCAGGAACTGGGAAAAAAGACACAACGGGAAATTGCGGGCTCCAGGTTGGTGGAGCTTGAAAATGTGGGACACCTTCCTCATATAGAAGTATATCCGAAGTTTTTTGAAGCGTTATATGGGTTTGTACAATAGGATTTGAGGTCAACTTCTCCTTGAAATAATAAATTTTGTCTGATCATCTGTTTTGTGCTTTAAGTAATAATGATCCGGCTATACAATAAAAAAAGAAATTATTCCTGCTATGGAATAATTTCTTTTTTTTGTTTAAACAGGATTAAAGTACAGACTCCGGCTGCAGAAAAAATAAAACAGGCTGCTCCCAGATTTTGAATGTACCCTATACTTATAAGTCCGGACCCGATTAATATATAATAGAGCAGTCCTAATAAGGCTCCGGCACTTCCTGTTTCGTTTTTATACCGTAATAGTGCTGTACTTAAAATATTGGGAATTGAAATGCTGAATGCCATAACAATAAAGAAATAAGGAATCATAAAATATATTCCTTTATCAATCAGACCCCATACGGCAGCGGAAGCAAAGAAAGCCCCCAGAGTACCCATCCTAATTAAATTTTCGGGAGATATATTCCTGCATAGTAAGAATCTGTTAAACTGGGCTCCTGCAAATGTTCCTATTCCTAATATAACACTGCTGTAACCAAAAATATAGGGTGAATACTGCTGTTCCCTGAAAATAAAAGGAGCTAAGGAATAGTAAGAAAACAGCAAAACATTAAAACTCATGATGAGCAGGCAGCATCTGATAATTTCATAATCTTTAAGCATTCGGCTTAATAAGCCGGCCAGGGTGCTGATATTGATTTTTTTTCCTGGCTGGTACGTTTCAGATATTTTTTTTCTGGAAAGAATGTAAAATAAGACAGCAAGCAGGTATAATGTAATAAAAATCCCCTGATAGCCTGTGAAAGAAGCGAGTAAGGAGCCAGTGATCATTCCGATAACCGGACTGATGGATAAGCCTGTTCCGACCCAGGAAAATGCTTTACTGATGTTTTCCTTATCATAGGTATCCCGTAAAATAGTTTGTGTCACAATAGAGCCGACCGAGATCCCAAAAGCAGAAATCATTCTGGCAATCAGTAATATGGTGAAATCAGGAGCTAAAACTGCGGTTAAAGTACCTGCTCCGTAAGTAATGAGTCCATATTCCAATGCCTTTTTTCTTCCAATCCTGTCGCTTTGTATTCCCCAGAATGCTACACCCAATGCAAATGTCATGAAATACAAACTTATGGTAAGTGTGGCGGTTTCTTCCTGCACCCGGAACTGTTCCTGTACCATAGGTAAAGCAGGACTGTAGATCGTTTCTACAAACTGGGGAAGCATGACAAGCAGGGTCAAAAACCAGAGAGGATTTGTCTTTTTCATTTTTTTCTGCAAAGTTTTGAAAAATTTAAAGTATATTTATAATGATATAAAAACAAAAAACATCAAAAATAAGACATGGCAGTGTTGTTACAAGATGAAGAATTTGATGCTGATCGTATTCAGGAAAAAGTTATAGGAATTGCTTCTGCTATGGTGATGCACGATTCCGGGTTCCATTTTCATAAAACCAAAGCCCAGCTGTTGTACGCCCCCTCGGGCTGTATGACGGTAACAACTTCTGACAGACAACTGATCCTTCCTCCGTTCAGGATGTTGTGGATTCCTGCAAAAGAAGTTCATAGGGTGAACTTCAGGAATGTAGTAGCTTACAGGTCTGTTTACTTTGATGAGGATCTTGCAAGAAAAAATATGGGGACAGATTTTAAGGTGCTGCACGTAAATCCTCTGCTGAAGGAAATTATTGAAAGAATTTGTTTCTGGGACTGGATGGCACCCAATCCTTGTCAGGAAAATATTCTGAAGGTATTCTGGGATGAGATTAAAACGGCTCCGGAAGAAAATCTGGACCTTAAAATGCCTTCTGACAGGCGTTTTAAAAAAGTTACAGAAGAATGGACACAGCGTTTTTCAATGCCGCCAATGCTGAAAAAACTTGCCGGACAAACCGGAGCTGTGGAAAAAACAGTCAGCCGTATTTTTAAAAAGGAAACGGGGCTGACCTATCAGGAATGGAGGCAGCAATGGCGTCTTCAGAGATCTATTGAACTGTTGGTTGAGGGAAATCCAATAGGGGAGGTTTCACATATTTTAGATTTTTCATCAGACAGTGCTTTTATAGAATTCTTTAAAAAACATACCGGATCTACCCCCCTGCAGTATCTTCTAAAGAATGAATAATGTTTTTTAGTTATTTAGATACACTAAGATTTAAAGTTTTATTTTCTTGTCTTATGAAAAGTCCGGTGATAAATAATTTGCATAAAATTGTAATGTACTAATCAACGATTTGACATGGATAATTACAACAATACAATAGAAATAAAAGCCACAGCTGAAAAAGTGTATGAAGCATTGACTCTTCATATTCCACTTTGGTGGTCAGAAATGTTTACCGGCTCTTCATCGCAGGTTGATGATGTATTCACAATCAGGTTCGGGGATCATATTTTCAAAACGATGAAAGTGAAAGAACTGGCGGATCATTCAAAAGTGATCTGGTATGTTGAAGATTCTCTAATAGCTCTTCCGGAGCTGAAAAATCAGACAGAGTGGATCGGAACCACCATTATTTGGGAGATAGAACAGAAAGAGGGCGGAAGTTTACTGCATCTTACGCATATGGGACTTAACCAGGCTGTAGAGTGTTATGATTTGTGTACAGGCGGCTGGGTTCAATTTATTGACAGTCTTAAATTATTCCTGGAAACCGGAAAAGGCAGGCCGTACAGGCAATAATCGGTATTATCAATAGATAGGTCTGAGAAAGATAGAAGGAGAACTTTTAAAATAAAATTAATAACCTTATGTACAAAAAAAGAGGCTGTTTACATGTAAACAGCCTCTTTTTGCATTTATTGTTGTCTGAATTATTTCTTCTTGTAAGCAGCGTCCTTAATTCTGGCTTTTTTACCTCTAAGGTCTCTGAAGTAGTAAATTCTAGCTCTTCTAACTCTACCTCTTCTGTCAACTTCAATTTTTTGAAGTGCAGGCATGTTGATAGGGAATACTCTTTCTACTCCTACATCACCACTCATTTTTCTGATGGTAAAAGTTTTTGTAGATCCGGTACCTCTTAATTGGATAACTGTCCCTTTGAAGAACTGAGTTCTTGTTTTTTGTCCTTCTTTAATTTCGTAATACACTGTAATTGTATCACCTGCTTTGAATTCAGGGAATTCTTTTTTCGCAATGTACTTGTCTTGTACGTACTTTAATAAATCCATTATTAATAAATAAAATGTTAAAGCTAAGCAACTTACACGTTTTTCGTCAGAGGTTGAATAACAGGTTGCAAATGTACAAAATAGTTTTTGAATATACCAAATAATTACTGTACTAAAAACTATAATTTTTTCATTCCCGTATTGCTGAAAAGTTAACAGATTCTTTAAGATTCCATCAGAGTGAATTTATATGGGAAATCTACTTTTGCCCGAATAGAAAATCAGGATAATGAACTATTAAACAACTGAGATACAATTTAAAACTATACATGCTATTTTAAAATTAAACTATTATGAGACATTATTTCTTCTTCTTTTGTTTCGTGGCCCAGATGGCATTTGGTCAGGTTTTGTTTCCATATCTGCAAAACCCTGCACCAAATTCTATGATCGTCAACTGGAAAACAGCTTCCAATAATGAAACCACTGTGATCTACGGTAATTCCCCGAATAATCTGAACGTAACGGTAACCGGTACAACCAATATCTTTTCAGATACGGGATATAACAATAACTATTACTATCATACAGCAAAAATCACCAATTTACAACCCAATACAAAGTATTATTATAAGATCAGGACAGGAGCAAGTGAGTCTGCAGTCTATAACTTCAGAACTCTTCCGCTGCCCGGGCAGGCAGCTACTCCCAACGGAAAGATCCGGTTTCTCATTATGGGGGATAACCAGATCAAGGCAGAGCCCAGATATGACAGTCTTACATTGAGTGCTTTTAAAAAGCTTAAACAAAAGTTCGGAGCTATGGCTGATCCTTCAGATAATATTGCGCTTACCTTTATGGTGGGGGATCAGGTAGATGTAGGGACATTAGACCATTATGAGAACGTTCATTTTAAAAAGAATACAAAGCTTTCACCATATATGCCGATTCAGACCACAGTAGGAAACCATGAAACGTATGGAAGTTTAGGAATGAATTCTTATTATGCCCATTTTTATATTGATGAAATCAAATATAAGAACATCAGTTCCGGAAATGAAAACTATTATGCACAGCAGGCAGGAAATGTATTATTTATAAGCCTGAGCTCTGAGCATACTGGATCAGCACAGCAGACATGGCTGCAGCAGATCCTGAATGAAGCCAATAATGATTCCACAGTAGACTGGATCATCTCATTGAGTCACAGGCCTTATCAGGCGGAACAGTATGTGGGGGATATCTCCGCCTGGGTAAGAAATAATGCAGTTCCGCTTCTAACCACTTCAGATAAATATCTGATGCATGTGGGGGCACATCATCATCTGTATCACAGAGGACAGCTAAAGAATACGCCCAACTACCAGATCATTTCCGGAGGAACAGCCTGGGACCAGTATTGGGGGATGTCTAATGAGCAGGATTTTGATGATGTTCAGAAAACATTGACAGACTGGACGTACCAGATTGTAGAAGTAGATGTACAAAATGGGAAGGTAGATGTAGAATGCTACTCAATAGGAGGAATATATACCAAGAAAAATAACGAGCTGATAGATTCTTTTCACAGATATAAAAATCAGCCGAAACCTTCAAAACCCTCCATTACCAATACTTTTCCGGGATCGGTAACCTTACCATTGACGCTGAATGGAAGTCCCTTTTCATCATCAAACGGAGAGCTGTTGAATACCACCCAGTTCATGATCAGTAAGACCGCAGATTTTTCAGTGATCGAGAAAGAGGTTTATCGCGACTTTGAGAACTGGTTTGGTAAGGACGGGAATGGTAATCCTGATAAGACCAAAAACCTGAACGAAGGAGTAGACATTACTAAAGTAACCCTTGCAGCGAACTCTATACCCAATGGAACCTATTACGTAAAAGTCCGTTACAGAGACAGAAACCTTGAATGGAGCGAATGGAGTGATGTAAAGCAGTTTGTCATTACAGGAAGTGTTGTTTCAAATCCCACTTTTGTGCTGGATAAAAATGAATATATGCAAAATGAACCTATAACGGCTACTTTTACGGGAGGACCCGGAAATCAGCAGGATTGGGTAGGTATTTATAAGAAAGGACAGATTCCTGTAACTTCAACTTCTCAGGGCTATATCTATACCAACGGACAAACAGCGGGAACAGTTACTTTCCCTAATGGACTGTCTAACAAAGGACAATATTTTGCAGGGTTCTTTGCCAATGGCGGATATACCGAAATCACACCGAGAAAAAGCTTCTATGTAGGACCAAAGGTTCAGCTGCAGGCCACAGCCGATACCTATCCTGTAGGAGGAACAGTTACGATTAATTTTACCAATGGCCCGAATCTGGTCAAGGACTGGATAGGGATCTATAAAATGGGACAGACTCCCGGAACTACAAACTCCATACAGTGGAGCTATGTCACCACCTCTTCAGGGACTCTTAATTTTACAGGGCTTCCAAAAGGATATTATTATGCCCAATACCTGCTTGAAGACGGATATAACGGAATAGGAGATAAAGTATTCTTTAAAGTTGGTGATATCGTAACGGAACTATGGATCAATAAGCCGGTTTACACATTGGGCGAAAACATTACGGCTTCATGGACGGATTCTCCGGGAATTATTAAGGACTGGCTGGGGATTTATCCGCAGAATATCCAGACCCCGGATGATAATTTCATTTCCTATACTTATTTTGACGGTGTGACACAAGGAACAAAAACAATACAGGGAACAGCAGTACCCGCATCGCCCGGAAACTATTATATGGTAATGTTCACCAATGATTCTTATACTGAAGTTTCAAACAGGGTACAGTTCCAGGTAACATCAACATTAGGTGTTGAAGAAGCAAAAAGCACAGAGAAAAATGTGGTTTTATATCCTAATCCTACCAAACCCGGAGAGCCCACTTTCATTAAAAGTGATTATCCGATCGAGAAAATTGAATTGGTATCGGCCTCAGGAGAACTGCTGTATGTTTCAAAGAACATTAATAATCAACGCTTCTCTTTAGTTAATGAAAACCTGCCTAAAGGCGTTTATTTTGTGAAAGTCCATTCCAGAAAACTATTTACCTTAAAACTGATTATTCAGTAAAAACAGGATGAAATTAACTTAAAAGGCTGACAGAAATGTCAGCCTTTCGATATAATGAAGATATGTCTTATTCAAAAATGTCAAATAAATCCCCTTCCTGAATAGCTGCCTGATTTTCGCCGGAAAAATAATCCTCTCCGGTATCTGCCAGAACTTTGGAATCCTGAACAAGCTTTCCGTCTGTATTATACATTTTTAATAGGATCCACTTTCCGTTGCGCTCAAGCTCTTTAATACCGTTAGCCATTTTCAGTTTAATTTTTCCGCTCTGAAGGATTCCTTCTTTTACAGAAGCCTTGCCGGCAGGTTTACCTTTGACGTACTGAACGATTTGCCCCGTAAAGTTATAATAGTCTTCATTTTCATTTAACGGCTGGGTGAAAGTATATACAATAACTCCTTTATCATTATAAATAGTAGCTTCATATGTGTTCTTTGACGTATTAAGTTTCTTTTCAGATTTCAGCTTCTGATCTTCAGTATAAGTTCGTGTATTTACAAGGATCCCGTCCTTATATTGAAGTTCACTTAATCCTTCATAGGCAGTTCCTTCATAAGGCAGATCATCCTTATAAGTTACTGTTGATCTTAATTTTCCATCCGGACTGTAATACTTGATTCCTTCGGTAACATCATCCTTTAAGATTTTCTCTGAAAGAAGCTTTCCGTTGTCATCATAAGATTTATTCAGGATAATCGAGCCATTTTTATAAACATTAATGGAAGAAATCTGGGTATAGTCATTGTTAAACTCATAATCCTCACCATCCATAGGAGTATAAACATCGGTGGCTTTATCATATTGATATACCAGATGTCCTATTTTATTTCCGGATTCATCATACGTGGTCTTATAGCCGTCTTTTTTATTTTTTTTCTGTTCCTGTAGTATTTTCCCGTTTTTACTGTAAATAATTCCTTCCTTCACACTGCCGTCACTTTTATATTTTTCGATTTTCGAAATCCTCATTGGATTTGGGTAGTAATCTACAAGCATATTTTCACCGGGTTCGGAAGATCCGCTGCCCAGGTATTTCCCTTTATCACCGTAAAATTTCGTTTCATATTTACCCTCTTTGCCTGTAATTGTTTCATAACGGATCCCCTTTATATCCTCATCATAAATAATTGTTTTTACCGGTAAAGAATTTTCAAAGACCGTCATACTGTTATAAAAATAATCGTTTTCAGGGTCTTTATAGGTATAGGAAGTGCCGTTAAAAGTCCCGTCAGCTTTATAAATTACATCTTCTGACAGTTTTCCGGCTTCATCATAGGTTTGCGCAGGCCCAACCTGTTTACCGTTAGAATAGGTTACAATGCTCATCACTTTTCCTTCGGGAGTATACCAGGTAACTTTTCCATCGAAAACTTCGTTGTTGGGTGTGATGTCCGAAGCCAGCCCTTCCATCTGAAGGGTTCCGTTTTTATAAAAATCTTTGATTAAAGTAAGCTTGCCCTTCGGTGAGGTTTCACGGTAATATTCCATTTTATCCTGGCTTGTCTTTTCCCAGTTTTCATCGAAATAAGTTCTTTCCTGTGCATATACGTGGATGCTGAGCACAAACGCAAGTATTGCTGATGTAAATAGTTTTTTCATGTTTTTATTACGTTTTGATTGTGTATTTTTTTTGTGTAGCGGGGGGCTTCATATATAGAAATGATGTGATCAATAAAATAATAATTGATGGATAATGGTCGGCAAAAATAGTAAAATATCATGGTATTACGGGTGTCAACTGAAAATATATCTATATAACGGGATTTGTTATGTTTTTAAATTAAGCGCATACTTCGAAGGAAAATACCATACGGAATAGCCGGATGAATTCTGAATATCGGTTATATGAGAAATTTTATTAAATTTAGCGAACAGAAAATCTAATATTATCATGATAGATAAAAGAGTAAATAATGCAAAGGAAGCCATTGAAGGAATTAAAGATGGAATGACATTGATGCTTGGCGGATTTGGGCTTTGCGGTATTCCGGAAAATTCAATTAATGCCCTGGTAGAAAGTGATGTGAAAGATCTGACCTGTATTTCAAATAATGCAGGGGTAGATGATTTCGGGTTAGGACTGCTGCTTCACAAGAGACAGATCAGGAAAATGATCTCTTCTTACGTAGGGGAAAATGCAGAATTCGAAAGACAGATGCTTTCAGGAGAACTGGAGGTTGAACTTACTCCACAGGGAACTTTGGCTGAAAAATGCAGAGCTGCTCAGGCAGGAATTCCTGCTTTTTATACTCCGGCAGGCTACGGAACCGAAGTGGCAGAAGGAAAAGAAGTAAAAGAATTCAATGGAAAGCCACATATTCTGGAGCATGCTTACGATGCAGACTTCTCAATTGTAAAAGCATGGAAAGGGGATCATGCCGGAAATCTTATCTTCAAAGGCTCTGCAAGAAACTTTAACCATCCGATGGCTGGTGCTGCGAAGATCACCATTGCTGAGGTAGAAGAATTGGTGGAACCTGGGGAACTTGATCCCAACCAGATTCATATTCCGGGGATTATGGTTCAGCGAATTTTCCAGGGGGAAAAGTTTGAAAAAAGAATAGAACAGAGAACAGTGAGACCCAAAGAACAGGTTTAAAATAAAAACATAAAAAAGCGCTGAAAATATTTCAGCGCTTTTTTTATGATTGTTGAGTCATGGTTTTTCTTTCCCCGATCTGTTGACGCCACATGGCATAGTAGAGTCCTTTTTCAGCAATCAGTTTATCATGCGATCCTGTTTCAACTATTTGTCCTCGTTCAAGCACATAAATTCTGTCTGCATGCATAATCGTACTTAAACGGTGGGCAATAAGAACCGTAATCTGTTCCCTTTCTTTTGAAATATCTTTGATAGTTGAAGTGATTTCCTCTTCTGTAATACTGTCTAAAGCAGAGGTTGCTTCATCAAAAATCAATAAATGAGGCTTCCTTAAAAGGGCACGTGCAATGGCAATTCTTTGCTTTTCTCCGCCACTCAGTTTCAGGCCTCCTTCACCGATAACCGTTTCAATACCTTTTTCTGCTCTTTCTAATAAAGCGGTACAGCTTGATTTCTGTAAAGCCACCTGAAGTTCCGGTTCTGTAGCCATTGGATTAACAAACAGAAGGTTTTCTTTAATGGTTCCTGCAAAAAGCTGGGTATCCTGAGTGACAAAACCAATCTGATTTCTCAGTTCGTCAAAATCAAACTCCTTTCCATTGATGGTATTGTAAAAAATATTACCTTCCTGAGGCCTGTACAGTCCGACCAGTAATTTTACCAGTGTACTCTTTCCTGAACCGCTGGGACCTACAAAAGCTATGGTTTCTCCATTTCTTACCTCAAAAGAAATATTGTTCAGGGCTTTATACTGGGCAGATTGATGCTTAAAGGATACATGTTTGAATTCCAATTCTTCAATAGATCCGATTTGTTTGGGGTGGGCAGGTTTTTCTTCCACTTCTTTTTTCATGAGACGATCAAAATTCTGAAGGGAAGCTTCAGCTTCACGATAGGAAATAATAATATTCCCGATTTCCTGCATAGGTCCGAAAATAAAGAATCCATAAAACATAAGGGACAGATACTGACCGGGCGTAACAATATTTTTAAAAATTAAATATAATAAAGTCAGGGTAATCATCTGTTGAAGAAAATTGACCATAGTTCCCTGGATAAAACTTAGAGAGCGGATACTTTTAACCTTTCTCAGTTCAAGGCCAAGGATTTTATAAGTATTGTTGTTTAAACGAATAACCTCTTGTCCGGTTAATCCCAAGCTTTTGACAATTTCTATATTTCTGAGACTTTCAGTAGTACTTCCGGCTAAAGCCGTGGTTTCCGAAACAATGTTTTTCTGGATGACCTTTATTCTTTTACTTAATAAATTGGTAACAACAGCAATAAGAAGAATTCCACAGATATAAACCGGCATAATGGACCAGTGTAGACGGATGGCATACACCGAAACGAAAATAATACTCACCAGGATTCCGAAGAAAATATTAATGAAATTGCTGATGAACTTTACCGTATCTTCTCTTACTTTTGTTAAAATAGATAGGGTCTCACCACTTCTCTGATCTTCAAACTCCTGAAAAGGCAGTGCCATGGAATGTTTTAACCCGTCCGTAAATATTTTAGCTCCAAATTTTTGGGTAATAACACTCACCACATAGTCCTGAAAAGCTTTGGCAATCCGGCTCACCATGGCAGTCCCGATCAGCAGTCCCAGAAAATAAAAAGCACCATGGTATACTGGGCTCCCGTATAAATATTCATGGAGGTTTCTGGGAAGGAGCTTTTCTTTATCAAAAAAATTAGGATGGGTTACCAGCTGGTCCAGGATATTCCCGGTTATGGCAGGGGCAAATAAAGAAAAAACCTGATTAATAGTAGCGAGAAGCAAAGAAATGACAATCAGCCACTGATAAGGTTTCAGATATTTAAAAAGTATTTTCATTCTGTTAAAAATAATGTGTAAAATTACAGATATTATTTTAACTAACAGTGTTAATTATGGAACAGAACAAAGTCCTTTTGTATTCAAGTGAAAATATTTAAATTGCAGTCTAAGTTTTTATTATGCTTACAAAAGAACAAATTGCCAAAAGAATTTCAAAAGAACTGAAAGATCGTTATTATGTTAATCTGGGAATCGGGATTCCCACTTTAGTTGCCAACTATGTCCCGGAAGGTATTTCCGTAGAATTCCAGAGTGAAAACGGAGTTCTTGGAATGGGGCCTTTTCCTTTCGAAGGAGAGGAGGATGCCGATATCATCAATGCCGGAAAGCAAACCATCACTATTTTAGATGGAGGATCATTTTTTGACTCTGCATTCAGCTTTGGGATGATCCGTGGACAGAAAGTAGATCTTACCATTCTGGGGGCAATGGAAGTTTCGGAGAACGGAGATATTGCCAACTGGAAAATTCCGGGGAAAATGGTAAAAGGTATGGGAGGTGCTATGGATCTGGTTGCTTCTGCTGAAAACATCATTGTTGCCATGATGCATGTAAACAAAGCAGGAGAAAGTAAAATCCTTAAAAAATGTACACTTCCCCTGACAGGAGTAAACTGTGTTAAAAAAGTAGTTACTGAACTGGCGGTACTGGATGTGACTCCGGCTGGATTCAAATTAGTGGAAAGAGCACCCGGGGTTTCAGTAGAAGATATCATCAAAGCTACAGAAGCAGATCTGATCATTGAAGGTGAAATTCCTGAAATGCAATTCTAATCTGATAAAAATAAAAAGTTTCGGCCTCACTTTGTGAGGCCGAAACTTTTATATAAGTTGTAAAAAACGACATAGGAGATCGGAGCGTGAAGAAAATGAATCCTGAGAACGTTAAGAAAATTATCCTGTCTGAAGCGCGAGAGCAATTCAGAACTGATTAAGAAATAATGATTTCGCACAAGTTTAGAATTTTTAGAGAACAGGATTTATTTTTAGCGGAGAGATCCGGGTCTTGAATTTTTGTTTCTTTTGTTTCAAGACAAAGAAATTAAATTTAATAAAAATGCTGGTTATAAAAACCGTCTCATTATCAATTAAAACTCTGACAGATATTTCTATATAATGACTTTAAAACGACATAGGAGATCGGAGCGTGAAGAAAATGAATCCTGAGAACGTTAAGAAAATTCTTCTGTCCGAAGCGCGAGAGCAATTCAGAACTGATTAAGAAATAATGATTTCGCGCAAGTTTAGAATTTTTAGAGAACAGGATTTATTTTTAGCGGAGAGATCCAGTCTTGAATTTTTGTTTCTTTTGTTTCAAAACAAAAGAAATTAAAGAAAAAAAAGCTGCTTCATGATGAAACAGCTTTTATATTTAAAATTGTAGCGGTTAGTTTATCATCTAATTTTTAACCTCTTATATCTAACTTCTCATTTATTTTCTATCCTGTGCCCCAAAAACCTTCTGCAGAATACTTGTCGTTCTCATCGCAGGTGTATTTCTGATCCCGCTTTCCTTATCTGCCACCATTTTGAACACTCCGTTAATGGTTTCTGTAGTAACATATTCATTAAGATCAGTTGTAACAGACTGTCCTGTAAATGTATTATATTTTGAGATCAGGTTTTTCCAAACAGCATCTGCACCTACTTTTCCCAATGAAGCTTTTACTTTAGGCTGAAAAGCAGTAAACAGCTGGCTTTGGGTTTTGCTTTGAAGATAATTGGTTGCCGCATTATCTGTTCCTAACAAAATATTCTTAGCGTCCGTAATGGTCATGGAAGTAATTGCGTTGGTAAAAATTGGTGCGGCTTCCGTTACGGCATCTTCAGCTGCTCTGTTCAATAATTTTACCCCTTCATCTGCAAGACTTCCCATTCCGATAGAGCGTAATGTTGTATCAATCTTTCTTAATTTTTCGGGCATTAATATTTTCACCGCCTCATTTTTGAAAAAACCGTCTGTGAGGGCTAACTTCTTTACTCCATCAGTTACTCCAAGATTTAATGCTTCTTTTAATCCGGATGAAATCTGGGTAGAAGTAAGATTTCCGAGATTAGCGGATGAACTGACCGGGTTGCTGGAAGGTGCTGATGTAGTTGTACCGGAAGTAACGCCTTTTGTTTTTACAGGAGCATTCAGGTCAACACCTGTTTTATCTTTAACTGTTGATTTTATGATATCCAGAAGCTGAGCTTGTGTAGAAATTGAAAATAACAATCCGGCTGCCAGTAAAATATTTTTTTTCATCGTTTTTTATGAATTTTATTGTTAAGTTTTGCTAGTGACTTACACTTAGCAAAAAATAAACCACAAATTTTTTCGATGATATTTTTTAGGAGATGGACCGGATGAATAGCTGTGAATCTTTATGAGTTTCCGGTTAGTAAAGAAATATCCAATGATTATTTATGGATTAATTGATGAAATGAGCTGCTAGTTTTTAGAAAATAATTATCTTAGCTACAATCTTAACCATATCCAATGATCCGGACTTTTTTTGCATTATTCATGCTAATTTCAACTGTAATTTTTGCTCAAAATAAATTGAACTTAATTCCTTATCCTCAAAAAATAGAATTTTCTAAAGGCGAATTTATAATTCCTGGAAACTTTATATTAGACGAAAAACTTTCTAAAAAGGAGAGAGAATATTTCAAAAAATATTTTGGAAAGTTTTTTACATTGGCCTATGGTAAAAATGAGGAGATCCATTTGGTAAATGCATTATTTCCGCCATCCGCCCAGCCTCTAAGCGAAGAGCAAAAAAAAGAAAAATATGCTATTGAAATTTCACCAAAACGTATTGTTATTCAGTCTTACACAGAACAGGGCCGTTTTCTGGCACTTCAGACTTTGATTCAATTGTTTGAAGAATATAAAACTGTCAAGAAAATTCCTGCAATGAAAATTGAAGACCAGCCAAGGTTTGCATGGCGCGGGATGCATCTGGATGTCTGCCGCCATTTTTTCACAGTAGATGAAGTAAAGCAGTATATCGATTATCTGGCGATGTACAAACTGAATACCTTTCACTGGCATCTGACTGATGATCAGGGCTGGAGAATTGAAATAAAAAAATATCCGAAACTAACCCAAATAGGATCAAAACGTAAGGAATCAATGATTGGAGCCTATGTGGATAACACATTTGACGGAAAACCTTACGGGCCTTATTTTTATACTCAGGAGCAGATAAAAGATGTGGTTAAATATGCCCGGGACAGACATATAACAGTGGTGCCGGAAATAGAAATGCCGGGACATGCTCTGGCTGCCCTGTCCGCCTATCCGGAATTAGCCTGTACAAGCGGTCCTTTTGAAGTGGCTACCAAATGGGGTGTTTTTGATGATGTTTTCTGTCCTAAGGATGAAACCTTTACGTTCCTTGAAAATGTACTGGATGAGGTGATTCAGTTATTTCCTTCCCAATACATCCATATTGGCGGTGATGAATGCCCGAAAACAAGATGGAAAGAATGTACACATTGCCAGGAACTGATCAGAAAAAATAATTTAAAGGATGAACATGGCCTTCAGAGCTATTTTATCCGGAGAATTGAAAAATATGTGAACAGCAAAGGCCGCAAGATTATCGGCTGGGATGAGATCCTGGAAGGCGGTTTAGCTCCAAATGCTGCTGTAATGAGCTGGACAGGAGTGAACGGAGGAATTGAGGCTGCAAAATCAAAACATGTTGCGGTAATGACACCTGGAGCATACTGCTATTTTGATCATTATCAAGGAGATCCGCAATCCGAGCCTAATGCTTTTGGAGGGTTTACACCATTAGAAAAGGTATATTCTTATAATCCGGTTCCTGCTGAGCTGAATGCTGAACAGGCAAAATATATTCTGGGGGTTCAGGCCAATCTCTGGACCGAGTATATCCTGGACTTCAGCCATGTTCAGTATATGATTTTTCCAAGATTGATGGCGCTTTCAGAAGTAGGATGGGGAACATCTGACCCTGAAAATTATAAAGAATTTGAAGGAAGGGTGATCAACCAATTTAAAATCCTGGATCAGATGAAAGTAAACTACGCCAGAAGCATTTATAACATTGTAGGGAAAGTAGTACCTGCCGATTCCGGAATTGCTTATGAGTTATCAACTTCACAAAATTCAAACGGAATAAGATATACACTGGACGGAACTGTTCCGACAATAAATTCTGCTGCTTATGAGCGTCCTGTTTCTGTTCCTGCTTCTTTAACAATTAAGTCTGCTTATTTTGAAGGCGGTCAGTTGAAAAGTGCTGTTTCTTCTCAGCAGTTTACCGTTTCAAAAACGACCGGGAAAAAAATTACTCTTGAGCAGCAGCCCAACGAAAATTACTCTTTTGGAGGAGCCTTTACACTGGTTGATGGGATTATTGGAAATGCACGCCAGTTAGGAAAAACATGGCTGGGATTTCAGGGGAAAGATGTGGCGGTAACAATAGACTTCGGACAGAAAACTGCTTTTACCGAAGTATATTTTAATACTTTGGAGAATAAAGGAAGCTGGATCCACCTTGCGAAATCTGCAAAAATTTTTGTTTCTGATGACAACAGAAATTTTAAATTGATCAAAGAAATCGGGACGGGAGAAATTCAGAATGCCAAAGGAAAGATCAAAGTAAATGTAGGAACACAGAATGCCAGATATCTTAAAGTAAATATTGAAAATGCAGGTATTATTCCGGCTGGAAATCCCGGCGCAGATTCGAAAGCATGGTTATTTGTTGATGAAATTGGCGTAAATTAGAATAAAAAAATGCAGAACGAGACCGTACTTTCTTCCGAATTTTCATCTCCGGATCTGGTAGAAAAGCTGTATCAGTATGGTACAACGAAGAATTATCATGAAGGAGATATTATTTTAGATGAAAATGCTTCCATCCGCTCAATTCCTATTGTAATGAAGGGAATGCTGAAAGTTATCAGAACTGAAGAAGACGGACGTGAAATTTTGCTGTACTATATCAAAGCAGGAGAAAGCTGCATCATGTCTTTTCTGGGCGGAATGCATAATGAAAAAAGTATCGTAAAAGCTGAAATTGAAGAAGATGCTGAAATCCTTTTTCTGCCTGTAGATAAGGTGTCTTTATTCATCAAAGAACATCCGGAATGGCTGGATTATATCTTCAGACTATATCACAAGAGATTTGAAGAACTGCTGGACATTATCAATGCCATTGCTTTCAAAAAAGTAGATGAAAGGCTATTGAACCTTTTGAAGAAAAAATCAGAGCTCATCCAGTCAGATACAATAAATACCACTCATGAGCAGCTGGCAAATGAGCTCGGGACTGCAAGAGTAGTGGTATCCAGACTTCTCAAGCAACTGGAAGATGACGGAAAGCTCAAATTAGGCAGAAACAAAATCACTCTTCTGAAACCCCTCAATTCATAACGGCTCATTTTATAATTTCTTTGGAGCTGTTGTGAATATATTAAGGTTTACTTGTATTAAATTCCTTCCTTATGTAACAAAAGTAACTGTAGCTCTCCTCCCGTTTTCCCAGTTTTGCATCAGAATTATTTGAATAGCGAAATGGAAATTATAGGATACGCAGCAGCCGTTTTAATAGGGGTTTCTCTTGGCTTAATAGGAGGTGGAGGAAGTATTCTCACTGTTCCCGTACTGGTTTATCTCTTCGGTATCGATGCCTTTCAGGCAACGGAATATTCACTTTTTGTAGTAGGGATAAGCAGTCTGGTAGGGTCGGTGTCGTATTTCAAAAAAAGATTGGTCAATTTTAAGATGGCATTGGTATTCGGAGTACCTTCAGTCATTTCTATTTTTCTGACCAGAATATACTTGCTTCCATTACTTCCTGAAGAAGTACTCCGGATACAGCACTTTACCATTACCAGAAATGTTTTTTTACTGCTGATTTTTGCAGTGTTAATGATTCTGGCTTCTTATAAAATGATAAGAAAAAATACTTCAGATCATGAAACAGATAGGAATAATGCTTTGCTGGCAGCAGGACAGGGTTCAATAGTCGGTATTTTAACTGGATTGGTAGGAGCGGGGGGAGGCTTTATGATCATTCCTGCATTGGTAAATCTGCTAAAAATTCCTATGAAAATTGCAATAGGAACTTCCCTGGTTATTATCTCCCTGAATTCTTTGATAGGATTCTTTTCTTCTCTGAATCATATGGAAATAGATTGGAAACTATTGATTTCTATTACAGTCATTGCCGTAGCAGGAATAATAATAGGTTCTCAATTATCAAAGAAAATCGATGGCAAAAAGCTGAAGCCTGCATTTGGATGGTTTATTCTCGTGATGGGTATTTATATTATTACCAAAGAAATTTTTCTTTAATACTCTTATGTAACAAAAGTAGCTGTAGAAGCAAAAAGAAAGAAGGAAATTTGTATCAGATAACAAAATCAAAAAATAAATACAATGAAAATAGAACAGATTTATACGGGATGCCTCGCACAGGGGGCTTACTATATTACCTCAGCCGGAGAAGCCGCCATTATTGATCCTTTAAGGGAAATCCAACCTTATATTAACAGATTGAAAGAAGATGGAGTACAACTGAAGTATATCTTTGAAACTCATTTTCACGCAGATTTCGTCAGTGGGCATCTTGATTTAAGCCATAAAACAGGAGCTCCGATTGTATATGGGCCAACAGCTAATCCTGAATTTGAGGCTGTCATTGCAGAGGATGAACAGATATTTGATATTGGAAACATCAAGATTAAGGTTCTTCACACACCGGGGCATACCCTTGAAAGTTCATGCTATCTGCTGATTGATGAAAATGGCGTTGAAAAAGTTCTTTTCAGTGGTGATACTTTATTCCTTGGAGATGTAGGGCGTCCGGATCTGGCACAGAAAGGAGCAAATATGACCAAGGAAGAGCTGGCCGGGCTTTTATATGATAGTCTTTACAATAAAATTTTACCTTTGCATGATGAGATTACTGTCTATCCGGCTCATGGAGCAGGTTCTGCTTGTGGTAAAAACATGCAGAAAGAAACAGTAGATACATTGGGGAATCAAAAAAGAACCAATTATGCTCTAAATCAAAAAGACCGGGAGAGCTTTATTAAAGAAGTAACAGACGGGCTTTTGCCACCACCTGCATATTTCGGAATGAATGTCATGATGAACAAAAAGGGATACAGCAGTTTCGATAAAGTTCTTTCACAAGGATTAAATGCATTAGATTCTGATCAGTTTGAGGAAATTGCTGAAGCTTCAGGAGCTTTGATTTTAGATGTAAGAACCAACCGTGATTTTGCCAGAGGTTTTATCCCACAGTCCATTAATATAGGATTGGATGGTGACTTTGCCCCATGGGTAGGAGCTTTAATTGCTGATGTAAACCAGCCTATTCTGTTGGTAACTGAAAAAGGTTCTGAAGAAGAGGCGGTAACCCGTTTGAGCAGAGTAGGATTCGACAATATTTTAGGATTTTTGGAAGGAGGCTTTGAGGCATGGCAAAAGAGTGGAAGAGAAGCAGACGTTGTAAACCGTATTTCTGCTGAGCAGTTTGAAACCGAAATAAAAGGGAAAGAAGCAAAGATCATCGATATAAGAAGAGAAAGTGAATACAATGCAGAACATATTCATGAAGCTTACAGCAAACCTCTGGCATATATCAATGAGTGGATTCATGAGATAGAGCCGGCAGAACATTTCTACATGCATTGTGGAAGCGGTTACAGAAGTACAATGGCTGCGAGTATTCTGCAGGCAAGAGGATACAGAAACTTTACAGAAGTTGAAGGAGGTTTTAAAGCTATTGCAGTAACAGATGTTCCTAAAAGTGACTTTGTTTGCCAGACTAAAATTTTAAATAAATTAGATTAAAAAAGAATAAATGTTGGAAATGATAAAAGAACCGTGGCCGTGGTATATTGCCGGGCCGCTAATTGGACTTACTGTCCCTGCTTTACTGATTTTGGGGAATAAATCCTTTGGAATAAGTTCTTCGTTAAGACATATTTGTGCTGCCTGTCTGCCTGCCAATGTTAAATTTTTCAGATATGACTGGAAAAAAGAAGCCTGGAATTTATTTTTTGTATCAGGAATTTTCTTCGGAGGAATGATTGCAGCCCATTTTTTGGTGAATCCTAATGAAATAACAGTGAACCCTGATCTGAAAACAGAATTGGCAGGCTACGGAATTACAGATTACAGCAATCTGGTTCCTGTACAACTTATGAATTTTGAAAGTTTATTGACCTGGAGGGGTTTTATTATAATGGTTGCTGGTGGGTTTTTAGTAGGTTTCGGAACAAGATACGCAGGAGGCTGTACCAGCGGACATGCTATTATGGGGCTTTCAAACTTACAGTGGCCTTCTTTGGTGGCGACAGTCTGTTTTATGATCGGAGGATTTTTAATGGCTAACCTTATTTTGCCTGTGATCCTTTCCCTGTAAGTATAATTTAAAGAGAATTTGAAATAATGATAAAAGAAAAAGAGAAGGATATACGTCATCAGGATACTGTATGTGTAAATGAAAGTACTCTTACTCATCCATGGTATTACAATCTGAAGTACCTTGTGGCAGGAATTATTTTCGGAATTATTTTTGTAAAAGCAGAAGTGATTAGTTGGTTCAGAATACAGGAAATGTTCCGTTTACAGTCTTTTCATATGTATGGAATCATTGGAAGTGCTGTATTGGTAGGAGTAATCTCAGTATGGCTTATCAAAAAGTTTAACATCAAAACCATCTATGGTGAGCCCATTACATTAACCCCTAAAAAATTCAATAAGGGCCAGATTTACGGGGGATTGATATTTGGCTTTGGCTGGGCTATCACCGGAGCGTGTCCGGGACCTTTATTTGCACAGATCGGAACAGGTGCTTTGGCAGTTTCCGTTACGCTTATAAGTGCTATTGCCGGAACATGGGTATACGGATATTTCAGGGATAGACTGCCTCATTGATATAAGGAGTCTTGAAAAAATAATAAAAAGACTGCAGAAAATGATCTGTAGTCTTTTTTCTTTTTCTAACAGTCCAAAATTTGTTAATTTGTAAGCCTAATACACCTGGTATGCAAAGCAGACGAAATTTTATAAAAAAAACAGCCGCCGCTTCTCTGGCGCTTGCCGTAAGTCCCTTAGATTTAATGGCTAAGGAAGTAACCGAAAGTAATAAATCAATAAATAAACCAATCGTACTTTCTACGTGGAACTTTGGATTAAAAGCAAATGAGGAAGCATGGACCGTCCTGGGGAAGGGCGGAAAAGCATTAGATGCCGTTGAAAAAGGAGTCCGGCTGGTAGAGCTGGATCCTAAAGAGAGAAGTGTAGGATATGGAGGACGTCCGGACAGGGATGGCAGGGTTACCCTGGATGCCTGTATCATGGATGAAAATTATAATATCGGCTCAGTAGCATGTCTGGAGAATATAAAAAATCCTATTTCTGTGGCCAGGGCCGTTATGGAAAAAACGCCTCATGTGATGTTGGTGGGAGACGGAGCATTTCAGTTTGCCCTCACCCAAGGTTTTAAAAAAGAAAATCTTCTTACCCCGGAGTCCGAAAAAGAATGGAAGGAATGGCTGAAAACCAGTCAGTATAAACCTGTCGCTAATATTGAGAATCATGATACTATAGGAATGATCGCCCTGGATGCTCAGGGAAATCTTTCAGGTGCATGTACTACCAGCGGAATGGCATTCAAAATGCACGGAAGGGTAGGAGATTCACCCATTATCGGTGCCGGTTTGTTTGTAGATAATGAAGTAGGAGCAGCTACGGCAACAGGCCATGGAGAGGAAGTGATAAGAACAGTAGGAACTCATCTGGTTGTAGAACTGATGAGACAGGGAAGATCTCCACAGGAGGCCTGCAGGGAAGCGGTGGAAAGAATTGTTAAAATTAACCAGAGAAGAAATAAAAATCTGAAAGACGTTCAGGTTGGTTTTATTGCACTGAATAAGAACGGGGAGTATGGTTCATACTGTATTCAGGACGGATTTAATTTTGCCGTTTACGACCAGAAAGGAAACCGGTTGGAAAAACCTGAATTTGCTTTAAAATAAATTGTAATACACAAATTGAAACTTAATAAAACGGCTTTAGCCAAAAAATCCAGATCAAGCAAGATATGAAAAGAACGATTATCGTTTCCTTATTTCTGATTATCGCATGCAGGGAAGAAAAGAAGGAGGTGAAAAATATTGCGGAACCACAACAGATTAAAGAGAAAATAGTTTTAAATAACGAATCTGATGAAGTGGAAAATGCGAAAAAATGGCTTGAAAAAAGCATTGAAGATTATTTTAAAACAGATCTGGGAAGTGCAGAAAAGAGCATGGAGAAGATAACAACAAAAGACTATTTTGATTATAAGAGCGATGCTATGAACGTAGATATGGAAGTAGATGGAAGCCTTACGGAAAAAGAATTTCAGGAGAAATGGAGAAAGAAATTTGATGTTCAGAAAGCAGGAATTGGGGTAGGATTTCTGATAAGTGGCCAGGACTGGGATGAAATCAAGGTTTCAAGTTGTAAGGTACTTACAGCAGGTGAGAATGACTTTTTATTTGATGTAATCCTTTCTGATAAAAAGCTCAAAGCTGAATATCCAATCAAAGTCAATGTAATCAAAGATAATGGTTCCTTCCTTATTGCTGATGTGCAACAGGAAGTACCTGTATTTAATTAAGTATACAAATATAAAAATGTCAAAAATAGAAATAGCTTGTTTTAATCCGGAATCAGCAATAATTGCATTTGAAAACGGAGCAGACAGAATAGAATTATGTGATGGGTTAAGTGAAGGGGGCACTACTCCGGGTTTTGAAGTTACCCGTCAGCTCAGAGAAAAAATAAACATTCCGCTTTTTGTAATGATCCGCCCCAGAGGTGGAGATTTTACCTATTCGGAGACAGAATTTGAACAAATGAAAGAGGATTTGATCCGTTTAAAATCTTTGAACGTTGATGGCTTTGTTTTTGGAATCCTGGACGAGAATGATGAGGTAAATGTAGAACAAAATAAGGCTCTGGTAGAACTGGCATCACCACTTTTCTGTACCTTTCACCGTGCTTTTGACAGGGCCAGAGGGTTGGAAGAATCTTTGGAAAAAGTAATTGACTGCGGCTTCAGAACAATTCTGACTTCCGGTCAGAAACCCAATGTATCTGAAGGAAAAGAAAATCTGAAAAAGTTGGTCGAACTTTCCGGTGGAAGAATAGAAATACTTGTAGGAGGGGGGCTCCGCTCATCTAACATTGAAGAGATAAGATCGGTAACCCAAGCTGGTTACTTCCATTCTTCTGCGATTACTGATGGAGGAGCGTTTGCGAATCCAGATGAGGTAGTTGCCCTTAAGAGTAAGTAGTATGATATGCACTCAGTTTGTCATTCCAAGTGCAGCGGAATAAATTTTATAGTAGAGATTCCTTCGTCCCCCGGAATGACAAATCACTGGCATGGTAACGATACAAAACAAACTTATTAATGAATAAAACCATTTTTTTTGCTTTCCTTTTCATTCAGAATATGATTTTTGCACAATCTTCAGAGAGAGATTTATCTTCAGAGAAGTGGCAGTTTAGAAACTCAGAAGATAAGACCTGGTTTCCTGCGAAAATACCGGGAACGGTTCATCTGGATCTGATGAATAATAAAGTTATTCCGGACCCGTTCAGGGATGAAAATGAAAAAAAGGTACAGTGGGTAGAAAATACAGACTGGGATTATCAGATGAGTTTTACTGTTTCATCAAAGGAAATTGAATTCCAAAATGCCGAGTTGATATTTAACGGGCTGGATACCTTTTCAGAGATCTATCTTAATGGTCAGCTTCTGGGCAAAACAGATAACATGTTCAGAAAATGGCCGTTTCAGGTAAAGCAATATCTTAAAGCCGGTAAAAACACAGTACAGATAAAATTTAAATCTGCCGTTAATACCGGGAAAGAGCTGGCAAAAAAAGTTCCGTTCACGGTGCCGGAATCTCCACGAAGCTTTGTCCGGAAGGCTCAGTATCAATTTGGATGGGACTGGGGGCCAAGACTGGTCACTGCCGGGATCTGGAAAGAGGTGAAACTGATATTTTGGAATACAGCTAAAATTGAAAATATAAAGGTAGAGCAGAGAAATATATCCGATAAGAAGGCTGATTTATATATTCATGCTTCAATTTTTGCAGACAAAGAAGGAGAATATGCAATCAGTGCTAATGGGAAAACTGAAGCTGTTCATTTAAAAAGAGGACAAAACCAGGTCAATATTCCTTTCAATATCAGGAATCCGAAACTCTGGCAGCCAAATGGATGGGGAGATCCTCATTTATATACTCTGAAAATAGCATTACAGAAAGATTCAAAGCTTATTTCTGAAGAAACAGCAAAAATTGGCTTAAGGACGGTTGAACTTATTCAGGAGAAAGATGAAAAAGGAAAATCGTTTTATTTTAAAGTGAATGGCAGGCCTTTGTATATCAAAGGAACCAACTGGATTCCGGCAGACAGTTTTTCTCCAAGAATTACCAAAGAAAAATACCATAAACTGATCAAAGATTCCCGGGAAGCCAATATGAACATGATCCGTATCTGGGGAGGAGGAATTTATGAGGATGATGAATTTTATAAAGCATGTGATGAAAACGGCATTTTAGTCTGGCAGGATTTTATGTTTGCAGGAAGTTTTTACCCGGCAGATGAGACATTTTTGAACAATGTAAAAGAAGAAGTAAGGGATCAGGTTAACAGACTTCAGAACCATCCGTCAATAGCATTGTGGTGTGGGAATAATGAAATAGATGAAGCCATTGTCAACTGGGGATATCAGAAACAGTTCAAATACTCAGAAAATGACTCGTTGCAGGTTTGGAAAGACTATAAAAAATTGTTTCATGATGTAATTCCGGATGCATTAAAAGAAAACCTTACCCCAGATAAAAATATCTACTGGCCAAGTTCACCGTCCATTGGCTGGGGGCATAAAGAAAGTCTTACAGAAGGTGATTCCCACTATTGGGGAGTTTGGTGGGGGGAGCAGCCATTTGAGATTTATAATGAAAAAGTAGGCCGTTTTATGTCTGAATATGGTTTCCAGGGGATGCCAACTCTTGAAACCACAAAATCAATGTTTTCCGGAACTCCGGATTTAACCCTTCAGAATCCGGTCATTAAAGTTCATGAAAAACATGCACGTGGCTGGGATATCATTAATGAATATTTAAAGCGTGATTATAGAATTCCTGCAGATTTTGTACAGTATAATTATATGTCACAATTGCTCCAGGCGAGAGGAATGCAGATTGCCATTGAAGCTCACCGCCGGGCAAAGCCTTATAATATGGGAACCTTATATTGGCAGCTCAATGATTGCTGGCCTGTAGTTTCATGGTCTTCCATTGATTATCTTGGCAACTGGAAAGCCTTCCATTATCAGGCAAAAAGGAGTTTTGAGCCGGTACTGGTATCAGTCTTGGAGAATGATAAAAACTATGATGTTTATCTGGTAAGTGATTTAACCAATGAATTAAAATCTGAAACAAAATTTGAATTGATAGATTTCACGGGAAAAATACTTTGGAAAGCTGAGCAGTCAGATCTTCTCAATGCTGATTTCAGCAAGAAAATCCGGAGCATCAGTAAAACAGAATTAGCCCGGTTTGACCTATCCAAAGCTGTTTTAAAGATCAGCTCTGAAAAAGATGTAACATTTGAAAAGCTGTTTTTCTTTAACAAACCTAAGGATATAAAACTTTCAAAACCTGAAATAAGAATCAAAAGAATATCAGCCACAGAAATTGAAATATCGACAGATATCCTGGCAAAAGATATTTATTTGATGGGAGATACTCACTTTAGTGATAATTTCTTTGACTTGCTTCCCGGAGCTTCAAAAAGAATTGTTATTTCGAAGCCTTTAGAAAATGTTGAGGTGATGAGTCTGTGGAATGTGATGAAAGATTAAAATATATCTTGAAAATATTTTTTAAGGAGCTAAAATTATAAACCATGTCAAGGGTCAAAAACTTGACATGGTTTATAGGGTTTCTGGAGATAATGAAAGGTTTAATAAGTTTAAAGATGAAGAATAAAAAGTGTTATTCTCAATATTAGTTTTTATTAGAAATTCTACAAAAAAAATATAAAATTTACCTTTCCAACTCAAAAATCAACCGTAAATTTGCCATATATTTAATTACAGTTATGGTAAATTTTGTTCTGATTGCAGTGTGCATTATTGCAGGAATGATATTCAAAGCAACAAAATCTATCCACCCAGATGCCCACAAGGGTATCAATACCTGGATTCTTTATCTTGCTCTTCCGGCAGTTTCATTTAAATATCTGCCTAAAGTAAAATGGACAACAGAGATGCTGTTTCCGATAGCAGCCACATTTTTAATTGCTGTATTTTGCTTTTTCTTTATGATGTTTTACAGCAGAAGCAGAGGGTATTCAAGGCGCTCCAGAAGTACTTTGGAACTGGCAAGTGGTTATAGCAATACTTCCTTTATAGGATTTCCATTGATCAGTGCTTTTTATGGGGAAGGCCTTCTGAGTATCGCGATTATCTGTGACCAGACTATGTTCTTTGCCCTTTCTACACTGGGAATTATTGCTGCAGTAAAGGGAGGAAGTAAATCCGGAAAGGTAAGTGCTCAGTTTATTTTAAAAAGATTAATCACATTTCCTCCATTAATAGGCTGTATTTCTGCCCTGGTTTTGTCGCAGTTTATTGATTTTACTTTTGCAGAGCCGTTTTTCGATAAACTGGCAGCAACGGTAAGCCCACTAGCCTTGTTTTCAGTAGGATTGCAGTTGAAATTTAACGGCTGGAAAAAACTGATCCCACAGATGTCCATGTCTATGCTTTATAAGCTTATTCTGGCACCGGCAATTGTTCTAGGAATGGCTTTATTATTAGGAATAAAGGGGAATATAGCAAAAATTACAGTATTTGAAGCAGCTATGCCTACACTTGTTACGTCAAGCATTATTGCAGAGCAATTCAGGCTGAATACCAAGCTTACAAACCTGATCATCGGAGTCAGTATTATTGTAGGATTTTTTACCTCTGCATTCTGGTATCAGATTACGGAACTTCTTTTTTAATTGTAGAGTCGCAAAAGTTAAAGATTAAAATTCTGATCATATACATTTACTTAGATTTAAAATGAAAATTTTCAGATTTAAACTTATTTGTACTTTTTCATATGAAGCTTATTATCTAAAATAATTAGACTTTTGTGGTTTGTCCGGGAAGTTTAACTGATGTTTTGAGCAGAACAAAAGAATCTTCACAAAGTTGCAGTTTTCTAAAGAAAAATCTAATTTTACACTTTAAATAATTCCCTTGCAATACGCTCAAATTGTTTTACCGTTGAATTTAAAAGGATCCTTTACCTATAAGGTTCCGGAAGAACTGATGTCTGAAATCCGGTTAGGAATGCGTGTTCTTGTTCCTTTTGGCGGAAAGAAGATTTATACGGGAATTGTTTTTGAACTTCATGATATTGCACCTGAAAATTTTGTTGCAAAAGAAGTGATCAATATTCTGGATGAGAAGCCTATACTTCCTGAAGAACAGATCCGTTTCTGGACCTGGCTTTCAGAGTATTATCTGTGTAGTCTGGGTGAAATTTACAGATTTGCTTTTCCTTCTTCCTTAAAGCTTGAAAGTGAAACCTATCTGAAGTTAAAACCAGGGGCAGTAGTTAATTTTGAAAATCTGGATGTTAATGAAATGTACCTTATTCAGGCATTGGAAGTAAGGCAGCTTATTAACCTGACCGATATTGAAGCATTTATTCCTAAAAAAGATATCATCAGAACGATTAATTCACTTATTGATTTACAGTATATAGAAATTGATGAGAAAATCGCTGAAAAATATAAGGCTAAGGAAGTTGCATATGTGCGTATACAACAAGAGGTACTGAATAATCAGAACCTCACAGAGATTCTTTTAAAACTGAATAAAGCTCCGAAACAAAAAGAACTGTTTCTCTTTATTTTGGAAAAACAGACAGAAAATCCGGATCTGCATATTAAAAAATCTGATTTATTTGAAGATGGTTATTTCGGAAGTTCCCACTTAAAAGCCTTGTCTGATAAAAGCCTTGTTGAAGAATATTATATGCAGAAGGACAGGATCGAAAGTTATGAAGGGGAAATAGAAGAGCTTGAAGAACTTTCTGTTCAGCAAAAAGCGGCAAAATCTGAAATAGATGAAGCTTTTGAAGAAAGAAAAAATGTTTTGCTTCATGGTGTTACTTCATCAGGGAAAACCCATATTTACCTGGAGAAGATTGAAGAATGTGTAAAGGAAGGAAAGAATGTACTGTTTTTGCTTCCTGAGATTTCCCTTACCAAACAGATTACTCAGCGGTTAGAAAAAAAATATGGAAGACAATTAGGTTTTTACCATCAGAAACTTACTGATTTTGAAAGGGTAGAAGTGTGGAGAAGAATTAAGCAAAATGACATCCGTATTCTGATCGGAACCCGTAATGCATTGTTTTTGCCTTATCAGAATCTGGGTCTTATTGTTGTAGATGAAGAACATGATTCTGCTTACAGGCCAAGGGAAGTATCTCCTTATTTTAATGCTAAAGATGCATCATTGGTTTTGGGCAGGCTTTATCAGGCGGGAGTTATCCTGGGTTCTGCCACCCCTTCCGTTGAAAGCTATTACAGCGCCAGAAAAGATAAAATGAAATACGTTTTTCTGGATGAGAGATTTGGGAATGTAAATCTGCCGGAATATGAGCTGATTAATTTTAAAGAAGCTCAGGAATCTAAAAAAGTTTCAGGTAATTTTTCTTTAAGGCTGATTGATGAGATCAGGAAAACCCTTGATGAAAAAAAACAGGCTATTGTGCTGCATAACCGTCGCGGTTACGCAAATGTGGTGGAATGTGAAAGCTGTGGTTATGTTAATTATTGTTCGAATTGTGATGTGGTAATGACGTATCATAAAGCAGCTAATGAGATGAAATGCCATTACTGTGGGCAGAGAGCATCAAAACCGAAAACATGTCCGAAGTGTCATTCTGAAAAACTGAATGAGAGAGGCGTGGGAGTGGAGCAGATTCATGAAGAAGTTTCCAAATTATTCCCTGAAAATGAAGTGGATCGGATGGATGTGGATTCGATGCGTAAGAAATTTGCATATGAAAAGCTGTATGAGAAAATTGAGGATGGAGAAACCGATATCGTGGTGGGAACCCAGATGATCTCGAAAGGGCTTGATTTTGACCATATTGAACTTGTTGCCATTCCAAAAGCTGATGCGCTTCTATATGTTCAGGATTTCAGGGCGGAAGAAAGAGCTTATCAGCTGATCACGCAGGTTTCGGGTAGGGCAGGACGGGTTTCCGGAAAAGGGAAAGTTTTCATTCAGACCTATAATCCGGAGCATTCCGTATTTCAGCTGATCAAGATGAATAATCCTGCAAAAATCTATAAGTATATTCTTACGGAACGGCAAAAATTTCATTATCCGCCTTTTACCAAGCTAATCATGATCGAGTTGAAACACAGGCGGGAAGATAAAGCAGACCGTGCCTCTCAGTTTTTAGGCTCCATTTTAAGGAAGTATCTTCCGGAAGATTGTATTCTGGGGCCGGAAAGAGCTCAGATCGCAAGATTAAATAACTTATACCAGTTCCAGATTTTACTGAAGTTACCTCGGGGGAAAAACTACGAAAAGTTCAAAAATCTTGTTTTGATAAGTTTGAAAGAATTTGATGAAATTACTGCGTATCAAAGTATTAAAAAAGATGTTTTTGTTGATTTTTAACAATTTTTAACAAAATTTACACTCTTTTATAATGGAGCTGTGAGCCGTTGTATGACAATAATTTCTACTTTTGGACGTTGATAAAGTGTTTGAGTTTTGAATAAGATGATTTAACCTGTCATTTTTTTAAAGGTCAAACTACAGAACAAAAAGAAGATAGATGGTAAATTTCAGAAAATATATTTCAAGCGCAGCGGTATTGGCTTCTGGTTTTTTCCTGGCTCAATCTACCGTTTCTACTGTCCTTTATTCTCAAAATTACGACAATCAGAAAAATAGTTTAAACCTGCCTTCTCCCGTTAGTTCGGTGGTGGAAAAGACTGTTTTGTCAGCAAAAGAATTAGTAGACATTAATGTAAACACAATGATGGCGGATCCCGTGCTTAAAAATGCAAATTGGGGGTTCGTAGTGTATGATCCTAAAACGAAGAAGGTGATTTCTTCGTATAATGAGAGTACTCCGTTAGTTCCGGCTTCCACTACAAAGCTGTTAACTACAGAAACAGCTTTAAACCTGCTGGGTGAGAATTATCGGTGGATGACCCAGCTGGAATACTCGGGAACTGTGGATGAAAACGGGGTGTTAAACGGAAACCTTTACATCATTGGAAGTGGTGATCCCTCTTTAGGAACCAACAAGGCAGGAGCCTGGTCTTACAGGGATATTATTTCAGACTTCGTAGGTGGTCTTTCCAGGGAAGGAATCCGAAAGGTAAATGGTGATATTATTATTCAGACAGCGCTTTTCAAAGGCAATATTTCAACGCTTCCGGAAAATGTTGTATGGCTAGAAAACAACAATTATTATTTACCGGTAGGTACCACCCGCGGAATTAACCCCGCCAATGAAAAGCTGATCGTAAAAAAAGCAAACTTCTCTCCCGAGAAGAAATTTTTCTACGTTTCTCCTTATGCCAATCAAATGGTATATGCTGAAAAATACGACGGAGACGGAACTCTGACAACAAAACTTCCTGATGCCCCTGCTTATCTGGCAAATTCTTTCAGAACAACCCTGGTAAAAAGCGGAATTCCTGTGAGCGGAAAAGTAACTCCGAAAATGACGGATTCAGCACCGGAAACCAGAAAGATGATTTCAGCTTATAAATCTCCAACTTTAAGTGATATTGTTTACTATACAAACCAACATAGTGATAATTCATTGGCAGAAGCTCTGCTGAGGACAGTAGGGTTCCAGAAAATGGGTGATCAGACTTCTGAATCGGGAAGAATGGTAGTAACAGGTCATTTGAGAGAAACCGGATTTGATATGGAAGGTCTGAACTATATGGACGGGAGCGGATTATCAAGAAGTAATAATGTAACCCCTATTTCTCAGGTGAAGTTTTTAACGTCACTGATGGATGAAAAATATTATAAATCTTATCTGACTTCTCTGCCGGTAGGAGGACAATCAGGAACTTTGAAAAGAATGTTCCTGGGAGAAGGAAACGGACAGGTTTTTGCTAAAACAGGAACTTTAAATAAAGTAAAGACTCTGGCAGGATATCTGAAAACTCATTCAGGAAAAACCCTGGTATTCTCCCTAATGGTAAATAATTATGCAGGTTCAGTGGATATGGTAAAGAAAAGAATGGAAAAGATTCTGGAACCGGCATTAGACCTTTAAAAAAGATTATTTGACTAGTCCTGAAAATCTGATACAGATTTAAGTACAAAAATAAATAATTAAACCAGAGTAATTTTACTATTACTTTGGTTTTTGTTTTTATAGGTTTTCATTTTAATTTGTGACTGGTTATGCATTTG
>NZ_QNUE01000022.1 GCF_003385595.1 Chryseobacterium flavum | reverse complement strand
CTTAGTAGCGGGAACCGGACTCGAACCGATGACCTTCGGGTTATGAGCCCGACGAGCTACCTACTGCTCCATCCCGCGGTGTATTTTTAGAGTGCTTACCGGAAGCACTGGCTTAGTAGCGGGGACACGACTCGAACGTGCGACCTTCGGGTTATGAGCCCGACGAGCTACCTACTGCTCCACCCCGCGGTGTATTTTTAAAGTGCTTACCGAAAGCACTGACTTAGTAGCGGGAACCGGACTCGAACCGATGACCTTCGGGTTATGAGCCCGACGAGCTACCTACTGCTCCATCCCGCGATATTGGATTGCAAATGTACGACATTTTTTTAAAATTCCTAATTTTTCTTTTAAATAAAGGACTTTTATAAAAACTATTTTATTATTTGTATCTTTGTTTTATGGCAAAAATATTGAAAATTTACCCGGAAAACCCTCAGGAAAATCTTATCAATGAGGTAATTAAAACATTAAATAATGGTGGTTTGATCATCTATCCGTCAGATACTATTTATGCGTTGGGATGTAATATTTTTGACATCAAAGCCATGGAAAAGTTAGCACAGCTTAAAAAATTAAAGCTGGAAAAGGCAAAATTTTCAATCATATGTAATGATCTGAGCCATCTTTCCGATTTCACAAGGCCTATTGAAACCTCGGTATTCAGATTTTTAAAAAGTCATCTGCCGGGACCTTTTACTTTTATCCTTGAAGCTAATAAAAATTTACCTTTGGCTTATAAAGGACATAAAACAATTGGTATTCGTGTACCGGATCACTCTATTCCGCAGCTTATTGTTGAAAAATTAGGACATCCAATTGCTTCAACTTCCATTAAGGATGAAGATGAAATTATAGAATACTCCACAGATCCCGAACTTATCGCAGAAAAATACGATCATCTTGTAGATATTGTTATTGACTCAGGATATGGAGATAACATTGCTTCCACCATTGTAGATCTTACTTCAGGAGAACCTGAGATTATCCGACAGGGAAAAGGGATTATCTAGTTTAAGGTTGACAGCTGACAGCTATATGAGTCTTAGCGGAAAATATTCTTTCGGAGTCCTGCTCGCTTTTGTCCTTCTGGCACTGGTGATGTTATATGCTTTTCCTGTGGTCAGTTTCTTTACCGGAATCAAAGGCTTTTCAGCCTATAGTTTCTTTCTGAGCAGGATTATATTGTGGATCATTCTGATTATTATATTATTATACAGCTTTTTTATTGAAAAAGGGCCGTTTCTTCTTAAAAAAGAAAAAGAGTATCCGGCAGCTTTTTATGGTAAGGCCGTCAGCTGCTTATATTTGATTTGTGTCGCAGGTGCTGCTTTCCTTAATTTTTTACTTCACATCGTGGCTTATGAAGAAACCAGCGATAAACTTATTCAGTTTTCTTCTGTATTGAAGAACAATTATTTTTTAATTATTTTTACATGCTTTACGGCGGGTATTATGGAAGAACTGCTGATGCGCGGATATATACAACCCAGACTTGAAAAAATATACAACAGTCCTCATACAGGAATCATTGGATCCGCATTGTTATTTGGTATTCTTCATAGTACTTACGGCACAATAGGCCAGGTTATGGTGACTTCCTTTATCGGAATCATTTTTGCCATGTTTTATAAATTATATTCAAATATTAAAGTTCTGATCTTATGTCATTTTTTAATTGATTTTATTTCTCTGATGATCATGAATTTTATTGATTTTAAACACTTATCTGTATTTTAACATTATGAAAATTGTAACCTCACCTGCAAAATTGATGAATGTGGAAAATTCAACGGACCTGTTGAGATCCACCACTCCAAAATTCATTGAAGAGGCAGCATTTATACAATCGTATTTAAAAGAAAAATCTCCGAAATATCTTTCCGAATTAATGGAAATTTCACCCAAACTGGCTGATGAAAACTGGGAAAGAAATCAAAAATGGAAATCCAGACCAACAGCGAAAGAATCTGCTCCCGCCATGTTTGCCTTTACCGGAGAAGTATACCGGGGGCTGGATGCCAAGACCCTTGGTAAGGACGCTGTAGATTATCTGCAGAAAAACTACAGAATGCTTTCCGGGTTATATGGCCTGCTGAAGCCATCGGACAAAGTGATGCTTTACAGGCTGGAAATGGGAAGACCTTTTGAATTTGACCAATATAAAAACCTGTACGAATTCTGGAGAGAAAAAATTACGGAACAGCTGAATGCTGAAATGAAAAAAGGTGAAATCCTCCTTCATCTTGCCAGCAATGAATATGGAAAGGTGATCGACAGGAAAAAACTGAATCATAAGGTGATTGATTTCGATTTTTATGAATTGAAAGACGGGAAACTAAAGACCATCGTTGTCTATACCAAACATGCAAGGGGTCTGGTTGTCAGATTTTGTGCAGAAACAAATGCCAAAACCCTGAATGATGTAAAAGCTTTCAATTATGAAGGTTACCGAATTGATGAAGAGAAGTCTACCGATACAAAACTGGTTTTTACAAGATAGATGACAATCTCAGCATTTAAAAAATACTTTAAAGCAGAACTTTCCGGCCTTTATACCGAGTCGGAGAGTTCTTTCCTGTCTTCTTTACTGATTCAAAAAATTGTAGGTTTTGATAATTTTCAGCAAAGAAGATCTTCCGGACAGGAACTTTTAGCGGATGACGAAAAGCAGCTTCAGGATTTTATTCTGGAATTAAAAACCGGAAGACCCTATCAGCAGATCATAGGTGAAACAGAATTCTATGGTATGAAATTCTTCGTTGATGAAAATGTTTTGATTCCCCGTCCGGAAACGGAAGAACTTCTTGAAATGGCTATTCGTGAGATTCAGAGCTCATCAATAAATATTCAGACTTTAAGAATCCTGGATATCGGTACCGGAAGCGGTATCATTCCGCTGGTTTTAAAAAAACATTTCCCTGGGGCTGAAGTCTCTTCTATAGATTTTTCTGCAAATGCGCTGGAAACAGCCAAAAGAAATGCTGATTATCATCAATTGGATATAGATTTCATTCACGCTGATTATCTTAATTTTGAACTGACTGAAAGTTATGACATCATTATTTCAAATCCTCCGTATATTGGAATAGAAGAAGAACCTGAAATTGCTGATTCAGTGAAAGAATTTGAACCTAAAATGGCTCTTTTCTCTCCTACTGCTGACGCCTTGATCTTTTACAGGAAGATTGCGGAAGATGCTGAAAAGTACCTGAAAGATGGTGGACTGTTGTTTTTAGAAATCAATCAGAAATTAGGGTTTGAAACCCTGGAACTTTATACTGATTTTTCCATTGTACAATTATTAAAAGACTTATCAGGAAATGACCGGTTTATTTATGGAAGGAAATAAGTAATTTTACTTCCAAACCTATTTCCTATGAAAACTTTGATATGGAATATCCTTGTCGGTATTTCACTCATTACGCAGCTGGTCTCATGCAAACAGCATCCTCAGGATGTTGTGAATGAATATTACAATAAAGGAAAGTTCAACGGTTCTGTTCTGATCGTGAAAAATGGTCAGGTCGTCTGTGACACTGCCCTTGGTTTCCGCAACTTTGAAAAAGCTTTGGAAGCAGACAGAAATACTTCGTTTTATATTGCATCTCTCAGCAAACCGTTTACTGCTACAGCTATTATCATGCTAGAGCAAAAAGGGTTATTAAAATTTGATGATAAAGCCTCCCGGTTTGTTGAACTTCCCGGATATGCTAAACATATTACGATCAGGCAGCTGTTGCATCATACTTCAGGGATCAGAGATTATGAAAATATACTTTCAAAAAAAGGATTAACAAATCAGGAGGTAATTAACTGGCTTTATCATTTTAAAAGCCTTGATTTTGTTCCCGACAGCAAGTTTAAGTATTGTAATAGCGGATATATAATTCTTTCCCGGATTATTGAAAAGGTTTCCGGAAAATCTTACGGCACATTTATCAATGACCACATCATTACTCCTTTAAAAATGAGCAATACTCATGTGTATGAATCTGGTACAGTGATCCAGAATATAGCATCAGGATATAATAAACAGAAACAACCGGATAATTACTCAATTTTAACAACAGGAGATGGCGGGATCTATTCTACTCCCGAAGATCTCTATAAATTTTATCAGGCTTTACGGAAATATACTTTAATTAGTAAAGAAAATACCCGTACGATGTACTCTCCCTTTCCATTGTCTGACGGAGAGATATCAAATTACGGATTCGCATGGTTTATAGAAAATAAGAACGGAGAAAAATCTGCAATGCACACAGGCGGACTGAACGGTTTTAAAGCTTTATTCTGGAGAGACCTGCAGCATAACAGCTGTATTATTGCACTTACCAATCAGGGTGATTCATTTTCGCCAGGCAATTTTTTACATGACATCAGAAAAACAGTACGATAATATGACTATTCAACCACACGAAATCAACAATATAAAAATTGCAGAAATTATTTCTGACAATATGATTGTACAATCTGCACAGGATGGGCTGGATCTTATGGGAAATATCTATTATCAGGGGTTTGACAAAGTTATTCTTTATGAAAAAAATATTACCCCGGAATTCTTCGATTTAAAAACCAAAATAGCAGGAGAAATCCTCCAGAAATTCTCAAACTATCGTATAGGATTGGCTATTGTAGGCAATTTTGACAAATACGGAAGCAAGAGTATGAAGGATTTTATCTTTGAAAGTAATAAAACCGGACATGTTATTTTTGTTGAAGTGCTGGAAGAGGCACTGGAACAGCTTTCAAAATAGACTTTTCTGCAATTAAGAATAGGTTATAAGTGATATTGCTTTACTGATGCTTAACTTTAAAATATTCAATAGCATCTTCAATAGCTTTATCTACTGATTGATATTGTATCTTTAAATCTGCTATTGATTTCAGGTTGGAATAATAATTATGAATCTGAAGTGCTTTCATATTGGGTGAAGAAAGATTAGTTTGTATATTCAGTTTTCTGAAAACATCTCCTGTCCAGCCTAAAAAAGTTAATATGAGATTCGGAATCGGAATCATAACAGGGTACTGGCCTGTTATTTTGTTTACCTTTTTAAAAAAATCCCTGTAATTCATATTTTCATTTGCCAGCAAATATTTTTCCCCACTTTTACCCCTTTCTATAGCCTGTATAATTCCGTTTGCCACATCTTCAACATGAACAAAATTTTTACCTCCCTTTGGATAAAAGACCAGTTTCTTTTTCCAGGCCCAGAAAATTATTTTTCCTGAGCTTGGTTTACTGTCATAAGCCCCGATCATAAAAGTAGGATTCAAAATAACCCGTTCTATTTCATGATCAGCCTGTAAGAGATAATTCTCAGCCTCCAGTTTGCTTTGCGCATACCAGGATCTTGTAAAAGGGTATCTGGAGCCGTTTTTTTCATCTCCAGGCTGTAAGGCATTTCCATATCCTAACGTATTGGCTGAACTGACAAACAGAAACTTTTTTACTCCGCAGTTTTTAGCCTGCTCAAATAAATTTACTACCATATTATAGTTTACTTTTCTGTATTCTTCATACCGAAGCAGATTCTGGCGCGTTTCGGCTGCTATATGAATAAAACAATATACTTCTTTTAACAATAAAGAAATGTCGCTGTTCAGATCCCCTTCTATGAGTTTCAGATTTTCGTTCTTTTGGCCCAAATAGCTGCTTTTCTGGCGCACCAAAGCAAAAACAAAATAACCATCTTTTAATAATTTAATGACAACATTGGTTCCCAGAAGCCCCGTAGCTCCGGTTACAAAAACTTTTTTCATGCTTCTATTTCTCTTTTTATCGCCTGGGTCATCAAAGGAAGCTTTATCCAGATCGGTAAAACTTTCATCACCAGCCAGCTTATTGGATTTACCATAATTACGGAATCTTTTTTAAATAGCTGTTGGATACACCTGGAGGCCACTTTATCAGGATTCAGTAATGTTAATTTACCTAAAAAGCCCTGTTTCTCAATTCTTTTACAAACATCGGTATTGGTTTTCATTGCTCCCGGATTCACCACACTTACAAAAACATTTGTTCCTTTCAGTTCTTCATGAAGTCCCCTTGAAAATGAATGAATAAATGTTTTCGATGCAGGATATACTGTTTTAAATCCTATCGGAGAAAAGGCAGCCATACTTGAAACGTTTAAAATATATGCTTTTGGCTGCCTCAAAAGGTTGGGAAGCAGCTGATGGGTAATCAGTGAGGTTGCGGTAACATTTACCTGAAGAATTGTATTGATATAATCTGAGGTGGCTTCTGTAAATTTTTTAGTTCCTCCAAGTCCTGCGTTATTAATAAGAATATGAACATCAAAAGATTCGTTAAGCCATGCTGTAAGCTTCATCACATTTTCATTGACGGACAGATCTACTTCATAATAATGGGCTTTAATATGATAGTGTATTTCAAGCTCTCTTGTCAGTTCTTTTAAATGTTGCCCCGGAAGGCTTACCAGGATAAGATTAATTTTTTTCTTTGCCAGATTTTCAGCAAATGCTTTTCCCAAACCCTGGCTGGCTCCTGTAACTACAGCATATGATTCTTTGATATCCATAAAACAAATTTTATGGAGCAAAGCTATTGTCAAAACGTTGTTGTAATGTTCAGAATTATCTGAACGAACAGGTTTTTATCTTAAGAACAAAAAATAAAAAACACACTGAAATTCAGATATTTAAAAATAAACAAACGTTCAAACTTATAAATCTGAACTTATTTTTTTAAATTCTGAAGGGGTTTGTCCTGTTAATTTTTTAAAGGTTGTATTAAAAGCCGTTTTAGAATTGAACCCCGACTCATAGGCAATCCCAAGAATCGAAAATTTACTGCCCGTATCCTTCAAAAGCTTTTTAGCATATTCAATCCTGTATTCATTGACATACTGGAAAAAGTTCTTTCCGAAACCGGTATTGATCACATATGATAAGTGATGGGTGGAAACGGACAGCATTTCTGCAAGCTTAATAAGGTTAAGCTCACTGTCAAGATAAGGTCTTTGTGAGTTCATTGTACTTTGCAGATGCGTTTTAATTTTTATCAATTCTTCATCTGTGATCAGTTTTCTTTTTACTTCTTCTTCATCAGGATTCTCATTCATGGAAATTAATTCCTGTCTTTGTTTTTCCTCCAGAGGATAAATTTCTTTCTGCTTCAGCGAGTAATAGGCAACCCAGTAAATCACCATCAGGAAAACGGTATTAATGAAAAAGTTTAAAGATTTAGGATCATATAACAGATTATAGATTACATAAATAATATTAACGATAAAAAGAACCACAATAATGTATTCCAGCCAGTTCAGGTTGATCCCTTCCGTATTGGAAGAAAATTGCTGGATCTTTTTCTGATGTCTTCTGATCGTAATATAAGAATATCCGGTATAAAATAATGCCTGGATAAGGATGAGAATAATACTCAGATAGTCAAACGGTGTAAAAAATCCCAGTTTAATCAGCACAAGACAAATCAGAAAGGCTACCGGAAGTAATAAAAACTTTACATCGGTAACTTTAAAGGTAAAAGAGGGGTTGGTGTAGAATAATACACTAAAGTAAAAAACAATAGGGGTGAAAAACTGAATCAACTTAACCAAAAACAGGGAATGGAACTCCACTGTTGAATCGGTAATGAGAAACAGAACTTCATCCATCCAGAAAGTAGACCAGAGGAATAAGAAGATTCCAAACCAGAAATTTGCCTTTCTGTTCACCTTTAAAGGATTGGTCAGTTTCAGCAGGGAAAGCAAAACCAATGAACCATAGATAAGTATCACGATGAAACTGTTTAATTCTGATGTGTTCATTGGTTTTGATATTTTCAGTAAAAATAGTCTTTTATCCTATTCGTTTCCGTACAAAAATTTCATACCCTAAATAGATTAAAGGAAGTGACATTATACCCAGGAACAGCATATTACTCATTGCCAGCTGAGGATGCATCACAATGGAATAAACGAGTCCGAAGAAAGCTCCTCCTAAATGGGCAGCATGCCCAAGGTTGTCCCATTGTTTCGGATTCAGCATCATATATACCGAATAACCAAAATACAGCGTTCCAAATAACCATCCAGGTAAAAAATTGACACTGATTTCATTTGGAGCCATGGCTATGGAAGCAAAAATAATCCCCGAAACAGCGCCGGATGCACCAATAGCAGAATACCACGGTTGTTTTTTATAGATCTGCAAACTGAACAGGTTTCCTAAAATCATTGAACCGAAATAAACAATCAGAAATCCTGTTTCACCAAAAAAATGAATAACCACTCCCTGAAAAAAATACAGGGAAAGCATATTAAAGAACAAATGCATAAAGTCCGCATGTAAAAATGCCGAACTCACCAGCCTTATATATTCTTTACGGTTCGCTATTGCTCCAACATTAAATTTATATTTTTCAAACAGGCCTGTATTGTTGAATCCCATGTAACTAAAGATACATGTAACAGCAATAATGATTAAAACAACTATATTCATCTGATCTTTTTTCTTTATTTGAAAATGTGAAAAATACCTTTATTTTTATTCATTTTCGTTATTTTCATCACTTTGGAACAAATCACCGATTATTCCTCCGTCATCATCCGTATCCCCGGTTTGTTCCGGCTCTTCATACACTTCCGGTTCTTCTTCTGCAGGCTCCGGAATTGTAATATTGATTGCTTTTACTTTAAATTTAGTAAACTGGTTTCCTATTGCTTTTATTCCTTTTACTGCAATGAACTCATCAATATTGATGGTTTCAGGATCACGTTCTTTTCCTTTATCTTTGGCAAAGATAATTTCTGCTGTCGCATCATTCGCAACAATAACATTCTCAATGAATGATTTTGGGTGGTCGGATGGCATAAAGGTCTGAACATTTACTGTATTCTCCAGCAGGAATCTCTTGATAAAGTAAATATCCTTTTCCCCGTCATAATAAATGCAGGTGATCGGCTGCTCAGGTTTCCATTTTTCCAACACCAGGTATTCATCGTCAAAACGGTTCCCTAGATCAAATGAAACCAGTTTTACTTCTCCATTTGTATTGATTGTCAATATTTTGTCATCGCCTTTAAAGCTTCCCAGCAATGTACCTCTTGCATCTGCATTCAGTCTTCTTACAGTATCATCAAACCAGATCTTTCTCGGGGCCAGTGTAGAAACTCCCTCTTCTTTCAAATCTACTTTCTTCACGGCATATTTGGTTACAAGATTTCCTTTGGAATCACGTCCCTTTATAGCCAGTTCAGAAAAATTGATTTCCATTTTATTCTTCCTGATCCTTGGATTTGGTTTTAAAAGCACCGTTACTGTTTCTGCTTCTCCATTCGGATTGGCTGAAAAATAAAGCACTTCTGAACCTTTTTTATCTGATGCCAACGGATAATCTGTATTTCTGGTTACCCCTGTTACTGAAAAACGTTTCATATAATACGGTCCTTCCCTGCCTTCGCGGTAAATCATATTATACACCGTTCTTTTATCGTTTTTCTTCCAGACTGCAACATGAAGAATATCTTTCCCTATAAATGTTTTGGCCTCCACTTTGACCACTTTCATGCTTCCATCTTTCCTGAAAGTAATGATATCGTCTATATCTGAACAGTCGAACATATACTGATCTTTTTTCAAAGATGTCCCGACAAACCCTTCTTCAAAATTCACATAGAACTTTTCATTGGCTACGGCTACTTTTGTCGCATCAATCGTATCAAAGATCCTAAGTTCCGTTCTTCTCTGTCTGTCTTTTCCATACTTTTTCTGAATATTCAGATAGTATTCAATAGCATATGCCACCAGGTTAGCCAGATGATGTTTTACCTGCTCTATTTTACCTTCAAGAGCAGCTATGTTTTCTTTAAACTTATCTAAATCAAATCTTGAGATTCTCTTGATTCTGATCTCGGTTAATTTTAAAATATCTTCTTCCGTTACTGCTCGTAAAAGATGTTTGGTATGAGGTTTCAATCCTTTGTCAATGGTCTTTAGCACATCTTCCCAGGTTTTCACCTCTTCAATATCATGATAGATCCTGTTTTCAATGAAAATTCTTTCCAGTGAGGAGAAATGCCAGCTTTCCTGCAATTCGTGAAGTTCTATTTCAAGCTCTTTTTTAAGCAATGAAACCGTATGATCCGTATTCATTTTCAGGATCTCAGAAACATTCATAAACATCGGCTTATCACCTACAATCACACATGCATTGGGAGAAATAGTCACCTGGCAATCGGTAAATGCATACAGAGCATCAATCGTCTTATCCGGTGAAACGTCATTATGGAGATGAATCAGGATCTCTACTTTATCTGATGTATTATCTTCAATCTTTTTGATCTTGATTTTCCCTTTCTCATTTGCTTTTAGAATAGAGTCAATCAGGTCACTTGTTGTCTTTGAATAAGGAAGTTCAGAAATAACGAGCGTATGTTTATCTGTCTGGGTAATTTTTGCCCTGGCTCTCACTTTTCCTCCCCTGTGCCCGTCATTATATTCGGAAACATCCAGATAACCGGCTGTCAGGAAATCAGGATAAAGTTCAAATTTCTTTCCTTTCAGATAAGCTACGGAAGCATTGATCAGTTCATTGAAGTTATGTGGAAGAATTTTAGTAGAAAGTCCTACCCCGATTCCTTCCACTCCCTGAGCTAATAGTAATGGAAACTTTACCGGAAGGTCAATCGGTTCATTATTTCTGCCATCATAGGATTTTGTCCACTCAGTTGTTTTAGGGTTGAACACTACTTCCAATGCAAAAGGGGTCAGTCTCGCTTCAATATACCTTGCAGCAGCAGCAGAATCTCCTGTATAGATATTCCCCCAGTTTCCCTGAGTATCTATCAGCAGTTCTTTTTGCCCGATCTGCACCATGGCATCAGTAATGGAAGCATCACCGTGCGGGTGGTACTTCATGGTATTTCCCACGATATTGGCCACCTTATTGTACCGGCCGTCTTCCAGCTCTCTCATAGAGTGCATAATTCTTCGCTGAACCGGCTTCAGCCCGTCATATACCGAAGGGATAGCTCTATCCAGAATTACATAGGAAGCATAATCCAGAAACCAGTCTTTATAAAGTCCGGAAACCTTCTTTAGGCTTTCTCCCTCATGCGAATATTCTTCTGTCATCTGTTTTTTAATCTTTTTTCTCTTTATTAGCTTTGACTACTTTATTCAGAGAGAATTTTAAATTGTTTACTTCTTTTTGAGTCAAATAAGAAATCTGGTACTTTAAAACAGTAGAGCCATTATTCTTACTTGAAACGGTGACATATAATCGTTTAATAAAAAAAATACAGATTACCTCATATTTTATCAGTTTATATTTAGGAAATTCATCATAAAGCGGCTTATTCAAAAAAGGAATGATATTCCTGTTTTTAAAGTTTAACGCTTCTCCGTCACTGTCATATTCAAAGATCTGCCTGCCGTTCAGGTGAAACGCCAACAAGATTACGACAGGAACAATAATCAGTAAATAACTTTCGTCTCCCAATGCTTTAAGCCTGTGTCTGTCGGCAAAAAACACTACTATTCCTAATGCTACAGCTATTAGCAGCAACGTATTGACAAAGTTATAAACTGAAGCTTTGTTACGGTTACTTAGTCTCATTTGATTGGTTAATGTTTATAGTCAGTTTTTTATTTCTTGATCCTTAGCTTTTCACTTCATCCAAAACTTCTTTTTTATCAATATCTGTGTCATCTTCTACTACCAGGTTTTCAAGGATAAAAGTCTGCCTGTCCGGAGTATTTTTTCCCATATAGAATTCAAGGAGCTGATCAATAGTCTGATCTTTTCCTACCACTACAGGCTCCAGCCGGATATCTTTTCCTATAAAATGTTTAAACTCATCGGGAGATATTTCTCCAAGCCCTTTAAACCTGGTAATTTCGGGATTTCTCCCAAGCTCATTTAACGCTTTTATTCTTTCTGCTTCTGTATAGCAGTATCTTGTTTCTTTTTTATTTCTTACCCTGAATAACGGGGTCTGTAGGATATAAAGGTGTCCGTTTTTGATCAGATCAGGGAAAAACTGTAAAAAGAATGTAATCATCAATAAACGGATGTGCATACCGTCTACATCGGCATCAGTTGCTATAATCACCTGGTTATATCTCAGATCCTCCAGACTTTCTTCAATATTTAAGGCTGCCTGAAGCAGGTTGAATTCTTCATTTTCATACACCACTTTCTTAGTAAGGCCATAACAGTTCAAAGGTTTTCCTTTTAACGAAAATACGGCCTGTGTTTCAACATCCCTTGACTTTGTAATGGATCCGGATGCTGAATCTCCCTCGGTAATGAAAATCTGCGTATCTCCTTTTCTTTCTGCCTTCTGATCATTGTAATGCTGTCTGCAGTCACGAAGCTTTTTATTATGGAGAGAAACTTTTTTAGCTCTTTCCCTTGCCAGTTTCTGAATTCCGGAAAGTTCTTTTCTTTCTCTTTCAGAAATCAGGATTTTTCTCTGAATGGCTTCCGCAATTTCCGGATTCTTATGCAGGAAATTATCAAGTTTACTTTTCAGAAAATCAATGATAAAAGTTCTTACCGTTGGGCCATTGGGTCCCATATCATTAGATCCAAGCTTTGTTTTGGTCTGGGATTCAAAAACCGGCTCTTCTACATTGATTGAGATTGCTGCAATAATGGATTTTCTGATATCGGAAGCATCAAAGCTCTTATTGAAGAATTCACGGATTGTTTTAACGTATGCCTCACGGAAAGCATTCAGATGGGTTCCCCCTTGTGTGGTATTTTGTCCGTTTACAAACGAAAAGTAAGTTTCGGTCTGGGATTTATCGGAATGGGTGATGGCAACTTCAATATCATGATCTTTCAGATGGACGATCGGATAAAGGATGTCGCTTTCCAGTTCTTCTTCCAAAAGGTCCTTCAAACCGTTTTCAGAATAATATGTTTCTCCGTTGAAAATAATTTTCAAACCGGGGTTCAGATAAGCGTAGTTCCGGAGCATTCTCTCGATATACTCTTTTCTGTACTTAAAATGCAGGAATATTTCTCCATCAGGAATAAAGGAAATTTCTGTACCATTTCTGTCAGAAGTATCCTTTTCATCAAAATTTTCTTTAATGAGACCGCGGGAAAATTCTGCAGCCTTCATTTTTCCGTCACGGAAAGAACGTACCCTGAAATAGTCCGAAAGAGCATTTACAGCTTTGGTACCCACCCCGTTCAGCCCGACTGATTTCTTGAACGCTTTACTGTCGTACTTACCGCCGGTATTCATTTTGGATACAGCATCCACTACTTTCCCCAATGGAATTCCACGTCCAAAATCCCGGATCGTAACTTTACCATCATCCAGTTTTATTTCAATTCTTTTTCCGGCTTTCATCCTGAACTCGTCAATAGAGTTATCAAGGATTTCTTTTAACAGGATATAAATACCGTCATCAGCAGAAGAACCATCACCGAGCTTCCCGATATACATACCGGGGCGCAAACGGATGTGTTCCTGCCAATCGAGGGTTCTGATATTATCTTCGGAATAGGTTGGATTTATTTCTTGTGACATATATGATTTCAGCAAACATACAAAAGTACAAAATTGTCCAAAATTATCCGAATTTTTTCAGCTTGTTTTTTTCCAATATTCCACTACAACCATTGTATCATTATCAATCAAATTATATATTTAAGAAATTATCAACATCATGTGAAAAATTTATTCACTTTTCTCTCATTCTCTGTATTTTAATCATTTTTAAAAACTTTGTTTTTTACTTTCCAGATTGCTAATCATATTTTTCAGCATAGCAGGCACAATCAGTTTATGAAAAGGCCGTACAGGTATAAAGTACAGAAGCCCCAGCCAGTTATGATATATTACGGTAGTGGATATGGTAAGGGAATTTTCCTCCGGATTTTCCTTACTCTTGTCCACTAAAAGAGAAACTCTGAAATCCAGATGTTTATCATTTTCTCCAAGAACAATTTCGTTGCCGGTTTTAGCAAATATCTCAAAAATCCCAACACGTTCTCCTACTTCACATTTAAAATCTTTCCCTGTTTGCATTCCTGTTTCAGATCCGGTTTTCAGTCCGAATAGTCTCACCAGTTTATTTCTGATGGCAAACATTTTGCTTCCCCATTTCGTTCCGCTTGAAAAGAAAGCTTTTCCGATTTCTGAGATCTCAATATTCCGGTTCCTATCCGAAAAATAACCTTTAAAGCTATCTATATAGTCAAAATCTTTTCTTCCCGGAGATAAAATGGATATTTCAGGAAACTCTGTCTTTTTAATCTTCATTGTCATTGTTTTTAATAGTTGTATATCAAACAAATATAATTATCTTTCAGTGGATTTAAAAGAAAAATTCAAACACATGTTTAAAATCATATTGTAAACTGAAATTCAATAACTATAAAAATCCCGGAACACCAGTTTTACACTTATTTTTTTATTTTTTATTCATAAGTTCAACCGGTTTTTTAAATATTTCATTAAATTCGATCAACAAAACTGTTTTATGATACAACTTCCTTTATCTAAACTTTCAAATGTAGGAACTACTATTTTCAGCCAGATGACTCAGCTTGCCAATGAAAATGAAGCCATCAACCTGTCACAGGGTTTTCCTGATTTTATGCCCGATCCGGAACTGCTGAATCATGTGGATCACTTTATTAAAAAGGGCTTCAACCAGTATGCTCCTCTTGGCGGAATGATCGGATTAAAGGAAGAAATCGCACGGAAAATCGAAAACAGCCACCAGGCAGTCTATCATCCGGATACTGAAATAACCGTTACCGCAGGCGGAACTCAGGCCATTTTCACGGCTATTGCATCTTTTATTAAAAAGGATGATGAAGTGATTATCTTTGAACCGGCTTATGATTGTTATGAACCAACGGTAGAACTTTTCGGGGGTATAGTAAAACGTTTTGAAATGAAAGCTCCGGATTATGAAATTGACTGGACTGCTATAAAAAAACTTGTCAGCGAAAAAACCAGGATGATCATTCTTAATAATCCCAACAATCCTTCCGGAAGAATCCTGAAAGAGCATGATATACTGAAGCTGACTGAGCTGGTAAAAGGAACTTCTATTCTTATTTTAAGTGATGAAGTGTATGAAAATATTGTTTTTGACGGAAAAGAACATCTAAGCATCTGTAAATATCCGGAGTTGAAAGACAGGAGTCTTCTCATTGCCTCTTTTGGGAAACTTTTCCATGTTACGGGCTGGAAAGTGGGATATTGTGCAGCCCCTAAAAGTTTAACGGATGAATTCAGAAAGGTTCATCAGTTTAATGTATTCTGTGTAAATACTCCCATCCAGCTTGCTCTGGCAGAATACATGAAGAATGAAGAGCATTATACACATTTGAATCAGTTTTTCCAGGAAAAAAGAGATTTTCTCAGAAAAGGGCTTTCAGGAACTTCGTTTGAGATATTGGATTGTGAAGGAACCTATTTTCAGGCAGTTAAATACAATAAAATTTCAGATAAAGGCGATTTTGATTTTGCAACTGAACTTACCGTTCAATACAAGGTGGCCAGTGTTCCGTTTTCTTCATTCTATAAAAATAAAATTGATGAAAAGGTTATCCGGCTTTGCTTTGCCAAAAAGCAGGAAACACTTGAAAAAGCTATTGAGAATCTGACAAAAGTCTCACCTCTTCTATAAATCCGTTTATTAAAAATAAATCTATTATCCTGGGTATAACATCATAATTATATTCTCCGGATAGAGATTTATTATTCATTTTTATCTATATTCGTAACAGTATAATATCTTAAAAACCAATATTATGGAAAACCGAACTGTATTAAAAGGAAAAAAGCTGGGCAAAAAAGAGCTGAGAATGGTAAAAGGAGGACTTGAAATGTGTGTAAATCCTGATGGATACTGCATCTGGTATAGCAACGGATGTGCTGAACCGAAATGTAAAGAAGATCAACCCCGGGAACCCTGGAATTGATGTATTCATTAATTATAAAGAACAAAAGAAAACCCAGCCTTCCCGGCTGGGTTTTCTTTTATCAGTATCGGGCTTATAAAAACATTCCCCCTGAGACTTCAATCCTTTGTCCATTGATCCATCTTGCATCTTCTGTACATAGGAAAGCTACTACACCACCGATATCATCAGGAAGACCAACTCTTCCCAGAGCCGTAGCTCCTGCTACCATTGCATTCACCTCTTCGTTATCTCTCACTCTTCCTCCTCCGAAATCAGTTTCAATAGCGCCCGGAGCCACAACATTAGCCTTGATTTTTCTTGATCCCAGCTCTTTAGCCATATATTTCGTCAGCATTTCTACCCCTGCTTTTATTGATCCGTAAATAGAAGATCCCGGTGTGGCAAATCTTGCCAGTCCTGAAGACACATTGATAATCCCTCCTCCATCATTAATAAACGGCAATAATTTTTGAGTCAGGAAAAACACTCCTTTAAAGTGAATATCCACCACATCATCCAACTCTTCTTCCGTTACTTCCGTAATGGGTGAATATAAGGCTGTTCCCGCATTATTGATAAGATAATCAATATGTGTACCACCTGTACTTTCCTGCAAATGACTGGTTACGTCTTTGACAAAAGCATCAAAACTTTTGATATCTTTCGTATCAAGCTGAAATGCGATGGCATTCCTTCCCATTGATTTTATTTCATTTACCACAGCTTCCGCTTCTTCTCTGTTGCTTCTGTACGTAATAATAACGTCCAATCCTTTTTGAGCAATTTTAAGCGCTGAGTTTTTCCCCAATCCACGGCTCCCTCCGGTTACCAGTGCGATATTTGTTTTTGTGTTCATTGTATTTTGATTATTTTGATGATACAAAGTTGGGATTTTTCCGGACAGAAGAGTTTGCTTGAATCAATCTGAAATTTGCAAAATTCAAATCATGAGCGAAATTCCAGCGGTGCAAATGCTGTCTTTCTTTTAAAGAAGTTTGAAAAATGGGCAATTTCCTCAAAACCCAAAGCATAGGAAATCTCGGAGACATTCCACTTGGTTTGCCTTAAGAGTATCTTAGCTTCCTGAATAACCCGGTCTGCAATAAACTCCGTGGTTGTTTTTCCTGTATTCTCTTTTAGCTTTTTGTTGAGATAATTAACATGAACAGCGAGCCTGTCTGCATAATCTTTTGCTGTTTTCAACTGCAATCGCTGATCAGGAGATTCTATGGGAAACTGTCTTTCCAGCAATTCTATAAATAAAGAAACCACCCTCATTGATGCATCATTAGAAGTAGAGATTCTTGCTGCAGGCTGAAGCTTTTGCCCATAATGAATCAGTTCGAGCACATAATTCCTGATCAGGTCATATTTATAGACATAGTCGGATTCAATCTCTTTCTTAATTTTTGTAAAAAGATGTTCTATTTCATTCGCAAGATCATCATCAATCTCAAATACCGGCACTGCACCCGGCTGAAAGATGGGCAGATATTCAAGATTATTATACGATTTATCTTTGATGAAAAAGTCTTCCGTAAATACACAAAAACTACCGGATTGTTCAGGAGATTCTGGAATCCAGTGATAAGGAACTTTAGGCGTGGCAAATAAAAGTGCATTTTGTTGTATTGAAATAACCTTATCTGCATATTCTGCCCTGTTTTTACCCCGGATCAGACTGATTTTGTAATATTTTCTTCTGTTATAAGGCATTTCAGAAGTCATCTTTGCTCTTTCTATAGTCTGTGCAATATCAAATACATTGAAATGGCCTATATCCTTATGAAGTCCTTTTGGAAAAATACTTTCCAGATCTTTCCCCAGTTTAGCGGTCATCTCCCTATAAAAATCCTCCAGGGATGTATAGGATGTTTTTTCCATACTCAATGATTTGTAAAATTCAAATATACGAAGTTACAGAATGTACACCGGCAAATATGTTTAAAACTGAAACAGAAAGTCATTTTTATCAGCACGATATTTCATTTGATTCCTTTTTCTCACCTCATGGATATTTACACATTGTATTTTTTTTATAATTTCTTAATTATTCCCTTAAACAAATGAATTATATGCATTAAAAAAAACACAGTGGTTAAATAATTTTATATTTTTTCAAAAAAAAGTGATATACGTTCATTTATTTTTATTACATTCGTCTTAAACTAACTATCTAAAAATCAAAACAATGAAAAATCAAATTTTACAACCCGGCAAAAAACTAAGTAAAAAAGAACTAAAAACCATTGCTGGTGGTTTGATCAATTGTATGCCTGCCGAACCCTGTCCGCCGTATCCTGACACCAATCCCTGCGAATCTCAGGCTGATGCCAATGGCTGTATAAAAATTTCTCCATACTGCGGGCAAAAAGAATGCAGACCATAGTTATAAAATCATCACATCAATAAAAAATTGCACTATGAAAAAGCAAAATGTAATCAAAGGAAAAAAACTGAATAAAAGAGAGCTGAAATCCATAACAGGAGGTTTACTGGACTGTATGGAAGCGGTATTATGCCCTGAATGGCCATGTGAAACCTACCCTCCTGATGATCCAAGAAATTGTACTATAATCTCTGTCAGCTGTGCGCAGAAAGTATGCAGACCACAACCATAACGTTTCCATATCATACTAAACTCATTTAAAACAAACAATATGAAAAACAAAACTTTAAACAACGCTAAAAAATTGAACAAAAAAGAGCTGAGAGTAATCACCGGGGGGTTAAGATTGTGTATTGATCCGGCAACAGGTGTCTGTACTGAAATCGGATCCGCTTGTGCAGAAAGAAAATGCCAGTTTATTACGCATCCTCCTTTAGATTAGTTTGAAAAGCTACAGTAATAACCATATAAAATAAAAAGCAATGAACAGCCAAACTTTAAACAAAGGAAAGAAATTAAACAAAAAAGAGCTAAGATTAGTTTCAGGAGGCAAAGAAATGTGCTGGCTGCCTACCCTTGTCTGCAGCAAAATTTCCTTAAGCTGTGCGGAACCACAATGCCAGCCGGGACCTATTGAACTTGAATAATTTTTTTATAACGCAAAAAACGCTCCCAAATTCATGGAAGCGTTTTTTTATTATAACTAACTTTAATATTTCTATACATTGAATCTGAAGTGCATGATGTCTCCATCCTGAACCACATATTCTTTACCTTCTACAGAAAGTTTTCCGGCTTCTTTCACTTTCACTTCTGAGCCATAAGTAATATAATCATTATACTTGATCACTTCTGCACGGATAAACCCTTTTTCAAAATCTGTATGGATCACTCCAGCTGCCTGCGGAGCTGTCCATCCTTTTCCGATCGTCCATGCCCTTACTTCTTTTACTCCTGCAGTAAAATAGGTCTGAAGTTTTAATAAGTCATAAGCTTTTCTGATCAGACGGTTCACTCCCGGCTCTTCAAGGCCCAATTCTTCAAGGAAGATCTGTCTTTCTTCAAAAGTCTCCAGCTCATTGATATCCGCCTCGATCTGAGCAGCCAAAACAACCACTTCAGCACCTTCATTCTGTGCCATCTCTTCAATCTTACCAATCCATTCATTTCCGTTTTTGATAGAGTTTTCATCTACATTACAAACGTAAAGTACAGGCTTATTGGTTAACAGCTGAACATCCCCGATTACAGATTTTGCGAAATCATCGGCAGCAAATTCCCTCGCATTTTTCCCGTCTTCAAGGAATTTCTGCAGATTTTGAAGCGTTTCATAAGTCAGAATATCTTCTTTTTTTCCTGATTTGATGAATTTTTTCGCTTTTTCAACTGCTTTTCCTACAGTTTCAAGGTCTTTTAACTGTAATTCGATATCAATAATTTCTTTATCTCTTAACGGATCAACAGATCCTTCAACGTGAACGATATTTCCATTATCAAAGCATCTTAAAACATGGATGATCGCTTCGCACTCACGGATATTCGCAAGGAACTGGTTACCCAATCCTTCTCCTTTGCTGGCTCCTTTAACAAGACCTGCAATGTCAACGATTTCAACTACCGCCGGTAAAACCCTCTCAGGCTTTACAATTTTCTCAAGTTCAAACAATCTCTGATCCGGTACGGAAACCGTTCCAAGGTTCGGTTCGATGGTACAGAAAGGATAGTTTGCTGACTGAGCTTTTGCATTACTCAAACAGTTAAAAAGAGTTGATTTACCTACATTCGGCAGGCCTACGATTCCACATTTCATATTGTAAAATTCAAAGTTTAAGGTTTAGGGTTTAAAGTTCAGCACTTAAGGAGGAATTATCCTTACCTTGGTTGTGAACCTTAAACTTTCAGCGTGCAAAGATAGTGAAGTTTAGCCGTAATAAAAAATGATTTACCTATAATTAGATTTTTGAATAAAATCATATAGATTCTGTATTATGGAAACTATTTTAGGGTTTGTTTTAAAATCTTCCCAAGTTATTCTACCTTGTTCAGTTAATTCTAAAACTTTAAAACTTACTTCAGATTTGTTCATTAAAGTCCCTTCTGCTTTATCCCAAATTTTATTCAATTCAGGAACGTTAGTTTTAATATTTTTTAATAATTTTCCAATATACGTTGTTTTATAAGCTTCTATTTTTTTCTTTTTTAGAGATATTGAAATTTCTGCCTGTACTCTTTCAAAATCTTCTTCTTTTTTCACTTTTCTCTTATCACAAAAATTAATTAAAATTTTATCCCAAACGCTAAATGGTAATAAGTTCTCTATTTCTCTATAATCCTTAGTTGTCTGATATTTAAAATTATTATTTTCTTTTTCTATTTCTTCATAAATAGAATGCTTTTCATTTTTATATGGTCCGTCATAATCAGAGATTAAGAATATTTTATTATTAATTGAAAAAGCATTTATTTTTTCTTTTAATTCGATTTCATCAAAATTATAATGATCAATATTACTGCCAGCATATTCAATGAATGCAAACTCAATATCTTCCTTAGGATATATTTTATTTGAGTTAGCTTTACAATATGCCTTTAAAAATGCTTTCAAATAGTTTCTATCAGAAATTCCCTCAACCCATATAGAACAATTAGCTAGAAATACAGAAGAATTAGTTACTCCAAGATATTGAAGTGCTGAATTATCTCCATGGTTAACATTCTTGACAATAAATTTATCTTTATTTACTTTATTAAATAAAAAAATAGAAATATCATCTTTTTCAATTGTTAAATCTAAGAAATGGTTTGAATGTGTAGAGATGAAATAAGTTATCTCCTTTTCTTTTAGAAATTTATTATTTGTAATCTGTTCTAAAAATAACCGTTGCATTCCAGGATGCAAGTTAATCTCAGGTTCATCAATAAAAATAACACTTTTATTATCGCAGGTATAAATCTTGTACATTAAAATAAATAAGGCTTGAATACCATCACCTAGTTCATGTAAATCTTTACTTTCCTCATCAATGAAAACATTTATTATTTCAGAATCATCTTTGCCATTGTGTTTATCATAAATATTAAATTTTGCAACAATTTCAACACGCTTACCATGGAAAAAATTTTGAGATAAAAATTCTTCAAATTTTTCAAATCCTTCTCTTTTATCTTTTATATCATTTCTTACATTTACAATTTGATAATACAAATCCATTCCTGTAAAAATTTCTACCTTTTCATCATTTAAATTATAACTTTTTACAATTGTTTCTTTTAAAATATCCGTTGAGATTTTTGAAAAGCTTTTATCGGTTTTTTTTTGAAAAATAGAGTGAGCTGTTCTAAGAGTTGGAATAAATATTTTTTTCTTTTCTTCAAAAAAATCTTGTTGCAGCATTTTTTTTATTTGCATTAACAAAAAACTAATCCTTTCTTTATCCTCTCCTTGCAATTGGATAAAGCCATTACTTCCAAAATAATTAAGAGAAAGTCTATGAAAGTTTTCTGTTAAAAGCCTAAAAACATTTAAGTTAAAATCAACTCCACTCAATATATCTATCTGTAACTCAGAGTAATTCAAAATTTTAAACACTACTTCATCTCGATCATTTTGAAATGAATTAAAAAGTACATTGTTACTGCTATTAACCCCACCAAATTTTTTACTATTAATTAATTCATTAAATTCTGTAAGATATTCTTTTAATAAAGATTTATGTTCATAATGAATAGTATTAGAATCTAGAAAAGTTCTTATAAGTCTACTTTTACCACTGTTATTAGCTCCAGTAAATATATTAATTAAAGAAAGATCATATAGCTTTACTAGTTCGTCTTCATTTTCATTATAATATGAATAAAAAGCATTAGCATTTGGAAAAATTAAATCAAATTTATCACTCATATTTATTAGTTTACTCAAAAATAGATAAAGTTAGTTTACAAAAAAAATCTGTCAGTGTTCTGACAGATTTTCAAAAGTTTTAATTTCACCGAACGACCTTACGGATTGTCTCCGGTAGCATCCTGTGCCAGCGGCACATCATTCGGAGCTTCCTGTAAAGTTTTATCTAAAGTAAATAAAGATTCATCTGTTGCCCTGTCTCCTCCTGCTATTTTCAGTTTATCAATCAGGTTCTGAGCGAGGGTTTCTTCTTCAATCTGCTCCTGTACGAACCATTGCATAAAATTCCAGGTTGCCCAGTCCTTTTCTTCCATAGACAGGTCTACAATCCTGTAAATGGCAGTGGTATTATCTACTTCATGTTTAAAGACCCCGTCAAAACAGGCTGTCAGGGATTCCGGATCTGCCGGAGGTGCCGGAATAGCCTCTACTTTGGGCTTTCCGCCTCTGTTTAATATATATTCCATGAATTTAATCGAATGGTTCCTTTCTTCCTGGGCATGTCTGTAAAGGAAATTGGCAATCCCCTGATAGCCTTTGTCATCTGCCCATATTCCATAAGATAAAAAAACGTGTGATGCATGAATCTCCTTGTTCATCTGATCACTAAGTGCTTTTTCCATGTTTGCGGAAAGTCTGTTAGTATTCATAATGTTATATTTTGGTGATTATGGGATTTATCATGCAAAAATGGTTCCGATAAAATTTTTATATTACCGGAAATGAACATAAACCCAATTATAGCTTACTGACTTTCATAGATTTAAAATGATAATTTATAGTTATTCTAAAATAACCCTTCCAGGAAACAAAAAAACCGGCCTTCAAAAGACCGGATTATGTTTAAAAAGAGTTGGCTTTTTGAAAGTTATTTTATTTTTTTTGCCATATAGTCACTTTCATTTCCAAGCCTGTCGATTGCTTTGATAGCAACGGCATTCAGTGTTTTACCGTCTTTAAACTTAGGAATATCTCTTGAAAGGGTATCCAGCGTAAGAATTTCTGTCTGCCATACTCCATTATATTGGGTAAAAAGAACCCACTGGAAAACGTCCCCGATATTCTTTGTACTCCAGTTTGTCCGGGCAAAGCTTCCATTATCCGTAATGAATAAGGTAGGAGTCTGTAATGGTACGGTTTTGAGCCAAGGGGTTTTAGGGACTAATGCTTTTTCGCTGTACGGTCCGTTTTTCAGAACAGGCAGCATATTTGGATTTTTAGTAAGTCCTGCAATACTCCAGTGAATTTCTCCTGCATCCTTTTTCAGTATATTCCTTGAAATTTCAATCTGGCTTTTAATTTCTGCCGGCCGGTCTGATACTTTGACCTCTACTGTGTTTAAACCGGGCCATAAATGACGGTTCATTGTATTTTCAGACTGCCACCAGCTTAACAGGGCTTCAAATCCCTGCCCCTTTGAGTCAATGGGCCAGTATAACTGCGGAGAGAAATAATCTACCCATCCTTTGTTAAGCCACAGTTTGGCATCTGCATACAGTTCATCATACTGGGAAGACCCCACAATGCCTGCCGGATATCCCGGTTTCCAGATTCCAAACGGGCTGATCCCGAATCTCACATGGCTTTTTTCGGCATGAATTTCTTTATAGATACGTTCTACAAACTTATTGACATTATCTCTCCTCCAATCTGCCCTGGATAAAGTTCCTCCACTGCTTACATACGCATTCCAGGTAGCATTATCAGGAAAATCAGCTCCCCTGTTGTAAGTGGCATAAGGATAAAAATAATCATCGAAATGAACGGCATCAATATCATATCTTTTTACAATATCTTTTACCACGTTGGAGACGTGTCCCTGTGTTTTAGGATTGGCAGGATCAAACCAGTACATTCCGTTCTTCAGCCGTACTACAATATCAGAAAGCTTATTCACCATTGACAAGCTGTTTACTGCTCCCCCATTGGCATGATGGGCCCGATAAGGATTCAACCATACATGCAGTTCCAGTCCTCTTTTATGTGATTCCTCTATCCAGAACTGAAGCGGATCATAATTCGGATAAGGAGGTGCACCTGTTTCTCCGGTCAGGAAATAAGACCAGGGTTCGATATTACTGGTATACAGAGCATCTGCTGAAGGCCTGATCTGGAAGATTACCGCATTGAAGTTGTTATCTTTCAGCATATCAAGCATGTTAATTGCTTCTGCTTTCTGCTGCTCTACAGTAAGGTCATTTCTTGACGGCCAGTTGATATTGGCTACACTGGCAACCCATGCTCCCCGGAATTCTCTTTTAATCTCAGGAAGTGTGGTCCTGAAATTTTCCTCTGCTGGAGGAGTTACGGGCTTTACAACCGCTACAGGTTCTTTAGGCTGGGTTATTGTATTGTTGGGTTTTGTTGTATTTTTAACTGGCGGGGCTTTTGTGGTATTATTCTGTACCGAACATGAAATACTGTAAGATGCAGAAATTCCCAATAAAGCAATAAATTTTAATTGATTCATTCTCATAGTCATGAAACTACCTGATTTTTTTATCTGTTGAGATTATTGTGCCAAAATAAGCATTTTAGCAGATTATGCTAGAAAAAAAGCCTCGATTTTCGAGGCTTTGATTTTATATAGTAAGATTATAATTAAGCTTTCGCCGATCTTTCCACTCTTTTTCTTTCTTCTTCTGAAAGAATCTTCTTTCTCATTCTGATGAAATTAGGGGTTACCTCAATAGCTTCATCCCCCTGGATATATTCCATACATTCTTCAAGTGAGAATAAAATTTTCGGAGCTACACCGGTATCTTTATCTTTTCCGGCCGCACGCATATTATTCAGCTGTTTAGCTTCAACAATATTTACAACAAGGTCGCCCGGTTTGTTTTGTTCACCAACGATCATCCCTGTATAGATTTCCTCACCCGGATCAACGAAGAATTTACCCCTGTCCTGTAGTTTATTAATTGAGTATTCTGTAGCAGGACCTGTAGTTTTGCTGATCAGTACTCCATTGTTTCTTCCAGGGATCACACCTTTGAAAGGTTTATATTCCGTGAAACGGTGTGCCATAATAGCTTCTCCTGCTGTAGCTGTCAGCATCTGGGAACGCAATCCGATAAGACCTCTTGAAGGAATCTCGAATTCCATATGCTGCATTTCTCCCTTGGTTTCCATAATGTGAAGATCACCTTTTCTCTGGGTTGCCAGGTCGATAACCCTTGAAGCATATTCTTCTGGTACGTCAACAACCAAAGATTCATATGGTTCACAGTTTACTCCGTCAATTTCTTTTAAGATTACCTGAGGCTGACCGATCGTCATTTCATATCCTTCTCTTCTCATTGTTTCAATCAAAACTGATAAGTGAAGAATACCTCTACCAAATACAAGGAACGTATTGGCATCATCTGTCTGCTGAACTCTTAACGCAAGGTTTTTTTCTAATTCTTTGGTTAATCTTTCTTTCAGGTGGTTAGAGGTAACATATTTACCGTCTTTTCCGAAGAATGGTGAGTTGTTGATGGAGAACGTCATGTTCAGGGTAGGTTCATCAATAGCCGTTCTTTCCAATGGTTCAGGATTTTCTAGATCTACGAATGAGTCTCCGATCTGGAATGCATCAAAACCAACTACAGCACAGATATCTCCTGCCTGTACTTCAGTTACTTTTTTCTTTCCTAACCCTTCAAAAACGTAAAGTTCTTTTACTTTTCCCTTTACAATTTTTCCTTCTGCCTGGGCAAGACCAATCCACTGAGATTCTTTGATCTCTCCTCTTGTTACTTTTCCGATCGCAATTCTTCCAAGGAAAGAAGAGTAATCTAACGAAGTAATCTGCATCTGAAGGTTTCCTTCTGTTACTTTCGGGGCAGGAACATGTTCCAGAATCCCATCCAATAATGGTAAAATATCTTCAGTCTGTTCCAGTGAAGTATTGAACCATCCTTGTTTTGAAGATCCGTAGAATGTTGGGAAATCCAATTGCTCTTCTGTAGCTTCAAGGTTAAAGAACAAATCAAATACCTGGTCATGAACTTCGTCAGGACGGCAGTTTGGTTTATCTACTTTATTGATAACCACTAATGGTCTTAATCCTAATTCCAATGCTTTCTGAAGTACGAATCTTGTCTGAGGCATCGGTCCTTCAAATGCATCCACCAACAAAATAACTCCATCAGCCATTTTTAATACCCTCTCTACTTCTCCACCGAAATCCGCGTGCCCTGGAGTATCAATTACATTAATTTTAGTGTCTTTATAGGTAACAGAAATATTCTTGGATAAGATTGTGATCCCTCTTTCTCTTTCAAGATCATTGTTATCCATAATTAATTCTCCACTCTCCTGATTTTCTCTGAAAATGTTGGTAGCGTGAATGATCTTGTCAACCAAGGTGGTTTTTCCGTGGTCAACGTGTGCGATAATCGCAATATTTCTAATGTTTTGCATATAAGATTTTTACGGGTGCAAAAATAGTGATTTTTAATGAATTAATTAAAAAGTTTATACAATATTTAACAATTTCATAATGAGAATTTTAGATAATTCCACTTTATAATCTCCGGAAAAAATATGTTACGTCAAGTTCTGGCGCTGTGTGATTTTACCTTTGTTTCCATACCGATACCATAGAAATAAATACGATTAATTACCAACTCAAAAACCAGACAATGACAAACAATTTAAATGTACCGACCATAAATCAATTCTTTGATTCTCAAGATCCTGTATTGGATAAAGAAATTGTAACATTGATCGATGAATATAGCGGAGAGCTTGTCAACTTTAAAAAACAGAATATCCCTGTTCCCTCCAACGGGCGCTATCTTTACCGGACCAAATTCAATCATGATGAATCTCTGGCATATTACAAAAGAATAGTTACCAATGATATTTCCATAAAAATTGCTGATGTTCATGGAGATGGCAATACTGATGATTCTGTTGAAATCCAGCGATTAATTGACGAAATGGAAATCGGCCAGGTTTTGCATCTGGATAATAAAAGATACATGCTCCATCACCCGCTTCAAATCAGTAAAGCAATTAAAATTACAGGGTCTTCTACAAAAAGCAATATCAGTTTTCCTCCTTTTCTGATTACCCATAATAACGACGGCATAGTCATCAATGCTTCCGGGGCTGTTCTGGAAGGTTTCGGAATTTACAATATCATCTGGTATACAACCTCTGAAAATTCCTACACAGGAATTAAAGTCAACGGAAACCCGGATCATCATGTTTATGACATTATCTTAAAAGACCTTACGGTAAGAGGTTTTCATACGGCACTGGATGTCAATTACCTCTGGTCTTCCCAGATTCAAACGGTAAAAACTGAAAACTGTAAAGTAGGCATCCTGATCAGGGGACTGTCTGTCAATAATGAGATCTCCAATAATACCTCCATTTCTATTAACAGTGATTATGATATTCCCGGCAGCAGGGGAATCTGGTTTGAAGGGAGTACTTCCAAGGAGGGCTGGAGAATTATTGACACCCTGATCTATAATGTGTATGAGGGTATCTATGCTGGAAAAACCTCTCATGTCAATTTCATGAACAGCATGATTGATTTCTGCAGGCATATCGGAATTGTTATTGCTGAAGACTGCAACAACTGGAATATCAACAGTAATTATATTGCTTTACGCCAGCCGGGATACGGGATTTATTTAACCAACAATATACAAGGATCATCATTCACCCGTGGAAATAAGATTGTAGATAATGACATCTTAATATATGACCATACTGAGGAGGATATCATTTCTATCGGAATTAACATTACCGGGAGAGGATCGCTTTATGATGATGTGAGAGGAAACTCTGTTAAGAATTTTAAGGTATATGATATTAAGGCTGATCCCGGCTTAAAGACCACCATCACCCATAATAAATGTTTATCCCAGATCACGCCGAATATCGTTGGTAATTTCATTACCAATGACAATACAGGTATTGTGTATTATCAGAACCTCACTGATTCTCTTCAGCTGGGAAAAATGAAAATGGCTTATGGTGAGTCCTATCCGGTCATTTCTTCCCCTCAATGGAAACGTGGTGATATTATTTTTAACATACAGCCTTCTGTAAATTCTCCTGTCGGATGGATCAATACTACGGACGGAATAAATACATGGAAACCTTTTGGAATTATTAACGGTTAGAAGAGATAAAACAGCCTTAATGTCTTATCAAACGGTATAATACAAAAAGATCAATTAAAACCACCAGAAAAAATTTAACCAGAAATGATTTTTTAGAGACTTTATGATTAAAAACAACCATTCCGGTACCGGCTCCTATGATTCCTCCTATAAGGGAAAGTCCCAAAAGAGTATTTTCAGAGATTCTCCGCTGTTGTTTTCTGGCTTTCTGCTTATCAAAACCGAAAACGCCAAATGTAATTACATTTATAATCAGTAGAAAAAACATCATGTCTTTGTCAATTTGCTGCAAAAGTAAAGATAATCCCGGATAGCTCCATTATCTTATACAGCCGCCCGGAATGATAAATTCCGGGCGGCTGCAACAATTTAGGTACAATTCTATATTTTTATCATATATGCTTTCCTTCTTTTATTTCTTCGACCATTTTGGCATTAAAAGCCGGAAGATCTTCAGGTGTCCTGCTGGTTACCAATCCGTTATCAACTATTACTTCCCGATCTTCCCAATGAGCCCCTGCATTGATCAGATCCTGGCTGATCGAACTGACAGAGGTCATATGTCTGCCGTTTACAACTTCGGCATTAATTAAGACCTGTGGCCCGTGGCAGATTGCAGCAACCGGTTTATTCTGTATAAAGAAATCTTTTACAAAAGATAAAGCCTGCCCATTGGTTCGCAGCTGATCAGGATTAATGACTCCACCAGGTAAAACCAAAGCATCATATTCAGAGGCATTCACTTCATCCAGTGCTTTGTCCACACGATATTCTTTTCCCCAGTCCTTCTCTGCCCATGCTTTAATCGTTCCGGATTCCGGGCTCACAATATGGGCGGTCCAGCCCTGCTCTTCCAAATATTCTTTCGGAGATTTAAGTTCACTTTCTTCAAAGCCATTGGTGGCGAGAATTGCAATTTTTTTTGACATAATATTAGATTTTAGGTGTTATAATCATTCAAGTGAAAAAATAATGCCGCCTGTATCTTATAAACTGCTAAAAAAAGTTAAAGGGGTTAGATCAAAAAAAGACTGCCAGAATAGCAGTCTTTTTTTGATAATATGTTGTACAACTTATTTCTTAGCTTTTACATCGATCGCGATCTCAATATCTTTACTGATCATCCACTCAGCAGGATCTGCTTCTGAAGTCCCGAATTTGATCCCCCAATCTGTTCTGTTTACCGTAAATTTAGCCTGGATAGCTGCAGAGTTATCTACAACATCTACTTTAGCCGGGAAGGTAACATTCATTGTTTTTCCAAGTAATGTAAGGTTTCCGCTTACTGTTTTATTAGCTCCTGCAACAGCATCTTTCGGTGCATCCTTCAGATCAGCTACACTTGTAATTTTAAAGTCAGCAGTTGGATTTTTCTCAACGTTAAAGAAATCAGGGTTTTTAAGGTGAGCTTCCAGATCTGCCGGTTTTTTATCTTTTTCAGTTACTGAAGCAGGATCAACTTTAATAGAAGTCATATCGATGATAAAGTTTCCGGCAGCAACCTGTCCTCCTTCAATACTTAAATCTCCTGATTTTACATTAAGAGTTCCCCAACGAGGTGCAAAACCTCCTTTATGGAAAGCTTTCCAGTTCACTACGGAAGCTGTTGTATCTACTGCCAGTACTTCTCCTTTGCTTTCTGCTACAGCCTGTTCTGTTCCTACAGCTGTGGTGGATTTTTCTTTGTTACCGTTACATGATGCTGCAAGCAATCCTACGCCTACTAATGCAATTACGCTAATTTTTTTCATATTGAAATGTTTAAAAAAGTTTGTATTTTAAGATCCCAAAAGTAGAAAAACTTTATTTCTGAGACCTTAACATACATCAAGAAATGAAAAATTCCGGTTTTTATTGTGTGGTAGCTGTATATTTTCTGAAGAAGCTTTTTTGCATATTTATTATTTTCTGATTATGTGTCCTGGCCATTGTTGTTGTGAATTGCTTTCAAAATTTACTATCTTAGTGATTAGTCACAGCGTTAGTACAGACGAACAGGATTTGACCCGGGTTGTGAATTGCTTTCAAAATTTACTATCTTAGTGATTAGTCACAGCTCCAGCCACCTCTGTTAGCTGAATATAGTCGTTGTGAATTGCTTTCAAAATTTACTATCTTAGTGATTAGTCACAGCATGGAAAGGTAATTACAGAGGAAGTATTGCGTTGTGAATTGCTTTCAAAATTTACTATCTTAGTGATTAGTCACAGCTCTTTAATTTCAACATTTACCCCTGCCATAGTTGTGAATTGCTTTCAAAATTTACTATCTTAGTGATTAGTCACAGCGTAGCACGAAGTATAACTATTTTCTTTGTGGTTGTGAATTGCTTTCAAAATTTACTATCTTAGTGATTAGTCACAGCGCGCCGTCGTCTTTGATATCCACAACGCCCGTTGTGAATTGCTTTCAAAATTTACTATCTTAGTGATTAGTCACAGCACAATTCAGAGAATATATACTATTGATAGGGTTGTGAATTGCTTTCAAAATTTACTATCTTAGTGATTAGTCACAGCAACGCATGGTCATGGATGGTTACTGGTGATGTTGTGAATTGCTTTCAAAATTTACTATCTTAGTGATTAGTCACAGCTAAATGGGTAAAGGACAAAGAAAAGTACGTGTTGTGAATTGCTTTCAAAATTTACTATCTTAGTGATTAGTCACAGCATTAATAAAAATTTTATTGATAATAAAGCTGTTGTGAATTGCTTTCAAAATTTACTATCTTAGTGATTAGTCACAGCTTAATCCATCTCAGGTAGATGAAAACAATTGTTGTGAATTGCTTTCAAAATTTACTATCTTAGTGATTAGTCACAGCCGTACCCACTAACTCATAACCTTGCGAGTTGTTGTGAATTGCTTTCAAAATTTACTATCTTAGTGATTAGTCACAGCAACAAGCGATTGTCGCCGTCGAATTGTCTTGTTGTGAATTGCTTTCAAAATTTACTATCTTAGTGATTAGTCACAGCAACGGGGATTCAATGAACAAACAGACTTCTGTTGTGAATTGCTTTCAAAATTTACTATCTTAGTGATTAGTCACAGCCAACAGGAAGAAGATGTGCTAATTTAATGGGTTGTGAATTGCTTTCAAAATTTACTATCTTAGTGATTAGTCACAGCATAAAAAGGTCTTAAATCCCTCGAATGGTTGTTGTGAATTGCTTTCAAAATTTACTATCTTAGTGATTAGTCACAGCGATTTAAGCTAATAAATCCTATCCATATATGTTGTGAATTGCTTTCAAAATTTACTATCTTAGTGATTAGTCACAGCGAATTTCCCTTTAAGCCTGCTGTCATTCGCGTTGTGAATTGCTTTCAAAATTTACTATCTTAGTGATTAGTCACAGCAGTACTACATTAGAAAATTAGATTGATATGGTTGTGAATTGCTTTCAAAATTTACTATCTTAGTGATTAGTCACAGCTTTCGGGAGATAAAGCAGTTGAGAAAGAATGTTGTGAATTGCTTTCAAAATTTACTATCTTAGTGATTAGTCACAGCCTGATATTTTAGAACCTGTGAAAAAGCTTAGTTGTGAATTGCTTTCAAAATTTACTATCTTAGTGATTAGTCACAGCTACATTTTCCTGATTTACAGAGGCGTAATAGTTGTGAATTGCTTTCAAAATTTACTATCTTAGTGATTAGTCACAGCCTAAAAGCCATTCTAAATTATCCACACCTAGTTGTGAATTGCTTTCAAAATTTACTATCTTAGTGATTAGTCACAGCGGGATGAGCTTAAGAATCACAGTATCCGGGGTTGTGAATTGCTTTCAAAATTTACTATCTTAGTGATTAGTCACAGCCTTTGTTCCGAAAAGTAGTTGACAATCCGTGTTGTGAATTGCTTTCAAAATTTACTATCTTAGTGATTAGTCACAGCCAGGGCTATTTAAAGGGAATCTTCCATCAGGTTGTGAATTGCTTTCAAAATTTACTATCTTAGTGATTAGTCACAGCAGCAAGAGCTTTAGCAGCGGCTTGATATGTGTTGTGAATTGCTTTCAAAATTTACTATCTTAGTGATTAGTCACAGCTAATACCTATATTAAAACGAAACAAGTTTAGTTGTGAATTGCTTTCAAAATTTACTATCTTAGTGATTAGTCACAGCGATGCTGCGATAAGTACCGCGTCTACGTTTGTTGTGAATTGCTTTCAAAATTTACTATCTTAGTGATTAGTCACAGCCTCAAAAAATAATCTACTGATAACCAGTAGATTATTTTTATATTTAGAATTTAAAATTTAGAATAATTCAAGCTGCTGAAAGGTTGGAGGTGGCTCTTCTTTATTCCTGGCAAAGAAGATTTCAATATCTCCAAATTGTTTGTCTGTGATACACATAATGGCAACTTTCCCGGCCTTCGGAAGCATAAATTTCACTCTTTTAATATGAACCTCAGCATTTTCACGACTTGGACAATGACGTACATACATCGAAAACTGAAACAGCGTAAAACCATCATCAATAAGGGCCTTCCGAAATCGATTTGCATCTTTCATATTCGCTTTGGTCTCGGTCGGGAGATCATATAATACTAAAACCCACATAATCCGGTATGCATTAAACCTTTCGGAATTCATAACAGTTGAGGATAAGAGATCAGCCGTTTTTCTCCTGTGTAACATTTATAAAGCGACGAAGCTGTTATTTTTACAGCTACTAACAATGGTCTTGTTCTGTCATCAATACTCACATCTTTGGTGGCAATCTGTAGAATATGAGCTTTAAAATCTTTCGTCAATTCTTCTGTATCGGGATGAATTTTTAACCATTGCATTACAAGCAGATCGATAAACGGGCGGTAAGGTTCCATCAGGTCATCAGCCAGACAGTAAGGATTGTATTTATTTTTATGAAAAATTCCCAGAACCGGCAGCAATCCGGTTTCTACAATGGCTCTTGCCACAATGCTTCTGAGAACAGCATACCCGAAATTGAAAAACTGATTAGGAGAATCTCCAAAACGCTGTCTCAGAAAATCCAGGCTGATCAGATACTTCCAGTAATGCTGGGCCGCAATCCCTTCCATATTGGTCAAATCTCCGGACTTGACATTTCTTTGGTATTCGATCATAGGTTCATAATAGTTTCCCAACTTCAACAAAACATTTTTCTGATTTTCAATTTTACATTCCACCGTTTGTTTCCAAAGCTGTTTTTTCAGCGGTTCACTTGCTTCCAGCTGATCTTTTATCCTGTCGGAATGCTCAGTATGACCATACAAAGGAAGCATTATCCCGTGTGGCAAATGATGGGCATCGCAACTTATAACCACCACATTATTTCCCATCATTTTCTGAATGAGATTATGGGAAATGGTAATCTGGTAATGATCCAGCATCAGCAAGCCCAAATCTTCCACAGGAACACTTCCTTTTTCCGTTTTGGTTTCCGGGCAAAAGATTTTCATCTGCTCATCTTTGAGTTTAAGATAAGCGGGGTTGCCGATGTAGATGGAACGAGTGATCATAAATTATGTTTTTGAAATTTTTCCCAGGCGGTTGACGTTTAATTTAATACAATGTTCTTTAATCATAGAACCGTTAATAGAACGTTCCATTTTATTTAATGTCGAAAATTCCATTTTATTCACGATAGAAACAGCAACATCTTGTTTTATAAAGAAAATTTGGCTTCCTGAAAAACTTACCACTTTATAAATATTATCTATTTTTATTTTAGTTAAGTTTTCAAAATCAATATTATTTTTATTATCCAGTTCATCTCCACATGGAATGTAAACCAAATCATTGGGACATAAATAGAAATCATTAATTCCTTTTAGGTCAACTTCAGATAATCCTTGCTTTTGTCTTTCGATTACTTCGTTTAAAGGAATTGTTTCATAACTTCTCTTACCGTTTTTATCTTCGTATACTGCAAAAAACAGATTGGTTCCTTTTGCAGCTTCTACATATTTATTTTTTTTGTTTCCGGTTTGTCCCACCTGAAATTTACTACCCAATTCAAAAACCCTTACTTTATTGATGGGTTGATGAGGTTTTCCATCATTGTATTTTTCAATGTTCTTATTCATATCTTCAATTCCTTCCGGTGAAAATGCAAGTTCAGGATTGCCTTTGAATACAAGATAATTTCTGAGAATTTTCTGAATTCCTGTATCAGTAATAGAATCTATTGACTTTAGATCAAACGATGTATCCAGACTTTTCCTTGTTGCTGTTAAAATTTTTCCTTTTGGAACTTTTACCCAAGATAAATCTACTTTACCGGAAACCGTGTCCTTATGCATTGGTTTTCTAATCGCCCAGTTTATTCCGGTCTGCTCTACTCTTTCTTTATTTTTTGCGCCATCTTTCTCTACATATTTTTCGTAATAATTAGTTGCTTTATTGATGACACGAAGGTTTTGTTTAAAACTTACAATAATAGATTCCAAATAATGTTTAGCATCAACCGTAAAACTTTCCCAGGGTTTCAAAAATTGTTTAGGTATTTCCCTTTCGATTTTCTCTCCTGTTTGTGTATGATGATAAACAACTTTTTCAAACTTCATCAATTTTTTTTTCAAGTCATAACGTCGGGTATCTGATTTTGCCGATTGATTGTTCAATAAATTCACGTGATCTCTCGTAGCACAGGCAATAACCAGAGCATCCAAAGCGTGATGACGGTGATCAATTCTTTTCTTTGAAAATCCTTTGGAATATTCAATCGGAACAGTTGGCAAAAACTTTTGATAATTTGCATTCCAGGTGGTAAAATCTGTAGAATTGGTGAGCTGATTCATTCTTTCAAAACGAAATAAAATCAAATCATTCCAAACATCATTCAATCCCCAATCTTGTTTTAGTTGTGTTGTAATTTTTCCGTTTCCGGGAACAATGTTCTTAGAATTTATGCCTTCATCCGAACCATCTTCCACACGAACAATATTAGAAAGTATACCTGAAATATATTTACTGATGTGACGAGTATCATTTATCTGGCGCTCAATCATTTTTTCAGGAATATCTTCTAACAAAAGTTTATTTTTTTTCCCCCGGTTATTGGCGTAATGTTTCTTTACAAAATCTTCGTATTCGTTTACTTCAAAAACCTTTACACTTTTCCCGAAACCAAGTTCAACGATAGTTCCTCCAAATTGCTTAATAAATCCAAGCCCGATATGGTTATCCTTCAATTTATTAACCGCAGATTCACAGATAATTTTATTGCTAAAACTGTCATCAAAATATCGGCTTTGTGGAATGATGTGTTCAATTTCGTATTCTGGTGTAAACAGTTTATTCAATGGAATAATTTGACCTGTATATGGCGATTTATATTTCTGTTCCAGCCATAGTTTATATCGTTTTAAATCTGAAGAAGAAGGTTGTGCTGTTTTGCTTATTTTCAAATATTCATCTTCAACCTCAATACCTGAATTTAAAACTCCGTCTTCATAGATTTTCAAAATCTCTTGTTGCATTGGCGAAAACGGACGAACATTTTCTACAGAACTATCATTCATCATTTCAGCCAATAGAGCTTTGATGCGAAGATTGGTATTTTCGTTTTCGGCAATCTGGTTGGTTAACTTTTTTCTTTCTTCAGCAGGAAGCTTCATTTCCCGTCCCAATTCTATATGAATTTCATTAAAGAAATCTTTCACTCCCTTTCCATATTCTAACCAAATATCTTTTACAACACGAAGCGTTTCTGTAATCACTTGTTCTACAATTGGGTTGCGAAGTGAATGCTGTTTAAAATCTTTTAAAAATTGTTCCAAATCATCGGCTGAATTCCATTTGCCAATGATTGATGCTTCCGAATGTCTTCCGTAAACAATATATTGAGCCAGCCACAGTTGCAGTCCCTGGAAATCATTTTCAGCCGTAAGATGGACTGCCTTTTCTCTTACTTTATCTTTAATATTTTCGTCATATTCTCCATTGATGATTTTCTGAATCCTTTCTTTTGAATATTTATCAATATTGACATAATTCCAATATTTTCCCAACCGCATAAGAGGCAACAGTTTTTTGATTGCTTTCTCCGAAAAGGAACCATATTCGCTTTTAAAAGGCGGGAATTTTTTGAAAGCCTCAAAAAAAGAATTTTCATCCAGGTTATTTTTTCTGGCAAAAGACTTTAAGGCTTTTTCGTATTCTATTTTATCATTCACAGAATAGATGATATGCCAGATATTCTGTTCAGTTTCTCTCGTCAGGAAAGCCTCAGAAATACTTTTAACTTTTTCCAGTCTGGATGAAATCATGGATTTGGTTTCGTTGCAAGGATATTTTTTATCTTCAACGTAATTCCAACGATGGGTTTTCTCATTGAGCTTAAAATGTTTCAGCAAAGTCTTTTGATCAATCTCTTTTCTGTTATTTAAAAACTCAAACACATTTTCGTAATCTCTGGTAGTGCTTAAAAATTCTTTAGTAACGTTTTCATCATTATCTTTTTTATATATATTAAGATTAAAAATCCATTGCCAAAGCCGGAATTCCTGATAATAAGGATTAGATTTTGGAATTGCTTTTAAATATTGCGTATGCTCTGCTCCATTTTCATCTTTATATTTTCTAAACTCTAAAGTACAGTTAGAAACAGATGACTTCTGGCTTCTCAATGGCCTTTGGTAGAAAATAATATCTTCCATGAAAAGATGAACCAAATCCTTATTACTTAAAGTCAGTTGTTGAGTTTCATTATTTTTGTACAATTCACGAATACAGTCGTTGTATAAATCACCATTCTTTAATTCCTGATGAAATTTTTTCTGCTTTTCTAAAATTTGTCTGAGTTCTTCTTTGTAAAATTTTCTTTCAATCGTACGGACCAGCTTTCCTTTGATTTTTTGTCTCGGATTCTGAAGTAAAGCTTCATAGATATAGCTTCCAACAGTTTTATGGGATTGATTAATTTCCTGTTCAGTTTTCTTTTTTACTAAAGTCCAGTCGTTTTCGCCTGGTGCACGAAAACTTCTTTTTTCATTTCCGTCTTTGTCTGTTTTAACACTTCCATCATCATTCAAATCTGTTGTAACAATAAAATCTCTTGTTTTGTCTTTCCAGTCAAATAAAGGCGTTTTACTCGAACGTCTGTAAACCCAGCCATTCTCCAAAATCAAAGAATACCAAATGTCTGATTTCCCTTTTTGAGGTTCATCCGCCAAAACATCTACAACTTTTAAAGAATAAAACTCAACCAGCTTATTCGGATTCTCTTCTTCTTCTTCACCACGCAACTGATAATATCCCCGCTTTTGGTTAAAGTTTAAAAGAATCCAAGCCAGTTCCTCTTTTTCAATCTTTTGAGAAAGTGCTTTTTTACGGAGATAATAAATTGTCCAGTCATAAGGTATTTTTAAATCCTGTTCGTTTGCCCTGAATTCTTCAAGCATTTCATTGAAAGAAGTTTGAAACAGAAATGAAAACTGTCCATCAATATTTTTCCATGCAAGCTTGGGTTCAGTCTCTACCTTAAACTTCCCAAATCGATTTTGAAAATCGATTTGGGAAGCATAATGTTCCGGAAGAAAATTCAAAATATTTAAAACCCTGTGAAGCCTCTCTCTTCTTAAAAGAAATCGTTCACGTAATCTTCTTACACTTCTGTATTTTGTACGTTCTGCGGTTTGCGAAACAGAATTTCCTTTTCCAAAATCTCCCAGAATATCCTGCGACATCGGAATAATTCGGCTTCCCATTCCGAGAATTTTGCCATGCTTATTTTCAAAGTCCTGTTCTGCCAACGCCCAACCAATTGAGTTTGTTCCCAAATCCAGCCCAAGTATATTTTTAGTCATCATTATTAATTTTTTGATACCACATAAAAATAGAAAGAAAAAAATTATTAAAAATGAGGTTTCCCGTAAATCAAACAAAGATTTTTTCTTCTATATTTGTAGTATAAATTTTGAAAAGCAATTCACAATAAGGATTATTCCGTTGTGAAAACATTCAAGGCGGGGCAACTCGCCTTTTTTCGTTTTAAAATCCTATTTTAGCCATCCGAAAACAGAACAATGACGACCGTAGAATTTATACAGAAACACCTCGATATTTCTGAAAAGAGCATCAATAATACCCTTCAGCTTTTGGCAGAAGACTGTACCATTCCATTTATTTCCCGTTACCGGAAAGATAAAACCGGAAATCTTGATGAAACACAAATCGAGCAGATTTCAAAGATCAGCAGACAGTTTGAAGAAATTGTTAAAAGAAAAGAATCTATTTTAAAGTCAATAGAAGAACAGGATTCCCTAACACCTGAACTTCAGCAAAGAATAGAAGAAAGTTTTGATCTCCAGGAACTCGAAGATCTTTATTTACCTTTCAAGAAGCGCAAGAAAACCAAAGCCGATACAGCTAAGGAAAAAGGACTTGAACCTTTAGCCAGAATCATCATGAGCCAGAAAAATAATGATGTGCAGTTTCTTGCATCAAAATATCTCAACAGTGAGGTTTCTTCCGAAGAAGAAGCACTTCAGGGAGCAAGAGATATTATGGCAGAGTGGATCAATGAAAATATGTATGTCCGAAAAAATCTCCGCAGATTATTTCAGCGTAAGGCAGTTATTACCTCCAAAGCGGTAAAAGCTAAAAAAGAGGAAGAGGATGCACAGAAATTCTCCCAGTATTTTGAATGGGAAGAAAATCTCAGCAGAATACCATCCCACAGACTTCTGGCTATGTTAAGAGCTGAAGCTGAAGGTTTTGTCAAAACGAATATAGGAATAGATAAGGAAGAAGCTATAGATTTTATTGAAAAAGCTATTATTAAATCCAGCAATGAAAGCTCAGAGCAAATTGCACTGGCAATAAAAGACAGTTATAAAAGGCTTCTGGAACCTGCAATCTCCAATGAAGCACTGCAGGAAGCCAAAGAAAAAGCAGATAAAAAAGCGATTGAAATTTTCTCTGAGAACTTAAGCCAACTTCTTCTGGCTCCCCCTTTGGGAGAGAAAAGGATTTTAGCAATTGATCCGGGGTACCGGAGCGGTTGTAAAGTAGTATGCCTGGATGAAAAAGGAGACTTACTGCACAATGAGACCCTCTACCCTCACGCTCCGCAAAATGAAAGCGGAATGGCGATGAAAAAGATCCGTTCCATGGTAAATGCCTATAATATTGAAGCCATCTCTATCGGGAATGGAACGGCAAGCCGCGAAACCGAATTCTTCATCAAAAAGATTGCTTTTGACAAACCATTACAGGTTTTTGTGGTTTCGGAAGCAGGTGCATCTGTCTATTCTGCAAGTAAAATTGCAAGGGATGAATTTCCTTCCTACGATGTGACCGTACGTGGTGCTGTCTCCATTGGAAGAAGACTTTCCGATCCTTTGGCTGAGCTGGTAAAAATTGATCCGAAATCTATTGGGGTCGGTCAATACCAACACGATGTCGATCAGACCCAACTGAAAAATGAATTGGATTCTACTGTAATGAAGTGTGTAAATTCCGTTGGAATCAATCTAAATACAGCCAGTAAATCACTTTTAAGCTATGTTTCAGGAATCGGGGAGAAAATGGCAGAAAACATTGTCAATTACCGTGCTGAGAACGGAGCTTTTGAGGACAGAAAGCAGCTTAAAAAAGTTCCCCGGCTCGGAGAAAAAGCTTTTCAGCAGGCAGCTGCCTTTGTAAGAATTGCAAATGCAAAAAATCCATTGGATAATTCAGCGGTACATCCTGAAGCTTACGGAATTGTAGAGAAAATGGCTCATGACCTGGGCATTAAAACCCATGAGCTGATCGCCAATAAAGAAAAAATCGCCCTGGTAAAGCCTGAAAATTACATTACCGGAGAAATTGGAATTTTAGGGATCAGGGATATATTGAAGGAACTTGAAAAACCGGGCTTAGATCCCAGGAAAGCTGCTAAAGTATTTGAATTTGACCCTCATGTAAAAAGCATCAGAGATTTAAAGGCAGGTATGATCCTTCCGGGGATCGTCAATAACATTACTGCTTTCGGATGTTTTGTAGATCTTGGAATTAAAGAAAGCGGCCTGGTTCATATATCCCAGCTCAAAGACGGGTTTGTGTCAGATGTGAATGAAGTAGTTAAGCTTCATCAGCATGTCCGTGTGAAAGTTACCGAAGTAGATGAAGCAAGGAAAAGAGTTCAGCTGAGCATGATCCTCTGACCTTGTATCTGTCCATATGATATATCAATATACAGACTTTTGAATAATGAAGAATTTAATTTTTGATCTGGATGGTACCTTATGGGATTCCAGAGCAACGATCATTAAAATATGGAATGAGGTTTTAAACCGTCATCAACTGATACCGAAAGAATTGCTTCCTGATGATATGAACCAGTATATGGGACTGTTGGCAGATGATATCCTCAGGAGTATTTCGCCGGGAATTACTGATCAGCAGATCCGGAAAATTCTTGCAGAAATTGTGGACCGCGAAGAAAACATATTGCGAACAGAAGGTGGAGTTTTATATAAAGGAGTAGAAAATACATTGAGAAAACTAGGGGAAAACCATCTCCTCTTTATCGTAAGCAACTGTCAAAAAGGGTATATTGAAGCGTTTCTGGAATATTACCAGCTCGATACCTTATTTAAAGATTTTGAGTATTACGGAAGAACTGAAAAGCCAAAATCAGAAAACATCCGGCTTATTATGGAAAGGAACCATCTTATTCCTGAGAATTCAGTTTATATAGGAGATACTCAGCTGGATTACTATTCTTCATCCTTAAATAACCTGCCTTTTATTTTCTGTGAATACGGTTTTGGGCATCTGGATACCTCTGAAGAAGTAGTAAGGATCTCAAAATTTCCGGACCTTGAGCAACTATTCTTAAAATAGTATAATATGGGCTAAAAATATAAAAGCTGTCCATAGAGACAGCTTTTTATATTGATCATGATCATTTAATTTATTTATACTCCGCGGAGCTTCTTTTCGGTTCTTTTACTTCCGGCCATTTCACTGTTTCCCCTTTATCATCCTTTGGCATCACTCTCTTCTCCCTGCTTGCCAGTTCCGGATCTTCAGAGGCCATGTATGCCAGTGCAGCCGTTAATACCACATTATTTTTTACCTCATCAAAAACGATTTTATCATAGGTATCTTTCGTAGTATGCCATGTATATCCAAAATATCCCCAGTTTAAAGATCCCAGAGAAATTCCCGGTACTCCTGCTGCTACAAATGAAGCATGGTCAGATCCGCCACCTCCCGGCATTCCCGGAAAATCAGTTTTAATATGTCCTCTTACTGATTTCGGAACTCCTTCAAGCCATCTTCCTACATAATCATATGCTTTTACGAATCCCTGTCCGCTGATATTCACCACACGTCCCGTTCCGTTATCCTGGTTAAATGCCGCCTGTACTCCTTTGATAATTTGCGGATTATCAGCCACAAAACCTCTTGAGCCGTTTAAGCCTTGTTCCTCACTTCCCCACAGTCCGATAACAATTGTTCTCTTATTGTTGGGATAGTATTTTTTAAGAAGCCTTATTGCTTCAAGCATTGTAAGTGTTCCTGTTCCATTATCTGTTGCTCCCTGCGCTCCGTCCCATGAATCAAGATGAGCAGAAAGGATCACATATTCATCAGGTTTTTCCTTTCCTTTGATCATTCCGATCGTATTAAAACTTTTGGCCTCAGGAAGTATTTTGGACTGGGCATCGATCTTAATTTTTGGCTTCGCCCCTTTTTCTGCCATTCTGTAAAGCATTCCATAATCTTCCACATCAATATCAATCATTGGAATTTTTGATGTTTTGGCACCGAAGATTCTGTTTGCTCCCATGATTCCGGTCCAGTTTGAAATGGCAATTCCAGCAGCTCCTGCTTTTTCTAAAGCTTCCGGCAACGTATTATTATCATACCCTATATTTTTGACGTATGCGGTGAAATCTTTAGCAGCCTTTTCTTTTTCAGCTTTCAGTTTTTCGTAGAGTTCCGGTGTTGCAAACTCCTTGATCTGCTCGTCAGAACGTCCGATCTTCTGGTATTGTGCCATCAGTACAACTTTTCCTTTCACTGCAGGAAGCCATTTATCGAAATCTGCTTTGGAAGACACTTTAGGAAGAATCACCACTTCTGCCTCCACTGCTTTTTTTGTAGCAGGACTCCATGCCAGCTGGGTTGCTGATAGTGACTTTACACGTGGATGAACCATATCAACATGCGTAGTTCCTCTCTGCCACCCCTTCCATGTTCCGAACTGCTGAAGATTAGCCTCTACTCCCCATGAGCGAAGTTTATCTGCACTCCATTCATTGGCAGCAAGCATTTCAGGAGTCCCCACAAGACGTGGCCCTATCCCGTCCAACAGCTCATAAGCCATATTTTCAAGCTGGGAATTACTGTTTACTTCATCTACAAAACTTTTTACGACAGGGTCTAGTTTTTCATTCGGATCTACCTTAATCTGAGCCCATGAAAACTGAGCGGCCAGCACAACAGCCGGTACCGCAAAAAATCTATTTATCCTCATAGTATATATTGATTGGTTTAAAGATAACAGAAATTGTGGAAACAGTAAAGCTTTAAAAGTAAAAAAGCCTTTAAACACTAACATTTAAAGACTTTTTTACATGAATTCCATTTTTAAAGATACAGCTCCTGCCTCTAAAATCAATTTTATTTAAATATTTCCTTTTTACTTCGATCCAAAATCCGGCAATCTTCTGTTGACAAACGCCTGCTCATCATCAGAAAGCAGGATGGTATTATTTTTATTTTCTCTGATCGGAATATTATCCCAGATATTTTTACGGAAGTCTACTTTAGGACTGAGTCCTTTGTCGTCTGATTCTTTAAAAGTATTATAAATCAGCTCCCTGCTGATTTTTCTTTCATGCTTTACGCCTTTATAATAAGCCACATATTTATTTCCTTCAAGCCTGCTCAATGCAGGTACATAAACTCCGTTATTTTTGTAAAAATCAAAAACAAGAACTGCATTTCCAAGCTGATAATCATACTCTTCTCCCTCTGCGGTCTTCCGTTTCATCATCGGATAATGATCCTGTAAGTAATGAATCTCAAAATAGGTAATCACTTTATCCGCTTTGTTATACCTGAATTCTCCTTCCATCTCTATCCCCTTTCCAGACCTGATCTTAAAAGAGACAAGTTGTTCATCTCCTTCTTCAAAATACATCCATCCGGAAGATTTTGAACCTTTGTCTTTTATATGAAACAACACCCGGTTCAGCTCAAAATTAAAGAAATAATTCCCCATATACTCATGGGAAAATTCACTGGTTCCTGCTGTAAAAACGCTGTCTGACTTTACATTTTTAAGATACTTTACATTATTCAGCTGCATCTGAAGAATCTTGTCATAGTCTTTATGGAAACCGTCTTTATAATTGTAGTAATTGCCCCTGCTCCAAAGTTTTGTTTCTGCGATCGCCAGAAAGTAAAGTTTATTGTTGTCACTTCGTTTTTCTTTATAAACAACATTATAAAGAGATGGTTCATTATAATATCTTTTCTTATAATGCTTATTGACATCCTCAAAAATACTCCGGATATCCACACTGGCCAGCTTTACCTCATCAATATTTTTATAGGTCCGTTTCAGGGATATCTGAGGTTGAAATTTCCGGACCCTGACACTCTGGAAACCGGAAGCTGAAATACTAAAATCTGCAGCATTCTGATCTACGGGAGCAAAACCATCTTCATTGGTATAAACAATCTGTCCGGTAAGAAGAACTCTCGCATTGGAAACCGGATTTCCATTTTCTGAATCTACGATCCTGAGTTTTTGTGCCGGTAAAAGTCCAAAAAATATAATAAACAATAAATAATACGATTTCATAATAATCTGACCTGTGCTTTGACACTCCTAAAATACAAATTATATGAACAATTTTAACGGATTAATGTAAAATTAATCACCATTAACGGTTTAGTAAAACAGTTTCCGAAAGGGCATAAAAAAACCGGCTCCGAAAGCCGGTTAAAGGTGAATTATTTTTTAGCTTCTTCTACAGAAACTTTTCTGAATTCCTTGAACAGTTTGCTTAGTTCTAAAGCTGCTTTACGAGCTCTTGTTCCAGCTGCCTTGTTACCTTTTTCCGCTTGTTGGTTTGCCTCAGTAGTGAACGCTTCAAATTCCGCGTTGATTTTTTCAATTAGTTCTTTCATTTATTTAAAAATTTAGGCTGCAAATATAGGTTTTATGGTGATTCCAGCCTAACTGCAATGAAAAAAGTTTAAGATAAATGATCAAAATTTTCTTTTTTTTGTCCATAACAGCCATTTTTTCCTCTTCGATAACCTTAAACTGCCCTTGAACAGCCTCCGGAGGATGGTAGAAACTCAAAAAATTAAATTTATTTATTATTTAATTTATATTTGGAAAAACAATCAGCCATGATCAAAAAATTATTACTGTTCTTATTCATTTTACCCTTGTATATGCGTGCACAGGATAAAATCAGTTATAAAGTCTATTATGACGACCATTTTGGACAAAATGGTATAAAAGTCCAGGTAGACTATACTCTTAAAAAGCCTTCAGACACCCTGTCTTTTTATTATGCCAATGAAAACTGGGGCGAAAACAATCTTTTCAGAAGTCTGGCAATTTCAAAGGAAGATAATCCCGGAATCAGTTTTACAATGCTGCCGTCAGATAATAAGATAAGTATCCGTAAGACCAAAAATAAAAAAATTTCATTCACATACAGAATAAAGCAGGATTTTAAAGATCCAGACTATAAGGTATTCAACCGCCCAAGAGTCAATAACAAATTCTTTCACGTTTTAGGTAAGAACCTGTTCATAATTCCACAATCTTTTACCCAAATGCCGGACAATAAGGAATTTGAATTTTATATTGAGTGGATCAATTTCCCACCAGATTTTAAAATTCATAATAGTTTTGCTACCCGAAGTCAGAAGCAAAAAATAAAAGCAACGTTATGGGAAGGATTTTATAATTCTCTGTTCGCCGCTGGAGATTACAGAATATACAGTTTTACCATTCATAAAAAACCTGTTTATTTCGCTATAAGGGACCAATGGAACAACGGCCTCTCCGATAACTTCCTATTTTCAAATTTAAAAAAGGCTGTACAGTCCCAAAGAGATTTCTGGAAAGATTATGATAAGGATTATTTTACCGTATTAATGACGCCCACAGTATCCCAAAAAGACAGCCTCTTTAAAGGCTATAGCTCAACGGGATCAGCCATCAAAAATGCTTTTATCATTCAGGGAACCAATAATCCTTTTAATGATAAAAACACTTATCTATATCTTCTTCATCATGAGCTGATGCATGAATGGATAGGAAGCACCATCCGGAATAAGAGTGAAGAATTACAATATTGGTTCAGCGAAGGTTTTACAGATTATTACACCTATAAAAACAGACTTAGGATCAAAGATATTTCGCTGGACGAATGGGCCAAACTATTTAACAGTGAGGTCCTTGAGGCCCATTGGAAAAATCCTAAAAGAAATATCCCCAATTACAGGATAAAAGATGACTTCTGGAAAAGCCGTCAGGTAGAAAAAGTTCCCTATAGACGGGGGGCTATCTTTGCCTTCTGGCTGGATAATCAGATCATTCTTAAAACAAACAGTAAAGCATCTCTGGATGACCTGATGAGAGACCTGCTAAAAACCTGTACTGATAAAAAAGTAAAATTCACAGACGAACTTTTCCTCAGTTTCGTTGAAAAATATCTGGAGAAAGATATTTCATACTTCTTCCAGAAATACGTGATCTCTGGTGAAGATTTTGATCTTACCCAAGAAAAATGGATTGATGGTTTTGAATTTAACAACAGCGACGGGATTCCACAGCTGAAAATCAACCCACAGAAGACCATAAAATATGCATTGCCTTGAAAAATCAAAAAAATCTGTACTCATCATTTTCCGTAACTAAGCTTCATAAGAATACCTGAACCGGTACTGGTAATTGTACAGAATAAACATCTGTACCGCTAATATTTTAACAGATTGTATCCTTATTAAATAAATTAATCTTCTAATTTTGAATAAAAAAAGTCATGGAGATCATTTCAAAATTTACCATAGGTTCTGAAAAGGGAATTTCTGATCTTATAACGATTATCGATTCTTCAGCTGATAACCTGTACAAAACATTTGTTTCAGAGGAAGATATTAAATCCTATAAAAACGGGATAGATCCGAGAAAGATGATCAATGAACTGAACGATCTTTCCAATCAGCTGATTATGACTTACGCGGATCAAAGTCCTGCAGGATACAGCATTATCAAAAGTGGTTCCGTATATCCTGGAATAGCTGACGGAAAAAGAGCTACAGAAATCAGCTTTGTAATCCTTCCGGAATTTGATTCACCCGAACTAAGGCTCTCACTATGGAAAAAGTGCAGATCTGCCATAAATTTTACTGATGAAATATGGATCAATATGCTGTCCCATGATCCACTGCTGGCATTTTTAAAAGAACTGGGATTTACATCAGTTGCAGAAGCTCACGCGGGACCGTTCCGGCTTCCGTCACAAATCCTGAAAATGGAAACCGGTAAGAATTAGTTTCTAACAGCTTTTTAATCCCGGAACATTCAAAACCGATAAGTGATCGAAGAAAACTATTGAAGCTATACTGATCATCTTACTGACAATAACTTTTAATTAATATTGGTTTACGTATCTTTGATTTTTATAATTTAAGCACTATGAGTGATCAGCTAGAAACCATCGAGGATTATTACAGACGTATCCGGAATAACCGGATCAAAATGTTTGATTCTGAAGAATTTGAAACAGGCAAATCACACTTTAATATTTCAATGAGGAAATATTGCAGTTTTAAAAGTCCTTATAACCGCCGTGATTATTATAAGATCAGTTTCATTATTGGAAAAGGGACCATCCACTATGGTTCCCATCAGTTATATATAGATCGTCCTGCGTTGTTTTTTCCTTCTCCAAGTATTCCATACTCCTGGGAATGTGAAAGTGATTTACAGGATGGCTATTTCTGCCTGTTTAATCAGGAATTTTTTAATGGAAACACAGAATTCAATTTGTTTAAAAAGACCTCCCTGTTTAAGGAATGGAGCAAGCCGGTTGTTTTTTTAACGGAAGAACAGACCCGGCTGGCAACACTTTATTTTGACCAGATCTACAAAATGAACAATTCAACGTATCCGTTCCGCTGTAACAGCATCAAAAGTCATCTGGCTTCTATCCTTCACCTGGCACTGGAGAACCGTGTAGAAGATATTAACCTTGATGAGCTGCCTGCCAACGTCCGCCTGTATCGTTTATTTGATGAGTTGCTTAACAAACAGTTTCCATTAGATTCACCGGCTTATCCTCTGTCCCTGAAAACACCATCCGATTTTGCAAATCATCTTAATGTACATGTCAATCATTTAAACTCTTCAGTAAAGTCCGTTACCAACCTTACAACCACACAGATCATTAAGGATAAAATGTTTGAGGAATCTAAAAATCTCCTGAAGTATACCAACTGGGATATTGCAGAAATAGGATATACGTTAGGATTTGAGCAGCCGTCTCACTTTAATAATTTCTTTAAGAAGCACGCGCAAACCTCTCCATTGAAATTTAAAAACTCAGTTTAATATTTGAATTTTGTAATTTTTACTTTGTCTTTTAAAATTCATTTCTGCATCTCGTGGCTTATTTTTGTATGGTAAAAAAAGAATGAATATGTTGAGAGAAGCATCTGAACAGCGTATCAGATTAATAACCATTATGGCCTTTGTGTCTATCCCCCTTTCGGGATTTGTCACAGATATTTATTTACCATCATTCCCTTCTATGGCTAAGGAAATGACGGTCTCCGAAAAAGATATCCAGATCACTTTAACGTCCTATTTATTAAGTTATGGTATATCCCAGCTGTTTGTAGGCGGAATCCTGGACAGTATAGGACGTTACCGCCCTAAATTAGTAGCTTTATTCTTATTGGTAATCAGCAGTATTTTGATTACCATGACCAGCAGCATCTTCCTGATCTGCCTGCTCCGTATACTTCAGGGCGCTGCCGTATCGGTGCTAGTTGTGGCTACACGTGCTATATTTGTGGATATTTACGACGCAGAGCGGGTAAAGCATTATCTGAGTTATTTTACCATTGTATGGTCCTGCGGGCCTATTCTTGCTCCCTTTCTTGGAGGGTATCTTGAAAAACTTTTTAACTGGCATGCGAATTTTTATTTCCTGGCCTTCTATGCGGGATTCCTGTTTTTATTTGAATGGTTTTTCAGTGGGGAGAGCCTTCCTGAAAAGAAAAAACTGGATCTGGCAGAAAATATCAGTTTGTACAAAATGATGCTAAAAAACAGGATTTTTATGCTGGGCATCTTTATTTTAGGGTTAAGCTACTCTATTGTTATGGTATTTAACATCACCGGGCCTTTTATTATTGAAAATACGTTTCACTTTACCCCTGTAGTCATCGGATACTGTACATTGATTTTAGGGTTCTCATGGATGATCGGTGGATTTATCGGGAAACGCAGACTGACATTAGGATTTAAATCGCGTATCCTACAACCCATTTTACTGCAGCTTATCCTTATTACAGCATTGATTATCACCAGCAGTTTTGAAGAAAGCCTGTTTATTATGGTTCCTTTTGCATTTTTTATTCATATCTGCTCCGGGATTTTATTCACCTCCTTCTTTACAACCAGTATGTTGTATTTCCCTAAAAATGCAGGAACAGCCGGAGGGTTGATGGGAGGTCTGGTATATGTGATCACCTCAGTTACCAGTTTTATTATTTCGGTAACCGGAACCGTAACAGAGCAAAAAGGACTTGCCTGGCGTTATCTGATTATTGCTTTTATCCTTTTCGGAATCATTCTCCTTATGCATCAGGCTGTCAAAAAAGAAAAAGCAGAGGGTTAATCTCTGCTTTTTATATTACATAAGGCTTTCCAGATATTTTTTTAAAATAACAGGATGGCAATGCTCTTCATCTTTTGCAGCATACACCAATGTAATTTTCTCCTGATCTTTAAGACGTTTAAGAAAATCTTTACCCGGACTGGCATCCTGAAGTTCTTCCATATACTTTTCAGAAAATTCATCCCATAACCGGGGATCATGATGAAACCATTTTCTGAGCTCAGCAGACGGAGCAAGTTCTTTATTCCATTCATTGATATCAGCATGTTCCTTAGAAAGTCCTCTTGGCCACAGCCGGTCCACCAGTACACGATATCCATCGTCCGGAGAAGGAGATTCATAAACTCGTTTTAATGCTATTTCAGACATGATACCTATTATTTTACATCATTGTGATGATGACTGCAAAATTCATTCCTTCAAAAAAGACCGGCTATTGAGGTAAATCCTTTAAACAATGAATATATTCCTTACACTATTTTATCAGATCAGTTTGGCATGCTTTTTTATTGATTACTATAAAAATACATTATGAATACAATAAAAAAATTAGGCCTTATTGTTCTCCTCGGATCCTTTGTTATTTCTTGTGCCCCGAGATTGAAACCCAACGGAAATCATGGACTTCCTCCAGGGCAGGTAAAAAAAGTAACAGGTTCCAAATCAGCTAAACACTATGCACCCGGACAATACAAATAAAGACATATAGCAGAAAAACGATCCCCGACAGATTTTGCCGGGGATTTCTTGTTTTATACAATAAATATATAATGCCCTTCCTATTTTTTAATTAAATTAGCATATAATCGCATAATGCCACTTCCCAGAACAAAAACACCCCATATTTACACGCTTCGTTCCAACGATCTTCCTGCTGACGAAGAAAAAAAGGAATACGAAATCACTGCGGAAATTACTGGTATTAATCACAATAATATGGATAATGATGCCAATGATGAAGAAAGAAAATTTATGACCCAGAAAATTTATGAATATATAAAAAACTAATCCACTCAGAAACATGATTTTCAAAACATTTTTTTTATCCGTTATATCAGTCCTGTGCCCCATGATCATCAATGCGCAATCTGCTGATCCATATATAAAGAAGATAGACAGTATTGCAGCGGCATCTTCTCCGGTTTCATTCAATGGAGTCATCCTGATATCCCAGGGAGGAAAAACAAAGTATATAAAAGCAAACGGCTATAAAGATTTTGAACACAAAATACCTTTGAAAGTCAATGATCAGTTCGAAATTATGTCCAATTCAAAACAAATAACTGCTGTTTTGATCCTCCAGGAAGCAGAAAAGGGAAATCTGGATCTACAGACTCCTGTCAGGAACTACCTCCCTGAATTGACACAACCCTGGGCAGATACGGTTACCATTCATTATCTGCTTAACCATACCCACGGTATTACAGATTTGAAAAAGCCATTGCTTTTCAAACCCGGATCAGACTTCAAATATGGAAATCTTTCTTACATACTGCTGGGAAAAATTCTTCAGAATACAAGCGGAAAAAGCTTTTCAGAACTTGCCGGCAACCTTTTTAAAAAGCTGAAAATGGAAAGAACCTTCTGTTACAGCAAACAAAATAATCAGGCCTTGGTTTGCGGTTTTATGAATAATGAAAACCATTTTACAAAAGTGGAAGATTCGTTCTTAGACGACTCTATACTATCTGCTGCAGGAATTATTTCCACTGCTGAAGATCTGGCAAAATGGAATCAGGCCCTGTATAAAGGAAAACTACTGTCTCCCCGGTTTCAGAAAGCTATGCTGACTGCTTCTGCACAATCCCAGCATAATGTTTTCGGAAAGGATAAAACGGGATTTGGGTACAATGTCCGGATTATTAAGGAGAAAGGCCTGGATTATTTTGGAGTTACCGGATTAGGAGATGGTTTTACCTGTCTTAATGTGTATTTCCCTACCGTTGATACCAGTCTGATCATTCTTGAAAATCAGATGCCGGAAAACAGGGAATACTGGAGCTACAAAGAAGCTGCTATTAAAAATGTTGTATTGGAAAGCATTGCCGGAAAATAACCCCTTCCATATCCTGTTTACATTGACAGTTCTTTTTTTATCTTTTTCAACAGGTCGGACAGACTCATCTTGTAACACTCAGGCAAACTGTAACTGCTGCAGTGTATTTCTATTTTTCATTCCCTGATGTTTTGAGTATCCCGGAAAGTCTGTCTTCATTTCTACTGAGAGTTGTACTTTTATTGAAACACCAGAATTATCAAGCGCATTCAGTTGTTTTTTTCTAAAAATTAGTTTTAATTAAAACTAATTTTTCGTATATTTGTGTAGAGTACAGGGCCTTTTGCAGGTCGTAGTTTACGGATATAATTTTATAAAATGTCTAAAAGGAAAAATAATATTTCAGAACTGGCTTTGGAATTAGGTCTGGCAATGAACGAAATGAAAACTTCTTTACGGCAAAAAATCCAGGCTAAAATTAATGAATATGATCCGGATCTTTCTTTCGAACTGGTTGAAATTTTGGGTCTCTTATCCCGTAACAACGGTATTAACCAACAGGAAATCAGTAATACGATAAGCAAAGATAAATCCAGTATTACCTATCTTATTAACAGCCTTGTAAAGCGGGAGCTGGTTGAAAGAACAGCCAATGAAAATGACCGGAGAAATAAACAGATCTTTCTAACTACCAAAGGGAATCAGGTGGTAAAAACCATTTACCCGTGGGCATTGGAACTCTATGAAAAAGCAGCTGACGATCTTTCTGAGGAAGAAATCCGGAAAGCACTTCATCTGGTAAAAAAAATGACAGCAAACCTTAATGAACAGGATTTAAAAATATAGCAATATGAAAACAATTCTTGTACCTGTTGACTTCACTCCCACAACGGAAAATGCAGTGAAATTTGCCGTGGAATGGGCCGGCAAATATGAATATCAGCATATTATTCTTTTAAAAACCGCCGGAGAATCAGAATTTGACTTCCTCCATATTGCTGAAGGTCATTCATTTGTAAATGAAGAAAGTGTCAACAAGCTTCTGGAGAGAACAGAATTATTACTGGATCAGCTAAGCAGCAGCATCACTGAAAAATCCCCGGAAATTAAAGTTTCAAAAGTATTAAGTGACTGGGCGGTTACACGGAGTATCCATAAGATTTTAAAGAACCAGCCTTCTATAGAACTGATTATTTTAGGAAGCGATGCTTCTTCAGGCAATGACAGTTATGTTTCAGATAATATTGTCAGTATTGCAAGAACCAGTCCTGTTAAAACATTAATTGTTCCCCATAACTATCACTATCATACGGTTAAAAATATACTTATTCCGTGCGATATTAATGAAATAAAAAATCTGGAAAGATTATTTCACCATAAATCGGTTATTGAAAAGCAGGATGTTCGTTTATCCTTTCTGCATATCAATACCGGGGAAGATGATAAGGTCAGTACAGATAAAAAGGAAAAACTTGAAGAATATATTCACCGACATTTAACGGAAATTCCAAGCAAGATCCATTATTCACATGATAAAAATGTGATTAGCGGAATCCTGTCTTTTGCTTCTTCACATGAAACTGATCTCATTATTGCACTGCCCGGCAGACACAGTTTCCTTTATTATCTGGCAAGCAAAAGTATTTCTGAAGCTATCTATGAAAATACAGCCCAGCCTGTTCTGGTATTGAAATAATGCAGACGCCAGCCATCGGGTTAAATAAATCAGTCAATATCCCGAGATCAATAATAAATTCTGGTACTGTCAAGTTTAACAAGTTTATGCTTGTGCATTTTTTTTATATTTCTGATGACCGTTTCCACCCTCAGACCTGTTAACGTAGCGATCTGCTGCCTGGTGTAGGGAATTAAAAAGGAATATGCTTCTTCATAACCGAAATAACTCTTAATGTGGTCAAATAGTTTTTCAAGTTTGATCATAGGATCAGAAATAGCCAGAAAACTGGAAACCAGATATCTGAAATGCAACCGGTCAGCCGTGTATTTATTCAGGGCTAACATCAGTGAAGGCTTTTCAAGTAAGATATTTAACAGCTTATTTTTTGGTACCCTGATAATTTCACAGCTTGTAACAGCTATGGCATTTACAGCATAATGATGCCCGGTAAACAAATAACTTTCTCCAATGCAATGACCTTCAAAAGGAAATCCGTGAACAAATTCTTTTCCATCTTCTAGAAAGGTATTCAGCTTTACGGTACCATACTTTATCTGCATATAAAATTTGGCGGATGTACCCTCTTCAAAAATATAGTCTGCAGCACTATATTTTTCCACCTGAGCACCGTGAGAAAATAACAGGTCTTCGCATATGATCATCTTATCATTATAATTTTGAGTAAAAATAGTTAAAGTATGGGAAATGATACAACTAATAAAATACCACAAAAACAGCTTTTGACAGATGCAGGCGAATGCAATAACCATGCACCTGTAAATGATATAAATCTGATATCTTTATGAAGCTGTAATTTTCTTTTTATGGTTTGCCCCCCATTCAGCCAGGGCAGCAATAACATCTTTTAAAGATTTACTGTAATCTGTGGGTATATATTCTACCAGCACCGGCTTCTGGTCAGCCAGAACGGTTCTTTCTACGAGATGATTCATCTCCAGTTTTTTCAGCTCACCGGATAATACCCTTGCCGAAATTCCCTGTATGGTCCGCTGTAATTCATTGAATCGGGTATGTCCTCCCAAAATGGCAATCATCACCCGTATGGTCCACCTTCCTCCGAGAACATATAAAGCATCTTCAGTGGCAGATAAATGAGTGGTACACTGTGGCTGTGAATAAGCTAATTTATCTTCTTTCATTGTACTTATTTTCAGGATACTAACCTAAAAGTTATTACTAACCTTTTAGTAACTGCTATCTTTTTTTTAGTAAATATAGATAATTTTGAAGCACCAATTAAAAAAAATAAAAAAATGAAACAGATACTTCATATCAGTTCAAGTCCAAGAAGCGAAGCATCGGTCAGCAAACAGCTGGGAAATGCAGTTGTAGAGAAAATTACAGCAAAATACCCGGGAAGTATATTGAAAAAGCGTGATTTAACGAACCCCCTTTTCCCACACCTGGAAGAAGCACAAATCCATGCATTTTTTACTCCTGCTGAACACCGTACTCCTGAACAATTAAAATCTGTAGTTCTTTCAGATACGGTTATTACAGAACTAAAGGAAGCAGATATCATTGTGATTGAAGCTCCGTTGTATAACTTTGGTATAACCTCTACGCTGAAATCCTGGCTTGATCATATTGCAAGAGCAGGCGCTACCTTTCGCTACAGTGAAAACGGCCCTGAAGGTCTGATCAAAAACAAGAAAGTGTATCTTGCCTTTTCGAGCGGGGGAGTTTACTCAGAAGGTGAACGGCAGGCTTATGATTTTGTAATTCCCTACCTTACACAGACACTAGGATTTATGGGAATGACAGATATCTCAGTAGTCCGGGCGGAAGGACTTGCTGTACCGGGTATCCAGGAAACCGCATTACAGAAAGGTATTGAAAGTATTTCCGTAGAATAAATAAAAAAGCTGCCTCATAATGAGACAGCTTTTTTATTCTTTATCCTGTCTCGTCCTGAAATAGCGATACACAAAAAAGAATCGTTATGGCAGAAACATTAACATCCACGTACATTAAACGTACCCAGAAGGATTACAGTTTAAG
>NZ_QNUE01000021.1 GCF_003385595.1 Chryseobacterium flavum | reverse complement strand
TAATAAGTGTTTGTTATTTATAGTTTAAATTTCTTTTACAATTGAGGGTTTGTAAAAAATGACAAGGGATTGATGCTTTCACAAAATATTTGATATATTAAGCTTTTTGGGATGAAAATTGATTGTGAATATCTACAATCATCATTCTTATTTTATAAATTTGCTGTCAATGAAAGATGACTTACAAGAAACCAAAAACTATTTGCAGGAAGTAAGCGAACAGTTGTATAATTATATCACCCAGATATCTCCTACCGGGTTGGACTGGATATTTCATATTATTGTAAAACTGGCATTGCTTTGTGCATTATTTTTAATTGTTGATTTTGTCTTTAAATTTGTTATTAACTCTATTCTGAAGTTATTTCATAATGAAGAAAAGTTTCCTGTTCTTAAATCCATTCACCAGTCCAAGATCAGTAATTCTGTAGCTCATTTTGCTGCTCTGATTATTGTAGGTGCAATACAGGGATCAATATTTCCTGAACGTGCACTGCCTAAAACCACGATCTTTATTATACGGAGTGTTAATTTAGGATTGGTCCTGATCCTTGCAGGAATGTTGTACAGGTCTCTGACAGCATTCAGAAACTATTTTGCTATTAAACAGGATTTTTATAAGATCATGGCGCTGAATGCCATTTCAGAAACAATGAAGATCCTCGGTATTTTTGTTTTTACTGTTGTAGGAATCTGCGTAATTTTTGGGATAAAAGGGACTACCATTGTTGGAAGCTTAGGAGCGATTACTGCTGTACTTGTTCTTGTCTTCAGAGATACAATCCTTGGATTTGTTACCGGTATCCATGTAGCTACTTCCAAAAACCTGAAAGTAGGAGACTGGATCAGCATTCCGAAATACAGTATTGAAGGAAATATTACTGAAATAAGCCTTCTTACAACAAAGATTACCAATTTTGATAAAACGGTCTCCACCATTCCAACATATGATTTTCTGACAACTGAGATCAGGAATCTTCAGGTAATGTCTGAGTCTAATACAAGGAGAATTAAAAAATCTATTTATTTTAATATCAATTCTTTTAAATTTCTGACAGAAGAAGATATTGAACGCTTAAAAGAAATTAACCTGATTTCGGATTATCTTGAAGAGAAGAAGAATGAGATCAGAAAAGAAAATGAAAGACTGCAGCACCGGGATAAGATAGTTAACGGAAGGCAACTGACCAATATAGGAGTTTTCAGATATTATGCACAAAAGTATATAGAGAATGATCCTGATATTGATAAGAATGGAACAAGAATGGTTCGTCAGCTCGATATAACTCCTCAGGGACTTCCTTTGGAAGTGTATTGTTTTACGAACGATTCTCAATGGATACGTTTTGAACAGATCCAAGCAGATATTTTTGACCACCTGCTGGTTGCTTCCAAAGAGTTCGATCTTCAGGTAATGCAGGTAAGCGTGAAAGTATAAGCAGCCAGAGGTTAATGTCCGGCTGATAAAATAATATAATAACAATAGATACTGAAAGTCTGATATTGAAATGTATTGTCTTTCCGGAAATCTAACATTTATATAAGAAATGACAAAATTAAGTGTAAACATTAATAAAATTGCGACACTAAGAAATGCAAGAGGAGGTGAAACACCAAGTGTCACTGAAGCTGCTGTAAAGATTCAGGAATTCGGAGGACAGGGCATTACAATTCATCCGAGACCCGATGAAAGACATATTACAAGAAAAGATGTTTATGATCTGAAACCATTGGTTACTACTGAATTTAATATTGAAGGAAATCCTCATCAGTCTTTTATTGATATGGTGCTGGATGTAAAACCTGAACAGGTGACATTGGTGCCTGATGCTGATGATGCTATTACCTCAAATGCAGGTTGGGATACCAAAAAACACCTGGACTACCTTACCGGGATTATTGCAACATTTAAAAATGCCGGAATCCGCACTTCCATCTTTCTTGATCCCTTACCGGAATTAGTGGAATATGCCGCTAAGACGGGAACTGACAGAATAGAACTGTATACAGAAGCTTATGCCAAAAACTATTCCATCAATAAAGAACAGGCTATAAAGCCATATTATGATACGGCTGTTGCTGCCACGGAGTTTGGTTTGGGTATTAATGCCGGTCATGATTTAAGCCTGGATAATTTAAAGTATTTTGCAGATCATATTCCTAATCTGCTGGAAGTGTCTATCGGGCATGCTTTAATTTCAGAAGCGCTTTATATGGGACTTGAAAATACAGTACAGGCATATCTGAAAAGACTTGCAAAATGGTAAAAAATTAATAACATCTGATTTGTTATTTAAAGAGATATGGAAATTTTAAATTCAAAAATATTTGGCGAAAATATCGCCTCAACCCCTCTTTTGGTATTTCACGGGTTGTTTGGGATGCTGGATAACTGGGGAAGCTTTGGAAAAGATCTGGGAGAGTTTCTTCCGGTACATCTTATTGATTTGAGAAACCATGGGCGTAGTTTTCATTCAGACAGTATGTCCCATGATGATCTGGCAGATGATATTGCACGGTATATGGATCATTACGGAATTCAAAAGGCACATGTTCTGGGGCATTCTCTTGGAGGAAAGGCTGTGATGCAGTTTGCTATTAAATATCCTGAAAGAGTAGATAAGTTAATTGTTGTAGATATATCCCCAAAAGCTTATCCTCCGCATCATCAGGGTGTTATAAAAGCACTGGAAAGTGTGGATTTTAATACGGTGGCTTCTAGAAATGACGTAGAGGCTGTTTTAAATCAATATATTCCCGAAAGATCTACCGTTCAGTTTTTAACCAAAAATTTATACTGGGATGATCAGAAAAAACTTAACTGGCGGTTCAACCTTAAAACACTGTCTGAAAAGTATAATGAGTTTGTTTCAAATGCAGTGAAGTTTGGAGTATTTGAAGGAGAAACTTTATTTATTGCGGGTGATAAATCCAACTACATTTTACCACAGGATGAGTTTGGGATTAAGCAGCAATTTCCGAAAGCCCGTATTGTAACCGTAAAGAACGCCGGGCATTGGGTACAGGCTGAAAATCCTGTTGAGTTTGCTAAAGTTGTAAAGCAGTTTATTGGTTTAGATTAAATCTGATATTTAAATTAAGGCTTTTTGTTAAAATTTTATTAAACTGTTGAAATATTTCTCCATGAGTTGATTTTTTTTGTAATTTGGATTGTCAAAAAATTAAAATTATTAACTTATGGAAAACAAAAATTCAAAAAAGAAACCGTTTTTCGCATCATTCTTAGAAAAACAGCTTAAAGAACCTGAAAAAGTAAAAGGAGGTACTGATATTACAATTCCTGAAAGAGATGTGATTACAAAGCCAATTATCGATAATGTAACATCTTCTACAGGAGATATGGATCATACGATGAAATATCCTTCTGACGGAGATGATGATGCTCAGGAAGTATAATTGACAGTGTAGAATAGTAATAAACTACAAAGGGAAACTTATTCATTAAGTTTCCCTTTTTAATAAAGCAGGCTAATGATTCTCTGTATTACCCACTCTCAGGATTTTTATAATATTGATCTTTTTTTTGAATATCTTACAACTCAGAATATTCCTTACTTCAGGCTGAATTCCGACAGGATAAATCATCTACAGAAAATCAGTGTCAGCGAAAATTCGTTTGAATTAACAGATGAATATGGAAATACGGTTCATTCCGATAATATTAAAGGAGTCTGGCACAGGAAAGCGTGGAAGATAACCATTCCGGAGGAATTGGATGGCGATTACAGGCAGATCTTCCTGAAAGAATACGGAAACCTCCGGTATAACCTGTTCACCATTCTGGAACATATCCCATGGATTAATCCCTATGAAAAAGAAAAAAAGATCGATGGAAATAAAATGTTTCAGCTTAACATTGCCCAAAAGAATAACCTGACCATTCCCCATACTATCTTTTCTAATGATGAAAACACGATAAAAACTTTTTTTTATCAGTATTGTCATGGAAAAGCCGTTGCTAAGCTTCACAGTGTGACCGGAAAAACAATGACCGGGGAAAATATACTTGCCACAACTATTATTGAAGAAGATACATTGGGGCATATTTCAGATATTGCATATTGTCCCATGATCTTTCAACCGTATATTGATAAAGAATATGAGCTGAGAATTGTTTATGTAGATGGTGAATTTTATACAGGGAAAATTAATAACAGTGAAAATGCAGATTGGAGGGTGTCACAGGGGAATTATTTCTGGTCATACTATGAACTGCCGGAAAATATTAAACTAAACCTGAACTCTATGATGAAAGAAATGGGGCTTTACCTTGGAGCTATTGATATGATCAAAGGTAAAGATGGAAAATATTACTTCCTTGAAGTGAACCCACAGGGAGAATGGGGGATGCTGCAGAAAGAGCTTGATTTTCCCATAGCACAGAGAATTGCCGATAACCTTATAAAAAGAATCAGTTTCCATGAATAAAATATTAATTATAACACATACAGCAGATAACTTTTCTATTGAAAAAGTGACAGAATATATTGATAAAAACGGATGTGAAGTCATTCGGTTTGACGTTGATTTATATCCTTTAAAAAATAAACTATCAACGATCTTTCAGGATGGGGAATGGGTAAGCATCCTTGAAACCCAGGAGAAAAAGTACCGCCTGGACGATATTGCTGCCATCTGGTACAGAAGAGCTTACAATATCGGAAAAGGATTGAAAGATGAACTCGAACAAAAGTTTTATGGCCCGGCAATGGGGGAGATCCGTAATACAATTTTCGGATTTATTGAATCTGTGGAAGCATATGCATTAGGTAAACCAAGTGTTTACAGAAGACTCGACAGTAAAGAAGAGCAATTGAAAATAGCAGATAAAGTCGGATTTAAAATTCCGGAAACATGTATCACCAATAATGCTGATGAGGCCAGAAAATTTATCCTGAAACATCAGAATGTAGTAGCTAAAATGCAAACCGGCTTTGCCATTTATGAAGATGGGGTGGAAAATGTAGTTTTTACCAATGTTGTCAAAGAAGATAAACTTGATGAGCTCGATTCATTATTATATTGCCCTATGCAGTTTCAGAAAATGATCGAGAAGAAAAAAGAACTAAGAGTAACAATTGTTGGCAGGGATATATACGCTTTTGAGGTAGACTCCCAGCAGTTTGAAGATTCTAAAGTGGACTGGAGGAAAGATGGAGTAAACCTTATTGATAAATGGGTACGTACAGAACTCCCGGAAGATATCGAAGGAAAACTGCTGGCACTTTTAGATGCCTATAATGTAGACTATGGGGCAGTAGATATTATTGTTTCCCCTGAAGATGAATATTATTTTATTGAAATAAATGCTGCCGGAGAATTCTTCTGGCTGGATAATCTTACAGAAGGCAATCTTATTTCAAAAAGTATTGCAGATATTCTTTGTGATAAAGCCCCAAGAAGAAATAACATGGTAATGGCTTAAGTACAGTTATCAAAAAAACAGCTTATAGAAATATTGACAGATTTGTCATTCTTTAGGATCCGGGCTATTCACGTAATGCAGACATCCGGATTCACGGGAATGACAAATTGTTTACTGAATATATTTCTGCATAATAAAATGTGAGATTGAAGGCTTATCCGATTATTTTATGCTCTTCAGAATGATAATATTGGTTAAATTAAGTGGAGTTTTGCTTTAAAAGTCGCAAATTTGCAAAAGCAGTTTTTCAAAGTACTTTTGCATAGGAATGAAGAATTGCCGGATAGAAAATATTGTTATATTTTAGTCAGCAATCAAGTAACATAATTAATGGTTTTTGTAACGGGCGCAACCGGAATCCTGGGAAGGGTAATCGTATTGGAGCTTCTTAAAAGAGGTAAAAAAGTACGTGCCTCCAAAAGACCAGGCAGCAATTTAAACGAAGTAAGGCATTCATACAGTTTTTATACAGAAAATCCTGATGATTTTTTTAATAAAATTGAGTGGGCAGATGTGGATTTTGATGATCAGAGTTCTTTACAGAATGCCCTAAAGGGGGTAAAAGAAGTATATCATTGTGCCGCAAAAGTAAGTTTTCATCCAAAAGATGAAAAAGAAATGTACCATACCAATATTAAAGGGACAGAAAATTTATTGTTTGCCTGTGAAGGATCTGAAGTAGAGAAATTTCTGCATGTAAGCTCTGTTGCTGTTTTAGATAATTTCAATGAGAAAGGTGAGCTTGACGAAGATTCTGACTTTAATCCTAAATTTGACCATTCTGCCTATGCCATTTCAAAGCATCTGTCCGAAATGGAAGTCTGGAGGGCAGCCGCTGAAGGGCTTAATGTAGCAATTATCAATCCCGGAATGATCGTTGGCAGTGGAAACTGGCACCAAAGCAGTGGAGAATTGTTTTCTACTTTTGAAGATAATAGCTTCACATTCTCCGGAGGTTCTGCCTATGTGGATGTTAGAGATGTAGCAAAAATAGCTGTGGAACTCATGGAAAATAATATTTTTGACGAGCGGTTTATTATTGTTTCCGAAAATAAGAGATATGCAGAGCTCGGAAAGCAGATCAGAACACGTTTGGGCCTTAAAGACGCAAAGGTTCTTACAGAAACCCAGCTGAATATAGGAAGACTTGCCAATATACTTTTCGGCTGGATGATTCCTAAATTAAGAATGGTAACCAAATCAAATATTGAAGCGATTTCTTCATTCAATACGATTTCAAATCAAAAAATTAAAGATAAGCTGAACTATCAGTTTATTCCCGTAAAAGAAAGTATAGACTTTCATCTGAACAATTATATTAACGACAAAAAGCTGAAGAAATGAATCTGGCAGAGGCAATTATCCTGAAAAATATAGAAAAGCATCCTATAAAAGCTGCCATTGGCTTTAAAAAGAAAGATGAAGCCTGGAAAGAACTGAGCTGGAAAAAATTCAGTGAAATCATTTTTAAAACAGCAAATGCATTAAAAGGCGCCGGAGTTCAGGAAAATGATAAAGTGGCAATCTATTCAGACAATTCTTCTGAATGGATGATTTTTGACCTTGCAACCATGTCAATTGGAGCAGTTACTGTTCCTGTTTATTCAACGAACAATGCCGAACAGGCTGAATATATTATCAATGATTCTGGTGCCAAAGTAGTGTTGGTAGGAAATCAGGGGCAATATGATGCCTGTCTGGATCTCTTACATAAGCAAGATAACAATCTTGAAACTATTGTTGTTTCTAAAAAAGCAGTGTGGATCAAAAAAGAGTTCAGCAGTTTTTACCTTGAAGATTTTATCGCAAAGGCTTCTCCGGAACTTGAAATCTGTAAAAAAGAAGATGAAGATACCGCTACACTCATCTATACCTCCGGAACAACAGGAACTCCCAAAGGAGTAATGCTCACGCATGGAAATTTTATAAAGGCTTTTGACTCTCACTTTGAATTTTTTAAATTTAAAAACTTTGAGGAAGAACTTTCTCTGGCATTTTTACCTTTGAGTCATGTTTTTGAACGAAGCTGGAGCTTACTCTGCCTTTATGGGGGAGCCAGGGTGTATTTTCTTGAAGATCCTAAAAACGTAGCAAAAGCCCTCGAAGAAGTGAAACCTACCACAATGTGTACAGTACCAAGGTTTTTTCAAAAGGTATATGCCGGAGTACTTGAAAAGGCGGAAGAAGGGTCTTCATTTAAAAAGAAAATCTTTAACTGGGCTTTGAAAACAGGATGGGAAACCGCTGAATTAAGAAGGAATGAAAAAGCGATTCCTTTTGGATTAAAGTGTAAAGAATCCATAGCAGATATGCTGGTCTTCAGTAAGATTAAAGAAAAGATGGGAGGAAGACTATGGTTTTTGCCTTGCGGCGGAGCTTCCCTGTCACCGGAAGTAACCAGATTTTTTGAATCCGTGGGAATCCATGTAACCGTAGGATATGGGTTAACTGAAACTACGGCAACCTTAACTCTTTTTCCTTTAACCCACTTTGAACATGCTACCAGTGGAAAACCACTTCCGGGAGTAGAAATCCGTATTGGTGAAAGTGATGAAATTCAGGCAAGAGGTAATGGTATTATGAAAGGATATTATAACAAGCCTGAGGAAACCCAGAAAGTTTTTACAGAAGACGGATGGTTTAAAACAGGTGATGCAGGAAAGTTTGATGAAAAAGGAAATCTGATCATTACAGACCGGATTAAAGACCTCATGAAAACATCCAATGGGAAGTATATTGCTCCCCAGCAGATTGAAAATCTTTTAACCAATAACAATTTTATTCAGCAGATTATGCTGATTGCGGAGGGAAGACAATTTGTTTCAGCGCTGATTGTTCCCAACTTTGAATTTTTACAGGATTTCATCAAAAAGAATAATATTCCTTTTACCACTTGGGAGGATGCTGTAAAAAATGATAAGGTGACAGCTTTTTATAAAGACAAAATCAAAGAACTGCAGCATCATCTTGCTGATTATGAAAAAGTGAAAAAATTTACATTGATGCCGGCAGAATTTGATATCAATACAGGAGAAATTACTCCCACATTGAAAGTTAAAAGAAATGTGGTGATCAAAAAATATGCAGATATTATTGAGGAGATGTATTAATTAAATAAAGCTTGTTTCCAAAAGCTTATACCTCTTAATGATCCGGATGTATTCCGGAGAAATCAAAAATATTACAGTTTGGCTTTGTGATTAAAACCGGCTTTATCATTTGAATGAAACTATGACAACACAAGAATTTATAGGAAAAGAAAACTTTACTATCCATACCCGGACTGTTTCTGAAAGCTGTCCGTCCAATATTGCACTGATTAAATACTGGGGGAAATATGAACATCAGATTCCTGCCAACCCAAGTATCAGCTACACTTTAAATCATTGTAAGACCAATACGTCAATGGAGTTTATTGCTGACGAACCTTTTTCTGTGCAGACTTTCCTGTCCGGTAATGAAGAAATAAAGTTTGCAGAAAAGATTGAGAAATATTTCAAAAGCATAGCGCAATATCTTCCATGGATATTGAAGGGTAAATACATCATAAGAACTGAAAATACCTTTCCCCATAGTTCGGGTATAGCAAGCTCTGCCTCCGGATTTGGGGCAATTGCCAAATGTTTGATGAGCCTGGATGAGGTATTCACGGGTAAATCTTCAGACGAGGAGTCTTTACAAAAAGCATCATTCCTGTCAAGATTGGGAAGCGGTAGCGCCTGCAGAAGTTTATATAACGGACTTGTTGTCTGGGGGGAAACAGAACATGTGAAAGGAAGTTCGGACTTGTTTGCTGTACCATATCCGGATACGGAAATCCATGAGGTCTTTAAGCGTTTTAATGACTGGGTCCTGTTGATCCACGAAGGCCAGAAAAGTGTTTCTTCAACAGTAGGGCATGGGCTGATGAAAACCAATCCTTATGCAGAACGAAGATTTCAGGAAGCCAGGGAAAATTTTGTTCCGATGAAAGAGATTCTCAAGAATGGAGATATGAATGGCTTTATCAGGCTGGTGGAGCATGAAGCACTTACTCTCCATGCTATGATGATGATGAGTGAGCCTGCTTTTATCCTCATGAAAACAGGAACCCTCGAAGTTATTAATAAGATCTGGGACTTCAGACGAGATACAGGGCTGCCTTTATTCTTTACCCTGGATGCCGGAGCAAACGTACATCTTTTATTTCCGGATAATGATAGCGATTCCGGAAAAATCAAGGAATTCATAGAGACTGAATTATTACCTCACACCCAGAAGAACGGAATAGTGAAAGATGTAATGAGATTTTAGAAATGAAAAAGAAGAAGTTGTACATTCTTATAGCTGTTATTACCATACTGCTTATCATTTTTACCAAAACAGAAAAAGGAACTACAATAGGTACGTGGGGTAAGAACAGAGCTATTAGCTGGGGTTGGAACTTCGGATTCTGAAAAAAAATATTCAAAAAGAGTGGGTCAGAGGCCTGCTCTTTTTTTAATCCTCAGTAACCACTGTATCACGATTACCATCTTCTTCTATTCCCTCCTGTATCATCTCTTTAGCTTCTGCTTCTTCCTCCCTGGTGGCAGTTTGTATAAGTTCTTCCTGTTCGTCATTGTGATGATCTATAAAAAAATTACAGTAGACGGGAAGATGATCTGATCCAAAATTTTCCAATGTTTTAAGTTCATTGATAAAGATGTTTTCACTGTGGAACATCAGATCAATAGGAAATCTTAAAAGACGGTATTTTGCATGAAAAGTAGATACAAAGGAATGACCGATTCTCGGGTCGATCAGCTGACTGGTTTTCCTAAATAATATGGAAGACTTTGACCATGCTACATTATTGAAATCACCAACCACAATTACAGGATCTTTAATATCCTTTACCCGTTGGGCTGTGCTAAGAAGATCACCGTCTCTTTCCTTTGAAGTTTCCTCCTCTGTAGGACTCGGCGGCGGCGGATGTACGCCAAAAAACACAAAAGAAAAACCGTCATTGGTCTTCATATGAATTTCAATACTGGGAATATCATCTGCTACAAAATAATGGGTCTTTGCATGTTTTATTTCAATTCTGGAATAAAAATGCATTCCATACGTATTTTCAAGAGTGACTTTATGCTGATAGGGATAATTACCCTCAAGGGCTTTCAGTGCTTTTTCCCAATCTCCGTTACTTTCCATAGTCATGAAAAAATCCGGACTGTATTTTTTAATTAGTCCAATAAATCTGCTGTATTCCTTATTGAACTGATATACATTAGCCGATATAAAATGCAGCTTTTCAGAGGATATGTGGCGTTGTCTGTGTTTTTTTACAGGATAAAGAGGGGTATATTTAATCAATGTTTGGCCATGATGAATAAATAAAACTGCGAGAAGCCCCTGGTAATACCATAAATATTCTGTAGTCTCGGTCAGCAAGCCCAATATGAAGGTGAAAAATATAAGATAAGTTATCTGTATTTTTGCAAATTCAGGCACCCGAAACACCCAATGGGAATTCTGGATCTTTGGGAGTATGGTTAAGGCCAATAAAAGTATGGCCAGGGTTATGTAAACAATCCACATATCAAATTTCTGTTGATAAAAATAATTTATTTTTCGAAGAATACAAATATTGTGAATTTAAACTTTGTTAATAAGCTGTTTTTTTTTCTACTTTTATCTTTAAAATTAAACCGTAATTACATGAAGAAAATAGCCGTCATTTTTCTCTTAATCAATGGTCTGTGTTTCAGTCAGCAAAACCAGGAAATTGAAAAGCCGATCCGTACCCTGTTTTTTGCAATGAAGACCGCAGATTCTGTTGTATTGAAATCTGTTTTTGCGGAAAATGCTATAATGCAGACTGTGACAAAAGAGGGAATAGTAAAAAATAATGATATTCAGGGATTTGTATCCTCTGTTTCAAAGTTTGCCAAAGGGGATCTGGATGAGAAGATCATTATAGAAGCTGTTCATACTGATGGTAACCTGGCCACTGTTTTTACTCCTTACTCTTTCTATTTTAAGGGTAAACTTTTGCACTGTGGAGCCAACAGCTTTCAGTTGGTAAAACAAAATAATGACTGGAAAATCCAATATATTATTGATACGAGAAGAAAAGAGAATTGCAGTGAAATCAAATGATGATAACAATTCATTAAAACAGAATCTTTTATATCATTGAAAAAAGCAATTTGTAATAAAAAAGACAGGATTAAGCTGGGCGACCGGCTAATTGAAGATATTCAGTCCAAATATACAGGGAAAAGTACCGGATAAGAGTGCATTCCGTAAAAATAGAACAAAACCTGAGAGAAGGAAAGGTATAGCGGAAACTTCAGAAAATATACAAAAAATTACTCACAGAAAAGTTAAAAAATTTAAGATGAAAATCCATCATATTGCAATTATTTGTTCAGATTATGCCGTTTCAAAGAAATTTTATACTGAGGCATTAAACCTTAATATAATAAGAGAAGTTTATCGTGAAGAAAGGCAGTCTTACAAGCTTGATCTTGCGATCGGAGATCATTATGTAATCGAATTGTTTTCTTTTCCTGATCCTCCTCAAAGACCATCCCGTCCGGAAGCGTGTGGATTAAGGCATCTCGCGTTCTCGGTTGAAAATGTAGCTGAGAAACGAGCTGAGCTTATCGGGAAAGGATTAAACTGTGAAGAAATCAGGATAGATGAGTTTACCGGAAAAGAATTTTTCTTTACCCAGGATCCGGATCAGTTGCCGTTGGAATTTTATGAAATGTAAAAGTTAATGAGCATAGCCTGCAAAAAAGCTTACCGCCATAATGACTAATACTATAGAGGAAATAAATACATATACATAGTCTTTTTCTTTTAAATACCCTATTAATGCAAAGATAATTCTCATTAAAGGAGTAAAGATCAGCAGGAGAATCCCTAATTGAATAATGGCCATTCCTTCACCCTTACATAATGAATCCCAGAAGTGAGACCATACTTTTTCAGAAGAACTTCCGACATCTAATGAAGTATATTTTTTAGGCATTTTAAATCCCTCCATAAATAACTTGATAAAACCTACCAGTGATGTAGCCACAGAGAGGATAACGCCCAGTCTCAGAAGATTTCCTACAGAACGGTTTAAGTCTACATCTGTAAAATTCTTTCTCATTATCTGAAGCTTTTATTGATACCGTTATACATCATATAAATAGAAAGGATGGTAATAACAATGGCAAAAAATACTTTTAGTTTTTTAGTTTTTGAAACCATCAATGTTTTAGATCCGATAAAGCTTCCTACTACTACACCTATCAATACAGGAGCTACGATTACCGGAATAATTTCACCCCTCTGGAAGTAGATAAGAGCACTTGCTACAGCTGTTACTCCAATCATGAAATTACTGGTTGTTGTAGAAACTTTAAATGGCAGCTTCATCATATTGTCCATAGCCAATACTTTTAACGCTCCGGAACCTATTCCCAAAAGCCCTGACATGGCCCCTGCAAACATCATCATTAAAAAACCAGGAACGGTATTTCTTGCTGCATAATTTTTTAATACCCCTTTATCAGGAAAAGTTCCGTACAGTTTCAGCTTTTCTTCAAGGCTTCCGCTTATAAGAGGTTCCTGGTGGTCAGGCTTCCCTTTAAGGTTTAAAATAACAGTCAGAAGAAGGATACTGGCAAAAATAATTCCGATTGTGTTAGGATTCAGCATTCCTGAAACCAGAGCTCCTACTATGGCCCCTGCTGTGGTAGCGATTTCAAGAAACATTCCGATCCTCATATTGGTAAAACCTTCCTTAACAAAGGCTACAGCTGCACCGGAAGAAGTGCCGATCACAGAGATCAGTGAAGCACCGATGGCATAATGCATTGGAACGCCAAAACCCAGCGTCAATAAAGGAATGATGATAACTCCTCCTCCTAAACCCGTAAGTGAACCCAAAAGACCAGCGGAAATTGCACCAAGGAAGAGTATGATGATTTCTGACATACTACAATTAATACTACAAATATAAAATTATTGTAGTAGTCTGCCAAACATTTGAAAAAGATAAATTTAACGTATTTTTGTATGCATGAAAAAAGATATGAAATTATTTTACGTTATTCTGGGGGCGACACCCAAGGGAAGGAATATTGAGCAGCATGATGTTTTTTTCGGGATTGCAGAAAATCTCAAAGAGCTTGTCCCGGATATGAAGGATTTCTGGAAAGAAGCAGAAGGTAAAATCCATATCGATTGTTACCAGGAAGTAAAATTTGCAGACGGATACCAGGTGGAGATTGTAGACAAAGGAGAGAGGTCATCGGAAGAACAATTGTATTTCCTGAATTTAGGAGGATATAAAAGAGGTTTTTTTGAAGAATTCCATGAACAGCATTTAATGGTTGGCCCGTCCATGGGAGAAATTGTAAAACGAGCAAAAGCTACCGACTTTTATCAGACAATGGGGTTTGAAGGAGCTGTAAGTCATATTGATGATAAACATGGGGTGGATATTGATGATATTTTTAACGTAAATGATATTCTTCCTGAGAAAATGAAAGAGAAATACTCTATTGTTCTTAGAAAAACTGATATTGAGAACCAGGAAAATCCGATGGGGCTTGGATATTTAAAACTTGATAAAATTCAATAAGCATAAATCTAATTAAAAATAAAAATGAAAATAGGAATTCTGGGAGGTGGCCAGCTGGGAAGGATGCTGATCCAAAGTGCTCTGAAATATGACGATGAATTTTATACACTGGATCCCGCTTCTGATGCGCCATGTCATAATATTTCATATTTTACACAAGGAAACTTCAATGATTATGAAACTGTACTGAACTTCGGAAAGGATAAAGATGTTGTGACCATTGAAATAGAGCATGTGAATGCGGATGCCCTTGCAGAACTTGAAAGGCAGGGAATAAAAGTAGTCCCTAATGCCGGAATTATTAAAACTATCCAACAGAAAATTCTTCAGAAAGAATTTTACAAAGCCCACAATATACCAAGTCCGGAATTTCAGGTAGTCTGGAACAGTGATGAGAAAATTATGATGCCTCTTCCTTTCGTTCAGAAAATGAATACCGGAGGATATGACGGAAAGGGAGTACAGGTAATCAGAACCGAAGAAGACTATCAGCATATATGGAAAGAAGCTTCTGTTATCGAAAGCCTGGTAGATATCGATAAAGAACTTTCTGTGATTGTTGCGAGAAATGAAAAAGGAGAAACCAATACGTTTCCGGTGACAGAAATGGTAGCTGACCCGAAACTGAATTTATTAGACTTCAATGTTTGCCCGGTTCTTCTGACAGATGATGTACAGCAACAGATTGATTCTATTACTGAAAAGTTTTTGAACGCTGTAAATTCGCCGGGATTATTTGCCATTGAATTATTTTTGGATAAAGAAGGAAAAGTCTGGGTTAATGAAACAGCTCCAAGACTGCATAATTCAGGGCATCAGAGTCAGGAAGGAAATACAAACTCACAGTTTGAGCAAATGTACAGAGTTGTAAAAAATTTACCTTTGGCAGATACAGATGCTATAACGTACAGCGGAATGCTAAATCTGGTAGGTGCTGAAGGGTATGCCGGAAAAGTAGTTTATGAAGGAATGGAAGAAGTTCTTAAACTGCCTGAAACCTATATACATCTGTATGGAAAAACTGAAACAAAACCAGGCAGGAAAATGGGCCATATTAATGTGCTGGCAGATTCCAGAGAAGAACTGATGGAAAAATTGATTAAAGTGAAGTCAATGGTGAAGGTGATTTCTGAGTAATTCAGGTTAAATATAGTATAAGGAAGCTTTTTCTGCCTGTGAAAAAGCTTCCTTTTTATTTTCTGATTTCAGGAAATCAATGCTCCGTTTTTCTCTTCTGAATGTATGATACGGGCCATCGAAATTATCCGGATATTTATTTAAAAAGGAATGATGATTTCTTTTCCTTTATAAATGCCTTTTTCAATTTTAAAAAGAACAGCATAACTGCCGGCACCGTCAGAATTTAACATTGTGATATAGAGTGCTTTATTCGAAGGGTCAAAAAAGCATTGGGCTGATTCGTTATCAACATTAAACAGGTTTTCGATGTCCTTTTGAGGAATTTGAATCATTCTATTCCCAATCCACACAGTGATGAATTTATAATGTGTGTTGGGACTATTTCCATCTGTACCCCAGACCTGCTGACCTTTATAGAGATCTTCCTGTTGCTGGTTCCCAGAGTTCGTTGAAGAAAAGTCTTTTTTATGGTCTTTATAATTGAATTTTTCAGCAGCAATCTCTACTTTGATATTCCCGGATTTGAAAATAGCCTTGTTTTCATTCTTTACCACTGATGGGATAATCTCATAAGATTCAATAAATTTTAGTCTGGAATTATGAACATATCCGTTAAGAGTTCCTCCATTATTATTTTTGTAATCAATAGTATACCATTGTGTTTTTTCATCATGTTCAAAAACATATACCATTTCGTCTGAATTGATTTTTCCGATGATTTTGCTTTTGGCATCTGCATTTTCCCTTACATTCACATATCCATCCTGATCAACCACTTTAGCAAATTGTGCTAAGGAGAGTTGTATGCTTAAGGTGGCTGTGAATAATAATATTTTCTTTGCTTTCAATGTTGTTTAAATTTTGTATAAAATAGCGGATATTATTTAAAAATATTCTGAATAACATTCCCGATTTCCACGAAATCTCCGTGATTTCCTACAGAGCGGATTTCTGGACTGTTCTTATCATATTCTGAAAACGGGAAAATCAGAAGGTAATTGTTGTCATTCAGATATCGGTTCAGTAATTCCGGTATAAGCCTCATCTGAGGAATATAGGACTTCATTCCACGTTTGGCCATGAGTATGATTAAGGCTTCATCTTCTTTCAGCTGAGTAGCTGTCCTCTCACCGTCCTGCCAGGTACTCATGATAATGAATTCAGCTTCTATATTAGCTTTTTTAATAATTTTCTGAAGAACGTCAATAATATTTTCAGGAGCATAGAAAACGACAGTGGCTCCGGAATTTCTGGCAATATTCCAGACCCTCAGAAGGGCATGGAAAAAGCCTGCTTCCTTATGTGCATTCTCAGGGATCATCACAGCATATCTTTTTATGGTTGAAAGTGGCTGTGCTGCATGATATACCAGAACATTCACATCGTCATTCTGAAGATAACCATTATACAGATTGTAGACAAAAGAAGGAGAAAACCCTTTTTCATCTTCCAGACCTATAATAAGATCTGTAATTTTCTGTTCTTTAATGACATTGTTTACCCCATTAATGACATCATTATCATATCGTTTAAGTGCCTGTATTTTAACATCAGCAGCAGCGGCAGCATCCGTTGCCTGAAGAAGCAGCTTTTCTGCATTTTTAACTGAAGACTCATTTTTATCCTCATTGATGACATTCAGGGCAAACAGATCTTCTGTATTGGAATGAGCCTTGATAAGAATCCCGAGATTTACCATTCTTTCTACAGTTTCTTCATGATTAATTGCCAGCAGAATGTTTTCTTCTTCATGGCTGGTCCCGGAAACGGTGTCCTCATTATCACTTTCAGCAATTTTCTGAGCACTCGCCATAGAAATGAATGAAGAAATGGTACAGGAAATCAGGATCAGTAAAATACTTCCGTTCAGAACGTGTTCATTTAATAGTCTTACCGGTTCTCCGGTTTCAGTTTCTGAAAGAATAATATTATATCCTACCATTACCGATGCCAACGTGGCCGCAGCTGAAGCCGAACTTAGCCCGAATATCAGCTTACCCTCCTCCTTAGTTAGCCTGAATGTTTTCTGTGTGGCAACAGCAGAAAGGTATTTTCCTCCGATAGAAGCAACAAGCATAATTCCGGCTACTTCCAGGGTTTCCCAGCTTTTAAAGAAGACTTTAAAGTCGATAAGCATTCCCACACTGATCAGGAAGAATGGAATAAAGATCGCATTTCCAACAAATTCTACCCTGTTCATTAAAGAAGAGGTATGAGGTATCAGCCTGTTTAATGCCAATCCTGCAAAGAATGCACCAATAATAGCCTCCACACCGGCCAGTTCGGCGAGCATGGCTGCAAGGTAGATCATGACCAGTACAAAAATATATTGAGAAATTTTATCATCTACCTTTTTGAAAAACCATCGTCCGATGATAGGAAACACTATGAGTACAATAAGAGCAAATACGATGAAAGATACAGAAAGCCTGATCCAGAACTCTGTACCTACATCCCCCTGCGACATTCCTACTATTACCGCTAAAACCAATAAGGCAAGAATATCAGTAATCATAGTTCCTCCAACTGTAATATTCACTGCTTTATTTTTTGCGATTCCCAGTTTACTGACTAATGGATAAGCAATCAGGGTGTGGGAAGAAAATAGGCTGGCAAATAAAATAGAAGTCAGCATGGAAAAATGAAGGATATAATATCCTCCCAGGTATCCCAGGATAAAAGGAACAGTGAACGTATAGATACCAAAGGTGAGACTTTTCCATTTGTTTTTCTTAAAGTCTCCCATGTCAATTTCAAGACCTGCCAGGAACATGATGTAGAGAAGGCCTGTTGTTCCGGTTACTACAATACTGCTGTCTCTTGATAACACATTGAATCCGTTGGGACCTATTATGGCTCCGGCTATGATCAGTCCCAGAAGGTGTGGAACTTTAATCTTATTAAGGAGTAAAGGGGCTGCAAGAATGATGATCAGTACCAACAGGAACTTTAATACCGGATCTTCTATAGGAAGACTCAGGTTGTGTATACTCAGTAAAATCATAAGTGTTTATTTGGTGGAACGTACTAATTCTACAGAAAACTTGGCTGTACATCCATCAGATGTAATCGTTCTGGTTCCCTTGATCTTGTTGTCAGAAATATCATTGAGGAGAACACTCATTTCTACATTCTTTTTTGAAGTGGAATCTGTTTTGAAGGAAAGTTTTATCTCATTGTTTTCAAACTTTCCTGAATACAGTCTTATCAGATTATTATTGTTAATAATTTTGGCGATTGGCTGGGTGGAATCATTATCAAACTCCCAGATATCTGTGCGTAGATCTCCCACGGCATAATCACTGCAATTAGACTCAGTACAAATTACTTTTCCATTCCATGCTCCTGAAATTTCCTCAGGCCATACAGCTATTTTTACCGAATCTTTTTTGGCAAAGATGCTGTCTCTCATTTTTAAGAGAGACTGATATTCGGATTCTTTTTTTGCGAATATTTTTTCCTTTTCGAGCAACTGTTTTTCTCGTTCTGTCAGGTTCTTTTCCTTTTCTTTGAAGTCGCAGCTTACCAGAAGAAAGGAAGATGCCAGCAGTATAAAAAATGTGTTTTTTAACATATAATGTACGTTGAGTATACAATATAAGGAAAAATTGTGAAATGTTACAAATGTTGGAAAATGCCATGTACGGAAAGAATCTAAGGACTTAAAATATCTTTTATGAATCAATCCGTTGCTTTTTAAACATTTCCGGATTGTAATTAATGATAAAAACCCCGCAGATAATAAGTACAGCTGCAATGACAAATTTTACACTAATGTGCTCACCAAGAATTAGCCAGCTTAGAAATATAGATATCACAGTGTTAATGTAAGCCAGTATAGAGACCTGAACAGGGGAGACCTTGGTTAAGGCATAGTGAAATGCAAAAAAAGCAGCTACAGAACCAAATACAGACAGATAGAGCATGGCAGAAATACTGCGCACCGTCCAGTTTCCGAAGTTATAATTATCCGAAAATAAAAAAGCAAATATAAGCTGTATAATTCCTGCAAAGGCAAACTGATAAAATAGATTTAAAGAAATATTTCCACTGTGCAGGTTTAGTTTTTTTGTGAAAATTGTTCCGGAAGCCCAACCGGCAATAGCAATAAATAAAAACAGAATCCCTAATGCGTAATCAGGGTTTTTAAGATCATTGATGCCGTCCCAGAATATGAATACAATCCCACTGAAGCATAAAAGCACTCCTGCAAAAGCCCGCCAATGAAACTTTTGAAGCCCCAATGCAAGACTGCCAAAAAATACGAGAAGAGGAGAACATGCGCTTATTAAAGATGTAAGACTGCTGGTTACTTCTTCTTCAGCCACTGTAGTCATTCCGTTAGCTATAACCAGCATTAGTAAAGAAAATATGATCTGATATTTCAGATTGTTCCAGCCAATCCATTTAAATTCTTTTCTGTAAACCAGAATTAAAAGCATAATGACAGAAGCCAGAAGCTGGCGGATTCCTGCTACAAACCATGCGGGAATAGTTTCCACTGCAATACGGATGGATAAAAATGTTGTCCCCCAGACAATGGCAACTGTAAGTATGGCCAGTGTAAGTTTATAATCTTTCAAAATTCAATGTGGTGTAAAAGCAAATTTATCCTAATTAAAAACCATTTTATGGATACAGATGCGGTAATTTATAGGAATACAGATGAAAATTTTAAGCCAATAAGACTATATTAAGATATTATTTTCTGATTTTAACGGTGTACTTCATAGATAGGCAGAAAAGATGCAAAGTTTGTGATAGAATGTTATTCCTCCAGCCTTATAAAACAGACTCTTATTCTGTTTTTTCCGGCTTCTCAGCTTCAATTTAATTTTTTATCTTTGAAATCTAATAAATTGAAGATGGTAGGAATTATTATGGGCAGTCAGAGCGATCTGCCGATCATGGAACAGGCTGCAAATTTTCTTAAAAGTCTTGATATTCCATATGAATTGACAGTGGTTTCAGCACACCGGACACCGGAAAGAATGTTTGATTATGCTAAAACGGCCAAAGAAAGAGGACTTAAAGTAATTGTTGCAGGAGCAGGAGGGGCAGCACATCTGCCAGGAATGGTGGCCAGCTGTACAACGCTACCGGTAATCGGGGTTCCGATCTTATCAAGTAATTCTATTGACGGATGGGATTCTGTTTTATCCATTCTTCAGATGCCGGGAGGTATTCCTGTAGCAACAGTAGCCCTGAACGGAGCTTTAAATGCAGGGATTCTGGCAGCAAAGATTTTAGGAAGTGCAGATGCTCAGATTGCAGAAAATCTTCAGAAGTATCAGGATTCGCTGAAAGATAAAGTACTGGGAACTGTAGATGACATCAAAGCACAACATCCGAACCACTTTGATCAATAGTTGTAAAATAGATATTGAAAAAATAAACCTCTCCGAATTTTCGGAGAGGTTTTGTATTATTCCTGGATCATATTATCCCGGGTATTTTTCTGTACGGCAATTGCTCCAAAAAGGGCCAGTAAAAATGCAAATGCATAGAACCCCTTTTCACTCGGAAGCAGGGTGGCATTCCAAAGCCCTACGGCAAGCAGTACAATAGAAGATAATGTAGCGAACCAGCAGATGCCATAGTAAATATCTGTTACCTGAATATTCTCTAATTTGTCTCGGACAGCTTTCTGTAGTGATACCACAGCAAATAAACCATATAAAAGGATGGTGAAATAATAACCTTTCTCATTCAACTGCATTTCTGCTCTGGCAAGACCTACGATATAGCCGATCATTCCTGCTCCCAATGCTACCCACGATGCTGCAATGAATGCATTTGAAACTTTTTGTTTTTTCATGAATTAAATGTTTTTATTTAAGAGGCCAAATATATTCATTTTTTATTAACCTCACTATATGAACGGAAAGTATGGGAAAAATACTGTATTCATTAAACTTCCAAAGCAGGAGCGTAAAAGTTATTGTGTGATGTTATTTTTGAGAAAATACAGAATACCTGATAAGATATACATAAAAAATCCCACTATTTCCAAATAGTGGGATCATATCATATTTTATCTATGCTTAGTATCTGTAGTATTCAGGCTTGAACGGACCTTTAACATCCACCCCAATATACTCAGCCTGCTCAGGTGAAAGAGTTTCAAGCTCCACACTTAATTTCTTAAGGTGTAAAGCAGCTACTTTTTCATCCAGGTGCTTAGGCAGCATGTATACTTCGTTTTTGTAAGCTGCAGAGTTGTTCCATAATTCGATCTGAGCCAACGTCTGGTTTGAGAATGAGTTTGACATTACAAAACTAGGGTGCCCTGTTGCACATCCTAAGTTTACCAATCTTCCTTCTGCTAAGATGATTACTTCTTTTCCTTCAACGGTATAGATATCTACCTGAGGTTTAACTTCAGATTTAGTGTGACCATAGTTTTTATTTAGCCAGGCCATGTCGATTTCATTATCGAAGTGTCCGATATTACAAACGATCGCTTTATCCTTCATTTTAAGGAAATGCTCTCCTCTTACAATATTAAAGTTACCTGTGGTAGTGATGATGATATCAGCATTATCTACAACGGTATCCAGTCTTTTTACTTCATATCCGTCCATAGCTGCCTGAAGGGCACAGATCGGATCAATTTCTGTAACGGTCACAATAGAACCAGCTCCTCTGAATGAAGCAGCAGTACCTTTACCTACATCTCCATATCCGCAAACGACCACTCTTTTACCTGCCAGCATTACATCTGTAGCTCTTCTTACAGCATCTACTGCAGATTCCTTACAACCGTATTTGTTGTCAAATTTAGATTTGGTTACCGAATCGTTTACATTGATTGCAGGCATTACCAGGGTTCCATTCTTCATTCTTTCGTACAGTCTGTGTACACCAGTAGTTGTTTCTTCAGACAGGCCTTTGATATCTTTTGTAAACTGTGGGTATCTATCAAAAACCATGTTTGTCAAATCTCCACCATCATCTAAAATCATGTTCAATGGCTTTCTGTCTTCTCCGAAGAACAAAGTCTGCTCGATACACCAGTCAAATTCTTCTTCAGTTAACCCTTTCCATGCATAAACAGGAATTCCTGCAGCAGCAATAGCAGCAGCGGCATGATCCTGGGTAGAGAAAATATTACAAGAAGACCATGTAACTTCAGCTCCTAAAGCTACAAGAGTCTCAATAAGCACAGCTGTTTGGATTGTCATGTGAAGACATCCTGCAATTCTTGCTCCTTTAAGCGGTTGTGAAGGCCCGTATTCTTCACGGATAGCCATCAAACCTGGCATTTCTGCCTCCGCAAGGGTAATTTCTTTTCTTCCCCATTCTGCCAGGGAAATATCCTTAACTTTATAAGGAACGTATTGTGTTGTAGTACTCATATTTAATGAATAATTTTTAAAATTCAATTGATAATGAACTGCAAAATTACAATTAATAATTAAGATAAAAAAACAACAGGTTAAGTATTAATTATAGGCCTGAATAGGGGAAGAAGCGGGAGATTTAAGCTTAGGATTCCTGAAAACAAGAGAGGACAGCAGTTTTAATCTTCAGGCTTCGATGCCCACGAGCTCTTTATTCATTTTCTTCTTCCATATCTTTTTATTATTTTTATCGAATAAAAAAACAATGCCCCTTTACCGAGATTTTTCAGATGATAATGCCACAATCCTAGTTTGGAAGTATGACGAAAGTGAAGAACTTGATATTCACGAACTTCTGGAGCCTGAAAATGCTGAAAAGGTAAAAGATTACCATCCTAAAAAACTATTGGAAGTATTGATGGTAAGAAAACTGCTGAAAGGTTTAAAACCACATTCTAAAATCTTATATAAGGAGAGAGAACCTTTTCTTTCACCTAAGGATGCCGAAATTTCCATCACTCATTCTTTTCCATTTGCCGCTATTGCCATATCTAAAAATAAGATAGGAATAGACATTGAGAAATTTAATCCCAAAATTTTAAGGGTGATTGATAAATTTACCTATGAGCATGAACGGGGATTTATTCCCGAAGATAAGGCAGATACTTTTTATACAATCATATGGAGTGTAAAGGAAAGTATGTATAAAATTCATCACTCGAAGTACTGGTCCCTGAAGAAAAATTATGAAGTAAAACCTTTCGAACTAAAACATCTTCACAAAATAAGCTGCAGGGTATATGATAATCAGTTTTCTGATGAATTTAAAGCCCGGGTTGAGTTTTTTGATGATTATTGCTTTACGATTGTGGAGGAGTAACGTGTTTTTCGCTTCTGTATTTTTCAATAACTTTTCTCTGCTCCTTAGCCACATCATAAATCAGTTCCAGGATATCATGAATATTCTTAAGCTCTGTCAGATGCGAAATTTTGTCCGGATCTCTTCTGTCTACAATATCATTCTCTTCAATCTCCGTCTTTCTTTTTAGCAGCATATCTTCAATAGAAGAATCTTCAGGCTCTAGGCGGCTTTCCATTTTAAGCGCTTCATTGACATCATCTCCATTTAACAATGCAGAAGTCTGCTGCATTTCAGCTTCAATTTTCCTGCTCCAGCTTTCGGCATCTATTTCAGGATATTGTTCATTACTTTTAGAATATTGGGAAAGAGAAGCGGTGTATGCCGTAATAAGGTGGGATGTGGCAACAAACTGATGAACAACTTCCAGCTTTTTCTGCTGGTTTTTAGGATCAGAGATCATTCTCTGAAAATTATCTGAAAGATTAGCTAAAGAAATAATAGCATTTTTCCGCTTTACTTTATAATCCTCAATGTCAAAACTTCCATTAAGAAATTTTGACATCACACTTTGAAAATAAATAAGATTATCTGCAGCAGATTTTTTCATCAGATCCAGGGTCTGGGTGTGTTCCCAGACAGGCAGCACAATATAAGAAACTGCAAATGCAATAATTCCGGCAATTGCAGTATCCAGCACCCTGTCTTTGAAAATAACATCCACTTTTCCGGGGTTTAAAAAATTAAAACTCAGGAAAACATAAATTGTCATGAACAATACTGCCCAAAAATACCTTCCCTTTAAAAAACTGAAACACATAATCATACTGATAAGCAGAATAGCGAACAAAACACCATTAATATGAATAAAATGCAGAATGATATATGCAATGGTAGCTCCTGTAACTGTTCCATAGAGACGAAGAAGGTTTCTTTGCTTGGTAATGGAGTAGGCAGGCTTTAAAATAGCGGTGATGGTAATTAATATCCAGTAGGTATGTCCTAGCCCCAGAAAATCAAACATGGAAAAGAGGTACCCAACCAACAGGGCTGTAGTAATCCTGATTGCATGACGGAAATGTGATGACGATAATGAAATATTATTTCTTAAAACCTTGGCGTTAAGTTTAGGCTCATTGGGCATGAACTTTTTAAGATCTAAACCGGTGGATAAACTTTTTGCCAGTTTTATGTCCTGGGAAAAAACTTTGTAAATCTCATTGATCTCTTTTGTAATTTCATTAATACGCATCAGGATCTGGCGCAGGATCATGAAATTTTCGAGATTGTCGGAGGACAGCTGTTTATTTCTGAGCTCGAAATAATTGAAATTCAGGTTTTTTAGCTCGAGTTCCAGATTAAACATAGGCTTTGCTCTCGTTCCACTCTGGAGCGCAATCCCGATATTGGTAATCTCTTCTGCCAGCAAATTGAGGTAATCATGGATGTTAACCAGAATCATACTGTCCTCAAAACTCTGCTGCAGTTTTTGATAATCACTTTCGGACGTCATCAGTTTTTCATGAAGGTCCATAGAGTTCAGAAACATCAGCATTAGCAGCCGGCTGGTTGTCGTAGATTCGTTGACAATGGTTCTTGTTTTAAAAACCGTTTCACGGGTATCTTCCTGGAGATTCTTTATCTCGATCTGTTTGGTAATAACCTGGGTGGTCAGCTTATCAAAATCAGGGTTTTTCTGGTAATAATTGGCTTTTATTTTTAAAAATTCCGCAAGCTGAAGATAGTTTTCACCAATCATTTGTCCTGCCAGCTTATAAGGACGGATGGTTGTCACAACGAGGAATATCAGTAAAAACCAGATACATCCGCTGGCAAATATCAGAAGGCTTTTAAATATATTGCTTCCGGTAAGGTGTCCGTCAATAAAGATCGCCAGGACAACAAGCGAAAGAGAACCTACAGCAGCCAGCCTCTGTCCGTACACCCCGATAAGTGAAAAAAACATACCGAATGCAATGATTTCAAAGAGTACCAGTATTTTAAAATTCATTACCAGGCTTGCAATGAATGCAACAAAGACAAAACAGCAGATTGCAAAAGCCAGGGCATTTCTTCTTCTGATAAAAGGTCCAGGCTGGTCAGTAAGTGCTACAAAACTGGTTCCGAGAGGAAACAGGAAGTATTCTTTCAGAATTCCGAAGTGGGCCAGGACTAAACAAGGCAGAACAGTAGCCAGCGTAATTCTGATTGCAGAATATACATATTGACTGGTTACAAATTTTTTTAGCTCCGCCGAATAGTTCATATTACAAAAATAGCTATTGAATTTAAGAAAACTGCCATAAAAAAGAGACTTTTATAAACTTAAATATTATATTTTTTTTAAGTGCTGTCCTGTTATTTAAAATAAACCGATAAACGAATCAGATTGATAAACCATAGATCAATGCTGATCATTTTTTAACACAACAGCCAACAAATCTTGTTCCACGAATTCTTACCTTAGCTTATTTCAACTCTAAATAATGGCTTCATGAAAAATACAATTAAAAATATTCTCATGATATTCTTTCCTTTTTTCCTTGTGAGTTGTGGCTCACAGAACAGGAAAGGTTTCAAAGCAAAGGAAATTTATAAATCCAACACGCTGATTATTACCCGGATTTCAGAAAATTCTTTTATTCATACTTCCTTTAAACAGACGAATGATTTTGGAAATGTACCCTGTAATGGATTGATTGTGAAAGATCATCACGAAGCTGTTGTTTTTGATACTCCCACTAATGATAAAAGTTCGGAAGAGCTGATACAATGGATTAATGAAGAACTTGGTGCAAAAATTAATGCCGTTATTCCAACCCATTTTCATGATGATAGCTTAGGAGGGCTGATGGCGTTTCATAAAAAGAAAATTCCATCTTATTCATATGTTAAAACTATTGAATTAGCCAGAGAAAATAATTTTGTTATTCCTGAAAACAGTTTTGATGATGCTGTTGTTTTGAAGGTAGGTGATAAAGATGTTATCGCAAAATTTTTTGGAGAGGGACATACAAAAGATAATGCTGTAGGATATTTTCCAGGTGAAAATATTTTATTTGGAGGCTGTTTATTGAAAGAAATTGAGGCAGGTAAAGGATATTTGGGAGATGCCAATATTTCAGCGTGGTCAAATACTGTTGAAAAAGTTAAAAAAGAATATCCGGATGTAAAAATTGTAGTTCCCGGCCATGGAGATTATGGGGATGGAAAACTTCTTGATTATACGATTACATTATTTAAGGGTCAACAGTGAATTTTTTGCTTTGCAATGTAAATGGTGAAATTTTATTGTGTGAAAACAAATTGACAGGCGAAGCGTATTGACGACTCGCTATTAACTATAAAAAAACCTCATGACTAATTATAGTATGAGGCTTTTTTATATAGCGGTTGCTTTTTTTAACGGTCATTGTTAGATGTTTCGTCTCCGATATTCCAGGTAAGACCAAAACGAAGTGTATTATCCAATGCACTGTTGATTTTTGACATATTGATCAGGTAAGAAAGGTCCAGACCAAAAGAACGGTAATTCAATCCGATACCTGCTGTTGCAAATTGTCTTGCTCCCTGCTCTTCACTTTCATGGAAATAACCTCCTCTTACAGAAAAAGCATTATCATATGAATATTCGATAGCACCACTGTACATGATACTGTTTTTATTTTTAAATGACTTTCCGATACCGGCCATTACACCTACATTCGGAACTTCATATCTAGGCTGTCTGGTATTTGGATCTGTTCCCACATATTCAGATCCCGGAACCAAAAGCTTTGAACCTTCTACACTGATTCCGATTCTGTTCATGTCATCCAGGTACATATCATAACCTACCCCTAATCTGGCCATGGTAGGAAGGTAAGATCTCGATTCTTCGTTTCCTGTATAATCCAGTTTCGGACCTAAGTTCTGAACTGCAAAACCGGCATTTACTTTCCCGTCATATCCTCCGATACTTGAGAATCTGGGAGAGCTATAATATCCTGAAACATCTACGGCAAACGAGTTGGCCGCTTTTAGAGTTGTATCTGTATTGAATCCTCCGGCTAAGTCTGAACGAATAAATCTACCTGTTACAGCCATAGAGTAGGAGTCAGAAAGCTTCAGACCATACGCAACGTCAATAGAGAATTCGTTTGGTTTTGATGTACCCATTGAAGCAATCTCTGTACCTACCAGCTGGGTAAGGTCTACCTGTCCCATATTGAAATAATAGATACTTGCAGAAATGGTAGATCTTTCTTCCTGTCCCAGAAACTTATGGAATGCCCCATAAAGTAAGAATACATCGTTAGTAAGTTTTCCCATATACGGTGTATAGTTAAGACCGATGGAAGAACTTGTTCTGCTAAAAGGATATTTCGCAGCATTCCAGAATTGTGAAAATGCATCCGGAGAGGTTACCACCCCCTGATCTCCCATACCTCCTGATCTTGCATCGGGTGCAATTCTTAGGAAAGGAGCTCCGGTGAGCACTGGGTTTATTTTCCCTAAATCTTGCGAATAGCCTAGAAAACCAGCACTTAACCCAAATCCTAAAAGCAGTTTAGTAGTTAAATTCATATGTTGTCTTTTATATATTATCAGTTTTTTATTAATTTTATTATCTAAGTTTTATTTAAATTATTTCAAAAGTACCATTTTTTCTACAGCTGTAGCACTTCCTTTGCATTTTTCCTGATTTTGACTTTTTGCAAATATCTTAAAAATATACGTACCTTTTGCAACTGTAGACCCAAAATCATCTCTTCCGTCCCATTCTATTGCCTGACGAGGGGTTCTGAAGCCCTGCAGGAACGGTTCTGCAACTACTGCCTGCGATAAAGTTCTTACCAGTCTTCCGGTAATTGTATAAATCTGAACATTTACATCCAGAATATCATCACAGTTATGCTCAAATTGAACGTAAGTCTTATTGGTAAAAGGATTCGGCCAGTTCAGCGGGCGGTTGATTACCAAATGCTGATCAGATTCATCCTTAACCTCAAAATTTAACGTTGCAGTTGTCGAATTATTGTTTATATCCCAAACTTTAAATGTTAACTGGTGCTGCCCAATTGCTAAATTTCTGAAAGGATAGGTTACATTTCCTTTTTGATACTCGGCCAGGCTTGGGCTCAGACATCCGTTTCCTTCCCCCGCAGCATAAAAATCATTCAAAACAATAGTGTTGATAATCTGTCCGTCAAGATATACGGTAATGTCATGCCCCACACCGGAGCCTGTGGAATTGATTCCTGTGTCATCTGTAAGACAAGCCAGAAGAGTGGGGTTTTGATTGGTAATACCGCCATCCGCAAAATTGGTATTATTCATATACAATTTTACCTTAGGAGGCTGGTTGTCATTAATACCATTAGGATTGATATCTCCTACCTGTACCACCTGATTATTAAATACATCTGTTACCTTATTGTCTGCATAGCCCAGCATTCTTCCTTGTCCCACCGTATAATTAATGTCTTTTGGAACATAGAATTCAACAGTAAATACTCCGTTTACAGCAGTTCCCGAAGCTTTTACAATGGGACTTCCTTCCTCAGTATATTCAAGTACAGGAGTAAGGCCTCCGTCATTATTTAATGTTTTTTTATTGATTCTTTTATCAAAAATATTAATCGTAACTCTTCCGTTGAACGTATTGTTTACTGTTCCGTTAGGATTGTTGATATGCCCTTTGATCTTAACAAAATCCAGTCCTCTGATAAGACCGGGAACAGGAGTTTCAATATTATCTATAACCAGAAGTCTTTGAGGTCTGCTTAGTTTCATAGCAGGATCGCCAAGGAAGTTAACTTTTAAATGGTTAAGATCCGGTCCTCTTTGTTTTTTTGCTGTTAATTGGGCATTTCCTAAAGATTCAAAATCATCATTGTTCAGTTTAAAAATATTCTTAGTATAAGTATCTGTAAACTGGCGTCCGTAAATAACCCCTATGGCACGGCTGGAAGTAATCATTGCGGCAGCACCTCCCTGCTTCAGCTTAATAAACTGTTCTCCGGCTGAGTTGGTTGCAGGTTCGTCCCATAAGGTAAACTCACAGGTGATTGTAGAAACAAACGGAAATCTGCTGTATACATTGGAAAAATTGTTGGCGTTTTGGATCTCAGTACTGGTTAATACTCTTTCCTGAGCCCACCCGTTAATCCCCCCGTGCCCGAAATAGAACAGATACATACTGTTTCCGATAGCATTGGAGATTGCCTGATTAACCTGCGGGTACCTTTGCCCTGCCGCAGTACTTTGGGCAGTGAAGGAATCCAGATACAGTTTTTTAACGTTATATTCTTTTAATTCCTGCTGTGCAGGTTGTTCAAATACATTTACCAATGTTGTATTCATTACATTATGGAATGGGCCACCGTCTTCAGCATCATCATCTACAACGAAGTCCAGTCTCATACGCCAGTCTCCAAACGGGCTTGACTGCCCCGGAAGCGCATTATAATAGGCAAGGGTCTTACTGATCATATCTCCGGCTTCAGAAACATTTGATGCAGGGATTCTTCCTACCGGTACATCAGGCAGATTGTTTTCAATGATTCTTGCTGTTTGCGGGCTGGTCATTACAATATAATCATCAGTAACAAAAGAACCCACATAATCTGAAGACTGCTCACTCTGATAGCTGGAAATAATATTCGAATTGTTTGAAACTTTATTTTTATAATCATATGAAGTATCACCCAGAATGAAAACATATTTAAGTCTGCCCTGTGGTGTATTCAGTTTTGTAACAAAATCTCTGATGGCAGTAAGGTCTTTGCTTCCGCTTCCAAACTCCTGATAAACTTTATTAACGTCTACAATTTCTACTTTGTAGTTGTTTTTAGTCTGATGGTAGCTGGCCAGCCTCTGTGCCTGTCCCATCATTTCCGGAACAGTGAGTATCAGATAATCTATATTTTGAAGAGCAGAAAGGTTTTGATTTCCTATTCTCTCAACAAACTGTGGAGAGTATGCAGCATCGGCTCTAAAAGCCACAAACTCATTATTAAAATTCGGATCAGAAGCAATGTAGGAAAAATTGAAATTTCCGGCTCCTGCCTTATTTACCCTTCTGTTGGCATTGGTAATATCCGTAACATCCCATACTTGCTCAATATTTGAAGCATTGGAAATACTGAATCCGTAATTGGTATTGCTGCCGCTTACCAGTGAAAAATCCCTGAAATTCATTTGTGACCCATTAAACACAAGATTTTCCTTGTATTGCAGTTCTATATAATCAATATAGAATGTTCCGTTAGGATTCAGGGAAATATCCGGATTGTACTTGAAGGTAACCTGATTTCCGGTGATATTGGTCAGTGTTCCCGAATAAGGGGGCAGAAAATAATAATTATACTGGAAGGTCGGGGTATCTTCGGGAACCGGCCAGGAAACAGGGTTCTGGTCATTGATCCTGATTTCAAGGCTATTTTGCTGTGCTCTGTATCCGGCTACCCTTGTTCTGTATCTTATAATATCGTTAGGCTGTATTGCGGAATTGGTTGTTAAGGTAACTGTTTTTTCCGTCGTAAAAGGAGCATCTTCAACCCATACTCTCCCCACTTTCATAAGATTTTTCTGGTCATTGTTGATAACCTGATAGCTGTCATACCTTGTGATCAGCTGGGCAGGAAGATTACCATCCACCGTCTGTACCCGTTTCCCCGGGCCTTTATCGAAATTAATAAAATAATAGGAAAAGTCCTCATAAATATTTTTCAGATTATTGCTTTTATCATTTCGGGTGTCGGTTCTTTTATAGCCGTTACCATTATCTGTATCATAAAGGTTATATCCATCCGGACCCTGTGCATAGAAAAGAGCATAATCATTATCATTCCACACGCCATCATCTTCACCTACAACCTGGATAGCATTTTCCTGCAGGGCACTGTATCTTGGATCCTGATTGAATTCCGGAAGCATAAGTCCTCCATTTCCATAAATTCTGAAATTTTTAGGATTTACAGATGATGGATTAATGCCGTTATCTTTTAAAAACTGGGTTGTAATTTTAAATATACCGGATTTATCAACTTTTATTTTGTAAAAATTTCCACTTGACAAAGGATTGGCAGCAGAACCAATCCTGTTCAGGCCACCGGACATGTTCAGGGCTGCAGCTTCAGAAACACTAAATGAAGATAATCTTTGAACACGCCCCTTAACATTCTTAAATAAAGCAATACTGATACTGGCATAATTTTCTCCTTCTAAATTATAATATGTGATGTTTGCAATATCATTATCAGGAAGACTTCCTCTATCTAAATCATATAATTCTCTGTTGGGAATATTTTCCCAGACAAGATCAGAAACTTTTAACTGCTTTTCTCCAATTTTTTGTTTAGTTATGATAAAAACGTTATTTTGGCCAAAGGAAAAACCTTCATTTTTAAAATTTGGAAGATTTAATTTTGTGTCCCCAAAGTCCTGAATTTTTGAACCATCCCATTCAATGGTGTTTCTTTGGGACCAAAGTGTTGATACAAAAGAGATTAGAAATAAAAGCGTGATTTTTTGTCTCATGTTTATTATTGAAATTTCTAAATTACAAAATAAATGAAAATTTTATAATTAAATTGTGATACAATAAAATTAATTTGTTATCGTTTTTCAAAAAAATCAAATCTTTATTTGATTTATTGAATAATTTATTTTTTCTTTGTACTTTGAAAATATTTATATCGACTATGAAAAAACTAAAGTTGTTTTCATTAATAGCATTAAGTTCTACACTTGCATTAACCAGCTGTGGCGGATCAGGAACCAGCAAAGGTGGCGGTACCAAAAAATTTGTCAGTAAAACAGGTTGGAAACCAAACGAAAAACAGGGTTGGTTTTTTGCAGGAAAGCAACAGAAGCAGAAAGGTTGGCCGGGAATGGTATATGTAGAAGGTGGAACTTTTACAATGGGATTAGTGAAAGATGATGTTATGCACGATTGGAATAACACCCCTCGCAGAATGCAGGTAAGTTCATTCTTCATCGGAGAAACTGAGATTACAAACTATGAATACCGCGAATACCTTACATGGTTGAAGTATGTATTCCCACCAAGTGACCCTAGCTTTAAGGAGATCTATAACGGAGCTTTACCGGATACCTTATTATGGGACAACAAATTATCTAGAAACGATTATAATGAAACGTACCTGCGTTCTCCGGAATTTGACTACTACCCGGTAGTAGGAGTTTCCTGGACTCAGGCAAACAGATATTGTGAATGGCTGACAGACAGAGCGAACGAAAAAGCTTTGATGAACGCTGGTATTATTGCAAAAGATTTGTATATCAACGAATCCAATAACCAGGGAGGAACAGCATTCAATATGGATAAATTCAAATCGAATGATCCTGAAATGCAGGGATATATCAATGAGCAGAGAATGCAGCAGAAAACAGGTCTTAAAACTACCAACCAGAGACTTCTTGCCGCAAACAGGGCTCCCAATGCTGCAATGGTTCAGAAGTTCAGACTTCCTACTGAAGTTGAATGGGAATATGCAGCTCTTGGTATGGCTAAAAACAGAGAATACAACCAATACCTAGGTAAAAAGCCGGAAATCGAAAGATTAAGAGGTACCAAAGGAAGAGATAGAGGAATGTTCCTTGAAAACTTTAAAATGGGGAAAGGTGATTACTCAGGTATTGCAGGATGGAAGAACGACGGATCTGCACAAACATCAGACGTAAGACAATATCCATCAAATGATTTGGGAATCTATGGTATGTATGGTAACGTTGCTGAATGGACTGCCGATGTTTACAGACCTATCATTGATGAAGATTACAATGATTTCAACTACTACAGAGGAAATATGCCTCAGGCTATTGTAAGAAACGGTGACGGAACTTACAAGATGATTGACGAAGGTTCTATCAAATATGATACTTTAGCTGATGGAAGATTAGTATACAAAGGACTTCCGGGACAATTTGAAAGAGAAACAATTGCCGATTACAGAAATTACAGAGACGGAGACAGACAGTCTTCTCTGGAGTTCAGAAGAGAAGGTGATTCAGCTTCATCATTTGATATGTACAATGCACCTCGTAAGAGTTTTGTTGTAGATGCAAACGGTAGAGTGAAATTACAGAAGGATACTAAAGAGAGAACTTCCGGAATTTCTAACGATATAAGAGTAGTAAAAGGAGGATCTTGGCAGGATACAGCTTACTGGCTGGATCCGGGTCAGAGAAGATATAAAAACCAGAGTAAATCTTATGGCTGGATCGGATTCCGTGTAGCACAAGATGCAAGAACAAACGACAAGAGTAGAACTCGAAGATAATATTATCAAAAATACTTATAAAAAACCTTCCGGATTTTCGGAAGGTTTTTTATTTTTGAACCATGAATATAGAACAATTTTATCCTTTATTTTTACAGGCTGGTAAAGTAACCATCGACAGTAGAAAAATAACAGAAAATGATATTTTCTTTGCCTTTTCCGGTGAGAATTTCAATGCTGCAACTTTAGCGGAAAAAGCAGTAGATGATGGTGCTCTTGCAGTAATTGTAGAATTACCTGAATTTGAAAACAAGGGTAAAAATATATTTTATGTTCCGTCTACCCTGGAATTCTTACAGGAATTGGCAAAATATCACAGAAGTAAACTTACGATTCCCTTTATCGGGCTTACGGGAAGTAATGGAAAAACAACGACAAAGGAGCTTATACATGCGGTGCTTTCAGAAAAGCTTAATGTACAGTATACCTTCGGGAACCTGAATAATCATATAGGTGTTCCCTTAACCATTCTTTCTATAAAGCCTGAGCATGAAATGGCTGTTATTGAAATGGGAGCAAATCACCAGAAAGAAATTGAATTCTTGTGTACAATTTCCCAGCCCGATTTTGGATATATTACCAATTTTGGAAAAGCACACCTGGAAGGATTCGGTGGGTTTGAAGGTGTTATTAAAGGTAAATCTGAGCTCTACGATTATCTTAAGAGTAACAGCAAAACGATTATTGTTAATGAAAATGATCCGATTCAGGCAGAAAAAACTCAGGATTATTCGCCAAAGATAACCTTTGGAAAAACAGACTCAGATTATCATTTTGAATCTTTTTCCAAAGAACATTTTGTTGGACTTGAATACAATGGAATGAAAGCCGTTTCCAGACTTACAGGTGATTATAACTTTACAAATCTGTGTGTAGCGGCAAGTCTTGGACTCCATTTTGGAATTGGTTTTGAAAAAATAAAGCATGCTGTTGAGCAGTACACCCCAACCAATATGCGTTCACAGGTCGTAAAAAAAGAAAACAGAACTTTGGTCCTGGATACTTATAATGCCAATCCAAGCTCTATGACAGCTTCATTAAACAATTTTGTTACTTTTGAGGGTACTAAAACCATTATCATTGGTGATATGCTGGAATTAGGCGCCGAAAGCGAGAAAGAACATAAAAACATCTTAAAACTGGCTCAGGAACTGAATTTTGATCAGATCATTACAGTGGGAAAACATTTTAAAGCAACAAACCTTTCCAATCTTTCCTTTGAAGATACTACATCCTTAATAGAATATCTGAAGCAGAACCCTATCCATTCAGAGAATATCCTCCTGAAAGGTTCAAGAGGAATAGCTTTGGAAAAGGTGATTGATTTTATTTAGTTTTAGACGCCTGGAAATCTTTAACAATAAGTTTGATATTTTTGAATGTGCTGGGAAAAACCTCCTGTTCTATCTGCAGGCTGTTTTTCCAGGCAACTTCCGTTATCCCTTCCTCTGTCTGCGGTTTTGATGTATCTTCTCCGCTGAAGTTCATTTCAAACCAATGGGTACACTTTAGAATCTTTTCACCGTTTCTTTCCACATAGATATGATAGGTCGTATTGATAAATCTTACGAGCTCCACATTTCTCAGACCGGTTTCTTCTTCTATTTCCCTTATTGCAGATTCTTCTTTGGATTCACCTTTTTCCATTTTCCCTTTTGGAAGATCCCATTTACCTAATCTTTTGATAAAAAGAACTTCACCTTCCGGATTGCTTACAATGCCTCCTGCAGCTTCTATGATTCTGAACAGTTTCTGAAACTCCTGCCAGATCTCTTCAATATTCTCACCGAAAACATTGAGTTCTTTTGCTGATGTATTTTCCAAAAGATCTAATGCAATTTCTAAAGTTGTGAAACTTTCATACCCAAGACTCTTTTCAAGTTCCTCAGGATGCTTAGATATTAATAATTTTTTTTCGTTCACAAAAACTTTATACATTTGTAAGAATTAAGAATTTAAATACAAAAATAAAAAATGAATTTAGAAGGACGAAAAATTATTGTCAATAAATCATCTAAGGAGCTAACAGAATTACTGAAGTCTCCTGAAAATTATAAAGAATTTATGCCGGACGGCCTTCAGAAATTTGAAACCAGAGATAATGGTTTTAAATTCGGATTACAGGGAATGCCGGAAATAGCATTGAAAATAGATGAAGTAGATGATAGAAAAGCGGTTTTAAAATCTGCAAGTTCAAGTTTGGATTTTTCATTAACAGCAACTTTGAATCCTCTTAATGAAAACCAGACAGAAGTACAGATGCTTTTTGAAGGAAAATTCAACCCTTTTATCAAAATGATGGTAGAGAAGCCTCTGCAAAATTTTATCAATACACTGACGGATAAGATTGAAGCTTATAAATAATAATAAACCTCCGGTTCCGGAGGTTTTTATTTTTTCAGGTATCATGGCTTATCAAACAATTATGCCTGAACAGTGATCTTTTGAACTTCCGGTAGCTGATGAAAGAATATTAATCTCATTATTTATTCTTAATACACCCATGAAAGCAAAGATCAGGGCTTCTTTATAATTGATGATCTCTTTTTCGGGAATGATGATTTCGGCTTTTGTTCTTTCTCTTATTTTTTCAATCAAAAACGTGTTATAAGCACCTCCTCCCGTAATCAGAATATCTTTTATGCTATTGTTGTTGATAACATTGGAAATCTGTTGAGCGGTATGCTCTGTAAAAGTAGCCAGAGCATCTAATGTTTCCAGATTCAGAAGAGTGGGAAATATGTGTTGATTGCACCATTCTATTCCTAATGATTTAGGATGAGGTTGCTGGTAGAATTCCAATGCATTGAGTTTCTCAAGCAAAACTTCGTTTATTTTCCCTGTTTTCGCCAAAGTGCCATTTTCATCAAAGCTTTTATGAACCTTCTGAGCCAAATGATTCAGGATGATGTTCACCGGAGCTATATCAAAAGCTATTCTTTTTCCTTCTGATCGTAAAGAAATGTTGGAAAATCCTCCCAGATTCAGACACGCACTGTATTCTGAAAAAAGTAATTCATCACCTATAGGAACCAGGGGAGCACCATTTCCATTCATCAGAACGTCCTGGCTTCTGAAATCATAAACAACAGGTAATCCGGTTTCCAGCTTAATGGCTCTTCCGTCTCCGATTTGAAGAGTGAATTTCTTTTGTGGCTGATGGAATACAGTATGTCCGTGTGAGGCAACCAGATCAATGTTTTCAAGCTGATGTTTTCTAATGAACTCTCTTACTTGCCGACCAAGATAAAATCCATATTCGGAATGAAGTTCCAATATTTCTTCTGTGGATAGATAGATGGAATTTTTAAGCTTGCTTTCCCAGGTTTCGGAATAGGGGAGCGTCTCAGTTTTTAAAATCTGAAATGTCCATTTATCCTGCTTTTCAAATTCAGCGAGACAAATATCGAGACCATCCAGACTTGTTCCGGACATGAGCCCAATAGCAAGAGTTTTCATGTAGAGTTATTTATTTTTTGTTTTCAGAGATCCTTTTGGAATTAAAGTCTCCTGAATTGTTATAGAAGGTGTATTCTGAAAAATCATCTTTGGCAGTCATTCCATTGGCTCCAACCAGTGTAGAACCGTCTTCCATCGTTACATAAACAGTATCTTTGGTATAAATCCTGTTTTTCTTCTGGTCCCAGTAAATACTCTGCATAGCAAACTTCTGGCCTTCATTCGTAGTAATTCTTACATCACCTTTTGCTTCGTAGAATTTTTTATATTCAAAAATACGGGCATACCTGGCGGTAATTTTTCCGGGGATTTTAGGCTTCTTTTTGTCAAAGAACTCAATATTGATTCCTTTTCTTGCAACAACATAAGGACTGTCAATCAGTTCATACTTTTCAATAATGGGTGCTTTTGCCTTTAGGGTAACAAAACCGGAATCGCGCTGTACGATATTGGCATTATTGATGATCTGCGAAGGAAAGTTCTTACTTTGACTTCCATTGCTTTTAGTAAGGTCTTCTTCACAGGAAGTCAATATAAAAAATATAGCACAACTAAAAAGGCATGCTATATTTTTATATGATATTTTTTTTGAAAAGTTCATTCTAGTTATAAAGGGTCTTTCTGAACCACTTATCAGCAAAGTTAAAGCCAATTCTCAGATTGATGAAGTTCTGGTTGATCAGGTTATTCTTTAAAGTACCCCGTTTTCCAACCTCCAGTCCTATTTCAAGACCACTCATTCTTGTGATACTGCTGTTTTTGAATGGAAGCATTACTCCGGCAGAGATACCGAATTTATTAATACTGTTACCATCTATATTAAGATTCCCTCTTTCATAAAAAGCTCCATATCTGTAAATAACTCTGGAAAAATAATTCCTGAAATTATTATAATTAGGAAGGTACCATCCACCGGCAGAAATTCTGTAAGTATCCTGGAAGCTGAAGCTTTTACCAAAATATGAAATATCTTCTCCCTTTTTATAGTCAAGCTGTCCTGAAACAAACCAATGGTTTTCACTTCCGTATCCTACCCCTACAGAAGCCTGCAGCGGAATAAGGTTTTTGGTCTTTTTGCTTTTTTGTTCAATAATTTGAGTATCACTTCCTTTTGTGCCGTCTGCATCAATATACCTGTAAGTACTGTTGGTATAATCTGTCGTCATATTGCTGGTATTCCCAAAAGTGGCAGTAGCTCCAATGGTCAACTTTTTATCAGTACGCGTATTCAGATTCTGATAACTTGTCCCCAGGGTGAAGTTAAAATTTTTGATTCTGTTCTTTGTTTCATATCCATTAATGTATTCAGAATTTGATGTACTGAATTCATTAAGGTCATAAAGGTCCCCGAAATAAAGATTAGCTCTGGCACCTACGGAAAACTGTTGGTTGATTTTATAGGAAACAGCTACCTGTGCTGTATTTAAAGTACCACTTCCTTTAAAAGCATTATAATATGTTTGTCCGTTTTCTGCGGTCTCTGAATTTACAATATTGTAACTTTTTGAGCTGTAGGGCTGATAGGAAAGTCCCATTTTTACCTTTGGGGATAAAGGAAAGGCCAAAGCAATATTGGAAAGATATGTAGAATGCTTTGTAGATTTCGTATCCTGATAGTTCGATTTGAAATAATTGTTTTCGTTAGTTGCTTCCAGTCTGATGCTTGTAAGCTCAAAGTTGGCATTGTTTGCCGGATTAGCAAAATTGAAACTACTGGTAAAGTCACTGATAAAGGCAGTTGATATACCACCCATTGAAGCAGTTTCGATCGTATTATCATATTTTACATCTCCAATTCCGTATGTTGCGTAAGGAGAGTTGCTTAGACTCTGTGCATTCAGAAAATATCCAACTGATATGAATGATACTACAAAGATTTTTTTCATTCTTTCTTTTTAAAACAATGCGCAAATATCTTAAATATTAATGAATTGTAAAAATTATATGTGGTTAAAGTTTGTTAAGGCCTGTATCACGAGGGTTCATGAATAGTTATGTCCTTTTTTATGATTAACAATTTACTCTGCCTGTGAGATTATCCGTATTCTGCCAAATATCTGTGAGGGTTTTATTTCAAAATTGATTATTCATAAATTTAGACTTAAATTCTTCTTCAGTTTTTTTATCTTTGAGACATGAATTGGGAGAACATAGCCGGACAGCAAAACCTTAAAAAACTTCTTCAGGAAAGTATCGCTGAAAACAGAGTGAGTCATGCCCAGCTTTTTGTCGGAAAAGAAGGATATGGGACATTACCTATGGTGCTGGCTTACGCCAGGGAAATCCTAAGCCGGGAAAATGAGCATGCTGCATCTAAAGTGGAGCACCTTAATCACCTGGATCTGCATTTCAGTTTTCCTGTTTTTACGGATAACAAAAATTCTCTGAGTAAAAATAAATTTGAAGAGTTCAGGGAAATGATTCTGGCATCTCCATATGCAAGTTATGACGACTGGACTGCCTTTCTTGAATCCGAAAATAAACAACTTTTTATTTCGGCTGATGAGGTAGATGATCAGAACCAGAAGTTTTCTTTGAAAAGTTTTGAAGGGGGTACAAAAATTCTGATTGTATGGAGGGCTGATAAAATGAATATTGCCGCTTCAAACAAATTTCTGAAATTTCTCGAAGAGCCACCTGCAAAGACGATTATTCTTCTTACAGCAGAAAATACAAATGATATTCTTCCGACTATTCTTTCCAGAACACAGGTTGTAGAAGTTCCAAGGATTAATGATGAAGATCTTGAACATTATATGAAAAGTAATTTTTCTGTTACTGAAGAAAAAGTCAGGGAAATTATTCATGAGGCACAGGGAGATCTCAATGAAGCCGTCAAACTCCTGAATTCAGGGGATAAAACAAACGAATTTGAGAAACTTTTTGTGCAGTGGGTTCGCGATGCTTTTATGGTGAAGAAAAAACCGGAATATTTAAAAAGTATTATTTTCTGGGCAAGGGAAATAGCAGGTTGGAACCGGGAGAAACAGAAGAATTTTTTGAATTACTGTTCTGAAATTTTCAGATTGGCATTGCTGCAGAATTATCAGTCAGAGAACCTTGTGTATAAGAAAATAAATGCCAACGGTTTCAACTGGACCGGATTTTCAAAATTTATCAGTGGGGCAAACATCGAAAGCATTTTGGAAGAGATCAGTACAGCTGATCTGCATCTTACCAGAAATGGAAACCCCAGAATTGTATGGACTGATCTTGGTATTAAATTATCAAGATATATTCATAAAAACTCATAAGCTCTGGTTCCTGACCAGAGTTTTTTTTACAGTATATTCAGGTTGCTGTTTAATGATCTCTTTTTAGCAATTTACTGTATTTTCCCTGTTTTAATTTTGTCTTGATTTTAGGCCTGGTCAGTTTATAGAGACAGCCTTATAAATCCGATAAATTAAATCTATATTAAAAAATCAATCAATCGTTTGATTTTATTTAAAACTTGTGTAAATTTGCGCCCTGAAAATAGAAATGATATGGTTTCAAAAGAAGAAAATATATTATTTGCTGCGGAAAAACTTTTTGCTGAAAAGGGTTTTGACGGAACTTCTACAAGAGAAATATCCAAAGCCGCAAATGTGAACATTTCAATGATCTCTTACTATTTTGGCTCTAAAGAAAAGCTTTATGAAAAGCTGGTTGAATACAGAATGAATGAAGGACAGTTTTTTTCAAAAGACATTTTAGAAAGAACTGATATTAATGAATGGCAGAAAATCGAAAAAATCGTAGATCAGTTTTCAGGAAGGGTAAGGAATCATAAGTGTTTTTACAGGATTATGCAACGGGAACAGCTTCATACAGAAAACCCGCAGATTGTAGAATTCCTGAAGCAGACCAAAATGGGATTCATCTCTATGTATTCTCAGGTTCTTGAAAGTGGTCTTAAAAAAGGAATTTTTACAAAAAATCCTCCAATTTACCTTCTTCATGCAACCATAAGCGGTACATTGTTTTACGCGTCAAATGCAAAAGAAATGTACAAGGAGTTTCTTAATGATACAGAGGAGGATGACGTCTTTGATGAAAAGTACTATACAGAACTTAATAAACATATAAAATATTTACTAAAAGACCTTTTAGGTTATGAAGAGAATAAATAACTCAGTGATTGCATTATCATTATTCATAGGAATAGCAAATGCAAATGCTCAGGAGAAAAGGACACTTACTCTTGACGAAGCTGTACAACTGGGAATCCAGAATAGCAAGAATCTTAAGATTGATGCCGCCAAGATTGAGGAGGCTACCGCTGATCTCCTGGAGGCAAAAAACAGACAGCTTCCTGAGCTAAAGGTTTCCGGAAGCTATATGTATCTTCCGATGAAACCAAATGTTGATATCAAGCTTCCCGGTGTTTCTCCCGGTGCAGGTGGACCGGAAATACATCAGGTTCTTTACGGTTCTGCTAATCTTAGCGTACCGATTTACAGTGGCGGTAGAATCAAATATGGTATTCAGTCTGCAAAATACCTGGTAGAAGCTTCTAAATTGAGCACTGAAAATGATAAGATTGCAATTGCATATAATGTAGCGCAGGCTTACAATAACCTGTTTAAAGCAAACCAATCTATTAAAGTATTTGAAGAGAACCTGGCTGCTTCCCAGAAAAGAGATGAGACATTCCTTAAAATGGAGAATAATGGGTTAATAGCAAGAAATGACCGGTTAAAGGCAAACCTTCAGACCTCAAATATTGAGCTTCAGTTGCTGGAAGCAAAAAATAATTACAATATCGCCAATATCAATATGGATTTATTGCTGGGTCTTCCGGAAACAACAGAGCTTGAAATTGATGAAAACTATATTGAAGAAGGTTCAGAAGTAAAGCCCGTTGATTTCTATGTGAATGAAGCTAAAGAAAACCGTAAAGATCTGCAGGCATTGGTTCAGCAAAGAAAAGCAGCAGAGTTGGGGACCAAAGCAGCCAAAGCAGAAAACCTTCCATCAATAGCTTTTACCGGAGGTTATGTTGCAGCAGATATTCCTAAATTTCTTACAGTATACAACGCAGTGAATGTAGGAGTGGGAATTTCTTATAATTTATCAAATATATGGAAAGAAAATTCATCTTTAAAACAATCCCAGGCCAGGGAAAAGCAACTGGCTGCTACAGATGAATTATTAAATGACAATATTAAGCTGGAGGTCAACAGAGAATACCAGAACACAGACTATTCAAAAAAGAGAATTGCCGTCTTTGAAAAGTCTGCAGAGCAGGCCAATGAAAATTACAGGATTACAAAGAACAAATATGACAACGGACTTGCTACCATGACGGAACTACTGGATGCTGATGCCGCTCAGATTGCAGCAAACGTAGGGGTAATCAATGCAAAAGCAGATGCAGCCCTGGCATATAGAAAACTATTACAGACAACAGGAACTTTAACAATTAAATAATCAGATCGAAACCCAAAATGGAAAATAATAATACACAGGCAGCTGAACCTAAAAAGAAAAAAAGTTTAGTTTTTCCAATCATTTTAGCAGCGGTAGTAATCGGAGGAGGAATCTATGGTTACAGAGCATATACTTACGGACAATATCACGAGGAAACAGATGATGCCCAAATTGCATCAAATATGGCCCCTGTCATTTCTAAAGTTTCAGGATATGTAGCAGAAGTAAAAGTAAAGGATAATCAGTTTGTGAAGAAAGGAGATACACTGGTTATTTTAGATAACAGAGATCAGAAAATGGCTCTTGAACAGGCACAGGCAGCTTTGTCTACTGCTAAAAGTAATATTTCCAATGCGGAAGCTACTACTACAGCCACTTCAAAAAACATCAGTTCATCCGAAGCAGCAGTTGTAACTGCAAACGCACAGATAGAAGCTGCAAAAGTAAACGTTTGGAAAACTTCTCAGGACCTGAAAAGATATGCTAACCTTGTAAAGGATCATTCAATTACAGAACAGCAATATGAACAGGCTCTGGCAGCAAAGCAGTCTGCAGATAAACAATTACAGGTTTTGATTGATCAGAGAAACCAGATTGCGCAGCAAACAAATATTGCTTCATCCCAAACAGCAGCAAGCTCTCAGCAGATCAGCGTTGCAAGTTCTGTGGCTAAACAAAGAGAGGTAGATGTTGAAAATGCCAGATTAAACTTGTCATACACTGTTATTGTGGCTCCCGAAGACGGATATGTCGGAAAAGTTCCTACGCAGGCCGGGCAATACTTACAGGCCGGAGCACAGCTGTTCGCTCTGGTTAAAAACGACCAGAAATGGGTAGTGGCTAACTTTAAGGAAACACAGGTGGATAAAATGGTTGAAGGCCAGAAGGTGAAAATTGAAATTGATGCTTTTCCTGATAAAGAATTTGAAGGAGTGGTAAGCTCGTTCTCTCCGGCTACAGGAGCAACTTTCTCTATTCTTCCTCCGGATAATGCGAGTGGTAATTTCGTAAAAGTAGTTCAAAGGCTTCCTGTAAAAATTGATTTTGTAAATCTTGACAAGAATATTGCAAAAAGATTGAGAACAGGAATGAATGTGAAAGCAGAAGTTGCTTTGAAATAATATTTAAAATTGTTAAAAGTCAATGAATGTTGTTGTCAATGTGAGTCAGTTTTGCAGTCAATTCAGATATACTGTTTAAAATTTACTATTCATTTGCGTAACACAATTCACAATTGCCTTTTCACATCAAAAAAACTATGCAAGATTCATTAGTAGAATATGGAGCGCGGAGAGTGATCATTACGATTACTGCTATCCTTTGTGCCCTTCTTGAAATTGTAGACTCCACGATTGTCAATGTTGCCCTGAATGAAATGAAGGGGAATCTTGGAGCTACGCTTTCAGAAGTGGGTTGGGTGATTACAGCTTATGCTATCGGGAACGTAATTATTGTTCCGATGACAAGCTGGCTTTCACAGCAGTTCGGACGTAGAAATTACTTTGCGGCATCCATCATCATATTTACGGTATTTTCATTTTTATGTGGAAATGCCACCAATATCTGGGAACTTGTTTTCTTCAGATTGATGCAGGGTATCGGAGGAGGAGCCTTACTGGTAACCTCACAGACGATCATTACGGAATCTTATCCGATTGAAAAGAGAAGTATGGCTCAGGCTATTTATGGCCTGGGAGTAATCATTGGTCCTACATTAGGTCCGCCACTTGGAGGATATATTGTTGATAATTACAGCTGGCCGTATATATTTTATATTAATATCCCGATCGGAATTGCAGCCACTTTAATGACACTGCAGTTCGTAAGAAGTCCAAAATATGCTGAAAAGCGTAAAGTTTCAGATGTCGACTGGATTGGTATTGGTTTACTGGCTGTAACGGTAGGTTCATTACAGTTCATTCTGGAAAGAGGACATGAAGAAGACTGGTTTGAGAGCGGAATGATCGTAGCCTTTACAGTAGCTGCAATATTAGGATTTATATTATTCCTCTGGAGGGAGCTTACCTTCAAATACCCGATTGTAGAACTCAGGGTATTGAAAAATGGAAACTTAAGAATCGGAACGGTGATGTCATTTGTATTAGGGTTTGGGCTGTATGGGTCAACATTCATAGTTCCGCTTTATACGCAGAGTATTTTGGGCTGGACGGCACTCCAGTCAGGAGCTTTAATGATTCCGGCAGCTTTAACGACAGCTTTTATGATGCCTATCATCGGAAGATTACTTACTAAAGGAGCGAAACAGCAGATTTTGGTTTCCCTGGGATTATTCATCTTCTTTATCTATAGTTTCTGGGGATATAAAATCCTGACACCGGACACAAGTAAAGATGCTTTTTTCTGGATGCTGATCGTAAGAGGAGCCGGGCTGGGATTACTGTTTATTCCAATCACATCGCTGTCCTTAAGTACACTGAAAGGGCAGGAGATTGGTCAGGGAGCAGCTTTCACAGGAATGATGAGACAACTTGGAGGATCTTTCGGGATTGCAGCGATTACAACCTTTATTGCCAATGCCGGCCAGAAATACAGAAATAATCTGATTTCACATCTGGACGAAAACAGTTTTGATGTTCAGCAAAGACTGGCTGCTCTGAAAGCAAACTTTATTGCGAAAGGAATGACTCCTGATGCAGCAATGAATGCCGCTTATAAAATGCTGGACCTGTCCGTAACAAAACAGGCGACTGTATTGTCCTATATGGATGTATTTCTTTATCTGGGAGTAATATTTCTGATATGTATTCCGTTTATCTTATTTATAAAAGAAAGAAAAAGCAAAGAAAAAATAGATTTGAGTGAAGCCATGCACTAAAATTTAATTGACAAACCTCCGGATTTCCGGAGGTTATTTTTTTACCAGTCAGGCTGTTAAATTATTTAACCGCCTGATAATATATAGATATAATAAATGATAGTAGTTTTTCATATAAAATAAAATCACTTATTGGAGAATTTGTATTTTTTTTATAGCTTTACAGTAACAAATGAAAGAAATATGAATAAATTCCCTCTTCAACATCCTTTTTTCCAAAGGAGATATACCGGGTATTGTAAAATACTCAAGTCTGAAAGATTGTCCCATCTCTGAAAACACTTTACACAGCCATTGTTGTTTGACCTTTGTTTTTATTCATTAAAACTATTTAAGGATTGTACTGACTATTACAGAGCTATAAAATCTATATTTTAAAAACTTTTATCATGAATAATAATTTACAATTGCCGGAAACATTTTTGGCATTATCTGATTTCAGGAAAAATGACGTTTATCTTTCAGAAATGGATCGGGAGCAGATTATTTCAGATTTTTTCCCTGCTACCTTCACAGAGCTTGTTCAGCGTCTTTCCGATATTACAGGCGCATTCTACGGAGGAATGCTTAAGCAGGCAGGAAGGCTTTATGGTAAGGATGCTATAGAAGAACTTTCAAGCAGCTTTATGTATGATCTGGGATCAAGAATGACCTTAAAGAATTTAGATACAAAACCCGATTTGCATGCCGGGATTCCGGCAGTGGCAAAAATACTTATAGGGGCAGTTTTTACATCCAGTCCCGAATATAGTTTTGAACTTAAAGAATTGAATGACCATAAAATTGAATTATTGATAAAAGGAGTTGACCGCTACCATAAAATTGCACAGCGTCTAGAAATTGCAGAACTGTTGGAATGGCCGGTTATAAAACCCTTTATACAAGGCGTGTGTGATACTATGGGACTGGATGTTTTACTTGAAGTACGGGTTCTGGAACTCAATCCCGATAGCTCATGTATATATAAAGTGAGTCTTTCCTGAAAAACAAAATAAACGAAGTGATATTACCCGGGATTTACAAAAAGAACAGCTTATAAATTAAGGGCTGCTGTAGAAAACAGCAGCCCTTTTATATTTCTTCCTGAAAACAGGAAAAGAGATTTTAATATCCTGATATTTACCATTGTATTTATCTGACTATGGCTGTCCATTCAATGCCACTGATATCAATCAGTTTTAAAGTATGAATAGTATGCTTTTGAAGGATATTACTTATATCCAGTGAAATGTCTGCCCTGGCTCCCAGGGGAATAATCAGGCTGTATTTTCCTGGCTTAACTTTGGCTACATAATGATTTTGAATATGCTCACCAGACAGTTTAGAAAGTTGTTCATAATTGAATTCTTTCAGGATATTTCCATTTTGATCCAGGAGCTGAATTCCTATCAGGAAGGATCCGTATACATCTGCTCCTTCAGTTCTGTATACTTCAAATTTAAGATCTGAATTATCCTGCGAAACCTGAGAAATTTCAATGTTAGGTTTTATTGATTTATTATGCAGATTTCCCCAAACCCCACCATGAAAGTATTGATTGGTATAAAGGGTCAGCCCGAAAATAAACAGGGAACCTGTTAATACAATTGTTTTAGGCTTTGAAAAAGGAAGTACCCCGGATCCCAGCCATTGAAACCATTTTCGCTGTGTGAAACCTTGCTTTTTTTGTATGAAATAATAATCAAGAGAATAAGGGCCGCTCCCTGTGAGGTACAAAACAAAACCTCCTGCTACTCCCAGAACTCCTATCTGCCATTCATCAAGGCAGGTTGTCCCAAGCCAGCCGGATCCCAGAAGAATTCCAAGAGCAAGACTGAAGATCCCTATACTCATCAGTCTGGTAAACAGTCCTAGAATGATGAATAATCCTACTACAGCCTCAATAATTGTAAAGGTTATCATGGAACGTTGTAAAGCTTCCGGATGAGTAACCAGATATTCGATAACAGGTTTTATTCCTAATGCATTCGGAAGAAAATGATTGAACTTTTCTCCTATATATCCTTTTTCATCAGGAATTAATTTATTTTCAAGAATAAGTCTGCGCCAGAAGGCTGAAAAATAGGTCCATCCAATAACCAGACGGAAAGATAAAGTGTATAAGCCGGCCAAATCGGAAGGCCGGTCATTTATGGTATGTTTCATTGAAATATAATATTATTGTAAAAGACTGATTGAATTTGATTTTTAAAACTATATCAAATTTATTCTGAGTCTTTTAAATAAAATATATTTAGGAGGACTGTTTCCGGAAGTATAGCCTGAGTATTTATTAAATGACAAATTCCTTTCTCTGTTACTTTGTACATGCCATGCAAGGAAAATATCTTTGTCACTTAATCTTATAATCGTCTTTGAAGCTGAAAACCTGGTGGTTATTGCAGAACCATCACAGTTTGTAATCGGGGCGGATGTTGTTTTTACTTTATTTAGGCCACTGATGTATTGAATATCAAAAATATCAAGAATATTTCTTTTTACAGAACATGGAGATAATGAAAATGACAGTATAAGCATCATTATGATGACTTTATAGGTTTTCATATGGACTCCTGAACGTGACATGGATACAAAACTACACTTTATTTTGATTTGAGCTTTATAAATTGTAAAAATCATTTTGTGGTTTTTCACATAAATTCCGGAAATTTAATAGCTACTGACTGGCAGTTGTCACAATACACACTTATCTTTATCCCATTATTTTAAAAACAGAATTCAATGAGTTATTGTCTGGCAATCGAAAGAATGCAACCAGAAAGCAGGAAAGAACTGCATAAAAACTACCATGATCATCATTATGGATTTCCGATCCATGATGACAACGAATTGTTCGGCAGATTATTATTGGAAATCAATCAGGCAGGTTTAAGCTGGGAAACCGTTTTGAAAAAGGAAGAAAGCTTTAGAAAAGCATATGATCATTTTAATATTAAGAAAATAGCAGCTTATACGGAAAAAGACCGTGAAAGACTGTTAAATGATCCGGGAATTATCAGAAACAAACTAAAGGTAAATGCAGCAATAGAAAATGCCCGGACAATTATTGAACTGCAGAAGGAATTCGGATCATTTGAAAAATGGCTGGAACATCATCATCCCAAAACTCTGCAGGAATGGATGAAGCTGTTTAAGAAAACATTTAAATTTACAGGCGGAGAGATTGTTAATGAATTTCTGATGAGTACCGGATACCTGAAAGGAGCTCATGCTGAAATCTGTCCGGTTCACTTTAAAGTTTTAGAACAAAAGCCTTTATGGATGAAAAAATAGTTTTTTGTTCCGGTAATTTACCGGAACAAATTCATTTATTTCAGGCTTCTTACCGAAACATCAGGTTTTTCTCCCTGAGGAACAATGAAAATCGCATGATCACTAATTGTATCGCCCGGATCAAAATAATAGCTGCCGGTTACCGGAATTGTACTGGTTATTGATTTTCCAGATTTATCATATGCAGAATAAGTTACATTGATGATCTGGGCTTTCATTTTCAACTCAATCTTCTTAGAAGTGAGTCTTGCACCGGTAGCATTGATGCAGTCCAGTTCTACCAGCCCGATATTGCTGACAATTTGAGGAAAGGAAGTCAATCTGATGTTGTAGGGCTTTTCTGAGTTATTTTTTACAGAAGCAGAAACCTTATATCGGTCATAAGCTTTTCCCCCGGCTTCAATACTTTCTTTATTAAGAATATTGAAGGTAACACTCATCCCGTTAAGGTCCAGTGTCTGACCATCCGAAATTTTTTGTGCAACTGCAGTTGTCCCCCAGCAAATAGTCGTAACCAGGGCAATTAAAAAAGTCAGGTTTTCATAGTATTAGTTTGTGGATTTTATGCATACTAAATTACACAAAAAACAGAAAATAACTATGTCGGGAAAACATTATTCTTCCCAATGAGTTCTTTGTGTTCCTTTCCCCATTTTTCAAATTCCAAAATAATAGGTTTTAGTTTGTAGCCTATTTCTGTAAGTTCGTATTCTACCCGTGGCGGAACCTCAGCATAAACTGTTCTTGTAATGATTTTGTCTTCTTCCAGCCTGCGGAGCTGAAGCGTAAGCATTCGTTCAGTAATATTCTGAAGACATTTCCTTAATTCCCCGAATCTCATTTTTCCATTGATCAGATAACAGCAGATCGCCAGAGCCCATTGCCCTCCGATAATGTTGGAAGCATAGATTTCCGGGCACTCATCAGCAAGAGCTTTTTTATTGGCAAAATTGGTTGAAGTTTCCTTTATTTTAGTCATTACTTACATTTTTTATAGTACCATACAATGGGTAGCTAATGTACGAAATGTAAGTTATGTGTAGTAATTTTGTAATAGAAATTTAAACATAATGAAGACTTTAGTGATTGTGACACATCCGGATATTGAAAAATCTGTGATCAATAAAAGATGGATTGATGAATTAAAAAAATACCCTGAAAAATATACAGTTCATCAGCTGTATGAGATCTATCCTGATGGGAAAATTGATGTAGCTCAGGAACAGAAAATGATGGAGTCTTATGATAAAATTGTATTTCAGTTTCCTTTTTATTGGTTCAGCAGTCCGCCGCTTTTAAAACAATGGCTGGATGAAGTCCTTTTATATGGTTGGGCATATGGAAGTACAAGTGGCTATAAACTTGGAGGAAAGAAGATGAGTCTGGCTGTTACAGCAGGAATAGATGAAGAAGGATACAGCGCATCCGGGGAATATAAATATACGATGAAAGAGCTTTTCAGACCCTATGAACTGACTTTTGATTATATAAAGGCAGATTACAGAGAACCTTTTGTTTACTATGGAATTGAAAGAGATTCTTCCGATGAGTGGATCAACAGGAGCGTTCCGATGTATCTGGAGTTTCTGGATAATTTATAACAATATTATGAAAAGTAAGTTGAACTTGAATCGGAACGAGTTCAACTTACTTTTGTATGTATTCAAAGGTTTTACATATATTTTTCATTGAACTTTTGCAGATCTACCGCTTGTTCTTGAAAATATTCTTTAAATTTATCTGAAAGCCCTTTATCTTTAAATTTTATAATAGTATACCCACTATCAAAAGCAACAATTTCTAAAATACTTTCCTTTATTAAAAAATGATTAGGCTCCCAAACACTTGTATCTTCGGCAGATAATGTAGAGATTATTGAAGTATCTGGATTAATATTATCTGGAACAGCTGATATTATTCCCCAAATAATCTGAGGATTGGTATTATAAAGTTGTTCAAGCTGCTGACAATTTAAAATGAAAACATCCTGGTCATAATTGATAGGGATTGGTTGGCCGGTAGATATAAATTCCAGATCAGTAAGAATCCAGTTATAAACAGCCAGGTCATCCCATACTGGCTTCAGAACTTCCTGAAGATTCGTATGGAATTTTACTTTTTTTGTACTTCTGATAATCCAGTTCATCTATTCCTATTTAAAACTCTGTTAATCCTTTTCATTGCTTCTTCTTCTGCTATTCCGTCATAAAAATCATCCACAAAGGGATGATCATAACTTTGATGGGGATAAACAAATGGCCGGCCTATAGAATTATTTACTACAACTGTCGTAGGAATGCTTTCCGGGAAATCATAATCAGGAAGGTAAGAGCAAAGCCAGCCGAAATATTCAGCTTCAAATTCTTTATTGTCATAATTCTCAACATATTCATTAAAGTTTGTTTCGCTTAGCGAAACCCAAATGCCATACTCCAGATCCTGGCAGCTATCTGTAACTTCCTGTATAAGAACCGTACGGATAAATTGGTGAGTATATTCTGGATCTTCAATAATGCATAAATCGGAAGTAAGCTCGGACTTTTTACGCTCTTCTTCAGATAATTCTGAATAAAAATAAGGAACGGGATAGGCGATCGCAGGCCACTCCTCTTTTTCTTCTCCACAACAACTACAGATATACTTCATAATTCATATATTTTTTTAAGCTAAAGATCTTTACCCTACCGTAGGAGTATCTTCTTCTTTAAGTATTTTTCTCTCTTTCATAGAAAGCAACATCCTTTCATATTTGTATTTTTCCCAGTCGAAGCGGTTAAGAAAGTCAAGAGCAGCCTGGAACCCTCTGTTAAAAAGTTCTTCTTTTTCTTCCTTTTTCATAAAAAAGTTTAGCCAGCTGCTGGTTCCACAGTTGACCGTCTGTATACTGAAAAGATGGTAAAAGCTGTGTTTGGTAAGAAAAGTCTTATCATTGAACCCTTTTAAAGTACTGATGATATTTCCTGCATAGCTGAAAGGTGTTTTTAGAATTTCTTCGCTTGTTTTTCCTTTTTCTGAAAGAAGATCAGAATCGCTGGTCAGCTGCACACCAAAAAGCGGCATTCTGGGATAAAAAACTTCATCTGCATGAAAAAGGTCAATGGGAAAGTTGGAAATACTGCCTCCGTCAATAAAAATTCCTACAGGATTGATATTTTCCTGTTTGGTATTCATCCAGAATTTCCATGCATATTTTACCGAATCATCATCTTTATTGATCCTCTTTTGAAAAGGTTCAAAAAAGAAAGGCACGGACATTGACGCTCTGACAAATTCCGCCGGACTGATATGCTTCAGTTCTTCCTCAGACCAATATAAATTGGCCATTGTTGGAAGTTCCACTTTTATTTTAGCATTAATATCAGTGGTAATAATTACATACTCGGACCTGAGCTGATAAAAAGGATTGTTTTTATAATAATCATTATTGGCAGCACTTTCATAGAAAATTTTATATCGGGTCTGATCAATGTGTTCCTGATTTTTACTTTTAATATTTTCAATGCTTTGCAGGGCCATGGTATAATATTCCTGCCCGTTCCCGTAGCGGTAGTTGAGGTTAAGATGATGTTCCTTCCGGACAAATTTTTCATTAAGTTTCGCAACCGTTTTTATTCCAAAACTGTCGAGCGCATTTTTCATGGTGTTTAAAAATACATTTCCGGGGTTAAGCCCACTGTTTTCTTTTCTGAAATTATGGTATAGCTTTTTTATACAGAAGAACAGGATTATAGCCGGAACCAATGGAATCAGGAACATCAGTTTTGCATTCAGGATGGTTTCCGAAGATACCACGAAAGGAATACTGATCAGGATAATGAACAGAACAGCAGCAATGACAGCATTGACAGTAAAGAAATTTTTATTGTTGAGCATGGCATGGAGTGTCGTTTTTACATATGTTTTTCCGTCCATAAAATCTGCAAAGTTCCAGCTGAAAAGAATATCTTTAATAAGCTCGCTTTTGGCCTCTTCCTTCGTTTTACAGGCTGCAATCAGTATGGTATTGATAGCTCCGGCACTGGTTCCCGCCACTTTCAGAAAGCGGATGCCAAAGATCTCCAGACCATAAAGATAACCTACAAGTGCACTTCCCCAAACACCGCCCCCTTCCTGTACGAATTCTACATACTGATTTCCGGAATGGTCCAACAGATCTGAAAATTCCCTGGAAGAAATATTCTCATGCAACGCAATAAGCTTTTCCTTAGATGCCTGTGAAAGAGAGCTGTCATTCAGGATTTTATTAAGATCTTCAGTTTTCATGGTGTTTCTAGTAAAAATGACTGTTTGCGGTTACCACTGCTTACGGCGTACATAAATAAATGTACAGATAACTACCGTAGCCATTACTCCCACTGTAATAAAATAGCCGTATTTATGATGAAGTTCAGGCATATTATCAAAATTCATCCCATATACTCCGGCGATAAATGTGATGGGTAAAAAATATACCGAATAAATAGCAAGAACTTTCATCACCTGGTTGGCTTTTTGATCAGAAAGTGCCAGGAACATCGAAATAAGGTTGGTGATCTGTATATTCAGGTGGTCAAAATCTGCTACTACATCCTTATGCTTATCTTTTAAATCGACGATTGCAGAATCCGGCAGGTTTAATAATTTAAATTTATCAATAGCATCAGTAGAAATAACCAATACGCGTGAATTCAGCCCTGATTTCCGTTTCAGCTTATAAAGGCGCCGGATCTGGCCTGTATGGTTGGTATTTTTAAGGAAAATCTCATTTTCAATATTATCCATAGTCTCCAGCAGGCTGATAGACTCATCATCAAAGCTCTTCATGATCAATATAGCAATCATGAGGGCTATTTTTTCCGGAGTGGTTTCTTCCTGGGTGGCTGAAAGTTTTTTTATGGTTTCAGATATACTTTTGGTTTTCATCCGGTGGATGGTGATAATAGTCCTGTCTACTAAAAAAATAGCAATTTTGGTACTGATGTCACTGATTGTATTCAGATTTTTCCTTTCCAGTTCTGTACTTTCCCTGAGAAGAAAAAACTTTATATTTCCATCTTCTTCATATTTTGGGAGGTGATTGGGATCTATGGTATCTTCCAGAAGAAGATTATTGATCTCATATCTTTCATGAAGAAATTTCAGGTCTTCCGCAGTAGGAGCCTCTACATCTACCCATTCGCATTGGGGATTTCTGTATACCGTATCAATTGACATAAAGTAAAAATACTAATATTTTGAAAAACTATGTGTTAAATAAGTTTTATCTTTGCCAAAATTATAAAACTATATGATTAAAAGTACAATTAAAGGTGTGGGATTTTATGTTCCAGATAACATTGTTACAAATGATGATTTAGCTAAACTAATGACCACAAATGATGAATGGATCACAGAAAGGACAGGCATCAAGGAAAGAAGACACAGAAAAAATAGATATGATTCTCAGGAAACCAGCGCTTATTTAGGCTTTAAAGCAGCTGAAAAGGCTATTCAGCAGGCTGGGCTTACCTCAAAAGATATTGATTATATTATTTTTGCTACGTTGTCACCGGATTATTATTTTCCGGGATGTGGAGTGCTGCTTCAGGATATGTTGGGATGCGATACAATCGGAGCACTGGATGTAAGGAACCAATGTTCAGGATTTGTGTATTCTATGAGTGTTGCCAATGCATTCATCAAGTCAGGTACCTATAAGAATATTCTTGTTGTAGGAGCAGAAGTTCATTCTTTCGGTCTGGATTTTTCTGATGAAGGAAGAGGAGTTTCCGTAATCTTCGGAGATGGGGCAGGGGCTATTGTGCTTTCTGCAACGGAGGATGAAACTTCAGGAGATGTTCTTGCAGTAAATATGCATTCTGAAGGAAAATACGCTGATGATCTTTGTACACAGTTCCCGGGTTCTAAGTTCGGATGGAGTGACAGAATGAGAAAAGACCCCGAAAATGTAACCAATAAAGAAGTTTATCCTATCATGAACGGAAACTTTGTATTCAAACATGCGGTAACAAGATTTCCTGAAACGATGATGGAAGCCTTAAATAAGGCTGGAAAAACAGTTGAAGATCTTGATATGTTTATTCCGCATCAGGCCAACCTGAGAATTGCTCAGTTTGTACAGGAAAAGTTCGGGTTACCGGATGACAAAGTCTTTAATAACATCCAGAAATATGGAAATACCACAGCAGCTTCAATCCCCATTGCTTTAAGTGAGGCCATTGAACAAGGTAAAATCAAAAGAGGAGATCTTGTACTTCTTTCTGCCTTTGGAAGTGGATTTACATGGGGAAGTGTATTATTTGAGTATTAGAAAAACAGAAAAATAATAATAAAATTAAAATCCGCAGAACTATTCTGCGGATTTTAATTTTATTATCTTATGATTTAAAGACTTTTTAGCAACTTTTCAGTATCTGAAGAATCTTCACCATTACTTTTTGCAAGTTCGATAGACTTCTCTGCCCATAATTTTGCATTTTTCTTATCACCTACCTTGTTATAAAGATTAGCTAAAGTATCTGTATTGGCAAAGCTCTGATCTTTTTTTACAGATTCCTGTGCCCATAAAATAGCCTTTTCGAGAGAAGCTTTATTGTTAACATTCTCAAAGAAATTCCACGCATGCGAATTCAATTCTCCGGAACTTGCTTTGGAGTAATCCTGGTATAATTCAAGAATCAGTTTCTCATACAGGGCAATATCCTTATTTTTTAGCGCTCTGCTTGCTTTCATTGATTTAAATAACCTTTCAGCATTTTCTTTAGGCAGAAATTTCTGGGTTTCTGTCATGAAGTAATTCTCATCCCATGTTTTGGTCTCTGCATTATAGGCTTTTCTGGAGATTTCGGTCAGTTTAATACTTTTATCTGCCCTTTCATAATTATCTTTGGAAATAAACTTTAGGATATCAGCTTTTTTATCCTGAAATAATTTATATAAAGGTCCTTCTGTACTTTGAGGACTTGAGATCAGCATTTGGGCATCCTCCTGGTCCAATGTGGTTTTTTGTTCAAAATAACGTACCAATACCTTGCTGGCAAATTCAGTATCATTGTACATGGTAAGTCCTGCCAGATTTTTTAAGAAATCAGGATCTTTCTCTCCGCTTTCAAACTTTTGTTTCAATGCTGTCAGCCTTTTGTTGGGATCTTCAGCATCTTTTGCAAACTGTATAAAATCTTTTTCTTCTACATAGCCTAAAGTCCTGTGTACTGTTTCACCGTTGGGATCAATAAACAGGTAAGTAGGAAAAGCTTTTACATTATATTTTTTTGCCAGCTCAATTCCTTCCCCTTTTTCCATATCAATTTTGGCATTAATAAAGTGGGCATTGTAATAGTCACCTACTGTTTTCAGCGGGAAGATATTTTTTACCATCAGCTTGCAGGGTCCGCACCAGGAAGCATAGGCATCAATAAATATGAGTTTATTTTCTTTCTTTGCTTTTGCCAGGATTGACGCAAAGTTGCCGTCTTCAAACTTTATACCTTGTGCAAATGCGAAAACTCCTATAAATAAAGCAGAAATTATAGCTAATCTTTTCATAAAAAAATTTTTGTTCACTACAAATGTAATAAATATGATGACAATTAAATCAGTCATTTTTAAAATAATTATCCCTAAATGTTGATTTAATGACAGGTTTACTCTGATATGGGATATAATCATTTATTATTTTAAGTATATTAT
>NZ_QNUE01000020.1 GCF_003385595.1 Chryseobacterium flavum | reverse complement strand
ACACACAGCAAATTAATCAATTTGCAAATATTAGGAAAGCAAAAGCTTTCCTTTTTTTATGCTCAAAAAAAGACTGCCTCACTTTTGAGACAGCCTCTTTTATTTATAATATCGTACTTATTTTATTATCTGGATATTGATTGCAGAAAAACCTTTTGGTGATTTTTCCTTTTCAAAAGATACTTTGTTTCCCTTTTTAACTGTTTCTGTACAGTTATTATTGTGGAAGAAAATATTTTCTTTTGTATGATCTTCAGTGATGAATCCATATCCTTTTTCACTGTGGAAAGTAATAATTCCTGTTTTTCGTGGATCTTCCTCGATGATAGGAGCTGCACCCAGCTGAATTTCTTCAGGATTTATTTCCTGCCTTTGTTCCGGTGGAGTAGAAGTTAATCTTCCGAATTCATCTACATACATGAATACATCCTCCAGGTCTTTTCCTTTGTTGTTGTTCGTTTTACGTTCTTCGCGTCTCAACGCTTTTTCTTTTTGCTTTTGAATTTTTTTCTTGAAATTTTCCTTTTTAGAAAAAGAATCTGCCATAAATTATTTTTAGTATTTAGTTTCTATGTTCTGTAATTGGTTCAATCTGTTTTTGCTTTATTGCTGATAAAGCCTACCCATGTAGTCTGTCCTGGATCTTCCCAATCATAAAGAGCTTTAAAATTCTGACAAGTATTGTCCTTAGTAGAAGAATTAAAGTTAAAAATACGGCTGTTAAAAAACAAAGACTGAATAAAAAAGCTATCCGGTCGTGGCAGAAAACAAAAGTAGTGGTCGACTAATGATACAAAGATACAATAATAAAATGAATAATCCTGTTTTAAATAATTGATTATCAGAAATACTTTTATCAGCAAGTATGTGAAACTCTGCTGAAAGCATGACAAACGCTGACGGATTCAGTAAGTTTTTATAAAAAACCCCCAGCAAGCTGAGGATTAAAAAAAATATATTAAGAATGAAGTGGTGTATAAATACGGGGGTGTAAGTATCAAATGCTGTGCCTAAAATTCACTGTTTAAGGAGCACTAACTAAATAATATTTCACAAAAAGGACAGAATATATTCTATGTGTCTGATAAATAATGTGGTATTGTTTGGAAATGTTTTTGCATACTTTAATTATTTTTAGTTTTTATTTGAATCTATTTAATTTTTCAGCTTAAAATTTGGAGTGTTTGTATAATTTCCGAAAAATTCACCATGATGAGATGATTTTTATTGCCCAACTTTGCTTCATTAACATTTAAAAAAAATATAATGTCAGCACAAGATGTACAAGGAAAAGTTGTTTTAATCGCCGGAGGGGGGAAGAACTTTGGTGGGTTATTAAGCAGAGATTTTGCAGCCAGAGGAGCAAAACTGGCTATTCACTATAACAGTGAAAGTTCAAGAGCTGAAAGTGAAAAAACGTTATCAGAGGTTCAGGCTTTAGGAGCTGAAGCATTTTTATTTCAGGGAGATCTTACTAAAGTAGAGAATATCACGAAGTTTTTTGATGAAGCCATTTCAAAGTATGGAGGAATTGATATTGCAATTAATACGGTGGGAATGGTTTTAAAGAAGCCATTCTCAGAAACTACGGAGGCTGAATATGACACCATGTTCAATGTTAACTCAAAATCTGCGTATTTCTTTTTGCAGGAAGCAGGAAAAAAATTGAACGACAATGGAAAGATCTGTACGATTGTGACTTCACTGCTTGCCGCATACACAGGATTATATTCTACATACGCAGGAGCAAAAGCTCCGGTAGAACATTTTACAAGAGCGGCTTCAAAAGAATTCGGAGCAAGAGGGATTTCAGTGACCGCTGTAGCTCCCGGGCCAATGGATACTCCTTTCTTTTACGGACAGGAAACAGAGGATGCAGTAGCTTATCATAAATCCGCTTCCGCATTGGGAGGGCTTACAGATATCAAAGATATAGCTCCATTGGTGGAATTCCTAGTCACTGAAGGATGGTGGATCACCGGGCAGACCATTTTTGCCAACGGAGGATATACAACAAGGTAATGAAGTATAATCACGAGAAACCCCATTGAATATCCAATGGGGGTTTTTATTATTAACAAAGGAAGTATATTATGACGTTTTTATCTTTCCTTTTTCCAATATACTTTTAGCAATAAAGAATAATCCCAGCAGTACAAAAGGAATGCTTAAGAGCTGTCCCATATTAAAGCTCATTCCGTGTTCAAAGCCAACCTGATCTTCTTTTATGAATTCAATCAGAATACGCATAATGAAAATTAAAAGTATGCTGATGCCAAAATAAAATCCTTTTCCGATGCTGAAAATATTTTTCTTGTACACAAGAAAGACAACCACGAAAATAATAAAATAAGAAATTGCCTCATAAAGCTGTGCAGGATGCCTCGGCACCTCATCTACCTGATGGAATATAAAAGCCCAGGGAAGTGTGCTGGGGATTCCGATTATTTCCGAATTCATAAGGTTGGCTAATCTGATAAAAGTGCCTCCCAAAGGAAGTACAATAGCAATAGCATCCAAAATGGTCATAAAAGAAATTGAAAATTTTCTGGCATACAGCAGAAGCATTATCAGTAATCCGATACCTCCGCCATGGCTGGCCAGCCCTGCAAAACCCGAAAAATAATAAGAACCGTCAGGTCCCTTCTGGATGGGTAAAAATATTTCAACAGGATGCTGGGAATAATAATCAAAGTCATAAAACAGGCAATGGCCCAGGCGGGCTCCGGCTAAGATTCCGATAAGGGCATATGAAAATAAAGCTTCATGGGCCTGAACACTTAAATTCTCTTTCTTATAAATACCTTTTAAAATATTAAAGCATAAGACAAGACCTGTAAGGAACAATAGTCCATAATATTTTACAGGAAGTCCAAAAATGTTGACGATTTCGGGATTGATATCCCAGTTGATATATAGTAAATTCATTGCTAGGGTTGACGAACTTTCACAGAACAAATATAGAGATAACCATATAGCCGGCAAAAAAAACAGGTTATTGCTGTATCTGCCAAAACTCGTTTCAGCGGTCTATGATCTGAGTCATAAAGTTTTAGAAGGATGTTTTCTACTTTTGATAACACACACCACAAAATTTAATAGTATGAAATTTATTGTATCATTCATTCTGATAGCCGGTCTTTTTGTCGTCAGCTGCAAAAAAGAACCGCAGGCGGGCCCTACCAATTCAGACACCATCATTGCTTCTGACAGTCTTACTTCGGGATCTGCCCAGATTTCACCGGATACGGCGGATAACACAGCGACAGTGGATAGTACAGCTTATGATCTGGATTCTATAAAAAACAGCAGATAGCTGCACCCTACACTTTGTTATAAAGTGGGATTGATGCTTCTAAACGGTATCAATACTGATTCTATTTAAGAAAAAACAGTACGTATTTATAATCCGTAATATTATTGTTATGGCAGATATCTCATTATTTAAGGAAACGGGGATACAGATTACTTTATTACTGGTGCTCATGATTATTGTTGCCGGTCTGATTATTGTTGTTTTTAAGTTTTTGTCTATTTATGGTAAAATACTGAAACGTAAGGAATCTGTTGAAGTTCAGAGAGAAGCAGAAAATCTTTCTTCTGAGGAGGTGATTGCCTTTGAAGAACAGGAGAAGGCCCTTCATTTTACTCCTCCGGAAAATGATCTCTCGGGAAACCTGCCCCCGGAAGATAAGAAAGGAGTTATACAGAATATCAATTCTGTGGAAGAATTAAGGGTTTTTCCGGTGAAAAGAAGGACTTCCTCCCTGCAAAAATACATAACCCCCGAACTCAGCAGATTGATTCTTTTTTTTCTTGGAACTGCTATTTTCTGGCTTGTTCTTGGCACAACCTTCGGATTGTATGCCGGAATCAAGCTGGTGGCTCCGGATATTGAACATACAAGCTGGTTCAGCTACGGAAGATTAAGGCCGGGCCATACCAATGCAGTGTTCTGGGGCTGGGCTTCTCTGGCAATGATGGGATTGGCTTATTATGTTATTCCCAGGGTTAGTAATGTTGAGAATTTTAATATCAGGCAGGGATATCTTTCTCTTATTCTGGTCAATGCAGCCGTTCTTTCGGGAACAATCAGTGTTCTTGCAGGAGTCAATAACGGAGGAGGAGAATACCGGGAATATATCTGGCCGATCATGATCACCTTCGGAATAGGAGTTGCGCTTTCGCTGCACAACTTCTTTAAACCGATTATTCACCGGACCACCAAAGAAATTTATCTGTCCAACTGGTATATTGTATCAGGAACCATGTTTATAGTTCTGGTAATTGTTATTGCCTATATTCCCATATGGCAGGATGGCGTAGGGGAGACCATTATCCAGGGATATTATATGCACCAGGCGATAGGGATGTGGTTTATGATGATCAATCTGGGACTGATGTACTATTTCCTTCCCCAGCAGCTCAATAAACCGATATATTCCTACAGCCTTGGAGTTTTGGCTTTCTGGACCCATACTTTATTCTATACCCTTATAGGAACACACCATTTTATTTTCAGTGCTATTCCCTGGCGGCTGCAGACTACTGCTATTATAGCCAGTGCAGGAATGCTGATTCCGGTTGCAGCGGGAACTGCTAATTTTCTGCTGACGTTTAATGGAGCCTGGTATCAGCTTAAAAACAGCTATACATTGCCATTTTATTTTATGTCTATCATTTTCTATTTTACAGGGTCCTTCCAGGGAACTGTGGAAGCATTCAGATATACAAACCTGCTTTGGCATTTTACAGATTTTACTGTAGCCCACTCCCATCTTACCATGTACGGAATCATTACATTTATGTTATGGGGGTTCATATATACCCTGGTACCCAGGCTTACAGGAAAAGAACCTCCCAAGATCCTGGTGGGGATTCACTTCTGGCTGGCACTGATAGGATTATTATTTTATGTGATTTCCCTGATGATCGGAGGAACCCAGACAGGACAGCTTTGGATCAAGAAGAAACCATTTATAGAAGGGGTGATCAATATGGCTCCTTTCTGGCTCTGGAGAGCGATAGGAGGATCGTTGATGTGGGTTTCCCATCTCATATTTGCCTATAATTTTTATAAAATGGTAAAAAAACAGGACGAAATAAAAGTCCCGAAAACACCGGCTGAAATTTTGGCAACTAAAAAACAGTTTGGAAATACAGAGTTTAATACCTAAAAATAAGCATTATGATATTTTTAAACGATCATAGAATCCTTTTTGGGTCAGCACTTTTTCTTTTTGTTTTTCTGACACTCTATATTGCGGTTTTACCAGCGCTGGACAATCAGAGAATTAACAAACCTCTGCCCAGACAATCCAGATTACTTACCAAAGAGGAAAAAGCCGGTAAAATGGTTTATATTGAAAATGGATGTGTTGCCTGCCATACACAACAGGTAAGAAATGTAGAAATGGATAATGTTTTCGGTAAAAGACCGAGTATTCCTGCAGATTTTGCAGTGAACAGAAGAACAGATTTCTGGCGTAATACCGCCAACCTGATGGGAACGCAAAGAACAGGTCCGGATCTTACCAATATAGGGGAGAGACAGCCAAGCTCAGAATGGCATCTCATCCATTTATATCAGCCAAGGGCAGCGGTAGAAGAATCCGTGATGCCGGCTTATCCCTGGCTTTTTATAGAAAGAGATTATCTCCAGCCGGGAGATGTGGAAGTGAAGGTGCCCGAAAAATTCAGGACCAATGCCTCAAAAAAAATTGTTGCCGGCCCGAAAGCTCTTTTGCTGGTTGCTTATCTCAAATCATTAAAGCAAACGGATTATACCGATAAATCTATTGTCCCTGCTTTTTTATACAAACAGAAGAAAGAAGAAGCTGGTCAGGGAGGTGATGCAAACCTTCCGGATGGCGCGGCCCTGTTCACTGCCAATTGTGCATCCTGTCATCAGGCTAACGGAGAAGGGGTTCCCGGAGCATTCCCTTCATTGAAAGGCAGCCCGGTAGTAACCGGTGGAGATCTGGAATTGTACGTCACTATTATTATGAAAGGATATGATCCAAGACCGGAGTTTGCTACAATGCCTGCTGTAGGGGCGAATGCTAACTTTACTCCTGAAGATGTAACGGCTATCATGAACCATGAGCGTACCAGCTGGGGAAATAATGCTAAAAAAGTGACGGTAGAAGAAGTAAAAACAATAATGGATAAAATAAAATAACAATGAAAAGCTGGATCAAGAATATCATCATATTGTGTGGTTTACTCATTACAACCTATGCATTGGCCTGTGATGCCTGTAAACTTCAGCAACCTGAAGTAACACGTAATTTTACCCACGGGACCGGTCCTGAAAGCAATTGGGACTGGTTTATCGTTGGAATTGTTATCCTGATAACTGTACTGGCTTTTATCCTTTCTGCCAAATATCTGATCAAACCCGGCGAAAAGAATAAAACCCATATCAAATACTCGGTTTTTTCAAGTGAAAATTAAAGATCATGACCAAAGATAAAAGCAAGGTTTTCTTATTTATCGATGAAGATCCGGCTCCCATCGCAGAACTGGACACTCCCATCGTTTTTGATCTGGATACCAAAAAACTGACGGACGGAGAACATATACTTAAAATTGTAAGCCATTCCCCTTCAGGAAGAGAAGGGATCAGAAAGATACAGTTTACAGTTGCCAATGGTCCTGCAATACGGATAGAAGGATTAAAGAACAAAGATGTAGTGGATGGCACACTTTCCTTAATGATCAATGCTTATGATAAAGGAAATCAGAAAAGTTTCCTGATCAACGGAAGTGAGACCCCGCAGACTATCCCGTTCTGGATCTGGATTATTGTTATCGTATTTACGGCATGGGCTGTTTATTATGAAATAACAAGTTACAATGTTCAATAAGTATAAGTATCAATTAAGAATCAGTTCTTCATTGATATAAAAGAATTTCAAATCTTAAAAACAGACATTATGGCTATCAGTGAAAGAATTTTAAACTCTGCAGGAGCCGAAGTAAAAGAGTACAGTCCCGGAGAATTTATTTTCCATGAAGGGAATGTTGCCCTGTATTATTATCAGATTATTAAAGGAGAAATAAAGCTAAACAACAGCAGTGAAGATGGGAAAGAATTTATTCAGAATATTCTGTCTGATGGTCAGAGTTTCGGTGATTCTCTGCTTTTTCTGGAGAAATCATATCCTATGGATGCTATTGCCCTGACCTCCTGTACGGTATTAAGACTCTGCAAAAGAAATTTTTTCAGTATGCTTCATTTTTATCCCCACCTTTATTTTAACATTTGTAAATCGATGTCCGGTCATTTGTACTATCAATATATCATGATGCAGAAAAACTCGTCTTTGCACCCGGCAGAACGGCTTATGGGAGTCATGCTATATCTTAAAAGCTTTCAGAAGAACCGCGCTCCTTTCTCTTTTAAAGTCCCGTTTACAAGGCAACAGCTGGCAAACCTTACGGGAATTTGTGTAGAAACTGCCATCAGGACTATTAAAATGATGGAGAAAGACAGTATTGTAAAGATAAAAGACCGGAAGATTTTCTTCTAGTTAGTATTGATTAATGTTTACACAAACAAGTCATATGGACATCCGTATGGCTTGTTTAACAATATGTTATTAAAACAATTATGATTATGAAAAAGAATTTTTTTGACCGGTTTGCGGATTGGGCTGCATATTTTACCGGGAGTGCCTGGGCCTTTTTGGGAGCATCAGGCCTTGTTATTATCTGGGCTGCAACAGGTCCATTATTTCACTTTTCAGAAACATGGCAGATGATCATTAATACCGGAACTACCATTATTACATTTTTAATGGTTTTTCTGATTCAGAAAGCTCAGAACAAAGATTCCAAAGCGATACAGATCAAGCTCAATGAGCTGGTTGCCACGAGCAAAAAAGCCAGTAACCGTATTGTAGATATTGAGGATCTTACAGAGGATGAGCTGGATCAGCTTCATAAATTTTATGAAAAACTGGGAGAACAGCGTGGCAACAGATCTGTTTCCCATACCAGTCGTCATGATAAAGAAATACCCAACCATCGATACAAATAACCATTAAACTTAAAAACTAATGAACGGAGTAATTATTCAGTTTTTCCATTGGTATCACCAGGGGAACTTATGGCAGGAATTTGTAAAAAAAGCAGATATCCTTAAAAGTATGGGATTTTCAGCGGTATGGTTTCCTCCTGCTACAAAATGTGTTTTGGGTATAGATGGAAGAGGTTATGATGTATATGACCTGTATGACCTTGGCGAGTTTGATCAGAAAGGAAGTGTAGCTACAAGATTCGGAACCAGGGATGAATATCTCAAAGCGATAGAAAAAGCACATGAAGCAGGAATTTCCGTATATGCGGATATTGTATTGAATCACAGAATGGGTGGAGATGAGAAGGAAGAAGTTACTGTCCATAAGGTAAATGAAGAGAACAGGAATGAAATGATAGGTGAGCCGTTTTCTGCTTCAGCTTTTACAAAATTCACTTTTCCCGGAAGAAAAGGACAGTATTCGGATTTTATCTGGGATTACCGGTGTTTCAGTGGTATTGATATTATTTACAAGGAAGAGCAGGAAGAAAAAGGCGTATTTAAGATTCACAATGAATATGGGGAAGACTGGAATCCTTCTGTAAGCAGCCAGTTTGGAAATTATGATTATTTGATGGGAAATGATGTAGAGTACCGTAATCCTTACGTGGTTCAGGAAATGAAAAACTGGATCAGATGGTATGTTGAAACGACCGGTATTGACGGACTTCGTCTTGATGCCCTGAAGCATCTTTCTTCTGATTTTCTGAAAGACTGGATCACTTATATTAAAGCAGAAGTAAAAGACTGTTTTATCATGGGGGAATTCTGGAAAGATAAAGTAGAAAAGATATCTGATTTTTCCGGAAGGATGGATGATACAATCTCATTCTTTGATGTACCGCTTCATTATAACTTCTTCCGGGCCTCTAAAGAAGGTAAGGATTATGACCTGAGAAATATTATAAAAGATACTTTTCTGGAATGGAATCCGATGTTATCAGTCTCTTTTGTAGAAAACCATGATACCCAAAAATTCCAGGCACTGGAATCTGCGGTAAAAGACTGGTTCAAACCTATTGCCTATACCCTTATCCTGATGTCTGAAAATGCTTATCCCTGTGTTTTCTATCCTGATTTATTCAGTGCCGAATATGTGGAAATGAAGGATGATGAAGAGGTAAAGGTTATTATGCCCCGTGTAGAGATCCTTACGAAATTGCTTGAAGCAAGACAGCGGTTTGCGTATGGTGAACAGGTAAACTGGTTTGATCACCCCAACTGTATCGCCTGGCTCCGGAAGGGAGATGGTGAACATCCGGGATGTGTGGTTATAATTTCAAACAGTGAAGACGGATATAAAGAAATCACTGTAGATGCCGGCTTGGGCGGTGCCGTATTTTATGATTTTTTACAGCACAGGAAAGAAGAAGTGGTTCTGGATGAACAAGGAAAAGGAATTTTCCATGTCGCTTCCAGATCTTCAAGCATATGGGTAATGAAGAACCATTAAACCTGATATATGAAAAAATATAAAATATTGCCTTATATTCAGCTTTTTTATTATCTGCTGACTGCAGTCTGGCCGTTTGTACACCTTGAAAGTTTCTTCGCTGTTACCGGCCCGAAAGTAGAAGTGTGGCTGGTAAAGACCGTAAGCCTCCTCCTTTTTCCCCACATCCTGCTCATTATATATGTCGCAGAAATAAGGCACAGTCCGCTTATTATTCTGGCGATCTTATCAGCCTGTGTGGGACTTGCGGGCATAGATTTATATTATTATCTGAAAGGAGTTATCAGATGGGTGTATATGATAGATTTTGTTTTGGAGCTTGGTTTTATTATATACTGGCTGCTTCAGGTCAGAGCACCTTCTAAGTCGTAATAGCTTGTACGGCTAAAAGAAAGTCCAATATAGAATGGTTCCTGGAAAAACATTTTATACCTTTAATAGCAAATCAATACAGAATATTTGCGATGCATCATCAGTTGGAAAAACATTATGTAAACAGGGTAGGCTGGCTTCGGGCAGCTGTTTTGGGGGCCAATGACGGTTTGTTGTCCACTACAAGTATTGTCATTGGGGTTGCGGCGGCAGAGCCTGAACGCCATATTATTATCCTTGCAGCTTTAGCAGGGATGATTGCAGGGGCTATGTCCATGGCTGCGGGAGAATATGTTTCCGTAAGCTCGCAGGAAGATACTGAAAAAGCTGATCTGAAGCGCGAACAGCGTGAACTTGATGAAATGCCTGAACTAGAATTAAAAGAGCTGGCAAAGGTTTATGAAAAAAGGGGCTGCAGTAAAGAAACGGCAATGCAGGTGGCAATAGAACTTACCCGGCATGATGCATTGGGAGCACATGCCCGCGATGAATTGGGAATGAACGAAATCACCCAGGCAAAACCCCTGCAGGCTGCCTTAGCGTCATTCAGTTCATTTGCCGTAGGGGCTTTACTGCCTTTTACTGTATCATTGCTGGCTCCTATTAAGCAGATGGTGTATTTTCAATACGGCTTCTCTATCGTTTTTCTGATGCTTCTTGGTGCGGTCTCAGCCCGGGCTGGTGGTTCCGGTATCGGAATTGCAATGCTCAGAATCTGTTTCTGGGGGACGGTAGCTATGGGAATAACCGCTTTAGTTGGACATCTGTTTGGAGTGAATGTGGGATAGTATTAAGCTTTCATTATAAAAATAAATACCGCAAACTGCTGGTATAAGTTTGCGGTAACTTTAATAATTAAAGAGTAATGATTTTAACCAATTAACCTGTAGATAGGGTCTCCTACAAGCCTTGCTACTCTGGTTAGCCACCCTCTGGTGCGGGTGCCTCCCATAATTGCTCTTTGTAAGGCGAGCTCAATTTCTTCATCGGTGGCATAACCGGGAACAGAGGCTATACTGTTGATATTTCTTGCTATAATCGCATCGATGTCTGAGTGTCCCTCTCTTAAATATCTTGAGAATATCCGGCCTAAAAAAGAAAGGTTGGCCCGGGTATCGTCTTGTCTTTGGTTTCTTAATGCATTTACCTGTCGGAAAGTATCGAGATGCTGCTCTACATTCAGTGCGGCATTATTGGTTGATCCGAAAATTCCGGCATTTACTAAGAAATCGGCAGTATCATCTGCGGGCCTGATGTAGTTTTTATATCGTTGGTATAAGTCATGGATAAATGCTCCACCAATGATTATTCCTAATGCTGCTGAAATACTGGTTACTGTTAACGAGTTTGCAGCTGTTTCTAAAAGTTGTTTGTAATTGGGCATAGTATAAATTTTTAATTAAAGTCTTCAGGGGGTAGAGGTGGATATTGACGGATTCCGGCCAGCAGTTTCTGTGTTATTGCCCGTATGGTTGGGTTCAGGCTGGCCCCCAGGCCAATGACCATATTATCAACAGTGGTTTTTCCCATATTAAATTCATCTTTCCAGTAGCCCTGATCGAAAGCACCGAAAATTTTATGATTTTCGAAGGTTCCCGGACTTTCCAGATATTGTTTCGGTTTTAAAGCGCCGAATGCTTTTCCTATCTGCTGTTCACCGATATCCCGGAATACAAGATAAATAAGCTGTGTGGCAGCATGGACGCCATAGCCAACCTGATCCGGAGTATAGTCGCGTGTGGCTACCATTGCACCGAGTCTTCCATCGGGATCCACGGTGTCCGGGTTTTCCAGTGCATAGGTTATGCGGCGGTAATTTTCACCTGTCCAGGTAATGGTTCCTATACCCCCTGTTGCTAAGGCAGTTCGTAAAAGTAGTACGTAATATTTCATGGTATATAAATTATTTTAACAAATGAATGATATGATCATGCATCACAAATTTCCTTCTAAAGTTCCTGATGTATAAGAGGGAAAATCCCCATTTTTAAAAACTAGGTGCTTACCCTTACTTTAAAAGTCTATGGAATACACCAGATGTATTTTTGATAAAATTTCACCCGTGAGAGAATTCCCTTAATTTTTGAAATTCAGTTTTTTCCCTGAATGTTGAGTTGTGTTGATTTGGGAAATTTGTATCAGACAAAAGAGATCATGGAATTGATGTAAGGTCAGATTTAATAGCAACTCTATTAACCTGCAATTGAAATATCTTAAAGATCTGAGAATAATAACCAAATAACAAAAATATGGCAGATACAGTAAACAATCAGACTACAGACGCAGTAACGCAGACGAATGTTACCGTGCTGGGTGAATCTCCGGCACAGGCCATGAGTATGCTTTATCAGATGGCCACGCACGCCAGCGGAATTTCCATTCAGAATTCGGTAACCAATCAGCAGAACCTGAATCAGCTTAATCCCGCGATTGTTGCAGATGCCATTAAAATTTTAAAAGGATAACTAAAATTTTACAATCATGGATGAAAACTACAGTGAGAAATCAGAGGTTAAAGAGGCCAAGCCTTCCACTCCGGCGGAGGAAGCAGTAGTATTCGTTAACACCGAAGTATTATCACCGCCAAAAGCTTCTCCTATGGGAGGTGTTGCAAAAGTAATGATTGAGCAGTCTGCCGGAATGATGGTTCAGGATCTCCAGTCCTTTTTAAAAGGTTTTGAACAGGTGGGACTTATTGCATTAAGCAGGCTGGCCAACAATTTACTGACCTACGGAACACCCAGTGGACCAAAAAGCAAGAACAGCAGTGGAGGAGGGGGCGGGAGTACTGAAAGTGAAGCCGGGGATCAGAATACAGGAAACGGAAATAATGATATGATGAAGGATTTATTTAAAATGGTAAGCGATTATGCAGAAGTGAAGACAAGAATTTCCGGTACAATCTATAATAACAATATCCCTAATCCTGCTTCAGATGGAACACAAAATTCTTCCCCATTTACCGATTTTTCCGCCGCAGCTGAAGATCCCGAAAAAAAAAACGGGTAGCCGGTCAGATTCCGGAACAAAAGGATAATATGAAAAAAAGCTTTGTTACGGCAGATAATGAGGGGAAATTAATATTAAAATCGGTAAAATTGACTCAGCCGCTTGTAAAACCGGAAATTAAAGATGCTGTACTTCCCACGGAGATACATACCGGGGAGTCAGCAAAAAAATCAATACTAACAAAACTAATCAATCAACTAAAAAGAATTAGAATATGAATTATTCAAACGAAACAAAACCTGCGAAAATTCTGAATTTACGCTCATTAAAAGAGATCAATGAAAGCCTTTATCTGACTAGGAGTAGTGATACTGCGTATTTCAGCACAAAAAAACCGGAAAACAACAGTGACCGTTCGGTATTTAACCTTACAACATCCAATATTAATATCCAGCCTGCTATAAGACAGGTCATCTGTACCAATAAAGGAAAGAGGTATAACAATTATCAGTCATTTGTTGTAGAGCCAAAAGATAAATCGACGGGAATTGCGGTCATTATGATCAAGCTGGAAGAACATCAGACCTTTTTCTGCAATGTAAGGATTCTTCCGCTCAATACCCTGAGTGATATAGCAGAACCGGAAATTGATACAAAGCTTCTTACGCTAAATCTTGAGAAATCCAAGTGTGTCCTGAAAACAGATATTACAATCACTGCGTCCAATACGGGAGAAGCTCTGTATTCTGTTCATGATGTGGATGTAAATGCCATATCAGACCTGGTTACCCCAGGCGAAATTGTAGAATTAAAAAGAGAACTGGAGTTTCAGGGATCTAAATTAATCGCTCATTATTTTCAGGAAATTCTGGATATTATTGTCAATGAAAGTCCTGCCAATACGGGCAAATTACCGGTTATTCCGGATGAATACATTTTGAATCTTCCTAACGACCAGATCAAGCAAATAATGGCTGCGAATGCTATTTCAGGATGTATTGCTATAGAAATTATAGGAAGTAATGTGATCCGGGATCTCAATCGTGACTGGACTGCTGCGGGAGCTTTTATTGGCTATTTATTATAGCCCTGTCCTTTTCGAAAAAGGTGTCTTCAATTATTAATCATTTAAAATAAAATCTATGCGCAGACCAATAAACCATAGAGCGAGGACTCATGTTCCGGAGCCGAAACCCGTTGTGGTAGAAGTAGATCCGGTAGAAGCTGAAATCGTGGAAGAAGATATAATGCCCTTCATTATCAGCCATGAAGATGAAATCATTAATTATATCAAAGACAAAGCGACGAAAGAAACCCTTAAATCTTTATCTCCTTTACTTGAAAAACTGGAGGAAGCAGTTAAACAGCAGCAGGCTTTTCAACAATCAACACCTGTAGCGGCGGCATCAGCTAACCCTGTTCCGATGAGCTATGAAGAACAGCTGAAAAAACTTCAGGAAGCTTCAAAAGGAAGAATAAAAGAGAAAGAGCTTAAAATCGTGGAAAGGATGAACAAGCTGCAGGCAAGATTTGCCAATATCCGTAAATAACGTATAACCCAAAAAATTAATAGTTATGATACACAATCAAAACCAGATCAACACAGAAATAACAGGAATGTCCCCCACGGTACCTACTGCAATTTCAATGCAGGTAAATGCACACTCTACAGGATTAATGTATGAACAATCCATAACAAATCAGCAGCGGGACTCCCTGATCGGATTGAGCAATTCCGTGATGGGGATTAAAAAGATTGGCTCCGGAAGGTTAAAGAAAGAATTGATGATGTTGAGAAAAAGCCGTTTTAATTTTTAATCTTCAACAGCAGCCATTACGGATGCGGCATTTTCCTGTAGTAAATAGAATCCGGTGCTCTCAACATATATAATCAGGTCAACATTTTTTGCACCGGTTTGCAGATGCTGTGAATATTCCTACATTAAATTTTTTAGAAATGCATTCTTCAGCCCTCAGTAATATTCCATTTACAGCATATCTACAACAGGAATAGTTTTTAAGATCATCACAAAACTTTAGCCGCATCCTTTTATCCGGAATCCTAAAAACCCCCGCAGACTGTACGGTCATGATTTCAACCATTGTATCAGGAACCATGCTTACATTCTATCATTCAATAATTTATAAGCCTTTAACAATGCTTTAATCTCGTCAGTGTTCAACTGCGGGAGGTTTTTAAAATATCATATTAAAACTAGTTTAACAATCAAATAATTATTAACCGAGATCAGATCTCAAAAAAAACAATTACAATTATGGCAACAACAGTGAACCCACAAATCACCGATGCAGTAACCCAGTCTAACGTAAAAGTAGTAGGCGAAGCTCCCGCAATGGCTTTAGGCAATGTGTACCAGACTGCTGCACACTCAACAGGAATTATGTTTGAAAATGCAGTAAATACGCAGAATCAGCAAAACATTTTAGGACAGGCGGCTACTACGCAGGGAGTAATGCAGATCTATAGCATGGATACGGTAGCAGATGCTATTTCCATTGCAAAAATGCTGAACCCTAATTCTTAAAAACTTTTTTGATCCAACAACAGAAAAGTAACGATGACCGGAAAGCCCGGTTGTTAAAATCTAATAATCAATAAAACAATCTATGGCAACAGTAGTTAATGAACAAATTACAGATGCAGTAACTCAGACGAATGTGAAAGTAGTGGCAGAATCTCCTGCAATGGCGTTGGGTAATGTATATCAGACAGCAGCGCATTCTACAGGAATTATGTTTGAAAATGCGGTGAATATTCAGAACCAGCAAAACATCCTGACCCACGCAGCTACGACACAGGGAACCATGCAGATCTACAGCGTAGATACCATTTCAGATGCTATTTCTATTGCAAAAATGCTGAACCCTTAAATCCCTGATAGTATAAAATAATAATCCATACAACCGGAAAATCCGGTTATTTTAAACCAAATAAACAAAATCATTATGGCAACAGTAGTTAATGAACAAATCACAGACGCAGTAACGCAGTCGAATGTAAAAGTGGTAGCTGAAGCACCTGCAATCGCTTTAGGTAATGTGTATCAATCGGCAGCACATTCCACAGGAATCATGTTTGAAAATGCGGTAAATACGCAGAACCAACAGAATATTTTAGGTCAGGCAGCCACTACACAGGGGGTAATGCAGATCTATAGCCTGGACACCGTAGCAGACGCTATTTCTATCGCCAGAATGCTGAATCCTAATTCATAATCCGGCATTTAACAATTAGACCAATAATTTCGGACAGCCGGAATATCCGGCTGTCTTTAATCCCCAAAATTAAAAACAATACATATGGCAACAGTAGTTAATGAACAAATCACCGATGCAGTAACGCAGACTAACGTAAAAGTAGTGGCTGAAGCACCTGCAATCGCTTTAGGTAATGTGTATCAATCTGCAGCACATTCCACAGGAATCATGTTTGAAAATGCAGTAAATAATCAGAATCAGCAAAATATTTTAGGACAGGCTGCAACAACCCAGGGAGTAATGCAGATTTATAGCCTGGATACTGTAGCTGATGCGATTTCTATTGCACAGATGTTGAATCCTTCTTAAATGTCAGTCGTTTTTTTAGATTTCCATATCAGGGAGAAAATGATCATTCTCCCTGATTTTTTATATTATGGTATCAATAAAATAACAACTATTTATCCAACAGCACAATTTCACTGGCATTTACAATATTATTCTGTACGGCATAAATAACCAGGCCGGCCATATTTTTTACGCAGGTTTTAATCATTAAGTTGGTTTTATGGGTTTCTACCGTTTTTGGAGAGATAAATAATGTGTCTGCTATTTCTTTGGTACTCAGCTGGTGACAGACCAGCCGAAGAACATCAACTTCCCTTTCTGTAAGGGAATCTTTGGAAAATGAATGGAATTCAGGAAGTTTGCTCGACAGCTGAGTGCGCATCACCTCAACCTGTTCATCCGAAAAATAATGTCCGTGATGATATACTGCATTGATGACCTCCGACAATTTCTCCGGTTCAATTTCTTTGGGTAAAAAAGCATGGGCTCCCATTTTGAGCATTTGCCCCATAAAAGACCGGCGGTAAAAGCTGGACAGTACAATAATCCTGGTTTCGGTATTTTTTTGGGATAGGGCAGACATCACCTCCAGACCATCGCCATTAGCCATTCTGAGGTCCAGGATAAGAATATCCGGCAGATCTGTATCTGATTCATGCAGGAAATGGTGACCGCTGGTTGAGGTCAGAACTATCTCGAAGCGTTCATTATTATTGATATAATTTTCTAAAAGCTGTACAAATAGAAGGTCATCATCTACGATGCCGATTTTAATTTTTGAGTTTTCCATTTTATTGTTTTATAGCAGAGAGGAGAATGAATTTAGCTCCTCGCTGGGGTTGGGTTTTTAGTTTATAAATAGCCCCGATTTGTTTGGCTCTAAGCTGAATATTTCGTAAACCTATTCCTGTAGTTTGTTTCCCGGAGGTAAATCCGTTACCGTTATCCTCAACACTCAGAACCAGATACTGTTTTGAAATCCTCAATGATACTTTAATGACAGAAGCATTGGCGTGTTTTAAAGTATTATTGATCAGTTCCTGGAGTATCCTGAACATATTTAATTTTACTGAATTACTGATGTTATCCCTGTGAAATACCAGCTGATAATATTCAATATGGATATTCATTTTAACCTGTTCCAGATAATCGGCAATCAGGTCTTCCAGTGCAATTTCACTGAGATCCGGCGGTGTTAAATTATGTGATAATTCACGGATAAGCTGCATCGAATTTTTTAAATCCAGGTTAAGTTCATTCATATTCTTATAATGGGTATTCAGCCGGATAAGGTTGAGGCGGGAGATAATGTTGTCATGAAGCTCTTCTGCAAGCCTTTCTCTGTCTTTTTCCTGTAGATAAACCGCATTTTCCCAACACTCTGTTTGTGCATTACGAACCATTTGAATTACTTTCTGTTTGTTTTTTTTAACACTTTTGGTATAGCTGGCCACCAAAATGGTTATAAATAGGGCAACCAGGAACAATAATCCGATACCTATCCATATCCATAAGACTATTACACTTTCATTTTCCCCACGCGGCATCCCAGGTTAATAAAAGCAATATAAAAGAACCATAATAATACGCCTCTAAAAAGCCAGACTGGCGCTACCCATTCCAGATGATGATTAATTAAAAAATTAAATGTCGTTGAAATTATACTTTCGATGGAGAAAAACAGGAAGACAAAAACATTAGCAATGAATAAGGGTTGCTCAAATCCGGAATTTCTTATTACATTCAGAAAGTAAACTGCTGCAAAACTACAGATCACAATATCTGTAATGATACTCAAATAGAAAGAAACTGACGCTATATCCTGTTTGTATGCGATATTAATGAATAATGACAAGCCTGTAAAGAGATAGATGATCCATTTTACAGACCGGGAAATTTTAAAGAAAAAGACATTGTAAATTTCAGTAATCATCAATAAACCAAATCCTTGGCTTATCGGATACATATAAATATTGGCTGTGTTTATCTTCATGAGCCTGAATATGAGGTCTGACAGTTCCAGTACAAGCTCACCCAAAATAAAAACCAGCAACAGCTTTTTCGCCTGTTTTCCACGCTTCAGAAACAGTCCAAGCCCGGTAAGTAGTGTAAGATTGATGGTAAACTGTAATAAGAGCGACAGCTCGTTATAGGTGAGCATCACTCTTCAGCAATAGTTGATAATTTCCTACAGGATCATTGGCCGTAAACGGAGGACGCGGAGTAGAATAGTTTTCTGCTGTCTGGCTTATGCTGTCAATTCCAATATCTTTTACGGTAATGATTTCTATATGATAATTTTCTATGGATGTATTTACTGCTGTTTCATTGGTGAGTCCAAAGAACGAAGTGCATGACTGTCCTTCTGTGAGCCTCATTCTCTCATAATCGTCAAATGGGATAGAAATGACACGGAAGGGTTCTGCCTTTTGCCCGGTAAACCATTCACTGCAATACATATTGAACCTGAAATTACGATAAATAGCAGATTCAGAAGTAATAGGAAGAGATGATGAGAATTCAGCAGCCGTATTGCCGGAGGGATAGGGAGGGGTGCGGTTTAGCTCTTTAACAACAATATCAGTGAAATCTCCTTTAGCATCACTCACAGAGTCTATCATGAAAATTTTAAATATATTATTGTCAATGCCGGCGTATGCATGAATGGCTTTGTCAGGTTCATTTTCAAGACGTATTTTCCATACCTTAATTTCGGCTTCGTCTACGGAGAAATGTGAACCCTGATTTAAAAGCTTTACAAGCTCTTTTCCGCTTTCTTCATTTCCGCTTCTGTAAGAATCAGCCAGAGCCTTCCAGTTTTTTATAGATTGATAAATGGTATCGATGTTCATACTTTTTAATTTGTGAATGGTAAAAATATTATGTGTCGAAAATTACAAAAAAAAGCCTTTATAATTATCATTAATCACTTTTTGGTGGATTGTTTTTGGCGTTTTTTAAAATTTTTCGAGAAATTTTTTGGCTAATATTGCTTTACATGCGATGGAACTGAATCTTCGTATGGATTAAAACACATATGTGAACTCATAATAATATTACCTGCTTTTGATTTATGGAATGATCAGGCAGTTAGTGGTAGAGCGATTACTATCCGGAATGGTAATTTTTTAATTCAGTAATGGTGAGAAGTTATCAGCCTAAAAATAGAATTTTTTTGAGGGTTTTTTGTAAAATGTAACCCAAATTGATCTCTTAATAATCAAAAACCTCTGAAAATCAAAAGATTTCAGAGGTTTTTTGTACCCAGGACCGGGATCGAACCGGTACTCCTAAGAACTGGTGTTTGAGACCAGCGCGTCTACCAATTCCGCCACCTGGGCTGCTTTAAATTGGTGTGCAAATATAGAAACTTTTATGAATATTCAAAAGTTTTTTAGAATATTTTTTTAAAAACTGATCTCCAAACCATCGTAGGCAAGGTGAATTCCAGGTGGAAGCTGCTTATCTTCAATGTCATGCAGACCTAAATGATGGCTGATGTGTGTTAAAAATAATTTTTTAGGCTGTAGCTCTTCAAATAGCCGGATTACATCCGGAAGTATAAAATGAGCCGGATGGGGATCGAATTTCCTGATGCAGTTTAAAATAAGGATGTCCAGGTTTTTCAGTTTTTCTTTCTCCTTGTCGGAAATAAATCCCGCATCCGTAATATAGGCCAGGTTTTTGAACTTGTATCCGAATACGGTAATCTTATAATGGATAACCTCCACAGGGGTAATTTCCGTGTCCAGAACTGTAAAAGGTTTGTTTTCAATTTCGTGAAGTTCAAAGGCAGGGGCGCCCGGATATCTTACATCTGCAAATGCATAGGGGAACCGTTTCTTTATTTCAAAGGCAACCCGGTGGTAACAGTAAAGAGGGACATCTTTCCCGCTTTTAAAAATCAGGGGTCTCATATCATCAAGCCCGATAACATGATCATTATGCTCATGAGTGATCAGGGCAATATCTACATTGTGTTCCTGATTAATAAGCATTTGCTGCCTGAAATCCGGCCCGCAATCGATAAGTATTTTTTTATTTTCTTCTGTGGTAACCATTACAGAAGAACGAAAACGTTTGTCTTTGGGATTTCCGGAAGTACACACTTCGCATGTACAGCCTATAACGGGCACACCCTGAGAAGTACCGGTTCCTAAAAATTTCAACTTCATTTTGTTTTGAGGTTGGTTTAATTTTGGTAAATTTACAAAAAATTTAATGTCCTAATGTATCAGAAACTAACTCCTAAACAAAAAGCATTAACAATTAATCTAGATCCTACTATTTATGGTACTTTCGCAGAAATTGGAGCAGGGCAGGAGACTGTTCGTCATTTTTTTAGAGCAGGGGGAGCTTCCGGTACGATTGCTAAGGCAATGTCTGCTTATGACAAAGATTTTAGTGATGCTATCTACGGAAAAGAGGTAAAAAACAGATATGTTACCCAGAACAGACTTCGTAAAATGCTGCGTTATGAGGTAGCTCTGATCGAGGAGAGAATTTCAAGGGATAACAATCCGGACAGAAAATTCTTTTCCTATGCCAATACAGTAACCACTATTAATTTCGATAAAACCGTAAAGGGCCACGGATGGGTGGGAATCCGTTTTCAGACCAAAGAAAATGAAGACTATAATGAAGTGGTGATCCATGTAAAGTTTAAGGAGAATGATGCTACTTTACAGCAGGAAACCTTAGGAAACCTTGGGGTGAACCTTATTTTTGGAGCTTTCAATTATTATGATAATCCAAGAACCCTGGTTGAATCTTTATATGATGATATAGCAAAGGATAATCTTGAAATTGATATGATCGATTTCAGCGGACCTGCATTTGCTTACGTAGATAACAGGCTGATGTCTCTTCAGCTGGTGAAGAACGGGATGACAGATGCTGTGATCTTTAATTCACAGGGAAATAATATGCTTCCGGCAGATGTATTGTACAAGAAAAATATTTTTGCCGTAAGGGGAAGTTTCAGGCCGGTGACCAAAGTAAACATAGACATGCTTAAAAACGGGATGGATATGTTCTTTAAAGATGCAACCTGTACTCATGAAGAAACAGAAGTACTTATTGAGATTACAATTTCAAACCTGCGGGCAGATGGAGATATTGATGAAAGGGATTTCCTTGACAGGGTGGATATTTTAGGTAAATTGGGATATACCGTTATTATTTCAAACTTCTCAGAATACTACAGGCTGATCGATTACTTTGCATCATACACCGGTGGGGACATTGGAGTAGCAATGGGAGTAAATAACCTGCTGATGGTGTTTGATGAGAAATACTATAAGAATCTTTCAGGAGGTATCCTTGAAGCATTCGGTAAATTCTTCAGAAACGGAATGAGGGTGTACCTGTATCCTTATAAAGATCCTGAAACGCATCAGCTTCTGGATTCTTCAAACCTTAAGGTGGAAGAAAATCTTAAAGAATTATATAAATATTTCAAACGCAACAACCGTATTGTAGATATTACCAATTATAATCCTGAGTTTTTGGAAATCTATTCCAGAGAGATCCTGAGAAAAATAGCATGTTGCATCAAAGGTTGGGAAACACAGGTTCCCGAAGGCGTTGCAGAAATGATCAAAGAGCGTGGAATGTTCGGCTATAAAGAAGAACTTCCTTTAAAACAATTCTCTTAAAAATAAATATAATGTCAGAATTAAAGAAAAGACTTTCCTCAATTCTTGAAAGTCCTAAACATAATACAGAAGAAAAGCTTCAGAAAGTTTGTCATTTACTGGATCAGGAAATTTCTTATTTCAACTGGACGGGGTTCTATTTTAAAAATGGAGATAAAGATGAATTAATCCTTGGGCCATACGTGGGAGCTCCTACCGATCATACCATTATTCCTTACGGTAAAGGAATTTGCGGTCAGGTTGCTGTTTCCAATGAAACATTTGTAGTTCCTGATGTACATGAGGAAAGCAATTATCTGAGCTGTTCAATTGATACCAAAGCTGAAATTGTGGTTCCGATCTTTAAAGACGGAAAAAACATCGGACAGATTGATATTGATTCTCATACCATTGATCCCTTTACAAACGAAGACCGTGAATTATTAGAATGGCTTTGTAACGAAGTATCAAAGATTTTATAATAAATTATCCAAACATAATAGGAAAAACTCCGGTTCATATGAGCTGGAATTTTTTTATGGGTTATTGGTAGTGATAACAAACATAATTAAAGGCTGATCTCCCGTATTTTCGATAGAATGATATCCTATAGAACTGATCGCTGTAATATCGCCTTTTTGCAGCACTTTCCTACGTATTGGTCCTTCTGTTCCGGTTCTTTCACGGTATTCTCCGGTTCCATGTACAACAACATAGAGCTCTTCCTCGTTTCTTTCATAATGTGTATGAAACCCGGACTCATCCCCCTTGTTCAATAAAACCATATAAGCTGCCAGGCGATTATTAGACAGCTCCTTCTGTCCGAACATTTGTATCATATGCACAGTCCCTTTCCCGCCATACATATTTTCGCGTTTGTCTATACGGGTGAAGTTTCGTTCATCCCTTCCGAATGGCATTACATACAGGTGGATATATTTAGAAACCTCACGTATAACATGATCAAATTCTGCTCCTTCAGATAATATAACAGTACCGGACATATTTTTAATTATTAATTCAGATTCAATGTACCAAAAATTACAGGATAAGGCAAGGAATGAGAGTTGATTTGTGGCAGAAGGTTACATTTGCATAGCATGTATATCCTCCAGCAGTTCTTTAAAGTAGCCTTCACATTTCGCAATATGGGTTCCATACCAGGAAAATGCCTCTCCATCTACAATCATAATCTTTTTCTCAGGATAAAATGCACGCAGTTCTTCAATATGTTTCTCTTTGAAGGGGAAGGGCTCTGAAGACAGCATGATCACATCAGCTTTTTTCAGGTCTTCAGTGGTAATTACCGGATATCGGGTTTTATCTTTGAAAATATTTTCAAAACCTATTTCCGTCAGTATTTTGTGAATAAAAGTATCTGAGCCAACAGTCATATAAGGATTATTCCAAATGAGATAGGCTGCTTTCACAGGAGTTCTCAGTTTTGCCTGATTGAGAATTTCATAGATCTTAAGATTAAACAGCTGTGCCCTTTCCTCCTTTCCTGCAAGCTTTCCAAGACTTTTAAGCAAATAATAATTATCTTCAATGGTTTCCACATGGGCCACCATTACTTTGAAGTCATTCATCAGGGCTTCAACCTGATCTTTCATGTTTTCTTCTTTATTGGCCAGGATTAAATCGGGCTGTAATGCTTTTATTTTTTCAATATTGATATTTTTTGTTCCTCCGATCACCGCTACATTTTTTATTTTATCCGCAGGATGGATACAGAATTTTGTTCTGCCCTTAATTTCGTGTTCAGTCAGTCCCAGATCAAATAAAGCCTCGGTAATAGAGGGTACAAGAGAAACAATTTTCATATCGGCATATTAGATGATGCCTAAAATTACAAAAGTTTTCCGGTTAAGAAAAGTCCGGCTACCGTAAAATAAATGATAAGCCCGGTTACATCCACCAGTGTTGCCACAAAAGGAGCGGATGAGGTAGCAGGGTCCAGGTTTAATTTTTTTAAGACAAAAGGAATCATAGAACCGGATAAAGTTCCCCATAGCACAATGGCGATCAGGGACACAGAGACACTTAAGCCTACATATACCCAATATTGGCCATAATCGAAAAGTCCGATCTGCTGCCACAGCATAATTCTGATGAAACCAATAACCCCGAGAATAGCTCCAAGACATAGCCCGGAGATAATTTCTTTCCGCATTACATACCACCAGTCTTTCAGTCCGATCTCCTGGAGTGCCATAGCACGGATGATCAGAGTAGCGGCCTGAGATCCTGAATTTCCTCCACTGGAAATAATCAGCGGAACAAACAATGCCAGTACAACAGCTTTTTCAATCTCTTTATCAAAATATCCCATTGCAGAAGCAGTAAGCATTTCTGAAATGAATAAAATAATCAGCCATGTAGCTCTTTTTTTGATCATTTCTGTCCAGGAAGTCTGGGTATAGGGAAGGTCCAGCGCTTCCAATCCCCCGAATTTCTGGATATCTTCAGTGTTCTGCTGTTCAATCTGGTCAAGGATGTCGTCAATGGTTACAATACCTACCAGAACACCGGCTTCCGTAATAATAGGAAGGGCACCGCGGTCGTATTTTTCAAAATAAGTAACAGCATCTTCCTTGGAAGTAGTGGTGGTAATGGCAACGAAATGATTATCCGTAATATCAGAAACCAGCGTATCTTCTTCGGCAAGGAGTAAAGTTCCGATCGCAAGGTCATCGATCAGGCGGTTTCTTTCATCAACTACATACAGGTAGTTCATGGTTTCCACCCTTCTTCCTACTTTTTTGATCTGCTGAAGGCAACGTTTTACAGTCCATTCCTTCCGGATCTGAATATAATAAGGAGTCATCAGACGGGCGATGGAATCTGAATTGTAGCCCAGCAGCTTTAGGGCAATTCTTCTTTCCTGTGGATTAAGATGATTGATTGAATATTTAATAAGTTCATCCGGAAAATCCTCAAAAAGAGCAGTCCTGTCATCAGGAGTCATGGCATTCAGAATTTCAGAAACTTCATCACTTCCGATACTTCTGATGGTATCTTCTTGAAAATCAGGATCAAGATGAGAGAAAACTTCAGCTTTATATTCTTTCGGAACTTTCAGAAACGCGAGCAGCCTCTCGTCAGCAGGAAGTTCGCTGAGAGTTTCGGCAATATCGGCAGGATTAAAGATAAGTTCGTCTCTGGAATTCAAAACGTGAATTTTTTTGGATATGCAAAAATAATTCAAATTTTTAAGACTGAGCAATAAACTGGCAAAATTAAGGATTAATTAAAATGTAAATCATTGGAAAAGAATAAAAAAACATCCGCTCAGCGGATGTTAAAAAATTAAATTTTAAATTCCAATATTCTTAATCAAGAATTGGTTCGCATTCAGGAATAGGGGAATAAATGCACATCCCTCCGCTGCAGCACTGAAAAGGATCACATTGTGAACTGTTACTACATTTTTTAACAATTCCGTTTCCATTGATTTCCCGTTGTGCCTCTCTGCTGAGTTTTTTAAATTGCCGGATTTTCATGCTTGCTGTATTTAATGGTAAAATAAATGCTTTATTACTCTTCTATGCAGCTATATTCCATGCAAAATCCTCTGCAGCATGCACCGTAAATGCATTGAGAATCATCAGTACATTGTTTGATGGGACCTCCTCCCTGGATTTGTTTCGTGGTTTCTCTGTTGAGTTTCTTTAAATTTTTCATATGATTTAGTTTTAGAGTTTTACTAAAATAATAATATTTTTTTAATTATTCATTTAATAGTGAAAATATTTAATTGAAAATCACTATATTGTTTATGTTTTAAATGAAAAAACACCTGTGAGGAAACAGGTGTTGGAATACAATTTTTGTTGATTTATTCAAAAAAAGATTTTCTAGTTGATCATGCATATATAGGGGCTGCATACTCCGTCACAACACCATCCTACAGTACATGGAATTTGTTCATTACATCTTCTGATTGCTCCACCGTTGATTTGTTTGGCAGCTTCCCTGCTGATTTTTTTTAAATTTTTCATATGATTTAGCTTTTAATTTTTACTAAAATAATAAAAAAAAATAATTATTCATGGTTTGGTGAAAATATTTAATTGTAAATCAGTTTTTTATTAGGGGTTTTTGAATTATATAGAATAATAAGGAATGATGACTAACAGATGAATAAACAGTTGATGCTAACTTTTAAAGTACATATCAGCAAGAAAATAAAATGGAGAAGTAGATAAAACCCAAATGATTTACCAGCCTTAAAGTTCCGCTTCCAATGGCTTGAGTTTCCGTAATTTCTTAACAATATCTTTGATCGCTCCCTCCGTTCCTATTTTGATAGAATTTACAGTAGAGCCTAATAAACGCATATTTTTCCGGTAAGTATCATAGTCACTTTCCGTAATCAGATTTCCGTCCGCACCAAAAAGTTTCATACTCACTACTACCTGGTTCGAGAAAACATATTTTCCGATTCCTACTTTAAAATACCTTACTTTGGAAATAATAGCAAAATCAGCGTCATTATTCACACAGTAATCTACAATGGTTTGTTTATCTATACTGTCAAAAGGAATCTGGACTTCGGCCCGGAGCATTTTATTTTTTCTTCCGCTGAAGTTATCAGATACCGCATCAAAAAACGCATTGTTGGTAGGTTCTTTTATTTCATCAATATCAGGTTCTACCTCAGGATTGAAGTATAAGACTTTCTTCAGTTTATCGTCAGGGATTTTCTGTGCTTTTACCGAGGTAATGCCTGTAAATAATAAAGTGGTAACTGCTGTAAAAAATATAATTTTTCTCATCTGTAATTCAAATGCAAAATTACTGCCTTTTCGTTGGATTGCATAAAAATTATTAAGATTTTTTTAACATTTTTTTCTATCAAATTTGATTTATGGAATCAATAATGTTTGCAGAATCAAAAAATAGTCGTAATTTTGCACCCGTTACATAATAATCATTAAACAATATTGGAATGTACTTAACAACAGAAAAAAAGCAGGAAATTTTCGCAAAACACGGAAAATCTGCACAGGACACAGGAAGTGCTGAAGGACAAATTGCACTTTTCACTTTCAGAATCAATCACCTTTCTGCGCACCTTAAAGGTAACCACAAAGATTTCAACACTGAAAAATCTTTGGTTAAATTGGTAGGTAAAAGAAAAAGATTACTAGATTACCTTAAAAATAAGGATATCGCAAGATACAGAGCGATCATCGCTGAACTAGGTTTAAGAAAATAATCTATAAAGATTTTCAAAATAAAAGCAACTTCGAAAGAGGTTGCTTTTTTGTTTTCTGTTCCAGTGGTTTTACAAAATAGGGTAGGACTCTAGGATATTAAAGTGTCTGATCTTTATTTTTGCCAATTTTCCCCAAGTGTGTATGTTGAAAGCTGTCCTGATATTTTAATCCGTAACCCAGTATTCTGTCAAAGGCGGAATGGCTAAACAGAATAGCCCCGGTCATCTGTAAATAAGGCAAGGCAAATGAAATTCCCAAAAGGTATACAATAACAGCTACTCCGAAATGATGGAACAGATTATATAAAAAAGCCCCCACCTTATCATTGACAGCATATCCTAACATCGATATATCCGGTGCGAGGAATAAACCTGCAAACCACCACCATGAATATTCCGTTCTTGCAAAAGCAAGGATTCCCAATAATAGAAATGAAATATATTCAAGTTTTAGCTGTACTTTCATCAAAGGAAATTTAGGATCTATTCTATAAGTCTTCTTTGTAAGGGGAAAGTTACAGACAAAAAACTGTAAAAAAAACGGAACACCTGAGATGCCCGCTTTATAGATGATGATTATAGATTGTTTTATTTAATGCCCTGATTTAGCTTCGGTACTTTCTACATGTCCGAGATATTTTGTACAGTATGCTCCGAAAATAAGGATTACCAGATAACAGAACACTGGAATAATAAAGGAATGCTGTACTCCGAACTGATCGGCAAGGTATCCCTGGAAAATAGGAACAATAGCACCTCCAAGAATAGCCATTACAACCAGGGAGGATCCCTGGCTCGTATATTTTCCTAACCCCGAAATGGCCAATGTATAAATATTTGAGAACATGATAGAATTGAAAATCCCGATCCCTAAAATACTGTACATGGCTAATTCACCATGATTTACCATTGCTGAAATCAGCAATATTACATTAATGGCAGCAAAAATGGATAATGTTCTTGCAGGAGCAGCTTTACCAATAAAGAAAGCAACAAAATTAAGAACGATGAATACGATAAAGAAGCTGATCTGGGCAAATGTAAGGTTTACAATGCTGAAAATTACAAGAAATACCGCTGCTGCTGCTCCAAGCATATAAACGGCCTTTTTCCCCTGGCTTATTGACTGATTTAAAGAAATTGCCCCAAGAAAACGTCCGATCATTGCACCTCCCCAATACAGTGAAAGATAATTCTTGCTGATGATTTCATTGAAGCCCATGATCTGAGGCTGTTCTAAAAAGCTGATGATGAAGCTCCCTACGGCTACTTCACCTCCTACATAGCAAAACATGGCAAAAACACCGAATTTCAGATGGCTGAACCCTAAAGCTCCCCAGCCTTTTACAATTTCTTCTTCTTCCGTCTGGAAAGACGGCAGCTTAACTCTGGAGATCAGCAGACCCACCAGTAACAAAATTGCAGCAAAAATAAGATATGGAATCCGGGTTGCTACTGCACTGAACGATCCGTCCGGAGCTGAGAAAAATTCAAAGATCAGGTGGCCGCCAAGTACCGGAGCAATCGTTGTTCCAAAAGCATTGAATGCCTGGGTCATATTCAGACGGCTTGATGCCGATTCCTCACTTCCAAGTAAAGAAACATAGGCATTAGCGGTAATCTGTAAGACGGTAAATCCTAATCCCAGAATAAATAAAGCTCCCAGAAACAGCGGATAATACGAAAACGTAGCTGCAGGATAAAACAGGATACAGCCTAAAGCAGCCAGGAAAATTCCAAAAAGGATTCCCTTTTTATATCCCAGTTTATTGATGGGATCTCCTTTTGTAATAGAGATCATAAAATAAATCAGCGATCCAATGAAGTAAGCTCCGAAAAAGCAGAACTGTACCAGCATGGATTCAAAGAAAGTGAGCTTGAAAAGCTGCTTCAGATAGGGGATCAGAATATCATTCATACAGGTAATGAATCCCCACATAAAAAATAAAAGGGTAATGGTAATAAGCGGAACAGTATAATTCCTGTCTTTTGTTTTTACTTCATTGATCATAAACATTCTATATTAAAAAAAGAGGCCGGCAAACAGCCTCTTTTATTGTTTCAGTTGTTCTGCTTTTAATTACCGGAATAGCTGCAATGCCGCCTTTTAAGGCTTCGCAGGATATCCGGGGTTCTTTTCATATCCGTGATCTGTTCCGGAATAAAACTTTTGTCCAGATCTGCCGGCTGAAGTTATTCATGACTCTCTTTTGTCCGGCTGGATTTGAGGACGGACAAATATAGTTGACAACCTCTTTTCCTGCAACTTTTCCGGGGATTATTATCATCAGAAAAGCCGGAAAACTGACCTCTTCATAAAAGCAGAAAGGAGAATAACGTAAAAACTCAAAAACTATTTGGAATATTTCTGTGTTCTTGCATCTTTAATAGGGCCCTGCCAGTTCATTCCGTAGCCAAAATCGTAAAGATGCCCTTCGGAATCTTTATAAGGAGTCATATCAAAAGGCAGGTCTTCTTTCTGCTTTTCCACCGTTTTCATATCTGCAGGCATCTGCACCGGTAAAAGACCTGACGGTTCATATTTTCCGGCAATTATGTCGATAACCGCCTGGTTGGAAACATTGAAATTGATTAAAATACCATCGGTATGTTTTTCAAACTCAGAGAATATCATCGGCTTAGAAGCGGTAACAGAAACAATAACCGGTTTTCCGTTCATGGCTTTCTGGGTATTCTGTATCGTCAGAAGATCGGTGAAATTGGTTGCTGTAGATGTTTTATTTTTAAAGGTTCTGTCATGAACATCAGGGGCAATAACAGGATCTCCTGCCGCAATACTTTTATCCCTTGCTTCAGTAGCAGTATAGGTCTGGTACTGGAGGGAAATCGGAAGATAACCGTTTCCGCCGTCTTGTACATCCTTATCACTGTATCCTCCTTCTTCACTATGGGGACTTTGTACAAAAACAACGGCAAAGTCTGCTTTTTCCGGATTGTCTGTCACGTTATAGTATTTTTTTACAGAAGAAAGGTCAACAGGATATTCCAGAGATGGTGCTGTGTATACCCCCCACCAGTTAAAAGAAGCGGGAACATATCTTTTAGGAATATATACTGTTTTCTTTTCTTTAACCGGAAGTACATTGTTTCTGTTCTTTAACATCACGATTGATTTTACCTGGGCTTCATAGCCGGCCTTCATGAATTGTGGATTACCAACAATTTTTTTTGTTTCTTCGGGGTTTACATATGGATTTTCAAATAAGCCGGTCCTGAATATATTTTTAAGGAGACGTACTGCTGACTGCTCAAACCGGGCACGCATATACTTTTCACCATGTTCTTTTATTCCCATCTGGTAAGCTTGAAGAACGGGACCTTTATCATTATTTCCTCCAAACTGGTCAACACCCGCTTCCAGAACTTTATAATGCCTTTCTGCTACAGACATTTTTTCCGTTCCCCATGGCTTTCCGGCAAAGGTTCCCGGTGTTTTTCCTTCATCGGCAGTAATCAGCCAATCTGTACAGACAACACCGTCATATTTATATTTTCCACGCAGGAGATCCGTGATCAGGTAGCGGCTGAAACCGTTTCCTACATTTTCTCCGTTTTTGGTATCCTGATTATAACTGATCGTATAGTAAGGCATAACGGCAGAGGCTTCTTTGGTTCCTCCGCTGAGTTTAAATGCCCCTTCAGTAAACGGTTTTACATGAGACTGGAAGTTATTTCCGGGATATACGGCAAATTTCCCCATAGCCCAATGCCCGTCCCGGCCACCTTCTTCAGGTCCCCCTCCGGGCCAGTGCTTAACCATGGCATTTACGCTTTTATATCCCCAGCCATCCCTGATCAGGTCTTTTCCGAAAGAAGTCTGAAAGCCGTCTATATAGCCACGGCCCATATCAGCGGTCAGTTCAGGGCTTTCACTGAAAACATAGGCAATCCTGTACCAACGGGGTTCTGTTCCAAGGTCGATCTGTGGGGATAATGCAGTGGAAATTCCCAATGCACGATATTCCTGGGCTGCAATATTTCCGAATTGTTTTACCAGATCCGGATCAAAAGTAGCTCCCATGGCCAGTCCGTCCGGCCAAAGGGAAATCTGTCCTCCTGCACCCTCATTAAATTCTGCTGTCACAGAGGCAGAATGTCTTGGGTCTGAACTGTTGTTGGCCGGGATCCCTAATCCTAAACCTTCAATATAAGCCTGTAGGGTATTGTTCCATTTGGCAGCAATTTCAGGTGACTGAAGGGTCGTAACCAATACATGACGCAGATGGTCTTCTTTTAAGAATTTTTTCTGCTGATCGGTAAGATCCCACGGCCGGGCACCACTTTCATTAAAAAGCTTTCCGTTGTATGTCCCGGCACGGAATCCATCCGGTGGGGCAGGAACTGCCTGGTGGCCACTATAGAGCATTAATCCTGCAATTTGTTCCACAGACATTTTCGATGCCAGATCTTTTGCTCTTTCATCAACAGATAAGCGCCAGTCTTCATATTTATCCAGTTTTCCGTTTCTGTTCAGGTCCTTGAATTTATTCCCGCCAACTGAAAGGATTTTAACACCCGATCCCTCCGAATATCCCAGAACGGGACCATTGTTATTGGTTATTGTATGGAAGGTCTGACTGTATACACCCATTCCCATAAGCAGGGCAGCAGCATTTATTATTGTTTTTTTCATTGATTTAAAAATTAAAGTTGATAGATAACTGAGCGGTAAACGGCATTATATAGGTACCTGTGAGAAGTTTTCCATAGTAAGGCCTGGCATCGGTAATAAGTTCAGCACCGTTAATGGTTCCACTGGCTCCTCTTTGGTTCAGGAAATTAATGATGGTAGCCCCTACATTCAGGTTTTTGTTGAAGGTATAATTTACCCCGCCGAAGGTTTCCCATCTCGGAGCAAAATAAAGGACATTGGTTAAATTGGCATATTGTTTTGAGAAGTACCTGAAGCTGGCCCAGAATTTCCATTTGTCTATGGTGTAGCTGGGGTCAATTTCCATGAGTACTTTAGCCACTCCCAGTACATTTTTTTCGCTGTAATCATAATCTTTTCCAAAAGCATCGAATTTGAAATTTTTATAAACAGGATCCTGGAATGTGATCAGATAATGAAGGTTGAACCCTTTGAATGGCTTCAGTACAAAATCTGTGGTCCAGCCTAAGGTCTGGATATCATAATACACCGTTACAGTTTCAGCCTGTGTAGAGTTGGATGGGTTGACAAGATTGAACCGGTTCAGATAATTGTTCCGGTGAAGCAGGGTAGCCTGGGATATCAGCTGGATGTAATCGGTATTCCAAAATATACCTAATGCACCTAACGGGCTCTTGATCTTATTGGTATTGGGGTCAAATGCCTGGGAATAACTTTCAAGCCTCCTGTTTTCCTCTGTATACAGGAAATTAGCAATCAGCCCGAAATTTTTATTAATATTATAAGTTGCATTTACGCTTCCTGCGATATGGAACCAATTGTGGCTGATCTTGGTAAAAGGGGTGTTTTCAAAGGTAAATCCGGGAGATCTCGGCGTTAAGGAAAACTCACCATCTACATTATGATTTCTTAAATGAAGGCCATAGTTCAGGCTAAAATTATCAGTAACCTTCCATTCATCTGATGCAAAAACAGAAAGCTTATTTTCTGTTCCGCTGTGATATTCACCTCCTACATTGTAATTATAAAATCCGTCACTGTCTGTTCCGGGACCTATCAATCGCTGAGGCTGTGCACCTACTGTCTGGAAGAAAAAGGATCTGTTTGAAGTGAATCCATTGATTTTGAAATATTGTTCAAGAAGACCTACTGTTACATTATGGTTCCCTATCTGTTTTTGAAGGGAGAAACGCCCCGCAATATTGGTAGTAGGCGTTTTAGGCGTATGCATGGCCAGCTGGGTTCCTATGTTTCCGGAATAGGGTATTCCGCTTGAAGCCAGGGCAAATCCTGCACTTTCATCAGCCTGAAAAATACTTAAAGGAATAATGGTTGAAAGGGCTGTTTTTGCAAAATGAAACCTTGTGGAAAACTTAAAGTTCCATCCGTTATTTAACAGATAATTTCCAAAAACATCGATATTATGTGATGTCGTAGTATTGCTTTTACCGTCCATGGAAGCCCAGTAATCCTGACCTGTCCGTATATCTTTCATTTTTGTAAGCCCGTCATTCACAACGTACGAGTCCCTTCCGATCCTGAAATCGTCCAATTCTGTGACTTTACCGTTCTCACCATACTGAAAAACTGCATAATTCCCTATATTATAGGAATCAGCATATTTATAGAGTGCAGTAATCCTGCCTTTATTTTCAGGGAAATACTTGGTCACTCCTGCCCTGAAAATTTTTGTTTCATCTACATTTCGGGCGAAACCAAGTTTAAAGGTACTCGGATCATAATTTAAAAATGCTCCGGCAGTATAGGTCCATCCATTTTTAGTAACCGGACCGGAAACATTCAGGTCACTTTGTAACCAGCCAAAATTACTTGTTGTAAATTTTCCTTTTACCTGAAGATCCCTGGTTCCGGTCTGGGAATATGAATTTACAGCAAAACCAAGGTCTCCCATGGTATTGGAAAGCTGTTCCATTTTCAAAAGCCCCGTTTTTTCAAGACCAACACTCTGACGCCAGGTTTTATTGGGAAGTTCCGGCCAGAAAAAGTAAACCACAGGAAGATCATTTTCAAGAATGGTGATTCCTCCTACTGTGGATGGTAACCCGATATTGACATCCCGGGGACTTGTGTTATTGGCTGCATTCAGCATTACGTTCCGGTTATTGTCCTCTTTAGAGGGACTGTTGCGCAGTTCGCGGATTTTTGTTGAATCCTGAGGGGAAGTATTCTCTTTCTGACCAAAGGCAGAGCCGGAATAAAAAAGAAAAGCTCCCAGCACTGAAATTTTTAAAATTGTTTTTTTCATTACTTAGTTTATCTATATTTTTTTGTTGTTAGTGTCATTATTTCTCTTGTCTCAGGGTACAAAAATCCCTGCATCCAATATTTCAATTCTGGACGTTTTTTTATTCGGTGCCGGTTGTATAACCCGGCTGTTTCCCCTGCATTTGCTCTGTTGTGATTGACATTGACTTCTAACCCCCGTTTAGTTCCATCCACATCAGCCAATACACAATTTTCCGGCATAAGGCATTTCTTATCCCGGTTTATTATGCTCTGAGAAAGAGCATATCCCTAAGTAATTTTTAATGCTTCAATTCGAAGCATTACAATACTACATTCTTTCTTCCGATTTACCAAATAAATGTTAAGAAAATTTAACATTGAGTTTAATTTGCTGATTATTAAGTTTTTAATTATTTGTTTTTGTGATTAAATTTCATTGTTTCGATATGAAACAATGAAATTTAACCGAATTTTTATCCCAAAAATTACTTTAAGAACCATTTTTTAGAAAGTTCTGTGTTTTTATCATTAAATTCGTATTATTACACTTTTCTTATAGTTTAAATGGATTCAAGGCAACAGCTCTTAAACAAATCAAACGAAGCGAAGGAAATTTTTCTTCCGCATTTATCTGTCGATCCGGTAATTTTTGGCTTTGACCGTAATGAACTAAAAGTTCTTTTACTGAAAATGAATTACAGAAAACAGTGGCTGCTTCCGGGAGGGTATGTCCGTAAAGATGAAGATCTTGATGAGACTGTACAGAGGATTTTAAAAGAAAGGGCCGGGGTAACGGATGTTTATCTGGAAGAATTCGGGGTTTTCGGAAAGAAAAACAGGAGTGAATTTTATTTTGAGGACTTTGATGAAACCCTTTTTCATAAGCAGAGGTTTATTTCTGTCGGATATTATGCTCTTTATCATCCTGACCGGTTTAATCTGGTTCATGACGAACTGAGTGAAACCTGTGAATGGGTTTATCTCAGTAAGCTGTCTGAAATTGAGCTGGCAATGGACCATCGTGATATCATTGAAAAGGCATTACTGACGCTGAGGGAAAAGATTTCATACAAACCGATCGGATATAACCTGCTACCGGAAAAATTTACTCTACCTGAACTGCAGAAGCTTTATGAGGTCATTTTGGGAAAAGAGCTGAACAGAGGAAATTTTTACAGGAAAATCAAAAGTACAGGTATTCTCCAAAAGCTTGATGAGAAACGTCCGGGAGGTGCGCATAAATCTCCGGATTTATACAGTTTTAACATAGAAAATTATAACAAACTTCTTAATGAAGGCCTAAGCAGCTGGTAAACAGAATTCTGGTTACCAGCTGCCTTTTGTTTTTAATAATAGCAGTTACAGATAAATACCTTATCTTTGCAGACGAAAATTTAAAGAGTTTAAATATTAATCGTACTCAATACGGAGTACATAGAAGACAAATTTATGAGTATACCTCAAGCGTTTACAGAAACGATTACTCTGTCTGATGGCAGAGAAATTACAATTGAAACGGGAAAGCTGGCTAAACAGGCTGATGGATCCGTAGTCGTTAAGTGTGGCGGAACAATGCTTTTAGCAACTGTTGTAGCCAATAAAGAAGCAAACCCTGGTGTAGATTTTTTACCATTAACGGTAGATTACAGAGAAAAGTTCTATGCAGGTGGAAGAATTCCCGGGAATTTCTTCCGTAGAGAAGCAAAACCATCTGATGATGAAGTGCTTACAATGAGATTGGTGGACAGAGTATTGCGTCCGCTTTTCCCTGAAGACTTCCATGCAGAAGTACAGGTGATGATCTCATTAATTTCTTATGATAAAGAAGTAATGCCCGAAGCTTTAGCAGGTCTGGCAGCTTCTGCAGCCATTGCTATTACCGATATTCCTTTTGACGGACCAATGTCTGAGGCAAGAGTGGTAAGAATTGACGGACAGCTGTCTGTTAATCCAAGCTATGAAAACTTACTGAAAGCTGATATCGATATTATGGTGGGAGCTACCAAAGATTCCATCGTAATGGTAGAAGGTGAGATGAAAGAGATTTCTGAACAGGAAATGATCGAAGCAATCAACTTTGCTCATGTAGAAATCAAAAAACAGATTGAAGCTCAGGAAAGATTGGCTCAGAAAGTAGGTAAAGCATTTCCTAAAAGAGAATACAACCACGAAGAACACGACGAAGAAATTCGTGAGAAAGTATGGAAAGAGTGTTACAATAAAGTATATGAAGTAGCAAAAACTCCATCGAATAAAGAAGAAAGAGGAGAGAAGTTCAAAGCTGTTCTTGAAGAGTTTTTAGCACAGTATGCTGAAGACGAAGAAGAACTGGCAAGAGTAACTCCTTTCGTAAAAGTATATTACCATGACGTAGAGAAAGAAGCAATGCGTCAGATGATCCTTGAAGACAATATCCGTCTTGATGGCCGTGATCCGCAGACGATCCGTCCGATCTGGTCTGAAATTGATTACCTTCCGGGAGCACATGGTTCTGCTATTTTCACAAGAGGTGAAACCCAGTCATTAACGGCTGTAACCCTGGGTTCAGTGAAAGATGCCAATATGATTGACAGCGTAATTACGCAGCACGATGAAAGATTCTTCTTACATTATAATTTTCCTCCATTCTCAACCGGTGAAGCAAGACCTTTAAGAGGAACATCAAGAAGAGAAGTAGGACACGGAAATTTAGCTCAAAGAGCATTAACTGCAGTTATTCCACAGGAAAACCCATACACCATCAGAATTGTTTCTGACATTTTAGAATCTAACGGTTCTTCTTCTATGGCAACGGTTTGTGCCGGAACATTAGCATTGATGGATGCCGGAGTACAGATTACAAAACCTGTTTCAGGTATTGCAATGGGACTGATCACGGATAAAAAATCCGGAAAATGGACTGTACTTTCTGACATTCTTGGAGATGAAGATCACCTGGGAGATATGGACTTCAAAGTAACAGGTACAGCAGATGGTATCACTGCATGTCAGATGGATATCAAAATCCAGGGCCTTTCTATGGATATTATGGAGAAAGCTTTGATGCAGGCTAAAGACGGAAGATTACATATCCTGAATAAAATTACTGAAACCATTGCCCAGCCTAGAGCAGATGTTAAGCCTCACGCTCCGAAAATGGTAGTAATGGAAATTCCAAAAGACTTCATTGGTGCTGTAATCGGACCTGGTGGAAAAATTATCCAGCAGTTGCAAAAAGATACGGATACTGTCATCGCTATCGAAGAGATTGGTGAGATCGGACGTATTGAGATTGCAGGAACAGACAGAGAGAAAATCAATGCAGCGATTGCAAAAATCAATGAAATTACCTTCGTTCCTGTTGTAGGTGAAGTATACAAAGGAAAAGTAGTAAAAGTAATGGACTTTGGAGCATTCGTTCAGTTGTCAAAAGGAACTGAAGGGCTTCTTCATATTTCAGAAATTGAATGGAAACGTTTAGATAAGGTTCCTTATTCAGAAGGTGATGAAGTAGAAGTTAAATTTATGGGATATGATGACCGTAAGAAAATGAAGCTTTCCCGTAAAGTTCTTTTACCGAGACCTCCAAAGCCGGAAGGTAAACCAAAAGCAGAAGGACAGGGGAAACCTCAGGGAGAAAGACCTGCAGAAAACCAGGCACCTTCTACAGAAGCTTAATACAAAATCCTATTATATAAAATCCCTCAATTCATTGAGGGATTTTTTTAATAATGCAGATCTTTGCAAACAATCACGCTGATGGTTTTAGTTATAAAAGTTCCTGAAATTATACTCCTGTTAAGCAGAACGATATAAGTCTCTTTTAAGTCCCGATTCGCTGTTTCAGATCCTCTGCACCTCCTGTTTTTCTTGGCTGTCCGTTTTTAGAAGACCCGAAATTGTAGGTATAGGAAAGCGTTATCACGCGGGTATCTCTTTTTACCGCAAAATTCTCTATATAATTATTATAAACAGTCTGTCCTTTGATATTGCTGGTGAAAAAAACATCATTGAAGGAAAACTTCAGAACACTGTTATTTTTGAATTTCTTTTGAGCTCCGATATTCAGATACCAGTAAGGGCTTACATTAAGGTATGCATAAATTTCTCTTGCCTTATAGTTTCCGGTGACTTCAGCAGTGAAACCATTTCCAAGTTTAAAGGAGTTGATACTGTTGATACTGAAAGTAAAGTTCCCTTTATTGTTAATCTGTGTTCCCGAAACATTTCCGGTATATGAACCATAGTAAAAGTTTGCGCTGTTATTCATATCCCACCACTTTGTAACTTTCACGGGAGCAATCAGGTTTAATCCGAAATATGAAGCAGTGCTCAGATTTTCAAAGGTTTGTACCGTAACATTTTCTCCGTTTTCTACAACAGGTTTGAGGATGTCTGTAATATTGTCCGATGTCCTGCTGTAGCTTAACGTTGCAAAATATTTACTGTCAAGGCTGTAAGTGAATTCATAATTCATTGTAGTTTGTGGATTCAGATCCGGATTTCCGGCTCTCAGGGTTGTCGGATCAAGATAAAGTTTAAAAGGGTTCAGCTGGTTATAGCTGGGTCTTGTAATTCTTCTGCTGAGATTGATTTCCAGATTGCTTTTCTCTGTCAGGTCATATGAAAATACGGCACTGGGGAATAATTGGGTGTAATTTCTTTTATTAATCTGGCTGGTGGTGATTTGTGTGCCTTTTACATTGGTGTTTTCTACCCTTAAGCCTGCCGTAACCTTAAACTTATTCCATTTTTTAGCAATATTCCCATAAACAGCATTGATATTTTCTTCATAAATAAAATGGTTGGTTTTATTAAGATCAGGAACAGGAATACCGGTGGATGCATTAAAAAATTTCAGATCATTATCTGTTTTTACAAAACTGGTTTTAACTCCGCTTTCAAGCTTCCACCCGCTGCTGAAATTCTTGATAAGATCAGATTTAAAGGAGTAGATATTAAGTTTGCCGTTCAGGTCTCCTTTCTGGATATCAAGATCGTAATGGTTATCCGCTATAGTTTGCGTTCTCGTTTCAAAGTTTTGCAGTGAAGAATTCGAATAATTAATATAGTCAAAATCGGTTGTAATTTCTGAACCTAAAGAGTCGATGCTGTATTTATGGTTGACATTTACAGAAACATTGGTCCATTGGTTGTTGGAAGCATTTAATGTATTGAAAGTGCTTTCAGGCAAACTGTTGCTGCCCAGTGTTACGTTCGAGTTGTCACCGTTAAGATTAAATTTATTGGAAATAAATCCTACAGAAAATCCGAGAACATTTTTATCATTCATATAATAATCCATGCCAGCTTTTGCAATATGGTTTTTGAATCTGAACTTCAAATAATTATCCTGTACATAGGCTTTTGTGAAGCTGTTATTTTCATAGAAGTTCCGGTCCAGTACCAGACCGTTATAAGCTTCCCGGTAAGCAAAGCTGTAATTACCGAATATATTAACCTTTTTATTCCTGTGATTAATGCTGATGCTGTTATTGTTTTTAATATACTTACCGGATCCGAGTGAGGTTGAAATACTTCCATTGGTTCCTTTTCTCTGCTCTTTTTTAAGTTTAATATTGATGATGGAAGATCCCGCTGCATCATACTTTGAGGACGGATTGGTGATGAATTCTATTTTTTCAATAGTAGAAGACGGCATTCCTTTAAGATAACTGGCAAGATCGCTTCCGGTCATAGGAGTATTTTTACCATCGATCTGGATCAGAAGATTTCCTTTTCCACGAAGGCTGATATTGTCATTATTGTCGATGGTAACACCAGGGGCTTTTTCCAATACTTCAAAGGCAGAATTTCCGGCACTGGCAATACTGTTTTCAACATTCATGATCATTTTGCCATCCTGTCTTTCAATAAGGGGCTTAGCTTTGGTAATGGTTACTCCTTCAATGGATTTTACATTCAGATCAACAGGAGGAAGTATCCTGTTTTCGGTTAATGAGATATTTTCAGCATGATATACTTCAGAGCCATTTCTGCTGATTTTCAGATGGTAGGTGCCTCCTTTCAGGTCTTCAAATCTGAATATACCGCCGGAATCTGCAATTTCTGTTTTGATTAATTTATGATCTGTGTCAAAGAGATTGATTTCCATTTGATCTGCTTTGTCGGAGATGATATTTCCTGACAGTGAAAAATTCTGTACTGCCTGGGCTGAAAGCATGCTGCTGAATAATATCAGGGCCCAGGTAAACAGAAGGTAAAATATTCTGGTCATAACGTTTTACTTTTTTGAGGTGAGACAGTTTTCTGAAATTTTCAGTAAAGCTGAGTACATCATTTCCAGTTCATCTTTTGTAATTCCTTTCAGAGCTGTTGTACGGTTCTTTTCAACAATGCTTTGAACTTCCCTGATGACTTTTTGTCCTGAATCAGTTACTTCCAGGTTTGTTTTTCTGCGGTCATCCGGATGAACATGCCTGATGATATATTCAGATTTTACCATTAAATCAATTATTCTGGTTACAGAAGCATTGTCCTTGAAAACAAGATCACCAATTTCGTTCTGGGTAATTCCCGGGTTTTCCAGAATCGCTTTGATGATCAGCCACTGATCAATGGTGATCATAAAACCGTGAGCTTTCAGCTGACGCTGGGCATAGTTTCTGTAGGCTCTGATTGCTTTGTCTATATTGTAGAATATAATTGAATTTAATTTTTCCATATTTTCAAATTAAAATGATTTATCAAATATTGATATGTCAACTAATTTGTTGAATATTTTTTTACTTTGTTACAGTATTATGAAAATTAATTAAAATCAGAAGCTTCCGACAGGCTCACTCTGTTCCGAAGAGGCAGTATCATTTTTAGAATAAGGGGGAGAAGGAATGCCTTCGGTTGTCTTAAACAGATTATCAATATATTTTTTTGCAGTAGTATCAGGCGCTACTTTATAAAATTCATTCAGTAAATCCGCAGATGCCGGTTTTTTAGGATACTGGTTGTTTCTTAGAAAATTTCTTAATGCCTTATTGACATTGTTTTCTCCTATATACTCACTGAGTTTTACCATTACCACAGCCCCTTTTGAATATGAGATATGAGGAACTTCTCCGGTTGCTTTATAAACAGGCATGTTTTCCGATAGCCCTTTTTCATTATCATAGATCTGTTGATGCATCTTTATTCTTTCCATCATTTTATCTGTACCATGCATTTTTTTATAGAGCATCATTTCGGTGTACATTGCCAGTGTTTCAGTAAGCATTATATCTCCTTCTCTTTCATGATCAGGGTCGATCTGGCTGCTGCCCCACCAAAGATGAGAAAGTTCGTGCCCTGCAAGTTCATTGATGACGTCCTGTTGCTGATCAGCGTGAATATTGGCATGAAAGATCATATCTTCCGGCATAAAAATAGCTGAAGGGTAGGCTGTGGCAGCAAATCCCCGGGTATAAGATGAAATTTCTGCAAATGTGATAGTTTTAAAAGGATATTTCCCAAAGTTCTGCTGGCAGTAATCCAATGTAATTTCTGCATTCTTTACAAGATGATCTACATTTTCAAAATGTTTCTTATGATAAAGGATATTTATTATTATTCCCTTATAGTTTACATTTTTTATATGATATTCTGCAGAAGATAAAGCAAACCGGAACGGGATTTTTTGAGCCTTGTACCTGAAGTAATTCCTTCCGGAGCGTGTCCATTTTTTCAGCAAATCTCCGGTTCCGGCAACATACTGTTTTTTCTCTGTAGAAACGGTCATATCCAGATTGATGAAGTCGTTTTTAAATAGTTCCGGAGCTTCAGGCTTTTTCAAAGCAGTCAGTTTTCCAAGATGATGGTCCTTACGTATTTTGAGGTCCTCAACTTCTTTGTATTTTTGATATCCGATTGCCGGATAATATCTGCTGATTCTCATAAAGGAACCATTATTGATGATCGCATTAAACGACTGATGCCCGTTTATGGCATACCACCGATAGGAAAATTTAAAATTGAAGACTGCAACTGCTCCTGCATTCATCGGTTTTTTTAACACAACTTCCATCACCGGATCAGTGACCTGTACCTTTTGTACACCAGAAGTGAGTACTGCTGATTTTAGTTTCACATCATCATGGAAAGTAAAAAGGATCTTATTGATCGGCTGTTCTGTCTGATTTTTCAGAATATACCGGCCACTGATCTCATAGGCATTTTCTGAAGGGTATAAATGGATTTCAGTTATAACATCGGTAATATCCGGCTGCGGAAGATTTTCGTACTGACGAAATTTTTTTTCATACTGTACCGCATTTAATATGGCTGTCTCGTCATTTTTAGGAGCATAGCCTTTCATAAAATAAGTTCCTGCAAAGATTCCTGAAAACAGCAGAAGGATACTAAATACTCCTGATAGCAATGGAATTTTTCTGATTGTAATGCTTTTATTCAGCATCCATACTACGGCTATGATTCCGGTTCCAAACAAGAGCCTCTGTGCAAATGCCCCCGCGTAAATCCCATATCCGTTAAAATCACTATAACTGCCTTTAAAATCTGAAAATATCCTGAAAAGAGGGTAGGAAAGTACCTTACCGGAAAGAGGACCGGCCAGCATAAATACAGACAGAACCGAAACTCCCAGGGCAATAAATTTGTTTCTGATCATATCATTGATCACCAGCAGAAATGCAGAAAATAAAATAAGAGGAAAAGTATTAAAGAGGGAAACACCCATATAGGCATTCCAGTCAATGTGGAAGTATTGATAAGCAAACTGAAATACAAGTCCCTGAATGATCAGGATCCCCGTAAAAAAGAATAATAAGGTACTTATGGAAATGAGGTGGCCGGTCAGTTTACCGGTAGAGAAAAAAGTACTTTTCTCAATCATAACAAATCCTGATGAATAACTTCGCCAGTATAAATCATTAAGAAAATAAGTGGTAAGTAAAAGCCCAAACAAGGGAAAGTTTTCAGAAATAGTTGTGGCCATAAGTCCTGAACCTGCATATTTTTGAGGCAGGCGTATTCCTTTTTCGATTTCAGCATACATTTCCATTCCTACAAAAAACAATAACATGATCACTACTGCCGGCAGCGCAATGCTTTTAAAAAGATACATCAGATCGATTTTAGCAAAAGAAACGACAGCTCTGAAAGAGGCGTGCTTTCCAAAATCTGATGAAGTGACTGTATAAGCAGAGGAATCCAGAGTGGTGAAGAAAGGCTCATTTTTATTTGTTTTTTTAACTTTGGATCCGGATAGATTTGAGAATGAGAATACCTGAAAAGTAAGCAGCAAAACAAGTCCCGATATGATCAGAAAAAGTATTCTGTTGAATAGTAAATAATCAGTTAAAGGGACTATGGATGCATTTTTCTGATCTATAGTGAATGCTCTGGCATCAAAAAAATAGGAAGATAATCCAAATGGATCAATCAGTGCGGATAATTGCTGGGCTTCTGGTGATTGTGGGATACTGCCGGCCATAAAAGGTGAATTGGAGAATAGCATGATCACCGTATACAGGATGTAAAGAAGGAGCCCGCCTGCAACAGTCAATAGTTTTTTCTTTACAGTAAATGAAATACAAAACAAAAGACTGCATACAAGAATGCTGTTGAATGCACCAAAAATAAACAGTGTATATACATAATAACCCAGACTAAAATGCTCCTGTATCTCACTTCCTGTCCTGATGTTCTGCCCTATGATAAAACCTGCCATTAAAAATGAAAAGCTCAGGAAAGTCTGAAGAAAATAATGAAGGAACTTTCCCTTAAGATAATCTCCTTTTGAAAAAGGGAAGGAATACAGGATAAGGTCAAATTTTGAATCATAGTCCCTGAACAGCAGCTGCAATGCATAGATGCACCCGAAAAAGATAATAGACAGGCTCAGCAGTCCTGTCATTAATCCGATTGTATACGGAGAGTTCAGAAAAATGCCTTCTCCCGGTGAAAGATTAAATTGATTCCCACAGAAAATACCTGTACATAACAGGATAAAGGCAATAAGATATAGTGGCCAGTGCTTGACAGAGCGTTTGGCTTCGAATAAAAATATGGTGTTCATAATTAAGGTTTTTGAGTAAGGGTATGGAAATAAACGTGCTCCAGTAAAGGGTTAACAGGATTAAAATCCGGTAACGGGTCATGAGAAAATACGGTAATATGCATTTCCCGTTCTATCAGCTGCCTGCTGATGATCTCATAGTGGGAATTGTAATTTTCCCATTCGTTCTTATGGATAGGCTTTGACCAGATCTTGTTTTCCAGTTCGGCGATTAATTTTCCGGGTTTTCCTTTTCTGAGGATCCGGCCGTGGTCCATGACAGCCATTTCTGAACAAAGGTTTCTTACATCTTCCACCAGATGGGTTGATAAAATTACAATAACTTCCTGGCTAATATCATTCAGCAACGAATTAAAGCGGTTGCGTTCTTCAGGATCCAATCCGGCAGTAGGTTCATCTACAATGATGATCTTAGGGCTTCCCAGCAGTGCCTGCGCTACTCCAAACCGTTGCTTCATTCCTCCTGAAAAAGTATGGACCTCTTTATTCCTGAAATCGGAAAGGTTGACTTTTTCGAGTAAATTTAAAATCTGCTGTTTACGTTCTTTAGAATGGGTAATACCTTTCAGTATTGCAATATGTTCCAAAAGGTCATAAGCTGAAACTTTTGGATATACCCCGAAGTCCTGGGGAAGAAACCCGAGGTTCTGCTTAATATAACCGGGAGTTTTTACAATGTTTGTTTCGTTGAAAACAATACTTCCTGAAGTAGGTTTCTGCAATCCCACAATGGTTTTCATTAATGATGACTTTCCGGCGCCGTTAGGGCCAAGTAAGCCAAACATTCCGTTCTCTATTTCCAGGGAAATGTTCTTAATAGCCTGAAAGCCATTTTTATAAGTGAGAGTAAGGTCTTTGATGGATAAAGTATTCATAAGGTTGTGTTTGGGTAATAGGTGAGCAGGCGGCCGGGTGGGCAGCTAATGGTAGAAATTATAAGTTATAAGTTATAAGTTATAAGTTATAAGTTATAAGTTATAAGTTATGAGTGGGGTGACACTATATTCAAATACTCTGGCAGGTGCTCAGGATCGGGATTATTCTTTAAATTCCAGAATATCTCCGGGCTGACATTCCAGTATTTTGCAGATGGCTTCCAGGGTATCAAAACGTACCCCTTTTGCTTTTCCGGTTTTGAGGATAGAGAGATTAACGGGAGTAATCCCCAGCTTTTCTGCCAATTCTTTACTCTGCATTTTTCGTTTGGCCAGCATGACGTCTAAATTAACTATAATTGGCATATTATATAAAAAGATCTTGTTCGTTTTGCAAATGTAGTCCTTGCTTAAAGATATTTGCAAGAAACAGACAGAAAATTCCAAGCATAAAGTGAATAAACACCAATCCCCAGACAATACTTTCAACTTCCACAAAGAAACTCGCGATAATCACCAGGGGAAGCGGAATGAAAATATTATACAGGTAAAATCTCTTAAGCTGAAGTATATGTTCTTTTGTAAATAGTTTAGGCTGGAAAAATACTTTGAAAACTTTGGCGGAAAGCCAGAAAAAAATTCCATAAGAAATTAAAACCAGCAGGAATGAAAAAATGATATATGGATAGTTATCTTCAATATTCAGAAACGGCCGTTCTGTAAAAGGATAATTGATGTGGAGATATTGGCCGTTTGCATAAGGGGTAACAGCATAACCTGTGGAAAGGCAAAACACCGAATACAATGCCATGATTAAGTATCCGGCCGATATCAGAGTGCAGATATAAAATAAGACCCTTGAAATAGTTTTGGTCTGGTTCATCGTTATTATCTTTTATGATATTGCAAATGTATAATTAATTATCGTAAAACAATAATTAATTTAAATAAAATTTTATTTAAAACATGTTTTTAATTGAAAAAAAGGTTGAAAATACTGTGCTGAACGTTGATTTTGCTTAATTTTAAGTGATAAAAAAAGAATTATGGCATACAATATCGAATTGGCAGACAGGGTCCGTGAGCGCCTTTCATTGGTTCCTGATATAAGGATTGAAGAAAAAAAAATGTTTAGTGGTTTATCATTTCTTGTGAATGATAAAATGTGCATCAATATCAGTCATGATAATCTGATGTGCCGTTATAATCCGGATCTGGAGGATGAGGTTTCTGAAAAAAAAGGTTTCCTCCCCATGATCATGAAAGGAAAACAGCTTAAAGGATACTGCTATGTGGAGCCCACCGGATTTCAAAAACCTGATGATTTTGAATACTGGATAAAACTGTGCCTTGACTATAATCCAATGGCAAAATCTTCAAAAAAATAAAGATGAGTACAGTTGTGGAATTTTAACCCATCCCACAACTCATAACTCATAATTTATAACTCATAACTCGTTAAGCATAAAGCCTCTCCCTCATTTCAATTAAAATTTTTGTCGTTTTTTCCAAATCAGGAGCATCAGGAAGATGAGAGATAGAGTAATAGTCTTCTATAGACCGGATCAGGATTTCCGCCTTTTTCATGACACTTTCATAAGACTGGCTGCCTGCTTTGATGTCCAGGAGTTCTTTACGATTTTCTACGCGGATCGTCAGTGAACCGGTTTTAAAAATCTGTTCACAGGACTGTAGCAGCCGGATGGTGTGCATCATATTTTTACTGTCATAATTCTGCCCGTGTATCTGATTGACATTGTAACGGTCTTTATTACGCTCTGCCACCCATTTCCAGTATTCCCTGTAGTCTTTACAGTAAACAGAGTAGGCATCCAGATTGCAGAACAGATATGCAACCGGCTTTTCATTTTTAGGAACGGATGATACAGAAACCTGATTAGCTTCTTCATTCCTGATAATTCCTTTATATCCCAACGTTCCCGATTCATCGTAAAATAATGCAAACATTCCCTTTGTATGATCTATGTTTACCAATCCAAAGTTTTCCTGTAAGAGACTACATTGGCTTTCGGGCTCCTTTTCGAAGGAAGGAAATTCGTACAGCCATTTCTTCAATGGTACAGAGCCCTGACCTTCAAGAATGAAGCAGAAATCAAGGATAGATTTTCTTTCTTTCTCCACAGGATTTAAAATCTTTTTATTAAGACCTTTTGCCTTTTTGATTTGTGAAACCGCATATCCTGCAAAGGTGTCTTTGCATAGTTTTGACAGGAAATCTTCAGTTTTCAGCAGATCCATCAAAGGATGTCTGTACAGGATGCAGTCTTCCGGACTGGCCAGAATTTCCAGAATATTAGGGTTGTTTTTCTGCAGCAGTTCTACAAACCTCCCGATTTCATAATAGGTAATGTCATTCGTCTCATTGGAAATCTGCGGAATGTAATTCAGACCAAAGAAATCTTCCTTCGGCAGATAATACACCCCACGGATATCCGTATCTGAATTTTCTGTAGCCAGACCGAAAGCCCGGCTTCCGGAAATAGCTTCGAAGAGGAGAAGGTTTTTGTTTTTTAGGTCTTGAATGGTCATGTTTTTTTAGTAATTTAAATAATTAATTATATAAGAATCTCCCTGAAAACCCTCTCCATCTTACCTTTATCCACCTTTCCTCCTGATAAATTCTTTGATTTCTCTTCGCTCTCAGCAATTGTTTTCTCAAGGTATTCAAATAATTCCCAATCGTTCGGGTGATAATACGTTTCTCCTTTGGTGGCTTTTAAAGCTATTAGGTCTTCTATTTTTGTTCTTGTTTCATAGTCCACTAAAACAAGAAGCTCAGTGAACAGCACCGGAGGGACCGTTCCTTTTTCTATGATCCATTTTCCTGTTAATGTGGTTCGTAAACAATAAAAATAGCTTTTTAATTTTACTTCATCATTTCTGCAGGCTTCCAGATACTTCTTGCTCATGCTTAGATAATGGTAAGAAACGGCAACCGGAGAAAAGCAGGCATCAGCCAGAGGTTTGAACAGTTCCATAAATTTTTCATTCGCTTTATAAACGATAGGAGAGTAGAACCAGCTCAATAGAGCAGCGTTCGACTTCAGTAAAAGGTGAAAGGTTCTCCGCAGGTCCCAGCCGGAACCGTCCAGATCATCTTCGGTCATAAATTCTATCGTTTCATCTTTATCCCAGGGAGAGAGATACCAGTCTTTTTCATGGCGGTATATAAAGCGTATATCATAATCGCTGTCAGGAGAGGCAAATCCCCAGGCCCTGCTTCCTGATTCTACAGCAAGAAGGACTTCTATGCCTCTTGCTGCTTCAACTTCTTTTATTTTTTCGAGTATTTTTGGTGTCATTGTATTGATTTATGGTGCAAAGTAAAAAATGGAGTACGTAATGTTCTTGCGTAGAATTTTTTGAGTTTAGGATTCGGGGGACAAGTAGTTGAGTTTTTAAGGGCTGATAGCGTGAGAATTGTTCGGAAAAGAGTTGAGATGAGATTCAGCTTTCAGCATCTGGCCTCCAGTCTCTAAAATTACAAACAAACCCTACAAAATATCTCCCGTTTTACTAATATTGCATTTCTTTAATAAAACTATATTTGACATTCATGTTATCATCAGAATTACAGCATAAAATTGATTTTAAAACAAAACCGTTAGGCGCATTGGGACAGCTGGAACACCTGGCCCACAAAATCGGAATGATTCAGAAGACTACTTCACCACAATTACTGAATCCTCATATGGTGGTTTTTGCTGCCGACCATGGGATTGCCACTGCCGGAGTAAGTGCATATCCGCAGGAAGTCACCTATCAGATGGTCATGAATTTCCTGGGTGGGGGTGCCGCAATTAATGTTTTTTGCAGGCAGCATGATATTACAATTAAAATAGTAGATGCCGGAGTCAATTTTGATTTCCCGGAAGGATTGAATCTGGTGAATAAAAAGGTCCGAAAATCCAGCCGTAATATACTGGAAGAACCTGCGATGACTTTTGAAGAATATCAGCAGGCTTTGGAAAACGGAAAAACGGTTGTTAGTGAAATTGCCAAAACGGGCTGTAATATTATCGGTTTCGGTGAAATGGGGATTGGCAATACTTCGGCTTCTTCCCTGATGATGAGCAAACTTTTTGACATTCCGGTCACCCATTGTATCGGCCGAGGGACGGGACTGAATGACCAGCAGCTGCAGAACAAGATCAGCATCTTGAGGGAAGCTGTTGAAAAATATCCTTCCGAAATGAACGAGGATGAAATTGCCCGGACCTTTGGCGGATTGGAAATTGCACAGATGATAGGGGCAATGGAGGAAGCTTTCCGCCAGAACATGCTGATTATGGTAGACGGATTTATTGCCACGGTAGCGGTAGCCACAGTATGGAAAAAGAACCCTGAAATTCTGAACAACTGTATCTTCTGCCATGTAAGTAATGAAAATGCCCATCCCCAGCTGTTGGGATTGATGAGAGAAAAGGCAATTCTTAATCTCGATCTGCGTCTGGGAGAAGGGACAGGCTGTGCACTGGCCTATCCGATTATTCAGAGCGCGGTTAATTTCCTGAATGAAATGTCAAGCTTTGAAGATGCGCACGTTTCAAATAAAGAATAGATGAAAGTTATAAAGAATGAACTGGTTTACTTTGCAACGGCACTGATGTTTTTTACGAGAATCCCGGTCCCGTTTACCATTCCGTATTCCGGTGAGATTATGAATAAGTCTCAGAAATATTTTGCCTGGGTCGGCCTTTTGGTAGGATTGATTAACGCAGGGGTACTTTTTCTTTCCACCTTGCTTTTCAATCTGGAAATAGGGATTGTTTTAATGATGATTGCCAGCGTTTTGGTGACCGGGGCTTTCCATGAAGATGGTTTTACAGATATGTGTGACAGCTTCGGGGGCGGATACGGAAAAGAGAAAATCCTGACCATTATGAAAGACAGTAGGGTAGGAGCATACGGAACTATTGGAATAATTCTTCTTTTTGCTTTGAAATTTTACAGCATCCATGCGTTGGGAAGGGGGAGTGTTGAACGGGTAATGGGAATCATTATTCTGGCTCATACACTAAGTCGCTTTATTTCCGGAACAATGATCTATACCCACCGGTATGTCACTGATATTGATGCCAGCAAATCAAAACCTCTGGCCAATAAACCACTGGACGGAATGGCTTTGCTGGTAGGGTTTATCAGTGTTTTACTTGCTTTTTCCCTGATCCCGGACTGGCGGCTGATTTTTGCGTTTGCACTGGCATATGCGGGTAAAATCTATATGGGATGGTATTTTAAAAAGCATATCGGTGGTTATACAGGAGACTGCCTGGGCGCTGTGCAGCAGGTTTGTGAAGTTTTATTCTACTTAGGAACAATGATCGTATGGAAATTCATCTGATTCGTCATACTGCTGTAGATAATCCCGAAAACTTATGTTACGGTTTTGCTGAAATACCTTTACGGAGGGACTATATGGAAGACTTTAAACTGTTGGATATAGAGGATGAATATGATGTAATCATTTCCAGCCCTTCCCGGCGATGCCGTCTTTTAGCTGATTATTTTAACCTCAATTATCAAACCGATGAGAGACTCCGCGAAATGAATTTCGGGAATTGGGAACTGAAAAAATGGACTGCTATTCCGGAAGAGGAAATCAATCCCTGGTACAATGATTTTGTCAGTGTAAAAGCCTCCGGCGGTGAAAACCTTCTTGAGATGCAGGCCCGGGTCCTTAGCTTCTGGAATGAATTGATTCAGAAAAAAGATAAAACGAAAATACTTGTCATCACCCATGCCGGAGTGATCCGTCTCATCCTTCAGGCGGTGCTTCAGTTTCCTCTGGAGAATATGTTCAGTATTCAGATTGATTATGGGAAAAAAGTGATCATTTATGTAAATGAAGACATTTTTTCTGTTGTAAAGATGAATGTATAGTTATTATTATAAGGAACCGTATGAAGGGCTCAGCTGTTAGTGTAAGCTAAATCCCATAAAAACGCCACCCGATACCCATCAGATGACGTTAAAAATTATTTGAAAATCCTGATAAAATTATCTTTTTCCAGGCTTTCCAGTGAGAAATCAAAATCAGCTTCCGCTTTTTCTGTTGTAATCTCTGCTCCCAGTTCTTTTACAAGCTCGTTAAAAGACATTGCTTCATACCATTGCTGGTATAATGCCGTTGTGGCCATCATGGAAACCTGATTATTTCCTGAAACATGAGAGTGTCCGGCTCCGAAATTCAATAGTACGAAACATTGCTTTTCATTCTTTGCCACCAGTATTCCCAGAATCATTTGCTTCTGAACAGAGATACATCTGGCTTCAGCAAAGAGATGGTTGGGATTCATCATATAGTCGTAGGAAATGTTATCTCCTTTTCCGACAATAATTTTATATCCGCAATCTGCATTTCCGCTGAAAACGTTGTTCATAACAAGTGTTGGCTCACACAGACCTTTATTGGCATAAAGATATTCAACGGCACCGTTAGGAGCAGAAGTCATATCTCCGGAATACATCAGTTGTCCGTCACCATGGTTATAAGCGGCATTCCAACCTATTTTTCCTGTGATATTCAATCCGGAAAGATCAAGGTCACGGGCACCCCATCGGTCTTCCCAATAAATACCTACGGCCAGTCTTTCCGCATAAAAACGGGTTCCGGTAGGAATATTTCCGACAAACATCTTTTCAGAAGTTGGTAATGCAAATTCCACATGTTCCGGGAAATAGAATTTCTTTCCGGATAAGTTTTCATACTTCAGTTTAAGGAAATCCAGAATAAAATCATAGTTGAACTGATTCACGTAAGTCTCCTTACCTTTTTTAACCCACGATTTCCCGTTTCTTACTCTGTAGACAAAAGTATCCTGACCATATATTCTTGAATAACATGCTGACAATGCTTTGAACAATGCAAATGGTGTTGCATTTTCCAGCCAGTGCCAATCGCTGTTTTCCAATAATGTATTTGTAGCATCATTCAGTGGATTTGAAACCAGTGGTTTATGATGTATTTTAGACAGCTTCGAAATTTTATTGATTACCTTTGGAGCCCTGTTTTTATACGCCAGGAACAATGGTTTAAATCTGTTAAAAATTTCTGCCAGCTTTTCCAGCCCGAAACTTTCAAACAGGGCTGTCGGATTGAACTTACTCTGTTTGATTAAATGAATCAGATCATCATTTTTAATTAAGAGCGTTGTAGTGGTTGTTTTATAAATGACATAACGGAAAAACTCAACCGGATTTTCAGGATAAATATTGTACAGATCAGCTATTTTTATAATTGCTTCTTTATTTCTGATATTTTCTTTTCCTGTAAAATCATATTCCAGTTCGTTATGTAAAATATAAAGTAAATCATCAATGGTTTCTTCCTTTAAAGCAATCCCTGATCTTAAAAGAGAAAGACATTTTTCCTTCATTTCTTCCACAGTATACGCTTTGATGACTTTAAAAACCATCTTCATGTCAGGAACATTCAATATTTCAGCAGGAATATAGATTTCACTCTGGAAATCGCTTCCATAGGTTGAAATATAATGGGTGATCTGTTCAATAAATAAGTCAAATCTGGAGGTATTCTTTATTTTCTCCCATGATTTATGAAAAGTTTTATTCAGGTTATTTCCATTCAGTTTTTCCTTTGCATAGAAGGACATGATTTCATTTTTTGCCCAGACAGCATCAGGTTCAATGATAAATCCGTCATTGGAAATAAATGGCTCTGCATTTGATTCTTTAGCCAGTACAGCATTGAATAATTGTAGTGTTTTCATTGTTTTAAGTTTAAAAAAATAAGTGAGGAGTACGTTCATTAAAAGTGAAAAGTATAGGAACTCCTTTTACCTATAGTTTATAAAAAGCGGGGAGTAATTTTTCCGAAAATATAGGAACTCCCTTTGCCTTATTATTTGTAAAAAGGCGGAAAGTAATTCTAACCTATAGGAACTTTCTTTGCCTTTAATTTTTCAAGTATGAAAATAGCTGATATGTGAATATAAGTATTTTCATCGTATAGAGGAGCAGACAGGACTCGAACCTGTGACACACAATTGGGATTCATAGGAACTTTAGTTGCCTGCAGCGAAAAGTAATTTTGTTGCTCTAACCATCTGAGCTACTGCTCCTGCCGTTATAAAAAAGTTTTCATTAACCCTACAGGTTTACACTATAAGGTCGGGGTATTAGTTTTTATTTTGTGTTTATCAACCTTATAGCTTTTAAAACCCATAAGGTTGAATATTCATTAAAATTATGCCCGTCTGAATTTTTTCTTTTTCTTCCATGGTGCATTCTTCTGTACGTCTCCGGCCATAATACATCCGTAAGGCATTACTTCATCCAGAACTTCACAAAGTCCGTATTCTTCAATCTGTGCTCTTACATTCTTGGCACTTTTATAAGCGCTTGGAAGTTCAGAAATATCAATTTCATTGGAGTAGAAACGGATATCTAAACCTGCTGTTTCTTCATTGAAGATTTCCTCAGTCGTTTTATGAGCCAGAGACTTTTTGTGCTGACTTCTGCTGAAGTTTCTTCCTGCACCGTGAGGAGCAAAACCCAAATTTCTTTCTGTAGTCTTTCCCTGAACAATCAGAACAGGTTCTGCCATATTCAGTGGAATTAGTCTTGGTCCTGTGATATCGGGCATGAATTTATCATCCAGAGGTGTCGCGCCCTTTGCATGGTAGAATAAATCTCCGTCCTTAAAAACGAAATTATGTTCATTCCAGTAGCGGTCTTCTTTTTCCACATCAAGCTTATTCAATACTGCATCGTGAATGGAGGTATGATTTTCCTTGGTCCATTGTCTGATCAGCTGCAGGGCTTCCCAATAAGACTGTCCTTCTTCAGTATCATAAGGAATCCATGCATTTTCCCTTAAGGTTTCAGGAGAGATTTCCTGTCTGAAACGGTTGGCAACCTTCATTCCTTTATCGTATAAGGCAGCTCCCGGAGCTCTTGATCCGTGATGGGTTACCATCATGGTATTTCCCGTACTTTTGGAAATTCCGACAAAAAGGAAGTGGTTTCCGTCTCCCTGGGTTCCCATATGGGAGCGGGCAATGCTGATCAGTTTTTCATCATTTAAGAATTCATTTTCCCTGAAAGCATTCATCAGTTCCTCAGACATCGGCATCTGTTCTCCTCTTGGTCTTCCTCCATATCCGAAGTGTGTTACAGAATGTGCCGCATCCAGGACTTCTTCAGGACTTGTCTTCCCAAAATCAGTCAGCATTACGGAACAGCAGATGTCAGCACTATGAAATCCCGGGTGAATAGCATTTTGAGCAATCACTACACCACCTACCGGAATATGGCCATCAGGACCAGTAGGGCATGCATCAGGCATTAAAGCTCCACCAATCAGCGTAGGGGTTTTCATCAGTATGTTCATTGTCCTGATTACTTTTTCCACATTGTCATTTTCACTTTCATGTTCAGCCCTGATATTAATGACAAAATCTTTTGCTTCAGCGTGAAGCGGGATAAGTTCAGGCTGTTTGAACTGTACCAGGTATTCTGTGATCTGGTGCTCGTTCAGATTATTTTCATTGATATAGGTAATGGCATCTTTAAACCATTTTGCAGGTCTGTACCCTAATTCGATTAAGTGATTTCCATTAAATTCCATTTGTTTTTTCATTTTGATGATGCAAAGTAAAATCTTAATTACGCAATGAATTTGCGTAGTTAAAAGTTTTTTTAATTATTTTTATAAAAATTAAAAATAAGTTAACAAATAAGTAACTTTGTATATAGGATAATGTAATTAAAAAATGAAAAATATGGAACTGTTAGAACAATTGAAGCATTTCCCTGAAACCATTCAGTTCAGCGAAGTTATAGAGTACATCGATGCAAACTACGATTTTACGCCTACAGCCTTTAAAAATGGTGATGCTACAAATCAGGAAGGGCAGAATAACGGATCATGCAAAGTTTTCAGCTTTGCACGGCTTAAAGAGCTTACAAAAGAACAAACACTTACCCTTTTCGGAGAGTTTTACCGCGATGATGTTTTAAGAAAGCCGGATGGGGATGATCATCAGAATATCCGTAACTTCATGAAGTTCGGATGGGATGGAGTTATTTTTGACGGCGAGGCTTTGCAAGAAAAGGAATCGTAAGGAATTACTACCTTTATGATTCATTACAATAAAATATCATCATAATGTCCTCCAATAAAAATGCTCTCATCCGCTATAAAACGTTGGATAAATGTCTTAAAAATAAATACCGGAAATATACGCTTGAAGATCTTATTGACGAATGCTCAGAGGCTTTATTTGAATTTGAGGGCAAAGAGTCCTATGTAAGTAAGCGGACGGTGCAGCTTGACCTGCAGAATATGCGCAGTGAAAAGTTTGGTTATGAGGCACCTATTGAGGTTTATGAACGGAAATATTACCGGTATAGTGATCCCGATTACAGCATTCACAATATATCTGTTAATGAGAGTGACCTGAAAGCCATGAACAATGCAGTTCAGATTTTAAAGCAATTTAAGGACTTTTCAATGTTTAAAGAAATGAACGGGGTTATTCAGAAGCTGGAAGATTCTATTCATTCTACCAGTCATAAATCCATTATACACCTTGATAAAAATGAGCAGCTGAAGGGATTGGAGCATATTGATATATTGTATGGAAGTATTGCTGCTAAAAAGGTTCTGAAAATTAATTATAAAAGTTTTACAGCGAGGGAATCCAACATATATACTGTGCATCCGCAGCTTTTAAAGGAGTTCAATAACCGCTGGTTTCTGATTTGCCTTTATAAGCAAAAAATGTATAATCTGGCTTTGGACAGGATAGAGCATATTGAAGTAGATGAAACCCTTCAATATATTGATAAGGATCTGGATGGTGATGAATATTTTAAAGATATTGTTGGGGTAACTGTTTCAGAGACAATGATGCCCAGAAATGTTGTGTTTTTTGTGGATGCTGCCAATGCTCCTTATGTTAAGACAAAACCATTACACAGAAGCCAGGAAATCATGAGCGAAAGCCAGGAAGGAACCTTGTTTAAAATTTGTGTCCAGATTAATTTTGAGTTGGAAAGGCTGTTGCTCGGCTTCGGGGAATCCCTGGTTGTTCACAGACCGCGAAAGCTGAGATTAAGGATGGAAGAAAAGTTCAGGAAAGGAAGTAATAATTATCAGGACCTGGTTATCCCGGAAGAAAATTAGTTTCAGGTGTTTGCGGGAAAATTAAAGTTTTTGTTTTGATTCCCTGCACTGATACTTATTTTTTGAATGGATTACTATTCAAATTATAAACTTGGCTTGGAAATTGTATTGATTAAGAACAAAATCACATTATGAAATCAAGAATATTCAAAGCATTAATTGCCATCATAGCGCCCATAGCGATAGAATATATCGTAAAAAAAATATCTGAAAAGCTCGATAAAAAAGAAGAGCCGAAAGAAAAAGAACCTAAGCAGATTACTGCTTAAACGTAGAAGTAGTCAAATTTAAAATTGTTGAAAAAGAGACTGTCGTATAACGAACAGTCTCTTTTTTTGTGGTGGTGTCTCGTCCTGAAATAGCGATACACAAAAAAGAATCGTTATGGCAGAAACATTAACATCCACGTACATTAAACGTACCCAGAAGGATTACAGTTTAAG
>NZ_QNUE01000019.1 GCF_003385595.1 Chryseobacterium flavum | reverse complement strand
CCTTCCTTTGCTTTATTCTACCATAATAACTCAAAAATATAATCTAAAAAAAAAAAATTCATTGAAAAATATGAGTTACAAAAAAATACGCCCATAAAAAAGGCTGTCCTTTTGAGACAGCCTCTTAAAAGACTTGATTAACGCAAAAAGATGAAATGGTTATTGGGATACAATTGCTAATACCATAAGCTGCTTGTTAAAAATTGGATTGATATGAGTTATTTACTTGAGTTTTAGAGTGGCTTAGCTTTTGTAATTTCCTTGATTATTAAAATCTTTCCCAGAAGAAAGGTGGTTCAATTCCTAAAGCTCTCAGGTAAACATATCCTTGTCCACGATGATGGATTTCATTGTCTACAAAATACAGGATATTTTCATATACCGGGAATTCATATTGTCCGAATAAATTGAAAGTTTCCTGAAAACGATCCTCAGATATCTGTCCGAAATAGTGATTAATGACTTCAGTTTCTTCATCCCATTTCTTTAGGATTTCTGCTTTTGTTTTTGGAGCAAATCCTTCTTCATTATAAGCTTCCATGTTTTTTTCTACAATACCTTTTAAAGCAGGTCCGCCGATACTTATCAGCTCTATTGCAAGCTTTGCAAATGGTCTCATCCCCGCTACTGAAAATTCAAATAATTCTTTTTCAGGGAAAGCTTCAATTACTCTCCTTGTCAGGTTTCTGTGTCCTTGCCAGTGCTTTAATAATTGTTCAGTTGTCATGAATTGCTTTGTAGCTGTTGCTGTAGTTGTCATAATTGTATGATTTTTGTGTTATTGTTGATACAAAGATAAAGGCAGGGTATGACAACAGGTTGTCAGTAGATTTTTTTGGGTACAAAAAATATTTTATTTCTTTATCAAATATCCTGACCTAGTTTTCCGTTAGAGAAAAAGTATATTAATAAAAAAGACTATTATTTAGAATTATGAAGAAGCATATTTTGCCAGTTATTACTGCTCTTTTATTAGTATCATGTAATAAAATTGAAGAAAAGATTGATCAGACTGTTCAGAAAACGACAGAAACAGTACAGCAAAAAGCGCAGGAAGCTGTTGAAGAAACAGTCAGAAAAACAGTCAGTGAATCTATAAGTTCCCTGACAAATTCTGAGGATGTTAAATTCAGTGAGGTTTTTCCTTCTGCAGGTGCAACCATAGTTTCAGAAGAAAAAGGAAAGAAATTTAAATTTCCTAATGGTTCTGAGGGCTACCTGTTTAAGTATAAAGCCGATATTACACCATTGTTGGTTTTTTTGGAGAAACAGCCTTCTACCGATGAGAATAAGTCAGATAAAACAGCCCGTAAAATTGATGGGCAGAGTATTATTGATAAAATAAGTTTTATTTCAAAATTTCTTCCCGAAAACACTTTTGATACCGGTTTCCTGGAGGATATTAAAAATGATAAAAGTATTGAATACTATAAACTTAAAAGATTTCCAAACAGTAGTACAATTATCTACAACCCAAAAAATCAGACCGTAATACAATATGTAGAGGTAAATAAATAATTTGGATATGGCCGGGTTTCCGGCCATTTTATTTGGTATCAGTGATACTTTTACTTTTCACATTGTACAAAAAAAAGTATTTTAGTAGTATGAAAATTTATACCAAAACAGGAGATAAAGGTCAAACGGCACTTTATGGCGGAACAAGAGTTTCCAAAGCCAGCGCCAGGGTTGACAGCTATGGAAATATCGATGAGCTTAATTCTTTTATCGGAATAGCAAAAAGCCATATTGACGACAGCGAGGTTTTGAAACAATTGAAAAAAATTCAGTTTGATTTATTCACCGTAGGTTCCGAAGCTGCAACACCGGTGGATAAACTAATGCTGGCAAATGGAAAATCGCGTCTTCCATTAGTTATTTCAGAAGCTGAGATTGAAGAATTGGAAAAATGGATGGATGCTTTTGATGAAAAACTGGAGCCTCTTCAATACTTTATCCTTCCGGGAGGTGGAAAACCTGCTACTTTTTTACATGCTGCCAGAACGATCTGCAGAAGAGCCGAACGTTCACTGGTGTTTTTAAATGAATCTGAAGAAGTACGACCTGAACTCATTAAATATTTAAACAGACTTTCAGACTATCTTTTTGTCTTAGCAAGGTATACCTCAAAACTAAACAACGAACCGGAAGAGTACTGGAATCCGAATGAAAGATAAAGTATTGCTTTTCATCAATGGGGAAGCACCGAAATCTTTCCCGAAGCTTGAAAATTATGGTTTGATAGCCTGTACTGACGGCGCTTTTCATTATTTAAAAAGGATGGATTTTCCTTTGGATAAACTCGATTTTATTTCCGGCGATTTTGATTCGCATTCCGGTTCAGATGAGAGTATTTACCAGAAAAAATTTATTCATACACCAGACCAGAACCAAACAGATTTTTATAAAGCTTTGGATATAATTATTGAAAAGGGAGGAAGGAGTGTTGATGTTTTTGGAGGAAGCGGAGGTGAACAGGACCATTTTCTGGGGAACCTGACTGTTGCTTATGCCTTTAAACATAAAATGGACCTGAAATTTTATGATGAGTTTTCAGAATATTATTTTATACCCAAAAAAATTATAGTAAAGGGAATAAAAGACAAAATGGTTTCTTTATATCCTTTTCCCATAGCTGAAAATATTACAACAAAAGGATTGAACTGGCCATTGCAAAATGGAAACTTAAACATTACATCCAGAATCGGAACCCGTAATTTTGCGGTGGAAGATGAGGTATCCATTGAATATGAAAAAGGGGATCTGTTGATTTTTATCGGGAAGAATTATTTATAAATTGTATTTTCAGATACAAAAAGTACATCTCAACAGTGAGAAAGACTTCTTTTAGATGAATCTATCATGGTTAAATTAAAAATTATTGAATAAATTAATCAAAATATCAGTTATTACGGTTTTATTGTTCTGTATTTTCTCATGTAAGACCCAGCATTTTGAAACCCCAGAATATGGAAAAAATGAAACTGAGAAAGTGATCAGAATCAAGAAAGTAACCAATTTCCGTACTATAGGAAATATAGAAAATACAGAAGGAAGAGTTTTAAAAGCAGGGATTTTTTACAGAAGTGCCCATCTTCATAAATTGAAAAAAAAATCTTTTGACGAGATTGAAAAATTGGGAATACGGGAAATCATTGACCTTAGAAATCCGAAGGAAATAGTTCAAAAGCCGGATCAGATTCCTCACCATATAATATATAAGAAATATTCTGCTTTTGAGGATGAAGGAGATCAGCTGTCGCAAGCCAGGAAACTGGTACTCAAAGGTAAAGTGGATGCCTCTGATGCAGATAAAAGGATGACAGAATTCTACCGTGAATATGTAACAGAGGACCCGGAAACCCTAAAGACTATCATTACAGCGGTTTTGGAATCAAAAGATCCGGTTCTTTATCATTGTACTGCAGGTAAAGACAGAACCGGAATTATTACGGCATTGATTCTGACTATCCTGAAGTTTGACAGGGAAACAATTTATAATGAATATCTTCTATCCAATAATTACCGTGAAGAGCTGGTTCAGAAACGGCTCAGACTTGCAAATACTTTGCATTTTCTGTATCCGAAAATGGATTTGCAGGTATTGGAAAAGTTGAGCTGGGTAGAAAAAAAATACCTTGACGCAGCTTTTGAGGAGATTAATAAGAAATATGGTTCTGCGGATGTCTATATTGAAAGGGTTTTGGGAATTTCTGAACATAAAAGAAAAGAGTACATTCAAAAGTTTACCTACTGATTATCAGTTGGAAATTTTTACAGAATATAATATCCGGTCATTAATTAAAATTATAATAATTTTAACACCTAAAAATCAAACTTTTTTAGCAATTTTGCATTTCTTAATTCACTTGTTTAGAAATGAAAATAAAGTACTCGGAACTTATTGATCAGACATTATATTTTCCTACAGAGGAATTTAATGTTTCTGAGAACAATTTGTTGTTCCACGATATTCCATTGATGGATGTTGTAGAACAATTTGGCACTCCGCTAAAGATTAGCTATCTGCCGAGAATTTCTCAAAATATTCAGAAAGCCAAAAGCTGGTTTAAGGAAGCTTTTGAGAAAACCGAATATAAAAAGAATTATACCTACTGCTACTGTACAAAATCCAGCCATTTTAACTTCGTATTGGAAGAGGCCCTGAAGAATGATATTTCTATTGAAACATCTTCTGCATATGATATGGATATTGTGAAATCCCTTTATGAGAACGGTAAAGTAGATAAAAATATTGAAGTGATCTGTAATGGATTCAAAACGGATGATTATCTGACAAAAATTTCAGATATGATCAATAACGGTTTTGAGAATATTACTCCCATCCTTGATAATTACCGTGAGCTTGATAAGCTGACAGAAAGTATAGATTCCACATTTAATATAGGGATCAGAATTGCTTCAGAAGAAGAACCGAAGTTTGAATTTTATACCTCAAGACTGGGAATCGGGTATAAAGATATTATCCCATACTACAGTCAGAAAATTGCAGAGCATCCCAACGCAAGATTAAAGATGCTTCACTTTTTCATTAATACCGGGATCAAGGATACGGCCTACTACTGGAACGAATTATATAAATGTCTTCGTGTTTATGCTCGTTTGAAAAAAATTGCTCCTGAAGTGGATTCTCTTAATATCGGTGGTGGTTTCCCGATCAAAACTTCTTTAAACTTTGATTATGACTACCAGTATATGGTGGAGGAAATCGTTTCCCAGATCAAAAAATTCTGTGAAGAGGAAGGGGTGGAAGAACCCAATATCTATACTGAATTTGGTAGTTTCACCGTAGGAGAAAGTGGTGCTAATCTTTACAAGATTATTTCTCAGAAACGTCAGAATGACAGAGAAAAATGGAATATGATTGACTCTTCATTCATGACTACGCTTCCTGATACGTGGGCAATTTCAAGACACTTTATCATGCTTCCGCTTAACCGTTGGGAAGATACCTATGAGAGGGTTTTCCTGGGAGGGCTAACATGCGATTCAGATGATTATTATAACTCTGAGCAACATACCAATGCGATTTATCTGCCGGTATTCAGTGATACAAAACCTTTATATATCGGATTTTTCCATACCGGAGCTTATCAGGAAACCATTGGAGGATACGGAGGAGTACATCACTGTCTGATGCCTCAGCCAAGACATATCCTGATCCAGAAAGATGAAAACGGAGAATTCCAATATGAAATTTTCCGTGAAAAGCAAGAACCCGAAGATGTTCTGAAACTTCTTGGATATAAATAAATCTTAAAATAAAGCTCTCAAAATCTGAGAGCTTTGTTATTTAAAAATATTTTGAAATTTTATCCAGTTCAAGTTCTTCATAATCTGAAATTACAACATCTGCTAAGGTGTAATCCTGGCTTTTTGAATGAGGGCTTCTGTAGGCAGCACAGAAAATTTCAGCTCGGTGCGCAGCAAGAATTCCATTTGTAGAATCTTCAATCACCATACAGTTTTCTTTAGTTTCATCTGCCATTTCAGCAGCAAGCAGAAAGACCTCCGGATGTGGTTTTGATTCCTTTAAGTCTGCACCACTTATTTTTCCGCTGAAATATTTTTCCAACCCGAATTTTTCAAAGACCATATTGATGGTAGTCATTGTTGCTGAAGAGGCCAGAATAAGTTTTATTCCATTTTCATGATAATGCTCAATCAACTGTCTTACTCCCGGAATCAGGTCAAATTCCTCATCATTATAGAAATAATCCTTGAAATGAGATCTTTTAATACCGGCAATGGCTTCATGGGTATGGCTTAAATTGTACTTTTGGATCAGTGTTTCGCAAACCCGCTTGGTAGAGGCACCTGTAAAAGAAGTATACAGATCTTCGGAAACGGTAATTTCCAACTCGTCAAACGTTTTGAAATAAGCTTTTCTATGTAATGGCTCTGTATCTACAATCACTCCATCCATATCAAAAAGAACAGCTTTTAAAGACATATTGAAAGTTTTATACAAAAATAGGGATTTGAGGTGAAAGTTAAAAACCCATATCGAATACAGATATTGTAGTTTTAAGTGTGACTTTTCAGGGTTCAGTATCATCTTAGCTTAATCTCCAACGGCTGATGTGAACTTTAAAACTCTTACCGCAAACTCACAAAGTCTTCGTATCTTTGCTTTTGATATTTCAATCTTTAAACATTAAATTTTTAAATAAAGCATGAGAACATACGCAGGAATTCCCGAGGAAAACGCAACGCTAGAGAATTCGAAAGTAATGTTGGTAACTGTTCCTTATGATGGAACTTCAACATGGGGTAAGGGAGCTGATAAAGGTCCCGAACTATTCTTAGACGCTTCTGAAAATATGGAGCTTTACGATATTGAAACACAAACTGAACCTTACTTGCAGGGAGTATATCTTGCCGGGGAAGTTTCTGAAAATTCAACTCCGGAAGCGATGACAGAAGCAGTTTACCAGAAAACAAAAGAGCTTTTGGGCCATGAAGGGAAGTTATTTACTCTTTTTGGAGGGGAACATTCTGTATCAATAGGTTCTATCCGTGCTGTAGGTGAAAAATACGAAAACTTAACAGTTCTTCAGTTGGATGCTCATACAGATTTGCGTCCTGAGTTTCATGGATCCACTTCAAATCATGCCTGTGCTGTTTTTGAAGCGAACCAGAAACATAATCTTGTACAGGTGGGAATCCGTTCTATGGACGTGGAAGAAGCTCAGTATTTACCGGAAGGAAGGGTTTTCTTTGCTCATGAAATTGCAAATAATGAGAACTGGATTAATGATGTATTGGAAAAAGTTTCCGGAAATGTTTATATCACTATTGACTTAGATGCTTTTGATCCTGCTATTGCTCCATCTACAGGAACTCCTGAGCCAGGAGGATTACAGTGGTATCCGACATTGGAATTGTTAAGAAAAGTATTTGAAAAATGTAATGTAGTGGCATTTGATATTGTAGAATTAATGGATTCTCCAATGGCTAAGCCAACAGCTTTCCTGTCTGCTAAGCTATACTACAAAATGCTTGCTTACTACGATATTTATAATAACAACTAAATTTCGCAAGAATCGGATTTTTTCTGCCGTATATTCTTTGGAAATTTGTGAGGTAAAAAAGAATAAAATGTCCACACAAAATCAAATTGATTATAACAGAATTGCCAAAGCGATAGAATATATACAGAGCAATTTCAGGCTTCAGCCAAGTTTGGAGGAAGTGGCAGAAAATATTCACCTGAGTCCGGCTCATTTTCAAAAAATATTTACGGACTGGGCAGGAACAAGCCCGAAGAAATTTTTACAGTTCATTAGCCTTGAACATGCTAAAAATTTATTAAAAGAAGAAAAGGCAAGTTTATTTGATACCGCTTATGAAACGGGACTTTCCAGCACGAGCAGACTTCATGATCTGTTTGTGAAAATAGAGGGAATGACTCCTGCAGAATATAAAAACGGCGGAAAAAACCTTGTGATCAATTATAGCTTTTCAGAAAGTCCGTTTGGAAATATAGCAGTTGCTTCCACAGAAAAAGGGATCTGTTATATGGCTTTTGAAAGTAATAAAGAAACAGCATTGGGGGATCTGAAACATAAATTCCCCAATGCCTCTTTTTTTGAAAAACAGGACGCTCTTCAAAAGAATGCTTTGTCCATATTCGAAAAAGACTGGACCAGGTTAAATACAATCAAACTTCATCTGAAAGGAACTGATTTTCAGCTTAAAGTCTGGGAAAGCCTGCTGACAATTCCAATGGGAAAGCTGTCTACTTATGGCAGCCTTGCAGAAAAGATCGGAAGCCCGAAAGCGTCCAGAGCTGTAGGAACAGCTGTCGGAAGTAATCCTGTCGCTTTTCTTATCCCTTGCCACCGGGTTATTCAATCTACCGGCCATCTGGGAGGATACCGCTGGGGCAGTGAAAGGAAACAGCTGATAATGGGCTGGGAAAGTTCACAGATTTACTCCTGAAACAAATTTATTTACAGTCACACAGAGCCTAAGTCCGGAGAAGACTGGCTAAGGTTTGTATACAGGTTATGTTCCTTACCGTTTCATTTAGGACCCTGATCATATTTGTGTAATTTGCATTTGATGTTAAAATTATACACTTTTCATTGTACTTTTACAAAACAAAACATTATTAAACTATGATGAGTCTTTTCGAGGAAATATCAGAAAATCCATTGAACATACTTCCGCATGACGGGACTGTTCATTATTATGGAAAAGTTTTTTCTAAAGAAAAGTCCGAACAGTATTACCACTATCTTTTTAATCAGATTCCGTGGGAAAATGATGAAGCGGTGATCTTTGGAAAATTAATCCTAACCAAAAGAAAAGTAGCGTGGTTTGGTGAAAAAGCTTTTGAATATACTTATTCCAAACGAACAAAATATGCAAAGTTCTGGACACCGGAATTGTTGGAATTAAAGCAGAAATGTGAAGAGGTTACAGGCGAAACGTATAATTCATGCCTGCTTAATTTATACCATGACGGAAGTGAAGGAATGGCTTATCACAGTGATGGCGAAACCGATCTGAAAAAGCATGGAGCTATTGCTTCACTGACCTTCGGTGCAGAAAGGAAATTTTTATTTAAGCATAAAACAACAAAAGAAAAAATAGAAATATTATTGGAGAACGGAAGTTTACTGGTAATGAAGGGGACCACTCAGGATCACTGGCTCCACAGGCTGCCGCCAACTACAAAAATAAAAACTCCGAGAGTAAACCTGACATTCAGGACCATTGAGGAATAAAGAAAAAGGTGACTGAGTTCTCTCAGCCACCTTTTGTTGTTATTTTAAAACTTCAGCTTCAATAGAACTGTCATTGTATACTTTAATAAATGCTTTTGTATAATCTTCTTTGGCCGCAAAGTTAGGATTATCTAAAAACTTCTGAGGATTGATTGCAAAAAGCGGGAACCATGTACTGCTGATCTGAATCTGGATTTTATGTCCTTTTCTGAAAGTATGAACTACATCCTGAAGCCTGAAATTTACAGCGGTTTTCTGGTTGGGAACCAATGCTTCTCCTTTTTCTCTTGTATTTCTGAACCGGGCAGGCATTATTTCACTTCTCACCATTTGATGATAGTTTCCATAGATTACCCCCTCTTTCTTTTCAGCAGGTTTGAAATCTTCAGGATACACATCAATCAGCTTTACAGCAAAATCTGCATCAGTAGATGTAGAAGCAATATTAAGCTTAGCCATAATTTCTCCGGCAAAAGTAATATCTTCTGTCAGTACATCTGTGGTGAAAGTCAGCACATCCGGCCTTCCGACTGCAAATCTCTGGTCTTCGGACATATAATTTTTAGGAGTGAAACCATTGAAATCCTTCAGGTGATCAGAACTTAAAACGGGATTATCAGGGTCACTGTAATATTCTGAATAACCTTGCCCGGATATCTTTTTTAATGTTTTGTCTGCTAAGTAGAAATTAACTTTCTGCACATTTTCAGGAGGATAAGTAGCAAATTCTTTCCATTCTTTAGCCCCGGTATCATACATAAGTGCTTCAGGGAGCCCCGCATCCTCTTTTGCATTCCCTTTCAGATAATGATTAAAGAACTTTGTTTCAATGTTTTTCTGGTAATAGGTCGCAATACTATCTCCGAAATACGTTTCACTGTGGAAATGCTTACCTTGTTCCTGGGACCATCCTCCATGTGAAAAAGGTCCCATAACAATTGTATTTTTAGCTTTTGGGCTTGTTTTTTCAATTGTTTTATAAATATTCAAAGGCCCTGAAAGATCTTCCGCATCAAACCATCCTCCTACGGTCATTACCGCATGATTAATATTCTTCAGGTGAGGCAGAAGGTTTCTTTTTTGCCAGAACTCATCATAATTGGTATGATTCATAATTTCTGTCATGAAGAAATTATTTTTGTAATATTTTTCGTATGCATCTTTCAGGGTACCCAGTTCTCTGTAGAATTTCAGGCCATCCTCAGAGGTTTGTTTAATGAAAGAATCCATATACCAGGCTTGTTTTTCAGGTTTTGATTTCTGAACTCCAAAAACGGGAAATGTTCTGAAATAACCTAGCATAAATCTTCCGTTATGAAGAAAGTCATCATTCCAGAAATCAGAAATCGGAGCCTGGGGAGATGAGGCGATCAGTGCCGGATGTTGTGCCAATGTTCCGACAGCAGTGTAAAATCCTGGATATGAAGTTCCAAACTGACCCACTTTACCGTTATTATCTTTAATATTTTTTAAAAGCCATTCGATGGTGTCATAAGTATCTGTACTCTCATCAACATCTTTTTTTGTTTTACGTTCTACCTGAGGAGTCATATTGGTAAAATTACCTTCACTCATATATCTTCCGCGTACATCCTGATACACAAAAATATATTTGTCTTTCATCAGATAAGTGTTCGGTCCCAACTTGGTTTTATATTCATTTTCACCATAGGGAGCAATGCTATAGCAGGTTCTCTGCATCAGGAAGGGATATTTGTTTTTGCCGGAAATATCTTTCGGAATGTATACCGCAGTAAAAAGTTTTACCCCGTCACGCATTGGGATATAAAACTCTTTTTTAGTGAAGTTATCTTTGACAAAGTGGTCTTTTTGTTCCGTTTGTGCTTTGCTAAGAATGAAAAAAAGAATAAATAAAACTGAAATATGGACTTTCATAGAAAAAAATTTACAGCTAATTTAGAAATAAAAACGCAAATTATACCGTCAAACCTTTTGGTTATGGCATCATTTGATGATTTTTCAATTTTTTATTAGCCTGGAATTTCTAAATCATCAAGATTTTTAAAACTTCATGTCCTGTTTTTGCTTTTTCTTAGGTTTTTTACCGGAAAATTTATTTAGCTTCATACTTAATGAAAACATAATATACCGTTTCAAGATCAGATCTTCACGATCTTCAAAATAAGAATCTGCAATTGTTCTTCGTACACTCTGATTTTGGTTCAGTACATCATACACTTTGATCTTTGCCGTAAGCTGCTTTTTGAAGAATGAATATCCCAAACTGGTATTCCAGAAATAGAAATCCCTCTTAAATCCGGGAGCAATATTCGAATTGGTATTGTATTCAAAGTCATTTCCGAAGACTAATCTGCTTTGGAACAGATAATTGGTCAGCTCAAGTTTCAGGGACTGGTTGGTAGTATTGACCTGATCAACCGTATAGTTGGAATATTTAGAAAAATTATATCCTATTTTATAAGATGGTTTTATGGTAAGTTTATCTTTAATTTCAAAGCCAAAATTCAATGCGGGGCTGATATTGTATGAATTGCTCCTGAACAGCTGTCCATTGATAAAACCATTATTGTAAACATAATTCAGACTAAATCTCGGGCTGATGGTCATTTTTTTATCTCCCCATTTAAAGGATTTATTGAAATTAGTGCTGATGTTAAATGTTTTATTTCCACTTATATTACCATACGTAATAATCTGTCTTCCACTATTATCATATTTACTGTAATTAACCACATCATTGTTCCTGTAGGTGAACCCAAGGGTGATATAATAATGAAAATTTTTAACAAGATTATAGCTGTTAAATGAAAGGCTGCTGCTGTTCATCCATGAATTTTTCAGGTTGGGATTTCCAGTGTAGGAGATCAGGGGATTAGACTCATCATGATAAGGAATCAGCTGCTCTGCAGCCGGAATACTGAAGCTGGCAGAATTGGAGAATGTTATTCTTTTACGATCTGAAAACGCATACTGAAAATTCATCATGTATCTTGGGAGAATAAAGTTTTTCTGAAGATCATATTGTTGTCCTTTAAATACGGAAAGTACTTTCATATCTGAAATATCAAGATTGGCAATAGTCCAGATGTTGAACTTTTTTTTAAAGACGGAAAAAGAAAGCTCCGGCGAAAACTGGTTGATTCTCTGCTGCATACTGTTTGATAATTCTGTATTGTATTTAGAGTATTGTCCGGTAGCAGGATCAAAATCATTTACAGCTCTGGAATCTCTGGACAGTTTGGAACTGTATTTTATTTCCATACCTACTGTAGCCGAGTCTGAGAGAGGTTCAGTATAGCCTGCACTGAAATTGTATTGATCATTCTGATTTTGATTTTTTTGTATCTGATTCCGGTTATCTGTAGTAACAGCTCCGGTTTCCTGATAAAATGTATTCTGTGATTGGTTAAGCTGATCGCTTTTGGCTTCAGAAATTGTACTGTTGACTGTAGCAGATATTACACGCCCTTTTTTCTTTAAGTTTTTTGAAAAATAAATATTGGGACTGAAGGTATTGTTTGTACTATTGGTAGTACCTGAAGAACTGCTTTCATTAAGAAGTTTGTCATCTCTTAAAGTGGAAGACCGTGTCTGGCTGTAATTAAAGCTTTCTGATCCGGAAAATGATGGAGAAATATAAATATTCGTTAACGAATCAAGTTTAATTCTGACCGAGCTGTCAAAATTGTACTGCTTTGATTCATTGCTGCTGCTGTTTTCGGAAGTGGTTTTAAGGGTATAGTCAGGAAGAAGTGTGGTTTTGGAAATCTTGGAATGCGTTTCTCTATCAGAATCTGAATATTTTATACTAAGGTTATCAAGATCTGCATCTTTTGAAAGCTTGTCGTTGAAATTTACACCAATAGTGGTGGATTTTTGAATTCCGCCTCCCTGAGTGCCGGAGCCTTTACTGCTGCGCCCCATATTATCAAAAACCTCATCAGCAGAAATACTTTTTGAATTAATATTATTGGATGAAGCTAAAATACTGATTTTGGTATCTCCTTTAAAATAGCTTACAAGCCCGCTGCCTTCATACCGCTTATCAGAACCATACCCAACAGTAATTCTTGAAAGGAGTCCTTTGTTTTTCTTTTCATCAATATTAAAATTGATGGTTGTATTTTGAGATTTAGGAGGTTTTCCGCTAAGTTCCTCGTCCTTTGTTTTGGTAGTGGTAAACTGAATATTTTTAATAATATCTGCCGGAAGGTTCTGTAAAGCCATTTTCCCGTCTTTATCAAAAAAAGGCTTTCCATTTACCATGATTTGATCTACTTCTTTTCCGTTCACGGTAATTTTATCATCATTACTGATCTCTACACCGGGAATCTGTTTCAGAAGTTCTTCAATTTTACTGTCAGGACGTACCTTGATTGCTGAAGCATTGAATTCTACAGTATCTTTTTTTATTTTAACAGGAGATACTGTAATCTTCACTTCGTCAATATTAATTATTGCTTTTTTTTCAAGCACTATATCTCCTAAAGAAATTGATTGATCTATTTTTTCAAATCTTTTTGAGTAAAACAAATTTTCAGCATCAATTCTGAGAACAGAAGGTTCTTCCAGCGCATCAATCTTCAGGGAGAAATTACCTTCTTTATTGCTGGCAGTGTAGTTGACAATAGATGAATCTTTTGCCTTCAGCAGGTAAACGGTTACATTTTCAATTGGTTTTTTGCCTGAATCAGATACCTTTCCGTCAATATGCAGCTTTTGGGCATGTAAAATCAGGATATTGCATATGAAAACCAATAATAACAGCAGGGTCTTCTTCATTTAGTTTTAAAGTCGTAAAAATAAAAAAACATCCCAATATAGGGATGTTCCTCAATATATTTCTGAAATTAATTTTCTGTGAAATTATGCTCTCAGATATCTTGAATAAGCATATCCTTCCTGTCCGTCAGCAGTTTTTACTTTCCACCAGTCGTCAGAAGTCTGCTCTATCAATGTTACAGAAGATCCTTTGGCTGCCTTTCCTACTACAGCAGCTTCAGTTGAAGGCTCCTGTCTGATATTAAGGTTAGATTCTTCTGTAGCTACAGTTAAAGAAGCGCCTGAAGCAAGTCCGGCTACCTGTACATCAATATTGATATCTGAAGCAGAATAAGTAGAGTCAATAGCACCTAAAGCATTCCATACCGCATCTTTTGCAGCAGTGTTGGAAGCATTTCCGGAAACATATAAAATTCCATCCTGTTCCTGAACCTGAAGATTTGAAATTCCTGCAGACTGGGCTGCTGAAACAACACTTGAATATTTATCTTGTAATGTACTCATCTTAAATTATTTTACAATTAAGTTATTGTTATACTTTCCGATCTTCAAAGCATCTACAGATTCTTTGATCTTTCTTGCCTGTAGGCTTGAAACATTTCCTGTAAGTGTAAGTTCTCCGTTTACTACTTCTACTTTTACAGAAGGGAAATCTTTTACAGCATCCTGAACTTTTTTCTGAACTGCAGGATCCACAGCAGATGCTGTTTCAACCGGGGCAGGAGCAGGTGCTGCTATAGTTGACATATCCATTACATCTTTTACTCCGCTGATTGCTTTTAGTTTTGCAATCATGGCGTCCTTAGACTGCTGATCTGCAAAAGTTCCGCTTAAGTGTGCCACGCCTTCTTTTACTTCAACAGAAGCATTGGGATTAGAAGTTACTACAGTTGTAGCCTGAGTCTGAAGATCGGCATCAGAAACTTTCTTTTTACAAGAAACCGCTCCGAAAGATACAGCTACAGCTAATGCAGCCATTGCGATAGTTTTTTTCATATTGTATATTTATTAATGTTGTTACACAATCAAATGTAATAATAAAATTTGTACCAAAAGAATAAAAATTCAATAAATGTTTCTTAAATTTTTTGCAATATTTTCTTAGTCAGGAATTTAATTTTTTTGTTTCAGAAACGTAAAGTAATGTTAAACATGATTTGAAGAAAATCTTCTGCCAATTGAAAAACCATTATATTTGCGCAAATTGAACTATATATATGAAAGGACAAAATAAACTTTTTATAGCAATTATTATTGCACTTATTCTGGGAGTAGGTATTGGAGGTATAGTACACGTGAAGTATCCGGAAAGTGCGGAACCTTTTTCCAAAAATATAAAATTGCTGGGAACTGTTTTCATCAGGTTGGTACAGATGATCATCGCCCCGTTGGTATTTACTACCCTGGTAGTGGGAATTGCCAAAATGAGTGATATTAAAATGATCGGAAGAGTAGGAACAAAAGCCATGCTGTGGTTTATTTCCGCTTCTCTGATTTCCCTTTTTATCGGGTTAATCCTGGTTAACTGGCTGGAGCCCGGTCATGTAACAAAATTACCAATCCAGGATGCTGCTTCTGCTGATGAGCTTCTTAAAAGCAGTAAGAGTTTTTCTATGGAAGACTTTGTAAAACATATGATTCCTAAAAGTTTGTTTGAAGCCTTTGCAACCAATGAAGTCCTTCAGATAGTAGTGTTTGCCATTATGTTCGGAGTTGCTCTTGCAAATTTAGGAGAAGAATATTCCCAGCCCGTTGTTAAGCTTTTTGATATTATTGCTCATGCCATTCTGAAAATGGTGGGATATATCATGTGGTTTGCCCCACTTGGAGTATTAGGAGCTATTGCAGCGGTAGTGGCAACAAATGGTTTTGAAATATTTAAAGTGTATGCTATTTATCTTAGAGATTTTTTCTTTGCAATAGGGGTTCTCTGGCTGGTACTTTTATTGGTAGGGTATCTTATTCTTGGGAACCGTCTTTTTGACTTGTTGAAGAGAATTAAAGAACCGCTACTGATTGCTTTTTCCACAACAAGTTCGGAAGCTGTATTTCCGAAGCTGGTGGAAGAACTTGAAAAATTTGGTTGTAACAGCAGGGTAGTATCATTTATTCTGCCGCTGGGTTACTCTTTTAATCTGGATGGAAGTATGATGTATATGACCTTTGCTTCTATTTTTATTGCACAGATTTATGGGATTGAAATGACTCTTGGACAGCAAATTACCATGCTTTTGGTATTAATGCTTACCTCCAAAGGTATTGCAGGTGTACCGAGAGCTTCATTGGTAATTATTGTGGCAACCTGCTCAATGTTTGGAATCCCGCCGGAGGGTATTGCGCTGATCTTACCAATTGACCACTTCTGTGATATGGGAAGAAGCATGACAAATGTACTGGGAAATACATTGGCTACTTCTGCTGTTTCAAAGTGGGAAGGTCAGTTAACCGAACCTATAGATAAAATTTAAAATGAATTTAAGCAACTTAGAAAACTATAAAAGCCATATTCTTGAATATGGCTTTACTGTTATTAACGGGATTTTTTCAAAGGAAGAAATTGAACAGATAACCAGTATTCTTTTGCATACAGATACTTCAAAAGAAAACTTCAGAAAGTCTGAAGACCTCTTCGCGGTGAGGCAGTTTTTAAAAGAAGTTCCCGAAATCAAAAGTGTGGTTTTTAACGAAAACATTAAAAGAATAATCAAAGACATCTTTGGAGGGAAATATTTTGTTGTAAAAAGTATTTACTTTGATAAACCTGAAACTTCAAACTGGTATGTGGCTTATCATCAGGATCTGACCATTTCTGTTGATAACAAGACGGATTTACCAGGCTTCGGGCCGTGGACAACGAAACAGAATCAGTTTGCTGTGCAGCCTCCATTGAATATTCTGGAGAATATCTATACTATCAGAATTCATCTGGATGATACGGATGAAAATAACGGAGCATTGAAAGTCATACCCAAATCCCACAGAAAGGGTATTTACAGGCCGGAAACTATTGACTGGACGGTAGAAGCAGAGGAAATCTGTAACGTAGAGAAAGGAGGAATTATGATTATGAAACCGCTCACCCTTCATGGTTCAAACAGAACAACAAATGGGAAAAGAAGAAGGGTTATCCATATTGAATTTTCAGATATTGAGCTTCCCGAAACCTTACAATGGTCGGAAAAAATGAACCGGTAAAAAATAAAAAGCCCTGCAAATTTTCCGCAGGGTTTTTACTTATTATGTTTGTTTATTTGCTTGTTTGAACTATTTTACAGAGATTTCATCAATAAAAATATATGCATCACCACCGGCTCCCTGATGCCATTCAGGAAGTTTACCAAAGTAATATGCTTTTACTTTAAGATACCTTGCTTCGGTAGGCAGAATTTCAGTCGTAAAATCTTTAATCTGAACTTTTTCATCTTTAGGATCAATGCTATTGTCAATTGTTTTAAGGTGAATGTAGTCTTTGCCATTCATTGATGCATAATATTCTACCTTTTTCGGCATCAGGATCCATGCTTTACTGTCCTGGAGGTAAGTAGATGACAATTCTTTAATCTGCCGAGGAGACTGAAAGTCAATAACCGCCTCAAAATTCTGTCCCTGATATCCTTGCCATTCACCTTTTCTCCAGTTGATGTCTCCTCTGATTCCGTCAATAAGAGCAAGACTTCCGGTGGCACTGTACTGCGGAGTAACCTTTGACAGAATATTAATATCCCAATAATTAGGCCTTCTGTTAAAACTGGCTGTTGTCACAGAACTTTTTTCTCCGCTTCTCTCGGTATATGCCATAACCTGTGTGGTTTTAGTAATGGTAAAAGGGCCCTTATAAGGGATAAATGTCTTTCTCTTATTGGCGTCATTTTCATCCATTGTCATATAATAGATCTTATCATCCTGATGTAAGGGAATAATTTCAACTTTAGTGGAAAAATCGAAGATCCGGTCTGCTGCAATGACGGGAGAAGCTGTAAGCCGGGCATATTTAAAATCCTTAACGGGTTTTACATTTTCAAACCCCAGTTTTTTCAGTTCTGCCCTTTCTGTATTTTTAGTAATAGTCCTTGTGGTACCATCTTCAAGGTGAATTTTGATTTCATCAAAATATGGAGTTGTAGTTTCCCATTCCGGCAATCCCGGGGTTATAGAATAAATTCCCATTGAACTTAAAATATACCATGCACTCATCTGGCCGCAGTCTTCATTCCCAATGAGACCATCCGGAGTATTTTTATAAAAATTATCAAGGATATATTTGATTTTGGTATCTGTTTTTTCAGGTTTATCTACAAAATTGTACAGATAAGCAATATGGTGGCTTGGCTCATTTCCCTGGGCATATTGTCCCATTAATCCTGTAATGTCTGCCTGCTCCCTACCTGTTGTCTTATCCGGTGCAGCAAAGATGGCATCAATGAACTGCTCAAATTTTTCCTTTCCGCCATGAGCTGAAATCAGCCCCGGAATATCCTGTTGTACAGAATAAGAATAATGCCACGAATTCCCTTCAGTGTAATTGTTGTTCACTTCCCTCGGATCAAACGGCCCATACCAGTTGCCATTCTTTCTTGCCTGTATAAAGCCGTTTTGGGGATTATAAAGATTTTTCCAGCTTTGGGAACGTTTCATGAAATACTGATAATCTTCTTTCTTGCCTAAAATTTTAGCCATCTGAGCAATACACCAGTCATCATAAGCATATTCCACTGTTTTTGAAGCGCTTTCCGGTTCATCATCTACACTGATAAAATAATTTTGCTTATAAGCATTTAAACCAAAAATATCCAGCATTGCAGAATTTTTAGAGGCTTCAAAAGCTTTTTCATAATCAAACCCCTGAATTCCTTTGGCCATTGCATCAGCAATTACAGAAACGGCGTGATAGCCGATCATACATTCTGTCTCATGGGAAGCGAGTTCCCATACCGGAAGTTTTCCCCCCTGTTCATATTGCCTGATAAATGTATTGATAAAATCTGCAGTTCTCTTTCTGTCAATTAAGGTCATCAAAGGGTGTGCTCCTCTGAAAGTATCCCAAAGTGAAAATACAGTATAATAATCAAAGCCATTGGCTGTATGGAGTTTATTGTCCCGTCCCCTGTATCTTCCATCGACATCCATATTGATATTAGGTTGTGTAAAAACATGATACAAAGCGGTGTAAAAAACAGACAGCTTGTCTTTATCATCAGATCTGACTTCTATTTTTGCCAGTTCTTTATCCCACTCAGCCTGCGCCTGTTTTCTTATAGCTTCAAAATCCGAAGATCTTCCTTCTGCCAGCATGTTCTTTCCGGCTCCTTCGTATCCTGTAGGGGATAGGGATACTTTTATATTAATTTTTTCTCCTTTATTAACATGAGATGAAAAGGCCAGGGCAAGTTTTGTTCCGGTGTAAAGTCCGGCTTCCTGTTTTCCATTAACCTCTTTTTTAGATACTTTCATTGGTTTTGAAAACTCTATTCTGGCATAAACATACTGATTGGTTGCCCAGGCTTCGCTTCTTCGGAAAACTTCAATGGTTTTATCATCAATAATCTTTACCTCACCTTCCAGCAGTTTATCTCTGTGATTAAGATCCAGAATAATATTGGCATTACCTGTATTATTGAAGGTATATTCATGATAGCCGACCCTTTTCGTGGCAGTCAGGCGTACATGGATATTACTTTTATCCAGCTTAACCGAGTAAAATCCTGCAGCTGCTTTTTCATTTTTATGTGAAAATTTTGAAGAATACTCTTTACTGTCCAGGCTTGGATTTCCCATCGTGGGCATCAGCATAATATCCCCATAATCCGAAACTCCGGTTCCGTTCAGATGGGTATGGGAAAACCCGTAGATGACAGAATCCGAATAATGGTAACCACTGCAACCATCCCAGCTTCCGTCGATCCTGGTGTCAGGAGACAGCTGTACCATTCCGAAAGGGACTATAGCACCCGGAAAGGTGTGTCCGTGACCTCCTGTACCAATAAAAGGGTTAACATATTGAGAGTAGTTTTGGGCATATAGTATCTGAACAATACATAAAGACAATCCTATCAGACTTTTTTTCATATCATTATTTTATAACAGCGAATATATCGAAAAACCGTAAAACAGGATATAACAAAAGCATATCAGGGCTTGGCTTATCTGAAAATAATATTTATTCATGAAGAAGGCATTACTTTCAGTAATCTTGCTGTCTCCGGGCATTGTATTTTCTCAAGTATAACTAGGAAAATTAAAAATACAAGGTAAACGGGTTTGTTCTTGAAAATTTCTTTAAAACAAACAGAAGTCAGGAATTGCAGGAATGAGCCTTTATATCCGAAGCTTGTTGAGATTATTTAAAATGAATGGAAAAAACTTTTAATGATCTGATTTATCACCTGATGTTATAGATTTTATTGATTCTAAATTATGAAAAAAATGCGTAAATTTGTGAACAATTTATATTTAGTATGTTGACGAAAGAAAAGGTTCAGAATTTCCTTAAAGAAATAGAAGTAGACGATTTGGTGAATAATCTTCAGATTATGGGTGATGATGTTTATATTGACATGACTGCTCATTCGCCTGCAATGCATGAAAAGAAAAAGCTGGAAGCTGCCATGAAACAGGCTTTTGCCAGTGAGTTTGGAGAAAATGTTCACTTAAAACTTAAAATCGTTTCTCCGGAACCTAGTGAAATTCAGCAGAGTCAGATTAAAGGGAAACAAATTCCCGGAATTCAAAATATTATCGCTATTGCTTCCGGAAAAGGAGGGGTAGGAAAGTCTACAGTTTCTGCAAATATGGCAGTAACGTTAGCAAAAATGGGCTTTAAAGTAGGATTATTGGATGCGGATATTTATGGACCATCTGTTCCGACCATGTTTGATACAGAAGGTGAAAAGCCGATTTCTGTAGAAGTTAATGGTAAAAATATGATGAAGCCTATTGAAAATTACGGAGTAAAAATGCTTTCGATCGGTTATTTTTCAGGAGCAAACCAGGCTGTAGTCTGGAGAGGTCCAATGGCTTCAAAAGCTTTAAACCAGATGATCAGAGATGCAGCATGGGGAGAACTGGATTTTCTGTTAATTGATCTTCCTCCGGGAACCGGAGATATCCATCTTTCAATCATCCAGGAGGTTCCTGTGACCGGTGCTGTGATTGTAAGTACTCCTCAGCATGTAGCTTTGGCAGATGTAAGAAAGGGTATTGCAATGTTCCAGATGGAAAGTATTAACATTCCTGTTCTTGGATTAATCGAAAATATGGCGTATTTTACACCGGAAGAACTTCCTGAGAATAAATATTATATCTTTGGAAACCAGGGAGCACAATATCTGGCTGAAGATCTCGGAATTCCGGTACTGGGAGAGATTCCTTTAATTCAGAGTATAAGAGAAGCCGGAGATGTAGGAAGACCGGCGGCGCTTCAGGAGGGATCTAAAATTGCAGAAATCTATACTGAAACCGCCAGAAAAATGGTTGAAAGCTTAGTGGAAAGAAATAAAAACCTTCCTCCTACTGAAGCCGTAAAGATTTCAACAATGGCAGGATGCTCACCAAAAGCAAAATAATAATGACTTTCAGGCAGAATTGAAAGAACCGAATTGAACTGAAAAATATGGAAACAAATATAACGCACGAAGATACAGTAACAAGAGTAATGGAAGCTCTGGAAAGCATCAGACCGTTTTTAAATAAAGACGGAGGTGATATTGAGCTTATTGACGTGAAAGATAATCAGGTGTTTGTGAAACTTTTGGGTAACTGCTCCGGATGTTCGCTGAACTTTTCCACTCTTAAATTAGGGGTTGAAAATACAATCAAGCAACATGCTCCGGAAATCGAAAAAGTAGTAAACGTAGAGTAAGAATCTATCTGAGATATTTTAAAGACAGGCTTAATAACAGGCCTGTCTTTTTATTGGGCTACTTCAATGACACTTTGGTATCAAAATGGTCAAAAATTTTAATGATATCTGTAAATTTTTTCTTCAATATTTTTTTACTCCTTTTATGATTAGTCCAAATGAGTTCTGAAATTGATTTGACTCCAAAATCTCCGCCTAAACAATCATACAAAGCAGGTAAATTACGTCCGAAATATCCTGCAATACCATTGATGTCTTCTCCTAATGTACAAAAAAAGCCATCTAGATTGTGAAAATTATTTCCATCGATCTCAACTTTGATATTTTTTCTTTCTGAGCCAGGCTTACAAGTATGCAAGGCATATACAAGCCATCCCTGAAGTTCATCTTTCCCGAAAGTTTTCCAGATATTCTTTTCTGTAATTTTATTATTTAATTTCATGTCCCAGGCTTTTTGATAGCCTCGAGGCTGATTCCATACATTACCGCTTACAGTAACATTATTATTTTTGGATTTAACTACTTTTAAATTGCTGATAAAAGTTCCTGATACGATTGTTCTTTGCTGATCAAGGATATGAATGTATCCATTATTTTCATATTTGCGTGATGAATTTTCTATTGCAGATATAAAGCCGGGGATATTTTCAACGTTGATTAATCTGACTTTTTTATAGGTAATAGGGTGGGGTCCTTCTATATTTTTTACCTCATCTATCAAAGTAATAATTTCAGGGTATTTACCAGTATCCAGTGAAAATCCAAACATATATTATTGTTTACTCACTTTATTTCCCACACCTGTAAGTGAGGCATCTGGTTTTCCTGTTTTTGTACCCGAAGTTTTGTAATATATGGTATTGTTTCCGCCTTCTATGATTACTTTATCCACTTTATCTATATAAACCTTGTTCCCTGTTCCTGATACAGAAATTTTTTTGGCACTTCCTTTAATGGTCACGGTATTATCAGCTCCTTCAATTTCAGCGATTCCTCCGTTGAGTGTATAGTTGAGTTTATGGCCTACACCATCTACTTCTATTTTTTTATCATTGTCGGTTTTTTCTACCCCTTTTGTAGATTCTGTTTTTCTGGATTGGGAAAAAGCTTTTCCTGTTCCAAGTAAGAAGATTGTCAGGACAGCTGCTGTTCGAATACTTTTCATTATGATTTGGTTTTTTGTTGAAGGTAAATATAGGGATAAAAATAATGTTTCTTTTTAATTTAAAAGTTAAATGATCTTAAATATCGGATTGATGAAAGAATATTAACCAACAAAAAAGCTCCGGTTTTCCGAAGCTTTAATATAATTTATAAAAGATATAATCTTACTTTACAATAACCCTCTTAAAGTGTCCTTCTGAGGTTTTGACAAGGTAAATCCCTGTTGAAAGATTTGCCGTATTGATTGTTAAAGCATTTTTCTCTTTTCCAATCAGTTTTCCGGACATATCATACAGTTCATAATCCTGTTTTCTGTTGAAGTAAAGAATATTCCCTTTATGTACAGGATTAGGAAACACATTAAAGGTTGAGGTTGTAGTTTTTGTTTCACCGGTTCCTAAAGTAGGGGATATTGCTACTTCATACATAGACAAGGTTCCGCTTATTTCATTGGCAATGATGACATATCCTTTTCCTGTTGTTGTATTTTCAGGTGCAATATAAATGATTCCTTCCGGACCATTATCGCCACCATATGCAGAAGTTGTACGTGAGTGTTTATAATCAGTGAAAACAGGGTTTGCAGGATCAGTAATATTATACACCATAACCCCTCCTGTTCTTTCCAGTGTAATGAAAGCAAAAGTCTGTCCGTTAATTGTGCCCAAAGCAACTCCTTCAGGCTCGGGACCTTTTGCGCGGCTTCTGTTTTTAATACCGTTGGATTCATTATCAGTATTGAAGATCAATGGATGATTTGCAGCAATATATCTTTCAAACTGATCTCCGCTATCATATACTCTTTGCTTTGTTTCTGTATTGAAAATGGAGAAAGAACGTGCCCCCAAAGCTGCAATTTCTTCAAATTCCGTGTCTCCGTCTGTATTTCCGGTAGCGGATGACACCCGGAATCTCCCCAGGTTATGAGAGGCCTTCAATATGGTGGAGTTAGGAAAAACAGAAGTATCCAGGGAATATCCATTAGCCCCTACTGTTGTTCTTTCACTATATCCTGAAAGATCTTTTTCATCCCCTTCGTTAGCTGTTACAATATAATGAGTATTTCCTACCTTATAATTCTGGACTGCATCCGGAATATAATAAGCTTTCACGGGCCAGTTGGCAATTAAGATTTCCCCATTATTATCTGATGCGTCAAATCCGTTACCTGGAAGACTCATGTCTTTTTTACCCACCCCCCCTATATTTGTAATGGTTTTGGTAATAAGATCCACTTCTGCAATAGCGTTGTTTTCCTGCAATGTTACCCAGGCCTTCTGACTGTCTGTACTGATGGTAATATATTCAGGTTCTAGATCCTGTGACAATGTATTGTTTGTCCTGATTTTTCTTAACCCTGTAGCGGTAAGAGCAGTCAGCTGATTATCAAAACTATTGAAATTAAGAGTAGTAACATTTGCTTGTGTAAGATTGCTTATTCCTCCTGAGATGTCAATAACGCTGATTGTGCCTTCAGGATCTACAGTATAGGCATCATTGGGCTCACCTTCATTGGCTGTAATTACTTTTGTCCCGTCCGGAGTAAAGGTTACCATATCCGGTAAAGCTCCTACAGTTACCTGTTTCAGAAAATTTCCGTTAATATCAAAAAAGACTACGGAGCCATTTTGTTGCGGATTGGTATTGGGGGATGCCGCTGCAATAATTCCGTTTTTAACAGCAATACTTGTAATTCCCCCGTAAGGAGCCATATTCACTGTACTGATCACTGACGGAGTTATCGGATTACTGAAATCAATGATATCAAAAACATCGGTAATAGAACTTATCGTAAACAATCTTTGTGTGGAAGCATCATGTACAACAATTTCTGTAGAGCTGTTATTGTTTCCTGAAGGATCAAAACTGCCGATATAGTTGAGTTGGATCTGGTTGGAAGGAACCGGGGCAGCCTTATCATTGTCTACAATATAAATCGTTGCCGAATTGTCTGCTGAAATGGTAGCTCCGGTTGGATTTTCAAGGCTCACAACAAAATACTCTGCCTGCTGCTCTTCCTGTGTATCGTCTATAATGGGAATATTAACCGTATAGCTTGCTGTGGATGGAGTAATATTGATTGTCTGATTGGCTAAAGTAAAGTCATTATTGTCTGCCGTGCTGAACGGAGCTGGTTTAACTACAAGGTTAACTGTTGCTGCTGAAGGGTTGCTGACATTGATTTTGAATGCCAGATTTCCCGCATTTTCATTAACTTTAATAAAGTTCTTTTCCAAGGAAACTGTAGTTCCGGCTGTAGTAAATGTACTGGAAGTTACTGTTGTTATTCCATTGTCGCTTAAATCTTCGACTGTATTGGGTTTCAGGGCCAAATAGTAAGTCTGCCCAGGCATCATGCCGGAAGCCGGTATGATGGTAATCGTATTTCCGCTGAAAGCAGTAGTGAAGGGAACTTGTGTGCCTGCAGCATTTCCGAGACGGAAATCTACAAGATTTTGTGCATTAGAATCGTTAATAGCCGTATTGTTTGTCAGCCTTACATTTTCATTAAAAGAAATAGTAGGGTTAACAGTGGTTGAAGCATTATTTGTGTTGTTTGTGGGAAGATAGGTTACTGAAGGTGGGGTAGTGTCAGGTCCTCCGGATGCCATACCGTCTACAGTGAAATTATCAAAACGGTTGTTTCCTCCGGTTCCACCTCCTGTTTCAGAAAATTCTACCTTTATTTTAAAATCCGGATTATCGGATGCTCCGGGTACAGTAGAAAAATCAAAAGTGATCAGCTGTGGATTGCTGTCCTGCGGATGTATTGTCTGGTAAGTAATAAAGTTTACCCCGTCTGTTGAATAAGACCAGGTTTGTGTTCCTGCTCCCTGTCCGGATCTTCTGGTTGTGAATTTGACAATTATATTGTTGTAACCTGTTGTAGGGAGATTAAACTGCAGTCCTCCACCAATTGGATTGTTAAACCTTAAGTGCGTTCCCGATACATCTCCGTTTCGGGCATTCAGGTTTTCAACATTAAAGTTTTGTCCGGTACCCCCTGCGAAGTCTATCACACTGGTGCCTCCTGCAAGGACGGTGAGGGAACCGTTGTTCAGAGTAGCAGAAGGGGAAGTAATAGAAGAAACAGAAGCATTATCATTAAAGTTCCAGTAATGGACAAGTGTCTGGCTGAAAAGATCGCTCTGAAAAAAGAATGCGGCAATCACAGACCCTTTTAATAGGTAATTATTGATCATTTTTATACTCTTAGATAAATACAAAAATGAACTTTCTCTTTCGTAATTGTTTTAATGGAACTTTAAGAAATGTTTAAAAAACAGGTCCGCAGGGCTTAGTAAAATTAAAAGATATCAATGACTGTTATCAGATGTTTTATTTTGCAGACTTTCCGGAAAAATTTAAAATATTTCCGGCCTTATTTCCTTCCAGCGGATGTTTCTGCATGTAGAAAAATCCTGAAATTGCGGTCAGAAGCAAGAGTACAAAAATAACCAGAACAATTCTTTTTAACATGTCTCTCATATCGCTAAATTTTTAATATCTCTAATCTCTAAAGTTGATGTAGGGTATCCTTTTTGTACAGCATTGATCATGGCTCTTCCTACTTCGTGTAAAGTTAATGATTTTGACGGTAAAAAAACAGGGAAAAACCAAATAAAAGGTTTGAAAAACCATTTTACATTCAATTGGCCTTCAACTGGTTTCATAAATCCCGGCCGAAAATTATAGACAGCTTTAAAGTTCATTCTTTTTAAAGCGTTTTCTGTTCTTCCTTTTACCCTTGCCCACATGGTTTTTCCACTTTCCGAACTATCGGTTTGAGCTCCTGAAACATAATTGAAAACCATTTCAGGGTTCTGGTGCATTACTGCTTTGGCAAAATGAATGGTCGTTTCATAGGTAATTCTGGTATAGTCTTCTTCATTCATACCAATACTGCTGATTCCTGCACAAAAAAAGCAGGCATCATACCCTTTGAGGTTTTCATCATCAATATTGATTTTCAAAAAATCAGGAACAAAATATTCTTTTAACTTTGGATGCTTTTTTCCGGATGATTTTCTGCTTATGCTTAAGATTTCAGAGACATTGGGATTTCCAAGACATTCCATTAAAACTCCTTCACCTACCATTCCTGTAGCTCCTGTAATGATTATTTTGAGTGGGGCCATTGCTTTGTTATTAATATTTGTATGACGGGCAAAGAGGATATTTTACTTTAAAATATTATCAGATTAATTTTTTTTTAACGAAATGAAGACAACCTATTTATTAATTTATGAACAGTCTGGTTTAAGAATTGTTTTCTGTTTTGCCGGATTTAAACTCCGGTTACAGTAACATCCTTTTTTCCGGAATGGATTTGAAAGATTCATGAAAAAAGAAAGCCGGACAAAAATGACTGGCTTTATGAAGTGTAGTTTAAATTATTTTTTATGTTGCAGCTGGCTGTATATATTCTGTATCAGGCCGTCAGCTACAGAAATTTTTGGAACAAAAATGCGGTTGATATCAGCCCAGGTCATTACATTATTGAAAATATTGAGGGCATGAACCAAAACATCCGCCCGGTCTTCCCTAAGGCTGTATCTTGTCATTCTTTCGCTTACAGAAAGCTCATTGAATTCCTTGTATACTTTCTTAAGATGTGAGAGAGACATTGGTTTTCCGTCTTTGGTCTTACTCATAGAGAATACCTTGTTAATGTTTCCTCCTGAACCAATGGCTACAATAGGTTTTTTACTTACTATATTTTTTTTGATCTCATCTTTCATTTCCTTCCAGTTATCCATCGTTACCAGGTTGTTAAGCAAGCGGATGGTTCCGATATTGAAGGACCTTTCATACACCATTTTACCATTTTCGTAAAAGGTAAGCTCGGTAGAGCCGCCGCCTACATCAATATATAAATAGGCAAACTCTTTATCGAGTCCTTCTGCCACGTGGTTTTCATAAATTAAAGTAGCTTCTTCATCTCCGGAGATGATCTCTATATTGATTCCTGAAGTTTCCTTTACCTGCCTTATGATTTCATTACCATTGGCTGCATCACGCATGGCACTGGTTGCACAGGCCCTGTAATGGTCAACTTTATAGATTCTCATCAGGTCACTGAATATTTTCATTGAATCAATGACCATTTTTTCTCTTTCGGTGCCTATTTTACCAATAGTAAATACATCCATACCGAGTCTCAGGGGGATCCGTAAGAGATTAAGTTTAATGAATTCCGGCTTTCTGTTATTTATTTTTACTTCATTAATAAGAAGGCGTGCTGCATTACTTCCTATGTCTATCGCTGCTATCTTCATTTTTTGTTGGTTTTAGCTTTTAAATATATATAGGTTTCGATTTGTGAACGACATTCCTTTTTGTCATTCCTTACATATTCATTCCTCAGTTTTTTATCCAGGATCCTTGCTTTCACATTATCCCTGAGCTGGATATCCAGAATATCTTTCAATTCTTTTTTAAGGTTTTTATCTGTAATTTTTGCTGCAGCCTCAATTCTGTAATCAAGGTTTCTGGTCATCCAGTCTGCAGAAGAAATATACATGTCTTCAGCACCTTTGTTATAAAAATACATTACTCTGGCATGTTCCAGGTATTCATCAACAATGCTGATTGCTTTTATCTTTTCTTTGAATTCTTTTTGATTGACTGCACAGTAAATACCTCTTACAATAAGTTTTATGACAACTCCTGCCTTTGCAGCATCATATAATTTTTCAATCAGGGATCTGTCACTCAATGAATTAACTTTAACAATGATTTCTGCTTTTTTCCCTGATCTGGCCTCTTCTATCTCCTTGTCAATATGATGAACGATTTTTTCACGCATAAACTGAGGACAGACCAATAAGTTTTTACAGGTTTTTAAAACCGGAAGATAGTCTTCTTTCGGCTTTTTAAGAACATTGAAAACTTTGTTGATATCTGCCATAATCCCACGATCTGCAGTCATTAACAGATGGTCTCCGTAGATCCTTGCTGTCTTTTCGTTGAAATTTCCGGTGCTCACAAATCCATATTGAATGGTTTTGTTATGAGATCTTTTTTTGATGATACAAAGCTTTGCATGCACTTTTTTATTAGGAAGACCTACTAAAACAGTAATGCCTTCCGGTTCCAGCATATCTTTCCACTCCAGGTTGGATTCTTCATCAAATCTTGCCTGAAGTTCCAGCATAACGGTCACTTCTTTACCATTTCTGGCTGCGTAGATCAGTGCATTAATGATCTTTGAATTGCTGGCCAGACGATAGGCTGTGATCTGTATAGATTTTACATCAGGATCCATTGCAGCTTCACGCAGGAGATCAATTACCGGATTATATTTATGATAGGGGAAGGTGAGCAGTACATCTTCTTTCAGAATAACATCAGTAACCCTTTCTCCATGTTCAAAAGCCTGATGGGTAAAGGAGGTTCTTTCCACAGGTTTTTCGTAGGTCTCAAAGACATCCGGAAAATCCATAAAGTGTTTAAAATTATGAATTTTCCCACCGGGAATAATACTGTCTTTTTTGGTCAGATTCAGCTTTCTGATCAGAAGTTCCAGCAGGGCCTTATCCATATCTTTATCAAAGACAAAACGGGTAGGTTTTCCTTTTCTTCTGTTTTTAAGTCCTTTTTCTATTTTCTCTGCAAAATTGGTACGGATATCATTATCCAGATCCAGTTCAGCATCTTTTGTTACTTTAAAAGCATTTGCAGCAAATTCATCATAACCGAAATAAGAGAAAATATGAGGAAGGTTAAAAGTAATGACATCTTCAAGAAGCATGACATTTTTTTCTTCAGGGTCTTCAGTAGGCAGTAATACGAACCTTCCTACAAAACGGGAAGGAATCTCAATAATAGCATAGTTGCTGGAATACTGCCAGTCTTTTTTTCTCATTGCTACTCCCAGATAAAGACTTTTATCCCTCAGATAGGGCATCGGGGTGTTTTCATGAAGAAGTATAGGAATGACATTGGATTCTACAACTTCATCAAAATAAGTTCTGATAAATTCTTTTTGTCTGGTCGTCAGATTTTTAGAATTTTTAATAAAAACTTTATGATCAGCCATTTCAGTCTGGATTTTTTTCCAGGTTTTATCGAAATTCAACTGTTGTTTCATAACAACATCATTGATGCGCTGAAGAATTTTGGAGGGTGGCTGATAAAAGGATTCTGCAATTACTTTTTCCTTAAAATCCATGGCACGTTTTAATCCGGCTACACGTACTCTGAAAAATTCATCCAGATTGTTGGAGAAAATTCCCAGGAAACGTATTCTTAAATGCAGAGGAACGTTTTCGTCCATAGCTTCCTGTAATACTCTTTCATTGAAGGCCAGCCATGTAATATCTCGTGGATTAAAGTGTAATGACATTATAAATGGATATATTTTATCAAAAATAATAATTCGTACAGTTTCTGCCTCTATTTCTTAGGTTAAACTTTGATTAATTTTGAAAGAATCGTGAATTATTTTTAGTGCCGGGTCAATAAAGGACTTAATTTGATCATATCCGTCAGTTTAACGCAGGATTAAAATGTAAGAACACAATATATTTCAAATGACTTCTTGATTCAGTGGTTATTTTTTGGAGCAACAAAAATTTATAGGATACAGAACTGTATGTTTCCACTCATTAAGTATATGGAATGTCCTTAAATTATATCATTAAAATTATAGAATATTGATAGAATGTGTTTGGTAAAATACTGGTTTATTTTATTTTATTCTATGTTTTTGTGTTTTTAGAGGAAATTTCAATAGTGTTTATTGTGAATTAAATTTTTTATAATTCTTATTGTAGTTAATAAAATACTTTATAATTCAATTGTTGTAGTATTGTTTACTGGATTAGGGATGTTGGTATTGTCCTGTATATCTCCTGCTTCTATATTTGCTTACCAAAACAAAAACAAGATGATAAAATATTTATTTTGCTTCGCCGCTGCTTCATTTTCTCTGTCTTTATACGGACAGGAAAGAGGTTGCGCTACTTATGAGAAGCTCGAGCAGTTTTACAGGAAAAATCCTGAAGCTAAATTAATTGAAAAAGATCTTGATAATTTCTTAACAAGAAAACAGAAGGGTTCATTTGCAAAAGAAAACGTTGTTACCATTCCTGTAGTAGTACATGTTTTGTATAAAAATTCTGAACAAAATATTTCTGATGCTCAGATTCAGTCTCAGCTATCCGTATTGAACGCAGATTTCAGAAAGCTGAATGCGGACTTCAGTACAGTTGTTCCTGCTGCATTTCAGGGCGCTGCTTCTGATATGCAAATTGCCTTTTGTCTTGCAACAAAAGATCCTTCCGGAAATCCAACGAACGGAATAATCAGGAAATCCGTAGCTTCTTCTTTTGTTTTTGATGACAATTATTATGTTGGAAGTAACGGAGGTGATAATGCCTGGGATCCATCAAAATATCTGAATATCTGGGTGGGGGCATTTACGAATAATAATTTACTGGGATGGGCTTATCCTCCGGTTGCAGCCGGATATCCTGATGACGGTCTTTGTATTACGTATACCGCTTTCGGTACTATGGGAACAGCACAGGCTCCTTATAATAAAGGAAGAACCGCAACACATGAAATCGGACATTATTTCGGGCTCAATCATATCTGGGGAGCCAGTAATAACCCTACTGTATGTGGTACAGCCTTAAATGATGATGGGTGTGCAGATACTCCGGCCACAAACCAGCCATATTTTGGATCACCTGTATTTCCCGACAACAGCTTTATGTGTAATCCAACAGCAACTGGAGCCATGTTTATGAATTACATGGATTATGTGAGGGACGGTTCGATGGCTATGTTTACCAATGATCAAAAGACAATTGCTCAAAATACACTGTCCGGGCCAAGGGCCAGTTTATTAAATTCAAATGCCTGTACTTTCCTGGCTGTTAATGAAGTTGAAAAATCAAATTCCATTAATCTTTTTCCCAATCCTACAACCCAGTATATTTCTATTGCGTCACCATTAACAAAGATTGATGAGGTAGAAATTTTTAATTCTGAAGGCAGACTGGTGAAAAAAGCTGTTATCCGGAATGAAACCGATAAAATAGATGTGAAGGACTTTGCGAGTGGGGTTTATTATGTCAGAACTTATAATGGCAGGAACTTCATTAAATCGATGAAGTTTATCAAAAAATAATGAAAATATTTCCATATTAAAGGATAGAAAGCCCCGTGTTATCGGGGTTTTTATTTTAAATGTGTCATTTTGTCATAAATCTTTGAATGGTACAGATATTGAGAAATTGAGAGTGTAAATTAAACTTAAATTAGAAAAAAATATAAAATATTATGAGTAAAATAATTGGAATTGACTTAGGAACAACCAACTCTTGTGTTGCTGTAATGGAGGGAAAAGACCCTGTTGTTATCCCGAATGCAGAAGGTAAAAGAACAACACCTTCTATTGTAGCCTTTACAGAAGATGGAGAGAGAAAAGTGGGTGATCCTGCAAAAAGACAGGCTGTAACGAATCCAAAGAAAACTGTATACTCTATCAAAAGATTTATCGGAACTCATTTTAAAGAAGACGCTAAAGAAATCTCAAGGGTACCTTATGAGGTGGTAAGTGGTCCAAACGATACTGTAAAAGTAAAAATTGACGATAGAGAATATACTCCACAGGAAATCTCCGCAATGACCCTTCAGAAGATGAAGAAGACTGCTGAAGATTATCTTGGACAGGAAGTAACAAGAGCTGTAATTACAGTTCCTGCATACTTCAATGATGCACAGAGACAAGCTACTAAAGAAGCTGGTGAAATTGCCGGACTTAAAGTAGAAAGAATTATCAACGAACCTACAGCTGCAGCTTTAGCGTATGGTCTTGATAAAAACCATAAAGATCAGAAAATTGCAGTATATGACCTTGGAGGTGGTACTTTCGATATCTCTATCCTTGATTTGGGAGATGGTGTATTCGAAGTATTATCTACTAACGGTGATACCCACCTGGGAGGTGATGACTTTGATGATGTGATCATCAACTGGATGGCTGATGAGTTCAAAGCTGAGGAAGGTGTAGATTTAAAAGCGGATGCTATTGCCCTTCAAAGATTGAAGGAAGCTGCTGAAAAGGCAAAAATCGAGTTATCTTCTTCTCCTCAGACTGAAATTAACTTGCCTTACATCACTGCTACAGCTACAGGTCCTAAACACTTGGTAAAAACTCTTACTAAAGCTAAATTTGAACAATTATCTGCTGATCTTGTAAGAAGATCTATGGAGCCTTGTAAAAAAGCACTACAGGATGCAGGATTATCCACTTCAGATATTGATGAAGTAATCCTTGTAGGAGGTTCTACAAGAATCCCGATCATCCAGGAAGAAGTAGAAAAATTCTTTGGTAAGAAGCCTTCTAAAGGAGTTAACCCGGATGAGGTTGTAGCTATTGGTGCAGCTATTCAGGGTGGAGTATTAACAGGAGATGTGAAGGATGTATTACTTCTTGACGTTACACCACTTTCTTTAGGTATTGAAACAATGGGATCTGTATTCACTAAGCTTATCGAAGCGAATACAACCATTCCAACTAAAAAATCTGAGGTATTCTCTACGGCTTCTGATAACCAGCCGGCGGTAAGCATCAGAGTAGGACAGGGGGAAAGACCAATGTTCAACGATAATAAGGAAATCGGTAGATTTGATCTTACAGATATTCCACCTGCACCAAGAGGAGTTCCTCAAATTGAAGTAACTTTCGATATTGATGCGAATGGTATCCTGAGTGTATCTGCTAAAGATAAAGGAACAGGTAAAGAGCAGTCTATTAAAATCCAGGCTTCTTCAGGACTTTCTGATGAAGAAATCGAGAGAATGAAAAAAGAAGCTCAGGAAAACTCTGCAGCAGATGCGAAGAGAAAAGAAGAAGTTGAGATCTTCAATAAAGCTGACGGATTGATTTTCCAGACTGAAAAACAATTGAAAGAATTCGGTGAAAAACTTTCTGCTGATAAAAAAGCAGCAATTGAAAGTGCAGCAGCTGAACTGAAAACAGCTTTCGAAGCTAAAAATGCTGATGATGTAAAAGCTAAGACTGAAGCTTTGGATGCAGCTTGGATGGCAGCTTCTGAGGAATTATATGCAGCTGGTCAACAGCCGGGTGCTGATGCAGGAACTCAAAATCCTGGAGGTAATAATGCAGGAGGTGAAGATGTACAGGATGCAGACTTCGAAGAAGTAAAATAATTATTGATTAATATTAATTAATAAAATATAGAACAACCCCATAAACATTTGTTTATGGGGTTGTTTTTGTTATTTATACCGAAGTATTTAAGTGATATTTTTGTAAAATTGTAATCTAATTGTAAATAGTAAATGAATTTGAAATTATCCTTTATTTTGGTTTTGTTTTTTATAACCAACAATGCACAATCAAAAAATGATTTAAATTCTGAAGAGAAAAAATATATTTCAAGGTTTATATATCCCATAAAAACTTTTAACCCGGACGAAAAAGACAATAGTGATTTGCTAATCTTAAACCAACTCATTGGAAAGTCTAAAATAGTTGGATTAGGAGAGTCTACTCACGGCTCGAGTGAAATATATCAAATGAAATATAGAATAAGTGAATATTTGATAGCTAATAAAAATTTCAATGTCTTTTCGCTGGAGGCCAATATGCCTGAAAGCTTTTTAATGAATCAATATATTCAGAAAGAAAAAGGGAACCCCAAAGATATTCTAAAGGGAATGTATTTTTGGCTTTGGCAAACCGAAGAAACTTTAAATTTTGTTGAATGGTTAAAAAAATACAATGAAAATCATGATTCAAAAGTTTTTTTTGACGGTTTTGATATGCAATATGCTACAGGAGCGATAGATCAAATAAGAAAAGCATACCAGGAAAATCACCTGTCCGAACAAGAGATTGACAATATAGAAACAGCTTTAAAAGAAAATAACAGAGGTTTCAGAACATACTCTAAAAAAAGTCAAAAAACTATATCTGAGTATCTGGCTTTGATAAAACAAAGACATATTTCAATAAAAAATCCGGAAGAAAAATCGCGCTTTCTGCAAAATGTAGATATTATTAACCAATATGTCCAACTGAATTTTATTAGGAGAGATAAATTCATGGCAGAGAATATTAAATGGTTAAAAGAAAACTATTTGAATTCTAAAGTAATTGTCTCTGCTCATAATTATCATACTGCAAAATTAAATTCAGATAGAATGGGATATTGGATCAATGAAACTTATGCTGACGATTTTGTAAACTTCGGATTTGCTTTTTATGAAGGTACTTATTCTGCAAGTATTGATGGGAAGCTAGGCGCCTATAATTCAGAACAGGCAGGTCCCGGAACATTAGAATATAAGCTCAACTCACTCAATATTCCAATTTTTATTTTGGATCTAAAAGCAATCAGAAAGGATAATAACAAACTTGGCAATTGGATATTGGATATTGGAAGATATTCTATTTCGCAAAACAGGGTCAGGTACGGATAAAAATGAATTTTTAAAAACCAACGTTGCTAAATCTTTTGATTATTTGATATTTATAAATAAGTCAACAAACTCAAAGCTTTTAAATGGTAAATCAAAATAAAAGTATTACAGCCAACGTAAAATTTTCTGAAAACTTGGGATTCACAGCTTACTTATTTAGACACTATCCCATGCCTTGTGTCAAATTTATAATCTTTTTTATTTTCTAAAGTAATTTTACCCCAGTCATTGATATGATCCAGTAAAGGAATAAATGAAAGACCAAGCTCCGACAAGCTATATACAACTTTTACGGGAGGTTTCGTACCAAAAACTGTTCGTGTTATTAACTGATCTTTTTCCAGTTGTCTCAACTGAATACTTAAAGTTGTCTCTGTAATAAAAGAAAGCTCTTTCTTGAGCTCGCCAAACCTTTTATCTCCGTTTTTTAAATGGCAGAGAATAACTCCTTTCCATCTTCCTCCAATGAGATCCATGACGAAACTTACAGCACAGGGGTAAGATTTTTGATCAACATTGATATAGGAAAGCTCACATTCTTTTTTCATTTTTTTTAATAGTATCTATATGGATAGTTATTTCATGCTAATAGTGCAAAATCTATTTTTACACAATATTAATCAGAATAATAAAAATAGAAAAATGTACCAATTAGCACAAATTAATGTTGCCAGAATGATCGGAGCCAACATTGAAGACCCTGTAATGAAAGAGTTTGTAAACCATCTTGATTCGGTAAACCAACTGGCAGAGGAAAGTGATGGGTTTATCTGGAGGCTGAAAGACGATGAGAACAATGCCACAAGCTTTAATCCATTAAATGATGAGCAGGTTATCATCAATTTATCCGTATGGAGAAATATAGAATCACTGGAATATTTTACTTATAAGACATTTCACGTTGATTTTCTGAGAAGAAGAAAAGAATGGTTTCAAAAATATGGAAAAGCTTACTATGCACTGTGGTGGATTAAAAATGATGAATATCCAGATATAGATGAAGCATTGAAGCGCTTAGAATATTTACAAGAATATGGTCCCTCTTCCTACGCATTTACTTTTCAGAATGTTTTTCAGGCACTATAGCTATAATGTAAAACCTTTATATCTGATACTTTTAACAGGGCAGTGCTGAAAATTTTTGCAATGCGTGTGTTAATAAAAATCTTTGTATAAGTTACCCAATAGAAATGAATCTTCATATGTCGATGGCTGCAAAGAACATTAGTAAGATTGAAGAATATAAACCTTATTTTGTGAAAGCGTTCGGAAATGGCATAAGACACCTTACTTCTCTGATCAGAAATTTCACAATCTGTGGTTAACTTATTACGGAACGCAATATGAAGATCTGGGAAGATATCTGGTTACTGAAAAAATGAAGATATAGGAAAATTTAAAGCACCTGCATTGAGAGAAGTTGCTGATAACAAACCTTATATGCATAACGGACTTTTCCCTGAGCTGGCGAACGTTGTCATGACGTACAATACAGGAATGGTAAAAGAAATTTCGAAAGGAAACCAGATCACTGATTCTAAATTTCCCCACAAATCAGGAATGATACAAAAGATGAATCTGACAGATGATGAAGTTTTTGATATCGTAGCATTTTTGAAAACCCTGAATAGTTACAAATACAGAATGCATCCTCCGGTGCTGTCTAAGTTATAAAAACTCTTCCAGTCGGAAGAGTTTTTTATTGAATGATATAATCTGTTCTTCTTATGAATTTTCGGACAGCTATTCGTACAGGTATTTTTATCCTAATTGTTATTTGAAACTGAAATAAATATTTAATTATTAATATCTTATGAAAATTGATTAATGATTATAAGGAGTGGTTTTAATTTGTATATTTGATTTTTATTTAGAATAAATAAATATATTATTTAAAAAATAATAATGAAAACAATTTTATCCATTTAATCCAAATTTCCACTAAAAACTATGGAACAACAAAACAAAAGAATCCTCACTCTGGATGTAATAAAAGGTATAAGCGTCATTGGAATGATCATTATTCATACATTATTGGTGTATGCGAATGTAAAATCACAATATGAAACGGCAATTGGCAGTTTTATTGTTTTTCTGGGAAGGGGAACCTCCATTTTCCTGATCTGTATGGGAATCACCTTCATGACTTCCAGCCAGCAGAGTCTTAAAAGTGCATTGAAACGAGGTATTTTACTTGTATTGGCAGGCCTGTTTATGAATTTTATGAAATTTATGATCCCTGTATTTTTTGGTTTTGCTCCCGATAATTTTATCCAGAAATACGGGTGGAATGCACCTATTGAGCAGCAATATGTTTATCTGGTATTGCTGGGTGATATTTTACAGCTTGCCGGGATGTCATTGCTGTTTGTTGGTTTTATCAGGGAATATGTGAAAAATAAATATATTATTCTTGCTATAGGATTATTCGCTGCACTGGTATCTAGGGAAGTAAGCGGAATTAATATAGATTACCCTGTCATTAATTATATTTTAGATCTTCTCTTTAATAATGACTATCCGGCTTATGTCTATTTTCCTGTATTTCCATGGATATCTTTTATCATCATCGGGATGTTTTTCGGTAAATGGTTTCAGGAACTGAACTATGACAGCAAAAAACTGTTCAGAAATATGCTTTATGTAGGATTGGTATTTGCTGCCATTGGAGCTCCTTTGGTTTTTTTCTACAGTGAATACAACTACAACGGCTTTTACCATATGGGACCTGGAGGCGTAGTTTATTTTGCAGGCTGGACATTAATTTTTCTGTGGATCATCTATAATATTACCGCAAAAAGCAAGGAAAATAAGGTCATTAAAGTACTAAAATACTGCAGCAAAAATTTAACATCAATGTACATGGTTCAGTGGATATTAATCTCATGGGGAAAAGGAATTTTCGGATACAGACAACATGAAATAGGTTATGTATCTGTGCTTATTGTATTATATATTATTCTCACTTTTTCAGTACAGACTTTGGTAGATATCATAAGAAAGAAAAAAACATTAATTGATTTCAGACCAATATCACCCGATAAATCAGTTTTGAAACAGTAATCCTAACTTTATTTTTCGGATAATAAAAAACCACAGTAAAAGTAAAAGTTACTGTGGTTTTGTTTTGTAATAGATTTAAAGAATTTCCACTTCTTCCGGTACCACAAAAAGAATGGTACAGCCGTGTTCTGATTTCACAGAATGTTTAAAATTGGGCGGAGTATACAGGTAATCTCCTTTTTCAAGTCGGGCTCCTGCAATATCGGCATCACCTTCCATGATAAAAAGTTCCTCTCCTGCAGGATGATTGTGATAAGGATAGCTGGCTCCCGGTTCAAATTTTAAAAGAATACTGGTAGAACGGTTTTTTTCAGGATCAAATTTTAAAGATTTTACAAAAATGCCTTCATAATGAATTCCTTTTTCAATTAAAGGCTGCCATTCTTTCTGCTCTGTTTTTACAATGTAATCGTGGATGTTGGTGTTCATAATATATAAATTTTAATTGTTATTGATATAAAACCGGTCTAAGCTCCATACGTAGCGGGAAAAGGTACTCAACAGAAATGCTCCGGCACTGAATGCAAAAACCGAATAATCCAAAGGTTCTTTAATACCATAAGAAATACTCATAGCAACAGCAAATAATAAAGTAAGAATAGAGGCGCACAAAGCTGTTTTTTTTATCTGGTATCCCAGAAGCAGAAGAATTCCTATTGAAAGTTCAGCAGCAGTCGAAAGTACAGCAATAGGAAATGCCCATGACGACGGCAAAAAAGAATTCGTTTCAGCAGTATAGTCTATAAATTTTTTCCAGCCGGAAGACCGTGGCCCCCAAAGACTCAGTCTGCTTGCCACTGCAGATAAAAATCCGAAAGCGAGAGCTATTCTTAATAGAAAAACGGCGATATCCTGATGCGTTTTCATACGTATAATTTTTGGTTTTAATTACACCACAAAGTTCAGCAAAAGCCGTTGCCTAAAGAATAGACAATTCCGGGAAAAACATGTAATATTTGAGAAGAAAGCCAGATGCCGGAAGCTATTGTAAAGACTGTTAATTTTTTATCGGGGCAAAAAACTTCTTAGAAGCGTTAAATTTCCTTTATTGTTTTCTGATACTCTTTGGGAGAGCGTGAAGTATGTTTTTTAAAGAAATTCGAAAAGTAAAAAGGATCATTGAAGCCAAGTTTGTAGGCAATTTCTTTTACAGTCAGTTTTTCATACATCAAAAGTCTTTTGGCTTCAGAAATGGTAAGGCTGTAGATCACATTCTGCGCGGTTTTGTTGGTATGAAGCTTTGAGACCTCATTCAGCTTGGCTTCGGTAGTTCCGAGAAGATCAGCAAAATCAGAGACCTGATAATTGCTTTTAAAACGATCTCTTACACTTTCAAGGAATTTTAAGAATAAAGCATCCGGTTTCCAGATTTCATCACCATTGGCAATTTTACTGCGGTTAATTTCTACCAGCAGCAATTCAACCAGAGAATGTGTGGAGATCAGATACTGATAAGGCTGCTCATGAATTTCTTTTTCAATGGTATCCAGGATTTCAGTGAAAAATGCGGGATGCCGGACGGTGATCATTTCATTCATTCCGAAATGGCAAAAGAGTCCGTTGTGAAAGATAAGCTCAATATCACTGTCGCTTTTACAGAAAAAATCCAGGGTGAAATCCAAAGCTGTAAGTTGTCCTTCAACTGATTTTAACTGATGAAACTGTCCGGAGGTAATGGTTACGGCCTGGCCCGTTTTTAAGGTAAAAATATTTTCATCAATCAGGATTTCAGCACTTCCCCGACTGCACCAGAATAAAGTGTATCTGATAACCCGTCGTGGTTCAGGATCCCCTGTCTGATCAGAATATTTTCTTATTTCAATCATTTTTGATCTGTTAAAAGTTGGATATTAAATTGAAAGGAAAATATCAGTTTGATTTTTTGTTATCAATTTTTTCTAACTGCTTTTTAACTGACTTTACATTTTCTTCCGTAAGTTTGCCATAACCCTGGTCCGTGATTTGGCTTAATTGTATTTTTGATATTTCATCATGTTTATCTTTACTTTTTAATAACTGATCCCTTAATGAAATATAATCCTGGGCCGAATATACTTCATCTTTCAAAAACTCTGAAATATTTTTATTTTGTGTAACGCATCCTAGAGTGTATTGCATGATTGAAGGATTGCTGGAATAGAATGTATAGACACCTAAAAACCTTTTATCATTTCTTTTAAACAATTCCTGACCAGAATAAACTCTTAACGCATTGCTGCCATTCATCGCATAAAAATAGAGTTCATCATTACTTGCTATTTTGGCAATTTTTTTAAATTGATTATAAATCTTGCTCTCTTCGCCTCCATAGCCAATATGAGAGGATTCAGCATAAGAAAGAGTATTTAAAGGCTGGGCCATTTTTTTTACTGCATCAGAAACCTGAGCGTGGTAAAATACAATATTAACGACAAGCAGAAGACTGTAAAAATATTTATACTTCATTTTTTATAAAATATTTAAAGTTAAATAAAATAATTGAACAATTAAATACTTAAATTCGTGTAGATTTAAACAAAATTCAGAATGAAGTATTCAAAAATTATTATCGTTGTAACCCTGTTATTATTTCAGCTGGGAGCAGCGCAGGAAAAGGCGGATGTTATAATAAATAAGGCTTTTACAGAAGCTAAGGCAGGTAAGAAAAATGTTTTACTGATATTCCATGCCTCGTGGTGTAAATGGTGCAAGATGATGGAGAAAAACATGGACCTTCCCGAAACCAAACCTATTTTTGACAAAAGATTTGTCACAGCGTATATAGATGTTCAGGAAAGAGGAGATAAAAAAAGTCTTGAAAATCCAGGCGGACAGGAACTGATGAATAAATATAATGGAGAAAATGCAGGACTTCCTTTCTGGCTGATTCTGACCCCGAAGGGAGAGGTTCTGGCTGATTCTTTTGATGCCAAAGGAGAGAATCTTGGCTCACCGGCAACACCGGAAGAAGTAACTGCTTTCATTGCCAAGATCGAAAAGTCTTCAAAACTGAATAAAGAAGAAGCACAGACAATAGGGAAAGTGTTTGTGAAGAAATAAAAATACAGGACAAAGAAAAGTAATCCCCCAGAATAGATTCACTTTGGGGGATGTTTTATATAGTAACCTGTAGAATTACAGTTGTTTATAATAATACTCAATATTACTCCATAAAACCTGATCTTCTGCTTTTATCATATCAGCAGGAGTGGTAAAAAGGATTCCGAACATATCGTCATATCGGGTTGTACCGAAAGATACGTTCTGAACAATTGTCAGAACATTACCATTATCTCTCCGCTCACGTTTCATGTACTGTAATGTTCTCTTTAAAGTAAAAGTGGAGTTCTTTTTATTAAAATCACCTATATACCTTGGCTTCGAAACTTTATCATTAATCAATACCGAATCGTTGCTGATGTTGATGTTATAGATAGCATCAGCAGAATTTCCGGCAATCAGTTGTATAGAATTGTTTTTAAGATCAAGAACAATTTTCTTCCATGCCGGTTGCTGATATGTACTCCAGTAGCTGCTTAAAAAGGATTCCTGTGGAAAAGTCTTACTTCCGGATGTCCCCCCTGTATAAAGAATCGTTTCCTTTACCGCATAGCTTTTGAAATCAAATTGATACACCTCCTTTTCAATCGGTCCCGCATCTTCAGTCACATTGTCATTATTTCCACATGAGATCAGGGATAACGAAATCAACGCAGGATAAAAAAGATATTTCATGGTTATTTTTTTTACAAAAATAGTATTTTTACACACGATGGTGAAATATTTTAAGTGAAAATTACCTTTAACAGAGTGGAAAAAGTAAAAAAGCGAAAAGGTAAATTGAGTAGTTCACCTTTTCGCTTTGTTTAAGTTTATTTCCCAAAATACATCTGATCCTGCTTCTGCTGTTCATTATAAATAATCTGGAAGCTTACCGGCATATATTGATAAAGTAGCTTCCAATGCTGGATCTTTGCATGTTTTTTAAAGCTCTCAAAGGATCTTACGAAAAGATTTTCGATCATGGTTCTTACATAGGAATTTCCATTTCTGTAGAGCCAGTCCATCAATTTAATATGATGGGCTATAATATTGATCTTCGATTCCTGCAGCAGGTTCTTCAGATAATTGACTGTAGCCTGCATGATCCCTGCAAAATTATCCTGAACGGATAGCTGGGTGATTTCATTGCGAAGTGGCGGATAGAAAAATTTTAAGTATTCAACAGCTATTTTTTGATTAATAGTTTGCATTTGTACTTTCATCATAATTAAGATTTTTCAAACACTTTGTATTGCAGCGAAATGTATACCAAAATTTACAGACAGGCTGCAAAAATAAAAGCACCGGCAATTACTGCAATGTGAGTAAGGAGGATCTCGGTATTATGCCTGCTGGTCGTGGTTTTCCAGGTTTTCCAGTCTGAATATCTTCTGATTTTTGTTTTCATAATCTATTGATTGTGAGTTATTTTTATTTTTGTTTAATTTAAACACTTTGTAATGAAACGGATAAAAAATGTAACAAAACGTTTATATGCCGTGAGTGTAAATTTGTCTTGAATATACTTTCTGAAGGTTGGCAGAAATATGACTGAAAATCACTTTCCTGTATTCTTCACTGCAGAAAGCGGTACAATTGTCCAGAGAATAGATAAAAGTAGTCTCAATAGCGTTCTTCAATACCGTATCTCCGTCAGTGTAAATTTTGTCCATTTTCTGTAAGCTTCTGAGCAGAAGATTTCTGTCATTCTGGCGGATCATATTTTTAATACGCTCTGTGAAGGTCCGGATAATGCTGTACGAGTTTTGAATTTTGATTTCCTTTACTTCTTTTTCAAAATCGGGAACCACGTCGGTGATTTCCTTTACGGCCTGTAAATAATTCATTGTATTATATTTTTATTGGTAATTGTGTTCAAGCATTTTGATGATGGCACCAAAGATGAAAATGGTTAAAAAAGCAAAAAAAAGCAGATGATAAGGTTTCAGCCATTTAGGTGTTTTCGGACCTCTGCTTTTTAATCTTCTGAGTTTGTCTATTCTGTTTAATGTTTTTAAGTCCATTTTTTTCTATGTTTTGAAAATCATGATGCCAATGGTATTCCGTTGAAAATGAATTTTATTTAAGATGTTGGTAATTAATGTGTTGCGGTTTTTAGGTGTAAGTTTTAAAACAAGAAAGCATGTCAAAATGATAAGGTTTTTATCAAATTGGAAAATAAAAAACAAAAATTCTGCTATCAGACCTCTTTACTAATCAGCGGACTTACAATCTCATTTTGAAGAGGAGTGGAGAAAATTCAAAGAATTTTTGGCGGGGTGGTTTCAATATTCTTTAATAAAGTCTATCCTGGCTCATGACAATTTTTTAAGTTTCGCAGAAAGGATAGAATGAATATCTTTGCAGTCCAAATATTCAGAAAAAATGTTTTCAAAAATAATAGTACACAGAGTCGGTAATAAGATTAACGGAGAGTCTTTATCGCTTTCCCAGGAGGAATTAAAGCTGGAAGAAGGAATGGCAGAGCTGCTGGAAGATTACTTTTTAGGGTCATTCAAATCAGAAGAAACCTTTCATTTTTACAGTGATTCCTATCTGGTCAATAATCCGGTTTATAGTGCCGTATCAGAAATTTTTGATGATAAGTCCAAATTTCTGTGGGAATCTGAAAACATTGCAAAACACCTTTTTGAGGCTGCTGAAAATCCAAGGGTTCAGGGAGGGGAGTTATTCATCGTACTTTTTGAAGAAGAAAGTGACCGTCCTGACAAAGTAGATAAAATAGGGATCTTTAAAACTGAGAAAAGAGAATCTTTCCTCAAAATTAATCCCACAGAGGAATCATTTGATATCGAGAAAGATCAGGGAATCGGATTATCTAAAATAGATAAAGCTGCCCTGATCTATAATAATAACAAAGAAACCGGTTATGTACTTTCCGTAGTTGACAACAACAAAAACGGGGATATGTACTACTGGTTTGAAGATTTTCTGAAGGTGAAACAGCGTGATGATGAATATTTCCACACTCAGGAAGCGCTGATGGTGTATAAAGATTATATCACGAAGCAACTTCCCCAGGAATTTGAAGTTTCAAAAGCTGACCAGGCGGATTTCCTTAATAAGTCCATCAATTTCTTTAAGGAAAAGGAAGAATTCAAGCTGGATGAATTTGCGAATGAAGTCTTAGGAGATGAACACGTAATTGAAAGCTTCGTAAACTTTAAAACAGATTACGAACAGGATATGCAGGTGAATATTGCTGAAGAATTCCCGATTAGTGAAGCCGCAGTAAAAAAGACCCAGAGGCATTTTAAGAGTATCATTAAACTGGATAAAAACTTCCATATTTACATTCATGGAGACAGACAGAAAATTGAAATGGGTGAAGATGATAAAGGAAAATACTACAGGCTTTATTTCGAAAAAGAGGTATAAAAAGGAGTCTCCGGTTCCATAATAATATCATAACTTTATTGCTGATTACAAAATAGCAGTTATGAAATTTATGATCATTTTCTGGGGAGCTTTCCTGTTCTTTTTCTGTGTTCCCTTCCCGATTTTTATTTATATGATGAGTGAGGAACTCGCAACAGAACCGAGAAATTCGTTAGCGGTAAGCTATGGATATCTCGGTTTTTCTTTGCTGTTATGGGGATACATCATTGCTTTCTTTATCAATACCCTTTTCATTAAAACTTTTAAAGAGAAAAATACAATTCATTCTATTCTGCAGAACGGAATCCCAAGAGAAGCTAAAATTATTGATTATAAACTCCTCAAATACATTCCTAAGACCAATATGAACCTCATCCGGATTGTTCTATCATTTCCTAACCTTAGAAATACCCTGATTGAACATGAAATGATGTTTCATGACTCCAAACCCCAGGAGAAAAGATTTGATGCCGGAAACAAGATAAAGGTATTGCTGAATCCTCAGGTGTCAAAGGAACCCTATTTTATTTTAAGTGACCAGAAAGTAGGGTTTAATACTTCGGGGATGGTGCTAAGGATTATTTTTACCGGATTACTGATTGGTTATGTCATCGGTTTATATTATTATTTTTATAAGCGGGAATCTTTTGATTTTGGCTGGAGATTTCTGACATTTATGCATCCGATTATTTTCAGTGGTGTTATGACTATTCTTTATGTATTGATTTTTCAGTTCATTTTCGGAAAGTTTTTAAAAAATACAAAAGAAGAGCGGATCCTTTTTTCAGGAAGAAATGCTGAAGCTGATATCATCAGTGTAAGTCAGACAGGTCTTCTTGTAAATGATCAGCCTCAAATCATGTTCCAGGTAAGTTTTAAAGATTTCAGAGGAGCGGAACATATTGCGGTATACAAGAAAGTGGTCAGTCTTCTGAATCTTTCTTCTGTCCCCAAAAAAGGAACCATTGAAATTATGTATGATGAGAATGATCCGAAGAAGATTATGATTCCCAGAGGGTTTTAGGGATAGATGTGAAAGATCATTATTTTGGATTAAAGAATTTTAAGAAAATCAAATCTGCCTTTTTACTAATTCATTTTTTGCCTTATTCGCTATCTTTGTTTCTTTAGCTAAATCATATGAAAACAACAATTGTCGATCTGACAAAACCTATTCAATACAATGCAGGAGATCCATGGTTCATGAGAGTGAAGATCAAACATAAGCCACACCGTAAATCCCATTGGCTGATACGTCTGGCATTGAGACTTCCGTCGAAACTTTTTCCTGAAAACTGGACAGGATGGGCAGATGACACTATCAAAAATATGGGGCTTCATGCCACCACTCACATTGATGCTCCATGGCATTACGGTCCGGTAGTAGAAGGTAAACCCGCCAAAACCATAGACCAGATTCCATTGGAGTGGTGCTACGGAGACGGTATTGTGATCGACTGTACCCATAAAGAAGATTTTGTTGCCATTACTGTAGAGGATCTGAAAAAAGACCTTGATAAAAACGGAATTACCATACAGGAAGGAAATATTGTACTCATCAGAACCGACCGTGACCGAATGATGGGAACTCCGGATTTTGTGGAAAAAGGAACAGGAATGAGCAAGGAAGCTACAGAATGGCTGATTGATCAAGGGGTAAAAGTAATGGGAATTGACCAGTGGGGCTGGGATCTTCCTTTAAAATATATGGCTCAGAAAGCCAAAGAACTCAATGATCCTGAATTTTTCTGGGAAGGGCACCGTGTAGGAATTAAAAAAGAATATTTGCACATCGAACAACTAACGAATTTGGGTGCATTACCTCCGTCCGGATTTAAAATTTGTGTATTTCCGCTTAAAATTGTCGGGGGGTCTGCTGCTCCGGCAAGAGTAGTAGCCATGATAGATGCATAGAAAGATCTTTAAGGAATAGTAAAGGGAGAATTTGTTTGTTTACAAGTTCTCCCTTTTATGGTTTTGTCTTTTCGCTATTAATTTTTCTTTCTGAAAAACAAAGCCCTGTTATATTCAAAATTCATTCTGGCAATATTCAGTACGGAAATCGCCTGAGGACATTCTACTTCACAGGCTTCTGTATTGGAGCAGTGCCCGAATAATTCACTGTCCATCCTGGCAACCATATCCAATACACGTTTGCTTCTCTCTTCTTTACCTTGGGGGAGTAGCGCCATATGGCTGATCTTTGCTGAGGTAAATAATGCAGCACTTCCGTTTTTACAGGTGGCTACACATGCTCCGCATCCGATACATGCTGCTGAATCAAACGCTTCTTCAGCCGTTTGATGGGTAACAGAAATCGCTGTAGCATCCGGAGCCTGACCTGTGTTTACCGATACGAATCCGCCGAAAGAAATGATCCTGTCAAAAGCGGAACGGTCTACTTTCAGGTCCTTTTTCACGGGAAATGCTTCTGCCCGGAACGGTTCGATAAGAATTGTTTCCCCGTCTTTAAATGATCTCAGATGAAGCTGGCAGGTTGTCGTATGTTTCAGCGGGCCATGTGCAATACCGTTGATCATCATACCACATTGCCCGCAGATTCCTTCGCGGCAGTCATGATCAAATTCCACGGGATCGCCTCCTTCAATGATCAGTTTTTCATTTAACGTATCCAGCATTTCCAGGAAAGACATGTGAGGATTCAATCCTTTAAGGTCATAATCGACCAGTTTTCCTTCACTTTTTTTGTCTTTCTGTCTCCATATCTTAAGGTGTAAATCCATAATTTCTGTTTTTTATTTGTAGCTTCTTACCGTCGGTTGTATTTCTTCAAAGATCAGTGGTTCCCTGATCAGCTCAGGCTCGTTGTTTTCACCCGTCCAGCCCCATGCAGAGATAAATTGGTATTCTGCATCATTTCTCATGGCCTCTCCGTCGGGAGTCTGGTATTCTTCCCGGAAATGGGCTCCACAGGATTCATTACGGGTTAAAGCATCATAGCACATCAGTTCTCCGATCTCAAAATAATCTGCAACACGGCCCGCTTTTTCCAGTTCACTGTTCATTTTATCTCCCTCTCCTGAAACTCTGACATCCCGGTAAAATTCCTGCTTCAGTTTTCTGATCTCCTGTATGGCATATTTCAGTCCTTCTTCATTCCTGGCAAGTCCGCAATAATCATACAGTAGTTTCCCCAATGTTTTATGAAAATGATCCACAGTTTTAGTTCCCCTGATACTGATTAAATTTTGGATCTGTTTTTTAACGGCATTTTCTGCCTGTTCAAATTCAGGAGAATCCGGCGAAATTTTTCCGGTATGGATCTCATCGGCAAGATAATTGGCAATGGTGTAAGGCGCAATGAAGTAGCCATCTACAGAAGCCTGAAGAAGAGAGTTTGCTCCTAATCTGTTCGCTCCGTGATCTGCAAAATTGGCTTCCCCCAAAGCAAAAAGCCCCGGAATGGTGGTCATCAGTTCGTAATCCACCCAAAGACCACCCATGGAGAAGTGTGCAGAGGGAGAGATCATCATAGGTTCTTTGTAGGCATCATACCCCGTGATCTTAAGATACATATCGAATAAGTTTCCGTACTTTTCTCTGATCTTATCTTTTCCCTGTTCTTTGATAGCTTTGGAAAAATCAAGGTATACGGCATTTTTCAAAGGTCCGATACCATAGCCGGCATCAATTCTTTCTTTGGCAGCACGGGATGAAATGTCCCTTGGGGCAAGATTTCCAAATGCCGGATATCTTCTTTCCAGATAATAGTCTCTTTCATTCTCAGGGATATCATTCGGTTTTCGGTTTTCGTCCTGCTTTAAAGGGACCCAGATCCTTCCGTCATTCCGTAACGATTCAGACATCAGGGTCAGCTTCGACTGATAATCTCCGGACTGCGGCAGGGAAGTAGGATGCACCTGGATCCAGCTTGGCGAAGCCATTAAGGCCCCTTTTTTATGAGCTCTCCAGATTGCAGAACCATTGCATCCCATGGCGAGGGTGGACAGGTAATAGATTTTCCCATAACCTCCGGTCGCCAATACTACAGCATGAGCTGCATGTCTTTCAATTTCTCCTGTGTCTAAATTCCTTACGATAATGCCTCTGGCTTTCCCGCCAACAGTGACCAGATCAAGCATTTCATGTCTTGAAAACAATTGTACAGAGCCTTTTCCGACCTGTCGCATTAGAGCCTGATAGGAACCCAGGAGAAGCTGTTGTCCTGTTTGTCCTCTCGCATAGAAAGTACGGCTTACCTGTACCCCTCCGAAAGAACGGTTGTTAAGATAGCCTCCATATTCACGGCCAAAGGGTACACCTTGTGCAACAGCCTGGTCAATGAGGTTTAAAGAACATTCAGCCATTCGGTAAACATTGGCTTCTCTTGCTCTGAAGTCTCCTCCTTTCAAGGTATCAACAAACATTCTGTACACACTGTCACCATCATTTTTATAGTTTTTTGCAGCGTTCACACCTCCCTGAGCTGCTACGGAATGGGCTCTTCTCGGGCTGTCCTGGAAACAGAAAGACTTAACATTATATCCCATTTCGCCTAAAGAAGCAGCTATTGAACTTCCAGCCAGTCCGGTTCCTACAACAATGACCTCCAGTTTTTTCCGGTTGGCGGGGTTAACAAGTTTTGCTTTCTTTTTATAATTATCCCATTTTTGTTCCAGTGGACCCTGGGGTATTTTTGAATCTAATATCATGATCATTCTGTTTATTGATAAGTAAAGAATACATAGACGGGCATCAATGCAAAACCTGCACAGATAATGATTGAATAGGCAATCCCAACCGTCTTAAACCATTTTACAAATTTAGGATGGTAAAGTCCCAACGTTCTTACAGCACTGTGTATCCCATGAACCAGATGGTAACACAAAGCGATCATTGATAAAACATATATGATCACGTACCACCATTCTTTAAAGACATTCACTACCAGAATGTAGAGGTCTTTATTTCCATTTTCATCCAGAGGCGGATTTCCGAATTTATAGATGTACCAGAAATTCTGGAAATGAATTACAAGGAAAATCAGAATGAATGTTCCCAGAATTCCCATATTGCGGGATGCCCAGCTGCTTGCCCTGCCTCGTCTGTCTGTCTGATATCTGGCTCCCGACTTTTTATTCCTCAGGGTAATCACAAGTCCATCCACAGCATGCAGGAGAATACTGGCATACAGAATATAAGAAACGGTTTTAATAATGATATTCCCGGATAAAAAATGGGAATAGGCATTGAACTGCAAATGCGCCTGTTCCTGTGGAAGAAAAAGCTGAAGATTTCCAAGGAAGTGAATCAACAGGAAGAATCCCAGAAAGAGTCCTGTAAGGCACATCAGCATTTTTCTTGACAATGTAGATAACATATTTCTGATTTAATAATTAATAATATCCTAAAACTTTCATCCACAATCCTCCGACAGCCATGTAGATAATTAACAATACAATTCCTATTTCAAGTCCTCTGAGCCACCAGACTTTCAGATCAACGTATCCGCTTCCGAAGAATACAGGAGCCGGGCCGTGACCGTAATGGGTAAGTACCCCATAGATGGAACCCATGAAACCGAGCATCATAGCCAACAGCATAGGAGGAATTCCTAAAGAAACACCCACCCCCAGCAATGCAGCATACATCGCCGCTACGTGGGCAGTGGCACTTGCAAAAATATAGTGACTGAAGAAATAGACAACAATAATAACCGGGAAGGCCACCTGCCAGCTCAGACCTCCGATCTGAACTTTGATAAGATTGCTGAACCAGCCAATGAAGCCCAGTTCATTCAATGAGCTTGCCATCATTACCAAAACAGCGAACCAAACGATAGTATCCCAGGCTCCTTTCTCGCCTTTTACATCCTCCCATGTTAAGACTGAAGTTAGCAGCAGCAGTGTTAATCCAATGAATGCCGTAGTTGTGGCGTCAATAGAAAGTGCTCCACCAAATATCCAAAGTGCTAACAGAATAAAAAATGCCAGCAGCATCAGCCATTCATTTCTGGAAACAGGTCCCATTTCTTTTAATTTCTGGGCCGCCATTTTCGGGGCATCACCTGTTTTTTTCAACTCAGGCGGATATAATTTGTACAATACCAAAGGAACCACAAAGAATGCTACTGCACCCGGAATGAATCCTGCCGCAGCCCATGACATCCAGGTGATATCAATGCCAAGGTTGGCGGCAAACTTCTGACACATCGGGTTACTTGCCGTCCCGGTGAGGAACATGGAAGAAGCGATGAGGTTCATATAGTAACTGTTCAGCGTCAGGAATGATCCCAGTTTTCTATGGGTTTCCGGTTTTTCCGGAACGGAATCAAAGCTTATGGCCATAGATTTCATAATTGGGTAAATAATCCCACCACCTCTTGCGGTGTTACTTGGAATAGCAGGTGCCAGACAAACGTCGGCAAGTCCTAATCCGTAAGCCAATCCCAGTGAGCTTTTACCAAAAACCCTGATAAATAAAAAGGCAATCCGGTTTCCAAGTCCCGTTTTGATAAATCCTCTGGCAATAAAGAATGAAATCCCGATCAGCCAGATCACCTTATCTCCAAAACCGGAAAGCGCTTTTGTAATTGATTTTCCTGCATCTCCGGGAGCTACTACCTGGGTAAGGGCCGTAAATCCGATGGCCATCATACACATGGTACCCATTGGAGCGGCTTTAAGAATGATTCCTAAAATGGTAGCTGCAAAAATGGCAAACAAATGCCAGGCATTCACAGTAACACCTTCCGGAGCAGGAATGAACCATATGATTAATGCAACGGCAAATGTGATTGCCACGTTTTTGATATTAATTTCTTTCATGATACTACTATTTAATCATTAAAATCTACTCTGTACTTGTACTATAAATAGATTATTGTTGTATTGTGATGTGTTTTCTATCTGATGTTTATAGCGGTCAAACTGCACTCCCAGCTGAATTCTGGCGCCATAATTTTTCAGGAATTCCAATCCGAACATTGGGGTAATGGTCTGTCTTGGGTTAGAGGCCATTCTGAAATTGGTGTCAAGATATTCGTAACGGCAGGATAATTCGAAGGCACTTAGATTTTTGTGGTTGATCTCATACCTCAGATTAGGAAGAAAATAGATTCCGCGCACCAGATACTGATCCGGATTCTCAGGGCGCATCTCAGGTGCAACAGAATTGTACAGAACGTGGTTAGTGGCCTGTTTGGCTTCCAGCTGCATATCAAGGCTCCATTTCGGATCAAACTGAATCAGTGAGCTCATATCAACTCCCAGGGCATATACTTTTTTACTGAATACTTCCCCGATACCTCCATTCAGCCCTACATTGAAATTGTATTTTTCAGATAATCCGAAAACAAGACGGGTAGAATACTGCTTTCCGTTATCATTATCATTGATCTGGTTTTTTCCATTCCCGTTAACTACTGAAACAGCATATTGGAAAGGTATTTTTCCTAACTGAAGCTGTCCTGTCGCAGACATTCCGATCTGGAAACTTGTCCAGCCCAGCTTCCCGAATTCCGTATACTGATTGGACCAGTCTAAAGATTTGATAATATCAATAGGATAAGTTTCTTCAATACCAAACCAGGGCCTGAATTGTCCTACCGTAATGGCCAACTTCGGATTGAAAGTGTACTTCAGGTAAGCATTTTCAAGGACTCTGCTTTTGGGGTCATTTTTAAAATCAGCAAGGTTGGCCAGTACGACAACTTCCGTACGTTTACTGATCTGTGCCCGTACCTGAACCCGCATGTATTTGAGCATGAAATTATTATCCGTTCCGGAACCGTCGGTATGATGAAGTCCGTTGACATCTACATCTTTGGCCATTCCTACAAGATAACGTGCCTGGAAGAGGCCTTTGATCTGCAGCTGTGGATATTTTACATTGTCTTCTTGCTTTGGAGAAGGAGTGGTCTTCAGAGAATCCTGATTCTGTGCATATGCGGATAACCCGAAGGCCAGCATGCACAGGATGAGGCTTTTCTTTTTAATCGAAAAAAAGGCCATATCTATTTTTGTTTTTTTATTGAGAACTTTATTTTACCAGAATTCCTCACTGCCCTTGAGCATGGTTACAAATGGAACTTGCTTTAACCTGCTTTGTCAGTGCTTATCGGTGAGCAGGTTATTTTAAGTAAAAGAATTCTTGTGGTAAAATATCTATTTTAATCCTAAGAATGTAAATGGTGCGGACTCTTTAAATTCCGTATTGGACTTACCATTATAAGTGCGGTTATTACTGAGATCCAGTTTCATCACTTTTCCTTTAGGACTCAGGTCGAAATCTTTAAGATCTACCCAGAACGTATTGGGTGTGAAAACCGTTTCAAAATAGTAGACCAGGTTTTTCTGATCGGAGACAGAACGCCATCTTGTTGACGAAATATTAGGTTCAGTTGCAGAAGTGATTCCGTATGGTACAGAGCAGTTTCTGATCACACTGAAAACACTGGCTACCGCTGTACGGGTGTCTGCAGTCTGTGGAATCGCATTGATATAGTAAGACGCTCTTACAAAACGATCTGCAGCACGGTTGGTTCCCGGAAGCATCACTGTTCCCGGAATGCCTTTCCAGTAATTGTTAAGGGCAAGCTGTTCTTCAAAAACAGGAGAATTGGTCATTACCGTATAAGAAGGGTCATGGTGGATTACCAGTTTTCCGTTAATATATTCAAATACTGCATTGTCTCCCGAAGCATCGGAAAGGGAAAGATGGACTGTGGTAAATCTTTCTGTTCCCGGAATGTAGTCGCTTACAATAACGAAAGGTTCTTTTTTTGAAAACTCTACGGCTTCTTTTACGGTGGCGAAATTATCAAGATAATATTGTGCCCATAATGAAATGGCAATTCCCTTTTTACTTCCTTTTCCATCAAATTTAGGATATTGGGATTCTCCTAGCCAAAGGAGGTTGGCTACCAATCCTTTTTCATTCATTCCATCTGCCGAAGCAATATCCCAGGAAGAACTGATGAGGCTTCCGTATCTGGCAGTCCATTTTACAGATTTTGGGCCTACCAGTCCGTTACGGTCTATTCCTTTTGGTAATACCCATAAGTTGGCCGGGATTTCATCACGCCAATCCATAGAGCGTGCTGTAATAACTGTGTTTTGGGGCCCTTTGTAAACCACCCTCGTACAGGCTTCTGATGGATTCCATAATCCTATAGAGAGGACTAAAGAAAATAAAATTAATGGGAACTTTTTCATAATAGTATTATTTGAATTTAAATTTAATGTTGAATTTATTGTGAATAATTCAATGAATTTTCCATCATATTCATTATTTGGTGATATAAATTTAGCAAATTTGTTTAAATGACACAATTATATTAGCTGATAAATACTCATTCATGTTATGAATCATAAATAAAAGACTAAAATAGGATTACTGGATTTTTTTTAGTATATTTTAGAAACTTCTTAGTAAAAGAGCAGGATAATAAAGAATATTTCAAAGTGTATCTGAGGGCTTTGATCTGAAAAATAAACGTTACGCTAAGGTGCTTTAAAATAAAATACCACAGAATACGGGCCTGTTGGAAAAAAACGCTATATTTGATTGTTAGACTGACGAGATATATGAATTTTGTAGAATGCCATGAAGAGCCTATCCATATTCCGGGCTACATACAAAGTTTTGGCTATTTGATTGGCATTGATGCGGAATCCCATTCCATTACTTTTTTCAGCAGGAATATTACGGATATATTTAAAATCGAACGGGTAGACTCACTGTTCGGGAAAGAGCTTACGGATTTTCCGGAAAGCTTTCAGCAGATCATCGATTCTGATATTTATGTTTCGCTGGACAGATTTACCAGAAGGGAAAATGAAACCTATTTTGACAAGATTTTCATAGGTGATAAGGAATATCATTTTTCTGTCTTTAAAAGCGGCGGTTTTATCTTCCTGGAATTTGAAGAAGTACTGATAAATCCTGACAAACGGATCTCCAATAAATATGATAATTTTTACGGGATTGATAATGCGCAGGAACTTTGGAATCATTTACTGGAAACGCTTGCCAAAGTGGTCAACTATGACCGGATGATGATCTATAAATTCATGATGGACGGTTCAGGAAAGGTGATTGCAGAAAAGAAAAATGATGAGATGGAAAGTTTCCTGGGGCTTCATTACCCGGAATCGGATATTCCCAAACAGGCCCGTCAGCTTTATCTCAGGAAACGGAAAAGAATTTTCAGCAATGTACATTCAGATACGGTACCGCTTTTAAGCAAATCTGAAGAACATATAGATCTTACTTTTGCGGCTTCCAGAGGAATGTCCCCTATACACGGGCAGTACCTTAAAAACTCGGGAGCATCTTCCAGTTTCAGTATTTCCATTATTATTGACGATCATCTGTGGGGACTGGTTACATGCCAGAATACTGAGCCTAAGCATATTGATCTTGAAGACCGGGTTCAGGCAGGAATCTTTACGGCACTTGCTGCCAATGCATATTCATCATTTAAATCTAAAAGTGAACTGAATTACCGGCTGGAACTGAATGAAAGGGTTTCTCAGCTTAAAATAAAGTTTTTAAAACACCATTACTTATCTGATTCGCTTATTGAAAGCAAAGCAGAAATTAAAGACCTTCCGGAAGCGGATGGAGTGGCGATAGTTTCGGATGAACATATTGTAACGGAAGGAGTGACTCCGTCTGTTGCTGTTATAAACACCATCATACAGTGGGCGTCTGAAAATACAACGGACCAGATTTATGTCAACAGAAGCTTTCTTAAAAATCATGGAGAGGAGCTGGGTTTGTCTGAAAATGCTGCCGGAATTATTATTTACTTTATTGAAAGGGATAAAAATGAGATGCTGATCTGGTTCCGTAAGGAATTTGATGAGCATATTGACTGGGCAGGAAATCCTGAAAAAAAGATTGAAGTTTTTTCTTACAACGGAGAAGAAAAACAGATCATTTCACCAAGAACGTCCTTCCGGATCTTTACTGAAAATATAAAAGGACACTCTAAAAGGTGGAATTCCAGGAATATCAGCGCTGTACATGCTATCCGTGATCTGATCCTGGAAACTTCTCATAAAAATTATAATGCGGTAAAAAGGCTTAACGATGAGCTTAAAAAGGTGAATGAAGAGCTTGACAGTTTTTCTTACACCATCTCTCATGATCTGGGAACACCTTTAACGGTCATGAAACTTAATGCGCAGATGCTTTTGGGAAATCTTACAGATAGTTCGGAAAAGAGTAAACATAAGATCAATACCATTATCGAGGAAATTGATAATATGGCAGAAATGATGCAGGATGTACTGCAGCTTAGCCGTGCAAAGCATAGTGATATCCAGCTTGAAGCCATGAAAACAGAAATGACCATCCGTAAAATTTCCGAAAATGCCAAACTGACCTACGGTAATCCCGAAAGCGAGGTGGTGATCAGGGAATGTCCGGATGTACTGGCTGATAAAACCATGCTTCATCAGGTATTCCTGAATATCATTAATAATGCGGTAAAGTATTCTTCCCACAGAGAACATCCGAAAGTGGAGATTGAAGGTACTGAAAACGGAGAAAATGTTATGTACCGGATCTCTGATAACGGGATTGGAATTCCTGAGGAAGAGAAGCATAAAATGTTTAAAATTTTCAACAGGATGGATAATGCCAAAAAGTTTAAAGGAAATGGGGTAGGGTTGTCTATTGTTCACCGGATTATGAAAAGAATCGGTGGAAATGTGGATTATGAAAGTAATAAAGAAGGGACTTCTTTTATTCTGACGTTTAAAAAACCGTAAATTTGAGAAACTTTTAAAACGTTATTATGGTATCAGAATATCTGAAACAAAATACAGCGGAATATCACGATGCAGCAGAAAAGCTTTTTAATTCTGAAAAAATTTTCAATAAAACTTTTACCCTGGAAGATTATAAAAAGATCATCCATACCAATTACCTGATGCTCCTTCACAGCGAAGACAAAATTTTCAACCGTCTTTCCGGTAAGTATTCGGAGAAACTTCAGCTTAATGAAAGGAAAAAGCTTTCCCTTATTGAAAAGGATGTGGAAAGTCTTTCCCTGGAGTATAAGGAAGTCTCTGATAAACTTGATTTTACCAATGAACATGAGGCTTTAGGAGCCATGTATGTCATTGAAGGTTCTACTTTAGGAGGAAATGTAATTGCCAGGCAGCTTTCCAAAACAGAAGGTTTTGACACAGTCAGTTTTAATTTCTTCGGATGCTATCAGGAGAATACGGGACCGATGTGGAAAAATTTTAAGGAGGTTCTGGATGCTGAGGTAGCTGAAGAAAACTATCCGGAAGTGCTGTCCGGAGCCCGGAAGCTGTATTCTTTTTTACTGAATGTCAACTAATTTCCCGGAACCCTAATAATATTTCTGAAAAATTGCCCACTTTTTCAGGAATTGTTAAATTTGGGGAGTTTCAAATTTAAATTCAACTTTAAAAATAAATAATTTAAAAAGTATACAATATGAAAGTAACTGTAGTAGGTGCAGGCGCTGTAGGAGCAAGCTGTGCAGAATACATCGCAATGAAGAACTTCTGTTCAGAAGTAGTTTTAGTAGATATTAAAGAAGGGTTTGCTGAAGGTAAGGCAATGGATTTGATGCAGACTGCATCTCTAAACGGATTCGATACAAAAATTACCGGAACAACAGGAGATTACAGCAAAACTGCAGGTTCTCATGTAGCCGTGATTACTTCAGGTATTCCAAGAAAACCGGGAATGACCAGAGAAGAGCTGATCGGTATTAATGCAGGTATTGTAAAAGAAGTTACTGAAAACCTGGTGAAACATTCTCCGGAAGTTATCATCATCGTGGTTTCCAACCCAATGGATACTATGGCTTACCTGGTACACAAAACTTCAGGCCTTCCAAAACACAAGATCATCGGAATGGGTGGGGCACTGGACTCTGCAAGATTCAAATACAGGCTGGCTGAAGCATTGGAGGCACCGATCTCTGATGTAGACGGTATGGTAATCGCTGCTCACAGTGATACAGGAATGCTGCCGTTATTAAGCAAAGCTACAAGAAACGGGGTACCTGTTACTGAGTTCTTAGACGAAGAAAAACAAAAATATGTAATTGAAGAAACGAAAGTAGGTGGAGCTACGCTTACCAAGTTATTGGGAACTTCAGCATGGTATGCACCAGGAGCTGCTGTTTCTGTAATGGTTCAGGCTATTGCATGTGACCAGAAAAAAATGATCCCTTGTTCTTTAATGCTTGAAGGGGAGTATGGTCAGAATGATATCTGCCTAGGGGTTCCTGCGATTATCGGGGCAAACGGGGTAGAGAAAATTGTAAACGTAACGCTTACTGCAGAAGAGCAATTGAAATTTGCTGAAGCAGCGAACGCTGTAAGAGAGGTGAACGGAGATTTAAAATTCTAAGCTAACTGGCTTCTGAAGCCAAAATGATAAAAAAAAGGACTGTTTCACTGAAGCAGTCCTTTTTTGTGGAGTAGGGGCGGAAAAGAATTCCTGTGGCCTTGTGCTATAGTTTTCTGTTATTATTTTTCTGCCTTTCCAGGATGAGATGGGCGGCATCCAGCATTTTGGTGAGGTGGATGTACGGGTTTATCATATTTTTCTCCGGGACATTATCATAAACACCCAGTGAGAAATACACAATCCCGGACATAAAGTAATCAAATTCCTCTATGCTGTATTCTTTGAATGCTTTTTTAAAGACCAGCAACGGGTTCCGGTATTCTTTCTCCGAAAGCAAACCGGGAAGCAGTGGAGAAGTATTTTCTGTCCGGACAGGGAATGCCTGTTTCTTTTCTTTAAGTTTTATAAGATACCCGGCACGCACAAATGACCGCATAGACTGGTGAAAACGAAAGATTACGGAAGGATCTTCTTTAATCCAGCGGTCACTCTTTACTGCGTAATTCATTATATTGTTCAGCTGTTCTTTAGCTTTTGCCAGCTCATTGAACCGGAAGAAGGTTTCCATCAGCCGTAGCCCGGAGTATTTCTTTATGCCTGACCCAAAC
>NZ_QNUE01000018.1 GCF_003385595.1 Chryseobacterium flavum | reverse complement strand
ATTATTAAATAAATAATATATTTTATATTTTAATATTAATTATTTACTAAATTTGATAGAACTAAATCCTAAAAATCAATTAAATATGAAACAAAACTATCTATTAATTGTGCTCAGTGCACTGATGCTTTTAGTAAACTGTAAAGGAGACGAATCAGTTATTGATGAACCTGGTCAGAACATCCCTCAAAACGGAAAGGTGGAAGGACAGGTATTTGCTAAAAACGGAACAAAACCTGTCGGAGGAGCCCTGATATTCACTATTGACAAGGATAACAGGGTGTACCATACCTATTCAGACAATGACGGAAAGTTTACTTTAACAACTCCCGAAGGTAATACTACGCTTCATATTCAGACCGGTAACGGAAAAAATTTCAGAACTGAAATTCCGGTCACTGTTAAAAAGAACGAAACCATTACCGTAGCTGCATCAGATACTAAATTGAATCAGGTTGCAAAAATGGCATATGTAAAAGGAAGCTATGATGAAATTGAAACTATTATTACAGGTCTGGGGTATACTGTTACAGAAATCTCTTATCAGGATCTTAAAAACCTGAATAAAATCTCAGAATATGATATCCTTTTTCTGAATTGTGGATCACGTAGCTACACGCAAACCGGAACTCCCTCCCCTAGTAATGATTCTGACGTTTACAACAACCTGTCAGCTTTTGTTACCAATGGAGGCAGTATTTACAGTTCTGACTGGGCTTCTGCATATCTTGTCGGTGGCAACAGTAATACTACAGACTGTAATGCTCCGGGTGGTTTCATTAATGACAACCTTCTGTGTTTAAAATCCATTGGCTCTGCAGGTACATATACCAACTGCAGTGTTTCCAATACTTCTCTGGCAACAGCATTGGGATTTAATACACTGGATATTACGTATGATATAGGCGCATGGGAAAAAATCCAGAACTATGATTCTACGTTTTGGGATGTTCTGGTACAAAAGGACAATGAGCCACTGATGATAAGATCCGGTCATTACACCAATCCGAATGCACCTCAAATTCCGGTAGGTACATCCTTAAACAATAATTACATCACTATCTGCCATCAAACTTCCAACGGAAACTCCATTACAATGACAATCAGTCAGAATGCGTGGAGTGCTCATCAGGCACACGGAGATACATCAGGGCCATGTACAGGAAATTCCAATAGCGGAAATATTTATTATACCACATTCCATAATCATGCTTCCGGAAATATCGGAAAAGCAGGCCTTATTCTGGAGTATGTAATTTTAAATCTCTAATAATTTTTTTAATTTAAATAAAAGTGGCTTTTTATAAGGTCACTTTTTTTATATTGCATATATATTTTTAAGAATGGATACCACAATCATTAATATTCTTTGCCTTATTTTATTATTTATAGGGATACTTGGAACTTTTTTACCCGTTCTTCCGGGATTATTATTGAGCATCTGCGGGCTCCTTATTTACAAATTCGGAACAGATGCTGATCTGCCAATGATTTATATCTGGACATTCGGGATTCTTACCGCTGCCTCAGTAGTATTAAGTTATGTAATTCCTGCCAGAACTAACAGAAAATACGGAGGAACACGCTGGGGAAGCATTGGTTCTGTGATCGGAACTATTGTCGGAATATTTATTCCAATTCCATTAGGCTTCCTGATCGGTATGTTTGCCGGAGTTTTTATTGGTGAAATGCTTCATGACAGCAAAGACATGAATAAAGCACTTCAGTCTACAAAAGGTGCTCTTATCGGATTTGTTTACGGTACGGGATTCAGTTTTGTAGTGGGTGTGGCAATGTTTTTGGTAGTATTACTGAATATGTTTAATATTATCTGATAAAAAAAGAAACTATGCTCCACAAAACCATTATCCTTAGCTTGGGAATACTGGCCTTAACAGGTTGTGATGCCCAAAAGAAAACAAGAACAGAAACTGAACCCAAAGTTGCTGAAATGAATTCCGGTACAAACACCAGTATTCCTTCAGACCAAAAAGATATGATCTACTTAAGCCAGGGAGAAAATAAATTCCTGAAAGACTACGAAATGAATGTTACATTCAAAGGGATTTCAGAAGACAGCCGTTGTCCGGAAGGGGTAAATTGTATATGGGCAGGAGTTGCTGTTGCTCAGATAGAAGTAATGGGACTTGCCACAAGACCAATGACCTTAAACCTTGCCAGCATGGATCATGCAGCAAAAAACTATCATCAGTCAGCAGACTTCAATGGATATACAATTACATTGAAAGAAGTTACTCCTTATCCAAAAGCAGCAGATGGAACAAAGGCACTTGCCGGAAAATACAAAATAGGAATCAGTATTCAAAAAGCAGAAACCCCTTCAGGTTCTACCACGAAATAGGCTTCTTACCTTTGGAAACAAGATATTCATTGATTTTTGAAAAAGGTCTGCTTCCGAAAAAACCTCTGTGTACAGAAAAAGGAGAAGGATGCGCTGATTTCAGGATAAAATGCTTAGCCGGATCTATAAGTTCGGCTTTTTTTTGTGCAAAAGCTCCCCACAAAACAAAAACTACATTTTCTTTTTTATCAGAAATCTCTTTTATAATAAAATCAGTGAACTTTTCCCATCCGAGATCTTTATGAGAGTTAGGAGAATGAGCACGTACGGTAAGTGTGGCATTTAATAACAACACCCCCTGCTTTGCCCAATCATCTAATTCTTTTGAAGTTCTTACCACTCCCAGATCATCTTTTAATTCAATAAATATATTTTTTAGTGAAGGAGGTGCTGCTACCTGCTCAGAAACTGAAAAGCATAAACCGTTTGCCTGATAGTCATTATGATAAGGGTCCTGGCCGATGATCACCACTTCTACTTCTTCAAACGGAGTTAATTCCAATGCTCTGAATATCTGGCTCTTCGGTGGAAATACCTTAGTGGCAGCATATTCTTTCTTTACTTTTTCCCATAAGGTTTTAAAGTATTCCGTACTCTTAATTGGTGCTAAAACTTCTGTCCAGGTCATAAATTTGATATTTGATATTGACTTTTTTTCAGGCTAAAAATGACATTTCCGGAATTTTTTTCATCTCTGATATTGTCATCAACAGCAAACTTATGCTTCAGAAGTAATGCATGAGAACTTCTGTTCATCTGATTGGTAAAAGCCAAAATTTCCTGTAAATTTAAGGTATTAAATCCAAAATCTAAAACGGCAGCCAGTGCTTCTGTCATGATCCCTTTTTTATGATAATCCGGTAACAGTTCATATCCTGCTTCGGCAATTTTTTTATCACCGGAAAAATTCCAAAGGCAAATGGTACCAATAAGATTTCTGTGTCCTTTGTAAGAAATTCCCCAGAAAACAATTTCTTTATCTTCAGTCTTTCTTTTAATTCCTAAAATAAATTCTAACGCTTCATAATTGCTCTTGGGTGAACTTCTATTCACAAACCTATTAATCACTTCATTACTGCGAATCCGTAAAATATCTTCTACATGACTCTCATTAATTTCTGTTAAGATTAATGTTGCGGTTTCAAGTTTCATCTTTCAAAATTACTAAAACCTTACCCTTACCCAATATGATCCAGAAAAAAATATTCTTTCGTTAGTCAAATTAACTCATTTTCAACTTCCCGCCTCACTAACATTCATATTTTCTCACTAAATTTGCACTGTGTATATAGATAAAGAAGATTTAGACGAATTAGAGTTTCCGCAATTGCTCGCGGAAATTTCCCCATTTGCGTATTCTCCGAAAACAAGAGAAAAAATTCTTCAACTTCGTTCGATGGAAATAGACGAGGCAGAACTTTCATTAAAGAAAACTTCAGAATACCTGTCGAGTTTTGAAAGTTCAAATGCCATTCCGTTTGATGAATATGAAGATATTGAAAGTGAGCTGAAACTGATGCTGATTGAAAATTACCGTCTGGAAAACTCTGCTTTCATAAAAATAAAAACCATCACGGAACAAATCGGTAAACTACAAAAGTTTTTCCCTACCATGCCTGAAACCTTTCCCACTTTAATGGAAGATGTTTCGGTACTGGAATTCAGAAAAGAAATCATTGAAAAGGTAGATAAAGTATTTAATCGTTTTGGTGAAGTGAAAAGTGAAGCTTCTCCGGCTTTAAAAGGACTGAGAACCGAAATCCAGCATGCCAAAAAAGCTATTCAGGAAAATTTCAACCGTGCACTTACTACCTATGGACAGAGTGACTTCCTGGATGATATAAGGGAAACAATTATTGATGACCAAAGAGTTCTGGCAGTAAAATCAGGATTCAAGAAAAGAGTTCCCGGAAGAACTTTAGGAATCTCAAAAACAGGCTCCATTACATATATTCAACCGGACAGTGTTGTAAAACACTACTTCAAGCTTCGTGAGAATGAGGAGGAAGAGAAAAAAGAAATTGATAAAGTACTGAGAAAATTAACTGCTGAACTGGCAGAGTTCCAACCTCAGCTATGGAGATATCAGGTTTATATTTTTGATCTTGACCTTACAAGAGCTAAAGCAAAATTTGCAGATGTAATAAAGGGAGTTCTCCCAAAAATCAATCGTCATAAAACCCTGAGGCTGAGAGATGCTTTCCATCCCCTTTTATGGCTGCGTAATAAAGCTGAAAATAAGACTATTTTTCCTCAGACCCTTACGTTAACGGAGCACAACAGAATCATCTGTATATCCGGTCCGAATGCCGGTGGGAAATCGATTACTCTGAAAACAGTAGGGTTATTACAGCTGATGATTCAAAGTGGCATCCTGGTTCCTGTACATCCTAAGTCCGAAATGTTTTTCTTTGATAAGATCATGACAGATATTGGTGATAACCAGTCTATTGAAAATCATTTATCAACTTATTCATCAAGATTAAAGAAAATGTCCGGCATTATCCGTGAAGCTGATGCAGATACCCTTTTACTTATAGATGAATTTGGAACAGGCTCTGATCCTGAACTGGGAGGAGCTCTGGCAGAAAGCTTTCTGGAATTTTTCTACGATAAAAAGAGTTTTGCCATTATCACCACACACTATACCAATATTAAATTGGTTGTGGAACAGCTTCCCAACGCTGAAAATGCAGCGATGCTGTTTAATGAAGAAACCCTTGAACCCATGTATAAACTGGAAGTAGGACAAGCCGGAAGTTCATTTACTTTTGAAGTTGCAGAAAAGAATAAAATTCCAAGGTTTATTATTCATTCAGCAAAGAAAAAAGTAGAACATGATATTGTAAATCTGGACAAAACCATTGTTAAATTACAGCAGGAAAAATTTGAGGTTGAAAAACTGAAATCTGATCTGGCAGAAAGAAAGGAATCCGTAGAAGATAAACGTGACAACCTTCAGAAACTGAATGATCAGCTTCAGCAGAAACTTTTCAACTTTCAAAAACTGTATGAAGAGGAACATCGCAAACTACAGTTCGGAAATAAGATTGAAGCATTCATTGACAGCTATACCAAAGGAAAATCCAGAAAAGATGTTGTAAAGGATTTTGTAAAACTGCTGGAACAGGAAAAATTCAGGAAGCTGGGAACTGATAAAGATGAATCAAAACGTCTTCAGGTTGTTAAGAGAAAAATCACTCAACAACTGAAAAAAGAAGAAGTGATTGAAAAAATTGCTGAGACCAACGAAAAACTGGAGGAAAAACGCAAAAGTGACCGCGCGGTCTGGATGAAAGTTGGCCAGCGTGTACGTATTACGGGAAGTACCAGTGTGGGAACTATTGAAAAAATTTCAAGAAACAAAGTAATTGTCAATTACGGAACTTTCAAGACAACGATTGATGCGGATGAACTTGAAAGAATTTAATTATAAAATAGAAAGCGCTGAAAATACAGCGCTTTCTATTTTTTTTGCCAATATTATATATATTTGGATATGATTAAAAGACTTTCTGTAATATGGTTATTTTATAGAAAAATAATTCCTGCAACGGTATTGTTTTCTTTATTATGTTCTTTCTTACTTCAGTTTAACCCAGACAGTTTTGGTTTAAGCTTCCTTTTCATCTTACCTGTTCTTCACTATTTTATTTATGAACTGAGATTAAAAAATGAATATTACTTTTACGCCAATTTTGGCATATCCAGGCTTCTTCTCTGGATAATAACCGTATCATCAGGTTTAAGTATCAAAATTATTACCTGGTTCTTATGAAAAGACTTCATATTGACAGCATCACCAAATCTTTTAATAATAAAAAGATTTTGCAGGACATTTATCTGGAATGTGAAACGGGCAGTATTACCGGTATCCTCGGAAGAAACGGATCAGGGAAATCAACTTTATTAAAAATAATTTTTGGAGTAATTCATGGTGATACCCAATTTATAAAATATGATGGCAAAGTTTTAAAAACTTTATCAGACAGAAAAGAAAAAATCGCTTATCTTCCACAGGTTTCTTTTTTACCAAAAAATAAAAAAATTAAAAATTTAATTCAGCTTTTTTGCAGTAAAGAAAATTACGGACAGCTTTCTTCATGGGAACCCGTCGGTTCTTTGCTCAATGAAAAGCCCAGAAATCTTTCAGGTGGGGAACTCAGGCTTATTGAAGTTCTACTTATTATATTTTCCGAAGCTGAATTCATTTTATTGGATGAACCATTTCATAGCCTCTCACCTAAAATCGTTTATCGATTAAAAGAGATTATACGCCAACAGTCAATCCACAAAGGTTTTATTATCTCGGATCATAATTATCCCGATGTATTGGATATTTCAGATAGTGTATTCCTCCTTTCAAACTGTCATTTAAAACAAATACAGGATTTTAAAGAACTACAGCTTCATAATTATCTTCCGAAAAGTATTTAATTTATATATTTGGGAATTAAAAATGTCATTATGATTTCTGTAAATAAAGCATTCTGTATATCCATTTTCAGTTTTTTTTCTATAGCTTTTGTCAAGGGCCAGAATAAGGTTCCTTTCGGGGTTGTAAAAGCTGAAGAAGGATATGCCAATGTAAGGGTTCACAAAGATAATTACAGGAAGATTGTAGACAAAATCCGCATGCGTAAGGGAGATGTTTTTGTTTACGTAAAGCCAGCTCCCGGGGAAACAGAATGGATATGGATCAAATACCCGGAAAAACAGGATGAAGAAAAACCTTTCGTAAGGTATGAAACCCTGGATAAAGAAGGAATGGTAAATAAAGAACGTATTGCTTATATTGACCAGCTTCCCCAGTATACTCCATCCAAGTCCAAAAATGGAAGATCACTTATATTTACAGATAATTCTGATCCTAAGATTCCTACAGCTCAAAGAAGCAAGATTGTTATTGACATTTACCCTTCTAATGCCGGCTATCGTAAAAAAGAAAAGGATGCAGACGGGAAAATTCTCACGATTGACAAGGTAAAACCATGGGGAATCAGTAACGAACTTCCTGAGGGAATGACTGAAATTAAATCAATCCGGGTCCAGCAGCCGGGAAGAGGTTCTGTTTTTGTAAGAGAAGCCATTAAAAATATGTTCCAGCCTACAATGGACTTTAATAACATCGGAGTAACTTCCCTGGACAATGACAATATTTTTCTTTATATGATCAACGGTTCAGGAGAGAACCGGTATACCACCCTTTGGACCATCAAAAAAGGAAGAGTGATCAGTCAGATTATTTTACATAATCCGGAATAAATTCATATTTTTGCATCGAAAAGTTTAGTGCTTATTCATCATAGAAACTGGTTCTGCTTAACCGCAGATTAAAAGGGAACCGTGTGAGAATCACGGACTGTCGCGCAACTGTAAGTAACTGAATTCTTTATCAAAAGATCCACTGTGCGGGCATGGGAAGGAGATTAAAGAAGTTACAAGTCAGGAGACCTGCCTTTTTCTTAAACAAGAAACTTTCGCGATTTGAAGTGTATTGATCTGATGGATTTTTTCAGGAATTTTTAGGTTCCTGTTATTATTCTGTTGTTTTAATAATATTTCATTTCGCTTTAATTAATAATGAAATATGACTACAGAAGAAAGAATCCAATCATCTGAAACCAGAATCTTTAAAGCGGTTTTCCCTAACACAACCAATCATTATGACACCCTTTTCGGAGGAACGGCTATGCAGCTGATGGATGAAGTAGCTTTTATTACCGCGACCCGGTTTGCAAGAAAAAGAGTAGTAACCGTAAGCAGTGATAAAATTGACTTTAAAAAACCTATCCCGGCAGGAACGATTGTTGAACTGATCGGAAAGGTCTCCCATGTCGGAAAAACCAGTATGAAGGTAAATGTTGAAATCTATACAGAACAGATGTATTCCTACGAAAGAGAGAAAGCCATTGTGGGTGACTTCACTTTTGTAGCAATAGATGAATTCAAAAAACCAATCCAAATACTATAATAACAGGATCGGGCGGCCAGAAGGCCGCCCGAATCATTATACTGTCTGCAGATAAATTTATTTTAATACTTTTTCTGTCTCTAAACTTCTGTTCAGTAAAAGTTCAAATGCCTCTCCCATCTCATCCGATGCCCTGCGTATTGCATTCTCAAGCATATTTCTGATCTGTTTTTCCGTAACTCCGGCCTCTGTCCAGCTTTTTCCTGAGGTATGGGAATTTAAAATAAAAGGCATTATCCGGTCTATAGCACATGCAAAGATCGCATCAGGGGTCTTCTCTTCTTCAAATTCCAGCCAAAGGTTGAAAAATTCCGAACGTAATGGCTCATTCAGAATCCCAAAAATTTTTTGTGCGGAAATTTTCTCTCTTTCAAATTTACCCACCATTGCTTTTTCATCAAAAAGGAAAGTATCGCCCGCTTCTATTTCCACAAGGTCATGAATGGACAGCATTCTGATCACTCTGAGCAAATCAATATCTGCACGGTTTTTTGCATAGGGATAAAGAATCTGTGCTAAAATAACAATCTGCCATGAGTGTTCAGCAGTATTTTCTCTTCTGGAATCATCTGCATTATAATTTCTCCTTTGTACGTTTTTCAAAGCATCTACTGCCAGGATAAAATCAATTTCCTTTTGTATTTTCATTTTGTTTATTTTTATAATATTCTTCCGACGGATATACTTTTGTTTTTGCAGCCCATCTGTTCTTAATTTTTTTCCGGATAATTACTTTTACCGTATCCTCATTAGTAAAATCTTCCTCCTTTTCAAAAACTTCTCCAGACCTTTACCATAGAATATCAGGTGTTTACGCTGGGTATCCTTCAAAATAAGTCCAACTGAATACCCATAATATTTATTATCTGAAAGTTTGATAACAAAAATACGATCAAAATTCCGATCTCAAAATATAAAGCTTTTTCTATCTTAATTAATTGTGATCATCATAAATTTTTCTCTCATTTCACATTTGATATGACTCAGCTTTATATTCAATTTAAAATTATTAAACTGAATATCAACTACTTAAACAAATTAATTAAAAAATTTCACTACTTTGTATTGCATAATACCATTTTAATTACATATCTTTGTAATGTAAAATCAGAATAGGCTCAACTAGCTAGGAGCAAATTCTGAGAATATAACTAATTAATAAAACTTATCAAAGATGAATACTGAAAATACCAAAGCGCAAATGCGAAAAGGAATTCTGGAATTCTGTATTTTAAGTCTCATCAATCATCGTGAAATGTATGTTTCCGACCTTATAGATGAACTGAAAAAAGGAAAACTGGATGTAGTGGAAGGAACCCTCTATCCTCTTCTCACACGACTTAAAAACGGAGAATTTCTCTCTTACAGATGGGAAGAATCAACAGGAGGACCACCCAGAAAATATTATCAGATTACAGAAAAAGGAAAACTTTTCCTGGATGAACTTCAAAATACCTGGAACGAACTGACAGCATCAGTAAACCAAATCACTCAACAACATTAAAAAACAAGGCTATGAACAAGACACTCTCAATAGGACTCGCAGGTTTTTCTTTTACGATAGAAGAACACGCATATATAAAGCTCAGCGATTACCTGAACGCTCTGAGAAGCTCACTGGATGCTTCTGAGGTGGATGAGGTAATGCATGACATAGAAATAAGAATGGTGGAGATCTTCAGGGATTCTCTGGGAAAACGTGAAGTGATCAATGATACGGATGTAGAAAAAGTAATTGCACAGATCGGAACTCCGGAAAAAATTGAGGAACAGGAAGAGGCTTATTTTTCTGAAAAAACAACAAGCAAAAATAATAATTCCGGTACAAGTCATACGGATAAAAAACAATTGTTCCGTGACCCTGAAAAACAAAAGATCGCAGGTGTTTGTGCAGGTCTGGCCCATTATGTAGGAATGGACATTACAGCCATGAGGGCCATTTGGTTAGGAATCTTCGTTTTAGGGATTTTTACAGCAGCCATCTCTTCTTCGCTGATCGGACTTCTTTATGTTATTCTCTGGATTGTACTTCCCAAAGCTGAAACCGCAGCTGATTTTTTGAAGATGAAGGGAAAGCCTATGAACTTCGACAATCTTAAGAATGAATCAAACAAGCTGGTTCAGTTTGCTAACGAATCTACACAGAGAGTCGGGGAAATATACAACGAAAACAAGCCCTATATCAACAATGCCGGAAGCGGGGTTTGGAATGTTATAAAATACTTTGTAGGAGGTTTGTTTGTACTCCTGGCAATAGGAAGCATTATCGGCGTATTTGTACTCTTCGGACTTTTTGGAATGGACACAGATTTCCCGGGAGCTAATGAAATCAGATTCTATATGGATGATAATGGCCTTGATAAAGTATTGGCTGCCATGATGGTTATCGGAAGCTTAATTCCTGCCATTATCTTCAGCTTACTGAGTATCAAGATTTTTTCACCAAAAACTAAACTGAGAAATATCGGATGGGTACTTGGAGGACTTTTCCTTCTGCTGATTGGCTTAGGAACTTACTTCGGAATAAGCATGGCTAAAAAAGACCTGATCTACAGAGGCAGTAAAGAGGATACAGAAAATGTGGCAATCAATACAACTTCAGATACCATTTACGTAGATGTAAAACAGGTAAATATCCCTCAGAACTTCAAAGCTTATAATGACGATATTTATTCTGATAAAAAATCTGTATTCGAAGAAGATTACATTTCGGTAGAAGTAACCAGAAAATCAGATATCAAAACTCCATACCTGATTATCAAAAAAGAAGGAAACGGTTACAACTTCCCTATCCAGGTAAATGTTCCGGTAGAAGTAGTGGACAATAAGGTAATTCTTCCAAACTATATCAAGTACCCTTACGAACACAGATTCAGAGACTACAGGGTAGAATATGAGCTGGTTGTACCACAGAAAGCTGTAGTTATTCCAATGAAGAAGGACAGAATTGATTTTGATGGAGACTTAGACGGCGATGGCATCAATGATGATGATCAGGACGGGGATGAAAACCACCAGGTTGTAAGAATTGAGAAAAATAAGATTTCAGTAAACGGATCTACGATTGAATACAATTCAGATGACAAGGACAGTATTATTATCAATGGTAAAAAAGTTCCGAACAACCAGGCAAAGCAAGTAATTGATTCAGTATCGTCAGACATCAAAAAAATGAACAAAGATGTAGACATCAAGATCAAAGACGGAAAAAACGAAATTTCCATACAAACTAAATAATTAACTTCAGAGAGTGCGAGAAGGTGTGAATGGACAGCAATCGTTTGAAATTCACACTCTTCTTCTCTCAGAAAAGTGAAAAAATCATGCGAATTTAGTTTCTTATGTAAAAAAAAAGTTTTACTTTCGTATCGTTAAAAATATAATAACCAACCAACAAAAACACTCACCTATCATGATACAATTTGCCCTAGAATTTGTAATGAAAATCGTAGATTTAATCAACGGTTTATTTTAAGAGCGATAATATTTCAATATATTTGTAAAGTATAACCAAAGTTTGGTTATACTTTTTTGTTTTTAATCTAAGAATCTATGAAAAAACTGATAGGCAAACTAATGCTGAAACTATTAGGATGGAAAGTTGTTCTGCAGGGCGATGTAAACAACCTGAACAGATGTATCCTTGTGGTTGCACCACACACCCATAATATGGAATATATTTTAGGAAATTTTGCCTATTGGTCCCTGGAAAAGCCTTTAAAAATTATCATTAAAGATACCCACACCAAAGCCTGGTACGGCAGTGTGGTAAAAGGGCTGGGTGGAATTGGTATTGACAGAAGCCAGAAAAATGACCTTGTAAATTTTGTAGCTGAACAATTTACAAAAGAAGATTTCAGTCTTGTGATTACTCCGGAGGGAACAAGAAGCTGGGTTCCGAAATGGAGGAAAGGATTTTATCATATGGCGCTGGCAGCCAAAGTCCCAATCGTATTGGCAGCTGGTGATTTCAAAAGGAAAATTGTTTATCTGGGATACACTATTCCTTATGAAAGAATAGCATCAGTTCCTTTTTCGGAAATCATGCAGGAAATTCAGGACTATTATGTAAAAAATGATATCGTGCCAAAAGTTCCTGCCAACTGGAATCCTAACATTATGGGAAATGAACAGAATTAAGTGCATTCATTTCAGAACCTATATCAATTATTTACAATGAAAGATCAATCAAAAGAAGAAATATTAGAGTTTTTGAACAACTGGGGAAATGAAACCCTTGCAAAAACTCTTGAAATAAAATTTATCGATATCGATGTTGAAAACGAGACCCTTACAGCTACAATGCCTGTACTCCCGAGAATCCATCAGCCTTTCGGGATCATGCATGGAGGAGCAAGCTGTGTACTTGCTGAAACACTGGGGTCAAGCCTGTCCAATATTTTTATTGACGGAAATAAATATTACGGGGTAGGCACCAATATTAATTCCAACCACCTGAGAAGTAAAAAAGATGGAATAGTAACCGCTACTGCACGTTTTATCAGAAAAGGGAAAACCATGCATGTTTCTGAAATTGAGATCAGAGATGAAAAAGGAGTCCTTATCAACCATACTACAATGACAAACAATATCATCAACAGATAAAAGCATAAGGCTCAGATTTCTGAGTCTTTTTTATTTAAAACCCTTTAAGATATGCTCAGAATTACACATTATAATTTTGACATTTTTAAGACTAGTGGTACCTTTGCAGAAAGAGAATCAAACTGGAATTATATGATTTCCAGACTGTGATAAAATCTATCCATAGCTCATGATTTATTTCAAACTTCCTTTCAACGAAAGACTTTATTCCATAGATAATAATAACTATAATAACGCGATAAGCTTTTATTCTTATGATGGGCTTTCCCGGATTAACTTTCCGGGAAGTATTATTGAAGCAGATCCTTCAGTGTCTTATGATCCTTTCATCAGCAACGAATTACAGACAGACAGCACTCATTCCGTTGCTGAAACAAAAGATGAATACTGTAAGACCTTACAAAAGATAATTGAAGTAATCAAAGAGAATAATCTTCCGAAACTGGTCTACTCAAGGAGGAAAATTTTTACCAATTTTAAAAGTATCGATTACAGGGAAAGCTTTGAAAATTTATGCAGGGCTTATCCGAATGCGTTCAGATACCTGTTCAACGATGGCCGGAACGCATGGATGGGAGCTTTTTCTGAAGTTCTGGGAAAATTCAATAAATCAACTCATGAATTTGAAACCATGGCATTGGCTGGAACCCTACCCATAACCGATCAATGGTCTGAAAAAGAAATAGAAGAGCAGAAACCTGTTACCCGGTATATTCAGGAAATACTTGAAAAGTATTCTGACCAGGTTCAAATCTCTGAAACATATGACCATATCTCAGGAAATATCAAACATCTCCGGACAGATTTTAAAACAAATATAAAGCCTGAAGATCTTGACAGACTTATTGAAGAGCTCCATCCTACTCCTGCTGTCTGTGGTATTCCGAAAGATTTCTGCAATGAAAATATCCGGAAATATGAAAAGTTCCCTCGGGAATTCTATGCCGGTTATATTAAAGTGGAAACAGAAGAAAGCATTTTATATTTTGTAAACCTACGATGTGCCCGGCTTTACCGGGATGCTTTACATATTTTTGTAGGGGGTGGAATTACCTCACAGAGCAACCCTGAAAAAGAATGGATTGAAACTGAGCTGAAGTCTGAAGCGATATTAAAAAGCCTGTCCCTATCTAACTGATATCATTCACACTAAACTGTATAACAATAAAACCTCTTTCAATTGAAAGAGGTTCTTTATTTTTTTGAAAATATAATATTTATCCGATTATTTTTTTACTCCGATTCTGCTCCAGGCATCCATAACGAAAAGTAAAATAAGGCCAATAAATGCTGCTGCTGCCGAAAATACGAACTTCAGGTTATCACTTTCTTCAGACAGAATATCTGACTGCCAGTCTATAGCATAAAGATTAATGGCGATGAATACAATGAACAGTACTAAAAATACTTTATAAAACTTCTTCATGACTCTTAAAAATTAATGTAATTCTGCACCAATTGAGCAAAATTTGCGGTGAATAATTTAATTGAAATCGCTAAAAGGATAATTCCGAAAACTTTCTGCAGGATCATTAAAGTTGCATCCCCAATTTTCCGCTCCAGCCATTTTGCTGATTTCAGCACCAAATATACGAAAATTGTATTAAGAATAATTCCGCAAATAATATTAATATCATGAAATTCAGCTCTCAGAGATAGTGCTGTAGTTAATGTTCCTGCACCGGCAACCAGTGGAAATGCGATGGGAACGATGGATGCAGCTTTTGCTTCTGTAGTTTTATTGATTTCAATTCCTAAAATCATTTCCAGGGCTATGACAAAAATCACAAAAGCACCTGCAATGGCAAAGGAGTTAACATCCACACCAATCAGCTTGAGAATTTTGTTTCCTACGAATAAGAAAACAATCATAATTGCTCCGGCAGTAATAGCAGCTTTTCCAGCCTCAATTTGTCCAAACTTCTGCTGAAGGCTTACAATAACAGGAACTGAGCCGATAATATCAATAACAGCAAAAAGAACCATAAAGCTGGTAACGATCTCTTTAATAGAGAAACCATTAAGAATTTCCATCTCTTTGTAATTAAAAATTTCGCAAAAATATGAAAATAAATTGACTATTTGCTAATTTGTGAATATAAATTAACAATTGTTTTCAAAAGTTCCTCAATACCTTCATGAGATTTCACAGGGGCATATTTCTCCATCTGGATTTTCTGCTGAAGCCTTCCGTAATCATCTGCGACAGATGAACCTTTGTGATTTTCAAGAAAAGTCTTAAACTCAGCCGCAGAACCATGAAAATACTGGCTCCTTACTTCCTGATCTAATTCTTCAAGCGTATCAAAAAACTTTTCATACTCACCGTTATCCTTAAGATTTTCCAGATAGCTGAAATAATCATTAATGTCTGTTTTAAGCAGTTCTTTAATCTCTTTTTCTGTTTCAGCCACGGAACCCAAAGATTTTGACGGTACAGTTTCCCTAACTAATGTACGTTTTTTTTGCCAAGTTTTAAATAAAAGGTAAAGGACAAATAATCCTAAAAGAACAGCAATATTGGTCAGCAAAATGTTCCAATGAAATTTACTTTTTTCTTTTACTTTAAAGGAAGTAGTCTTTAAAACCGGTGTATTTACTGTTTCCAGAAGATTATTGGTATAATCATTTACTTTTTCCACAGTAGAGCGCGCTTCCATAACCTGTTCGTGAGAGAAAGCATTGAAATCCAGTGTTTTTTGTCCAAGATCTACATATTCTCTATTTTCAGGATTAAAGAATGCAAACTGTTCGGTCTTTATAGAAATCACACCTGCCTTTTTCGGAATAATCACATAACTGGCAAGAATTTCACCTTTCATTCCAGTTGTTCCAGGCGAAACCTTAGAGGTAATTTTAGGAGCAAAAATCTCATAATCCGGAGATGAAGCGATTTTTGGAAGTTCCATATCCGGAAGGTTCCCTTCACCCGAAACTTTTATCACTACATTCATTGGTTTCTTAGCTTCAGGCTTTTCTTTAGAAGCGTTGTATACATTTACCTTAAATTTCCCAACAGCATTTTTAAAGCAATCAGGAGCACCGTCAGGAAGCCTCTTTACATTCAGTTTTACCTTATTGGAAATAATTTTATTTTTATTGGAGTATGAGTTTACAGAAGCCGATACTCCCGGGATTTCCACATACCCTGCTTCATTTGGAAATACCATAAACATAGCCAGAATCTGGGAAGCCATATTACCGGAGCCTGAAGGATCTATTTCAGATTTATTAAAATTAATAGGATGTACATTGATATTATCCTGCTCAGGAAGATGGATATTCTTGACCTTCCTAAGGTTATCCAGATTTCTTGAATACACCTTTAAAACCGCTATAACAGCCTGATCCTGAAAAACTTCACGATCATCAACTTCCATATTCAGAAACACCTCGTTTGAAGTATTTCCTGCAAGAGATCTTTTATCAACAAGATCCCGGATATTGACATCAAACGGCTCTGTTTTATAGATTTTATTATTGACCGTAACCAGTACTGAACCTATTTTTATTTTTCCTTTCTTCTTAGGCTCAAGGGCAATTCTGGATACCTTTTGAGTAATCAGCGTATTGGTTGCGGGGTCAATTACCGTATTGGTAACAGAGCCGCTACCTATAATATTAAATTTTGAAAGATCCGGAAGCTGGAATCCTGTTTGCTGCACAAGATCACTCCCATTAAGTTCTAAAACAATAGTAAGATTAACAATATCTTTACCACCATATTCAGATTTATCTGCATCGAGAGAAAGATTTACCTGTCCGTAAGTTATTACGGATGCTAAAGTAAGCAATATGTAAATCAATTTGTGTTTCATCACCAATCTTTCTCGTTGCTTTCAGGCATCGAATAAGAATTCTTGTTTAAGATTCTTCTGGCGGTTTCTTTTTCTTTCTCGTTTATTTTATCTAAGATTGCATTTTCGAGATCTTTTGGCATTCTACCTTCATTTTCCGGATTCTGCTTAGGATTATCACCCTGATCGCCTTTCCCTTCATTTTGAGGACCATTTCCCTGATCCTGTTTTTCCTTATCACCTTTCTGATCATCACCTTTGTTCTGATCATTACCGCCGCCTCCTTTTCCTGAGTTGTTCTGCTGGTTTTTCTGTTGTTTTTCTTTCTCTTTCAGCTTGGCAATCTCATAGTTCTTGCGGGTTGCTTCACTGTATGGGTTTTGCTTCAGAGCTTTTTTATAATAGTCCGCCGCTTTTTCCGGCTGATTCATCTGCATATAGGTATTTCCTAAATTATGAAGTGCTGCCGCCTTATCAGGCAGAGTCTGGGAAAGTTGTTGCGCTTTTTCAAACTCAGCCTTAGCCTCTTCATATTTTTTACTTTTATATAAAGCATTCCCTAAATTATAGTGTCCTGTAAAATCTTTATCATTTGATTTTGCAGCTTCCATATATTTTGAGGAGGCTCCTTCATAATCTTTACCGTCAAATTTCTGATTTCCTTCATGAATCAAGGTTCTGTAATTTTCCTGCCCAAACAAAAAGCCTGAGAAGGAAAAAGCAATTATAAACGATAAAAATATGATTTTAGTATTCATCACTTGCAAAATTATCCCTTTATATGTTAATAAACAGGGGTTTATTTGTTAAAATTGGGTTAAAGTACACCTTAAAATCATTCCTTCCGGCAGAAAAGCTAAACATTAAAATCTTTTTTAGGGTTAAAAAGAAAAATCAGAAAGAAAAACAGTAAAGATACTCCCAGAAAATACTGATAATAATGATTCGCATTCTGTGATTTCACCATGGTTTCAGATCCTGAACTTTTTTTATTGACTGCTTCCACAATTCTATCGGGAGCTTCATTGATATTATTACCGTCAATATAGCTTCCTCCGGTAGATTCAGCCATTTTTTTCAGGGCTTCGGTTTGTCTTTTTGAAATAACCGTTCCGCCGTTAACATCTGTTTTATATCCCATTAACTGACCATATACATATTCAGGAACCGGTGCCCCTTCGTCTGATCCTATTCCTACAGAGGTAATGCTTATCCCCTCTTTATTAGCGAGTCTTATTGCTGCATTATCATTACCTTCATTGTCTTCACCATCACTGAGTAATATTACTTTCCTGGAACCTTTGCTTACATTTTTGAACTTCTCAACTGCAGCTTGCATTCCTTTAAGGAAGTCTGTTCCCTGAAACTGCATTGAACTGGTTTCAATCCCGCTTATAAAAGTTTCTGCAGAATTATAATCTGTAGTCAACGGCATAATAGACATTGCGCGTCCTGCAAATATCACAATTCCCACCTTATCATTTCTCATTTTCTGCATGGTCCCCAACATCAGATTCTTCGCTTCAGTCAGCCGGCTTGGTTCAATATCCTCAGCATTCATGGAATTTGAAACATCAAGCATAAAAATCACATTATTAAGCTTCTGGGTACTCTTCACTTCTTCCGAACCATTAAGAAGGTCAATAATAGAAAAGATAAGAAATACAGTCCCCAACAGGTACAAAGCCGGAAAAAACTTTGTAAATCCTGATTGTTTTTCAAATAAATTGTCATGGAACTGACTGTCTGCAAAGAGTTCTCTTTTTTTCTTCTTCCATCTCAGAAAACGGATTAAAAAAGAAGCTAATAATGGCAGAAGCAACAGCAAAAATAAATACCAATAATTTCCTAAAGACCAACTCATCAGCTTAAAATTTTATATAACACCCATCTCAATAATGCATCCAGCACCAGTATTCCCAAAGCAATCCAAAGGAAAATTTTAAAATACTCTTCATAATTGTAAAGTTTAGAAACTTTTACATCAGACTTCTCTAACTGATTAATTTCATCGTATATCTCTTCAAGACTGCTGTTTGATGTAGCCCTGAAATATTTTCCCCCGGTAGCCTGCGCTACTTCCCTGAGAGTATTTTCATCAATCGTCACTTCAGTTTCCGTAAAGATAAGGTCACCAAAAATATCCTGTGAGGTAGGCATCAGAGCATATCCATTGGTTCCGATTCCTATGGAATATACCTTAATATTGTTGTTTTTAGCAAGCTCGGCAGCAATCTGCGGAGGGATAGCATTCTGAATATTACTCACCCCGTCAGTCATCAGAATAACCACCTTACTTTTCGCTTTACTTTTAATCAGGTGATTTACTGCTACAGATAATCCTTCCCCAATAGCCGTACCTGGCTCAAGCCCATCTGAATTTAAATTCTTAATCTCATCCATTACCACCTGATGATCTGAAGTAACAGGAACCTTCGTAAAAGCTTCTGCGGCATAAGCCACAACACCTATTCTGTCGTTAGGCCGTTTCTGAACAAACTTCACCGCAATATCTTTTAATGCAGTAATACGGTCCGGATTTAAGTCTTTTGCAAGCATACTGAGCGAAACATCTATAGATAACATGATATCAACTCCCTTTGTATCATCCCGGTCCTGCGAAACAGTAAAGGTTCTCGGCCTCGCCATAGCAATGATCAGAGCCGAAAGAATAATATATTTTGATATTTTCAGAAAAAAAAGAACGAATTGAATTCCACCGCTGTTATCCATATGTTTAACGGCAGGCACTTTTATCCCTTTCTGTTTCTGTCTTCCCGCATCTTTAATAAAGAGAGGGATAAACAGCAGAAAGAGTAATAAAAACCATGGACTGTAAAACTCAAAATCAAACATCCTTCCTTAAGTTTTCAAATTCTAAATCTTTTGATGATCTTTTAACAAAGTCCCGGATACCGGCAAAATCTTTTTCCATGGTCTCCTGATCAGGAAAAGTTTTTGCAAACTTTACAAGATCTCCTCTTAAGAAAACATCTTCAATGATTTTTTCATTCTCCTGCGAAATGGTATTGTTTTTCTTCATAGCATCAATAAGATCATCAGTAAGGAGTACATCTGCCGGAAGATGATACTGCCTGGTAATAAATTTTCTGGAAATATCTATTAACTCTACATAAAATGATCTGAAATTTCCTCCTTCAATATATTTTTTCTTTTTAAGGGAATCCAGTTCTTTCAAAGTCTGGTTGGTTGCTACTACCGATGAACTTTTTGACTTCTTACCCCATTTTACAATCATAATGATTGCAATGATCAGAGCAATAGCCGCCAATGCTGCCAGGATATAGAATTTATAAAGCTCCCAATAATCCTTTGCCTCAAGCTTTACTTCCTTATTTTTCATAATGTCATTAATCTGATCCGCTTTTTGCGCTGTATTAATTACATCAATCTCATAAGGAATAGTCTTAAGTACTTTATCGCCAACTTTAAATTCCAGTTCCGGAATTGTAAATTTCCCTTCTTCAAAAACAGCAAATTCAATTTTCCTTTCATAGGAATTTGCATTCTGCCCGATACTGTCTTTAGTTTCTTCAAAATGAAAAGGGAGTAACTCATTTTTAGGTGCAGAGATTACCTGATTATCGTGGATATTGTCAATCTTAACCACGAAATGATTGATTTCACCCAAAGCGATGGTCTTCTTCTCTACATTGGAAGATAAGATCTGTGAAAAAGCATTTGCACAGATGAACAGAGATAATATTAAAAGTATTTTTTTCAATTTCAAATAATAATTCAGGCCAATGCCTTCTGTTTCATTTTGATTCCTGATATCCTTGTATCAGTATTATTTTTTCTGAAAATAATTATACAATAACCTTGAATAATCTGAACCCGTATTAATATTCATAAAACCTGCAGAGCTACTGGAAAAATCCTCTTCCAAAGCACGTAATTTCTGTTTTTGAGCTTCTGCAAAAGTATATCGCCATCTTGCACTGGAAGTATTGGCCCACACCTGCTCTCCTGTTTCCGCATCATATAAGAGAGCGTATCCTATATCAGGAATTTCATTATCTTTTTCATCATAGATACGAAGTCCCAGCAGCTGATGCTTTTTTGAAGCCACTCTCAGCATTTTGGAGTCATACTCATCAGCAAAATCGGAGAACAGAAACACCAGGGACTTTCTTTTAAAAATTCCCATCATATACTCCAAAGCTTTATCTATTTTTGATTCTCCCTGAACATAATCCGCTGTCAGGATATTGCTGATAATCGATAGGATATGCTTCCTTCCCTTTTGTGGAGGAATTACTTTATAGACTTTATCAGCAAACAGGATCATTCCCACTTTATCATTGTTTCCTGCCGCAGAAAATCCCAAACTGGCAGCAATTTCAGCAACATATTCCCTTTTCAGCTGGGTTTTTGTTCCATAATCCATTGATGCAGAAATATCTACAAGAAGCATCATGGTCAACTCCCTTTCCTCTTCCATTACTTTTACGAACGGCTCGCGGAAACGGGCTGTTTTATTCCAGTCAATTCTTCGGATTTCATCACCAAACTGATACGGACGGACCTCCGAAAAAGTCATACCCTGCCCTTTAAAAGCACTATGATATTGTCCCATTAAAGCAGCTTCCGTCTTCTTTCTTGTACGGATCTCAATCTGCTTTACTTTTTTTACAATATCTTTTATCTGCATAACTTTCTAATGTTTTTAACGTCAAACTCAGGATATTAATCTCTAAATTCTATAGCAACATTCAACCATTCATCATCAAATTTCGGACTGTACTTTTTATAGAAATTAATAGCAGGTTCATTCCAGTTCAGTACCTGAAATACCATTCCGCTATAATTGTTTGATTTCCCGTATTCAAGAGTAGCATCAAATAATTTTTTCCCGATCTGCATTCCCCTTTTTCTTTCGGTCACTACCAAATCCTCCAGATACAGTCTTTTCCCTTTCCAGGTTGAATACCTGTCATAATACAATGAAATACCTACGATCTCATTCTCAAATTCAGCAACAAAAGCACCCCAAACCGGAGCCGCTCCAAATCCATCTTCTATAAACTGATCCAGCGTTACGGTTACTTCATGTAATGCTTTTTCATATTCTGCAAGCTCACGGATCAGATCCAACATGGAAGGGCAATCCTCCTGAACTGCTCTTCTGATAATTACCTCACTCATTACGGGGCCTGTATTTTTGCTAAAATTCGGTTAATGATTTCTTCTGTTGAAATTTCTTCAGCTTCAGCTTCAAAAGTCAATCCCATTCTGTGTCTCAAGACGTCTTTTGCCAATGCTTTAACATCTTCAGGAATTACAAAAGCTCTTCCTTTTAAAAAGGCATATGCTCTGGAAGCAATTGCCAAATTGATAGATGCTCTCGGAGAAGCTCCGAAACTGATATAATTTTTAAGCTCAGAAAGTCCGTAATTCTCCGGATAACGTGTAGCAAATACCATATCCAGAATATATTTCTCTATTTTTTCATCCAGATAAATCTGGTTAATCAGTTCTTTAGCATCTACAATATCCTGGAGTGAAATTACAGGCTTTACAACCGGCTGATGTGAAGTGGAAACCATTCTCATGACCAGTCTTTCATCTTCAAATGAAGGATAGTCAATAGTACATTTCAGCATAAAACGGTCACTCTGTGCTTCCGGTAACAAATATGTACCTTCCTGATCAATCGGATTTTGTGTAGCAAGCACCAAAAATGGTTTGGGCAGTTTCATTGTTTCGTCACCAATAGTTACCTGCTTTTCCTGCATGACCTCAAGAAGAGCCGACTGCACCTTTGCCGGCGCACGGTTAATCTCGTCAGCAAGAACAAAATTGGCAAATACAGGACCTTTTTTTATAGAAAAATCATTGTCTTTGATATTGTAAATCATTGTCCCTACCACATCTGCGGGAAGCAGGTCCGGAGTAAACTGTATCCTTGAAAACTCACCATGAACAGCATCTGCCAAAGTTTTTATGGCTAAAGTTTTAGCAAGTCCCGGCACCCCCTCAAGAAGCACATGACCATTTCCTAAGAGACCTACCAGAAGACGGTCTATCATATACTCCTGCCCAATAATGACTTTGTTGATTTCCTGTCTCAGAAGAGAAAATAAGTAGTTTTTTTCTTTTACTTTTTCCGTTAGCTGACGGATATCTTCAGCTTGATATGTATCTGACATAGCTTGATTTAAAATAAGTGGTAAATTTCTGATAAATACTTGCATTAATCAACACAATCAATGCCATTATAGAGTTAAAGTTTGTTAAATATTCCGGGACTGACAGGCAATAGAACTTACCGGATTTTATGTTACTGAAATATACAAATGTTGTGATCCGAAAAATGAGTCACAACATTTATATATTATTAAAATCAATTCAAGTGCTGAATATTGAATAGTATTAAGGTTTGGTAATAGTAATTGTAAATGTATTTTCAGACACATCTACTGTTTCTTCGTAAGAACCTACATTCACATAATATTCAGTTCCGGAAGTTGTTGCAATAACAAGTGTTTCCGTACCTCCACCACCAGCATTATCAACAGTATCCACACATACAAGATTACTGCAGGTCCCGTTATAAACACCTACCTGCGGATCAAAAGTACTGCCTGCAGGCATGGTCAGCTTAACAGTATATTGACTTCCATCTCCTGTAAATTTAAACCATGTCCCATCATTCATCGCATCCGTACAGGATGTAATAAATCCACCATTATTGGTTGCCGATACAGCATCATTCTGGGTATAGGAATAAGGAAATACAGACGCAGACAAAGCTCCCGAACAAGCATCATTTGCCGGCACCGGCGGAATGGTTTTAAAAGCAATATCTGAACATCCGGTTGAAGGAACACCGGCTGAAACCGCCGTAACCTTCAAATAATAATTGGTATCCGGATTCAGGGGTGCTGAAGGAGTAAAATCATTGGAAGTTACCGTTTGCTGATTAATAACATCTGTACCTCCCGGACTTGTTCCCAATGAAATTTTATAAGAACCGGCACCGGAAACAGGCAGCCATTTAATCTGAGGAGACAAAGAAATAAACTGGGTATTATTCACCGGATAAACAACAAAAGGACAAGCCGGAGCAGGATTCGGTGTTAATCCCAGAAATGTTATTGCTGATTTATAATCAGCCCTGATTCCACCTGGCGGAACAGCAGGATCAACGACCCCACGATCTCCTTTATAATATAAGGTAGAATATGGTGTATGTGGATACACATGAAACGCTTCATCAAAATTATTGATATCAATACTCGGCGAATTCTCTTTAGCCGCAACCACCAGATTATCGGTATTATTATAAGCAAAAGGCGTCGTGAAAGTAACCTGAACCTTGCCATTATTTTTTGTAACAGAACCCGCAAATACCTGAGTAAGCTGTGAAACGGGAATCCAGTCCGTACCGGAAGTAAAGGCTGTTTTTGAGGTATGGCCCAAATAGACCGTCCAGTTGGAAGAGTCCGTTATAGTAGAAGCAGGATCCAGATAAAATGTAAGACCGGTAATATTTCCTGCCGAATTCGCATTCAATTCCTGTTTAGGATATATCTGCTGAACATATGAATAAGAAAAAAAACTACTGACCGGTGCAGTTCCTACCCCTGTACTCCCGGTATTTAAATTGATCTGAGCCTGAAGTACACAAACTGCCAATAACAAAAACAAAAGTAAACTTTTCTTCATCATTAATAAAATTATAAGTAAATATGCTACTAATTTAATAATAAATTTTCAACTTTAATGACAAAAATCAATTATTAATTTAAATTTACAATTCAATTTTAAAAAATCATCAATAAAACAGATCTTAATTTAAAAATAAACACAATAAAACAATATTTAAAATACATATTTTAATATATTTGTATAAAATACCAATCATATGTATAAAAAGCTATTCTTTCTAAGCCTCTTTTTTGCATGTCTTTGTAAATCACAAACCAATGCAGTGAATTTAATTTCACAGGCAGTGTATTATGATGGCTACGCAAGTCCGGTATCCCAGCCTGTTCCGCCAGGACTGATCAGACTTGCCAATACAAGATACGCGAGAAAGCTAACAGATGCAGAACTGGATTCATTTAAAGCCAAAATTGCGATGCGTGTCACCATTGGAGCCTTATGCGATAACTACGACCGTCTGGGAAGTGTTTACCTGGCAATGGTTCCTAAGAACCAACCATCCTATACCATCGATGATGCCAATGTAAGAAGGATTGAAGTAGCCCGATACATTACCCCCTTCATGAATAAAAACCGGTCACCCCTGGAAGTTCCTTATACGTATGACCTGAGCAATTTATATAATGTATTTCATGATTCAGCTCTTCGGAACATGTATGACCTGTATATGGAGCTCGATGTTTTCGGAGTTCCTTATGCAGCGCAGACCCAGGTTGCAGGATGTACAGACAGAAATGATGTTTTCTCCGGAACACTTACTTTTTTCTCAACAGATACCGGAGCCGTAACTACAGATCATAACAATCTGGTGCCTATATTAAGTTACAGCAAACTTAATAATTACAACAGCACTGATGTTCCGGGTGAAACAGTAAGGATTGTAAATTTCACCCTGCCTACTGCCGTTACCAATGCGCGTTTCTTTGTTATCTCTACCCCTCATGGGGCAAATGCCGGAGGTGAGGAATACATAAGAAGACAAAACTACACTTATATAGACGATGTACAAGTATTGACTTATACTCCGGGAGGTATTTCATGTGAACCTTTCAGGGTCTATAATACCCAGGGAAACGGAATTTACGGAGCTACTCCAAGATCATTCGCAGAATGGACATCATGGAATAACTGGTGCCCGGGCAATTCTGTTCCTATCCGGGGGTTTACATTGCCAAGTATGACAGCCGGAACCCACACCTTGAAACACACTATTCCAACAGCAGTTTTCAATCAGCAGCAAGGAGACGTATTTTTATCTGTCTATATGCAAAGTAAAAGCAATACAACGTTGGATGTAAAAGATATTAAAGTGACAGATATCAATATATATCCCAACCCTACTGCTGATTATGTTACCATACAGTCAAAATCAGAGGTAGCATCAATAACCGTATTCACTGTCGACGGAAAAAGATTAGCTGAAACCTACATGGAAAACAGGATAGACCTTTCACACTACAGTACGGGAGTTTATTTCCTGAATATTGTTTTGAAAGACGGAACCACCTTTAAACATAAAATCATCAGAAAGTAATGAAATATCAGCCTTCCCAGCAATAAGAATGTTCTGTAAAAATATAATATAAACGATAACAAACCCTCCCAAAGATTTTCTGAAGGAGGGTTTTATATTGACATTACTTACTGTTCGTCGATACTATTTAAAATTGTAACGAAACAGAATATATATCTATCAAACTTTTTAGCGCTTGTATTTCAATAAGAAATTCAAAAAAAAGAACAATAATTAATTCTTTTTTTGAATAGTTAAAAAACTTTAACTTTAATCCCCCACCCAAAAAATTGTCATTTCCAGTTTATTAAACTATTTTTGGAGATTAAAAATTCTGCAAAAATGAATTATCATTTTCAAGCACACAGACAAGTTAGAAAGAACCTTTTGGATATCCTGCAGAACACTTCGCATGAAGATCTTCTGCTGATTCCTGACGGTTTCAACAATAATATATACTGGAACATTGCACACACTGTAGCCACACAACAGCTTCTGCATTATTATTTAAGCGGAAATCCCTTCCGTATTGATAAATACTGGATTGAGACTTATAAAAAAGGGACTTTACCTAATCTGAATGTCCAAAAATCGGAAGTGGAAGATTTAGAATTTTTACTTACCGAGACATCAAAGATCCTAATGAAGGATTATGACAGTGATTTCTTTTCGGATTACACTCCTTATACAACAAGTTTCGGAATGGACCTGAAAAGCATACAGGATGCTATTATCTTTAACAATATGCATGAAAGCCTTCACTATGGCTATGCGATGGCACAGAAAAGAGCCATTTTAGGAGAAAAGTATTAAATATTCCGGATTTAAAGAGAATCTCTTTATAAAATAGTTAAAAACAACAGATTTAAGAGGTGTAAGGCATATGTTTTAAACCTTAAACATAAAATTTTTAAACAACTCAATGAAAGACGATTTTATTTTCGGGCTGCGTCCCGTGATTGAAGCAATTGAAGCGGGAAAAACGATTGACAAGATCTTTGTGCAAAATGCACTTCAGGGTCCTATTTATGCTGAACTGAAAGCCATTTTAGCGAAAAATAAAATCCGTCCCAACTATGTTCCTGTTGAAAAGCTGAACCGTTTTACAAGAAAAAACCATCAGGGTGTAGTTGCTTTTATTTCGGATGTTCCGTTTTATAAAGTAGAAGATATCGTCCCACAATTATTCGAGGAAGGAAAAACTCCTTTCCTGCTAATCCTTGACAGGCTTACGGATGTAAGAAATTTCGGGGCTATCTGCAGAACAGCAGAATGTGTAGGCATTGATGCTGTAATCATTCCGGAGAAAGGTGCAGCTCCCATCAATTCTGACGCAATAAAAACATCAGCCGGAGCTATTTATAATATTAAGATATGCAAAGAAAATAACCTTGCCCATACAGTGGATTTTCTGCAGCAAAGTGGGATCACTGTATTCTCAGCCAGCGAAAAAGCACAAAAGCTGATTTATGATGTAAACTTTACGGAGCCTTGCGCTATTGTTATGGGAAATGAGGAAACAGGAATTTCCAAAGAAGTATTACATCATTCGGATGAAAAAATAAAACTTCCTATTGAAGGAAAAACACAATCTTTAAATGTTTCTGTCGCCTGTGGAGCCATTCTTTATGAAGCGGTAAGACAGAAAATTCTGAAATAAATTATTCGATAACACAACATTAAAAAATTAGAAAATGAAAAACATAGCAGCATTAGCGCTAATCTCATCTATAGCTCTTGTATCATGTAAAAAAGAAACAGCAACCGTAACAAAAGTAGATCCTAAAACAGGAAAAACTATTACTGTAGAAGTACCTGCTGATTCGGTAGCAAAAGTTGCTGAAAATCCGGCAATCAGGGATTCAGCAGGAATTATTACTCAGACTTTTAAACTTGAAAAAGGAAAAACATATCCTCTTACAACATACCAGAGAGATGTAAAAACAATGACAGACCCTCAGGGAAAATCTATCACAGCCACCAGTGAGTCTACAGATGAAATGAATTTCACGGTAAATGATATCAAAGGAAATGTTTATGACATGACCCTGAATCTTGTAGCCAAAAGAAGCTCTCAGTCTGCCCAGGGAAAAACAATTGTTGTAGATACCAAGCTTCCGATCCCTAAAGAAGATGATCTTAAGATGATCTGGAATATCAACAGGGCTCTTACGGGAAATAAACTGACCATGAAAATGGATACAAAAGGGAATGTTATTTCCATCACCGGCTTTGATGCTGTATATACTAAAATTTCCAATGCTATAGGAACCCTGATTAAGGATGCCAATGAAAAAGCAAGTGTAATAGCCAGTCTTAAAGAAACGTTCAATGAAAAGGTACTGAAAGACCAGTTCAATAAAAACCTGACCATTATTCCTAAGAAAGGTGCCAAGATCGGCGAAAAATGGACAACCACTGAAAATGCAGATGCAAGCGGAGCCATTAAAGTAACTTCAAACTATGTTTTAAAGAGCCTGGGAAATGGAGCTGCAGAAATTACAGTAACCGGTGGAATTCCTAAAAAAACAGAAAAGAAAACACAAGGACCAATTACTCACAGTTTAAGCAGTGAGCTTGCCCAGAACGGGACCATTAAATTTGACCAAAGCACAGGCTGGATCACTAACCAGAATATCAATGTGGTGACAACGCAAATAGAAACCATTTCTGACGGAAAACAATCACAGTCTATGAAAAGTGTTTCAAAATCATCTGTAATGGTGAATCCTTCTGCAAAATAATTGAAGTTAAAGGGTTTGGAAGTTAAAAAGACTGAGAGTCTGAGAATTTATTTAATTACTAAATAGTTCTTAACCAACAGCCTTAAACTTAAAATCTTAAATAAATTTTATTATGAAGTACATTCTTGAGTTAGTACTCTCTGCTATTATTATTTTCTTTGTCTGGAATATTCTGAAAAGGATATTCTTTAAGACTTTTTACGGATACCGGTTCAATAATAACTCAGATAATGCCCAGCAGGGTGTTCGTAATTCAAATAAAAATAATAACCAAAACCTCAAATGGGATGCTGAAACGGTAGACTATGAGGAGGTAAAAGAGGGTAATGACAAAAGGTAACAATCCAGGACATAAAAGATAATAACCAGCATGGCGAAAAATAAAAACTTAATTTATATTGCTATTTCATTAGTTGTATTTATAGTTTTAGCATTTCTATACTCCACTCCTGTATTTACAGGAAAACAGCTTTTCCAGCATGATATTGTGCAATACAGAGGAGGAGCAAAAGAACTGCTCGACTATAGGGCAGAGACCGGAAATGAAACTTACTGGAGCGATTCCATGTTTGGAGGAATGCCCACTTACCAGATGGGAAGCCAGTTCAAAGGTGATATCATCAAGAAAATTGACAGCAATCTGAATTTTCTGCCCAGACCGGTTAATTATCTGTTTCTGCTTTTTGCAGGCTTCTTCCTCCTGGGAATGGTGGTTGTCAGAAATTGGAAATATGCCTTACTAGGAGCTACTTTCTTTGGATTATCGACCTATTTTTATATTATCATTGCTGCCGGACACAATGGTAAGGTCAATACCATTGAATATTTTGCTCCGCTTCTGGCCGGAATTTTATTGGTTTATATCCGGAAACAATATATCTGGGGATTCATTGTCACTACCCTTTTCATGGGGCTCCAGATTGCAGCGAATCATCCGCAGATGACGTATTATCTGTTTCTGGCTTTAGGCTTTTTATTCCTTTCTGAGCTGATCCGGGTTATTCAGAAAAAGACTCCGGTGAAACATTTTCTTATTTCATCAGGAATTATTGCTGCCTCCTGTGTTATCGGGGTTGGAATGAACTCACAAAGGATCATGGCTAACGCTGAATATATAAAAGAGACCGTTCGTGGAAAACAGATCTTAACCAATGACAGCCATACTTCCGGGAAATCCGGAATGGATAAGGAAAGTATGCTGATGTGGAGTTATGGCCAGCTGGAAACATTAAATCTTTTTATTCCAAGGCTGATGGGTGGCGGAAGCCAGGAACCTGAAGGTAAGGAAATGATGAACAGGGTACAGGAACTTGTTCAGGAAAATGTTGGTTCACAGGCTGAAATGGACAGAATTTCAAAAGGGTTCAGCGGGATGACGTATTGGGGGGATCAGCCGGGAACATCCGGACCAGCGTATCAGGGAGCTATTGTTTGTTTTCTGGCTGTTTTAGGATTCTTCTTTGCATCGAAAAAATACCGTTACTGGATCCTCGGAGCATCAATTCTTACTATTTTATTGGCATGGGGAAGTAATTTCATGCCGTTATCGGATTTCTTTATTGATTATGTTCCGTTTTATAATAAATTCAGAGCGCCTTCTTCAATCCTTGTAGTGGTGGAATTATTATTCCCTTTGATCGCTATCCTGGGATTGTACAGGTTCTTTACGGATGAAAAACTTACAGAAGAATATAAACAGAAAATTCTTCTTTATGTAGGTGGAGGAACATTAGGTTTACTCCTTATTCTTCTGATCTTCGGAAAATCACTGTTAGGATTTGCTACAGCAAGTGAGAAAACATATTTCCCACCTTTCCTTCTTGACTATCTGGTGGAGGAAAGATATAAGCTGTTTAGAATAGATGCAATCAAAGCATTTATATATGTAGCCATTACCGCTGCTGTTTTGTTCTTAAGCTTAAAGAAGAAATTAAGTCAGAATATTGCTTTGCTGGTCATTGGAATAGTGAGCTTATTCGACCTGTGGACTGTTAACAAGCGTTATCTGAATGATGAAAATTATGTAGACAAAATTTTTGCTGAAAATCCTTTTCAGACAGAAAGTTCAGATCTTCTGGCCGAGAAGGTTCAGGCTAATCCGAATCTTTCTTCTATTCTGTCCAGCGTGAATGTTAACAAAACATTAGAAACCATCGCTGAAAAAGACAAAGGTCATTATAGGATTTTTAACAATATTCTGGGAACATTCAGTGAGACCAATACCTCATATTTCAAATCTTCTATCGGAGGCTATCATGCAGTGAAACTGAGAAGATATGACGATGTTATCAACGAATATTTCCAGATAATGGATTCTGTAAAGGTTCCGAATGTTCTGAATCTTTTAAATGCAAAATATTGGGTTGTAGGCGGACCTGAACAGCCTCAGGCAATGCCGAATCCAAATGCGAACGGAAATGCCTGGTTTGTCAGTGACCTGAAATTTGTAAATACTCCTAATGAAGAAATTAAATCCATTGGGACAATAAACAGTAAGAAAACGGCTGTAATTGCATCTTCTGATAAGTCTTATTTTGACAATAAACCTGTTCAGGCAGATTCTACGGCATTCATCACTCTTACCAAATATCAGCCTAATGAATTGGAATTTAAATCCCAGTCCAAAACACCTCAACTAGCAGTATTCTCTGAGATCTATTATCCCCATGGCTGGAAAGTCCTGGTTGATGAAAAAGAGGTTCCCTATATCAAAGCAGATTATCTGCTTCGTGCCGTACATGTCCCGGCAGGAAACCATCATATCAGGATGATTTTCGAGCCTGAAGTGATTGAAAGAGGAAAATGGATGTCACTTATTGCCTTCGGAATATTTATTGTACTGAGTGCTTTTGGAATTTTCCGGATGAAAAAAACAAGAAAAAAGAACAACCTGAAACAGTTTAATGCTGATTAATGGAACAGAAGAAGATATTGATTATCACCTATTACTGGCCTCCTGCGGGAGGCCCTGGTGTTCAAAGGTGGCTTAAATTTGCCAAATATTTACCTGATTTTGGCTGGAAACCTGTAATTTTTACTCCTGAAAACCCCAGCTATCCTTTATTGGATGAAAGTCTTATAGCTGAGGTTCCGGAAGATATTGAAATCATCAGAACAAAGATCTGGGAACCCTATCAATTGGCTGAAAAGCTGAACAAAAGCAATAAAAAGTTTAAGGCCGGGCAGTTTGATGTCGGAGAAAACCAAAGCTGGAAATCTAAACTTTCTATCTGGGTAAGAGGAAATTTTTTTATTCCGGATGCAAGAGTCTTCTGGGTAAAGCCTTCTGTTAAATTTCTGGAGAAGTATCTCAAAGAGAATAAAATAGATACAATAGTCACTTCCGGCCCTCCCCACTCCTTACACCTGATTGGATTGAGTCTTAAAAATAAATTTTCCAAATTAAAATGGATTGCAGATTTTCGCGATCCATGGACAGAAATCTCTTATTACAAACATTTAAAATTAACAAAAAGTTCCGATAAAAAACATCGTCAGCTGGAAAGTGCTGTCTTTAAAAATGCAGACATTGTTCTGGCAACCAGTTATACTGATGCTGAGAACTTTCGTAAGGGAGGAGCAAATGCAGTCTGTATCACCAACGGATTCGATGAGAGTGATTCAGGTAAAAAGACGGAAGCAAAAAATAGCAAAACATTTATATTAAGCTATATTGGTGTCCTGGAACAACTAAGAAATCCGGAAAATCTATGGAAAGTTCTTAACGAACTGGTAAAAGAGAATATAGAATTTGCAAAACATTTCTCTTTAAAATTTGCAGGAAGGATTGATGATAAAATTTTAGCTTCTCTTGAAAGTTCAGCTCTCAAAAATCATATAATAAACCTGGGATACCTGACCCATGCAAGAGCTGTTGAGGAGATGCAGAATTCTGATATTTTACTTATTACTAATTTTCCAGATGAATCTTCAAAAGGAATTATTCCCGGAAAGATATTTGAATATCTGGCCTCCGGAAAACAGATCCTCTCTTTTGGTCCGGATAAGGCTGATGTTGACAAAATTTTACAGGAAACCTATGCAGGAAAGCACTTCAGATATCAGGACTCTGATGCTGTAAAACAATTTATACTGGAAAAATTTGAATTCTGGAAAAATGGAAATCTTTCCGAGAATACCCGGCATATAGAGCAGTTTTCAAGAAGGAACCTGACAAAAAAGCTTACAGAGATTCTATAGCATAAAAACCGGATATTGGAAAAAAGGAATGAATTAAATGACAATTCCCTGTTTTCAATATCCGGTTTCCTATTTATTATATTGTCCACTGATCATTTACAACAGCTATCAGATAATATTTTCCTTGAAATTCTTCAAATACAAGGCGAAGTGTCTTCCAATCCATCTCACTATTTTTTTCACTTCCTTTTATATAATTTTCTGTAAAACTCGCTGCAGGATAACTTTCTTTCAGATTATTCAGAGAGTTTCCACCCGCTATAAATTTATTTACTGAATATTGAGAAGCTGTAAAATCCCCGGAAAAAACCCATTTTTGAAGATAGTCATTAATGGTAGTTTTGTAAGGATCTCCTGATCCATCCTTTGCACCCCAGGTAAATAATGTTTTTGTGGGCTGAAATTTTTCAAAATCAGCTTTTGAAAAATGCTTATCACCTTTTAAATCCACAAAAGCATACATCGAAAAACGAATTCCTTTTTCAGGATGAATCCATGAAATAAAAGTTTTATAGTCCTTATTTTTTAAGGCTTGTAATATTTCATCATTTGCTTTTTTCAAAGCCGCTTCTTTATCTGCCTTATTCTGAACAGTTCCTGCACTATCTTCTTTTAACTGAGCAATGGAATCAATCTCATTGGGAACCGGCTTCCCGGCTTCTTTTTTACAAGCCACTACTGCAAGGCCTAAAACGGATAATGTAACAAGTAGTTTTTTCATATTTTAATTTTTGTATGTGTAAAAAGCACCAAATCTGGTGCCATATGAAATGAGAGTTCAAAGCCTGACAGAGGTTTAACTGACCTAAAATTTAGTGCCGGTCTTTGTCCTCAATCTTTTTTAACTATTTTATATCTGCATAAAAATCTATAGCTATCTCTACACATTTTCCCGTTTACATCGTACCTTTGTTTTATGGAAGTTTTGGATATTCTTATTATCGGAGCAGGGCCTATTGGATTAAATTGTGCTATTGAAGCACAAAAAAACAACCTCAGCTATTTGGTTATTGAAAAAGGGACTATTGTGAATTCCCTGTACCACTACCCCTTATATATGAGGTTCTTTTCAACTGCTGAAAAGCTTGAAATTGACGGAATCCCTTTTATTTCTACAGCTCCTAAACCCGGCAGACAGGAAGCGCTGGAATATTACCAGGAGATAGCAAGGCAAAAGAATATGAACATTAACCTTTATGAAAGGGTATTGAAAGTTCATAAAAACCAGGACTTTTTTGAGATAGAAACCACGAAGAGAAAATATTCCGCAAAAAACGTAATTATTGCCACTGGGTTTTATGACATTCCTAACTTTATGCATATTCCGGGTGAAGACCTTCCAAAAGTCAAACATTACTATAAGGAGCCATATCCCTACGCAAGACAAAAAGTTGTTGTCATAGGTTCCAGCAATTCTGCAGTAGATGCTGCTCTTGAAACGTATAGAAAAGGAGCTGAAGTAACGATGATTATCCGGCATTCTGAAATTTCCAGAAGTGTTAAATATTGGGTAAAACCGGATATTGAAAACAGAATTGCAGAAGGAAGTATTACGGCTCATTTTAATGCAGAAATCCTTGAAATTAAAGATCAGTCTGTTATTTTCAAAGATCAGCATAACCAGGTCCAGGAAATTGAAAATGATTTTGTATTGGCTATGACCGGGTATCTTCCTGACTTTGATTTTCTGACTAATTCGGGTATAGAACTGAACGGAGACTGCCTAAATCCAACATACAATATGGAAAGCATGGAAACTAATGTTCCGGACCTTTATCTTGCAGGAGTAGTTTGCGGAGGGAAAGATACACATCTGTGGTTCATTGAAAACTCAAGGGTACATGCAGAAATGATTATAAGGAACATCCTTTTAAAAAACAGGGACCATTAATAAAAATTCACTTTAATTCCCAGAATAAAGTTTCTTCTGGCTGCAGGATTGTAAAAACGGCTCCCAAATGCATTAATATCAAAACCTGATACATATTCTGTATTGTACAGATTCTGAATCTGCAGGTAGAAGTTCAGCTGCGTCTTCTCAAGACGGACCGGGTATCTGAATTGGATATTCCCTACCAAACTGGATTTTGACCAAATGGTATTCATATCATTCAATGGGATTACAGAAGTATAAAAATGGGAATAATCTACTGAAAGTTTTTTCAGGAATGTGAAATTGAGTAAGCTGTTCACTGTAGTTTCCGGAACACCTGTCAGATTATTCCCGGAAAAATTTTCATTGCCCTGTTTGTAATTTTCAAACTTAAAATGATAAAAACTTCCGGAGAACCTGAATTTAAAATCATTAAGGAAGTTATTTTTCAGCTTTATCTTTTGAGATTCCAAAATAAATTCAAATCCTTTCTGAACGGTTTCACCCTGATTGGTAAAATATTCCTCTCCTGACTCATTCTGCCGTCTGACAATTGTATTTTTCATACGGAAGTCAAAATAATTCCCCTCAAAAAATAGAATTCTTCCGAATTGCTTTCTGACTCCAATTTCCTTATTCCATCCATATTCAGGGACAAGGCTCAGATTAAACTTCTGGTCAGAAGCACGAATTTCTTCATTGGTCGGAGTTGAATTTCCTTTTCCTATCTTACCTCTGACAGAAAGGTTTTTCCCAATCAGGTAAGAAATTCCAAAGTTGGGAAGCCACTGGTTTCTAAACTTAACTCTTCCATTTTCTGTTTCCGGAAATTGCCTTTCCCACTGGTAAGAATTTAAATTCAGACTAACGGAAATATCGGTAAACAGCTTTTCACTAATGTTTAGCTTTTGTGAGAGAAAATAAAACCCGGAAGTATTTTTAATATGGTCAAAATTCTGGGGATGTCCGGTAAAGCCTCTGTCATTATCATAGTTTCTGATCAGAATACCATTTACTCCTCCCTCAAAACCCAATCTATAATTTAATGAGATCTTTTCCCATCCCTTATCATAATTAAGATGAGTCCGCAGGGCGAGGTTATTTTCAAACCGTTTTTCAAAATTGGTAATAAAAGGGTTTTTAAAATCAACATAAGACCCCTGAACTAAAATAAAATGTGAAAAATCCGGATTAAATTTATATTCGTGTGAAAGTCCTGCAATGACCATTTTATTATGTATTCCTGCATTCTGTTCCTTCGCTCCCGGTAAAGTTTTTGTTGCTGGCCGTGCCTGTTTTCTATTGGCCTGCATTTGTTCCAAGGTAAGCCCACCAGGTGTCTGATATTGAAGGTCTGTGTATAAAAGCATGGCACGTAATGATGCTTTTTCTGAATATTGAAAATGATCCTTCATATAGACCTGCTTTCTTTCAGTTGCCGATTGTTCTCTATAGGAATCTGTTCTGAAATAATTCTGAAACATTTCAAAAAAGTGCTTTCCGGATTGTTTTGAAAAATCAAAACTTTGATTAAATGTTCCATAACTACCGACAGAGATATGTGATGAAAGATGTTCTGATCTTCTGGTCCGCAGCATAACGGATCCTCCGGTTGCTGATCCGTAATCACCACTTTCAGGTCCTTTATAAATTTCTATTTTGTCAATCAGCTCAGGAGAGAGCAGATTAAAATAGGTATTACCGGAAGCATCTGATAATATAAAATCATCAAAATAAACTTTAATATTTCTTACTCCAAAAGGTGATCTCAAGGTACTGCCCCGGATTGAAATTCTGTAACTGGACGGAGACCGTTCTTCTATTCTGGTTCCTGCAGTCTGGTTTACAGATTCAAGCATTCTCTCCGGTGGATTCTGATTCAGAAGATTTTCTGAAACTACAGAAACAGACTTTGTGGATGACATAAAAGAAGAAGGTCTTTTATAGGTATCAATACTGATTTCTGATATCAGCACAGCAGAATCTTTCTTTTGTGAAAAGAAAAAAGAAGTACAGGAAATAAAAAGAAAGAAAATATATTTCGTCATTAAACCGGCGAAATTTTAAGATTAAAAAGTTAATAAAAAATTATTATATATTGCCTTTCAGTAAAATATATATAAAAAAGCCACAAATCTGTGGCTCTTTATTATTCTTCACTGTATTTTATTTCCTTCGTGGTTTCTTTGCCTTTAAGCATCCATGGAACAATAAAATAGAAAGCAGCAGCAATCAGCAGTGCCAGAACCCCCGTTCCTATCCATAAAGTATTAAAGCCCAGTTTATCTGCAATAAGAGTTCCTATATAAGGAGTTATAATAAATGCTATTGAAAAAGACATACCATTCAGTCCCATGTAAGCACCTTTATTATTTGCTCCGGATCGCAGTGCTGTAATTGTCGACATGAAAGGCAGCGTCCATATTTCACCAATACAGAGCAGGGTCATTGATACCACCAGCGTTACCATACTATAATCAAATCCCAGCATTGCATAGGAAAACCCGCATAAAAAAGTTCCTATCAGCATGGTAAATCCTAATGAAAAATATTTTTCGGCCAACTGTACAAAACCCATTTCAAGGAGAACAATCAGAAATCCGCTATAGGCCAGAATATACCCGATATTCTGCTGGCTTAAATGGGCAGTATCTTTATAGAAGATAGTAAGCGTGCTGAATAGCTGGAAAAAACAGATGGAAAATAACATACAGAAGAAGCAGTATATTAAGAATTTACCATCCTGGTAGGGAGAATTTTCTTTTTTTATTACAACAGCTTCTTTTACATTTCTTGCTTTTTGCTTAGCCAGTCGCGTGCGTTTTCTAAAAAACCAGATATACATTAAACCCGCCAGTAAGGCAGCTAAGGCATTACTGAAAAATAAAAACTCATAAGAAATAGCGGACAAAATTCCACCCAGTGCCGGCCCTATCGAAAATCCCAGGTTAACAGCCATCCTGTTTAATGAAAAGGCTCTCGTAATATTCTCAGGTCTGGCATATTTTGTAATTGCCACAGAGTTTGCAGGACGGAAAGTTTCACTCACAATACTCTGCAATAAGATAATACCGGCCAACCCCGCTTCCGTCTTGAAAAGCGGAATCAGACAAAATAAGGGTACACTCAACAATAGGCTCAGACTTTGCACCTTATATTCCCCGATTTTATCGGTAATCATTCCACCAAACCATGATCCAATAACCGAACCTATCCCAAAAAAACTGAGAACAATTCCGGAGTTTTCAATGCTAAAGTGCAAATGATCGGTCATATAAACTCCTAAAAAAGGAAGCACCATAGAACCCGCCCTGTTGATTAGCATTACCAACGCCAGCATCCAACTCTCCTGCGAGAGTCCTTTGAAAGAACTCGTATATAAGTTAATTAGTTTCACAATAATAGTAGGGGGAAAAATTTAAAATACAAAGGTAGAGAAAATCACGCATTATCCTTCTCCGTGGGGCATTATATTTTGATTAAAAATAATGGTAAAAAAAGCCGGAAGAAAACATCCCGGCTCAAAAGATAATATTGTAATTTCTTTTTTACTTAATAAGTTAAAATTATTACCTCAACTTTACATTCTTTTATGGATTTGTAGAGAAAATGGAACCATTGGCAATTAATGCTCTTCTGTTCATTTTAAGGATATCCCTTACCCACTCTGCAAAATCTTCAGGCTGCAGAACTTTGTCGGGATTTCCATCCGTAAGACCTCCCTGAATACTCATATCTGAGGCAATGGTACTTGGAGTCAGTGTAATCACACGGATATTTTGCTTTCTCCATTCTGCCATCATAGATTGTGACAGGGAAACAACAGCTGCTTTTGAGGCCGCATAGGCCGACATATTAGGTCCTCCTTTTAAACCTGCAGTAGAAGCTACGTTTACAATATCACCTTCTCCTTTTGCCTTCATAAAAGGATGAACAGCTTTAGCAGCATAATATACCCCAAACAAATTGGTTCTGATGACCTGTTCCCAGGTTTCTGAAGACATCTCTTCAAGACTGCCAAAGTCACCTATTCCCGCATTGTTTACAAGGATATCAACACCCCCCAGCATCTCTGCCAAAGTATTGATCCCAGCTTTTACGGCAGCTTCATCATCAATACTGAAAACTGCATAGGCAGCGTTTACCCCCAGTTTCTGAATTTCATCAACTGTATTCTTAAGATTTTCTTCGTTTCTTCCTGTAATGGCAACGTTTACTCCTTCATTCGCTAAAGCCAGGGCTACAGCCTTTCCTAATCCTCTTCCGCCACCTGTTACAATGGCATTTTTTCCGTTTATATTCATAGTAATAATACTTTTTCGTTATACAAAGTTACAAAAGAACATTTTCATGACGTCGGAAGAATACAGATTTAATGGTTTTTTAACGGTAATATTTTATGAAGACTTTAGTTTTTACCAACGACGTGAAGACCGGTCATTTCAAAGACAAAGCCGGCTCATACAAGCCGGCTTTAAATCAAAAGTATAGTAAAAAATGAAATGCTAAGGGATCTGAATTGAATTTTGTACCTCAAATTCTTCAGAGGCGGAAAACTGATTTCCATACATATCGACAGCTCTTACCTCAACTTTATGTTTTCCTAAAGATAATTTCTTTGGAAATCCTGCTACCCATATATGTTTTGACATTTCGGGATTAGAAGGTCTTCTTCCCTGAAGGATTTTCTCTGTTGTATCCCATTTGAAAACGGAAAGGGCAAAGTTCGGATCTATTGTTTCATCATACTCCATTTCTTCCCATGATCCGTTATCTATTCTGTATTCAACTTTATCCTTCTTGCTTCCCATAAAGAAATTGGCCAGTACTTTTGCAGAAGTTTTTGATGGAAACGGAATTACTTTCGGAACATATAATTTCATCTGATAGTCCTCAGGCTTACCCGCTGTCTTATATTTAACTTTATATTGGTTATCATTAAAACTGATGAATGAATATCCTTTTGAAGTTCCGTCTCTCATTGTTGAAGTAGGAAGTCCAGCCTCATCTGCTGTTCCTGAATACCAATCCCCACAGGTAGTTCCTACATTATATTCATGTAATTCTTTGATTCCGTTCCAGCCTGCTTTTTTACCATAAAAAATCTGTTGCTGAATATGGGTATGCGCTGATAAAAGAAGTACATTCCGGAAAGGATTTAAGAAGTCAAATAATTTCTGACGGTCTGCATTCCGGAAGCTATCTTCATTCTGATGTTCCAGAGGAATGTGAAAAGAAACAACGATCAGTTTATTTTTATCTACCAGTTTCAGATCATTTTCAATAAACTGAAGCTGATCTTCACGAAAACCGCCCCAATATCCTTTACCATCTCTTGGATCCGGATAAAGAATATCATCCAAAATAACAAAATGTACATTTCCATAATTGAATGAATAGTTGGCAGGCCCGAAGTTAGATTCAAATGTTTCATCTGATAAATGGTCTTCCTTAGCATCATAATTCATGTCATGATTCCCCATCACATTATACCAGGGTAATCCGATTTCTTTCATCACGTCTGCATACGGTTTCTGCAAGCTCAGATTATCTCCTACCAGATCCCCCAGACTAATTCCCAATACTGCATTTTTCTTAGTATTCTTAACTTCATTTACAATTCCCCTTTTGAAATAATCAAGTTCTTTTTCCGTATAAGGTTGGGGATCTCCAAAAACAAGGATATCAAAATTCCTGCTTTCATTTTGCTTATATAAAGGGAAATTCAGTTCTTTAGGAAGCACTCCTGTAGGAGCTACTCCTTTATATTTAAAATCAGCCGGTGATCCTTTAGGCTTATAATGATAATAAAACTGTGGAAGATTGTTAGCATTTAAACCAGTCTGATATCCTGATGGCTTTATTACGAAAATAGTCTGATCTTCCTGAACAGGCAGGCTGTATCTTCCGTTTTTATCTGTCAGAACTACCTGAACCCCATTTGATACGGCCACTCCTTCAACACCTTTTTCCCTGTTTTCTTTTTTCTGGTTTTTATTACTGTCTTCATATACATATCCTGATACGGATGATTGAGAAAATGCCATGGCAGAAACCAGCATACAAGGCATTAAAAATTTTATATTGATACTCATCTTTAATATTTTATTGTTATTTCTTTATATTTATTATTATTTATTCCACCACATTTTCACATTGATGTTATCTCCGCCCATTTGCTGGACTGCTGCCTGGTAGTTGGCTGGATTCAATACTTTAGGATTTGGCGGATACATGAGTCTTTGCGGAAGTGCTCCATTATTTAACAGTCCTCCATTGTTAGGAAGTACCGGAAATCCTGTTCTTCGTTTTTCAAACCACTGCTGCTGATCTACAAAAAATAAAGCGATATATTTTTGAAGCATAATCCTTTCCATCTGTCCGTTATAAGCTACATTCTGATTATCAAAATAATTGGCAGGTACTACTGCGCCCCATTGTTCTATGGATGCTTTCACCCCGTTTTCATAAAAGGTTTGTGCATTCCCCGGAATAATTCCTTTCAGTGCCAGCTCTGCCAAAGTGAACTGCAGCTCTGCATACGGATATACGAAAATTTTTAACGGTGCTTTTGCTAAATTCTGGTTAAGGTTTGATGGCTGATAATTAAATACAGTTCCGAAAGGATACCCAGAAGGAGCTCCCACATATCCGATATTGATGTTGTTCAGGTCTTTTGCCTGGGTAAAGAACATGGCCATACGGGGGTCATTATTTGCCTGTAAGGTCTTTACAAAAAATTCAGAGGCTGCTCTCCCTGTTGTAAAATCCTGTGGTCTGGCAATAGGAGGCATTAATGGAGAAACGCCTGTAATGTCTAACTTAACAGCATCTGCATTGCTTTGGAAGAGAGGGTATATTATAGGATTGTTAACAATCTCTTTAATTCTGTCTTTCACATTTACCTCTCCATCTCTGCTTAAAATTCTTGTCAGAAGTCTTAAAGAAAGAGAATTACAAAATTTTTTCCAGTTCGTAATTCCGTTTGCATCAGTATCTGCCTTATAAAAAAGATCTCCCCCTGAAAGCATTTTATTGGTAATAAAAAGTGAATTAGCGGTTTTCAGATCATCCAGTAAACTTATATAGATATCTTTCTGCTTATCAAATTTGGGTTGGGAAATATTATCATCCAGTTGTGACGCTTCAGAAAACGGAACATCCCCATATGTATCTGTAAGATTGGAATAGATCCATGCATTCAAAACCATTGAAATAGCCTGATAATTTTTATTATCTTCAGCAATGGCAGCTTTTTTAAGGTCATCTACCTGCTTCAGCCATCTGTAGGAATTATTCCAGAAACCGGCTCCTGTATTTTCAGTAATATAATAACGGCTCAGAGAGTTTCCTTCATTTGGAAAATCCAGGGAAACCTGCATAAGATCAAAATTAAAATCATTAGCTCTGTTATATCCTACAGAAGCCATATTATATTGTATAGGAACCAACAGGGAACTTGCGACAGGAACATTGATTCTGCTCGTATCTTTATTAATTTCATCAAGGCTTCTGTCGCATGAAATTGTACTTCCCGCCAAGGCAAGGAATGAACATATATAGAATAATTTTTTCATTTTTTACTGATTTAAAATTTAACATTTAACTGAATTCCTACGGTTCTGGCTGTTGGCAACTGCCCAATTTCAACTCCTGGTGTAATGGTGGAATCATCAAGTGTTGCAGCTTCCGGATCAAACAACGGGAACTTCGTCCACATCCAAAGATTTCTTCCAAACAGGGCTAGCGTAAGATCTGTAACCTTTAATGGCTCTATTACAGATTTCGGGAAAGAATAAGAAATTCTGGCATCTCTTAATTTAATGAATGAGGTATCAAATGAATTGGTCTCTACATTAGCTCTTCTGTAATAGTCTCCGTAATATGCAGAAACCGGAACTCCTTTTGTATTTGGAGAGAAGCTTCCATCGGGATTTTGAACAACTCCCTGACCTACAATTAATCCACCGGGATTATCTCTTCCTGCAAGGGTATGAGTAAGTTTACCCTGTTCAGACATTTTGTGATGTGACTGCGAGTATGCTATTCCTTTGTACTGACCATCAAATGAGAAACTGACTGTAATATTCTTATATTTAAACTCATTCTGAAGCCCGGCCCTCCATTTCGGATAGGCATTTCCTATTTTTTTCATTTCTGTAGGCTTGGCTGTCAGCCCGTCCGAACCATAAATAACCTGCCCGTCCGGTGAATACATCAGGCCATAACCGTATATATCGCCCAATGATCCTCCTACTACAGCATTATAATACACTACTCCGCCTACACTCGCCATCGTATAAGGTTGTCCGTTAAACTCTTCAGGAAGAGAAAGGATCTTATTCCTGTTCATTGACCAGTTCGCATTTACATTCCACGAAAAATTTTTATTTTTAACAGGATAAGCATTTAATGATAATTCAATTCCTCTGTTTCTAAGCTCACCGGAGTTAATGATTCTTCTGTTATATCCGGTTTCATACAATACAGGAATGATAATGGTCTGATCTTTAGAATTATTCTGGTAAGCCGTAAAATTAAAATTCAGTCTGTTTTTCAGAATTGTAAAATCCATTCCTCCTTCTATATTGGTGATCATTTCGGGCCTCAATTCAGGATTCGGATATAAGAGCGGAGACTCTACAGAACCTGCAAATACACTGTTCTCATAGTATTTCTCAAGCATGTAATTGTAAGTGTCATTTCCTACTTTGGACCATGATAGCCTCAGCTTCCAGAAATTAAGATTATCAGATTTTAATTTAAAGATATCCGATAAAATAAAAGAGGAAGATACAGATGGATAAAAATAAGACCTGTTGTGGCTTGGAAGTGTACTACTCCAGTCGTTTCTGGCAGTTACGTCCAGGAAAACCATATCTTTATAACTGAAATTTGCCAGGGCATACATACTGTTCACCTGATTATCATTAGGCTTCGGAAGTTTACTGTCCAGTGAGGTTGCATTGGAAAGCTGATAAAGACCTGCTTTATTAAGCCCTATTGCCCTGTAATCATTCATGGTATACTCATGGTATCTGATATTTCCCCCTGCAGAAGCGGTCAGTCCGAAATCACCAAACGTATTTTTATAGGTAAATAAGATATCATTGTTCAGGTCAAAATATCTGATATACTGCTCTCTGTAATATCCTTTCAGATAATTGGCTGAGCTCCATGGCCTTCTTTGTGTACGGAATTCATTGCTCCACTCCAAACCTGTTTTATAAGCAACGTCAAGATTTTTTGCCAGCTGATAGTTTATATTGATATTTCCGGTAAGGATCTTTTTGTTGGTACTGTTCAGATTTTCGTAAGCAATCAGATAAGGGTTATCAATATAAGAGCTGAAAGGATGAATCTGATCTACCTGTTCCTGTCCTTTTTTCCAGATCGGTTTATACCATTCCAGATCTACGTTTGGATTCTGGAATATCATGAAATAAGATATAGACTGATTGTTATATCCTGTCGCCGGAAGGTTATCACTTTTTGTCTGACTGAAATTCACCTTGGTTCCGATTTTAAGCCTGTTGCTAAGTTTATGATCAACAGACAAAGCAGCGTTCAATCTGTTAAATCCTGTATTGGGCATCATCCATTCATTATTTAAATAAGAAAGTGATGTCCTGAATGCTGTAGATTCATTGGAATGTTCTACAGATAAACTGTTTGAGTATGTAGAACCAACCTGCCAGAAATCTTTGATATTATTTTTATAAGGTCTCCAGAGTTTCCTTTCAAGACTTTGCCCTTCAACAGTTGGATCGTACTGAAAATAATACTGTCCGTCAAACTTCGGCCCGAAAGCACTACTGGTAGAACCTGTATTTACCCCATCTGCAGAGGCACCATATGAATAATAATAATTCCCGTTTTTATCTTTTTGCTGAGTTCCCTGTCCATATTCATATTGATAATCCGGCCATTTAAGAACGGTATCATAACTTGAATAGGAATTTAAGGTCACCTGGACTTTCCCCTTTCTGGTTTTTCCGGATTTGGTGGTGATCATAATAGCTCCCCTGGACCCTCTGGAACCGTATAAAGCAGATGCTGTAGGACCTTTCAGAATTGAGATTGATTCTATATCATCCGGATTAATGCTGTTAAAACTGTCTCCATAGTCAATGGGTAAATCCCCTCCTGAACCTGCGCCATAAGCTGAAGTTCCGGTTCCGGTTCTTTTCTCACTTAAAGGAACACCATCCACAACAATCAAAGCACCATTATTTCCCATATTCATAGAAATATCTCCACGAAGCGTAATACGGCTTGTCCCAAGAGGTCCTGCTCCGGCAGTCTGAATTTTTAAACCCGCAACTTTACCTTCTAAAGCCTGTGCCCAGTTGTTATTTTGGGTCTGTAAAATTTCATCAGATTTAATAGTCTGGGTAGAGTATCCCAATGACTTGTCCTGTCTTTTGATTCCCAAAGCAGTTACCACAACTTCGTCGATTCCTTTAATGGTGTCTTTTTTAGCTTTTTGCTGAGCCGTCAGATTGCAACTGAACAATCCTAACAACGACAGAGCCAATAGCTTTTGTGTCTCTTTACGCATATCCTTTTTGTTTGCGCAAAATTAAAACGACATTACGAGTAGGGTTTTAATACTATTTTAACATTTATTAAAAGTTTATTAAATGGAATATTAACCCATTCTTAACAACAAAGCATACAATATTCATTATCAGATACTTAAATGATTTAAGGATTTTTAATATCATTTTGCAGTATTATTGATGTATCTTTATTGTCTTTCCTTGAGAAAATATATTTACACATACTATATTACGAACACTTATGAGAATCTTCTGTTCCTTTAAAATAGTGTATAAAGAAGCCTGCCCCTTAAAGAGACAGGCTGTAAATAGTATGTTTTCTTCAGAAAGAAGAATCTTATTTATTCTTTAACTGTTCCGGAATGTTGGTTGTTACAAATCCTATTCCTTGGTTTTTCAATTGTTCATATACAGCCACATCATTCACCGTCCATGCGTTAGTGATAAGTCCCAATGCTTTCGCATCGGCAATCCAGGTAGGATTTTTCTGGAACACACTATAATGATAATCCATGCCGTCAAGTCCTTCTTTTTTTATTTGTTCCGGAGACAATTCTCCGTTCAGATACTGAACTTTAAATTCCGGGGCAATTTTCTTAATCTCTTTACAGATATTTAAACTGAAAGAAATAAATTCACTCTGAGATTCCAGTTTCATATCCTTAATCATTTTGATCGTCTTTTGAGTGATTTCATTTTCGATTTCAGGAGTTTTTGCTGGTTTGATTTCTACAATCAGCTTTACGGAAGAATCCTTTTTTCCTTGTTTCAGATAATCTTTTAATGTTGGAAACTTTTCTCCGTTTGATAACTTCAATGATTCAAGTTCTTTAAAGGATGTTTCTGAAATCTCCATTTTGCCATGATGCTCATCATGATTGATTACCAATACGCCATCTTTGGTCATTCTTACATCAAACTCAGAACCATACACTTTAAGCTTTTGTGCATTCTCTAAAGATTTAATTGAATTTTCAGTTGTAGGAGGCTGAGACTGGAAGTAACCTCTATGTGCAATAATCCGGGTTTGTGCTTTCATTAAAACTGTACTTAAAACTGCTAACCCTAAGATAAAATTTTTCATAATATTAATTGATAATTAAAATCCGAGTCCGTAGACTTTTGATAAAGGTAATTATTTAAAAGGTTTTAAACCACAAAAGCGCTGAAAGTTTTTGTTATTTCCGGACACTTTAATTGTTTCTGTCTTTTGTGGTTTAATTAATTTTTGTTAGAAAGTATATTTTGCTCCGATCTGGATCTGATACGGATTTCCTGACAGAGGAGCTAAACCACTGGTATTTTTAGCATATTCAAACTGCTTGGTTGCCTGGTTAAATCCTGTAATTCTGTATAATGACATATTACCGTATGATTTATTAACTCCCCATTCTTTATTAAGCAGATTGGCAACGTTAAAAATATCAACAGAAAGCTCAAATGCTCCCACCTTTTCAAACTTCATTTTTTTGGCAATACGTACATCCCAGACCCCGTAAAACCCATTTTTACCACCGTTACGTTCAGCAATATTGTTATTATATTCAGTAATATAATCTTTTAATGCTTTTCCTACTTCAGGATCATTCAGAAGAGGTGCTGTAAGATTAGGGAAGATATAAGCCAGATCGTTTGAGTCTACGAAATCTCCGTTCACATTCCCTCCTGCTGTCACAGAGAAACGAGTTCCTCCGATTCCTGAATACCTGATTCCCAAAGTAAATCCTGCAATAGTAGGTGAATTTCCATAAACGACTACTTTATTCCGGAACTGATTATCTGAATATGTCATTCTCAGATTTCTCGGGTCACTTTGAATCATGGTAGACAATGTTGCTGAGTTCGCCACATTTCCGTTGTATGAGGTGTTATCTTTAATATCAGACCAGGTATAACTCGCAGTGATTTCTCCGTCTTTCCAGTAACGGTAACTGGTATCCACAACAAATGAGAACTGGTTCACTTTACCGTCGCTTACCAGTTCAAGGACTCTTCCGAAATTAGTATTGATTCTTCCTGCTTTCCAGTCAACCTTTGCACCATCTATTGCTGAAGCGGGAACAAATACACCTCTGCCTCCTTCATTAGCCAGTGTAAAATAAGGATTCGCCTCCATATTTCGGTCATAATAATAATAGTTATTTCTTCCCAGCGCCATATAAGCAGCCAATCCGGCTCTGAATCTTTCATTAAAGAAGTGAGTATAGGAGATATTGGCTTTATACACAATTGGGATTTTAGCATCTTTTCCCGTATAGTTGATCGTCGGAATCTGATATTGTGCAAGCGAAGGTACCGCACCGTAATTCTGTCTGTAGCTGTTAAAATCAGGAGTAAGGCCAATAGCAGAAGGATTTACATCCACCGTTGCCAGGTGTTTACCATCAAAAACAAGGTTATTGATGATCATATAATTGTTGATATCCGAAGAGAATATTCCTGCACCGAATTTCAGGAAATCTTTATTTTCTTCATTGATGTTCCAGTCAAACTGGAATCTGGGCTGGATAACAAATGACTTGATCTTATTATCTGTTCTGATTCCCATCTCATCAAACAGCTTTTGATTGAATTCAGCTTTAGGATAACCACCATAATCTAATCTCAACCCTGCCATCAGATCAAGACCGTTTGCAATTTTAGTCTGGAACTGCCCATATACACCGATATTCCAGATATTCGACCGTACTGACGGATCATCCATCAAAGGGACCTCCCTATAGAACCGGTATGCATTAAGATTTTCAAAATTGTAAAGGTTACCCGGATTTTTCGTATTATCTTCTCTGAAATGGAATCTTCCGTTCACCTCACTTCCATAAACGGATTTAGAAGTTGTATACATCAGATCTGCTCCAAAAGTATATTTCACTTTATCCGTATTATAATATAAATTATCAACAATCTGGAATACATTATTTCTAAAACTTTCCTGGGCAAAGCGGTGCCCTCCGATCTGAATATTTGTTGCCCCTATTCCGGGAGAAACAATATTTTCGACAATAGCTCTTGGAACCGGTCTACCCAATTCATTGTTCTGGTAACTATCCTGGAAAGTATAAAGATACTGGGCTTTCAGCTCATTGGTCAGATTAGGTTTAAGATTTGATCTTAAAGTTAACAACAGGCTATTATCAAGGTTTTTATCATTTCCATAAGACTCAAAGAAGTTGATATTGGTATTATCTCCTAAACCATTTTTATTCAGGTCATATGTAAAGTTATTTCTTAGTGTCAATAAGTGTTTCTCATTAATCTGCCAGTCTAAACGCAGAAATGCGGCATCTGAATTCCTTACTTTATCAAAACTTCCGAATTGCGGGGTATTTCCCACGCCATATTTTGATCTTGCAATATTCAGAAACTGGTTAAGCGTTTCCGTCGTCGTGTTGAACCTTTTCTCATCTTCCTGAGATCTGATATCAGCAATGATCAAAGGCCTTGAATCCAGCTGATGGTCCCATGCAACGAAGAAATGCAGCTTATTTTTAATGATTGGACCTCCCAATGAGAATCCGAACTGAGAAGTAGAGAAATCATTCTGCCTTTTATTTCCTCTGATATCATATGGACTGGAAAGCCAGTTGGTCCTTAAATATTCCCATGCGCTTCCGGAAAATTTATTGGTTCCTGATTTGGTAACAGCACTTACCGTTCCACCTCCACTTCTTCCAAGGGTCACATCATATTGGTTGGTGGTGATTTTGAATTCACGTACTGCTTCAATAGAAATTGAAAACGGTGCACCGCTTCGGCTGGTGGTAGATCCTGCAGAAGTTGGATTTTTTGCTGTCATCCCATCAATGGTAAAGTTTGTGGATGATCCAAGCTGTCCGGATAAGTTTCCTCCTTTTCCGCTCAAAGGTGATAATTCGGTAAGGTTGGTAAAATTCCTGCCGTTCACCGGAAGCATACTGATATTCTTTGCAGAAATTGCTGTAGCCGCTCCAAGGTTTCCGATCTTGTTCTTAAGGTTCCCGGTAAGCATTACTTCTTCAATTTGCTTCTCACCCCCCAGGTTCATGTTTACAGTTACCTGATCACCAAAGTTGACATTATACCCTTCTTTTTTGTCATCATTGACAATAACTGTATAAGGTCCGCCGAGAGGAATTTCCTTGAAAATATATTCCCCTTTGGAGTTGGTTTCCGTTTCTGTTCTGAATCCGGTAGACTCATTGATAATAGTCACCTTCACTTTTTCCTGAGCCGTACTTCCCGGTCCGGTTACTTTCCCAACAATAGAGGCCTGCGTGGTCTGTGCATAAGCCATTGTTCCAAGTCCTAAAAACAATAATCCCAATACAATCTTTACTTTTTTCATTCCGAAGATCTTTAGTTATTTTATAATTTCAGAAGCCTTATGACTTTCATAGTATACAATCATGAAGGTTCCTCAAATCAGATGTGCAAAGGTATTTTGCTTTAAGGGTGCTCCGTTTAAGGAAGTTTTAACATTTTTTTAATTAAACTGAAACATTATGTTAAATTATTCTAAACACACAATTTATCCATCATATAATCAATACATTAAGACATATTACACATTATTAATTTTCCCGGAATATTTAATAATGTTATTTTTTAAATGGGATTAGTTTATTTATTTTTGCTCAAAAGATAGAACAGCAATGTCTGAAAACATTCAACAAAAGATAGAGCAGCTCCGTAAAGAGCTTCATCAACATAATGAGAACTATTATCTTCTCGATACACCCACCATTTCAGATTATGAATTTGATATGCTTCTTGAAGAACTTCAGGACCTTGAAGCGAAACACCCCGAATTTTATGACGAAAACTCGCCAACTGTCCGTGTAGGAGGTGGCATTACCAAAGTCTTCCCGACTATTCAGCATAAATTCAGAATGTATTCTCTGGATAATTCCTATGATTTTGATGACCTGGAAGATTGGGAAAAGAGAATCATTAAAACCATTAATGATCCGGTAGAATTTGTAGCGGAGCTGAAATATGACGGTGCCTCTATTTCTATTCTCTACGAAAACGGTAAGTTAACCCAGGCAGTAACCCGGGGAGATGGATTTCAGGGAGATGAAATTACCCCGAATGTCCGCACTATTTCAGATATTCCTCTTACTTTAAAAGGGGACTTTCCGTCTCAGTTTTTCATGCGGGGTGAAATTTATCTGACCAGAAAAAACTTTGATAAAATCAATAAAATTCGTGAGGAAGAAGGTCTTGATCCATTCATGAATCCGAGAAATACTGCCAGTGGAAGCTTAAAAATGCAAGATAGTGCAGAAGTAAGAAAACGTGGTTTATCTTCTGTTCTCTATCAGTTTATTTCTGAAGAAGTTCCGGCAGAAACACACTGGGAATTACTTCAGAAAGCTCAAAGCTGGGGATTCAAAACATCTCAGCAGGCAAAATTATGCAAAACCCTGAATGAAGTAAAGGAATTCATCACATTCTGGGATAATGAACGTCATAATCTTCCTTTTGAAATTGACGGAATTGTTCTAAAGGTCAATTCTCTCCAGCAGCAGCGACAGCTCGGATATACTGCCAAATCTCCACGATGGGCTATGGCCTATAAGTTTAAGGCTGAAAAAGTAGAAACAGAGCTTCAAAGCGTGTCCTACCAGGTAGGAAGAACAGGAGCTATTACTCCGGTAGCTAATTTAAAACCTGTTTTACTTGCCGGCACCATTGTAAAAAGAGCCTCCCTTCACAATGAAGATATCATTAAAAAACTGGATCTTCACGAACATGATTTCGTATACGTAGAAAAAGGAGGTGAAATTATTCCAAAAATTGTCGGCGTAAACATCGACAAAAGAACTGAAACAAGTAAAGAGATAGAATACATCAAGCACTGTCCTGAATGTGGAACAGAACTGATAAAAATAGAGGACCAGGCTATTCACTTCTGTCCCAACGAGCTGCACTGTCCGCCACAGGTGGTAGGAAGAATGATTCATTATGTTTCCAGAAAGGCTTTGAATATAGAAAACCTGGGAAGCGAGACCATAGAACAGCTTTACAGGGAAAGATTAATTGAAAATCCTGCAGATTTCTATACTTTAACCAAAGAACAGCTTCTCCCGTTGGAAAGAATGGCTGAAAAATCAGCTCAGAATATTATTACTGGTATTGAAAAATCAAAAGAAATTCCATTTGAAAAAGTTCTATACGGAATTGGAATCAAGCATGTGGGAGAAACAGTTGCCAAAAAGCTGGTAAAAAATTTTCCTACTATAGAAGATTTGAAAAATGCTTCCGTTGAGGAGCTATGCCAGGTTGAAGATATAGGAACCAAAATTGCTGTCAGCATTGTAGAATTTTTCAATAATTCTGAAAATGTATTGATGATAGAACGTTTAAAATCTTATGGGGTACAGCTTGAAAAAGGAGAAAATACAAACGAGGTTTTATCCAATGTTTTAGAAGGAAAAGCTTTCCTTTTTACCGGAAAACTATCATTATTTACCCGAGAGCAGGCAGAAGAAATGGTGGAAAAGCATGGTGGAAAAAACATTTCTGCCGTATCTAAGAATCTTAACTATCTTGTTGTAGGTGAGAAGGCTGGAAGTAAATTGAAAAAGGCTCAGGATATTGGTACCATCACTATTCTGGATGAACAGCAGTTCCTGGACCTGATCGAAAAGCACTAATGAGTTCTACACAGACTGATAAATAAAGGCTGCGAAAATAATTCGCAGCCTTTTTTATTTTGAGTTTTTAAGATTTTATTTGAAAACAAGAACGCTATAAGGTCCGTTTTGATTATCTTTTGGCAGAATGAATCTGATGTGCTGTTTGCCTTTATGGTAATCAACATAAGGTTCTTTTGTGATAATGTTACCTTTTCCCGTTTCTTTATATCCTGCATTTATAGCTGCGGAAAGAAATTTGTGGTAATCTCTTTGCTCAGGAAATTCACACTCAATTCTGTCCTGTGATTTATCTTTACTGTATACAAATTTTCCAATTTTAAATGTATGATCAGGACTTTCATATTCATTCAGCTTAAATTCTGAACTTTCTGTTTTATCATGAAAACTGTAATTGATCTTTTTCATTTCATTTTTAAACTCAGGCATTCCCAATTTGTTAAACTCTGCAAGCTTCTCCAATGTGAAAGTCTGAGCTGATACCTGAACGCCTAATATGATAAAAAATAATGACGCTAATAAAGGTAAAGTTTTTTTCATTTTATAATTTTTAATTTAACAATACAGATCTGTTTCAAAACAAGGATGAATAAGAATATTCGCTCCAATATGAAAATCATTCAAATTTAGAAATTTTATTTAAATAATTTTCTATTGAATTAACCTTTTATTTCGTTATTTAATAAATTATAAGGTCTGATACGGCTATTTAATAATTCTAATAAAGTTTTTGTTTCAACCTGCAGAATATCAGTCTGAATACTATATTTTATATTTTGAGAACCTGGCATCAGTTCTGCTGAAATTCTGTCCAACAGGCCGGGTTTTTCTTCCCGGAACTTCATCAGGGCACAGATATATTCAGAAGTTTTAATTCCATGATACTTCATATCTGATTCAAAAAAGAAAATGACCTCTTCAAAATTAATTGTTTTTGGTTTTCTAAGCACACTGTAAATTATAATTTGCTTGTCGCTAACCGTCAGTAAGGGCTTTCTTCTGAGCAGGAGCAGTAACGAAAAAATAATTCCAAAAAGAAAAAGTCCTAATCCGAGGCAAAGAACAATCAGGCTGAAATAACTTTCCCTGTAGAAATCAAAATACAGGAGAATCCAGGTAAAGACCCCTGAGATAACAAGCATTACCATTCCTCTTGTTTTGCTGGAATAAAAATGCACCTCATTCATATTGTATTGATTTTCGTTAAATATATAACTTTAAGAAACAGGCAGCCTAAAATAAAATGTACTTCCATGATTCAGGGAACTCTTCACTCCTATTTCTCCATGTTGTTTTTCAATGAAATTTTTTGAGATTGCTAATCCCAGTCCCGTACCATTCTGATGTTCTCCGGGAACCTGAAAATAGCGGTCAAAGATCTGACGGTGGTATTTCTCGTCAATTCCACTTCCGGTATCAATAATACTGAACTGAATGAAAGTATCTGATTTTTCTACCACAATTTTAATGTTTTCATCCTGAAAAGAGTGTTTCACAGCATTGGTCAAAAAATTATTCATGACCCAGACTGTTTTGTCAAAATCTGCAGATACAGCATCGCTGTCTTCCAGAAGGTATTCTGTACTGATAGCAATATTTTTCTGCTCAGCCAGTTTTTCAACATTCTTCACCGCAGTCTGCACAATTTCCTTAGGGGAGCATTTTTCTATAGTCAGTCTGATATTTCCGGATTCGACCTGAGAAAGATTAAGCAATTCGCCTGTGATGTCCAGTAAGCGCTGTCCGTCTTCATTAATGCTTTTCAACAATTCCTGCTGCTGCTCATTCAATTCCCCGAACTTTTGGTTTCCAAGAAGTTGTACACCCATTTTAATAGCAGAAATCGGGGTTTTCAGTTCATGGGAAATGGTTGCAATAAAGTTGGTTTTGGCAAAATCAAGCTCTTTAAAAGGGGTAATATTTCTTAACAAAATTACCTTTCCGATATTTTTCTTTTCTTTTTCTCCTGTTTTTATAATGTTAATAGGAATAATATCCTGTTCAAAATAATTTTCCTTGTTATCACGAACAATCTTAATAGGATCTTTTACAGGATGATCAATATTTTTCAGCAGTTCACGCATCAGGTCATTATTGACCGCAACTTCATGAGCCGTTTTTCCAATAATTTCTTCCTTGTGAAGATTGGTAATTTTCAGGGCTTCATCATTGATCATGTAGATAAAATGATTTTCATCCAGCCCAATCACAGCATCATGCATATTGTTGACCAGTGTTTCGATACGTTTTTTATCCATCAGCTGTTTGGAAAGCGTGCTGCTTTCATACTCCTGAAGTTTCTCCGCCATACTGTTGAACGATTCTGCCAGGCTGTTGAACTCTTCACTTCCTTTGAAATGAACCCTTTCACTATAGTTTTTATCAGCAATCTGTTTGATACTGAAAGTAAGCTGATTGATGGGCTCTGCAATGGTCTGGGGTAAATTAAAAAGCAGGATAAAAGCGATCAGAAAGCATACAGTTCCTAAACTTACAATCCAGAAAGTAGCATTTTCTGCCGTAATGATGGCAACATCACTTTTCCGTTCTATACCTTTCATATTTAAAGACATGATCTTGGCCAGATCTTCTCTGATTAGTTTTTCTTTATGGATATCAGGATCTTTCAGATAACTGTTAAAATGAAGATTCAGATTCTGTGTCGCTTCTTTTTCTCCAAATTCTGTAAGGTTCTTCTCCTGAAGTTTATTGTTTTTCTGAAAATCTGCAACTGCAACTGTACTATCTGTACTGATATTATCGAGAGCCAGAAACATATTTTTAGAAAATTCCAGACTGTTGTAATTGGCTGTGAGAATTTTTTCAGTATCTGATTTTAATTTATTGATATATACAGAACCTATCACTGAAAGCAGAACGATCAGTAAAAATAAAAGGCCCACGCCTAAGGTAAGTTTCGTTTTAAGTTTCATTACTTTTAAGATAAAATAATAATATCTATCTGTCTTTCATTCAGCCTGTTCATCAGGGTATAGATCCAGCTGTACCCAAACAGCCGCTGCCAGAGCCTGGCATGAGGTTTACCAATGCAGACCGTTGTAATATTATGGGCAATCACGTATTCCAGGATTCCGTTATGAACACTGCTTTCTTTGATCCGGACCACTTTGGCACCCAATTCCTGTGCTAAATTAAAATTATTAATTAAATACCGCTGTTTGTCCAATGCTATTTTTTCCGGATTTTCAGAAGGCTTCTGAATGTATAAAACAGTCCACGGACTGTTATAGTAACTGGCTAATCTTGCTGTTTTCCGGATAATTGTTTTAGCAATCTTTTCATTACTGCTGATACAGGCTAAAAATTTTATCGGTTTAAAATTTTCGGTTTTGATTTCTGTTTCCACCTTTCTTTCCACATGGGTGGCTACTTCTTTTAAAGCCAGCTCACGAAGCTGCAGAATATGTCCGCTCTGAAAGAAATTACTCAGTGCCGTCTGAATTTTTTCCTTTTTATAAATTTTTCCTTCTTTCAAACGGGTCAGCAGTTCGTCAGCTGTAAGGTCAATATTCACCACTTCATCTGCCAATGCCAAAACCTTATCCGGGACCCGTTCCGATACTTCTACTCCTGTGATTTTCTTTACCTCTTCATTCAGGCTTTCGATATGCTGGATATTCATGGCACTGATAACGTTGATTCCATTATCAAGAATTTCCAGCACATCCTGCCACCTTTTTTTATTTTTAGACCCTTCTACATTGGTATGGGCAAGTTCATCTACCAGAACTACTTCAGGATGTTCATTGATTATGGCCTGAAGATCCATTTCCTCAAGGTTCTTTCCCTTATAAAAAACTGATTTTCTTTCAATCTGAGGAATACCTTCTACCAAAGCTTCAGTTTCTTCCCGACCATGGGTTTCAATATATCCGATCTTTACATCAATGCCATTTCGCAAAAGGGAATGTGCTTCCTGGAGCATACGAAAACTCTTTCCTACCCCCGCACTCATCCCGATATAAATTTTGAATTTTCCTTTACGGGATTTTTGAATCAGTTCTAAAAAATCTTTTGCTGATGACATTGATTTTATTCTTTTTAATTTTACTTTAAACACTTTTTCCTGAGTTGATACTCATTTTAAAACCACACAGCTAAACTTGATGTTATAAAGAAATTTCCTTTTTTAAGATCCTCATTTTTCGCGAAAATGGCATCTTTTGAGGTAAAGCCTCTCGCTTCCGTACGGAAAACTACATTTTTGAATATAGCATAATCTACATTGAGAGAATATCCGAATGTCTGGAATCCATTAGGCGTTTCTGTACTGATAATCACACCGTTCTTATCGTTATAATACTCAAACCTTCCTGCCAGAGCCCATTTACTGTCCACCTGATATTTCATCTGAACATTCGGACTATACCAAATATTATACTGATCACTTCCTTTTGATTTTTGCTCAGCACCGATATCAAATCCCAGTATAGCAGAAAACTGATCCGTGATCTGGAAGCTTCCGTATAAATCATGGAAATAGCGCATCCTTTTGTCTTCTTTCGCCTTGTCATTTCCAATAAATGAACTACTGTTCAGGGTAATTTTATCATTGGGTTTATAGGTTACCTGATGTCCGAAGGATATACTCTGATTACCTTCAGCCTTAGCAATACGTTGCCATCCATTCAGGACCAGTCCGCTTATAAACCATTTCCCGTTATCTGAAGTATAAGAGATTTTAGCTCCGGTCTCAAAGTATGGAGAGTTCTCTGCGGCCAAACTTCTTGTCAGATTAACATTATCTTTTCCTATAGCACTTTCCCAGCCTATATGTGAAGGCATAATCCCTGCATCAATCCATAAGTTTTTATTTTCTGATATTCTGATTCCTACATTGGCTTCGTTCACATATCGCAACGCATCCTGCTCTGCAGCCATATTATCCTGTGCATAAGTTCCGGCCATTAAAGCTAAATTAGCACGGATATTTTCACTCTGGTAATTCGCTTTTACCAAGCCCAGATTCAGGTTTATTTCATTATGCCTGTTATATGAATATAAAAAGTTTTGACGTACATGATTACCCGGTTCATTAAAATCGTAAGTATAAAACAGTTCTGCATAAGCGGAGAATGTAACCTTATTCTCTGTTTTCAATGAATCTGATAACTGTGCTTTTGAAAAAAACATTCCTAAAACAGCACCTATAACTAGATATTTTTTCACTTTATTTAAGGTATGTTAATCATGTCAGAGTTTAAAATCCTGACATGATTATTTGATTATTAATTTATTATTTTAATTGATCCAAAGCAATATTAAGTGTCAAAACATTTACTTTTGACGGCCCGAAAAGTCCTAACAACGGCTTTTCAGTTTGAGTACTAATTAAGTTTCTGACCTGCTCTTCGGAAAGGTTTCTCACTTTTGCAATTCTTTTTGCCTGATATAAAGCTCCTTCTACAGAAATATCCGGATCCAGCCCGCTTCCACTTGCTGTAACAAGCTCTACAGGTACTTTTGTATTATCCATTTCAGGATTATCCATTTTTAAAGTGTCAATTCTTTTCTGTACGATCTCCAGATATTCTTTGTTGCTTGGACCTTTGTTGCTTCCCCCGCTTCCTGCTGCATTATAGTTGACAGAAGAAGGGCGGCCGTGAAAATATTTTTCAGATTTAAATTCCTGTCCGATATTGACATAGAACTTCTGCCCTTTATCAAAAATAACCTCTCCGTTTCCTTTGTTTGGAAGTATTTTAGAGCCTCCATATACAATTGCCAGATAAATTCCTGTTACCACCAGCATTACAAGCGTTAATCTGAATGCTGAAACAATATGATTTTTCATTTTTAAAATTTTAATAGAATAAACTGATTATCAGATCAATGATTTTGATCCCGATGAATGGAACAATAACTCCGCCCAAACCGTAGATCAAAAGGTTTCTTCTTAACAATGCACTTGCCCCGATCGGCTTATAAGCTACTCCTTTCAGTGCCAGGGGAATCAGGAAGGGAATGATCACCGCATTAAAAATAACCGCTGATAATATGGCCGTCTCCGGACTGTGAAGGTTCATAATATTCAGCTTCTGAAGGGAAGGAATGAAAGTAATGAAGAGTGCCGGAATAATGGCAAAATACTTCGCTACGTCGTTTGCAATACTGAAAGTCGTCAATGTTCCCCTTGTCATCAATAGCTGCTTCCCGATTTCCACAATTTCAATCAGCTTTGTAGGGTCATTATCCAGGTCTACCATGTTCCCGGCTTCTTTAGCAGCCTGAGTTCCGCTGTTCATCGCTACACCTACATCGGCTTGTGCCAGTGCCGGAGCATCATTGGTACCATCTCCCATCATCGCTACGAGCTTACCCTCCTGCTGTTCCTTTTTAATATAATTCATCTTATCTTCAGGTTTTGCTTCGGCAATAAAGTCATCTACACCTGCTTTTTCTGCAATGAATTTTGCGGTCAGAGGATTATCCCCGGTTACCATCACCGTTTTAACGCCCATTTTTCTCAGTCTCTGGAAACGTTCCTGAATTCCGGTTTTGATAATATCCTGAAGTTCGATCACTCCCCATACCTTTTCATTAACAGCTACTACCAAAGGGGTTCCTCCGTTTTCAGAAATTTTGGTGACAGCATCCTGAGTTTCCTGCGGGAAGATATTCCCGGCTTTTTCAGTCAGTTTTTTTATGGTATCGTAAGCTCCTTTACGGATTCTTGTTTCGTCAAAATCAATTCCTGAAGTTCTTGTTTCCGCAGTAAAATCAATATAAGAAGGATTTGAAACCAATAAATCTTCAGTTTTTAGGGCACTCAGTTCAATAATAGATTTCCCTTCCGGTGTTTCATCAGCTACAGAACTTAATGCAGAAGCTTTAATGAATTCTTCAAGCTGAATTCCGTTAGCAGGATGAAATTGTGTTGCCTTACGGTTTCCTATGGTAATTGTTCCGGTTTTGTCAAGCAACAGAACATCGATATCTCCTGCTGTTTCTACTGCTTTACCACTTTTGGTAATCACATTCGCTCTCAATGCTCTGTCCATTCCCGCAATCCCGATTGCAGAAAGCAGACCCCCGATCGTTGTCGGAATAAGACATACGAAAAGAGAGATAAATGCTGCTATGGTAATCGGAGTCTGCGCATAGTCTGCAAAAGGCTTTAAAGTAAGAGTAACAATAATAAATGTAAGAGTAAATCCTGCTAAAAGTATGGTTAATGCGATTTCATTAGGTGTCTTTTGTCTTGATGCTCCTTCTACAAGGGCGATCATTTTATCCAGAAAAGATTCTCCCGGTTTTGTGGTTACTTTCACTTTAATCCTGTCTGAAAGTACTTTTGTACCTCCTGTTACAGAGCTTTTATCTCCTCCGGCTTCACGGATCACAGGTGCACTTTCTCCTGTAATAGCAGATTCATCAATGGTTGCCAGGCCTTCAATAATCTCCCCATCCATAGGAATCTGATCTCCCGCTTCACAAAGGAAGATATCACCTAATTTCATTTCAGCAGACATTTTCAGGCTTATTTCTACCTGAAATCCCGGTTTATTATTAAGCACTAATTTGGCCGGAGTTTCTTCCCTTGTTTTTCTGAGGGTATCAGCCTGTGCTTTTCCTCTTGCCTCTGCAATAGCTTCTGCAAAGTTGGCAAACAAAACGGTGAAAAATAAAATTATAAATACTAAAAAGTTGTAGGAAAAGCTTCCCTGAGTTTTATCACCGGTAAGGCTGAACATGCTTACAATAAACATGACTATGGTTCCGATCTCCACCAGGAACATTACCGGATTTTTAAACATAATTTTCGGATTCAGTTTTACAAAGGACTGTTTTATCGCTTCGTTGACCAAATCTCTTTGAAACAATGCTTGTGACTGATTTTTCATTTTTTTGAAAGAATTTATATCATTGTAAATCAATAGTAACCATCAAGGTCTGCCAGATAATTGGGATAGATATGGATAATATTAAGTGAACGTTTCAGTAAGTGTCAGACTAGCTTCCTAACTTTTCGGCTTCCTTAATGGTTGAATATTGATTTTAATTTTTAATGTTCACATTTATTTTGAGAAATACTGGATCTGCTCTGCAATAGGACCTAGTGTCAGTGCAGGGAAGAAAGACAACGCTGCAATCAGCAATATCACTGCTAAAGTCATAAAACCAAAAGTTGCCGTATCCGTTTTCAGCGTTCCTGAACTTTCAGGGATATATTTCTTCTGTGCCAATAAGCCTGCAATTGCTACCGGTCCTATAATCGGAATGAATCTTGAGAGTAGCAGTACAATTCCTGTTGAGATATTCCACCATGGTGTATTGTCTCCGAGACCTTCAAACCCTGATCCGTTATTCGCTGCAGAAGAAGTAAACTCGTACAGCATTTCACTGAAACCATGAAAACCAGGATTATTCAATGTCTTTGCTCCAAATTCCGGCAAATAAGCTGTTAAAGCTGTTCCTGCAAGAATCAGGAAAGGATGGAATAAAGCTACGATCATCGCAATCTTCATTTCTTTCGCTTCAATCTTTTTACCCATAAATTCAGGGGTTCTTCCTACCATCAGACCACTGATAAATACAGCAAGAATAATAAAGATGAAATAGTTCAGGATACCAACTCCACAACCTCCGTAAAAACAGTTGATCATCATCGCAAGCAATTCATTCATCCCGGAAAGAGGCATCGTACTGTCATGCATTGAGTTCACTGATCCTGTAGAAATTACGGTGGTGGCAATACTCCAATATCCTGATGCTGCACTTCCGAAACGGATTTCCTTCCCTTCCATAGCTCCCAGACCGTTTTCCGCTCCCATTTTTGTAATCAGAGGGTTTCCTCCTGTTTCATTCACTATATTCGGAATAGTAAGTGCCAGAAAACCGACAGTCATTACCGTAAAGATCACCCATGAAAGTTTCCTTTTATTCAGAAAAAAGCCCAGTGCAAATACCAATGCGAACGGAATGATCATCTGAGCTACCATCTCTGTCATATTGGTCATATAATTGGGATTTTCAAGAGGATGTGCAGAGTTCGCTCCAAAAAATCCTCCTCCATTGGTTCCTAAATGCTTGATTGCAACAAATGCTGATACAGGACCTCTGGAAACATCTGCTTTCTGACCTTCAAGTGTTATGATATGGTCTTTCCCTTCAAAAGTCATAGGACTTCCGTTTATAGAAAGAATTAAAGCAACAATTACACTGATTGGAACCAGAATTCTGATCATTGATTTTGTGAAATAATCGTAAAAGTTCCCCAGTTCGATACTTGTTTTTTCTTTAAAAGCTTTGAAAAGAACAGCCATTGCTGCCATTCCCGTTGCAGCTGTGACAAACTGTAAAAACATCAGATAAAGCTGGCTCAGATAGCTTACTCCCGATTCTCCCGAATAGTGCTGTAAATTGCAGTTGACTAAGAATGAAATGGTCGTATTAAAAGCCAGATCGGGCGACATATTCGGATTTCCGTCAGGGTTTAAAGGAAGCCAAGACTGATTCAGCAAAAGAAGAAAGCCAATGATAAACCAGATCAGATTAATTGCCAGCATGGCATACATATTCTGTTTCCAGTTCATCTGGCGGGCAGGATTAATCCCTGAAACTTTATAAATTAACTTTTCAACGGGCTCAAAAACCGGATCAAGAAAAGTTTTTTTGTATCCATAGACATTAGCTATATATTTCCCTAAAAATATTCCGATAACTAATGTGATAGCAAACATTGCTATAATGCCTAATATTTCTGTATTCATGATGGATTAAAATTTTTCAGGTTTTATTAAAACATAACAGATATACACGAAGGCAAGTATTGAGAGGAAAAATAAACTCCACATAATTTATATTCTATCAAAAAATTCAACTGATTTATATAAAAGCCAAAACAACACTGCAAAAAGCAGAATTAAACTTATGAGCATCATATTTCAATCATTAAGGTTAAAAGAGTCAACAATACGTACGATACAATCAGCAGACTAAAAGTAGAGTGCTCCCGTTTTTTAAACGTTTTTCTAGAAATTGTCATTTTTAAATATTTTATTCAGAGACTATATGCCAAAAGAAAGTCCACTTTGAAAAACAAACACATAAACACATGATTAACAATTAATTAAAGTAAAATATTAAACTATATAAAAACAAAAAAGCCTATCAAAATGATAGGCCCATTATTAAAATGATAAAAAGTTTATTTTAATCCGTATTCTTCCAGTTTCCGGTATAGCGTGGCAATGCCGATTTCAAGTAATCGGGCAGCTTCTGCCTTATTTCCTTTTGTATACTGTAATACTTTTTGGATATGTATTTTTTCCAGTGATCTGATACTTAAAGAATCATTTTCAGGAACAGCTTTTTCCGAATAATGGGGAAGACTGTCCGCATTAAGGATATTGTTATCCATCAAAATCAAACTTCGCTCCACAGCATTTCTCAATTCTCGGATATTGCCTTTCCAATCGTTTCGTTCCAGTGCTTTATAATAGTCGGGATTTACCTGAACTGCTGTCAGATGAAGCTTATGTGAAAAGACATCTATAAAATGCTTGGCAATGGTTTTAAGGTCTTCTTTTCTTTCTCTTAATGGCGGAAGGGTAATCTCAAAGACATTCAGTCTGAAGTAGAGATCTTCTCTGAAATTCCCCTGCTTTATTTCATCTACCAGATCTCTATTGGTAGCAGCAATTAACCTGAAGTCAGATTTAGAAACTTTGGTTTCACCCATTTTGATAAATTCCCTGGTTTCTAAAACTCTGAGCAATTTTGCCTGAAGCTCTATAGGCATTTCGCCAATTTCATCCAGAAATAAAGTTCCTCCGTTAGCTTCTTCAATTAATCCTTTTTTGTCTTTTAAAGCACCGGTAAAAGCTCCTTGCTTATGACCAAAAAGCTCACTCTCCAGAATATCTTTACTGAATGCCGAACAGTTGATCGCTACAAAACTATTTTTCTTCCTGTCACTTCCTTCGTGAATAGCACTGGCAAAAACTTCTTTACCCGTACCGGTTTCACCTGTAAGAAGGACAGCAGCATCGGTTAAAGCCACTTTTTCAGCTAATTTCTTAGCCTGCAAAATGAGTGGTGATTTACCTATAATCTGATCAAAGCCCTTAGTCACAGCCTGCTGAACAACTTTTGATCTGTTATCTTTTACCTTATCAAGAGCCTTATAGACCAATGGGATAATTTTCTCATTATCATCTCCCTTAACCAGATAATCATATGCACCATTCTTCATAGCCTGCACTGCATCCGTAATATTGCCGAATGCCGTCATCAGGATGATCTCCAGCTGCGGATATTTACTTTTAATCGACTTTACCAGCTCTACTCCAAAAGCATCAGGCAGACGAACATCGCTCAGAACAACATCAAATTCATATTGCTCCAGCATCGTCATTGCTGAACGTGTTGTAGAAGCTTCTTTTACATTAAAACTCTCTTGGGAAAGGATCATTCCTAGTAATTTAAGGAGTTTGATCTCATCATCGATGATCAGAATGTTTCCTGACATTGTAATTATTTTTGGAAAACTAGTACAAACTTATTGAATTTATTCGAGGAAAACGGGGTAATAGAAGGAAATAGTTATTTGAATAAGTTATGAGTTATGAGTTATAAGTTTTGGGATATGGATTCAGGGTAATTGATGAATGGTGGGCTGTACTCATTGTCAATTCTTGCTAATGGCTCATGGCTGATGGCTTATAGCCTATTGCTTATTGCCTATTGCTCATTCACAGGGGGTATATAACAAAAAAATCCTTTATCATAACGATAAAGGATTTTAAAAATAAAATAAAAACTGGCGGCGGCCTACTCTCCCGCGTTAGCAGTACCATCGGCGCTGGTGGGCTTAACTTCTGTGTTCGGAATGGGAACAG
>NZ_QNUE01000017.1 GCF_003385595.1 Chryseobacterium flavum | reverse complement strand
CTGCTGTTTTTGCTCATGGTGAAAATGCCAGCCTTCTTCACGGTGGAATTGAAGTTTTCCTTCATCATATGGCTGCATTGGTTCTTGTATCGGTATTTACTTTTTTCGGCTCATTATTGCTGTACAAAGTTACCAATGCCATAATTACCTTAAGGGTTTCAGAGGAGTCTGAGGATATAGGGCTTGATCTTTCCCAACATCAGGAAAGTTTTAACTGATTAAATAATTAAACAATCAGGACCTGATAAAGCCCTGATTGAGAAATAGTGTCTTACCTGATAGAATGGATTGCATTGAAGATTTCTTTTTTTGAATTTTCAAAGACTTCACCCCCGAATTCTTCATTATCCAATGAGAAAACGGAGATATCCGTAATTCCCATAATTCCCAGAATATGTTTCAGGTAGGTGGTCTGAAAATTGGTATGCCCGTTTTTTTCATTTTCACCATATCCGGTATCACCCCGGGTTGATAATATGAATGCTTTTTTATTTTCCAGGAGCCCTACATAATCACCGTCAGGAGCTCCTGACCTGAATTTCCAGGTTTCATTGATCCTCATCACCTGATCTATGTAAGCTTTTAATCCAGAAGGAACAGACCAGTTATACATAGGTGTCCCGATTACATAGACATCATGCTCTTTAAGTTCTTTTACCAGTTCATCACTGAGCTGTAATGCCTTCCGGTTTTCTTCTGTTCTGTCTGATGGTTTTTTAAATGCACCTGCTATCCAGCTCTCATTTATATTGGGAATGCTCACCGTCCCGGTTTCTCTATAGGTAAAGACGTCGGATGGATATCTGGTTTTCCAGTTTTCAACAAAAAGACGGGTCAGTTTTCTGCTGTAAGATCTTTCATCTCTTACACTTGCATTAATAATCAGTATTTTCATTTGATATGAATTTATATCAGCAAAATTCCTGATTAATCACCGGTTAAAAATTGATCTGGTTCAAGAGGATTTATTATTATTTTTTTTTCGGATTCTGCTGATGAATTCCGCAGACACTCCCAGATAGGAAGCTATTAAATACTGGGGAACTCTGGCTGCTATATCAGGATAAGTTTCAAGAAAATCATAATATTTTTGTTCTGCTTTGTACATATGGTTAAAAACAACTCTTTTTTCGAGGGTTCCAAGATATCCTTCTAAAATAATCCTGAAGTATTTTTCCAGGGAGGGAATTTTCTCCAGCATTTTCTGAAAGGAGGAATGACTGATCTGAAGCAGGGTTGTTTTTTCAACAGCCTGTATATTGTAAATGGATGCTTTTTGCCTGGAAAAACTGGCGATATCAGTGGCCCACCAATGGTCAATAGCTAAAAAAAGAATCTCCTCATTTCCGTTTTCGGAATTGATACAAAAGGCTTTTAAAACTCCTGAAAGAACATAGCTGTCATGCCGGCAGACTTCCCCGTTTCTCAGGAGAAATTCACCTTTTCTCAAAGTTTTTTCCGTCCAGAAGCTTTTACAAAGGTTTATTTCTTCCGGGCTAAGCTTTACATGCTGCAGGATATTCTTGAGTAATGTTTCCATCTAGATTATTTATTACGAATTTAATATGATCTGATGTGTAAAAAAAGATCGTGGCTAATTTACAGAAATGCATGTTACAATTTCATTACATTCATGATATGGGCTGCTAATTCCGGTATTTTACTATGCTGTTTATAAGATTTATCATGTATCTTTGTTTTTTGAGGAAAATGAAGAATCATTATGGAATCAATATCGGTTTTTGAGATTATTAAAGTAGGCATAGGGCCGTCCAGTTCGCATACCATGGGACCCTGGAATGCAGCTTCTGCATTCATCAGAATTATTAAAAGAGAAAGAACAATCGAAGAGGTGAAAGAAGTCTTCCTCGAATTTTTTGGTTCTTTAGCCAAAACCGGAATCGGACACGGTACAGACATTGCCGGAATGCTTGGATTGAATGGAGAGGATTTTAAAACCATCGATACCTCAAAAATTGATGAAAAAATAGATAAGATCAAGAAAGATGAGGTCATTAACCTGGGAGGAGAGAAAGAAATCCCTTTTATCTACGGATATCATTTGGTTTTAAATATGCAGAAATCCCTTGATTTTCACCCTAACGGAATGATCTTCAGAGCTGTTTTTGAAGATGGAACTGAGCTTGTCCAGGATTTCTATTCTGTAGGAGGAGGGTTTATTGCGAGTCAGGAAAAAAATTCTATTCAAAAGCACTGTGTGCGTACATTATATCCGTGCCATAAATCTTCAGATATTGTAAAGTATTGTCAAAAGCTGGGATTCAGCAGAATTTCAGATCTGATTTTAATCAATGAAGAAAGCTGGAGAACTCAGGAAGAAACCAGGCAGGAGGCTTTGTATATCTGGAAGCAGATCAAAGAATGCATTTATAAAGGGGTGAATAAAGAGGGCATTCTTCCCGGAGGGCTGAATGTTTCGAGAAGGGCAGCAGGGTTAAACAGAAAGCTGCTGGGAGATAAAGTTTATAAAAATATAGATGAATGGTTCCGTCTGGTAGTGGATGCTGAGGAGAATTTTACCAATATCAATAAATGGATAGCCTGTTTTGCCCTGGCGGTCAATGAAGAGAACGCGAGCTTCGGGCGGATTATCACGGCTCCTACCAACGGAGCAAGTGGGGTGATTCCTGCAGTTTTAATGTATGCCCAGGCATTTACACCTTTTACCAGTGAAGAAGATATTGTAAGATTCCTGCTGGTAGCCGGTGAAATCGGAACTTTATTTAAGAAAAATGCTACTATTTCTGCGGCAATGGGAGGCTGCCAGGCAGAAGTCGGGGTATCATCAGCCATGGCGGCAGCCGGACTTACAGAAATTCTGGGCGGTAATGTAGGACAGGTTCTGATGGCCGCTGAAATTGCAATGGAGCATCATCTGGGGCTAACCTGTGATCCTATCAAGGGACTTGTACAGATACCATGTATTGAAAGAAATACAATGGGTGCTATAAAAGCTATTACTGCTGCAAATATCGCTCTGGAAAGTGATCCGGCCAAAGCCAAAGTTACACTGGATGAGGTTATTCAGACGATGTGGGAAACCGCTCAATCTATGAGCGACCGTTTTAAGGAAACCTCAGAAGGAGGGCTTGCTATTGCGGTAAATGTTCCGGAATGTTAAAGAAAAAATCACTTTTTAAAATAAAAATCCTTAGATAAATTTCTAAGGATTTTTTTACTTAAGAAGGGTTCTACCTTAATATGCCCCTGATCCTGTTGGCATTGGTGATCAGTTCTTCAAGATATTCATAATTTTCTTTTTCCAGTGCTGCTTTGAATTTCCGGAGCTGGGTGATGTGTTCGTTCAGCACATCCAAAACATTTTCCTTGTTCTGCTTAAAAATAGGAACCCACATTTCCGGATGAGATTTGGCCAGACGTACGGTACTTGAAAAACCGGAACTTGCCAGCTGAAAGATGGTTTCTTCCTCGCGTTCTTTTTCCAGAACAGTATTGGCAAGGGCATATGATGTAATGTGAGAGATGTGGGAAATGTAAGCCGTGTGGATATCATGATCTTCAGCATTCATATAGATGATATGCATATCCAGGGCATTAACAACTTTTTCAACGGTATTCAGGGCATCATCTGCCGATTCTTCTTTATTACAGATTACCCCTGCCTTGCCTGAGAAACTTTCAGCAATGGCAGACTTAGGTCCATTGTTTTCTGTCCCCCACATGGGGTGGAAGGCTACAAATCTTGATCGTTTCGGATGATCCTTAACGGCATTAACAATTCCTGCTTTTGTAGAACCTGCATCCATTACAGTCTGGTGGTCTGATACAAGATCCAGTACATCAGGAAGAAGTTTTCTTGCTGCATCTACAGGAATCGCTATAATGATCAGATCCGAGTTCCTGACTCCCTGTTCCAGATCCGCTTCGGCATCAATTATTTTCAGTTCAAGTGCGTCATTGATATGCTGTTGACTATGATCAATCCCATAGATGAAACGGGCAATACCTTTTTCTCTTAATTTTAATGCCATGGATCCTCCGATTAATCCGGCTCCTATAATACTTATTTTCATCTTTTAATTTTTTAAATAAAAAAACCTCGTCAAGGACGAGGTTTTAAGCTATGTTCATAAGAATCCCTATCCCAGATCTGAGGTAAAAATTCTATAATAATATGTTTTGTTGTTAAAATTCACGGGGCGAAGTTATAAAATATTTTTTAAACTTAAGGTATTTCTTATCTGAATTATATCGTGACAGGTAGGAAAGCAATTAGTCAGCGCTATGTATAATGGTTCTTTTCACATTTTTACCCTGCTGTTCCATTTCTAAAGTGGTTACTCCGCCGGCAAACAGAAATTCAATCTCAATTTTTCCGGAAGAAACAGTATAATTAATAAAATCCAGGCCATCTTTATTGATTTCTTTCTCAATATTTTGCTTAGGAAGCTCGGTTAGGAGTAATTCTGCTTTTTCTACTTCTTTTTCTTTAATGGTTGTATGATAGACTTCTTCTATAGTGGATCCGGTAAAAAGACATTCCTGCTCACTGCCATATTCAATTGTTTTTTCTGTACAGTTATTCAGAACAGGGAGTTCCTTACTTTCCGGGATCGTATTGTTCTCTGCTGCCGGTTTTCTATTAATTATGGGGCTGTCTTTTTCGGGAGTTTCCGCTGCATTATTTACGGCTTGTTTTGACTCATTCCGGCAACCTGTCAGAATTACGATCATAAGACCGATAAAACTTATCTTTTTCATAAAGTATTGAATATTTTCCGTAAAAATAGGGCTTATATTATTGTGATTTTATCCTGCTTTTGTTGACATATCCTTTTTTACCTTCTTTGGAAACAACAAACCACCAGTCTCCGTTTTGATCGAGAACTTCAATTTGCTCTCCGGTTTTTATCTTTTGAAGAATTTGTGATGTTGTATTTTTATCTTTTCTTAGATTTGTAAAACCATCAGGATCTTGAATGTAAAAGGCTGTTTTATTTTGACTTTTTTCTACTCTACATTTTTTGGTTCTTACATTTTCTTCAGGAATTGGTATTATTTTATCAGTCCATCCGGATTTCTGTAAATCAATATTTTGAGGAACATCGCAAATGTATTTTACTGCATCCGGAGAAATATCTGACATTGTTTTATAGATAATATTTTTAAGAAACCAGGTATTATTATCCAGGATAATGTTATATTCTTTTTCATAATATCCGCGATCAGGGAAGGATGTTTTTATAGTGAATCCTTTATTTCCAGAGATTGGAATGATATCATTAATAACATTACCTCCGTTCTCAGAGAAATTTCTTGTTTCCAGTGCTAATGTATATTTACCTTGCTTATCCCCTAAAAAAATAAATAGATTTTCTCCTTGATAAGGTTTGTTACTTACAATTTTGTCAGAGATGCCATCCTTGTTGACATCAAAGGTTTTTATGAAATAGTCTTTATTATTTTTATATGTTTCAAAAGAACTTCTTTTTGTCTGTGGCAGTAATATCTGTGAGTTATAATTCACAGATATTACTAAAACTAATAGATATAAAAAATTATTTTTTAAAACCATCTTTTGATATAACTTAAACAAGAGATTCAAAATATTCTTTGTCTGAAATTTTTTTATCTCCTAAAAAAAAAGTTGTTTTTTCTTTTAGGGTGGAATTGTCCTTACAACAAATACTAAGAGTTGTAAGAATTAGAATAAACGAGAAAATATAAATGGGCTTATTCATAGTTAATAACAAAAGTTAAAATTAATTAGTTTACAGGAGTTTTGCTTCCATTTTATCCATTTTGTAACATTCTTATACTCTTCGATATAATCACAATCTGTTTTAGGAATTGACTTGACCTGCATAGAATCACCTTTTATTTCCAACACTTTATACCAATATAATAGTTCCTGTTTGGATGTGTTTGGAACTTCGGGGGTTAACTGTATGAAAGCTGATTTAATATATTTTTCCCATGGGTTGAAAACAAAATTATTATTTTTCTTTTCGATCAGTTTTTTTTGTTTGTTAATGTAAATGATGAGAAAATTTTTATCTGAATTTGGTTCTTCAGCATCGAAACTAAATACTCTATGCTCACTATCAGGAATTATTTCCCGGGCAATTATAACTTTAGGAAGCTTAATATCGAATACATTTTCATCCTCATTATTAACAAGTATTTTACCATATGGAGTTTTGTCCATATTGAATATCTCTGTGCTTTTATTTATTGATAAATTTATAACTCCGCTTCCCCTCAGATTGTCTTCAGTATAAAATGTAATTTTATTATATTCTGTAGTTTGCATTGCCAGAGAATCAATTGAACATTCATTATCTTGAATAGGTAGCTCTTTTTTTATAACTGTTGTGGTATCTTCTAATTGATCTGACAAGCCAGATATTACTGTTCCCTTATTTTGCTTTTCACAAGAAACAAGTATAGTAAAACATATTATTAACGTGATATGAAATATTTTCATTGATTTTATATTTTATTCTTTTATTTCTTTATACTTTGGATTATGAAAGATGTATGTGTTAAAATGATAAAATAAATCAGGATTTATAAATTCCGGTTCGCCAGTATCTGGATCTTGTACAAAAATAAACCTGTTTGTTCTGATAGCAACTTCTGGAAACATAGCAGGACGAAGGGCAATAATAGCTTTTTTGGCAGGTATTTCAACTACAATATTATCATTACCTTCGTAAATGTTCAATATGTCGGAATAACTTATATCAGATTCTTCATATTCTGGTTTCCAGTACATTATTCTTTGTCCTACAGGATATAGAACTTTGTTTTTATACAAATACAACTTCCATCCGAAGTGATGGTCACCATTAACAGGAAAAAATATTACATAATTTTTAGAAGTATCAGAATAGTATATTAAAGGCGAAGATGTTTCTAAATCTTCATTATTAATTTTCCTGATAATAGCTTTTTCTATATCATTAAAAATAAAAGTAATAAGTTCATATTTATTTATATCACTTCCTTCAATAAGTGTATTTGATACATTGAAATTTTTACAGTTTAAATTATAATTTATTGTTTCATTACTTTCCTGAGTACAATTAATTTTATTTAGCAGAATTAAATCTTTTGTATCAATTCTATTATCTGAAAATTCTACTTTGGAAATTTCTTTTTGTTTATTCCAACATGAAAGAAGTGCAGGTGAAAATAAAATTAAAAAGATTTTCATCATTTTGCTTATACTTTAAGTTTTGTATCAGATATTATTTTGTTTTGTTTAACTGTATCCATTTACGGAACGTTGCTTCACCTCCAACTCCCTGAATGAAATAAGTGTTTTTTTCCTTTTTGATTCTAAAATTTGGTGTAACGAATTTACAGCCTTCATCATCTCCCGAATAATATAAATCTAAGAAGTTATTGTTTTCAAAGGTTTTGTATTCACCATTACACACAATTGGCTCATGATAGGTTTCTGTTAATAAAATGGCTTTACCTTTTTTTATATTAAAATTATAAGTAATATATCCTGTTCCAGACGTTGTTTCTTCTGTCTGTTGTGTTACAGAAAAGTTACCTGAAAATTTAGGATCTATAGTATTTAAACTTTCAGATTTATGAATATTAGGAGATTTATTTTCATCAGAAATTTTGCAACTAATTAATACAATTAGTAACAACAGAATTTTTCCTTGATTTTTAATATTTATATTCTTAAGCATCATAATATAAATCTATTATTAAGTTTCCTTTTTCATCGCGCCATTTTATCCAAAACTTTTTATTATTATCGTCTTCTACCATTAACCAATTGCCATTTATTTTAACGGGATAATAAAAGCTGTCTTTATTTAAAGGTAATGTTTTAGATTTGGCATCTGGCTCCAATCTCAGAGGATTCTCCTTTTCATTAAATTCAACTGAAAATACTGTTAAGATATGTTCTTCAATTGTTTGATATTTAAAATTTGGGTCTGATTCTTTAATGTATTTTATTGTGTTTTTATCTTCATTAACTAATACTTTATAATATCCATTTTCTTTTCCAAGGTTTTTAAACACCAAAAGAGTATTGTCAGGCTTTATAGCATAAGGAATTATATCTTCATCATTGAAGTTATCATTGAAACTAAAAGATTTCCATTGTGAATGGTTTGAGTTATATAAAACAACTGGTATTTTGTGATCATATGTGTTTTTTAATATTACAAAACCACCGTCATCATTTTTTTTTTGAATCTGAATAGCTTCGTTTTGTATTTCAGTATTATTAGCAATATTTACTTCCTTACCACTACAAGCTAAAAGCGAGAGACTTAATAATATTTTTATATACATAATTTTTAATGTTTATTGTTCGATATGAGCATCTATTGTTTGGACAGTTTCAAATTCTATAGATAAAGCTCCTATGTGGCCATGGTCATAATGACCTCCAACTTTTGAATTTACACCTGCATAGCTTTTTCCTGTTGCATAGTTTTTATTGAAACCGAATTTGGAAGCAATTTCAAAAAATATTTTATTTTTTGAGTCATCAAATGAGCTTGAACTACTTAAGCCTTGAAAACTTTTTCCATTTTTGTCCAAATATCTAAAATCAATATTTAATCCGGATTGTTTTCCTTTATGTCCATGACCTGCATGATGAGTTTTTGCCTTTGAAGGACTACTTGTAGGATCACTTCCATTTTCAGATGACATATCTCCAAGACTAATTTCCCATTTCTTATCTTTAATCTCTGATATTATTCCAAATAAAGCAGCCGCAGTTTGAGGAAGAAGATAATGATCCCCTTTTCCAACATTTTCAATTGAGGAAGCCCCTCCGATATCAATAGGACCATATCTGTTAAATCCATCACCAGAATCTGGAAATTTAACTAATCCAAAGGAATTTTTAGTAAGGGTATATAACTTTTTAAAAGTATTCGAACCTTCTTTTATTTGAACATAATATGCGATAGAATTTTTTCCTTCAATATATTTAATATTACCATTTCTATAAATATAAAATCCTGAATTGGAGTTTTTACCAGCAGATTGAGTAACATATTCACATGTAAATGTTTTTACCTTGCTATTTTTTCCTTCATTATAGCTATCATGATATCTTTCTAAAATTTCTGAACGTTGGATCTTACCATCTCCTTTATTTACACCTTTACTTTTAGTATCAACACTTGCATTTTGAGTATATTCTATAGTTCCCTTCTCATATAAAACATAATGATCTGACTCGTTTACACCTTTTGGGGCAAATACATGTAAATAAATATCTTCTGGACTTTTAATTTTATCTTTGGATGATGCAAAATATTTTTTCACATAATCAAGCTGCTTAACTTCACCCATTTTAGCAAAACGTAATTTAACTTCATGTAGCTTATCAAAGCCGCTGCCAGGAGTAAATTCACCAATTGATTGTAATGCAGATTGTGTAAATTGGATTAGACCAACTGCTCGAGAGGTACGGATTTCTTTTCCTGTTTTTTTGTCCTTTTGAACAAGCCAGAAATCGTCTTTTGTTATGGAATTAACATTCTTTAAAGTTTGTCCCATTATCTGATGAGCTTTAAAAGAACTTGCTGTTTCTACATTCATAACAGCCATTAATCCATTTGCCATATCCATTTTTCTATTTTCACCCCAAAGTTCTGCGCAAATCTGTATAACTTTCTTTCTAAATTCACAACTAACTTTTCCTCCCCAAACTAAGTCTTTATACTGCTCTTGACATATACAGCTGCCTTTTTTCTCCGGCTTTGGCTGGTTCTGCACCCCCGCCGCACTTTTCAATTTCTCCACTTCAATCAATCCATCCGAATCTACGCCAAATTTTTTAGATTCTTCCGAAAGATCTTTAGAAATGATTTCGATAAAGTAATGTTGTTTATCAGAATCCGGATCACCTATAGGAGAATCAATTCCCTTGTCAAAAATTGCTTTGGTAATTACAAAACCTGAGGTGTCACAGACATCAGCTGGAATTTTGATATTACCGCTTCTGTAAACTTCATCATGCGAAGTGGTATCGGACTCCCATATTACATATTGAATGTGTTTACCCACCATATTTTTGGAATGAATCCTGATTCTTACTTTATCTCCAACCGATACTTTGGAAAGCTCTTTTCCGTTGTCATTGATGAAAACAGCATCCAGGATATTTCCTTTCGGATCAGGTTGTTTTGTTCCGCCTCCTTGCCCTGAAGGGAATTTTGGAGTATTGTTTTGTGGCTTTGGTTTAGGCTGAGATGGTGACTGTCCTTTTTTATAATCAGGATTGGCAACATCTACATTTACCTGGCTTGCCCCCTGGATTTTTCCGGTGTAGCTTGCTGTTACATAATATTCATGATTAGCTCCTTCATCCTTATCACCATTCATCAGGAATCTGTTTGCCATTTGCCGTAAAATTTTCTCATCGGTCATTAAAGGGATACTGACCTCAGCAATTCCTTTTTCATTTACCCTGGCTTTATACGTTTTATTGTGACGGTTGTTCCTGTTAACTGCAGCATCATGTCCTTTTCCGGCAGCATCATCTTCCCAGAGGTGAAATTCGATTTCCTTATTGAACATTGCCACACAATGAGCCTGTGCAATCAGGGTATCGCGGTAACTGGCTTTGTTGACATCTTTTCCTGCTCTGTTAAAAAGAACAACCTTATTGATTTTAGGAACCTTGTTACTGGTAGGAATCAGTATAAGCCGGGCAGCCAGCTGCTTTGAGGAAGGCATTCCCGGAAGTATTCCCTGCTTTATCTCATAGACTTTCATTTCGAACTCTATTCCTAAAGCGATTTCTCCAAATGTATACGTTACCTTTTTCCCTTTTTTAGGGGTTCCGGTAATATCTTTCCAGCTTCCGCTCTTCTGCTTTTTATACAGATACCATTCATATTCGCTTCCGAAGTTTCCCAAAAGTCCGGAAGCGCTTATCTCATAGCTGTAAGCTGTTTCTGTAAGAGGGTTCTGGGAACCAATAATATTTCCTATCATAACTTAGCTGTAATAGAGTTCATCAGTTCCTTTAATATCTTCTTTGAATTCTTCAAAATCCACAACAGGATTATAAACCTGCTGTTCTCCGGAATTGGCAGTATTTACCTGGCCTTTACCGGTTTCACTCTGTTGCCCGTGCTTAAGGATGGTAATTTTTCCTCCGGTAGTGCACATCAGCTCTGAAATTTCAGTAAGACAGCTTTTGCCCATTACTTTTACCTTTTCATAAGGTTTCTGCCATTTTCCGGCGGGAGCATAGGCACATGGAAGATATCCTCCTGAGCTTGGTTTAAGTTTGCATTGCCCAAACGGCTGTGCAGATGGATTAAACTGAAGATCATCTTCTGTAGCCGCAAGATAGTCTGCTTCTCCCTCGGCATCATTCCAGTAGTGTTTCTGGTGGCTGGTGACTTTAAAGGTTGGAAATTTAAAGCCCTGATTACACTGTACTGTTCCTTTTTGCACGATAAAATATTTTCCGTCATGAGGGCTGGAGTCACCATCATCTTCTTTTTGTTCCTGTTTTTCCTCTTCTTTATTTTTTTCTTCTGTTTTTCCGGAAGGCTGTTCTTTATTTCCTGCTTGTTCCGGGTTTCTCTTATCGGCGGTGTTGCCTGCGGTATCCGTTTCTGCGGGCTCCGAAATGTTATCCGGTCCGATTGCATCACTCATTAATTCCCGGTCTTCAGGGATCAGGATCGTTTTTCCCGGAACAGGCTCTTTCATAACATCTTCTGGCGGACAGTGGAGGTTATGGTAGGTTTTTAAAATACCTTCGTCTTTAAGCCTGAACTGCCGGGCCAGCGAACGGAAAGTATCACCCTTTTGTATGACGTAATTTTTCATATTATCCTTGTGTTATAGTGATTGAGTGTTGATAAACAAGCTCTTCTTCATGTTTTAGCCATAAAATGGCACCAGCCTGAAGAAGGTTTTTATTTTTTTTGTGAGTGGTATATTCTATTGAGATCTCCCCCGGATCCTCATCTGTTCCGGAAGGGTCTTTGGATCTTATCCCGCGCATGATTTCCCGGCTACTGCAAAAATCTTCAATATTTCCTTTTAAGGAGGTGACAACAGTATTTTCAGAGTCATTGCTATGTTCAGATTTCAGTTTACATCGTACGGGAAAAGAGTTTTGAAGAAAATGAAATGATTCTGTCCAGGCTGTTTTCCGGCGGAACCAGTCCGTTTTTGGGAACAGGACCTGAAATAAAAGGGTGTTCCGGAATTGCTGCAGAAGAAAATGTTCATCAGAAATGCTTTTCTCAAATGTATCCAAGTACTTCCGGTTGACTTCTCCTGTAAAAAAATCATCGAGTTCTTTACGTTGTTCCGCAAACACTTCTGTGATCTTCTTATGATCTTCCAGACCTGATATCTGGCCGCTAGTACTGAGAAGAAACCCAATGGGCATAATGCTTTTCATACAGGAGATAGAAAGGCTGCTTACTTTATCCTCAGGAGTTTTTCCATTGGTTTTAAAGTTCCCGGCCTGATAAGACATGTGCCTGTAGCCGCTGTTCCGGTCTTCCCGGAAGCTAAGATCAATGCTGTAATCTATGTGTACCGGTGTTTCAAAAGGGCTGTCAAAAGTTTCGGAAACGGAATATTTTTTTGCATAAAAAGAATCCGGCACGCAGACTGGAAAAAGTATATTTTCTTTTTCCTGTGCTTTTTCTTTCTCTGTTTTAAAGTTTGTGGGAACTATAATACTTTTGATATCATGAAGGTCTTCAAACCATATTTTATTCATCCTCTGGCAGTGGGCATTGTGAAATATCCTGAGCTCTTCCGCGGTCATCCCCAACCGTGAAGCCACAGACTTCAGCGTATCGCCGTTACGAACTTTATATTCCAAAAAATCAATTTCCATCCAAAGTGAATTATATGATAAAACTATTAAAAAAGTCTTTTTTGAATATAATTTTTGAAGCTGAATTTTAAAAATTGTAGTAGAACTACGACTGCTTTTATCTGAAAAACTGACCTGATATTTAAAATGAAAGTTTATGTTGTTTAGGCAGATGTAGATTTATTAGATTTGTATATAATTAAAAATTTAAATGGGGTGAAATTTTTAATTAAAAAGAAACATATGCTTCAGATACAGGATTACAATTTAAACTTACCCAAAAACCAAATATGAAAGGCAGATATTTCTATGTACTGACTATGGTATTCATGATTCCGGTTTCAGGATATGCCAGAATTCCGGATTACCTGATTACAAAGGAGAGCAAGGAGTTTTCTTATTCCATATTAAAAGATACAGTTGGGATCGGGGGAGCAGTCCATGAAGAGGATACCAGGCTGAATAAACGAATGAAAGACAGACTGGAGCCTATACGCGCCAATTTCAAAAAAATCAATTCCATTGGAAAATGGACTTCAGTCAAAAAAATACCAATTGAAGGAGAGTCTGCAGAAGGGGGAGAAGCTGTCTTTTATTACCAAAACAACCGTTTGGAAAAAATAACAACCAGGCATTATGGTGAAACAGGGCAGGTATTGACTGAGTATTATTTACTACAGGGAAACTTATCTTTTGTTTTTGAAAAAGATTATACATACAACCGTCCATTATTTTATAATGCCGAAATGATGAGAGAAAATAAAGATACTGAAGCCTTTGATTTTGATAAATCAAAAATTACAGAGACCAGAAGTTATTTTGAAAAAGGGAATCTGATTTTTGTAATTAGCAGCCATAATCCGGGAACATCGTTCAGCAATGGTTATCTGGCAGAAAAAGAGAGGAGAATAACGGGTGATTTTAAAAAGCTGTTAGCTCTTATGCCAAATTAGAAGCGTTTATCATTAATTGATTAGTGTTTTATGATTTATAAGAAGGATCAAAAGGAATAGAATACCCTCAGGTATTTTTGATCTTTTCCAGTCTTTCTTCCACTTCTTTGATCTTATTAATCCAGTAATTTATTCCTTCCTGATTGGATACGGTCTGTTTAAAAAAATTCCGGTTAACTGTCCACAGCCGGGATCCGTTTTTCTGATATTCCAGTTCACGCTCTTTTTTATTTTCCGGTTCTATACGGTATCTCCAGAATACCAGAGCATGCATATATTCTGACCGGATCTTTTCCAGATAGTTGATAATAGCTTTGCGGTCCTGGGGAATATATCCCGGCCCCGAGCATCCGCATGAATGAAAGGTTATTCCCACGGTGTATAAATTCCGGATATGTGCCCATTGTTTATGATCATCCTTTGCCGGAGATTTAAAATCCAGTCCCATATCGGCCAACATATTGCCACATTCGGGGCATCTGGCTTCCACTGAAGTCTGGGCATCTCTGTCTACATCTTTTAAAATGCGGCGTTTAAATGTTTTCTGGCAGTTAAAACAGGCATAGTGACCTTTGTAAACCATCATGGCATATCGGCACATATTTACTTTTTCTTCTTTTTGGTTATTGGTTTATTATATATTTTTTTCTTCTTGGTACTGTATACCCATCAGGCTACTGGCGCTCCGCGGATCATACACAGACCATATATTGCCCCAGGGAAATCTGAATGAAACGCTGGGGTATGGTGTTTTCTTTTTTTGGGCAGGAGGTCTTTCCAGCAATAAAGTCAGAAATTTATTGTTGCGGTAAAAGACCAGCATTTCTTTTTCTTCAGACCATTCATTCCAATCTTTAGCATCCGTATCTTCCCGGGTATTCATATGGATGGAATGCAGCTGATCCCCATAGAAACACAGATTAAAATGCAGTTGGTATCCATGTGTGTCAATGGTGTTGAAGTAATACCAGAAATATCCGGTTTTTACATCCCACATATCATGATATTTCTGTTTATAAAAATCAGTCTGTTGAAGCTGATCAAACAGCATTCCTTTATATATCAGGGTATTGAAGTTACTCAGCTCTATTGCTCCGTTTCTACTGTCAATCAGCATATCCAAAAAATGAAGCTATAAATATACCCGTTTTTTCTTTACAGACAACGAATAATATTTACAGCTTCAGTAAGAAATAGAAATATTGGTTTTAAGGGTTTGAAATGATCAGGGTAGAAGGGATATCAGATAACCATAAGCTTTTGGTATCAATCAGGTTTTTCCAGCTTTTACTGCTGATGAGCATCAGATCCTGTGCATTCAGAAACTCTTTTTCAATTTTCTTTTCATTATAAAGGGTAATGTGATTGGGCGCGACCTGTTCAATACTTCTGATCAGTTCTTTCACTTCGATATTATTACGGATCTGTCCGGCCGCGTCCAGAATAATAACTTGCGAGTTATTATTATTGATCAGTCTTTTGGCATATTCAAGAAGATAAAAATCACTCAGATTGAAAATCGGGACAAATATCTTATCGGCTGTATTAAAATCTTTATCAACCAGGACTCCGACAGGAATGGTTGCTTTGTCAAGAACCTGCAGGGTGAGATCATCAAAAGGAGAGTTATTGAAAATGTTTCCTTTTCCCTTTACTGTATTAAGTAATTTTTCCGGATTGATGATTTTGGTTGTGAATCCTAGTAACCGGCCTAATAAGCTTCCTTCATACATGGATTTACCCAGCATGATGAGAAGAAGATCATAATTTCCTTTGTTTGTAATACTGGTCAGGTCGCTTTCAACATCGGTAGATGCTTTAAAAAGTGTGGTGACTTCAAGTTTGAGCTCGTGTGATGTTTCAATTACATTTTTAAACTGTTCCCTTTCAAAATTTTCAATATCGAAGGCATGAAGTTCATCAACGGGAGCAATATTCATTGCTGTTACACTTTTATTGCCGTTCATTTTATGGGTGAAATTGTCAGCCAGCTTTAACAGTTTACTTCCGGATTTTGCCGTTTCAAAGGACAGCAGAATCCTGTATTTTGTATCATTGTCTTCTTCCTCTTCTTCTATCATGGATTTCTTTCCCTTAAACAAGTAATTGATAAGATCAAGGCAGGGCCCTGTCATAAACGTAGTAAATAATGCCATAATGACAAGCATTGCAAACAGTTCCGGACCCAAAACCCCTAAATCATAACCGATGTTAAGGACAATAAGCTCGGTGAGTCCTCTTGTATTCATCAGTGCACCTATGGTAAGGCTGTCTTTCCAGCTTATTTTTAAAAACCTGGCTGTGAGTGCACTTCCCATAAATTTTCCGGTGACAGCAGTCAGAATAATGAGCCCGCCTGTTTTCCAGAGATGAACATCATTCAACAGGCCGATCTGAGTTCTTAATCCTGTAAATACAAAGAAAAGCGGAAGTAGCAGGACCAGGGCAACATCTTCTACCTTTTCTATGAAAAGATTTCTGAATTTTACATTTTCAGGCATAATAGCACCTGCCATAAATGCTCCAAAGAGTGCATGAATCCCAATAACTTCAGTAGCATAGGAGGAAATGATCAGGACCAGGAAAAATATAGCTACAAGGCCTTTATTGATAAAGCCTTTTCCCTTTTGTGACTCTGCGATTCTGTTCAGGAACGGACGTACGGCTTTGATCATAATAAATACATATAAAACAGCCATTAATATAACGAATACCGATCCTGAAAAAGATCCTGCTTTTACAATAGCAATCACCGCTGCCAGGATACACCAGGCCGTAATATCATCAGCAGCAGCACAGGTAATTACAACAGTTCCGATTTTAGTTTTATGAAGATTCCGTTCCTGAACAATTCTTGCTAAAACAGGAAATGCGGTAATACTCATTGCTATGGCGATAAACAAAGCAAATGAACTGAACTGAATGCCTTCCGGGGCAAATTCTTTATAAATGAAATAGGAAAGCCCGACTCCGAGGGCAAAAGGAATGATGATGCTTGCATGGCTGATTACCACAGCATCATGTGCTTTTTTCCGGAGAACACTCAGGTCAAGTTCCATTCCGACAATATACATAAAGAGGATCAGTCCTATCTGACTTAAAAATTGCAGATTGGGCAGAGATTCTTTAGGGAAAATAAAGGCCGAAAGTTCCGGAAAATACAACCCGAAAAGAGAAGGACCGAGAACAATCCCTGCGATCATTTCACCAATTACTGATGGCTGTTTCAGCTTTATACAAATCCATCCAAAAAGTTTTGCCACCAGAATGATGGTAACAATCTGAGCAAGAAGTAATGCCAAAGGATGATGAAGATTGGTGAGAAATGAATCAGTGAAATTTTCCCACATGGTAGAACCTGTAGTTTTGCCGGGAGTAATATTTTCACCAATCTCCAGCGTTTTGCCTTCCACAAAAAACCAGTACATAAGGCATGAAAAGAATGCGATTGTACTGATGTAAAAAATAAGATTTTTGTATTTCCCCAAATTCATGATTCCAATATTTAATGCAAAGTTGATAAGAATAAAATGATATTAAAAGACCTTTCTTTTTAAAATGTAACGAATGTTCTGAAAAATGTAACGAAATCTATTTTGAACATACAGTCATGTTAATCCTGTTCTGACCATTGTTCCCGGCATGAATAAGCCGGATATGAAAACCTTCAGTAACCTTCATTCATTTAATCATTAATTCCGTACAAAAGTAGATACTTTACCGTCCTGAAAACGGGAGTTGTAATAAAGGCCTTGTATTCTGTAATGAAAAGAGGAAGAAATGAAGGGGCTATTTTCCGAACAGTTCCATTAACGAACTCTTATACGCTTCACCGATCTGCAGTTTTAAAAAAGACTGATCATCAATAGCCAGTGTGGTAATGATCTCATTGGTGGAAAACACTTTGATAGAAGATAAGGCGATAATCTCTTTTTTGTTGACCTGGGCAAAATCTTTGCCAGGCAACATTTCCAGGAGGTTTTTAAAATTAAGGTTTTTTAAAACAATCGTTGTTCCGTCATTCAGGATAATATCTTTGTCCCTGCTGTCTATTTCAGAAGTTTTGATGTAAGCAATCTGTTCGGTGAATATGACCGTCCTTCCGATATTGGTGTTCCATTCAATTAAGGATTTCTTCGGAGCAGTTTCTACCAGTTCCTTAGCTTTTTCAAAAGCCTGTATCAGTCTTTCTTTTTTTATAGGCTTTCTGACGTAATCCACTACGTTAAGATCAAAAGCTTCTGCTGCATATTCTTTATAGGCAGTTGTAAATATGATTTTTTTTGAATCTGAAATCAGTTCTGCGACCTGAAGCCCGGTCATTCCAGGCATTTCAATATCCAGAATACATAAATTACAGTCAATATTGCCAATTTCCTTCAGGAAGATTTTAGGATCATTGAATGCTTTTACAACCTCTACATTGTCAATTTGTTCACATAGAAGCTTCAGATAGCTGATGGCCAGTAATTCGTCATCCAGAATAACGCATTTTATCATAGAATTCTCCTAAGTTTATTTTTAATTCTGCTGTAAATATGCCATTTTTAGAACTCTTTTCCAGTTGATAAAAAGTACTGTAGATCATTTTCAGCCTTTGGTCCAGGGACTGACTTCCAAAACCGCTTTTTTCCTTTTCAAGAATATTTTTTAAGGAAGCTTTATTGCTGACCTTCATTGTGAAAATACTGTTTTCAAGCTCCAGATAGATGGATATAAAAGAATCCTGTGCAAGGAAATCAGTATGTTTGAAAGCATTTTCAATAAGATCAACGGAGATCAGCGGAGCAAATACCTTTTCCTCATACACCGAATCTGATTTATTGATCCGGGATTTGATCCTGAAATCAAACAGAGGATTGATCTTAATTTTATTGATATCAATAAGGCTTAAGGCAAAATTGAGCTCCTCTTTGGGACTTACATACTTATTGTTGCTTTCATACAGGATATAATCCAGGACATTGGCCAGCTTATCCAGGGACATATAGGTCTGGTACGCATGGGACTGTACAGAGTTAAGGATATTCTTGAAAAGATGGGGATTCAGTTTTGTTCCGATATGTTCCAGCCGTACTTCATTCAGGCGCTGTTCAATAATCTTATTGGTCTCTGATAATTTGAAATTCTGTTGTTTCAGCTTTTGATGCTGGCTGAAAAGATAGATGCTGGTGGTCAGAAAAAAGAAAATGGCAAAAACTCCGATGAATATCAGATAGTCATGAATCATGTAGTAATTGCCTTCCATATAGACTGTATTATTGAGGGCTATTTAAGTTTTCTCAGGCTGTTTAAGGTCACATTTTCTTCACACTTCTCAAAAGTAATTTCGTAGGCCGGGTCCTTTTCAGGATACATAATCAGATAGTCCGGACAAGGTTTTTTCTGTGCATGGCTTCTGTCAAAGTCAACTTTTCCGTTGGTGATGATGCTGTCTTTTATAAACTTTTCATCAATCTTATAGGTATTCATTTCATTTTTAAAGCCCTCAGAATATCTGAATTCTTTGGAAAGTGTTTCTGCGATCACACGGCTGTTTGGTAAATACCCGCTGCAGCTTGCCCCTTTCTTGTTTAAAATAAAAAATACGATAAGCAGCCCCGGAATGAAGCCTATTATATAAAATTTAAGTTTTTTCATTAGAAAATTAAAAGATTGATATCATGGTACGTTAGTCCGAAACGGTCGCAGATGATCTTTTTTGTATGTCTTCCTTTATACATATATAAACTCTGCTTCATTTCATTTTTGCGGATCAGCATATTTTCAAATCCGCCTTCTTCATCATAGTTAAGGATATATGACAAAAAGAAATTAGAGATGGCTTTGGTTGTTGTTCTCGGCATTCTTGATGTTAAATTCGGAAGACCGCAATGGATTACTCCATGCTTGATAATATAAGGATCTTCCATTGTAGTCAGTTCAGATGTTTCGATTACTTTCCCGTTATCTATAGTAATGTCAATAATGACACTGCCTTTTTTCATTTTCATGACCATATCCTCTGTGACAATAGGAGCCATGTTTAATCTTGGAAGAGCACCAATTACGACATCTGCACGCCTTAAACTTTTACTGAGTTCTTTAGGATCAATAATAGAAGTGGGAACACGGCTGTCAACCATGGTGTGAAGTCTTCTTAATTTTGACAGGGAATTATCAAAAACTTTGATACTGGCCCCCAGACCTATGGCCGCTTTTGTAGCAAACTCACCCACAATTCCGGCTCCCAGAATTACGACTTCAGCGGGTCTTACGCCGGTAATACCTCCCAGCATCAGGCCATTTGATAAGGCTAATAATTCTGAAGCGTATAAAATAGAAACAGTTCCTGCAATTTCACCCACTAATCTTACCAGTGAAAGCTGTTTGTATTCATCAACAATAAATTCAAAAGCAATGGCATTTATTTTTTTCTCTGCAAGTTTTAAGAAATATTCTTTATCCCTGAGATTGATCTGAAGAGCTGAAACCAGATAGGTATTGGGTTTCATGTATTCAATTTCATCTTCTGTAGGAGGATTTACCTTTAAAATGAGATCCTGTCCGAAAGCTTCTTTAGGATCATTGGTAATCCTGGCTCCGGATTCAGAATACTGTAAGTCTGTAAAAAATGAACCCTGTCCGGCTCCTGATTCAATAATGATCTCATGGCCGTGTTCCACCAACACCTGAACTGCGTCCGGAGTAATACAGGTTCTCCTTTCGTTTAAACAGGTCTCCTTAGGTATTCCAATACTGAATTGTTTTCCCTTTTTTATAACCTCCAATTTTTCTTCCTTCGGCATCAATTCTTCTTCTGTGAAAGGAGTAAAAATATTTGTACTCATTCTTAAATTAAATTATATCTTACAGATTGTTATTTTAAAAACTGAATTAATAAGCAAAGATACATAATATTTAATCGAATGAAATTTCTCTGCTTTCACCAGTGTTCATAATGCTCATTGTGTGATATTTAAGGCCGTAAAGTTCTTCCTCATAGACTTCCGGCCACTCTATAATACACAAAAAGGAATTGTCCAGATATTCTTCGATACCAATGTCATATACTTCTTCAATATTTTTCAGACGGTACAGATCGAAATGGTATATTTTTCCTTTTGGAGTATTGTATTCGTTAACGATGGAATAGGTAGGGGAACTGACTTCATCTTCACTTCCCAGGTCTTTAAGCAGAAATTGGGTGAATGTTGTTTTACCTGCTCCCAGATTTCCTTTTAATAAAAGAATATTATGTTGTAATTGAGGAATGATGTTGTCAACAACTTCCTGCCAGTCTTCGATTTTATGTATATTGAACTGCATAAGCTAATTTGTTGCAAAAATAATGAATATGTTTTAGAGTTATGAGTTATGAGTTATGAGTTATGAGTTATGAGTTATGAGTTATGAGTTATGAGTTATGAGTTATGAGGTGGGGATATAGTTATGGGTTAGAGAGGAATTCCTGCTTTATAGATGTAGGTTTCGTTTTTTTTGATATTTCCTTCCTGTTCCTGAGGCCTCTGGTTCGGGGTCTTAAACTATCCGGTTCAAAAGCTTCCTGTTTCTTTATAAAATTACTTAATTTTACAGCATGATTTCCAAACAGACCATAGATAAAATATTCTCCACAATAAGGGTTGAAGAGATTGTAGGTGAATATGTGCAGCTGAAAAGGGCAGGGTCTAATTATAAAGGGCTTAGCCCGTTCCATGATGAAAAAACACCGAGTTTTGTAGTCTCTGCCAGCAAACAGATCTGGAAAGACTTCTCAACAGGTAAAGGGGGAACAGCGATCTCTTTCCTGATGGAAATTGAAAATTTTACGTATCCGGAAGCCCTCCGCCATGCCGCCAAAAAGTACGGAATTGAAATCGAAGAAGATCAGCGCGAGATTTCTGAAGAGGCAAAGCATGCACAGACCGAAAAAGATCTGCTGTATAAGATCCATGAAGTTGCCAATAATTATTTTCAGGAAATCCTTTGGAATGATGAGGATGGAAGAAGTATAGGACTTTCCTATTTTAAAGAAAGGGAACTTAAGGATGATATCATTAAAAAATTCCAGCTTGGATATTCGCCGGAAAAGAAAAATGCTTTTACAGCTTATGCCCTTGAAAAAGGATATTCCAAAGAAATCCTGGAAAAATCAGGGCTTTCCATTTTTCCTGAAAATGCTCCCGCGGGAGTAGACCGTTTCCGGGAAAGGGTTATTTTTCCGATTCATAGTTTTTCAGGCAGGGTTTTAGGTTTTGGGGCCAGAATTTTAAAAAGTAATGTTAAGACTGCCAAATATCTCAATTCACCGGAAACAGAGATTTACCATAAGTCAAATGTTCTCTATGGACTAAACCAGAGCAAACAGGCCATTTCCAGAAAGAATGCCTGTCTTTTGGTGGAAGGTTATATGGATGTGATCTCACTTCATATGTCCGGAATTGAAAATGTGGTGGCCAGCTCAGGAACTTCCCTTACTACGGAACAGATCAAACTGATTAAAAGGCTTACAGAAAATGTAACCATTCTTTTTGACGGGGATAATGCCGGAATTAAGGCCAGTTTCCGAAGTATAGATATGTTGCTCACGGAAGGGATGAACATTCGTGTATTGCTTTTTCCTGATGGAGACGATCCGGATTCTTTTGCAAGAAAACATCCGCAGGAATATGTAGAAAAGTACATCGAAAATGAAGCGATGGACTTTATCGACTTTAAAGCAGAGATCCTGTTAAGAGATGTTGAAAATGATCCTATTAAAAAAGCAGAGGCAATCCGTGACATTGTTAAATCGGTGTCCTTTGTACAAAATGCATTAAAGCGGGAGGTCTATCTGAAGGAAGTTTCCAATAAATTCGGACTTTCCGAACAGAGTCTTTTCAATGAGCTTGATGTACAGAAACAGATTACACAGAACCAGACTCATCATGTTCAGCAGCAGCAAAAAGAAAAGGCTCCTCCAAAAATGGAAATTGTTCCGCCCGACCGGGAAAAAGAAGATCCTTTTCTATACGATGTTTTATTCATGGAGAATAAACTGGTTGATCATATGCTGATGTTCGGGGATATTGTTCTGAAACGCAGAAATGAAAACAATGAAGAATACCAGATTACGGTCATTGAAGAAATTCTTCATCATTTTGAAGAAGAGCAGTATACATTTTTAGTGAAAGAAAATGAAATCATTGTTAACCAGGTTAGAGAGGGAATTCAAAAAGATGAACTGAGAAGTGGAAACTTTTTTGTATCTTTTATGGATGAAGAGATTACTACGAAGGTTGTAGATGCTTTGATTCCGATGGATGAACTTGAAAACTGGGCTTCACGCAATATTTATCCTCCCAATTACGGGGATAAAGTCGCTGACCAGATAAAAGGGGATGTTCTACTGCATAAATACAGATATATTGATTATCTGATAAAAGAAACGGCGAAAGAACTTGATCATTACAGCAATAGTGATGAAGGGAGATACTATGATCTGATAAAAAAGATTACTTTACTGAAGCAGGCATCAATACGGCTGAGTCATATTATTGAGTATTCTCCGATTAAAGGAATCTACGTGGATAGAAGAAGGTAGTTTACAGACAAAAATTTTCCGGTTCTGTGACAAAAAGTCTTATAAAATTTTAGGAATAAATATTGTAATTTAAACTTTGAAAATTTTTGTTAAATAATACATAATAGAAATATGGACATTAAAAAGGAATTCAGAGATTTCTCTGTAAAACATTTAGGAAATAACGGTCTGGTTACCGATCAGTATATGGGAATGTATGGTCCAACGAATCTTACACCATACATCATGGAAGAAAGAAGATTAAACGTTGCCCAAATGGACGTTTTTTCCCGGTTAATGATGGACAGGATTATCTTTTTGGGAACCGGAATTGATGATCAGGTGGCTAACATCGTTACGGCACAGCTTTTATTCCTGGAAAGTGCAGATCCGTCTAAAGATATTCAGATCTATATCAATTCTCCGGGAGGTAGTGTATATGCAGGATTAGGTATTTATGATACCATGCAGATCATAAAACCGGATGTAGCAACCATCTGTACTGGTATGGCGGCTTCTATGGGGGCTGTATTATTAGTAGCAGGTGAAAAAGGAAAACGTTCTGCGCTTAAACATTCAAGAGTAATGATTCACCAGCCATCCGGAGGTGCTCAGGGAGTAGCTTCTGATATGGAGATCAATTTAAGAGAGATGCTGAAATTAAAGCAGGAACTTTATGAGATCATTGCTCATCATTCAGGACAAACTTATGAATGGGTAGAAAAATCTTCAGACAGAGATTACTGGATGACTTCTGAGGAAGCTAAAGGCTACGGAATGGTAGATGAGGTTTTACAGAGATCAACAGATAAAAAATAATTGATTTGATTTAAGAATAAAAAAACGCACCGAACGGTGCGTTTTTTTTTATTCATTACTTTTAAATACCTGGCTTTATAGATACCGCGATTTAGTACTGATCTTTTTTGATCATAAAATTCCAAAGTGTTTATATAAATTTAACAACAACAGTTGTATTGTTAAAATACAGTTATTGTTATATTCAAGATCAATTTACAATGAATTTATATTTTCGCAGCCATAAAAGTAAATATGAAGAAACTGCTATTATCTGTTTGGGTATTAACAGCATTGGCATCATGTAAGGATGATGACAATTCCAACCATCAGGATATTAACTATTCCAGGCTTCCACAGGAATTTCCTTTTTCAAAATTAGCAACTGTAAATGGAGTAGATGTGATCAATGGCGGGTTTGGCTCCGGGGCAGCTGCTCATCCCTCAAGAAAAGGGGAATTTTATGTCATTACAGACAGAGGCCCCAACACCGATTTTCTTAATGGCAAAAAGTTTTTAGCGCCCAATTTCACTCCTACAATTATGCATTTTAAAATCAATGCTGAAGGAAATGTAGAAGTGATCAAATATATTAAATTAAAGAACCCCGCCGGTCAGCCGATAACAGGATTACCTAATCCGGAAGGAATGGGAAGTACAGGTGAAATCGCTTATGATGCTTCTGGAAATGTCCTGGGTACAGATAAATACGGTCTTGACAGTGAAAGCATTGTTGCTGCACCTGATGGGACATTCTGGGTTTCCGATGAATATGGCCCTCATATCGTTCATTATAGTGCTGAAGGAGTAGAAATGGAAAGAATAAGCCCTATTGGTGTAAACACAGGGACACGAAAATTGCCTGCAGTACTAGCGAAAAGAAGAGCTAACAGAGGAATGGAAGGACTTTGTATGACACCGGATGGAAGAACTTTAGTAGGGACAATGCAATCTATGATGTATGTTCCAACCAAGGCGCTGGCAATTAACAAGACCTTAACACGAATTGTCACCTTCGATATCATTACAGGACAGACCAGGCAGTTTTTATATAAACAGGATGGTGGTGCTTCTGATTCAGTATGCGATATCACGGCAATCGGAAATAATGAATTCCTGGTAATTGAAAGGGATGGTAATTTCGGATCACAGGGAGGAATAAAAAAAGTATACAGAATAAGTTTAACCGGTGCAACTGATGTAAACGGAACTGATATTGCAGCAGCAGACGGCATGAAAATTAATAATAAATCTCTGGAACAGAATACCTGGGATGAGATTACCGCTGCCGGAATAAAGCCTGTATCAAAAACATTAGCTGTTGACCTTGTTGCAAAGCTTGGATATGAACATGATAAATTTGAGGGAATCGTTTATTTGGGTAATAATAAACTGGCCGTTTTCAATGATGATGATTTTGGAGTGGTAGATGACGGAAATGGGAATCCTAAAGTTAAAACCCTTCCCAAAACAGGAAAAGTAGACAAAGGAACAATGTATGTAGTCGATATTCAATAATTAGATTTTTTTTAACAGAAACGGCGGAAGGTAACTTCCGCCGTTTTTATTTGGATTCAAATGAATATTAATTAAACGCTTCAATAATCTTGGAGAAATCTTCTAATTTTAAAGCAGCTCCACCAATCAGGCCACCGTCGATATCCGGTTGTGAAAAAATTTCTTTTGCATTGTCCGGTTTTACTGATCCTCCGTACAGGATGGAAACCTCATCAGCGACTTCCTGTCCGTATTTTGCAGCAATAATATTTCTTATGTGTGCGTGGATTTCCTGAGCCTGCTCCGGGCTTGCTGTTTCTCCTGTTCCGATAGCCCATACCGGTTCGTAAGCAATAACCACCTTTTTTATCTCTTCGGCAGAAAGCGTGAAAAGAGCTACTTCAGTCTGGTTTTTTACTACTTCAAGGTGTTGTCCTGCTTTTCTCTGTTCAAGAGTTTCTCCGTTACAGTAAACTGGAATAAGACCTTTATCAAGAGCTAATTTGATTTTTCTGTTACAGTGAGAATCTGTTTCTCCATGATATTGTCTTCTCTCGGAATGTCCAATTAATGAACCTGTAGCATCAATAGATTCTAACATATCTGCAGAAATCTCACCTGTGTATGCACCACTTTCATGCTCACTCATATCCTGAGAGAATACTCCGATTTCATCCTTTTCAAAGATGTCTTTAGCCATCATTAAATATAATGAAGGAGGAGCGATCCAAACCTCACAGTTGGTAGCATTGTTGTTTTTATAGCTTAGTAACTGAATCATTAATTGTTGTGCATCAATTACATTTTTGTTCATTTTCCAGTTGCCTGCAACTATTTTTCTTCTCATAAATTTATTGATTTATTACTTTTATTTTATTTGTTTGCCCGGATCTGCAGAGTTTCTAAATCTGAGCATATTTTATTATTTATTAATCCCTTCCAGTTTAAACATGAATGCATATACCAATGCAATATCCTTCAGGTAATCAAATCTTCCGGAAGCACCGCCATGTCCGTAATCCATATCTGTTTTCAGTAACAGCACATTTTTATCTGTCTTCATATCTCTTAGTTTTGCTACCCATTTGGCAGGCTCAAAATACTGTACCTGTGAATCATGGAGTCCTGTAGTGACCAAAAGATTCGGATAATTTTTCTTTTCTATATTTTCATAGGGAGAGTAGGATTTCATATAGAGGTATGCATCTTTATTATTGGGATTACCCCATTCATCATATTCATTGGTTGTTAACGGGATGCTTTCATCAAGCATGGTATTGATAACATCCACAAACGGAACCTGTGAGATGACCCCATTCCATAAATCAGGTCTCATATTGGCCACGGCACCCATTAAAAGTCCGCCGGCACTTCCTCCCTGAGCATACAGATGTTTAGGAGAAGTATATTTTTCTTTAACCAGATATTCTCCGGCATCAATGAAATCGGTAAACGTATTCTTCTTTTTCATCATCTTACCGTCTTCGTACCATTGCCTTCCCATTTCCTGCCCTCCGCGGATGTGTGCAATAGCATAAGCAAAGCCTCTGTCTAAGAGACTTAACCGGTTACTGTTAAACGATGCATCTATTGAATTTCCGTAAGAACCGTAAGCATATAACAATAAAGGACTGTTGCCATCTTTTTTGAATCCTTTCTTGTAAACGATGGAAACAGGAATTTTTGTACCGTCTTTAGCTGTAGCAAAAAGCCTTTCGGTAACATAATTTTCTTTGTTGTAACCACCCAGAACTTCCTGCTGTTTTAGCAGAATTCTCTTTCCGGTTTTTAGGTCCTGTTCATATTGTGAGCTCGGTGTAATCATTGAAGCATATCCAAAACGGAAGTTATCCGTGTTGTATTCGGGATTGCCTGAAGAATAGACCGTATACACCGGTTCATCAAATTTCAGGGATTCTTTTTTACCCGTTTTCCTGTCATAGATCATCAGCTGGGAAAGCCCGTTCTGTCTTTCACTGAATACCAGATAGTTTTTAAATTCAGTGATCCCTTCCATCAGAACATCCTTTCTGTGCGGAACAAAGTCTTTCCAGTTGGCAACTTCAGTTTTGTCTAAAGGCGTTTCTACCACTTTAAAGTTTAAAGCATCTTTATTTGTTGTGATCAGGAACTTATCCTCCAGCGGAGTTACATCATACAAAACATCCTTTATTCTCGGCTGAAAAACCCTGAAGGTTCCATTAGCATCATTAGCATCCAGATATCTTGTTTCAGAAGAAGTGGTAGCCTGGGAAACGATCATAATGAACTTCTGGTTCTTAGATTTCATTACCCCGATATAATTGGTTTTATCTTTTTCTTCATACACCGGAATATCTTTGGATGAATCAGTTCCTAAGGTATGTCTGAAAATTTTTTCTGTTAACAGCGTCTCAGGATTTTTTGAAGTATAGAAGATTGTTTTATTGTCATTGGCCCATACGGCTGATCCTGTTGTGTTTTTAATTCCAAGATCTGTTGTTTTTCCTGTTGTAAGTTCTTTCAGGAACAATTTATACTGTCTTCTGGAAACATCATCCACTCCATAGATCATCTTGTTGTTATCGGGACTGATGCTGAACCCTGATGCTGCATAATAAGGATGTCCTTCTGCAAGCTGGTCTACATCCAGAAGAATTTCCTCAGGAGCATCGAGACTGCCTTTTTTTCTGCAGTATTTGAAATATTGTTTCCCGGCCTCTGTCCTGCTGTAATAGTAATAACCATTTTTGAAAACAGGTACAGACTCATCCTTTTCCTTGATTCTGGATTTCATTTCCTGAAACAGCTTTTCCCTGAATGGCTCTGTATCTTTCATCATGCCTTCCCAGTAAATATTTTCAGCTTTCAGATAATCAACAACTTTAGTGGAATCTTTCCCCTTTTTAAAATAATCAATCATCCAGTAATAAGGATCATTAACCTTATCACCATGGATCTCCCTTATGTGATCCTGTTTTTCAGCAACAGGAGCCTTCATATCCGGGAATTTTTGAGATTGAAATGTAGATGCGCTCATTACTAATAATCCTAAATAAATTTTTTTCATGGTATTAATGATTTTTTAAACAGGTGTTGTTAGCCTATAGACCCCATAAATTTTTTAGGAGTACATAAAAAGTATGCTCCTCTTCTGTTACTTTATGATCAGCTTTAATAAGTGATTTGGCAAACCTGGCAAATTTTATACGTTCTTCTTCTGTAGAATCTTCATGGAAACATCTTGCGTGGAACTCAAAGTGGTCTTTCCACTCTTCAGGCTGCAGAAGGGCAAGCGTTTCCAGCTCATTATCAAGGTTCATTCTGAACGGAAATTCATCAGCCAGATATTGCTGTACAAGCATTCCCTCCTCAGGAGCAAATTCCCCGTCTACGGAAGAAAGGATCATTAATAAGTGATAACCGGCGATAGATTTATTTGATTTTTGCATGTTTTAATATTTTTTTACTAAATGATTCAGATTATTATTTTCTAAAATTTTATCAAGATATTTTCCTCTGCTGCTTACACCCCTCTGGTAAGGAGCAAATTTCCGGGCAACCTCATTGAATTCTTCATTCAATTTCATTAATTCGTTTAATTCATCTCCGGAAAGTGTCTTTTCAGAATATTTTGTATTGAATTGTATTAATTTTTTTACTGCGATTTCTTTTTTTACAATTTCCTCTTCAGTAGCGTTCAGGGTGCAGATCCCATATATCCCGTCACAATAAGCTTCCCATTCGCTTTCAAATGCTTCGTTTAATTTTTCCGATTCGGGGATGTTATTCACGAACATATTACCGTAAGCAAAATTTTTATCAGAATGTTCCATCAGTTTCTGAACGAACTTTTGTCTGAATTCTTCTTTATATTGAGAAGGGTCCTTCAATGCTTTGTTCTTTCTGATCAGGGAGATACAATTTTTACTGAAGTATTTTTCTGTAATTTCATTCTGAAATGCATCATTAAGAGGAGAGGTGATTTTAATATTCCGGGTAACAACATAAGAAGCTTCCGGAACCAGGTTGTTTTGAATAAGAACGGTCAGTTCATCTTTTGTAATGCCTGTTTCATTACATAATTCTTCCTCTGTAATATAGTTTTCCCTGATGTAATTGAAATTTTGTTCCATTAATTTTGATATGGTTAATTAACGTAATCTTTTGCAGGTTGTTTGTCTGTAATTCTTCCGTTTTCAAGAACGAGAACAAAAGGATTGCTGCGTGCAATGGTTTTTATTGCGGTTCCGTCCATCATTGTATTTTTAATGGTTTTAAAAGTGTTCTGATCTGTTGAAACGCCATAAATAAGAGCTCCTTTCTGACTATTCACTTTTGATTCCACTTTTTGCAGAAGATCAGCCGGAACGTCTTTCGGATGATAGGAAAATACCAGAATTGCTTTTGGTGCCTTAATGATTTCTTCAGTAAGCTCCATGCCTGCAGGATCTTCAATTTTAAATTTTACAATTTCGGATTTGTATCCTTCTTTTATCAGAACGGATTCATTTTTTCCTTCCTCAATTTTCCAGGGAGAACCCTCTTCCCAGTACTTTGTTTCTTTGATATAATCATCCTGGTTGACCTTTAAAACCTCACCGGTTTTCTGGTTTTTAAGAGAATAGAATGTTTTGTATTCAGAAGGGTTCTTATTTATTTTTTCCTTTTCTCCTTTAATGTCGGTTCCAATTTTATAATCGCGGAAATCAATGATTGGCTCATGTATGATTCCCTTGGCCATAATGTAAATCATAATCAAGGAGAAAGTTCCTAAAATATAATATTTAAACTTACCTGAAGCCTCTTTTCCTGTATTGCTATAGGAATCCTTTTTACCAAATTCTTTTCTATAGGATATAAACAGAATGATAAGACCTGCCAGTAGAGCTACATCTTTAAAGAAACTTTGCCATGGCGTAAATTTAATAGCATCTCCAAAACAGCCGCAATCCGTTACTACATTGAAATAAGCAGAATAGAAGGTGAGAAATCCGAAGAAAATACAAAGGGCTATTAATGCTGATAAGGTAAATTTGAGCTTTAATTTGAGCAGGAGCATAAATCCAAGGAAAAGTTCCAGCACTACCACTATAATTGAAAATAGTAATGCAAATTTTTCAAAAAAGGGCATATTGAAAACCGCAGGGGAGAAATACTCCTCCATTTTGAAAGAGAAACCTACCAGATCTACAGCTTTTACAAAGCCGGAAAGGATGAAGATGACCGCAATAATAAAGCGTAATAAACCTTTGATCATATTAAATAGTTTTGGGTTCGAATTGATTTTCTTTTTCAGAGAATTTAATCAGGCAGAAAACAGCATAATTCAGCATATCAAAATAATTGGCATCAAGGCCTTCCGAAACAATGGTCTGTCCCTGATTATCTTCAATTTGCTTTGTTCTCAGTACCTTCTGGTAAATCAGATCCGTGATGGATGAGATTCTCATGTCTCTCCATGCCTCACCATAGTCATGATTTTTTCTTTCCATCAATGCTTTGGCTTCGCTGGCATATTTATCATAAAGAAGTAAAATCTCTTCCTTATTTTCATTGAAATCATTGGAATAGCCTTTTTCAAGCTGGATAAGGCCAATAATAGAATAGTTGACAATAGCAATAAATTCATCTTCTTCACTTTCATCCACCATTTTTTTATCAGTCATCTGAAGGGTACGGATCCTGTTTACCTTGATATAAATCTGGTCGGTAATAGAACTTGGCCTTAACACCCTCCATGCGGCACCATAATCCTGTAACTTTTTACTGAAAAGATCACGGCACTGACTGATAACTTTTTCGAATTGTACTGACGTTTTTAGCATAAATTTTCTTAATCTTCCAAATATACGAATTAGGTTTTAGGTAACGGAAATCAGGAATAGATTTTTGAAGAATTGGTATTTTCGAAAAAGGTTTATAAACAATATCTCTAATTATCTTTTTATGTTTAAAGTAATTTAAAATACATTATATTAATTTAATACGTCAGGATTTGTCGTCATGCTCATCTATTTTTGTTTTACAATCTCTTGCAAGAATTTATAATAATACCAAAAACAAAATTTATGATTTATACTGAAGATTTTTTTTCACCGGGGAATACTAGTCCAGCAGATAATGTAGTAAGCTTAATTGACAGTTTTTCACATGAAAATGTAAATTTTAAAAAGACAACGGTTTGGCTAGACGGATCTCCAATGACAGATGCGAAAATAGATAATATTATTTATAGAAAAAAAGGAACTTTTTACTATAAAAGAGTAACGGGAAGCTCTAAAGTATTGCACGCGAAGATTTTCAATCCTTTTTGCGATGGGATTAATGATGATTGTCTAGCTATCTCTAAAATGATGAAAATATCATCTATGGGATATACCATTGATGGTAATGCATTAACCTATCATTTACTTAATAGAATCACTGAGGAGGTTGATAATTTTAGTTTTATCAACTTTAATTTTCGGCTAAATAATAACTATGACTTAGATTGTGGATGGAAAGTTACTGTTAAAAAAAACATAGTATTTGAAAATATTTTTATTGATGGAGGTAGAGGTACTTACAAAAATGAAAATGGAAATATTGAAAAATGGATCCAAGGGCCAGGAGATGCTTCTGTACCATCAATCATACCAAATTTAGTGGATGTTTTTTTATTCATACAAGGAGATAAAAAATCAAATGCCAGTATAAAAAAATTAAGAGCTGTAAACATTCATGCGATATCAGCTATTACTTTTTATTCTTATGGAAATGTGAACGTTGAGGATAGTGATTTTGAAAATATTTCAATGAAACCTTTTCATGTCTATCATTCATTTGATGATGGTGAAACACAGTCTGGTAAAACATTTATTAAAAATATAACTACGAAAAATTGTGGTTATCTTTGGGATACAATTTTAGAAAAAGTAAATTCTGATCAGAGTCCTGTCGTAAGAAACAGAGCTAATTCTAAAGGAATGATACAATGGGGGTATGGTGCTATTGTATCTTTTGGTGAATATTATATTGAAAATATAAAAGTTGAAAATTATGGTGCTTCCGCAGTTTGTTCTGACAGAAATACTAAATTCTTTGGAAACTGCATTTATATATCCAATGATTCTGACAAATTTGAATCAAATAATCCTAGTGGAGGTATGTGGTTTGAAGCTACCGGAAATGCTTATATCAGTAATTTAAGTATAGATATCAGTAATAGAAGTAGTCGAGATCTCAATTTTGACAGCTCTGCTCTCCAAACTTTTAACACAGAATTATATATTGATAATTTGCAGATTAAAACAAATGTAAATAAAGTATTGTTGAAAAAAGGGATAAGAGCAAGTTACAATAACAATAACAAAATTACTGTAAATAACCTTTATATTAGAGGTGCTTTTCAGGATCAGTCTGTATTTCATGGGATTATGGAGTTTGCTAAAGATCAGTATCCTTTAGAAAGTAAATTTGTACTTAATGAAGGAATCATTGAAGAAGGTAATCTGTTATTTTGGGGAACGGGCGAAGTTAATCTGTCAAAAATTAATGCTCTAACTTCTAAAATCGAATTCCAATCACCAGTTTCAATTCAATTTAATAAGATTTCAATTAAGGAATCTTCTTTTTATTATTTTAATACTATCACTCATTACAAACAGATGATTTTAGAAAACTCTACAATTATTTCTAATTTTTTCTATAACAGTAATAGCTCAGATGTTGTTATCAAAAACTCAAATATTAATGGAGCATTAAGCCTACCTTATACTGTAGCAGGATCTAAGATTTGTATTTCAGGAGGTGATATCGGAAGAACGCGCATCAACGGATATCATGTTTTTATAGATCATGTAAAATCCTATCAGGGACTTTATATTGATAATGCCCAATTTTTTACGATCAATAACTGTATATTAAAAACCTCAGAATCTGAGCCTGTTATTATGGTTTCGAACAATAATGACAGGCTAATCTCAGGAATGATCAGCCATAATATATTGTCTATAAAAAACAATACTTCGGCTGCAGGCTATATCCTTCTAACCCCTGAAGCAGCGACAAAAGTAAGTACATATAATAACTCTGAAACTAATTTTGACTAGATATTATGGTCATGCTGATTGATAACCAGTTAAATATAAGCTTATTATATCCAATGTCTTTTAAGGACTTTTACAATGTTGTTGAATGAAATTGGGCGTATATATTAATTATAATATATTTGTTCTACATTGATTAAATTACTTACTTCGTAATTTTGTAATATACAAAAATAGTTTTATAGATTATAAATCTCATGCTTTCAAATTCTCAAATTCCCGAACCTCAACCTGATATTTATTCACTCAACTGTAACGGTCGTCTGATACAGCTTGACGTGCCAAAAATCATGGGTATTCTCAATCTGACTCCTGATTCGTTTTCTGATGGAGGAAAATTTAATAATGAAAAATCGGCGCTGAGGCAGGCAGAAAAACTTCTCTCGGAAGGTGCGGAAATTATTGATATCGGCCCACAGTCAACCCGTCCGAATGCTGAATATTTAAGCAGTAAAGAGGAAATAAACAGGATTGGAAATATAATTCATCTGATTAAAAAAGAGTTTCCGGAAGCCCTGATTTCCCTGGATACTTTTTATGCAGAAACGGTGAAATTCGGCTTTAATGAAGGAATTGACCTGATCAATGATATTTCCGGTGGACAGTATGATGCAGAAATGTTTGATACCGCAGCTCAGACAAAGCTTCCTTACATCCTGATGCATGTGAATCCGTCTTATGAAACCATGCATGATAAAATCAGGTTTGAAGATATTACGCTGGAAGTTAACCGGTATTTTTCTCAAAAAACAAAAGAGCTTTTAGAAAAAGGAGTGAACGATATCATTCTTGATCCCGGTTTTGGTTTCGGAAAAACAGTAGAAGACCAGATGAAAATGATTGACGAAGTTGAATATCTCGGATTTGGAAGATTCCCTTTGTTGATAGGTATTTCCAGAAAGTCATTTATTTATAAGCCTCTTGGTAAATCCCCTTTGGATATCAATGAAGAAACCCAGAAACTTCACATGAAGGTGCTGGAGCAGGGAGCAAAGATTGTAAGAGTTCATGATGTCGCTCAGGCAAAGGAAACGGTGACCCGTTTTTTACAAAGAAAATAAAAAGTGTCAAAAAAACTTGTGAGTTATTAAAAAGTTTATACATTTGCAGTATGAATTTTACGAATCAAGAAAATATTATTGTCATTTCTATTATTGCTGTTGTCATTAACAACAGTAAGGAAACGGCATTTTAGACAGATTTTAATTTAAATTATATATAGGCCGTTTCAAATATGAAACGGCTTTTTTGTTTTTAATTTTTATAGAATACAGAGTATGTATCAGTTATTATCAGTAATTATTATCGTCATTATTATTATTCCCTTGCGACTGTGAGAAGGAAGGTGTATGACTGTACATATATTGAGCCCTCTCACAGCGTGAGAGGGCTTTTTTTATTCCCATTTGTTAATTTTTTAATCTCTATAACATGTATTACAACGACGACACAACCATCTATTTTGACGGAAAATTTATGAAAGCGAAAGATGCCGGAACAGATCTTTACGGACAATCCTTACACTATGGCTATTCTGTTTTTGAAGGAATCAAATCTTACAAGACAGATCACGGAACCAGGATTTTCAAGGCAAAAGAACATTATGAGAGACTGAAAAGATCAGCAGAACTGATGCACATTCCCTTCGATTATTCTGTAGATCAGCTTACAGATCTTACTTATGAGCTTCTGGAACGCAATGGCTTTACTGATGCTTATATCCGTCCATTGGTTACGTGCTCTCCCAATATGTCACTTTCAAAAGGACAGAAATCTTACCTGTCACTTCTTGCCTGGGAATGGAATAACGGATACCTGGCAGATAAAATGAAAATCATGACTTCCCCTTTTCAACGTCCTAATCCTAAGGCTTTCAAGGTTGAGGCTAAAGTAGGAGGACATTATGTAAACTCAATATTAGCCTGCCAGGATGCCAAGGACAAAGGCTATGATGAAGCGCTGGTATTGGATGAAAACGGAAATGTTGCCGAAAGTTCAGGTGCCAACATTTTTTACGAAAAGGACGGAGTTCTGTTTACACCGGCTAAAGGAAGTATCCTTCCGGGAATTACAAGACAAACCGTTATGGAGATTTGTAATGAGCTTGATATTCCGGTAAAAGAAACATTCTTTAAACCAGAGGAAATGCGTGGTGCAGATGCCGGTTTTTTCTGTGGAACAGCAGCAGAAATTGTGGCTCTGGACTCACTTGATGATGTTCCTTTTACCAGAAACTGGGAAGATACGGCAAGCGGAAGAGTGCAGCAGGCATATTTAAAATTGGTAAGAGTTCTGTCATTGTAAATTTTTAAAATTTAAATTGTTGGTATTCAATTGTTTAAATATGTTTTCTAAACCATTGAATATTGTAATTTTTAGATAACTGAAAATGAAAAGAATATTACAAAATGTAGTTTTGAATCAAAATTTAGTAAAGAACTTCAATTTAAATAGAAGAAAAGAACAGAAAATGCAGGATAAATATGTTAAATAAATATTCAAAAACATTCACTCAAAACAGTGAACAGCCCGCCGCCAAAGCTATGTTGTACGGGATAGGATTTACAGAAGAAGATATGCACAAGGCTCAGGTAGGAATTGCCAGTATGGGCTATGACGGAAATACCTGCAATATGCACCTTAATGACCTGGCTCAGGTGGTAAAAAAAGGAACATGGGAACACGGATTGGCCGGACTGATTTTTAATACCATCGGCGTAAGTGACGGAATGAGCAACGGAACAGACGGAATGAGGTATTCCCTGGTAAGTCGTGATGTGATTGCAGATAGTATAGAAGCGATCTGTGGCGCACAGTACTACGACGGACTGATCGCTCTGCCAGGCTGCGACAAAAATATGCCAGGAACCATAATCGCAATGGGAAGGCTGAACAGACCCTCCATCATGGTATACGGAGGAACTATTGCTCCAGGCTGTTACAAAGGGGAAGCGCTTAACATCGTTTCTGCTTTCGAAGCCTTGGGGAAAAAAATTGCAGGAGAAATCACTGAAGAAGATTTCGATGGTGTGGTGAAAAACTCCTGTCCCGGAGCTGGGGCATGTGGAGGGATGTATACCGCCAATACAATGGCTTCTGCCATAGAAGCATTAGGAATGAGTCTTCCGTATTCCTCTTCCAATCCGGCTTTAAGCAAAGAAAAACAACAAGAATGTCTTGAGGCGGGAAGATACCTGAAAGTATTACTGGAAAAAGACATTAAACCTTCCGATATCATGACCCGTAAAGCATTTGAAAATGCACTTCGCCTTATCGTTATTTTGGGAGGAAGTACAAACGCAGTTCTGCACTTTATAGCTATGGCAAAAAGTGTGGGCGTTCCGCTTACTCAGGATGATTTCCAGAAGATGAGCGACCAGACTCCGGTATTGGCAGACCTGAAGCCGAGTGGAAAATACCTGATGCAGGATCTGCATGAACACGGAGGAACTCCGGCGGTGATGAAATATTTGCTGGAACAGGGATTACTGCATGGAGACTGCCTTACCGTTACCGGAAAAACAGTAGCCGAAAATCTGGAAGATGTTCCGGGATTGGATTTTAATACTCAGAAAATTATAAAGCCACTTTCAGAACCTGTAAAAGCTACCGGACACCTGAGAATATTGTATGGCAATCTTGCAGAAAAGGGAAGTGTCGCCAAAATTACAGGAAAAGAAGGTGAACGCTTTGTAGGAAAAGCACGTGTATTTGATGGTGAAAAAAATCTGATCAGGGGAATTCAGGATGGAACAGTGCAGCACGGTGATGTCATTGTCATCCGCCATGAAGGCCCGAAAGGAGCTCCCGGAATGCCTGAAATGCTGAAGCCTACAAGTGCATTGATCGGAGCCGGCCTGGGAAGCAGTGTTGCTTTAATCACGGACGGACGTTTCAGTGGAGGAACCCATGGTTTTGTCGTAGGACACATCACACCGGAAGCCCATGAAGGAGGCCTGATTGCTTTTGTACACAATGATGACCTGATCGAAATAGATGCGGTAAACAATACCATACAGCTCAAAGTTTCAGAAGAAGAAATAGAAAGAAGAAAAAAAGGGTGGCAAAAACCTCCTCTTAAAGTACAGAAAGGATTGCTTTATAAATATGCATTAACAGTATCATCGGCTGCAGAAGGCTGTGTAACGGACGAAATCACTCAATAAAAAGTATATGGAAAACCTGAATTTATCAACAGAAATACAACTTACCGGAAGCCGGATCATTCTTGAGGCGTTTCTGCAGGAAGGCGTAAAAACCGTTTTCGGATATCCGGGTGGAGCTATTATTCCTATTTATGATGCCCTTTACGATTATAAGGAAACACTGAAACATATTCTTGTGCGTCACGAACAGGCAGCAGTACATGCGGCACAGGGACTGGCCAGAGTATCAGGAGAAGTAGGGGTGGTGCTGGCAACCAGCGGACCCGGAGCAACCAATCTCGTAACAGGATTAGCAGATGCGCTGCTGGATAACACTCCTTTGGTCTGTATTACAGGACAGGTTTTTGAACACCTTCTGGGAACCGATGCCTTTCAGGAAATAGATGTGATGAACGTTACAAGTCCTGTTACCAAATGGAATTATCAGGTTACTGATGCCAACGAGCTTTCCGAAGTATTGGCAAAAGCATTTTACATTGCCAAGTCAGGGCGTCCCGGTCCTGTATTGATTGATGTGACTAAAAATGCCCAGCTTCAGTCTGTTGATTATAAAGGATATGCTCCATGCCATTCATTGAGAAGCTATAAACCGGATCCTGAACCATGTTTTGAAAGTATTGAAAAGGCAATATCGTTAATTAATGAAGCTGAAAGGCCATTTATCATTGCAGGACAGGGAATTATGCTGGGGAAAGCTGAAAAAGAATTTTTACAATTTGCTGAAAAATCAGGAGTTCCTGTAGCATGGACCGTTTTAGGAATGAGCGCCATTCCAACAAACCATCCGCAGGCTGTAGGAATGGTAGGAATGCATGGAAACTATGGTCCCAATATATTAACCAACGAATGTGATGTTCTGATTGCTGTAGGAATGCGTTTCGACGACCGTGTAACAGGAAGACTGGATCAGTATGCAAAACAGGCAAAAATTATTCATCTGGATATTGATAAAGCAGAGATCAATAAAAACGTAAAAGTTGATGTCCCGGTTCTTGGTAACTGCAAACATACTCTTCCCCTTCTTACGGAAAGGGTTGTAAAAAGAGAACATCATGCCTGGCATGAAAGATTTAAAAAATGCCATGAAGTGGAAAATACCAACCTGATTCATACAGAGCTTTATCCCGATGAAGGTGAGATTACCATGGGAGAAGTGATCCGTTATCTGAATGAAATGACGCAAGGTGAAGCTATAATTGTGACAGACGTAGGACAGCATCAGATGGCAACATGCCGCTACTCTCACTTCAAACATTCCAGAACCAATGTGACAAGTGGAGGGCTGGGAACGATGGGGTTCTGTCTTCCCGCTGCGATAGGAGCATCCTATGCGGAAACCGGCCGGCCTGTTATTGCAGTGATGGGTGATGGCGGAGCACAGATGAATATCCAGGAGCTGGGAACTATTATGCAGTATCATCCGGAGGTGAAAATTTTAATTCTTAATAATTGCTATCTGGGAATGGTGAGACAGTGGCAGGAATTGTTTCATGAAGAAAGGTATTCTTCAGTAGATATTCAGAGCCCTGATTTTGTTCAGGTGGCAAAAGGATACAATATTCAGGGAAACAGGGTGTCTGAAAGAGAAGATCTGAAGTGGGCACTCCGTGAAATGCTTGATCATGAAGGAGCTTTTCTTCTTGAAGTGATGACAGGAAAAGAACACAATGTATTTCCGATGATTCCCCAGGGGAAAAGTGTTTCGGAAATTGTATTAAATAATAAAGTTTAAAAATAAAAAAGATGAAAACGGATCATAAAGAATATACCATTACAGCGTATACAGAAGATTATTTAGGATTGATCAGCCGCATCAATGCTATTTTTTCGAGAAGGAGAATTTCTATGGTGACCTTTAATGTAGGCCCTTCGGAAATGGAAAAAGTAAAAAAGTTTGTCATCGTGATCAGGGAAACGGAAGATTCTGTCCAGAAAATCAGCAGACAGATGGAAAAACAGGTTGACGTTCTGGAAGTGCATTATCATAGAAATCCTTACCTGACGGCAGTAGAACACGCTAGCTAAGCTCAGAAATTAACATCATAAAGTAATAAATAAAATCAAAAAAAATGGCAAAATTGAATTTTGGAGGAGTAGAGGAGAATGTAGTAACAAGAGAAGAATTTCCGTTGGAAAAAGCTCAGGAAGTATTAAAAAACGAAGTTGTGGCAGTCATTGGATATGGAGTACAGGGACCAGGACAGGCGTTGAACCAGAAAGATAACGGAATTAATGTCATTGTTGGGCAGAGAAAAAACTCCAAATCATGGGATAAAGCAGTAGCGGACGGGTTTGTACCGGGAGAAACATTATTTGAAATCGAAGAAGCACTGGAAAAAGGTACCATTATCTGCTATCTTCTGAGTGATGCCGCACAGATTGAATACTGGCCAAAAGTAAAACAGCATCTTACCCCTGGAAAAGCGCTGTATTTTTCACATGGTTTTGGTATTACATTCAATGAGCGTACAGGAATTGTTCCTCCGGCTGATGTGGATGTCTTTCTGGTAGCACCAAAAGGTTCAGGAACATCATTGAGAAGAATGTTTCTGCAGGACAGAGGTCTGAACAGCAGTTTTGCCGTATATCAGGATGCCACAGGAAAAGCCAAAGAAAGAGTAACAGCATTGGGAATTGCAATAGGAAGCGGATATCTGTTTGAAACCGACTTTAAAAAAGAAGTATACAGTGATCTTGCCGGAGAACGGGGCACATTGATGGGAGCTGTACAGGGAATATTTGCCGCTCAGTACGATGTATTGAGAAAAAATGGACACAGCCCTTCGGAAGCTTTTAACGAAACCGTAGAAGAATTAACACAGTCATTAATGCCTTTAGTGGCAGAAAACGGAATGGACTGGATGTATGCCAACTGCAGCACAACCGCTCAGAGAGGTGCTTTAGACTGGTGGAAGCGTTTCAGAGATGCTACTTCGCCTTTGTTTGAAGAACTGTATGACAATGTAGCTAAAGGAAATGAGGCACAACGCTCGATTGACAGCAACAGCAAACCGGATTATCGTGAAAAGCTGGAAGCAGAACTTACTGAGCTGAGGGAAAGTGAAATGTGGAAAGCCGGTAAGACAGTGCGCAGCCTGAGACCCGAAAACAATTAATTACTTAAAGATGATGAAAGAGGAAGTAAGTTCCTCCGTTTTAGAGCATGTCTATAAAGCGGAGGAACGATTAAAAGATGTAGTGGTAAAAACACCTTTGGCTGTCAATAATAATTTGTCAGCCATTTATGAAGCAAGCATCAGCTTTAAAAGAGAAGACCTGCAAAGAGTAAGATCCTATAAAATAAGGGGTGCATACAATAAAATGGCCACCATGTCACAGGAAGAACTGTCCGGAGGGGTCGTTTGCGCCAGTGCCGGAAACCATGCGCAGGGAGTGGCCTTTGCATGCCATACCATGAAGGTGAAAGGAACGATTTTTATGCCTCTGCCAACACCAGGACAAAAGCTCGAACAGGTAAAGATGTTCGGTGGAGAATACATCGATGTTATTTTATTTGGAGACACATTCGATGAATCTAAAGATGCTGCGATGAGGTTCTGCAAAGAGCATAACAGTGTATTTATTCATCCTTTTGATGACCCGGCGATTATTGAAGGCCAGGCCACAACAGCGCTGGAAATCCTGGAACAGGCAGAAGGTATGGTTGATTATCTTTTTGTTCCGATTGGCGGAGGTGGACTGGCGGCAGGAATATGTACTGTATTTCAGCATTTGTCTCCTCAAACAAAAATTATTGGCGTAGAACCTTCAGCGGCTGCGAGCATGAAAAAAGCCCTGGAAAAGGGTAAACCTGTTCTTCTTGAAAAGATCAGCCGTTTTGTAGACGGGGCAGCTGTACAGCAGGTAGGAGAAATCACTTTTGAACGTTGTAAAAATATCCTGCATGATATGGCTACGGTAGACGAAGGACTGGTCTGTGAAACCATATTGTCACTGTATAATAAAGATGCCATCGTGGTAGAGCCGGCCGGAGCGCTTTCAGTAGCGGCACTTGACAAATATAAAGAAGAGATAAAAGGTAAAAATATAGTGTGCATTATCAGCGGAAGCAACAATGATATCACGCGTATGGAAGAAATCAAGGAGAAAGCTTTGCTTCATGCAGGATTAAAGCATTATTTTCTTGTAAGGTTTCCGCAGCGTCCCGGAGCATTGAAAACTTTTGTAATGGATGTGCTGGGACCGGATGATGATATTACCTATTTTGAATACACCCAGAAAAATTCCAAAGAAAAAGGAATTGCAGTTGTGGGAATTGCCTTGAAAAAAAACAGTGATTTTCCTCCTTTGATGAGCAAGATGAAGGAATATGATTTTTTTGTTAACTATCTGAACAATGACCCTGCGCTGATGAACCTGCTTATTTAAAAGATCATATTCAATATTAAATTATTTCGCATTCAATCAGATTCTAAAAACACAACGATGAAATGAAAAAGCTTCACGATCCGTGAAGCTTTTGTTTTTTTGACAATGTTAAATGACATAAGAAACTAAAGCGTTAAGAAAATGAATTCTGTGAACGTTAAAAAACTCTATTGTTTGAGTGCGGGACAATCTGTGATTCTCAATATAGACTGTTCCGCACGAGTTTAGAGTTTTTAGAGAACAGATTTCATTTTTAGCGGAAGTTTCTAAGTCTTGAATTTTTGATTCTTTTGTTTCAAGAAAAAGAATAATGAAGAAAATATCTTTTGATATTCAGGAAGCAGAATGGTTCATTCAAATGAATTTGACTCTTAACTTTCCTTGCAACTTAAATTCTTCTTAATGCTTTAATTCTCTTATAGATTATCTTTCAAGCGAAAAATTCGCAATTACTTTTGGGCGTTCCGTTTCATTAGCTACTTTCCAGGATGTTCTGTACATCCACTCAGTCATTTTATAAAGCTTTTTGTAATTGATATTTTCAGATTCATCCTGCGGAGTGTGGTACTGATCGTGCAACACACTGGTGAAAAATACCGCCGGAATCCCGATTTTAGCATACGGAAGATGATCACTTCTGAAATAGAAATATTCAGCATGACTCGGAGAATCCCAATCTTTCAGGTATTTGAATTTTGTACTTTCATTATTGGCTTCTTCGGCCATTTTCACAAGCTCTTCAGAATTTTTATGAGGAGCATTGCCTCCCAGTAAAGCAGCTTCATTATTGTCATTTCTTCCGATCATATCACCATTCAGAACGGCTACAATTTTCTCTTTCGGAACAACAGGGTGGGAGGCATGCCATCTTGAACCCAGCAGCCCTCTTTCTTCAGCTCCATGGAAAACAAACAGAATGCTTCTTTTTCCCGGCTGCTTTTTATAAGCTCTTGCCATAGCAAGCATTGCAACGCATGTACTTGCATTATCGTCAGCACCGTTATAGATAGTATCATTCTTTACAGGATGCCTGATTCCATCATGATCCTGGTGGCCGCTTAGCAAAACATATTCATTTTTAAGGACCGGATCAGTCCCTTCTATTTTCCCGATAATATTTACTGAAGGATATTTGTAGGTTTCAGTGATCAGGTTCAGAGAAGCTTTGGGACTGTTTTTTACCCAGTCTGCATTTTCTCTTTTGAGCCATAAAACAGGAATATTATTCGTGATTTTTTCTCTTAATCCTTCCACGCCGTAGCTTCCTCTTGTCATTTGAGGCAGTACTTCTACCCAGCTTTGCTCGGAAATATTGTCGGTGATGAAAATAATTGCTTTTACACCCAGTTCAGCTGCTTTATTGTAATATTTGTTTCTTACAAATCCCGGATATCTTCTTACGAAAAGAGTCATATCCTTAGAAATATTTTTATCTGAAGCATTTACTGCAAGGACTTTTCCTTTGATATCCAGTTTTGAAAGATCTTCAGGTTCTGTGTTTCCTGCATATACAATTTCAGCGTCTACAGAAGCATTCACTGGTTCTGCAACTAGGAAATCCTTCCATAATTTTAAACTGTTGTCTCCGATTTTCAGAGTGCTTTGCGGGATAACCTGATGTCTGTACATGTCAAAAAACTGGAAAAATGTTCCGTTATCTCCGGCAGGTTTCATCCCTGCTTCTTTGGCCTTGTCAGCAAGCCACATGGAAACTTTCAGCTCATCCAGGGTTCCGGCTTCACGTCCCCAAAACTGATCGGCAGCCAGTTCGTACATATCTTTTCTGAGATCTGACTCTCTGATTGCTGATATCAGAGGCTTTTTATACTGCTGGGCATTCCCTGTACCGAAGAGTAAAAGAGCCAGCAGGGGAAAAATATATTTCTTATTCATTGGTATTTTAATTAAAATGAGCCAGCTTTTCTGAAAACTGTTTGGAGAACTCTTTTCTGTCTTCTTCCAGTTTTTCCGGAGTAGAAGGTAAAATATAATTAAAAAGGATCTTACTGTTGTTATCCAGGAAGATAATTTCCTTTTCATTCCCGTCAATCATCTGTGAGAAAATCTCCCACATTGAAGTATCTTTTAACTTTAATAATTCAAAAAACTGTTCTGCCTTTATTTCGATCGTCTGCATATTATTTATTATGTTTTATTAGCTAATTTAGAATTCCAGGAATTTAAGCTTAAACTGAATGGCAAAGTTTTGTTTGAAGTTCGGAGTGGTATAATAACCAACCCTGTAAAATAATCCCAGGTTAAAATAACTTGAAAGGAAGTTATTCCACTCCAGTCCGACTTCCTGGTACAAATGATTCAGGGGCTTAAAACGGAATTGATGGTACTCCGGATGTTTCATATTTCCAACGGTTCCCCGCAATACAAAATCGAAACTGGAAACATTGTGTCCGAAGCTTTTGAAATACCACGGAAGTTTATGGGTAAAATAGTAGGCAACAAATTTATCGTTATAGTATTTTCCTCCTTCCAGTGTTGCAAACCCCAGAAATGAGGTTAGGTTGAAATTAAAATCTTTGCCCGGAGAAGCCAGTCCGTTCATTGTAAAGTTTTTCCATATCGGAGCTTCTCCAAATACCATACCTCCATACAGCCTGAAACCGGTTGTTCCCAAAGGAGTCTTAAAATTATGGACAAAAAGGGCATCAAAACGGGAATAATTAAAATCTCCGCCTAACATTCTGTAACTCTGTTCATAATTAAAATACAGCTCGGGATATTTCTGATCGATCAATGATTTTCCCTGCGGGGTCATGATATTGGTAGAGTTTGGAGAATACTTTAATGTAAATAGCGTATTGAAGTTTTTAAATGAAGAACCTTTATCCCTGAACTGATAGTCAAATTGAGCTTCTTCAATATTCCTTCTCACGGCAAGCGCAAGGGTCAGGCCGTTTGTTACATCATTCAGATAGGATAGTGATGCACCTTTAAAATGAAAATATTTGTCATTATTAAGGTTGTTACCAAAGTTCATCATCCTCATTTTAAAGTTCCATAATCTTCTGTAAAATTCACCTGAAGCGGTTACATCATCATAGAATTCAAATCTGAAAAACGAGTTTTTCTCTAAAGTCGTTTTCATATCCAGCCCCATTCCAAATTTCCATTCCCTGTCTTTCACACCGTATGCAAAATAATAATCAGGAGAGAAGTATGGGTTAAAGTTTTCATTCATTTTGGCCTTTAATCCAAGTCTGAATCCTTCATAGGAGTTGTAATTGACAATCTCATCTACAGCAAAATCTACAGAGCCTACTCTGATCTGGCCGTTCAGTAATCCTGAAACAATCTGTGCTTTATTATCAATTTTATATTTTCTGCCTAAGCTGTCAATGGTTTTGTATGTGTTCCGCTCCCGGTCAGTTAGAGGATCTGTCCGGTAACCTTCCAGTGAGTGTCCGTCCAGGCTTTTTACTGAGAAGGTATATCCTTTGAAATCTTTTGGGTTTTCTTCAATGGGAGATTCAAAATCAAAATACCGGGAGGTTAGGAAAGCATAAGTACCAAAACTTTTCTTGTCTTTCTTGTTGAGGCGGTCTTTATCGTCCATTGCCATTTTGCCCATTTTCAGTTTTGCTTTTTCATGGGCAAGGAACCATTTATTATTGTAAAATACCCAGGTGCTGGTGATAATTCCGTCATTTTTGTTTTTGCTGAAATTTTCAATTTTTTTAACGCCGTATGTTTCTGTATCTACATAGATAGCCCCGTTGTATTTCCTTTTCCGGTCAGGGTTTTTATAATTTACTTCCCTGAACCGGATAACAAAATTTTTTCTTCCATCCAATTCGATAGTATCAGACAGGAAGAATCTGTATAAACCCCTGTTTTCCTGTTTGATCTGCTCAGGAACGACATCCCTGTTACTCTGCTGAAGAGCGATCATTTCGTAAACCGGCTGCTTCAATCCTGAAATCCTGTTATCAAGAATATTGATTTTTTCCCCGTATTTTTTTGAGTATAAAAACTCTTGTGCCCGCTCCCAGAGGAAAAGTTTGCTTTTTGAAAATATCTTTCTTGCCGTACTATTGTTCAGTGAATCCTTTTCTCTTTTCTTTTTGAAAATACTTAAATCATTGAAGTACTCCTGAAATTGGGAAATACTGTCTTCATCAATGTCCAGAGATATCTTTTCATAAGATTTATAAGAATAGGATCCTAAACTTTTTGGTGAGTTTTCCTGAAATAGCTTATTCACTTTTTTAAGGATTTCCAAGGCTCTTGGATCACTTTTGTCTTCAATAACAACAGCATCAATTGCAGTGGTTTTTGAATTTTTTTTAATAAGTGAAACCTCCATACTGCTTTCTACAGTTGCAGTTTCCCTTTTATAGGAATCTGCTTCAACACTGATTGTATTGCATATTGTCTTAAATTCAAGAACACCCTGAGCATTTGTATAGCCCAGAACCTGATCATTACAGGATACCTTTGCATTGGAAACAGGTTTTTGACTGGTGTCATCAACAATTTTAATCTTTGATTGTGAATACCCCAAAAAGCAGATCAAGAAAAATAATAAAAATAAGCCCCTTTTCATTTGAAAAAACTATGTCAAAAGTACTAATATTTATTGTTCTGGAAAAGTTTTTTGACGGAGTATAACATTGATTTAATCTAACTTCTGATGGAGCTTTTGTCAATAAGGGATCGCCTCACAGCAGAGGCTTTAATAGTTGAGAATAAAAAAACTCCTGAACAGATCAGGAGTTTAATTTATATTGTCAAAAATATTTTAAATACTTAAAGCTTTTTGGTATGCGTTTTCCAATCCGTCAAGGTTTTTACCTCCGGCAGTTGCAAAACCAGGATTTCCGCCGCCGCCGCCCTGAATTTCTTTTGCCAGGTCTTTTACGATAGCTCCGGCCTGGTAATCTGCAGCAAGATCATCAGAAACTCCAACAGTAATCATTGGTTTTCCGTCTGCATCAGAAAGAATGATCGTTACAGAAGACGGGATTTCTCTCTTCAGCTGGAATACGATGTCTTTTACAGAACCTGCATCCAGAGAAGTTTTCTTTACCAAAAGCTGCTTGTTGCCTTTCTGCTCATAAGCATTTTTCCATTCTCCGATTTCTCCTTTTGCTTTTTCTTTTTTAAGAGCATCTACTTCAGCCTTCAATGAAGTGTTTTCTTCGATCAGTTTTTCGATAGATCTTACCACATCTTTAGACTTTAATAACTGGGAAAGCTCAGTGATCTGCTTTTCAAGGTTTTTGAAGTATTCTTCAGATTTATCTCCTGAAATGGCTTCAATCCTTCGGATTCCTGCTGCTGCGGAACCTTCAGAAGTGATCTTGAAATGACCGATTTCACTGGTGTTTTTTACGTGAGTTCCTCCGCAAAGTTCTTTTGAACTTCCAAACTGGATCATTCTCACATTGTCACCATATTTTTCACCAAATAAAGCCATCGCTCCTTTGTCCAGGGCTTCCTGAATCGGAATATTTCTGAATTCTTGTAAAGCAATGCTTTCTTTGATCTTATGGTTTACTTTTTCTTCAATTAATGCCAGCTCTTCTTCAGTCATTTTGTTGAAATGAGAGAAGTCGAAACGCAGGTAATCAGGACCTACATAAGAACCTTTCTGCTCTACATGAGTTCCTAAAACATCTCTTAAAGCTTCATGCAGCAGGTGGGTCACAGAGTGGTTAGCCTGGGAGTTTTTTCTTTCAGAAGGGTTTACTTTAGCATAGAAAAGAGCCCCTGCATCTTTCGGAAGACCACTGATCAAGGAAACGATTAGTCCGTTCTCTTTTTTAGTTTCCAACACCTCAAAGCTTTCAACAGCATTCTCAAGAACACCTTTGTCTCCAACCTGTCCTCCTCCTTCAGGGTAGAAAGGAGAGCTGCTCAGTACCACCTGGTAAAATTCCCCGTCTTTGTTTTCTACCTTTCTGTATCTTGTAATATAAGTTTCGGATTCAATCTGATCGTATCCCACAAAGTTTTCATCTCTTTCCTCCAAGATAACCCAGTCATATACCTTCTGAGCAGAATCAGCTTTTGAACGAAGCTTCTGTTTATCCATTTGAGTCTTGAAACCTGCTTCACTAATAGTCAGCCCTTTTTCTTCAGCTATGATTCTCGTTAAATCATCAGGGAAACCATAAGTATCATATAGCTCAAAAACATCTTCGCTTGGTAATACTTTCTGGTTATTTGCAATGGTCTGCTGGATCAGCTTTTCTACCCTGATCAGACCATTTTCAATCGTTTTTAAGAATGAATCTTCCTCGCTTTTGATTACTTCAGCAACCAGTTTGCCCTGCTTTTCAATTTCAGGGAAGAAAGGTCCCATTTGTTCCTGAAGAACTGCTACAAGCTTGTAAAGGAAAGGCTCCTTCATATCCAGGAAGCGGTAAGAATAGGAAATTCCTCTTCTTAAAATTCTTCTGATTACATAACCGGCACCTCCGTTTGATGGTAACTGCCCGTCAGCAATAGCAAAAGAAACCGCTCTGATGTGGTCTACCACAACACGGATGGCGATATCTTTTTCATCTTCTAAGATTCCGGTATATTTTTTACCTGAAAGCTCCTCAACTTTAGAAATAAGCGGAGTGAAAACATCTGTATCGTAGTTGGAAGATTTCCCCTGAAGCGCCATACAAAGACGCTCAAAGCCCATTCCCGTATCTACGTGCTGAGCAGGAAGCTTCTCTAGAGATTTGTCAGCTTTTCTGTTGAATTCCATGAAAACCAGGTTCCATACTTCCACAACCTGCGGGTGATCCTGATTCACCAGGGAAATTCCCGGAACGGCTGCTTTTTCTTCAGGAGTTCTCAGGTCAATGTGTATTTCTGAACACGGCCCGCATGGTCCGCTTTCACCCATTTCCCAAAAGTTATCTTTTTTATTTCCGTTAATGATTCTGTCTTCTGAAATATGTGACTTCCAGAAATCATAAGCGTCCTGGTCCCTGTCCAGATTTTCAGAAGCGTCGCCCTCAAAAATCGTTACATATAAATTTTCTTTTGGAATTCCGTATACTTCAGTCAGTAATTCCCAGGCAAAAGCAATAGCCTCTTTTTTGAAGTAATCCCCGAAAGACCAGTTTCCCAACATTTCAAACATGGTGTGGTGGTAAGTATCTCTACCTACATCATCCAGATCATTGTGTTTCCCGGAAACTCTCAGACACTTCTGCGTATCGGCGATTCTCGGGGCTGTAGGGGTTTTATAGCCAAGGAAAAAATCCTTGAACTGGGTCATACCGGAGTTGGAAAACATAAGGGTAGGGTCGTCTTTCAGCACAATAGGAGCTGAAGGAACGATTAAGTGCTCCTTACTTTTAAAATAATCTAAAAATTTTTGACGTATCTCTTGTGATGTCATAGTATTGCTTTTGCTTTTTTAGTATCAAATTTTGATGAGATGCAAATTTACTATTTTTAAGCGATTTGTAATAATTTTATGCTATGTTTTGAATGGTGCCGGCCTTAGCTTTCAGGATATTTAGTTTTTAAAAGCTGTAAGGTTGGGAGGAGCTGGAAATAAAGCTTCCCAATGGGAAATATATAGGGTTCTGATTATATACTTAAATAAAGTAATTCATAAAATTTTGCAGTTTCCCGCTTAACTTATTATCTTCGTTATGATCTGAGATAAGACAAAAAATCCTTCCATGACAAAAGACGAAGAGTTTAAAAGCTGGATAGAGCAGTACTCCGGGCCGCTTCTGAAAAAAGCACTATATCTGTTATCCAATAGGGAGGATGCCCAGGATGTTGTTCAGGAAGTTTTCCTGGCAGCCTATTCAGGATATGACAGCTTTGAAGGCAAAAGTCAGCCTTTGACCTGGCTGATGGCTATTCTCAACAGGAAAATTGCAGATTTTTACAGGAAAAAATATAAATCCGAACCCGATATCAGACTTGATCATTTTTTTGATGAAACCGGCTCATGGAAAAATAATGATATTTTAAATGACTGGAATGTATCAGGAGAAGGGAATGAGCTTTTAGATAATGTGGATTTCAATAAAACATTGGAGGAATGCATCGAGGAGTTGCCCTCCAGATGGAAGATCCTGCTGAAAATGTATTATATTGAAGAAAAAAAAGCACCGGAAGTAAGTCAGGAATTGAATGTTTCTGCGACTAACCTTTGGAAGATCCTTCAACGAAGCCGGGTGCAGCTCAGAGAATGTCTGGAGGTGAACTGGTTTTTAAGATCGTAAATGAAATGATAAGAAAAATACTACATATTCTGTTTTTACCATGCAGTGAAGCAACACTGCTCATGGAAAAGCGTAATGCCAATACCATTTCTTCCAGGGAAAAAAGAAAACTTAACATGCATCTGATGATCTGTAAATGGTGCAGGATGTACAAGCAGAAACTTGAAGTTCTGGATAAAATTCTCGCCAGTACATTTGCTGAACGGGAAACAGAAATAAATGATTCTGAAATTCAGAATTTTAAAAATAAAATGTTCAATAAGTTAAATTTCTGATAAAAATTCTGTCAGGATTTAAAAAAGGCTCCGACTATACTATTGAAAACAATAAAGTATTCAATTAAAATCTTAAAACATGGTCGGAACAGTACAGGAATCTAAAAATCAATCTGCCGGAATCGGGTATTATATCTCACTCTTCGGAGCAGCGCTTATTTTGCTGTGGATAGGTGTTTTTAAATTTACGCATACAGAAGCAGCAGCAATTAAACCTTTGGTGGAAAACCATTTCTTAACTTTTTTCGTATATAAGATGATGGGTGTCCAGGCAGTGTCAAATCTTATCGGAGTGATAGAAATTATCATTGCATTACTCCTGATATTTAGTGCGAAATTTGCTGTACTGAAGAAGTATGCAGGAATAGGAATGATTGTCATTTTCCTGACAACATTAAGCTATTTGTTTACAACTCCGGGAATGTGGAAAATAGTGGACGGCATACCCGTTACAGATTTCTTTATTGTAAAAGACCTTATGTTTTTGGGATTTGGACTGATGATCATTCAAAATCGTAAATAATGAATAAAAAGAAAAAAATGAAAAATATATTAATTGTACTCGGAATTATTCTGGGTATCGCAGTTTTTGCTGCAGGATCCGGGCTTTTTAAGAAAACAAAGCCCAATGTAGTGGAAGTAAAAAAAGAAAATGAGAAAATTATGGATAATAAAAACGTTAGAGAAATTTATTTTGCAGGTGGATGTTTCTGGGGAACAGAACATTTTTTTCAACAGATTCGTGGAGTTGTAGGAACAGAAGTGGGATATGCCAACGGGAATACCCAAAATCCTACCTATGAAGAAGTGGTAAGTCATACAACAGGTTTTGCAGAAACTGTAAAAGTAAAATATGATCCGGAGCAGGTGGATCTGAAACTGTTGATTGATCTGTATTTCAAAACTATTGATCCTACCAGTAAAGACCAGCAGGGAAATGACAGAGGAAATCAGTACAGAACAGGAATTTACTATACCGATAAAAATGATGAGGTAACCGTTAAAGAGGAAGTTCAGAAACTGGCAAAAAATTATAGCAAACCGGTATTGGTAGAAACTATTCCGTTAAAAAACTTCTACAGAGCGGAAGACTATCATCAGGATTATCTGGATAAAAACCCAGGCGGTTACTGCCACATTGAACCGGGACTTTTTGAAATGGCCAGAAAAGCCAACCCGCTTCCAAAACCAGCTTATCAAAAGCAGGATAAAAAAGTTTTAAAGGAAAAACTGACAGCAGAACAATATAATGTTACGCAAGAAAATGGTACAGAAAGACCTTTCCAGAACGAATACTGGAATGAAACCCGTGAAGGAATTTATGTAGATATCACGACAGGCGAGCCCTTGTTTGTCTCTACAGATAAATTTGAATCCGGCTGCGGATGGCCAAGCTTCTCAAAACCGATTACAAAAGGTTTAATTGACGAGAAAATGGATCGTTCCCACGGAATGACAAGAGTAGAGGTAAGAAGTAAAACCGGTGATGCCCATTTGGGACACGTTTTTACAGACGGACCGGAAGACAAAGGAGGGCTTCGTTACTGCATAAACAGCGCTTCTCTGAAATTTATTCCGAAAGTAGAGATGGAAAGTAAAGGATACGGAAAATATCTTCCGTTGTTAGATAAGAAGTAATGTGAAAGGGAAGAGGCTGTCTCAAAAGTGAGATAGTCTCTTTTTTAGTGTAACAATGAAACTGCAGTTTTCTCATTCTGATCAGAATCCGTTAAATATACCTGAAAAAGGGTATTGAGCAAAAGTATTATATTGCTTATCTTCAGAGCTTTATTTGTATAGCTATCTTTCTTTTAAAAAACTTCTGATTATGAAAATACTTCAATGGACAAAGAAAATTGCCTTTGTACTCTTTGTTATCCTTATCTTATTGCTGATAACGGGATTTGTTTTTGAAAAAGTATCCCGCTCAAAAGCAGAACGTATTCCTCCGGATGGAAAACTAGTGGATATTGATGGACACAAAATGCACTATCTTCAAAAAGGGTCGGGTGGCCCTACTGTAGTTTTTGAAACAGGTTTTGATCCCGCAGGGCATCTGCAATGGTATCATATTCAACAAGATTTATCAAAGAGCTACACTACATTTTCTTATGACCGGTCCGGTTTATTGTGGAGTGAACGGGGTGAGCAGCCTAAAACAGGTGAAAAAATGGCTGAAGAACTTCATCGGTTACTGGAAAAAACCAATACTCCGAAACCTTATATTCTTGTCGGGCATTCTTTCGGGGGCACACTTATCCGTTTTTTTGTAAAAAAATATCCGGAAGATATAGCAGGGATAGTATTGGTAGACAGCCAATATCCGGATGATAAAAAATATCTGTCTCCGGAGTTATACGAAATTGTGAATCAGGGGCTTCCGGCAGGATTTTTAAAGTTTGCCAATACTTTTGGAGCAGCCAGACTGATGTTCAGGAATATGTTTCCCCCGGGAACTGATTATCAGTATCAGAATTCTATTATGCCCGCATTACTCTATAAAAGTGCTGATGCCGTGCTGGAAGAGCAGGATCAGATGAGTGCTGTAAAAAGAAATGCAGCATTGATAAATTCTTTTGGAAACATTCCATTATCTGTTCTGACGGCAGCAGATACAGGCAGATATGATGGCTTTATCAAAGATCCCAACCTGAAAAATGAAATGCTTGAGGCATGGGATAAAATGCAAAAGGACTTATTGTTACTCTCCTCAGACAGTAAACAGATCTTAGTCCCGAATAGTGGTCACTATATGAACCAGGATCAGCCAAAAGTTATTGAAGATGCCATAAATGAAATGTATGAAAGAACAATAAATAAAAAATAAATTATTGAAACATACTCTATACCTTTATTGAAGACATCTGAAGTGGGTGAGTGATTTTTCTGCCAGAATTTAGTATTTATCAGAAATATTAAAAAGAATATATACTTTCATTGAGTTGTTGGATTAAAATATTAAATTTGATAGAACTAACAGGAAAATATGAAGTTAATTGAACTGGCAGAAGAGTTAAATGTTTCTGCAGAAGCCATAAAACAATTTATACAGGATTTTGATCTTGAGCTGGTAGACTGTATCAGTACCAATTTTGAGGTAAAGAAAGATTTTGAAAAATTTGCCCGTGAAAATGTAGATTTTTTAAGGCTGTACGAAAAAGATCTTGATAAAAATAAAACGTTAGAGCAGATTGCTGAAGTGATCAAACAGCCTAAAGATAAAATTGAAAAAGTAATCAAAGATCAGAATCCTAATATTTTCGATAACGGATTCTTCAAATCGTCTGTATCAAGTTATGGTATTGATAATAAACTAGGAGGAAATTATCAGTTTGTTTATGATTATTTTGGGCATAAGACAAGCCTTCAGCAAAGAGATTTTATAGGTTACCGGGATTTATTTTTCTATACATCAGCAGTATTGGAACCTTTTTTGAATCCGCAGCAAATTAAGGATTGGGGAATTAACAGACCAGCCGGAATTATTCTGTATGGGCCTCCGGGAAGCGGTAAGATTTTTTGGGCCAATAAAATAGCTGAAATCATTGGATATCAGTTTAAAGAAGTTAAAAAACATTATCTGGGAACTACCCTGATTGATGGGAATGAAATCAATTTCAGTGATTTCCTGTTGTCTATGATGAAGGAGAATAAAATGCTGTTGTTTCTTGATGATTTTGATGAAATAATGATGCAGAGAAAGGCAGAGACAGATATTGCTTCCTGCAATCTTGAAGCTCAGGAACTTATCCTGCATTATATAGGGAAATTTGAAAAAGAGGGCATTCTGATGGTTGGATCTGCCAATTCAGTTTCTGAAATAGATGAAGAAATTCTTGCACCAGGGAGATTTGATGTGATGATCCCTATATTTCCTCCCAATGCTTCGGAACGGTCTGAAATCATTTTATATGCCATGACAAGAGGACTTGAGGATGATTCCCTTCTATACAAAATATTAAAGAATAATAAAGCAGATAAGGTGCCTTTCTGGCATGACATCTCGTCCAGAATGAAAGCTTTCAGCAATACCATGCTGATTGATTTTACCCAAAGCCTGAAAAAGCGAATTAAAAACCTGTATCAAAGAACCCGAAACGAAAAGCTGAAGATTGACCAGAATCTTCTGAACGGAGCTTTAAGAGATGCTGCTTCTAAGCTCACTGAAGAGTATCTTGATCAGGTAGCCAGATTTCTGGCGGATGCTATTATCAATAATTTTGATGACTTTCAGTTCAGGATTCAGGCATTGAAAAACGAGCTGGAAACTTACAGAATAGTGGAGGAGCCGAGAAGAGCCATCGGATTTCAGCATAATGAAGAAGACAAGAGGTAGTGATTACTATGTAAGGGTTAAAGTTTTACAAAAGTTACTTATCATTCATAGCTTATGAACAGCATCTGGGAACTGGATACATTCTACAGAAAAAGAGATATTATCATTATAGGCTCCGGATTTTCCGGACTCTGGGCTGCTATATCTATCAAAGAAAAGTATCCTGCAACATCTGTTTTGATTATTGAAAGAAGCTCCGTTCCATTAGGCGCCTCAACAAGAAATGCTGGGTTTGCCTGTTTTGGAAGCCTTACGGAAGTCATTGCAGATTCGCAGAAAATGGGCTGGGAAAAAACACTGAAGCTTGTTAAAATGAGATTTGAAGGACTTCAGAAAATCCGGCATTATTTTAAAAGTGATGAAATTGATTTTGAACTTACAGGAGGCTATGAAATTCTAAATAATGAAGGACCTTTAACTCATATTGACATCATTAATGAAAAACTGAAAGCAATAACCGGACTGGATAAAACGTATATCCTGAAACAGGATAAAATAGAGGAATTCGGGCTTGGAAAATCTGAATTCCTGATAGAAAATCCATGTGAAGGAAGCCTGCATTCAGGAAAACTGTTGCAGAAACTGCTGGAAAAGTGCCATGAACTGAAGATCGGGTTTTTATTCGGAACTGAAGTCCGGAAGGTTGAGGAAAGAACAGACGATGTGACGGTTCTGCTTTCCGGTGATGTTTCTGTAAAAGCGGATAAAGTAATCTATTGTACCAATGCTTTTACTTCAAAATTTTTGGAAAAAGAAAGCATTATTCCAGCCCGTGGGCAGATTCTTCTGACAGAACCTGTAGAAGGATTAAAAATTAAAGGGACTTTTCATTATGACGAAGGTTATTATTATTTCAGGAATATAGGAAACAGAATATTGCTGGGTGGCGGGAGAAACCAGGATTTTGAAACCGAAGAAACTACTGATTTTGAAACGACAGAATTTTTGCAGAATCATCTTGAAAACTTTTTAAGACAAGTCATCCTTCCTCATAAAGACTTTAAAATTGCACTCCGGTGGTCAGGAATAATGGCGATGGGCTCAGAAAAAGTGCCTGTTGTAAAACAGGTTTCTGAAAGACAGTTCTGTGCAGTAAGGCTTTCAGGAATGGGAGTAGCTCTGGCTCCGAAGATCGGTGAAATGATGGCGGAAATGATATAATGTTATTGTAAAATGAAATATTTACCTTTTGAACGCATTACCTATCGGACAAATTTATCAGAACAGGAAATAATAACAAGGCTTTCCGGTTTTGTAGAACCCCGGAAATATGGTTTTAGAAGAAGTTATGTCAAAGATTATGAAGGTTTTGTGAATGAAAAGAACTTTGAAATCAGCAGAATTATTCAATACAGAAATTCTTTTCTTCCCCAAATAAGCGGAATTATTCAAAAAAATAACTACGGAACAGAAATAGAGGTAACTATGAAGTTACATGTATTTGTATTTATATTTTTACTATTCTGGTGCTCTATTGCAATAGGGATATTCATTATGATCGGTTCAACAGAGAAAAAAATGTCTGTAGAATTTTTCATGCCTTTGTTAATGTTACTGTTTGTTTATGCCTTAACAATGATAGGTTTTAAAGTGGAAAGCAAAAGATCAAAAGAATACCTGAAGAAAAGCTTTGAAGCGGAAATAATAAAGGAATAGTTAATTATTGTTATTTTCCCACCAGTTAAAAATTTCCGAAGCTAATTCTTCGGCATCGAACTCAGATTTATAAAGACCATAAGAAACACATAATTCAGTTTCTATAACTTTTTCCAACTTATCTTGATCTGCTCCTTTTTCCAATTGTTGAAGAAGTTTTTCAGTTAGATGATCAAAACTGCTTTTGGAAAGTCCGGGCATTAAATTCATTGAAATAATAAGTTTTTTTAACTGGGCAAAATTTCCATTATGCTCATTAATCCAATCAATGATATTCATTTAGATCTGTTTTAAAATATAAATATAAAGAAAGGGAAAATATTTTATCTTCGAGGTTGTTTAAATTAAACTTTTTATATTCATTATTTTAACCAAAAAAGACACCAAGTGTGAACTTTTCTGCGATATCATTTTAAACTTACTTGAGTGAACTCAGGTGTTTTAAAATGATACGTTTTGTGACTTTTGTAGTTTTGTGAAGTGTAGACAACTTTTTCTTTACATTCCAAAAATACCAACTTCAACTCCTTACCCCGGAACCCGAACTCGAACCCAAAACTTTAAACCCAGACCTCTCCACTCTAAAAGAATTCCTTATTTTTGCAAAAAGAAAAATTCGTGATTAACAACGACCAGATAAAAGAAGTTCAATCTAGAATTGAAGATTTACACCGATATCTTCAGATTGAAAAAAAGAAGATAGAAATTGCCAATGATGATGAGAAAACGGCTGCTCCTGAATTTTGGGATAATCCAAAAACGGCGGAAGCTTTTCTTAAACAGCTGCGATCCAAAAAAAAATGGGTGGAAAGCTATGATGAAATTCAGACCCAGTTTGAAGACCTTCAGGTGCTGGCAGATTTTGCAAAAGAAGATCCGGATTCTGAAAAAGAGCTGGACGAAACCTTTCCTCTGCTGGTAGAGAAAATTGAAGACCTTGAATTTAAGAACATGCTTTCCAATGAAGGTGATGAGCTTTCCGCTGTGTTACAGATCACTGCAGGAGCCGGAGGAACTGAAAGTTGTGACTGGGCTTCCATGCTGATGAGGATGTACACGATGTGGGCTGAAAAACAGGGATATAAAATAAGAGAACTTAACTTCCAGGAAGGGGATGTTGCGGGAGTAAAAACAGTAACGCTGGAAATTGAAGGGGAATATGCGTTTGGATATCTCAAAGGGGAGAACGGGGTTCACCGGCTGGTAAGGATTTCTCCATTTGACAGTAATGCAAAACGTCATACAAGTTTTGTTTCCGTATATGTTTATCCATTGGTAGATGATACGATCGAAATCAATATTAATCCTGCGGATATTACCTTTGAAACAATGAGAGCTTCTGGAGCAGGAGGTCAGAATGTAAACAAAGTAGAAACAGCAGTACGTTTGCGTCACGCTCCGACAGGTATTATCATTGAAAATTCGGAATCCCGTTCCCAGCTCCAGAATAAAGAAAAAGCCATGCAGCTTCTTCGTTCAAGATTATATGAAATGGAGCTTGAAGAGCGTATGAAAGCCAGAAATGAAATTGAAGCCAATAAAATGAAGATTGAATGGGGAAGCCAGATCAGAAACTATGTAATGCATCCGTATAAACTGGTAAAGGATGTACGATCAGGTCATGAAACCTCAGATGTGGACGCTGTAATGAACGGAAATATAACTCCTTTCCTGAAAGCCTTCCTGATGGCTGATGGAACGGCAGTTTCGGATGATGATATGGATTTATAAAAGATGAGATGAATTTTAGTTAAAATCTTATAATTTATTTTTGTTTCAGACATTTTAGGCTTATTTTTGTTGTTCATCGAGATATATGGAAGATTTTAATAGCTGGAAGGATTTATTAAACCCGGAGTTTTATATAAAAATGGGAGGGTTTTGGCTTATTTTGTTTATTGTTTTTGCTGAAACAGGTCTTTTTGTAGGATTTTTTCTTCCCGGAGACTCTTTATTGTTTGTTTCAGGGATTTATGCAGTAGAAATTATCAAAGAGACATTCGGCTCCACAGGGAGCGATTTTCTGGATACTACCCTTTTGGCTACCGGAGTAGCCTTGGCAGCCATTATAGGAAACGAAGTAGGATATTATTTCGGCCGGAAAACAGGGCCTGCTCTGTATAAAAGACCGGATTCAATGCTTTTTAAGAAGAAATATCTTTATCAGGCTCATGACTTTTTTGAAAAACACGGTGCTTTAGCTATTATCATGGCCAGATTTTTACCCGTTGTAAGGACATTTACTCCGATAGTGGCAGGAATTGTAAAAATGGATAAAAAAGAATTTTTAAGAGATAATATCATCGGGGCTGTCTTATGGTCATTTATCCTGATCTTTGCAGGACATTATCTTGATAAGCTGTTTATGGAGCAGTTTGGAGTGAATTTAAAAGAAAAACTGGAATACATTATCATTGTTATTGTTCTTGTTACTACGCTTCCGGTTATCATCAAATTTGTTTTCGGAAAAAAAGATGATCTGTCCAAGTATGAAAATAAAGATTTCGAATAGTAGAACAGATTCCATTAAAAATATAAACCTGCTGGTAAAGCAGGTTATTTTTTTATCCATTCCAGGATATTCGGATAAATAATACTATCTCTTTTTCTTTTGCTGAAAAATCTTGGAGCATGTCCGGATCTTTCCATGATGACCAGTTTGTGTGGGACATTCATCCGCGTAAGTGCAGAATCCATGGAAAACCCCTGATTCCGGTTAACCAGAAAATCACTTGTTCCCTGAAACAGGAGGGTAGGAACATGCGTAATATTGGCAATAGGACTGGCCTCTTTAAATGCATCGGAAATATTTTTCCTGTCGAATCTGGTTCCCACTACTTTCTGGAAAGTAGGAGAGGTGTATTTGGAATAAAAGGAATTCAGGTATTCCGGGCTGTAAAAATCAGTGGGGCCACTTAGTGAAATGATTTTTTTGATCTGATCAGGATGCTGGTAACCGTACAGAAGCGCAAGATGTCCTCCGGCACTTTCTCCCAGCAGAACATAATTATCCGGAAGCAGCTCAGCTTTATCGGTTAAAAGATTGAATTTATTAATCACCAACCCAATGTCTTCGAGTTGTTGTTTATAGGTAATCTTTTTTCGTCTGGAAACCAGCCGGTAATTCATATTGATGCTTGGGATTTTATTTTCGAAAAGCATTTTCTGAATCTGGATCATGTGTTCTTTTCGCCCTAATGTCCAGCCTCCACCGTGGACAATAAGAACAACAGGAGTATTTTGCGGATAACCTTTGGGTAGAAAGACATCCATTTTATGCTTTTTATGATCTCCGTATTTTAAGTTGTAGATTTTTTGTTGTCCGCCGGGGCCTACCCATACTCTGAATCTTGTATTACATGAATTCAGTATAAAGCTGATGCATCCTAAAACAAAAAAATGATATCTGAGGACGAGCTTTTTCATGCATCAAATGTAAGAAAATATGTGATTCAGAAATAGGACCACTCATGATTTTTCGGCTAATTCTTTTATTTTTTGGTTCATGGCCCGGAACCCGGCTTCTGTATTTTTGAGGTTAAAAAAAGGAACCAGAAAACCTGAAAACTCTTCTGACTGAATGAGACGGGTTGTGCCATTTTTATGATCAATAAGCTCAAAGTGGTGTTCACCATCAAATATTCCTTTAAATATTAATTTTCCCAGCCATTTCAACTCTTTATTTTCTTTTTTGGATAAGACAACCGGTTTGAAAATCATACTTTTTCCTCTATTAGGTTCAATCCGGACCTGTATCTGGCTTCCTTCCTCTAAATTTCCCCGGATATCAGTAATAAATGGATTCCAGGTTGGATATGCATGAAAGTCTGTTAAGATTTCCCATATTTTTTCAGGACCGGAATGGATGATAATTTCTGTTTTAATCTTCTTTGTCATGATAAATGATTTTACAGAGACAAAGGTCGGCCAGAATAATAAGAATCTACTTGATAAAAATCAAAAATTTCCTGAAGCAATTTTATTCCTGATCCTGCTGAAAGTCTCAGAAGTCATTCCAAGCATTGATGCAATGTACTGTAATGGAACCTGATTAAACAATTGAGGATTTTCATTAAAAAAATGCAGATATCTTTCTTCAGCTGTCATAGACAAATGGGCATAAACTCTTGCTTCAATAGTTGTAAAACAATGAACAATAAAGTTTTTTTCTAAAGTATGTCATTGAGAAACCCGGGCCTGTAATGTTTCATAATCAGCTTTATTGATGGTATATAACTCGGTATCGGAAAGTGCCTGTATTGCCCATCTTGCAGGAATATCAGACATAAAACTGGCCAGGTCTGTTACAAAATATCCTTCAGTTGAAATCCATTGGGTAATCTCTTTCTTTTCAGTTTCAGAGAAGATCCTTAAAAAGCCGGACCGGATAAAGCTTAATTTTGTACTTTTCTTTCCTGGTTTCAGGAAAAACTCATTCTTTTTGAGAATCTCCGGTTTGAAAAATGAAAGGATTGTTTTTAAATCATCCGGAGTAATATTTGTAAGATATGAAGTAAGACTACTTTCAAGACTTATTTTGTTCATTAGGAATTGAATCTAAATTTTCTGCATATTGATAGAGGGAATTATTGTATCTGGGTAAGTGTTTGGATAATGCTTTTAAAGCCAGAGACAACGCTTCTCCTTTCGCTCCTGAAGAATATAGGGAAAGGGCTAAAAAAGCGTCAACGGCATCATTGAGCTCATCTGAATAATTATTTTTTTCTTCTCTTAGAATATGAATACTCTCTTGTGTTTTTCCATTGTTCCGAAGTGTACTTGCCAGCTGGATCCGTGCCCGTCTTCTTCGTAAACCGGTCAGTCCCTGATCTAATGCAGACCTGTATAAAGGTTCTGCATTCTTTTCATAGCCGGTGGAGTCAAAGGCACAAGCCATCTCAAAATCAGCAATAGCCTGCGAACCTGCTATTAAAGCTGTATGATCTTCGATCCGTTGGAGAAATTCCTTGTGACTTATTGTTCCAAGCTGTGTCCAGATAAATTGCAATTGGTTTTCCCAGTTTTCCATGCTATCCATGTGTAGCGATTTTAAACAAATATATAAAATATTGAAAATGGTGTATCTCTTGCTGTTTTACTAATTTTCCAAATTATTGTTGTAAACGGAATTAAATAATTATTTTTGCTTGAGTTAACAGAAATTAAAAAAATATTAAAATATGGCGTCAGGCTTTTTTGCAATTTTAGATGATATTGCAGCGTTGATGGATGATGTAGCAGTGACCAGTAAAATAGCTACCCAAAAGACAGCAGGGATTTTAGGAGATGATCTTGCTGTAAATGCTGAAAAAGCAACTGGTTTCCTTTCTTCCAGAGAACTTCCTGTTTTATGGGCTATTACCAAAGGATCCTTTATCAATAAACTGATCATTCTTCCTGTTGCTTTTCTGCTCAACTGGCTCTATAAGCCTGCCATTGAGATCATCCTTATATTGGGAGGTTTATACCTTGCATTTGAAGGAGTTGAAAAAATTATTGAGTTCCTGTTCCACAGAGCTAAAAAAGGACATGAAGTAGTGGAAGAAAGCAAAGAAGAGGATAACTCGGAAGTTTCTGAAAAAGCAAAAATAAACTCGGCGATCAGAACTGATTTTATTCTTTCCATTGAAATTGTAATTATTGCACTGGGAACTGTTATTCAGGAAAACCATCCTTTGCTTACACAGATTTTAACGGTAACTTTTGTCTCATTTCTTGCGACTGTCGGGGTATATGGAATAGTTGCCCTTATTGTAAGAATGGATGATGCAGGTTTCAAGCTGATTAAGAAAAGTCATGATAAGGGATTCCTTTCTAAACTTGGACATTTGCTGGTAAAAGCATTACCGGTGATTATTAAAATCCTGGGAGTGGTAGGAACGATTGCACTGATCTTAGTATCGGGAGGAATTTTTTCTCATAATATTCATTATTTGCATGACCTGCTTCCAACCTGGCCCTCAATGTTGAAAGAATTTACCTTTGGAATTATTGGTGGATTAGCAGCGGTAGCAGTATTTACTATTGGAAAATCAATATATTCTTTGGCAACAAAAAAATAAAGATTAGAATTTAAATGTTAAAAAATCCTGCTTACATAAAGCAGGATTTATTTTTTCAGATTTGACTTTATTAAATGGGTGATCATTACCGGTTTTGTTCCAAACATGTCTTTTACCCAAAATTCAGAAGCTTTTAATCGTTCCAGAATTAAAAAAAGAGCAAGTCCTTCTTCTTGTGACCACCATTTTTTGTTTCGACGAACACCTTTGAGAGCCAGATCTTTATTAATGTTGCCCCCTGCCGGATGAATAAGCCACAGATACATTGAGTATTGGCCGAGACCTTCCATGGTAAGAAATATATCATCCATTTCAATTAAAGTCTTATACTTACCGGTAAGGTATTTTTTTTGTCTCTGATCCATGATCTTTAATCCCTTTAATACCTCTTCCGTATCAATGCCTTTATCCGGAATGCTGTTATAGAAGCTGTTAACTTCAGCGTTAAACAGATTAACATAGCCTTTATTCTGGCTGAAAAGGTTTTGAAGGATATCATCATTTAAATGAACTTCAAAATGGTGTTCCTTTTCATATTGTGTAATTTTTATTCCAAAATTGAGCATCTGCTGCGAATGGGAAAACTCATGGAGGAAAACTCCTGTGATTAAATTGTCCAGTCCCAGTTCTTTACTTTCTATACCTGCTTTTTCCCAGAAACCGGGAAGAGGCATAACAAAAAAAGAATGATGTGCAGTATCGGGGATTTCGGAAGCATAAGAGGTGATACCAATCGGAATAGAGACTTTATTAGGTAAAACAATAGAACCATTATGAAGCTTTTTTTTCCAGTTCAGTTTTAAATTCAGCAAGCTGGGACCATCAATTATTTCCCCTTTATCTATGGTAACTGCAGAGGTTGAATACACATAATTCTCATCAAAAAAAACAAACTCTACAGGATTTATGGTATCAATTTTATAAAGGTCCTTGTACACTAATGTCCAGGCAGAAAACCAATGTGGCACAACCTTATGAAATTCCTTGTCCTGATTTTCCTGTCCAAATATCTTTAACTGAAAAAGGAGAAAAACTAAAAAGAAGTAGGCTTTTTTCATTTAATTTTTTTGGTATAGACTAATATACAAAATATTGATACTAAAAAAGAGACCTGCATCAGGTCTCTTTTTTATATTTAATTGAATAAATCTTTTACCTTATCAAAGAAAGTTTTTTCTTTTCCGGATGGTTCGGCAACCATTTCGCCGCTGGACATCTGCTTTTCAAAGAAATCTTTCTGTTCTTTTGTAAGCTTTTGAGGCGTCCATACATTGATGTGGATGAACATGTCTCCTTTTCCATAGCTGTCGATACTTGGAAGCCCTTTTCCGGCAAGTCTTAATATTTTTCCGGATTGTGTACCCGGATCCACCGTGATTTTGACTTTTCCGCCAACTGTAGGAATTTCTCTTTTTGTTCCTAAAGCCGCTTCTGCAAAGGATACATATAATTCCTGATGAAGATTGTCTCCTTCTCTTTTGATCGTTGGATCTACTTCTTCTTCTACAATAACCAACAGGTCGCCCGGAGTTCCTCCAAATGGAGCATCATTTCCTTTTCCTCTTACATTAAGCTGAATTCCGTCCCTTGCACCGGCAGGAATGTTAATTGTGATTTCCTCCTCATCTTTTACAAGTCCCTGTGCGTTTGCTCCTGCAGGAATTTTGTCAGCAACTTTCCCGATTCCCTGACAGGTACCACAGGTTGTCTGAGTCTGCATCTGGCCAAACATAGTGTTCATTACTTTAACCTGAACACCGGAACCATTACAGGTAGGACATGTTTTTGAAGTGGCTCCTTCTGCCACTTTCATTTTTTTTACTTTAATGGTCTTCTGAGTACCATTTACCATTTCTTCAAGGTTCAGCTTGATTCTGATTCTTAAATTAGAACCTTTCACCTGCTGGCGTCCTCCGCCTCCGCCACCGAAGCCTCCGAAACCACCACCAAAAATATCCCCAAACTGACTGAAGATATCTTCCATGTTCATTCCTCCTCCGAAGCCTCCGCCTCCAAAGCCTCCGTTTCCGCCTACTCCGGCATGACCGAACTGATCATATCGGGCACGCTTCTGGTCGTCGCTTAATACTTCGTAAGCCTCAGCTGCCTCTTTGAATTTTTCTTCAGCCTCCTTATCTCCCGGATTCTTATCAGGGTGATATTTGATGGCCATTTTTCGGTATGCTTTTTTTATTTCGTCGGCTGATGCAGATTTGCTGATCTCCAGAACCTCGTAATAATCTCTTTTTGACATGACTATTTTATAATTGATTGTAGATAAATGATAAAAGATATTATAAAACTCAAAGTGAAATGTTCATCAGTTATCACTTATCATTTATCATTTACGAATTTTAGTTTCCTGTTACTACTTTAGCAAAACGGATTACTTTATCACTTAGCGTGTATCCGGTTTCAATAACGTCTACGATTTTCCCCTTTAAATCTTCTGATGGGGCGGGAATCTGAGTGATTGCTTCGTGAAAGTCTACATTAAAGCTGTCTCCGGCTTTTACATCCATCACTTTTAATCCTTTTTCACTAAGTTTATTTTTGAATTTCTGATAGATCAGTTCCACTCCCTGCAGGTCTGCCGGGTTCCCGTTTTTGGCAATTTCTTTTAAGGCCCTTTCAAAATCATCCAGCACCCCCAGCATAGAAACCATCATATCCTGATTGGCATACTGAAAGAATTCCATCTTCTCCTTAGCGGTTCTTTTTTTATAGTTTTCAAACTCAGCATACAGTCTGATATAACGGTCTTTCTCTTCTGCCAAAAGTTCCTCAGCAGAAGGTGCAGCTGTCACATTGTCCTCAGATACAGCCTCGTTCTGAATGTTGTTTTCTTCCTGATTATTGATGCTTTCTTCGTTTATATCCTGATTTTCCATAATTCAATATTTATTTACAGATTGTTTGACAAAGAGTCTGCCAAATCAAAAAATCAGGACATTAAGGCAGAAAAAGAAAAGGATATGAAAGTTGTTTGTGGTTTCAGCTGCAGAAAAGACAATCCTTTTATTGTACCATTTTTTTATAAACAAAATTGCCTGCTGACCATTACGAACAGGGATTTTAATTATCCGGTAAACGTCTGATACAGTAAATATAAATTAAGAATAATAATGATTACTGAAATAATCCAGACACAGACCTTCAGGAAAGGAGTGTTAACGAAATCCCCCATTTTAGCTTTGTCATTTGTGAACATCACTAACGGTACCACTGCAAAACTAAGCTGCATTGATAAAATTACCTGGCTTAGTACCAGTAAATCGGTAGTTCCCTGCTCTCCATAAATAATAGTGACAATTAAGGCCGGAATCACTGCAATAAGTCTGGTAATTAATCTTCGGAGCCATGGTTTTAGTCTTATATTGAGGAAACCTTCCATTACAATTTGTCCTGCGAGAGTACCCGTAAGGGTAGAGTTTTGTCCGGAGGCCAGTAAAGCAATAGCAAACGCGATACTTGCCATGGAAGCTCCTAAGATGGGAGTTAACATTTTATAAGCATCGTGAATATCTGCGACATGTTCGTTTCCTGTTGTATGGAACGTGGCTGCAGCAAGGATAAGAATCGCAGCATTGATAAAAAAAGCGAGCATAAGTGAGACTGTACTGTCTATCGTTGCAAATTTTATAGCTTCTTTTTTACCTTCGTTATCCCGGGTATAATCTCTGGTCTGGACGATACTGCTGTGAAGATATAAGTTATGAGGCATAACGGTTGCTCCCAGAATTCCTATTGCAATATAAAGCATGGCAGGATTCTGAATGATTTCCTTTTGCGGAACCAGCCCTCCAAGTATTTCATTGAAAGCCGGTTTTGAAATAACAATTTCGTAAACAAAGCATGCCAGAATGATAAAAATCAGTCCGCCTACAATACTTTCGATCCATCGGAATCCCTTTGCCTGGAGCAAAAGAATAATCAGAACATCTACTGTTGTTATGACGATTCCCCAGGTTAGTGGAATATGGAAGAGAAGATTCAGTGCTATAGCAGAACCTATCACTTCGGCAAGGTCACAGGCTGCAATGGCAATTTCACAAAATATCCAGAGAATAAAATTGGTAGTTGGACTGAAATGATCCCTGCAGGCTTGCGCAAGATCTCTTTCAGCTACTACACCAAGCTTTACGGAAAGGTGCTGTAAGACCATCGCAAAAATATTCGAAATAAGAATTACCGAAAGTAGAGTATACCCGAATTGAGCTCCTCCTGCAATATCTGTAGCCCAGTTTCCAGGGTCCATATAACCTACGGCAATCATGAGACCAGGTCCGGCAAAAGCAAGGTACTTTCTCCAGAATGTTGCTTTTTTAGGGACTTTGATAGAAGAGTATACCTCAGGTAATGAATGTAAAGTTTTATCTTTTCGCCACGCGGTTTTTAAATTGAAATTCATAAAAGTTAGAATTGACTAACAAATTTAATTAAATAAATGTAAACAGAAAAATCATAGACCAAAAAATCCCGGGAAACCATTCCCGGGATCTGTTTTTTTATTGAATCTGAAGATTATTTTGCAAATCTTACTGACATTTTTCTGTCAACAGCTCTTTCAGCATCAGAAGCTGTAGCATCTACGGTAGCAAATTTACTTCCATATCCTTCAGCTCCAAGCACCTGGCTGCCAACTCCTGCCTTTGACAAAGCTGCTTTGATATAATCAGCTCTAGCCTGAGATAATTTTACATTGGAAGCTTCATTTCCTGTTTTATCAGTATACCCGCCGATTTTAATTTTTGCATCAGGGAATGCTTTTAAAATTGCCACCAGATTATCTAATTGCCCCTGTGACCCGGCTTCCAGTTCAGTAGAGCTTCCCATTTTGAAATTAACATGGTCAAAGTCATACCATTTGTCTTTCAATGCAGAGTCATCCGCAGCATTTTTATAACCGTCAGATTTCAGGAACGAGATCATCTGATCTTCCATACCTCCTTTGTAACCTTTTAGCATTATGCCGTTAAGATCAATGTTTTCATCAGTTTTAGTCGTAGCAGGAGCTGTAGTTGTTACTGTTCCGGCTGTAGCTGCTGTATCAGTTGTTGAATTGACTGCTGTTGAATCCGAGGTGGTGGTAGTTGTAGTTGTCTGCTTTTTCTCACATTGTTTCCATAAGAAATACCCTGCCGCAATTAACAATAAAAGCGGAAGTAACCATTTCCAGATTGACCCTCCGCCTTCATTATTGTTATTTCTGTCAGGATTTGTTCCTGAAGGTGTTGTACTTCTTGTAACTTCTACTTTTGGTCCCTCACTGGAAGGGGTATTTATAGCATCATTGTCATTATCAAACTTATATCCTTTTGCCCAGTCACCGATATTCAGGGAAGCTAAAGAAAGTCCTGCAGGTAATAACGTTGAAATAATACCTTTCTGATCATTTAACAAACTGGAAATTCCTGAAGCTCCCAGGTTATTGTCAGCTGCATATTTCCCTACAGTACCTACTGTTGCTCCTGTAACGAGGTTTAATAAAGAACCCGCAGAATTATTACTGATTCCTGCAAAACTCGCAATAGAGTTTATTAATCCACTTACCTTATCTCCAAAAATAGAAGATAACAAATTGGTAATAATAGGATTACTGGACGATCCGCCTAACAGATTTCCTAAAATTCCACTTGAAGGGGCTTTCGTTATTGCATCCAATACACCAGGATTGTCTGCATTATTGGCTAATCCGCCTACTACTGCAGGTAAAAGACCACCAATTGCTTTAGAAATACCGGATTCACTTTCTCCAAACTGTGAAGCAGCCTGTGAAACCAAAGCGGGACCTAATTGTCCTTTAATTAAATCAATGACATTTAAAGACATAATAATAAATTTTTTTGGATTAATGTTGTTATAAATTTAAACAAAAATTCGTCCAAATGTCATTTTTTTTTAATTTTTCTTTAAAATTCGGTTGTTTTTTTAAAAAAAATTAAATTTTTTAATACGCTTTTGCGAATAATACACGTCTTTTAGACGGTTTTCCGGAGATCAATGAAGTACCTTCTTCTACATCATCATCTAAAGGAATACATCTGATGGTTGCCTTTGTTTCCTCTTTAATCTGCTCTTCTTCTTCAGCGGTACCATCCCAGTGGGCATAGATAAATCCACCTTTTTCTTCCAGAACTTTTTTGAATTCTTCATAGGTATCCACTTTGGTGATATTATTTTTTCTGAACTCAAATGCTTTGTTGTAAATATCCTGCTGAATGGTTTTCAAAAGATCTTCAATATAAGAATCAAGGCCTTCAATAGAACGAACTTCTTTAGTCAGATTATCTCTTCTTGCGATCTCAACAGACTTGTTTTCCAGGTCTCTTGGCCCCATTGCAATTCGTACAGGAACTCCTTTTAATTCATATTCTGCAAATTTCCAGCCTGGTTTATTTTGAGTGTCATTGTCAAATTTAACAGAAATTCCTTTTGCTCTTAATTTTGCCTGAATATCCAGAGCTACTTCACTAATCTGGTTCAGTTGCTCATCTCCTTTGAAAATAGGAACTATAACCACCTGAATCGGCGCAAGGGTTGGTGGCAATATCAATCCGAAATCATCAGAATGTGTCATGATTAAAGCTCCCATTAAACGGGTTGATGTTCCCCATGAAGTAGCCCAGGCATGCTCTATTTTCCCTTCTTTGTTCGTGAACTTTACATCAAATGCTTTCGCAAAATTCTGACCCAGAAAGTGTGAAGTTCCGGCTTGTAAAGCTTTGCCATCCTGCATTAATGCCTCAATACAATAAGTTTCATCAGCTCCTGCAAATCTTTCAGAAGGTGTTTTTAATCCCTGAATAACGGGAATAGCCATGAAGTTTTCTGCAAAATCTGCATATACCTTATTCATTTTTTCTGCTTCTTCAATGGCTTCCTCTTTTGTAGCATGAGCGGTATGCCCTTCCTGCCATAAGAACTCTGCAGTTCTCAGGAATAAACGTGTTCTCATTTCCCAACGAACCACATTCGCCCATTGGTTGATTAATATAGGTAAATCTCTGTAGGATTGGATCCAGTTTTTGTAAGTATTCCAGATAATCGCTTCAGAAGTAGGACGTACAATAAGTTCTTCCTCAAGTTTTGCATCCGGATCTACAATAAGTTTCTGAGGATTATCAGGGTCTGTTTTTAATCTGTAATGGGTAACTACAGCACATTCTTTTGCAAAACCTTCTGCATTTTTTTCCTCAGCCTCAAATAAGCTTTTGGGCACAAAAAGCGGGAAATATGCATTAACGTGACCTGTTTCCTTGAATTTTTTGTCCATTTCATCACGCATTTTTTCCCAGATTGCATAGCCATATGGTTTTATGACCATACATCCACGCACTCCTGAATTTTCAGCTAAATCAGCTTTTACAACCAGCTCATTATACCATTTGCTGTAATCTTCGCTTCTTGAGGTTAATTTTGCCATTATCTTTTAAAATTTTTTTAACTTTTGTACAATATTGTTATCTAAAAATAAAAATCTATTTTTGATAGATTTTTTTACCAGTCTTTTGGTACATTTTTGGTACAGATTGCAAATATAATTTAAATTAAAAATTTTTACGTTATCATGAAAAGAAATATACATAAAAATTTGCTTGGTCTGCTAAGATCTAAAGGGATTCTGGCAGTTTCAGGCGGATTGTTGCTTATGTCTTGTGGTGCTCAGATGGGAGGGTATAGCGAGACAGACGGGGTATATTATGACCCTAACAAAGATACGCTGCCCGAAGGAGTGATCATTAATGGTGGCGGAAACAGAGTAGGCGAATACTATGACTACTATCAGGATTCCAATGTAATCCAGAATGCACAGGCAAATTCAAGAGAACAACAAAATAAATATAACGAATGGAGCGGTAACGACTGGAATACCACTGCTACAGATTCCGATTGGGGAATGTATGCGGGTTCCCAGACCAATTATTATGACAATTCCTGGGGATATCCTTGGGGATGGTATGGCGGTTATAGCCCATATTGGGGCTGGAACCGTGGATGGGGCTGGAATATGGGACTGTCCTGGGGCTGGGGTGGAT
>NZ_QNUE01000016.1 GCF_003385595.1 Chryseobacterium flavum | reverse complement strand
ATTAATAACAAGTTGGTAATATTTTTAGGAAAAATTAATAAAATGTTTTTATAATTTAATATTTCGTTAATATAAATGTTATTTAATGAAAATATTATTCAACTTTGTATCTGTTTGATTTTCCAAATGTTAAAAAATATATTTCAAATTTGAAAATTTAGAGTTATTGATTTGAAAATAAAACATGTTTTTTTATATCTATTCTTCAAAATAAGGAAAATGTTTTTTTACTGGGGATATTTTCGCAGAATTTATGGCAGATCAGCAGTTTTTTATGCTGATTCCTGATACTAATCTGCTGTCCATCACTTTTTCTATAGTAAAATCCGTTCTGATCCTTGATAACGGATCCAAATTTTGTATTTTTGCCGTATACTTTTATTCATGTCAGTTTTTTCAAATAATATACGCTTTTTAAGAGCGAAGAGACAACTCTCCTAACAGAATGTAGCCGATGAATTATCTATTTCCCGTGTACGGTATTCCAAATATGAAAACGGAATATCAGAACCTCCCATCGAGCTTCTTATCAAAATATCCAAATACTTCCATGTAAGCATTGACCTCCTGTTATCTGTAGATATTGAGAAATATCCTATTGATGAAATGCTGAAACTTCCGGACAACAGAATTGTTCTTCCTGTTGCCGTTGATCATCACGGAAATGATACCATAGAAATCATACCCCAGAAAGCATCAATGGGATACCTGGAAGGATACAGTGATATAGAATATATTGAAAGCCTTCAGAGAATAGCACTGCCTTTCCTTACCAACGGAAAATACCGTGCATTTCCGGCAGACGGAGACTCTATGCCTCCATTCAGGGATGGCTCTTATATTGTAGGAAAATATGTAGAGGGAATCAGCGAACTGAAACCCGGAAAAACCTATGTCTTTGTTACTTTGAATGATGGGATTACCTATAAGCGGTTTAAAGAAAGAAAAGACAATGCCATTTGTGTAAGTGCTGACAATTCCTTTTATGAGCCTTATGATATACCATTTGAAGAAGTAGTGGAAATATGGCAGTACGCTTCCGGTATTTTTCCGGAAGATTTTGAACCGGGTGATTATGAAAGCTATAATTTTAAAGAAATGTTCCGCGAGCTGAGACAGGATATCAGAGAGCTGGACCGCAAGGTTTCCGGCCGGCGTCGTAAATCTTAATACAGAATTAGTAAAATACCCCTGACCAAAATGATACTGGCGAATTTCATAAACCCGCCGGTATTATTTTATTTACTATGGCCTGTATGAGCATCCAGTTGAATCCATACCGGAGCATGATCACTGCTTTTTTCCCAGCCACGGACATGCGAATCCACCCCGCCCGATGTTAAATACGGACTCAGGTACGGACTTAGCAGAATATGATCCAACCTTATCCCGGCATTCCGATCATAAGCTTTGTATAAATAATCCCAGAAGGTATATATTTTTTCTTCCGGATAAAGGCTCCGGATAGAATCAAGCCAACCTTTCTTTTGCAGCTCCTTGTATGCTTTTCGTACCTCAACCCGGTACAAGGCGTCATTTTCCCAACGCTCCGGCTTATAAACATCTATTGCTTCAGGAATAATATTGAAATCTCCAATAAGAACTGCCGGCAGTTCCATCTTGATAAGCTGCGATGCCCTTCTTTTAAAACGCCTGATCCATGAAAGTTTATAGTCAAATTTTGGTCCCGGATACGGGTTCCCATTAGGAAGGTATAAACAACAGACCACTATCTGATTGATGATGGCTTCTATATAACGGCTTTGAATATCTTCAGGATCACCTGGCAGAGACCGCTGAACTTCAGTAATTTCCATATCTCTTGCCAATATGGCAACCCCATTCCAGCTTTTCTGCCCGTTCCATACAGCCTGATACCCTGCCGCATTAATTTCGTTCAGGGGAAAACGCTCCTGCGGAGCTTTTAATTCCTGAAGACAAACAATATCCGGAGAAGCTTCTTTCAGCCATTTTAATAAAACAGGCAGCCGGCCATTCACCCCGTTAACATTATAAGTAGCTATTTTCATGATGAAGGTTTTTGGAAAATCAATTCTTTTTTAATTACGACAATAATTATTCCATCATAAATATCTCTTGGTTGGTATTTTGTGAAATAATAATCTAAAAAAATTAAGTTTTGATGAATAATCTCTGGGCTGTGAGGTAAAAGTTCAATATATTTGTGATACAAGATACAGCTCATTAATACTTAAATCCCTCGATGAAAAGATATACGACCTTTTTATTAGCATTACTTTTTCCTGTTACGATGTATGGACAGCAGAATCTCACTGCTGACGAATTGTTTGCTAAAGCCCGTACCACAGCCTTTGAACAAAAAGACTATACAACTTCTATAGCGCTGGCTAAAGAAGCATTGGAAAAAGCGCCGAATTATACAGATATTTCAGTTTTTCTTGGGAGATTATATACATGGAATAAAGATCTTCCCGCGGCGAGAGCTGTATTTGAAGACCTTGGAAAAAGAGGTGTTCAGGATGAAGATTATTTTCTGGCCTACGCCTCATTGGAATACTGGAATGATCAGAATATAAAGGCTATCGAAATTATTGATAAAGGACTTTCTTATCACCCAAAATCTGAAACACTTTTGCTGCTGAAGGCGAAAGTATATTTTGGGATGGATCATTATGAGGAAGCTGATCAGGCTGTAAAGACTCTTTTATCCATTAATCCTAAAAATACGGAAGCAAGAGCTCTTGCTGTGAGAATAAATGATCTTTCTTCTAAAAATGCGGTTGGAATTGTTTACAATTATTCCCATTTTGATAAGCAGTTTGATGACGACTGGCATATTGTGGGGGTAAGCTATAAGAGAGTAACTCCTATCGGTTCTGTGATTCTTCGCGGTAACTATGCGAATAAATTTGCACAGGGAGGAACGCAGATTGAGCTGGAAGCTTATCCAAGACTTTCGAAAATGTTTTATCTGTATGTTGGCGGAGGATATTCTGATGATGTCGGTCTTTTTCCGAAATACCGTACCGGAGTTTCCCTGAATGCTAATCTTCCTCACAGCTTCGAGGCAGAATTAGGTTACCGTCAATTGTATTTCAGCAACAGCATCTGGATGTATACTGCGGCTGTAGGAAAATATTATAAAAATTTCTGGTTCAACCTGCGTACTTATATTACGCCTGACAGCAAAAATATTTCACACTCTTATACGGCAACGGTACGATATTATACAAAAAGTGCCCAGGACTATTTTGCTTTTCAGATAGGAACAGGAATCAGCCCCGAAGAAAATCGTAATAACCTTCTGGAAAACGAGACTTTTAAGCTTAAAACGTTTAAAATAGGTGCTGAATATAATTTCTCTTACCGCACCAATCTGTTTTCAGTAGGTACCATGTATTATAATCAGGAATTCCGTCCGGGTGAGAAAGGAAATCAGTTTGATATTACTTTAGGTTACACCAGAAAGTTCTAAAACTTTGATTTCGCTTTTTTCTTAAAATTAACCATTACCGAATCAGGCATCAGTTTTTTAGTAGAATAAAACTTTGCATTCATACTTTTATACTGATTGAATCTGTCATTGATCTTACTCATGGCTGCCGTGTCATCAGAAGGATCTTCTTCCAGATTCTTAAGTGTGAAAAGCTGTCCGTCATGGATATAATACTTTTCAGATACGAAATCAATAAGCTGGTTTTTACTCTGCATCATTGGAATTCCTGCCTTGCTGATTTCAGCATCTGCAGAAAAGCCTCTTCCTACCCATGTTACGGTAGAAGGTGTTTTGATCTGATAATTATTTCTGTAATAAGCCAGAATAGAAGGCGCAATATCAAAATGGCTTACTGTTTTATAAAAACGTTTTGATTCCTTTAATAAGGGTGAATAGATCAATAATGGTACATGAAATCTGTCAATTTTAGACTGTAAAGTAATTTCAGGCATACTGTGATCTCCAGTAATGACAAAAATTGTATTGTTATAATCCGGGCGCTTGCTGTAATTTTTAAAGAACCCTTTAATTGCATCATCGGCGTTTAATACTGAAATGAGCTGATCTTTATGAGCAGTTGCCCACTTTTTCTGTTCCGAAGTTAAAATCCCGGAATTAAGCCTTTGATTGTACAACTTCTCATAATAATCTTTATTATTAATTAAAAAAGGATTATGGGTTGAAAGCGTAAGGATCATATTGAAATACGGCTGATTCTGTGGTTTTTGCTGCTCCTGCATTTTACCAAAAACGGCCTGGTCTTCATATCCCCAGCTCTCTCCGTTGCTGGCAGGAAGTTTATGGTACGGACTGCTGAATAATGCTTCATCTACAATGTGATCTACTCCACTGTATTCCAGAAACTCGCGGTACCGGTCAAATGATGTATGGCCTCCATAATAGAACCCTGTTTCAAATCCGTTCGCTTTAAGAATATTATAAAGATTGAAATTCTCCGGTGTTTTCTCTATTTCAAGGAACCCGTTTTTCCCGAAAGGAAGTGAACCTGTTAAAGATGGTAATGCTCCGAATGTTCTTCCTGCAGAACTTAAACAATTCTCCCAGTACAAGCTTTTATTAGAAAGAGAATCAAGGTAAGGAGTAAAATTACCGATATATCCTTTGGGTGATGTATACGCATGTCCGAAGCCTTCCATTATAAGGAAAACAAGATTGGGAACCTTTTCGGATCTGTTAAAATATGGTCCCAGGAAATCGGGTGTATTTTCTTTTCTCCAGAATGGAAAATTTTTATCAAGCATTTCCACATTGGCGGTATAGTCTTCATTTTCGCTTAGCAATTCAGTCAGCTCCGGGTGATCACTGATGAAATTATCTTCGTTGGATTTAAAGAAATAAGCCCATTTACTTTTTGCCGCATTCTGATTAAACTCACTTTCAGAGCTCAGAATTTTGGATCCTACGATATCGGAAGGAATAAAAAAGGCTGCTAATCCCAATACCATGATTATCAATCCCGGATACATTGTTTTTAAAGCGGTTTTACCGGCCATCCATAAAGGAATCAATGAGCCGGCTATTAAAATTCCCAGTAATGCAAAATTCTTGAAGTTGAGCATCCCGCTGGCCTGTAAGATTTGCTTTATTTCTTCTTTGCTGTAATATAAGACATCTGCCCCCAATACATTACGTGTTTCAGAAAAATACAGGAATAAAATATATTGGGTAACAGCTACAATGAGCAGGGTTACTATCCCCAGAATCCTTGCCCAGCCTTCTTTGATAAAATTGATGATCAGATAAACAAATCCGATGCAGAAGGTCAATCTAAGAGCAAATAAAATATTTTCTGTGAAAAGATGGCCAATGATAGCCGGAGTTTCAAATTTTGGGAAGATATACTTATACCACAATGATTCTGCAACTACGCCAACCCAAAATAAGGCAAAGAAAATCAATGCCAGCATTCCCCACTTTTTAAGTCCCACCTGAAGAATAGCATATATTCTTTCTTTCAGAGGTAAATTTTGTGTACTTTGATTAAAGCCTTGTCTGGTCATTTCACCCCATCCATGCGATTTTTTGAAATAATCTATAAACCCGTTTACCCCCGCTTTCACCACAATAGGATGGAAATAAAAAGGTTCGGAAAAGGCGGTGAAAATCAATCTGAGGAAATCTTTCCTTTTGGTATAAACCTGATGGCTTACAAGGTCTACCAATATGGCATAGATAGAATACAGGAAGCCCATCGAGATCACAAGAGCGAACAGAATTACAAAAAACGGCCAGTTGATAATTCCCAGCAATAAAAAAATGATAAAGATGATGTATCCTGAAAACTCGATAAGCGGCCCCAAAAATTCAAAGAAAAACCAATACGGGAGACTGATCATTCCTAATTTTCTGTATTTTGGATTGAACATCAGTCTCCTGTGTTTCCACAGGGTTTCCATCGTTCCGCGCATCCATCTGTTTCGTTGTTTTCTGAGAATATCTTTGGACTCGGGAACCTCTGTCCAGCATAAAGGATCCGGAATGGTAAGCACTTCATAAGGTTCGTTCCTTTCTTCCATGTATTTCCTCATTCTTACCACCAGCTCCATATCCTCTCCCACTGTACTTTTATCATAACCTCCGCATGCCAGCACAATTTTTCTGTCAAAAACGCCAAAAGCGCCGGAGATAAGAATCAGACCGGATGCACGGGACCACGCCATACGACCGAGTACGAAAGCCCGGATGTATTCCAGTGCCTGTGTTCTTCCCAGCAGAGTCTTCGGCATGTTGACACTTACTACTTTTCCGTTATCAATGACACAATTGTTGGCCAGACGAATCACTCCACCGCAGGCGATGAACTTTTTATCGGTCTGCTCCAGCATGGGTTTTGCCAGTTTTAAAATCGAATCCTGCTCCAGAATACAATCTACATCAATGCACACCAGATATTCCCCGGAAGAGATATTGACCCCCACGTTTAAAGCATCTGCTTTTCCACCGTTTTCCTTATCAACAACAATAAGCTTTTTAAAGGCAGGATTTTTACTTTTATAAACTCCTCTTACAGCATTGGTTTCGATTTTCCCCTGGATGAAATAAGCCACAGATTCCAGTTCATAAGCTTCGATCAGTTTTTGTATGGAATCATCCTTACTTCCGTCGTTTACAATAATAATTTCCAGATTATGATAGTAAAGGGACAGCAGGGAGCGTACATTTTCCACAATGGTCATGCCTTCGTTATAGGCCGGTGCAATAACACTGAATACCGGCGCATTGGGATTGGCCGCAATGATACTGTAATCTGTAAATGTATTTTCTTTTTTATAACGCAGTACAGCGCCCAGCGCATATATTCCTATCCACCCATAGATAAGGGTTACTGCTGTTCCGTAAATCAAAAACAGCCAGATAACAACTTCATAGATGATGTGCGAGAATTCTAACATACTTTTTCCTGTAATGCGTATTTAATGATTTGAATTAATTCTTCTGATGTTTCCCTGTTCAATACTTCTGTCAGATACTCCTGCTTTTCAAGTGCACATAAAGCTTCTGCGGCATACACTTTCACACCTGAATCAGTGCCGTTCAATAACTGGTCTTTCAGAAAATCCGTACTGCGCCGGTCTTTTGACTTTTTCATGACTTTAAGGATCTCTTTCTGAACTTCAACCGGCTGATGTGGATAGACTTCCATAAGATGGGTAATCGTAGAGGAGTTTTCCAGCGATAATAAAGTTTGTACCGCCTGTATCCGTACTTCAGAAGAAGAATGGTCCAGCAGATTAATAACAGAAAGATAAAGGGATAGTATCTGAAATTTCCTTAACAGTTTAAGGGTGAAAATAACTACGGAATCATTAGAGCTTTCCATCCAGCTTTTAATATGATCTCCTGAGTTGTCAGGAATCTGATTTATTGAAATAAGCAAACGAAGCTGCTGCCATTCTGATATGGTGGAGGTAATGCTGCTCAGGAAATGAAGTCCTTCAAATCCTTTAAAGTGGACCATTGCATATTGTGCTTCCTGATATACCTGAGCTGAAGGATGGCTTAAAAATGTAGATATTTTGGGTAATGCTTCTTCTACATTCATGGCGGTAAGTTCCTGTATTCCCCCTGCAATTAAGTGCACTTTTTTTTGACTGAGTTTCTTAAACGCTTCTTCCTGAAGCCCATATTCACGGAATAAGTCTTTCAGTTTGTTTTGTGCTGCTCCCGAAAATTTCTTTTCAGATTCTGCCAGCTTCTGTAGAAATAAATTTCTGAATAAGGAACTGCCAGATGCTGATGAGAAATTATCATCCGGAGATATTTCATCTTCACCATATACAATCACTTCTGAGATTCTCTTATTGATTACTTCTGACCAATTGTATGCCTGCATGGATTCTCTGTACTGATAAAAACTGTAGATAAGCACTGCAATAATCAGCAAGAGAACCAGGGACAGCATCCCCAGAAAAACAAGAAAAAGAAAATGTATAGAAGTGGTGAGAAACATGGTTATGGTTTATCTTGAAGAAAATCTTTTTATTCTTAATATCAATTCATTGGGACTGAATGGTTTTACAATAAAATCCGCTGCTCCGAGGTCAAAAGCATTCAGTACCACCTCTTCCTGCCCCATGCTGGAAAGCATGATCACCGGGGTCTGCTTGCCCATGGTTTTAATGGCGGAAAGTATTTCAATTCCGGAGGCAAACGGCATCATAATATCTGTGATGGCCAGGTCTACATCCTTTGTTTTGAGGGTTTCAATAGCGTCTTTTCCGTTACGGGTAAGAATCACTTCGTGTCCCTCTTTTAATAATTTGTGCTCAATCGTTTTTAGAATCAGTTCGTCGTCTTCGGCGATGAGAATCAGCATAATTTTATTTATTTTTTATTGTATTAAATTTTTAATGGCTTGTAATCCTGTTGTAATCTCCCGGATAATTTCTTTTTCCATGGAGATAAAATCCATGTCAGGTTCTGATTTCTTTTCCCAGTCCGCTGTACGTTCTGTGAGCCGTATCAATCCTGCCGTTCCTGCCGTTCCTTTAAGCTTATGAAGGATCATTTTCAGGGCTGTACTGTCTTTTTCGGCAGTGCTTTTTCTAATGTTTTCTTCAGCCTGAGCAAGTTCCTGTACTACAAGGTTCAAAAATATTTGTTTGAAATCGTCATCATCATCACCCATATGCTCATTCAAAAGCTTTATATCAAAGAATTTTTCTTTATCTGATGATTCTTCCGTGAGGATATTATTTTCATTAAAAATATATTTTTCCAGTATTCCCAGCAGATCTGCCTGTCTTAAAGGTTTAGGAAGGAAGTCGTTCATCCCTGCATCAAGGCACTTTTCTTTTTCTCCCAGTACATTTCCTGCAGTTACACCAATAATCGGAACACCGGCATACTCCGGAAGTAACCGGATTTGTTTCGTTGCTTCAATTCCGTCCATTACCGGCATCTGAACATCCATTAAAATAAGATCGAAATGCGTGTTTTCAGATAATTCCAGTGCCTGCAATCCATCTGTAGCTTCTGTCAGTTTAGCATCAGGAATCAGGGATTTCATCATTTTATGGTTAAGTACCATGTTTACCGGATTATCATCAACAAGTAAAACCTGAAGGTCTGACTTCCAGAGCAGAGACAGTGTCGGGGGTTGTTCCTTATTTTCAGAAATATCCTTTTCCGTACTCTTTATGGCGCGTCTTAATGTTTTATATAACTCATCAGATTTGATAGGCTTTAACAGGAAATAAGAATTTTCATCCTGACGGAAAGAATTGATCACTTCATGTTCTTCTGAGGAAGTATGAAGAATAATCAGAGGTGATATCTCATTTTGCTGGTGGAATAACTCTTTAATTTTTTCTATCGTCTCCAATCCTGAGATTACCGGCATATGATAGTCCATAAGAATAACATCAAAACGTTCTCCTTCCAAAAGAATCTGGAGGGCTTCCATACCATTGGCTGCCTGCCTGGTCTTGATCCTCTTATAGGTAAGCATATGCTCGAGGATAATTCTATTGGTTTCATTATCATCCACAATCAACACTTTATTAATTTTCAGTTCCTCATCTTCACTTTGAGAGGATTCTTCATAAGGAACTTCAATATCAAAATAAAAGACCGATCCTTTTTGCTGTTCACTGATTAAAAGGAGGTTACTGCCCATGTACTTCAGAATATTGTTTGAAATAGTAAGACCCAGCCCTGTTCCTCCGTAACGTTTACTGATGGAGCTGTTTTCCTGAGTGAAAGCATCGAAAATATGCTGTTGCTTTTCCTCAGGTATTCCTATACCTGTATCTCTTACTGAAAAACGCAGTGTAATATTTTTATTATCTATATCAATCTTTTCAACTTTCAGTTCTATTTCTCCCTGCTCTGTAAACTTCACTGCATTTCCCAAAAGGTTTATCAGGATTTGTTTTAATCTTGATTCATCCAGCCAGATTGTTCTGGGAAGTCCCTGCTCAATATTTAACAGAAGCTCAATATTTTTCTTCTGAGATTGATACAAAATGACATTGATTACCTGACTTACAATATCGTAAACATTAGACTTTTCAATGATAAGATCCATTTTTCCGGATTCTATTTTAGAGAAGTCAAGGATGTCATTAATAATGCTTAGCAAATTTTCCCCGGATTCATTAATATAGTTAAGGTATTGTGCCTGTATTTCATTTAGCGGGGTTTTAAGTAAGAGATCAGAAAATCCAATAACCCCGTTCAGAGGTGTCCTGATCTCGTGGCTCATATTGGCTAAAAACTCGGACTTGGCTTTACTGGCTATATCTGCCATTTTTTTAGCTTTTTTAAGCTCTTCATTAGTCCTGACTGAGTTTGTGATATTCTGTGCAGATATAATAATACCACCTATGATATCATCTGAAAGATACCATGGCGTGACTTCAAGATTATAGTGCTGTACTTCCTGTTTTCCAGCAACTTCAATAGCCATATCTTCATTTTTATAAGCTGTCCCTTCCAGAGCATTCTTATAAATTGTCATTCTTTCATTGGGAACATCTGGTGAAATGGTAAGCATATTCTGCCCGATCAGCTCAATATTATTCATCTGAAATTCATTCTTCCAGCTGCTGCTTACCGAAAGATAATTAAGATCTTTATCAAACATAGCTACAGCAGTAGGAACGTAAGTGACAAATGACTGAAGCATGGCTTCCTTTTTTGCCAGTTCAAGATAGATATTTTTAAAGGCGTCAATGTCCTGTATAATTCCAAAAACTTTGATACATACCCCATTCTCAAACTCCGGTATCCCTTTCACTCTTACCCAGATCATTACCCCGTCATTCCGGACAAGCTGTAATTCTTCATCATATGGAACTCCTTCCTTTATAGCTCTTTCAAACAGAACCTCAAGTTTTTTTCTACTCTCCTCCTCATAAAAACCTAATGCATTTTCAAAATCAGGTTGAAATGCTTTATCAATTTTGTGGATCTCCCTGGTAGATTGTGACCAAAAAACCGTATTATTTTTGAGATTCACCTCCCAGCCTCCTACCTGTGCAACTGCACTTGTCTGTTCCAGCATTTTCTTGGTGTGGACAAGATCCTTTTCCAGTGTCATTCTCTCTGTAACATTTAATGCTGTACTAACCACATAAGGTTGACCTTCCCTGTTAATTTCTACAAGATTATGATACATCCAGATTACTTCCTCTCCATCTTTTGTTTTAAGGATCATTGTCCCGAAATCTTCCTTATTATGGTTGATCCTCTGCAGATATTGCTCCAGAAGGGGCCAGTTTTTTTGCGGAACAAGATCTTTTAAATTTAATCCGTTGACTTCTTCTGCAGAAAAACGTAATGATTCCCGTCCTTTTTCATTGACCGCAATGATATTTCCCTCCATATCATGCATACTCATAAGTCCTATTGCATTTTCAAAAAAACTCCGGAATCTGCGTTCGGAACTTTCAAGCTTTAATTTTTCTTCAATACTTTGGGTTATATTGATTCCGAAACAGAAAAGTTCAGAACGATTCTTATTCTGTTTTAAATACCATTCTATAATGATTGTATGGTTTCCATTTACAGTCGTAGAAGTTGTAAATGTTATTTCATCATCCGTATCCGATAATTCTTTTGTAAGAGACTGCAGCTGAATATTATGCTCTCCCAAAAGATTCAGGAAACTTTTGTCAATAGCCTGTTCTTTATTTAAATGAAAAATTTTTTCAAATGCAGGATTAACGTCCTTGAGCATAAAATCATTATCCAGAACACAAATCAGGTTATTTGAAATACTAAAAGTTTGCTGGAAATATTCAGCCTGAATATTCTTTTTTTTACCCATCAGAAGTTTGGTAACAGCACCTCCTATCTTTTTTAATGTGGAAATCTGCGTTTCTGACAATGTTTTAGGTTCATAATCAATGACACATAGTGTTCCCAGCGTAAAACCCTCATCATCCAGAAGCGGCACTCCAGCATAAAAACGGATCCCGCCTGCTAAAATCAGCGGATTATCATAAGATCTTTCATCTGACAATGTATCATTAATTACTACAACCTCTCCCCTGGCCACAGAATACTGACATAGAGTACTTTTCCGGTCTACAAAATCTAAGGAAATTCCCACACAGCTCTGAATGGTCTGGGTTTCACTTTCCATCATGGCAATGAGGGCAGCAGGACAGTTCGTAATCAGACATGCAGTCTCTGCAAAAACATCTAACTGAGGATCTTTTCCTAAATTTAAAAGGTCAAAAAACTCCAGTTTCCTGATTCTTTCCTCTTCATTAGCGGGAATCGGATATTTCTTCATATATTATTTCAACGGTTAGAGATTTACATAAATTGAAATTTAAAAATGAATTTCAATACTTTATGTTAATATTTTGCTTTTTTTACAGCAGCATTCGTTATTATTTTAACACGTAATCCAAATTACAAAATAAATTGCATTTAATTGCAGTAAATTTTATCATAAAGTTATATAGGTAAGAATTGAATAAAACGGAGAAATTACAAATGGCTTTTAAAAGGAGATAACAGTACAAAAAAAGTACCATATCAATCATGATATGGTACTATATCGTCACAGTCTGATGATAAAGAAACAATCAGCTGTCGGCTTTTAAATAAACTATAATGGAGAAATATATACTTCTATTTTGGTACCATCATAATTAAAGGTACCATCAGCATTCATTTTTCCTAAAACCCATTTCATATCTACAGGCACAGACCAGGCTGATCCCAGTGAGAAGCCGTTTACTGACCGGATTTCATTTCCATTTCCGGTCGTAATTGCAGAATGAAACCAGGCTTTATCGATAAGCCTGTAGAATCCTATCGCCTTTCCTTTGGGAATAACGGAATATCCATCCCATTTTTCTCCTCCCGGATAATCAAATTTGGTTAACCATTTTTGCCCTGTGGAGTTCACAAGATCATCCGGGCTTATACGGGCTCCCAGCATAAATAATGTGTAGGCTACAGCATCATGACATACTCCGCTGTTATACTTTACAATGTTCTCAGAACCTGAAAGCAGCGCATTTGCAACAGGATGCCTCTCTGCTACAGATAGTTGAGCCTTTCTGGCTCCTTCTGGTGTAATAAATGACATATTAATAATTTTGAGGTGTTCTGTAAATATACCGCTTTTAAATTAAATGGTATTTTTGCTTAATTCTCATCGGGCAGAGAATCTTTCTCTCCTCCTTCCTGAACAGATAATATGCCATCTTCAGATTACCCGGATCAATTTTCACAAGGTTTTATTGACAGAAAAGTATTAAACTACATATATTTATATTACACCCTTCAACTATAAAAAACAAGGCAAATAAATCGCCTTGTTCTTTCCAAAATTAATATAAAATATGAAATATGAATAATTCTAGACAAGACTTGCTGTCAGCATGAGCTCATGCAGGTCTGTATTTTTAATAAAAGGTTTTAACAATTCACTTCCGGGGCCATAGGCAGCTACTTCCACATAATCCCCGGAGTGGTCCATACTGATCCATCCTACAGAATTACGGCTTTTCTGGATCTCAGAGTATAATTTAAATGGGAGCTTTTTATAATTATATAAGCCTTCTTCTTTTTCCAGACCATTATAAAAACTCATCATATGTTTAGCTTCCTCATCATTCAGAGTCAGCTTATGCGCTTCGTAGATCCAGTCTTTAATATCTTTTGCAGAAAACTCTTTATGTATTGTATTCAGAACGTATTCATTGGTATATTTATATTCTGAAATACTGTTAAAGTTGTTGGTTGCACTGCCTCCGTAAATCGTTCCCGGATTGGCATTTCCATGATCTGTGGTAATAATAACGAGGGTATTTCCATCTTTCTCAGCAAAATCCATAACAGTTTTAATAGTCTCATCAAACGCTAGCTGATCATGGATCAGTGCAGAAATATCATTGGCATGTGCTGCCCAATCCACTTTCCCGGCTTCTACCTGAAGTACAAAACCATCGGGATGTTCTTTCATCTGGTCAATGGCAGCCTTTGTCATTTCGGCTAAAGCAGGTGTATTTTTAAATTCAGAAAGATGGACCCTGTCAATACTATAAGGCAAAGCCCCTGTATTGAAGATTCCCAAAAGTTTATTGCCTTTTTTAATATTCGCCAGGTCGGTTCGCTCTTTCAGCACCTGATATCCTTTTTTTTGATATACTGAATAAAGATCTTTTTTATCCTTTCTTTTTTCCGGATTAAAAAATTCATCTCCTCCTCCCATCAGAACATCCAGTTCCAGTTCTGCATACATCTCAGCAATCTGAGGTTCTGCATTTCTTCTCTCTGAATTGATACAGAAACCGGCCGGAGTGGCGTGAGTAATGGTCACAGAAGTTACACAGCCGGCTTTTCTTCCTGCTTTTTTAAATTTTTGCCACACAGGAAGATGTTTTTCACCATTAGCGCCTATATTTAAAACACCGTTTTTAACTCTTATCCCTCCTCCGAATGCTGAACTTGCAGCAGCAGAATCCGTTACAATAGAACTGGCTGATGCAGTATCCATCAATGCACGTGATACTTTTCTCTCATGATACAAATTGAGCCAGTTACTTCCTTTTCCCAAAATATTCCTGGAATACAGATCCGCCATTGACAATGTTCCGGTACTCATACCGTCGCTGATCATGAATATAATATTTTTAGCCTTCCCTGCAGATTGCTTAGTCCCTTTTTGGGAACTCCAGAGATCAGAAGGAGAAAAGGATAATAATCCCGAAAGTAATGCTGAGCTTTTTAGAAATTTTCTTCTGTCCATATACTGTAAAATAATACCGCAAGTTATTTGATCTATCCTTTTATTGCAGTTTTGTTGCATTAATAAAAAGTTAATTTTTAAATATGTACTGGAAAAGGATCTTCAAATTCCTGATTCCGGTCAAATCCATATTTTTCTATATCTGTAAGGAGACAGTCTGTGAGATCTTTAAGCATCCGGGCCTGATCCAGATTCTGCCCGATAAAAACAAGTTCATTAATTCTGTCTCCCCAATCCTTGTCCCATCTGTTCTCTATAAAATCCTGGTTTTCTATAAATGAAGGATAATGTATTCTGTGATGTAAGGGCATACTACACCACCATACTCCTGCTTTTTCCAGACGGAAAGAACCTCCTGCCTGCGAAAAGTTAAGAGCATCATCCGGTCTTGAAGCGAGCCAGAATAAGCCTTTGGCCCTGAGAATTCCCTGAGGGTAAAAATGATTCAGGTATTTCCAGAGCCGGCCGGGATGGAACGGCCTGTTGTTCCTGAATACCAATGAAGTTATGCCATATTCGTCAGTCTCCGGAGTATGATGGGCAGATTGTAATTCCTTCTGCCAACCGGCAGAAGATTGAGCTTTCTCAAAATCAAACAGTCCGGTATTTAAAATATTCTTAGGATCAATCCTCCCAAATTCAGCATAATGAATCAGCGCATCCGGATTTAATTTTCTGATAGCAGCTTTTAAAAATCCAAGTGTATCCTGATCCACAAGGTCTGCTTTATTAAGAATGATAATATTTGCAAACTCAATCTGATCGGTAAGAAGATTCACTATAGTCCGCTGATCCCCTTCCATATCAGTAAGATTCCGGTCCGTCAATAATTCACAGGAAGCAAAATCTTTCATAAAACTGAAGCAGTCAACTACGGTCACCATTGTATCTATATAACTGAACCTTGAAAGATCTGTTCCACTTTTGTCATCCTTGTATGTAAAGGTCTGGGCAACGGGAACAGGCTCGCTGATTCCGGTACTCTCTATCAGCAAATAATCAAAACGATCTTCCCGGGCCAACCGCTCTACTTCAATCATCAGGTCTTCTCTAAGAGTGCAGCAGATACACCCATTACTCATTTCCACCAGCTTTTCTTCTGTTCTGGAAAGAGTATTCTTATTCTTTATGAGGCGGGCATCTATATTTACCTCACTCATATCATTAACAATTACGGCTACTTTCAGACTTTGCTTATTGTGCAGTATGTGGTTCAGTAAAGTGGTTTTTCCGGCTCCGAGAAAACCACTGAGCACAGTGACCGGCAGTTTTTTGATCATTGGTTCCACTAATGTTTATGATTTTTAAAATTGATAATATGTCCGGTGATCAATCCTGCTGCTCCTGCATAAATAAGCGGGACATGAACTTCAAAAATAAGATCGGTTACTACCGATATGGAAATTAGAACAATAGATACCCAAAACAGAGCTTTCAGTCCGTTACTCTCTATCTGCCTCGTTATTCTGGAAACAACCAGCGTTCCTATAACAAGAAACACAAGATCAATATAAGGATTATGAGATATCCCAAAAGGAATGATTATCAACAATGGAAAGATAATACAGTGAATTAAACATAGGACAGCAGCAGAAATTCCGATGGTATCCAGAATTTTTGATTTCATAAAACAGGGATTTTAAATTTCTTATTGTAACTTTGTTGCAAAAGTAAATATAAATTTTTAAATAACGCAACTTTGTTGCATTAAAAAAATGAAACAAATCAGAAATACTCAGGCAAAAACTGAAATTTTAAACCTTATTAATGCTTCGGATGTGGCTCTTACCCACTCTGATATTCAGAAAAAACTGGGTGATTTATGTAATAGAGTTACTATTTACAGAGTATTGGAAAGGCTTGAAAATGAAGGAGCAATTCATAAGATCGTTAATATAGACGGGGTGGTTAATTTTGCTAAATGCAGTGGTAAGTGTACCCATGAACAACATTTTCATAACCATGTTCATTTCAATTGTAAAGAATGTCACTCAGTGATATGTATCGAGAATGCCATTCCCGAAATCAGCCTGCCCGAGCATTTTATTGCACAGGAATATAACTTTATCATCAGTGGACTTTGCCCGAAGTGTACCGGAAATTAAAAAGAAAAGCACCCTGAAGGTGCTTCTCAGTTTTAATAAATATGCTGATGATTTATCCATATGCTGCGGAAGCTTCTTTGGCCGCTGCTACCATTTCAATTAATGCTTTTTCAGTTTCTTCCCAATGTCTGGTCTTTAATCCGCAGTCCGGGTTAACCCATAACTGTTCTGCAGGAATTACCTGTTGAGCTTTAATAAGCAATTCTGTCATTTCATCTTTAGAAGGCACCCTCGGAGAATGAATATCATATACGCCCGGACCGATCTCATTAGGATATTTAAAATCAGCAAAAGCATTTAACAGTTCCATTTGTGAGCGGGAACATTCAATGGTAATTACGTCTGCATCCATCTCCGCAATGTTCTTAATAATATCATTGAACTCAGAATAACACATATGGGTATGAATCTGGGTTGCATCTTCTACTCCACCTGCTGAAAGCCTGAAAGCCTCTACTGCCCACTTTAGATAATCCTGCCATTCTGCTTTTCTCAATGGCAGTCCCTCCCTGATAGCAGGTTCATCAATTTGGATAATTCTGATTCCTGCTTTTTCCAGATCCACCACTTCGTCGCGTATCGCCAAAGCAATCTGCCTGCAGGTTTCTGAACGGGGCTGATCATCACGAACAAACGACCACTTCAGGATTGTAACGGGCCCTGTTAACATTCCTTTTACCCATTTACCGGTTTGTGATTGAGCATACTGTGACCAATATACCGTCATTGGGGCCGGACGTGAAATATCTCCGAAAATAACGGGAGGTTTTACACAGCGGCTGCCATAACTCTGCACCCATCCGTTTCTGGTAAATATAAATCCCTCTAATTTTTCTCCGAAATATTCCACCATATCATTACGCTCAAATTCTCCGTGAACGAGAACATCTAATCCTATTTCCTCCTGCCAGCGGATTGTTCTCTGCGTTTCTTCTTTTAAAAGACTGTCATATTGTTCACCGGTAAGATTTCCTTTTTTAAATCCGGCTCTCCAGCTTCTTACCTCAGCAGTCTGTGGAAAAGATCCTATCGTTGTCGTAGGAAACAGCGGAAGCTGCAAAACTTTATGCTGTTCTTCTTTCCGGATTTTAAATACATTTTTTCTTTGTGTATCCTTCTCAGTAACAGCCAGGGCCCGTTTCTTCACCTCATCATTATGAATAAGGGCGGATGTTTTTCTGCTTATAACGGCTTTCTTATTATTTTCAAAAGCTGATAAAATGATATTGTCCCCTGTTTCTTCCGCCAGTTCTTTAAGAATTACTACCTCAGATACTTTTTGCCTGGCAAAAGCCAGCCAGTTTTTAATCTCAGAATGAAGTTCAGTTTCAAAATCCAGATCGCAGGGAGCATGAAGCAATGAGCATGATGGCGCAATAAAAACCCTTTCCGAACCAAGCCTTTCAACCGCTTTTCTGATGAAGCCCAAAGATTTCTCATAATCATTTTTCCATATATTTCTTCCGTCCACAACACCTAATGATAATCCCTGGCTTTCAGGAATTATATTTAAAACCTCATCAAGCTGTTCAGGATTTCTTACCAGATCAATATGCAGAACAGCAACAGGTAATGAAACTGCCAGAGATAGATTGTCTTTTAATCCGTCAAAATAGGTAGCCAGAATGAACTTCAATTTAGGAAATTGTTTACTAAGCTGCTGATATACGTACAGATATATTCCTTTTGCTTTTTCCGGTAAATCCAAAGCTAAAAAAGGTTCGTCAAACTGAATCCATTCTGCTCCCTGCTCCTGCAGTCTTCTTATAATTTCTATATATACAGGAAGCAGATTTTCAGCAAGATCCAGCTTATCAAATCCGGATTCTTTTTCCTTTCCCAGAAGAAGGTAGGAAACAAGCCCGATAATAACGGGTTTCGCTTTGATTCCGGCCTGAACGGCCCCGGAAAATTCATTAAATATTTTATCCGAACTAAGCCTGAACTGCTGGTTTTTATAGAATTCAGGAACAATATAGTGATAATTGGTATCAAACCATTTGGTCATCTCCATGGCTGTAATATCCAATCCGTCTTTCTGATACCCTCTTGCCATAGCAAAATAAAGATCAAGCTCTGAATTGCTTTTTTTGAGCGCGACTTCATGATAACGTACAGGAATAGCTCCTACCGTGAGGCTCATATCTAAAACCTGATCATAATAGGAAAAATCATTACATGGAATAAGATCTACTCCGGCTTCTTTCTGGATATTCCAGTTCTGGTTACAGATATTTCTTCCCGCAGAAAGAAGTTCTTCCAAAACAATTTTGCCTGACCAATATTGCTCACAGGCTTTTTTAAGTTCTCTTTTACTGCCAATCCGCGGATAGCCCAGAATGTGTGTTTGCATTTTGTATAACTTTTTAATTAAACTGAGTTTCTGCAAGTTCTTATATTAATGCCTCGTAATGCTTTTTGCGGATATAGCTGATAAAAGTTAATGACATACCCGGGACATCCCATTTTATGTTTTATAAAATGTAGCCGAATAGATCATCTTTATGACTCAGGCTTCAGACCGCGAAAGCACTGTCAATTCAGTAAAGGCAGGTCTCCTGACTTGTAACGGTTTTATCGTCCTTCCCGCTGTGGGCAGTGGAACACAGGGACAAAACCTTTGATGTTACTTACAGTTGCGCGACAGTTCGTGATTTGCACACGATTCCCTATTAATTTACCTTAAGTAAAACCTTTTCTGGCTGATGAAGTATTTATGAAGAACTTTATCTTATGCAACTTATAGCTGCCATAAATAAAGATTTTAATTTTGTGTAAAATTACACATACAGAATAAATAAGTAATATATAAATAAAAATATAGAAAATTAAACTTTCATATATTATTTTGGAAGCATATAATCCTGTATATTTGGATAATTTTAATCCTTAAAAGAATAATTTCCTGTGGACTACCTTGATGATAAAGATATGCAGCTGCTGAGACTGCTTCAAAAAAATGCTAAACTTACCGTTAAAGAACTTGCCGGAGAAGTAAACCTTTCCACTTCTCCTGTTTTTGAGAGGGTAAAAAGACTTGAACAGGAAGGTTTCATAAAAAGATATGCCGCAGTTCTGGATCCTGATAAGCTTAACCGAGGTTTTACCGTCTTCTGCCAGATCAAATTAAAAATTCATGACCGGTCGGTAGGATATGATTTTGTAAAAGAAATCATGGAGATTGAGGAAGTGGCGGAATGCTATAATATTTCCGGGGATTTTGATTTCCTTTTAAAAGTCCAGGTCAGGGATATGAAGCATTACCAGGATTTTGTGTTTAATACACTGGGGTCGGTAGATTCTATTGGCAGTACCCATAGTACATTCGTAATGGCTGAAGTAAAAAATACGCATGGCCTTACCATTTAGACTAATACTTCAGACGGCAAAAAATACATTTCAGTAACCTTAATTGACACTTGATTCATAAAATGGTTTTATCCCCCGGAGAAAACCAGTTATTTTGTAAGAAATAACGACCATCTTTATGCCCAAAAGAAAACTAAGATTTAAAGATAGATTAGGATTTTTCTTATTAGGTTGTGGAATAATATGCTTTATAGGAGTTCCTGTACTTTCATTTCAGGACGTTCCTGATAAAGCTGCCACCGTTCTGACGGTGCTTATTATCAGTGAGATTTTCTTTCTTGTTACAATAGCTTTATTAAGATAAAGGAGAGCAATTCTAAAGTTCAGGAATCTTGTCATTGTTATTCAGAATGGATATAAATTCCATGCTGTTCACCTGCATCCGTTGGGTAAAGTAAATAAAAATATTAATTTTATCACCCGATAAAGAAAGACTAATTATGCCGACTGATGCTTCTCATAAGCTGATTCCGATGACCACTTTCGTGCTGGAATATTATTCACACGAAGGATATGCCGATCTTCAGATTTTGAATCTGATGAATAATTATGCCAATTTCTTAAAGAAGCGTTTGACTCTTGGAATGTTTGTTCCCGTAGACCGTAAAGGAAATATTCTGAAAGAACCTAAAAATTACAAAGAATGGAAATCCCTGGACCATAATGACGGGAAAAGAACAGATGTTGTTGGATTTGAAGAATATGCCGAATATCAGAAGGCAGAACAGAACTGTATGTTTGAAGGCTTTAAGGTAGATTATAACGGATATTCAAAAGTGAGGATCATCGCTTCATATGACCCTTCCATTGAATTATCTTTTAATAAAAATGATCTGATTCCTTTAGGATATAATGATGTGGAATCGCTTACCGTTTTTGACGATATTTTTTTAACATCCAGTGCATTAAAAGCGATCGGAATAAAAAGGTAAAACTTGAGATATATAAAAACAAAACGTTTATCAGTATGATAAACGTTTTGCTTTTTTGATATACTACCGTACACATTCTCCTGAATGACAGTGATAGCCCGAAGGACACAACCCGTTAATGCAAGGGCCGGCAGCATCAGGATAGCATCTTTCATCTGCCCGGCAATGAGAATGAGGCGGACATAGAGAAAGCAGGTTTCCAAGGCAAACACCTACCGGAAGAGGAAGATTCAGTTCTATACCTATTTCCCCGATAATGTTCTTCAATGTTTTTCTGTTTAATTTTTTCATGGTTTTTGTTTTAAAGTGTTATTGATTCTTTACTATATTTTCAAGTTGTATAATGAAATCTTTCTGTGCTGTATTAATGCGCTGTTGTGCTTCTTCTGAAGGAAACCATTGCCATTGATCTACTTCCGGGATTTCCATTATTTTACCGGATTTGGGAGGCCATTCCAATGCAAAGGTATTGCTGTAAAGATCTGCAGTGTCAAGATCGCTTTCTAAGGCCCAGGCATAAACGGTTTTTCCTCCTTTCTGCTTAATGGCTGACAGTTCAATAAACTTCCCGTCTATGATTTTACCGGTTTCTTCTTTAAATTCTTTCAACGCCCGATCCAATGGGTTTTCATCGGGAAGAATCTCACCTTTGGGTATAGACCATGAACCCAGATCTTTATTTTTCCAGAAAGGACCGCCGGGATGTACCAAAAAATAATACAGACTGTTTTTTTCTTTTTTAAAAAGCAGAATGCCAGCACTCGTTTTCATGGACGTAAAGATTTGATTATTAAAGATATGAAAAAATATATAATCCGGACGATCAATATGATATACTTTTCTTTTTAAACGCAGAGGGTGACATTTGCTTATACGTTTTGAATATTTTATTAAAGTGGCTGGCATCATTGAAACCCAGCCTGTCAGCAATTTCACTGATATTATAACGGCTTTGAAGCAAAAGCTTTTCAGCAGTTTTTATTTTATGCTGCATAACGTGCTGCTGTATGGAGAAACCTGTCTCCTTTTTGATATAAATACTGATGTAATTGGGAGAAAGCATAAATTCTTCAGCCAGATTCTCAACTTTCATTTTATCCGCATCCAAAGCATTAACGTTGATATAATACAGTATCCTTTCAATTCTGCTGAGATTTTGGGTTATCCATTCTTTAGCAGTAATATTATTCATTGTATTCCGGATCAGAATGGTCATGAGCCCCGAAAAAAGATCAGCAGTGATCTCTTTATTATAAGTGTTTGTATGGCTGAACTCATGTAGAAGTATCCTGGCCAGCTGCAGCAGATGTAGTTTATCCGTTTTACTTTTAATTACCGATTCATATACGAAGGAATGGTCTTCCATCAGAATCTGTACTACTTTTTTAAGCTCATTATTGTTGTGGGACAAAAGGTTTTGCCAGATATACTGTTCGGTAAATTTTATATAAATGAAACGTGTTTTACCTGTAATGGTGAATTCATGGGCATCACTTGGCCTCAAAAGGAAAACATCTCCTTTTTTATATGGAAAAGTGATATTGTTGAGGTGATGATATCCTTTCCCATGCTCTATAATAATCAGTTCATAAAAGTTATGGTTATGATACTCAACGTCCCATATTTCCTTTTCAATACTGAAGACATTAAAAGAATTAAAATTAACGATTCGTTTCATTCAGGAATGGATTTTTACAAATTTACCATTAATTTTTACAATATAAACCGATTGATTATTGATCAATTTTGCCTTATCAATACATTCAAAATGAAATATATCAAACAATCAGTATTGTTGCTGGCTTCAACAATCGTTTTAATGTCCTTTTCTGATCATCGTGACAAGGATAAAAGAGAGAAAAAAGAGCCGTCTCAGATACAGGTTTCGACCAAAAAACACTGGCCTAACGGAGCTCAGCTGGTCATTTCAGTTTCCATGCAGTTTGAAACAGGCGGACAGCCTGAAGGCGCTGAAAGTCCATTCAGCGGAACTCCTCTTCCCAAAGGACAACCTGATCTTCCCGCAGAAAGCTGGTACCGGTATGGTGGAAATGAAGGAATTTACAGGATGCTGGATTTATGGAAAAAATACGATATCAAGGTAACTTCCCATGTGGTAGGAACTGCTGCTGAAAAGTACCCTGATGTGGCTAAAGCTATAGCAAAAGGAGGTCATGAAATTGCCGCTCATGGCATTGCCTGGGATAATCAATGGAATAAAAGTTATGCTGATGAGCTGAATTTTGTAAAACAGGGTGTAGACGTTGTTGAAAAGATTACAGGCCAGAAAGCAGTAGGTTATAACTGTAATTGGCTGAGAAGAGGACCGAATACGCTTAAAGTATTACAGGAATTAGGATTTTTATATCATATAGATGACCTGAGCCATGATGAGCCTTTTATTACAAAGGTAAAAGGGAAAAATTTTGTAGTCATTCCCTATACGCTACGCAACAATGATATCGTTACTATAGAAGGAAAGCATTGGAGTCCGGATCAGTTTCTGGCCCAGCTGAAATTTGAATTCGACCGCCTTTATGAAGAAGGAGCTTCTAAGAGAAGGATGATGAGCATAAGTTTTCATGACAGAATTGGCGGAACGCCGGCAATGGTACATGCCATAGAAGAATTCATCAGATATGCCAAAGAAAAGCAAGGCGTTGTCTTTATGAGAAAAGATGATATTGCCAGAATGGTGATAAATGACCCTGATACTCCGATTGATAACAGTGAAGAAAAGTTTAATAAATAATAAGGAAGGAAGCTGCGGCCGGAAAAAGGGAGGTATTGAAGTCCGTAAAAACAAATTACAGAATAATTGAAATAAATAATAAACACAGTAAAAGTGAATCATAACAGATATATATCTTCCCGCTTCCATCCAAAAAACATCTCTATGAATAATACAAAAACAGCCTATTTTTTCCTTCGTGTGTCGATGGGAATCAATTTTTTAGGACACGGATTGGTCCGACTGGTAAAATTACAGGACTTTGCATCAGGAATGATGAAAGGTTTTGAGAGCAGCTGGCTTCCACAGCCATTGGTACACCTGTTTGGTGTCATTCTCCCCTTTCTCGAATTTACAATTGGTCTGCTGCTGATCATTGGTTTTAAAACACGTGTTGCCACGATGGCTGGAGCGTCACTGATTATCTTACTTCTTTTTGGAAGCAGCACCGTTGAAAACTGGGAAGCAATGGGCATTCAGATGATTTATGCAGGTTTGTTCTACATTCTGATCAGCAGAATTGAGGATAATTACCTGGCCTTGGATCGAAAATAAAAACAGTAAGGCTGAAAAAAGTAAAGAATTACCTGATTATTATAATTTTTTTTACTCTTTATCCAACCACAAAAGTCACAAAAGGTTTCATTTTAATACACTTAAGTTTGTTTAGGTAAAATGATATCGCAGGAAAGTTCACATAAGATGAAAATCTTTGATTTTCACAAAACTTTGGTGTACTTATTACACACAATGTTAGGCTCTGAAAAAATTGAAGTATTTAAAACTTTTGTGCCTTTTGTGGTTAAAAATGATTCAATGCTGTATTTTTATTTTCTCAGCCAAATTATTTCCTGCTTTTTTACATTGTTCAGAGATTATGTTACAACTTCCTTAGATTCAGTTACTCTGTTTTTATAGTTATGCCCGAATTTTGTATCAGAAATAAAAGAAACTGAAAGTATTGGGTTTATTTTCAGTGAAATAGGTAACCCTCAAAATTTAAAAATGATGCAAACTATATTAGGAGCCAACGGCCAGATTGGTGAAGAGCTGGCAAGAGAACTGAAAAGGAATTATACTTCAGATATCCGTATCGTCAGCAGAATGGCAAAAAAAGTAAATGATACAGATACTGTTTTTTCCGCAGATTTATCAGACAGGGAGAAGGCAGTTGAAGCTGTGAAAGGAAGTGAAATCGCTTATTTTACCCTGGGACTTCCTATGGATACCGATTTATGGGAAAAGCAGTTTCTGACCATCATGAAAAATGTTATTGAAGCCTGTAAAATCAATGGTACCAAGCTCGTGTTTTTTGATAACACCTATATGTATCCTCAAAATAATGAAGTTTTAACCGAACAAACCCGATTTGTTCCTGTCGGAAGAAAAGGAACTGTAAGAAAACAGATGGCCGAAATGCTTTTAAAAGAAATGAAAGCAGGAACCATAGAAACCGTCATCTGCAGAGCTCCAGAATTTTATGGTCCCGGAAAAACACAAAGTATTACCAACAGTCTTGTTTTTAATGCCATTAAAGAAGACAAAAAGCTGAAAGTCCCTTTAAGAGATGATAAATTACGAAGCCTGATCTGGACTCCCGATGCGAGCCGTGCCACTGCTTTGATCGGAAATACACCGGATGCATATGGACAAACATGGCATTTACCTGTAGATGATCATAAGCTGAATTATAAGGAATTCATTGCACTGGCTTCAGAGATTTATGGAAAAGAGTTGAAATATTTGGTTATTCCAAAGCTCGCCTTTTCAATCGGATCCTTATTCAATAAAAATGCAAAAGAGCTATTAGAACTGCTTCCTAGATATCAATATGATAACCTGTTTGATGATTCAAAATTCAGAAAGAGATTCCCGGAATTTCATGTAACTTCTTACAGACAGGGAATTGAGCAGATCAAAAAAGAACAGCAATCAGCAAAATAATTCTGTTAAAATAAGTAACTTAGAGACACCATCACCACAACCGAAGGGTAAAATATTCTCTTCCTTCGTGGTAAAAAAAAATAAAATGAAAGCTCCAGAAAAAGTAACCTCTATCACCGCATTACACAGGTATCTGAATCTGAAAAGGCCGTCTAATCCTTTGATCAGTGTGTTTGATTTTAATGAAGTGACTATAGATCCGAAGACTGTTCTGAGTGCTGTGACCACAGATTTTTATGTGGTTTCCCTTAAAAAAGATTGTGCAGGGAGATGTAAATACGGACAGCATTATTATGATTTTGAAGATGGGATCATGTATTTTATTGCTCCCCATCAGGTATTACAGTTTGAAGATATTCTGCTTTCCGAAGTAAGAGGAAGTGTACTGGTTATTCATCCGGATTTTTTACAAGGTTATCCATTGGCCACTATCATAAAGAATTATGGTTATTTTTCATATTCTGCTAATGAAGCTTTGTATCTCTCCGAAAAGGAAGAAAAATCCGTAACGGATATCATGGATAATATCAGCAGGGAGATAGAAGCCAACATGGATAGTTTCACCCAGGATTTACTGGTTTCCAATATTGATTTACTGTTAAAATACTGCGACAGATTTTACAACCGCCAGTTTTTAACGCGGAAAAAGGTGAATCATGATCTTTTGACACAGCTTGAAACTTTACTGGATGATTATTTTAAAAATGAAAAACTACTAATTGACGGGATTCCGACTGTACAATTTGTGGCAGCTCAAATGAATATCAGCCCCAACTATCTGAGTGATATGTTAAGGGTACATACGGGACAGACCACACAGCAGCATATTCAGAACAGAGTGATTGAAAAGGCTAAGGAGCTGCTTTCCACTACCACTTTATCTGTTTCTGAAATTGCTTATAATTTAGGATTTGAACATCCGCAGTCATTTCATCGTTTGTTTAAAAACCAAACCACTGTTTCACCGTTAGAATTCAGAAAATCTTTTAATTAATCGCATCATGATGAAAAAAATATTGCTAATCGTAACAAATATAGATCAGTATGCCAGTGGTAACTTTAAAACAGGTTTATGGCTGAGCGAGCTTACCCATATATATCATGCGGCAAAGGAGAAAGGATGGCAGGTCACCATAGCTTCTCCAAAAGGAGGAAATACTCCTGTTGACCCGGAAAGTCTGAAACCTCTGGTCCTTGATGGAATTTCAAAAAAATATTATGAAAATCCTGAATTCATGAATGAACTGGCCCATACAAAAAGTCTCAATGAGGTAAAGAATGAATCTTTCGACTGCATTTATCTGGCCGGTGGACATGGAACAATGTATGATTTCCCTGATAATACTACTTTACAGACCATGCTCAGAGATCAGTATGAAAACAATAAGATGGTTGCTGCAATCTGTCATGGGGTTGGAGGATTGTTGAATGTAAAGCTCTCAGGAGGAGCATATATGATTAAAGGTAAATCGATCACTGGATTTGACTGGTTTGAAGAAACCCTGGCCAGAAGAAAAAATGAAGTGCCGTTTAACCTGGAAGCCGCTCTTAAAGAACGGGATGTACATTACAAAAAAGCTTTTATTCCAATGACTTCCAACGTTATTGTTGATGGACATTTGATTACTGGACAAAATCCGTTCAGCTCCAGGGAAATGGCTAAAGTAGTAATTCGTGAACTTGAAAAATAAAAACGGGCAATGATATAATGTATTTAAAATTCTTTAGAATATGCAAAAGCAAAACGCAAAGTTTAAAAGATATAAGCTTTTTAAAAAAGTGATCAAAGATTACGACTGTGTCGTTGATTAAGCTTTTGGCTATATCCTATCAATTTATTGATTCCTGTTTTTACTTCCTCGAAATGATAAGTTAAGAAATCAGATTCTTTGTGTTTTTAAAAACATTTAAAAATAAAAAAACGCAAAGTTTTAATGGTTCAGATTTTTACTAAAAATGAGTAATGATAGTGCCAATACACTGCATCATTAATTTTCCCCCTGATGCCTCAAAACAAAGTAAAACATTAAAATCTCTGCGTTTAATACTCTCTTTATAATTTTATTTGTTCTTATGAGAAGATTGATTTTGTTATCGTAATCAGGCTCATGGCAATAACCACCATTCCTACCACCACAAACATTTTCTTTGTTGGAAGTTTTGCCGTAAGCATCGCAGAAAACGGAGCGGTAAAAACACCTCCCAGCAAAAGCCCCAAAACAATATTCCAGTGGTGGATACCTATCGTAAAAATAAAGGTAATAGCACTGGTAATGGTTAGTAAAAACTTTGCAACGGTAGAACTTCCCACTACATATCGGGGAATCCTTCCCTCTTTGATCAGCGTTCCGGTTACCAAAGGTCCCCAGCCGCCGCCGGCAAAAGAATCTATGAAGCCGCCAGCCAATCCTAATATTCTGAGATTGGTTCTTCTTTTGGTTCTGATTAACCCTGACTTTTTATCTTTGAATGCATTTTTTAAAATATTAATTCCAAGATACAGAGTATAGCAGGCAATAATTGGTTTTACAATATGCGCATAATGTTCGCCGTAATGAGACAAAGTTAAAGCTCCGATGACAGAACCCACAATAGCCAATGGAAACAGTACCCAGACCATTTTTTTATTGACATTTCCGAGTTTATAATGACTGAAACTACCGGCTGCAGTAGTAAAAGATTCTGCAGAGTGGATGCTGGCACTTACAACCGGCGGTGGAACATTCAATAATAGAAGAATCGTAGTACATATCACTCCGTAGCCCATTCCCATAGATCCGGCGACAATTTCTGCCATAAAGCCTGCAAACAGCATCCAGTAAAAAATATGGCCATCTTTGTTCAGAAAATGCTGAATATCATCAGATAAATTGAATTGATACACGATAAGGCCAAATAACCCGAAAAGAAGTAAAACACCAATGACGGCAAGATAAATATTGGCTTTTCTCTGGGCTGTTTTGGTGATACTGATCAGCTTTTGAATTTCCATATCCGGTTTTGAAGAAGCTTTTCCGTCGGACAGATATTCTGTTGTAATCTTATTAAGTTCTCTTACTTTATAATTGAAATCGCCTGTTAGTTGATTACGGATATGCTGCATATTGTCCAGTACATGATCCATTTCGTCAGGAATCACTTCGGTAAAGGTTTCTCTTAATCTTTTAGCGATGGTTGGAGATTTTCCATTGGTGGAAATAGCTATTTTAAGACTTCCCTTTTTAACAATGGATCCTAAATAAAAATCACAAAGATCAGGTTTATCCGCAATATTGACCAGTACACTTTTTTGCTGGGCTTTTTCTCTAATTTCCCCGGCCAGATCAACATCATTTACCGCAATAATGGCCAGATCAGTATCGTTAAAATCGTGGTCATGATATGCTCTCTCATGAAGTGTTATATTGGAAAACTGATTTTGTAAAGTTCTGACCTCCGGAATGATTTCTTTGGCTACCAGTCTGATGGAAGTATCCGGGGAGTTTCCCAGTACTGACTCCAGCTTTTCAAGGGCAACCTTTCCGCCGCCAATGATCAGCAATGACAGGTTTTCAAGTTTTAAAAATATGGGATATAATGAATTACTCATCCTGATTACAGTTTTAAGTCATAAGTAAAAGCGAGATAATAAAGCCCTCCGATTTCAGGACCTGCTGCATACTGGAAGTAACGGCGGTTCAGCAAATTGGTAGCTCCAATCTTAATATTGGCATGGATTTCAGGCAGTTTCCATGTTGCCTGTGCATCAATGGTGTAATAAGCGGGAATTTCTCCGGATGCTAAGGGGCTTTCCCACATAAAACCACTCTGCCATCTGGCCACAAGGGTAAACCCTATATTTTTAACAATTTCTCTGTTTCCTACACTTACATTCACCATCCATTTCGGGGTGTTGAAAGCTGTAATAAATAGGTCTGAGTTATTATTGGAAGCAAGATCATTATAAGAAACATTAGTATTTACATTATAATTTCCTGTGATATTATAACGAATTCCTAAAGAGGTTCCATAGCTTTTATACGTACTGTTGCTGTTGGTATACACCCTGTATCGGTCCTGTTTACTTCTGTCGAGCATCGCAAGTACGGCTGCATTGCTTCCTACCTGATTATTTTTAGGAACGGCCACTTCTACCTGGCCAAGGAAACCTTCATAAATATTGTAATAAAAATCCCAGTCCAGCACCAGTTTATTATTGAAAAAAGTAGATTTGTACCCTACTTCAAATGAATTGATCTTTTCCGGCTGTAATTTCTGAAGATTCGCTACCGTTAAAAGCTGCTTGTTATCCTGAGCTGCCTGAGCCTGAGTTTTTCCTGCGTCAACATCAGCGTTTACTGCTGAGGTAAATGTATCGATGGATGCCAGCGTATAAGAGTTTTCCAGATAACCTAATCCGTCATTTACTTTGGACAGGCCTCCTACTCTTCTTACGTTTCCGTTGTTGACGAATGAAAGGGCTTCAAATAACGAAGGGAAACGATATCCGTTTTGAAAAGATGCCCTGAAATTATGCTGTTTTACCGGAGAATAAACCACACTTATCCTTGGATTTAGTTTAGCTTCAAATTCCGGATTTCTGTCGATCCGTAAAGCGGCATTGATTTTTAATTTATCATCAAAGAAAAGCTTGGTAATCTGTGCAAAAGCCCCATATTTTTGATAGATAACATCTTTCCCGAAAGTACCATTGGCTAAAGGAGTGTTTCTTTCATTCACGGGACGGTTAAAATCAACAAAGTTATTTCCATCCGGAGTAATGCTGTACAGGCGGTAATCTACACCAGCCAGAAGGCTGAATATCTTCACAAACCTGCTGAAGTCATAGGTAAGTTCACCCTGGTAAAAGCGGGATTTCTGTTCCAGTTTTGCCCCGCCTGTTGCCGGAGCTCCTGCTACTCCTGCATTGGCCGAATCCCAGTTATTAATTCCGATAATGGTATTTTTTAGCTGTTCAAAGGCCGCCGTTCCTGGAACAACTCTGTTTTTATCAGCTTCCTGACGGGCGAGAATAAATGCTTCGTTAAGATTGGTTCCGGCATTCAGGCTGTTCTGAAGCGCAGTCTGGAATATATTTTTCCAGTTGGCATTGGAAAGATTGGTCAGATCAAGATTATCTGCTAAAGGTTTCAGATTATAGGAATCTCCTGTATTTTCTATGGATACATACGCTCTGAAGGTTAATTCTCTTCCTGTCAGTTCTACTTTATGGTTCTGAACTGTGGCATTCTGCAAACGGATTTTATTCCCTCTCTGGAAAGTTCCGTCCAGCAAGCCGTAGCGATAAACGTAAGATGTTTTCCACTGGTCTCCGAAACGATAATATAAACCTGCATCGAACTTGATATTTTTCACATCAGGGCTTACCAGATCTTTTTCCAGATATCCTGTCCGGGAAACATTGAATGTGGTCGGTTTTCCATTGTAATCCACTTTTACGGCAACGCGGTTGTTTCTTTCATCTCCATACTTATTCCAAAGGTCTTCAGCAGGATTATTGGCAAGAGCAAAATTAGGATTAGCGGTGACTAATGATCCTGAATTCTGATCTGTCAGGTTGTTTGAGATCCAGTCGGTTCCACTGAAATAAGAGGCATTGACTTTAACAGCAAAATTTTTATTGATCACTTTTGCAAAGCGGATGGCACTTTCTCCCAGAGAACTTATTTTATGATTCACATTGTCTACATGATTTACTCCGCCACGGAAATAAACACTTATTCCTTCCGAGGTAAACGGATCTTTGGTCTGTAAACTTGCCAGCCCGTTAATGGCATTCATTCCATACAACGCTGAAGCAGCTCCGGGAGTTACTTCCATTGACTGGATATCCAGTTCCGTTGGCCCAATGGCATTTCCCAATGGTACACCTAATGTTGCAGATTGTACATCAACGCCATCAACCAACTGCATGAAACGGAAATTATTAGGTGAATTGAACCCTCTTGAATTAGGGATCTTTAAAGTAAGGCTTGATGTTAAAAGCTGCAGTCCTTTTACATTTTCCAGTGTTTCATAGAATGAAGCTGCCGGACTTTCCCTGATGGTTTTAATATCAATTTTTTCAATCGCTATCGGTGATCTTAATATCTTTTCCGGAACTCTGGAGGCTGAAATCACCACATCATCAATGATCGTGTTCTGAGGATTAAGTCCTACCGTTATTTTGTTGGAAGGTGAAAGTATTTCAACCGTCTGGCTGGTGAACCCATCTTTCTGAATCACCACCCTGAATGGTATAGTAACCCTTGTTCTGATTTTAAAATTACCTGCCTGATCCGTCAATGCGGTATCCTGTGTATTTTCGATCTGTACTTTTACGGAGTCAAGACCTTTGTGTGTACCTGTATTTTTGATGCTTCCGCTGAGCTCTATGAGTTGCTGCTGTGCTTCTGCCAGGTTAAAAAATAGAAATGTAAATGCGATAATACCTGCTTTTGGCAGAAAATTTCCCTGCTTTTTGTTTTTCATTTTTTCTTCATTTTTAAGGTTGAGAATGAAGCTGCCTGAATTTTTACATTGATTATTTTTACCACAAAAGGCACAAAAGTTTTCATTTTAAAACACTTTAGTTCAATTATGTAAGTTTAAAATGACACTGTAGAAAAGCTCACATTAGATGAAAATCAAAGATTTTTACAAAACTTAGGTGTACTTATTATGCACAAAGTTTGGCTCTTAAAAAGCTTAAGTGTTTAAAACTTTTTGTGACTTTTGCGGTTTTGAATCGAAAAACTTCAAACAGCTTTGTTTGTACTGTTATTTGAGAATCAACAACACATACACATTCGTCCGCTTAAATGAAGAGGTTGAGTTTTTTTGTTTTTTTTCAGATCATAATGAAAATCAGCCATATAATTAATTTAAGGTATGTAAGTAACGGTATGAAAAATCACCAAATGCTTCCTCTGCAAGTCTTTTCTGTACATAAATCCCGAAAAGCTCATCCAGGGTGGTCAGAATTTCTTCTTCACCAATATTTTCTTTAAATTTTGTATTCAGCCGCATTCCTAAGCGGTCTCCTCCGATGTGAAGATTGTATTTTCCATACGCGGTCCCCACAAATCCGATTTCAGCGTTTGGAGATCTTCCGCAGCCGTTAGGACAACCGGTCATACGGATCGTGATATCTTCTTCCAACAGACCATATTTTTCAAGGATAGGTTCTATTTTGGTGACCAGTGAAGGCAGATAACGCTGGGCTTCAGCCAGAGCCAGTGAACAGGTATTTAAAGCTACACAAGCCACAGAGTTTTTACGTAAAGCACTTGCTCCGTCAGTATGTTCTGAAATACCATATTCTTTTAAAATATGTTCAATTTCAGCTTTGTCTTTTTCTTCAATATCAGCCAGAATAAGGTTCTGGTTGCAGGTAAAACGGAAATTCGCTTTTCCTGTCTGCGCAATTTTTAGTAACCCTGATTTTAAAGGATATCCTTCAATATTAAGGATTCTTCCATGCTCTACAAATACAGTGTAAAACCATTTTCCTTCATGATTCTGTATCCAGCCGTAGCGGTCTTTTCTTTGTGTAAACTTAAATTCACGGGCCGGTTCAAAACTGAAGCCTGTTCTTTTTTCTACCTCAGCTCTGTACTGTTCGATACCTAATTTATCAATCGTATATTTTAATCTTGATAATTTCCGGTCGCTTCTGTTTCCAAAGTCTCTTTGTACCGTAATAATTTCATAGACCGCTTTCAGTACTTTTTCCTCGGTATCCACAAATCCAAGGATAGAAGCAAGACGGGCATAGGTGGCTTCATTTCCGTGAGTGGCACCTAATCCCCCTCCGGCGGCAATATTGTAACCTACGATTTTATCATTTTCGATAATCGCAATTAAGGCAATATCATTGATGAATACATCCACATCATTATTGGGTGGAACGGCTATTCCGATTTTCAGTTTTCTCGGAAGATATCTGTCCTGATACAAAGGATCTTCCTCTGCTTTACGGTCTACCAGAAGTTCGTCATCAATCCAGATATCATAATAAGCTTTGGTTTTCGGAAGACACATTTCACTGATTTTACCTGCCAGTTCATAGGCTTCCTGCTGTAAAGGGGATTCCGAAGGATTCGCTGTACAGGTTACATTTCTGTTGACATCTCCACAAGCGGCAATAGAGTCCAGATGCTGAAGATTGAAGCTCTGAATGGTGGGTCTTAAATGAGATTTCAAAATCCCATGAAGCTGAATCGTTTGTCTTGTGGTTACTTTAATGGTTCCTGTGGAATGATCTTCAGCCGTTTCATTCAATCCTACCCATTGTTCCGGAGTTAAAAAACCACCAGGAAGCCTTAGGCGGATCATGTAAGAATACAACCATTCCAGTTTTTTGGCGACACGCTCTTCCCTTCTGTCTCTGTCATCCTGCTGGTACATTCCATGAAATTTGATCAGTGTCTGGTCATCTTCCCTTATGGCTCCGGTAAACTGATCAGCAAGGCTCTCTTTTAAAGATCCTCTGAGCCCGTTACTGTTCGTTTTAATCCTTTCTACCGGGGAAAGGTTTTCTTTATCGTTGTTCATAACTGTTTCCTTTAATTTTTACGACTACTTTTTAATACACATCTTTAGCATATCTGCCGCTCAGTTCCATTTCTTCCAGGTAGGTTACAGCATCTTCTTTGCTGCGTTTTCCTTCATTCTGTATAATCGTGAGAAGCGTTTGTTCTACATCACGGGCCATTGGTTCTTTAGCACCGCATACATACACAGATGCTCCGCCTTCAAGCCAGTAAAATACTTCCTGAGCTTTTTGTTCCAGTCTGTGCTGAACGTATACTTTTTCATTCGTATCCCTGGAAAAAGCAAGATCTAAATGTGTTAAACTGCCCGTTTTAAGAAAATCCTGAAGTTCTGCCTGGTAAAGGAAATCTGAAACAAAATTCCTGTCTCCGAAAAACAGCCAGTTTCTTCCTTCTGCACCTGTGGCATCACGTTCCCAAAGGAATGACCTGAAGGGCGCTATCCCTGTTCCGGGACCAATCATGATGATATCTTTATCAGCTTCCGGCAGTTTGAAGTGTCCTGCATCCTGGATGTAAAACTCCACTTCTTGCCCTTCTTTGAATTCACTCAGAAAACCACTGCATAATCCATTATGTTTCTGATGGTCAATAAAAAATTCTGATTTCGCAACGGTAATATGAATTTCCGTATCACCATGGGCTTCCGGAGAAGAAGAAATGGAATACAGACGGGGTGCCTGAGCGGTTAATATCTGTAAGATTTCTTCAAACTCATCGGCATTTTTTACGGGATAAATTCTAAGAAGATCAAGAAGACTTAATCTGACTTCCGGAATGGAATGTCCTGTTATTTTTGCATATTGAGCCACTACGGATTTAAGCAGATAGCTGATGTTAAGATGCTTGTGCAGGAGTTCTTCCACAGTGTCTGTAACTTTTGTTGTTTCAACCTGTTTTTCAGGATTAATTCCTGTGAGTGTAATAATCTCATGTACAACATCTTTTGAATTGAAAGGGGGCACTCCCAAAGCAGCACCGGGGCGGTAACTAAGCTCTTCTTCTGTTTCAATTTCAATATGATAGGTTTCTTTTTCTGAGGTAATATCGTTCAGATTGATGATGGCTGAAACCTTTCCCTGATATCTTTTTCTTCCGGCAGAAACTTTTGGCGCTGAAATATTTTTTGTACTCTGCCCCGCATTTTTATTGACTGTTTCAAATACATGCTCTATCCAGTGGGAAGCTTCCTGTTCGTAATCAATGTCACATTTCTTTAATGGAATAATACGCTTGGCACCTAATATTTCAAAGCGTGAGTCCACATCTTCTCCAGTCTGGCAGAACAGAGGGTAGCTACTGTCTCCCAATGCCAGAACTCCGTATTTAAGTCCGCTGAGATCAATTTCATTTTCATGAATATAATCGTAGAATTTTTTAGCAAGAGCAGGCGGTTCACCTTCTCCCTGAGTGCTGATGACTACAAAAAAGAACTCTTCTTTGGCAAGATCTTTTGGCTTGTATTGGGAAAGGTCAGCCAGCTTTACCTGAAGCCCTTTTTTCTTCACGATACCTGCCAGTGCAGTAGCCAGTTTCTTACTGTTTCCGGTTTCTGTACCATAAGCCAGCGTTATTTTCTTTACGGCATTCTGTGAAATGCTATTGGTTTCCTGTGGAGGAAGAACGGCTGCTAATGATGATCCTCCTGCAATACCCGCAAGGTACCCGCTTGCCCAGATGGCTTCGTCTCTGGAGAGGTCTCCGGAAATTTGTTTTAATACATTTAATTTAGTTTCAGACAGCATATTCAAAGAAATTTTGAGTTGTAGGAATCAGACTTCCGTTTTCTACTGATTTGAAATAAAGGCCTTCCTGTTCTGCATTTTCAAGCCATGAAAATTCTTCATGCAGATTGACGATTTTGCCAACCACAACCAATGAAGGGGAAGCAAAGTTTTTGTCTCCGAATTTTTCATTAAAATCATCAAATGATGAAGTGTACACCTTTTGAAAAGGAGTCGTAGCCTGTTCAATGACTGCAATTTTTTTATCACCTGAAATCTGAAGTGCTTTCAGTTTTTCCACAAGAGGAGTAAGATTTCCTTTAGACATGTAGAAAACAAGGGTATCTTTGGTTAAAGCAAGCTCTTTCCAGTATTCTTCACTTACGATTTCCGATTTATAATAGGTCAGAAAACGAACAGATGTAGAATAACCTCTTGCTGTTAAAGGCATCCCTGCAAACGCTGCTGCTCCTAAAGCCGCTGTAATTCCCGGAATGATTTCGTAAGGAATATGATGTTGTTTTAAAGCCTGTAACTCATCCAGAATATTCGAGAATATGGAAACATCTCCTCCTTTCAGCCTTACAATCGTTTTATTCTGACGGGCATATTCCACCATTAAAGTATTGATATGAGACTGAGGGGTGGAAGCATTTCTGCTGCATTCTTTTCCTACATAAATGACTTCTGTGCTTTCATTAACGTAGGTTTCCAGAATCTCGGGACTTACAAGACGGTCGCATAAAATGACATCTGCTTCTGCAATTGCTTTTACTGCTTTTACAGTGATCAGTTCAGGGTTGCCGGGCCCTGCACCGATAAGGTAAACCTTTGGTGATTTTATATTTGTTTTCATTGAAGTAGTTGTTAATTAAGGAATTAGAAAAGTCCTTCTACCGACAGATATCTCTCTCCGGTATCGTAATTAATCGTCAGGATTTTAGCGTTAGGTGATATTTCCGGTAAATGTTTGGCAATGGCTGCTAAAGCGGCTCCTGTGGAAACTCCGACAAAAAGACCTTCTTTTTTAGCTGCGTTAAGGGCATATTCATAAGCTTCTTCTTTGCCTACTGTAATCACTCCATCTAAAAGGGTAATATCCAGGATAGAAGGAACAAACCCGGCTCCTAATCCCTGCAATGGATGCGGTGCAGGATTTCCTCCGCTCAATACAGGAGATAATTCCGGTTCTACAGCAATTACTTTTATGTTAGGAAATTTTTCTTTAACCACTTTTGCTATTCCGGTGATATGTCCTCCGGTTCCTACTCCTGTAATGATATAATCAAGTCCTTCCGGAAAGTCTTTTAAAATTTCCTGAGCAGTGGTTTCTATATGTACTTGTACATTGGCTGGATTGTCAAACTGTCTCGGAATCCATGAATTGGGCGTTTCTTCAGCAAGCTCATTGGCTTTTTCGATAGCACCTTTCATTCCCTTTTCTCTTGGGGTAAGCACAAATTCTGCTCCGTACGCTTCCATGATTTTACGACGTTCTATACTCATGCTTTCAGGCATAACAAGGATTAGCTTGTATCCTTTTACGGCAGCAACCAAAGCGAGTCCTATTCCTGTATTTCCGCTGGTAGGCTCTATGATGACACTGTCTTTATTTAATAATCCTTTGGCTTCCGCATCTTCAATCATCGCCAGTCCGATTCTGTCTTTAATGCTTCCGCCCGGATTGTTTTTTTCAAGTTTGATCCAGACTTCATGATCTGAACCGAAGAGTTTGTTGATTTTCACGACGGGTGTATTCCCAATCGTTTCTAATGCATTCTGAAATTTCATATCAATGTACTTTTTATTTTTGTTTTTTTAGATCACAAAGGTTAATGATTCAGGTAATGAAGAATTATCCTTTATTTTTATTTCACTTTTGTGGTAGACCAGAGAGTTGGCAGGAACATCCTGTGTAATCCAGACATTTCCTCCGATAATACTTTCCCTGCCTATAGTGGTTTCGCCTCCCAGAATAGTAGCTCCCGAATAGATAATCACATCATCTTCAATATTGGGATGTCTTTTCTGATGGGCTTTTTCTTTGGAAACATTCAAGGCTCCGAGGGTTACTCCCTGATAGATTTTGACATTGTTTCCGATAACCGTTGTTTCTCCGATCACAATTCCTGTTCCGTGATCAATGAAAAAAGACTTTCCGATGGTGGCTCCCGGATGAATATCAATTCCCGTTTTACTGTGGGCATATTCTGAGATAACCCGTGGTAAAATTTTCACTTCCTGACTCCAGAGCTGATGCGAGATACGATAAACATACGTGGCAAAAAAGCCGGGATATGCCAGGTATACTTCTTCCAGCGAGTCAGCAGCAGGATCAAATTCCAGAATGGATTTTGCATCCAGCACCAGCTGATCATAGAGTTGTGGTAAAGCTTCAAAAAAACGATCAACCTGTTTTTCGGTAATAATTTTATCTCCTGTTACCGTATTGATAAGGTCTGAAAGTGTTTCCTGGAGCGCTTCAAAATTTCTTTTCAGCTGATCTTCAGTATTGTCATCCTGAGGAAGGAAGAGTGTTTCATACAAATCCTTGACCCATTTTTTGGTCTTTATTTTATCAAAGAATCCATGAATACTATTGTGTTTGGTCTGATGAATTCTTTCTATGAGTTGATCGGAAATTGCCATTTTTTCTATTGAATTATGCAGGCTGCTACCGTTGAATTGGACGTTTCATCCACCAGAATGGCAGAGCCCGTTGTTTTATTATTGGTAAAGCTGTCATAGACCAAAGGCTGTGCCGTTCGGAGGGTAACTTTCACAATTTCATTCAGTTTGATCTCTCCATCGGTCTGTTCACGGATGAGCGTATTAACATTGATCTTGTAATCAATCTCTTTTACCACTGCTTTAATAAGTCTGCTGTTCTGTTGAAGAAGATATTTATTTCCTGGCTGCAGTGGTTTCTGATCAAGCCAGCATAAAAGGATTTCAAGATCTTTTTCAACGGCCGGAACATGTTCTTCCGTGGCAAAAATATCTCCTCTGCTGATATCCAGATCATGAGCAAGGTGGATAACGGCTGGCTGGCCTTCAAAGGCTTCTTCTTTTTCAACGCCATTGATCTCAATCTTCGTAATTTCTGTGCTTAGATCTGCCGGAAGAATATGGATTTTGTCTCCTTTAGTAAATTTTCCGCTTAATATTTTTCCGGCGTATCCTCTGTAATCATGCAGCTCTTCGGTTTGAGGACGAATCACATACTGAACCTGAAACCGGCTTCCGTTATTTTTTTCTTCATGTAAAGTTACTTCTTCAAGATATTCCAGTAGGGAATTTCCTTCATACCAGCCTGTTCTGGAAGATTTTGAAACAATATTATCTCCTTTTAACGCAGAGATCGGGAAATAACTTACATCATTCAGCCCCAGATTTTCTGCAATTTTTGCATATTCTGATTTTATATTTTCAAAAACTTCTTCGGAATAGTCTACCATATCCATTTTATTGATGGCTACAGCTACTTTCTTCAGCTGCAGTAAAGAAGCAATGATGGAATGCCTTCTGGTCTGTTCAATCACTCCTTTCCTTGCATCAATCAGAATAACCATCAGATCTGAGTTGGATGCTCCGGTAATCATATTACGGGTGTATTGTACGTGACCGGGAGCATCGGCGATGATAAATTTTCTTTTTGCCGTTGAAAAATAGCGATAGGCAACATCAATGGTGATTCCCTGTTCCCTTTCTGCGCGAAGACCATCCGTTAAAAGAGCAAGGTCTACCCCGTCTTCATTTTTGTTTTTAGAATGTTTTTCAAGGACTTCCAACTGGTCCTGCAAAATGCTTTTGCTATCGTAAAGCAGTCGGCCGATAAGGGTACTTTTACCGTCATCCACGCTTCCTGCTGTTATAAATCTTAATATATCCATCCGAATTTTAATTATAAATAATGAGTAATTGGTAATGAGTAATGTTCTGTTGTTAAGAAGTAAAAGCTGTCTATTCTTTATTTATTACTCATTGTTAATTGCTTATCTAAAAATAGCCTCCTTTTTTTCTGTCCTCCATAGCGGCTTCTGTTACCCTGTCATCAATTCTGGTTTCACCACGCTCTGAAATTCTTGTAGCTACAATTTCTTCAATGACAGCATCTATTGTAACAGCGTCAGATTCTACAGCTGCAGTACAGGTCATATCTCCTACGGTACGGTAACGTATTTTTCTGGTGGTAATAATATCTTCCGGTTCCAGTACAACATGTGAAGAATTGGCCAGCCACTGTCCGTTGAAGTCGATCACTTCCCTTTCATGCGAGAAATAGATGGAAGGCAGTGCAATTTTTTCTCTGCGGATATAGTTCCATATGTCAAGTTCTGTCCAGTTGCTGATGGGAAAAGCTCTTACATTTTCTCCTTTGTGGATTTTTCCGTTAAAAATATTCCACAACTCTGGACGCTGAAGTTTGGGATCCCATTGTCCGAACTCATCACGAACTGAGAAGATTCTTTCTTTGGCTCGGGCTTTTTCTTCATCTCTTCTGGCTCCTCCGATACAGGCATCAAATTCAAATTCTTCAATGGTATCAAGAAGCGTGTAAGTCTGCAGCCAGTTTCTGCTTGGGAATTTTCCTTTAGCCTCGGTTAATTTTTTACTTTTTATCGTGTCTTCCACTTTCCTCACTACCAGATTGACATCTAACTGCTGTACCAGCTGATCACGGAAATCCAATACTTCCGGAAAGTTGTGGCCTGTATCTACATGAACAAATGTAAACGGAATTTTTCCGTGGAAGAAAGCCTTTCTTGCCAGATGCGCCAGTACGATACTGTCTTTTCCTCCACTGAATAATAAAGCCGGACGTTCAAATTGACCTGCTACTTCTCTTAATATATAAATAGATTCAGCTTCTAACTGATCTAAATAATTTAACTGCTGTATTGACATGTTTTTCTTTTTTTATTGATGAATATGCAGACCGCATTCTTTTTTATTGGCATCTTCCCACCACCATCGGCCTGCCCTGAAATCTTCTCCTTCTTTAATTGCTCTGGTACATGGTTCACATCCTATGCTGACAAATCCCTTTTTATGAAGATGATTATAGGGTAAGTGATGATCTTTTACATAAGCTGTCACCTGCTCTGTCGTCCAGTGAAGGATGGGATGGAATTTTATGATCTTATTATCCGGATCCCATTCCAGCTGAGGCATATTCTGTCTGTTGGGAGAATGCTCAGCTCTTAGTCCTGTAATCCACACCTTATACCCTTCCAGTGCTTTTTTTAAAGGATGAACTTTTCGGATGGTGCAGCATACTTTTCTTTTTTCTACAGATTGGTAGAAAGAATCAGGGCCATTTTCTGTGACAAATTCTCTAAGCTCTTCCGTGTCCGGATAATAGGCTTTGATATTCTTTTTAAAGAAAGCTTTTGTAGAGGTCCAGGTTTCATAGGTCTGTTCAAAAAGTCTTCCTGTATCCAGGGTGAAAATTTCAATATTTAAATCTTTTATCAGATGAGTAATGACCTGATCCTCGTAACTGAAACTGGTGGAAAAGATCACCCTGTCAGGGAATTTTTCAGCCAGTAATTGCAGTCCATTAGTTTGAAAAGAAGCTTCATCAGCCTCTTTTACAAGATTTTCGAATTCATTTTTCAGACTGTTTTCCATTTTGAATTGAGATTTAAGTCTTGCAAATATATATAAAATTCTATAAATCCTATCAAAATAGTAGAATTTAAATAAAAAAAATTTTATTCTTTATTGATGAACTTGGTTAAAGTGGCTTCCATCATGCTTTTTCTGGTCTTTTCACGTACAATCATCAATTCTTTTCTAAGGTAACAGACTGCCTCATCGACACAATCATCGCATGCTTCGTAAAAGTTTAAAGAAACGCAAGGTGTAAGAGCAATAGGACCATCGAAAATACGGTAAATATCTGCTAATGAGACCTCATCGGGTGATTTCAAAAGATAATACCCTCCTATTTTACCCTGTTTGCTGTTGACCAGTTTAGCTCTTTTAAGTTCCAGAAGGATTTGTTCCAGAAATTTCTTGGGGATGTTTTCGTCCTGTGCAATAACTGAAGTGGGCAGATAACCTTGATTGTAATTTCTTGCTAATCTGACCATTGCTTTAAGTGCATATTTGCAACGTTTTGACATCATAATTTCTGCAAGTTATGATATTTATCTGATAAATAAAATGCTTTCCGGGAAATACAGGGAAAATAAGGAATTTCAGATCCCGGCAATCATTACTTTGAAATCACTTCTTTAGCTTATAATTAAGTTTCAGCCCCGTTACGATTATATTACAATCTAGTATTGAATTTTGAAATATTTTAAAACTTCTTTATAGTTATCCTGAGCGGTGAGACAAGTATCTAAAAGATATCCTCTGACATTTTTCCATTCCTGTAATCCCCTATAATAAAACAATTTCAGATCTTCATCAATAATAAAAGGTACTATATTGTTCGCAAGACATTCTTTAAACATAATTAATCTTCCTACTCTCTCATTTCCATCCTGAAAAGGATGGATAATTTCAAAATTATAATGAAAAGCAATTATATCCTCGATCGTTTTATTTTTAATGGCATTATAATCAGTTAATATCTCTTTCATTCTTGCAGCCACATGTTCAGGTGTCGTTGTCTCATTACCGCCAACCTCATTTGGCAGTTTTTTGTAAGCTCCTACATTGAACCAATCTTTAGCACTATCTGATGTTCCGGATTTTAGTAAGAAATGGAGTTCTTTAATTAAAGATTCTGTTAATTTAGATTTGGCTCTTTCAATAATTACGTCAATAGCTCGAAAGTGATTTGTTGTCTCAATAATATCATCAACATTGATACTTTCCCCTGATACTCCAATGGTATTGGTTTCAAAAATATATCTGGTTTGGTCGTGCGTAAGTTTGCTTCCCTCTATTCTATTTGAATTGTATGTTAAATCGATCTGCGTTCTATGATAAATTCCACCTTTAAGTTTCATTTCTTTTTCTTCTTTCAATCTATTTAACAGAATATTGTTGCTAAATCTACTTTTAGCTTCCTTATTTGGAGGTAAAGCATCCTCGGGTATATTCCAGGTTTTACCAGTCAAAAACGCTCCTTTGATTCTACCCTGTGAACAATAATTTCTTACTGTTCGTTCAGGTATATTCCATTTTTTGGAAAAATCAGATACAGATATATAATTCATGAAGATATAAGATGCCGTTGTCGGCAAAAAATAGATATTAAACAAAAGTAAATTTAAGGATTTTTGCCGATAAAGGCAAGTTTACAATATAATACTTAATTTAAAAACTAAGGTTTCTGGTAAAAGTCAACAACGGGAGGTCGGAAACATTTGAGTCCAATCCTGTCATCTTAAATGGCAGAGGCTAATTTCATAAATAAACCATAATTTACAGAAGCCAGGCTATATAAGAACATCCTGAATTGCCATCACAAGAAACCGAAACGACAACACAGGCTAATAGTAGAATTCATTGTACACTATATTATTATTACAAAAATATATACCTCAATCATAGATAAATACGGTTATCCGTAATGATGGAAACTCTATATGTTTTTAATTATTCATCATTGTTTATTGGAAATTTCATTTTTGAGGTATAAAAAAGCGGAATTTCTTCTGCTCTTTTCTAACTGATTATTAAAATAAAGATTAACATTATTCAAATTACTGATAATCTTTCCTCCACAATACCAATCATGCGTGATAATGTATAGCTTTTGGGGGAACTATATATTTTTAATATACAAATACTATTATTAATTTAGCAGTATAGAAATTTGATTATAATTAAGGATATGAAAAAATTAATCTTACTGAGTACTGTAACAGCTTTTTTAATAAATTGTAATAAAAAAACTGAAGCTCCTGTTTCTAAAGCTGAAACGGACACTGTTGCCATTGCTGAACCTGTAATAGATACGCTCGGGCCAAAATCGTTCTGTTATCTGGGAGCTACTGGTAAAGACAGTGTTTTTGCATCAATTGATGATAACCTGGGAACAATTACCGGAAAGCTGGCTTATAAAAACAATGAAAAAGACAGCTCAACGGGAGATGTTACCGGTTTCAGATCCGGTGATACACTGAAACTGACTTATGAATTCGCCTCAGAAGGAAAAAAGAGTAAAAGAGATATTTATTTCCTTCAGAAAGACAATACTTTGACGGAAGGTATTGGTGACCATAAAGAGGAAGATGGACAGTCCAAATATGCAGATGAGAAGAAAATCAGCTATAAAGACGGGCAAAAATTAAATACAGCAGACTGCAACATAGTCAATAAAGCCTTAAAATAATTTTATCAATAAAAAACAGCCTGAAAGGGCTGTTTTTTTATTATAAGTTATCCTCAATAACATCAATAAATTGGTTTACCGGGGCATCACCGGTATTCCATGAAGTGATAAGGCGGATTGCAGAATAATTGTCGTCTATCTTTTTCCAGATATAGAATTCAAAATTTACGGACAGTATCTGAATAAGATCATTATTCAAAATGGGAAAAATCTGGTTGGTATAGGTATCGGAAAGAAATTTTACTCCCTTTGCCTGAAGAGCATTTTTAATTTTCATGGCCTGTTGATTTGCATGTTTTGCCAGATCAAAATACAGGTTTCCTTTCATCAGTTCCAAAAACTGTATTCCTAAAAGTCTTCCTTTTGCCAGCAAGGCACCCTTCTGTTTGATATTAAATGCGAAATCTTCCTGAAGAGCAGCATTATTAACAATAATAGCTTCTCCTAACAAAGCTCCGTTCTTAGTCCCCCCCAAATAAAAAATATCAGTGAGCCCGGCAACTTTATCCAGGGTAAGGTCACTGATCTCTGACATCAGGCCATGTCCCAATCTTGCACCATCCATAAACAGGTATAAATTATACTGCCTGCAAAAAACAGAAAGTTCTTCCAGTTCTTTAGACTGATAAATAGTTCCTAATTCTGTAGAATTAGAAATATATACCAATTTCGGCATGACCTGATGGGGCACATTTTTATGATTTTCAAGGACCGGGATTATATCTGAAGGCCTAAGCTTTCCATCTTCAGTTTCTATACTTAATATTTTATGCCCGGTGGCTTCAATAGCTCCTGTTTCATTATTCAAAATATGTCCCGGAGAGGCGGAAATCACACATTGATAAGGCTTTAATACCGAAGAAATAACAATTAAATTAGCCTGCGTTCCTCCGGAAACAAAATAGATTTCAGAATCAGTTTTTTTTATCTTTTCTTTAATGAGTTCCTTAGCTTTCAGAGAATATTCATCTTCACCATAACCTGCCTGCTGATCAGCATTATATTGTAAAAGAGCCTGTAATATATCTGGATGGCATCCTTCGGAATAATCGTTTTTAAATGAGAATTTCATAAAGTAAAATTAAAAAAAGTTAAAAGAACAAGAGTCATCCTTTGTTATTATTTTGTTAGATTTGTATTGAAAATCATCTAACATTTTGAAAACAACCTTAACAGAAGAAAATTACCTGAAAGCTTTGTTTCATTTAGTTGACAACGAAGGAAAGGTGACCATTAATGAACTCAGCAAATTTTTAAATGTAAAAATGCCGAGTGTCAATAATATGATGAAGAAATTTGCTGAGAAAAAATGGGTGATCTACGAAACTTATAAACCCCTGGTTGTCACAGAAACCGGAAAACGGGAAGCAGCACTGGTAGTACGGAAACACAGGCTTACCGAAATGTTTCTGGTAAAAAAGATGAATTTCGGATGGGAGAATGTACATGAAATTGCAGAACAGCTAGAGCATGTCCATTCACAAGTCTTCTTCGATAAAATGGATGAGATTCTGGATTATCCTAAATTTGATCCACATGGAGAACCTATCCCTGATAAAGATGGAAATATCATTTCCCAGGACCTGCAAAAATTAAGCAGTTGTGAAACCGGTGAAATTGTTGTCTTTGCTTCTGTGACCCTTTCTGACGATGCCTTTCTGAGCTATCTGAATGATAGGAAACTACTGCTTGATACCCGGATAAAGATTATTAAAATAGAGCCTTTTGACAAATCAATGACCATAGAAATCGGTAGTAAAAAAGAAATTCTCAGTAAAAAAGCAACCGAAAAAATATTGGTTAAAAAATAAATCAAGGAGATTCTATTTTCTACAACTGTTAAAAAACGGTTAAATTCTTTTTCATAAAATTTCTACTGATTAAATTTTATTACGTTTGTACACTCGGTCCGGATCACTTTCGGCAAACAATCAAATTTTAATTTTATTCTAAAAAATTATGAAAAAACACATTCAGCTTTTTATTATTTCGATGCTGCTGAGTCCTTTTGTTAGTGCTCAGGTAAAAGATTTTGTTATCGAACCTCCGATCAAGAATAATTTATACATTTACAAAACTTTTGGAGTATTCGGTGGAAAAGAATATTCAGCGAATGCAGCCTATCTTGTAACTAAAAAAGGAGTCGTTTTATTTGATGTTCCATGGGAAAAAGCACAGTACCAAAGCCTGATGGATACCATCAGAAAACGTCATAGTCAACCTGTCATTGCTGTATTTGCCACTCACTCACATGATGACAGAGCCGGTGATCTAAGCTTTTATAATGAAAAAGGAATTAAGACGTATGCCACAGTAAAGACCAATGAGCTGCTGAAGAAAAAAGGAAAAGCCACCTCAACACAAATTATTAAAACCGGAAAGCCTTACCGCATTGGCGGAGAAGAATTTACTGTCGATTTTCTGGGAGAGGGACATACAGTTGATAATGTTGTCGTATGGTTTCCGAAATATAAAGTCCTGGACGGAGGATGTCTGGTAAAAAGCAGGACAGCCACAGACCTGGGCTATACAGGAGAGGCGAATGTAGCGCAATGGCCACAAACCATGGAAAAACTTAAATCCAAATATTCACAGGCAACCCTCATCATTCCCGGACATGATGAATGGAAAGGAGGAGGACATGTAGAGCATACTTTAGAACTTCTGAACAAAAAATAAGTAAAAGACCTGAGGCAATATCTCAGGTCTTTTTTTAATAAATACTTTAGAACGCCAAAAATTCTAATACTTTTTCTATTTCCCCGATGCCTAATAATAAAATTTTACATAAAAAAATCCCGAACAGAGATCCGGGATTTATATTTAATGTATCATTATTAATCAAGTACGCTCCATCCCCGCTTAGGATTTGTATTGGTAGAAACTTCCTGTTCATTAACAATAATATTTTCTTTTCTCTGACCGATATAATCAAGCTCACTCAGTTTAGAAAAAATGGTTTCCAGGCTTCTCAGCATTTGCTGGATATAGATTAATGGCTCACCACAGTTGTGATGATCATAGTTTGTTTCTGCAACAATTGAAAGCTGATTCAATAACGTATGCGGTGCAATTTCACTCCATTCCAGACTGTAATTCAGCATTTCCTCAAGTTCTGCAGGAACAAGCAGCTGTGTGGAATTGTATAAATGAAGTGCCAGTTTAGCAAAAGACTCAATCAGGAATACCGGCGGTTGCCATGGGGTAATATTTCTAAACTGAAAATACATATCCCCAAATGTATTGATCATTGTGGTACATAAAAACTTTACATTTTGTGCTAAAGCTGTGTTCTGGTTTTTATGGGTTGTTTTCTGAATAATTTTAAATGCATATTGCTGCAGGTTTCCGATAGATTTTGCAAAACTGCTGTAATAATCTATCAGGGCCGGGTGGCTCTGAACAGAGGTACACGGAGGAATAAAATTAGAATCCACCTGGGCAATATTCCCTCTCAGGTCAACTTTACCAATGATCAGATAGTTTCCTCCTGAATAGCTGCTGTTAAGTGAGGTCACCGGAAGTAGCTCAATATGATGGTTAGGCTGTGCATTAGGATGACGGGGAGGAATTTCTTCGGGATCAATATCTCCGAAAGGAACTTTATCAAACGGGTTTACAGAGATCAGAATATAATAATCTCCGTCTGCCTGTTCTTCATTCATTGTTTTTGCTAAAGATTTTACGCTAATTCTTCTGTCAGTAAGCTCTATCCGGTATCCGGCCATTGTAACAGCGCTGCATCGTTTGATAACCAGCTGTACATCATTGGTCGCAGTGTTATGAACGTCAAAAATAGTCCGGTCTGTATATTCGTTTGAAATAGGCAGAAGACCATAGTTATATGTAGTAATTCCAAGCGAATTGGAATCCCTGATAGTATCAATTAAGAAATTATCCTGATCATTAAGGTGCCTCTGGGAAACTTTCATTCCATCCACCCAATTGATTGCAAAATGTTTAATAGGCTGTATCATGTTTAATACTTTTAATTTTTTGTGATTATGATTTTCTTAAAACTCCCTCCTCTTCATGCTGGATAACCCTTTTACAGATTACAACTTCATTTTCTGAGATGTTGTTTGCAGAAATATCCTGGTCAAAATCAATATACTTTCTAAAGCTGAAAAAAGATTTTTTAGTATAGAATATCCAGTAATAAGGTTCATTTTCCTGATCTGAAAGATGAATTACTGATCCCGGATTTTTATGGTTATAATCATCCACTACTCTGTAAAACCAATCTCCGAAAGTAACTCCGGTCGGAAGGGTTTTAGCTTTAATTCTGAACCTGTTGCTGTCCTCTAATTTTTTACTGAGTTCAACATTCAGTACCATCAGTCTATCAAAATCTGCGCCTTCAAAGTCCGGAAGTTTTTGTTCAGGTGAGTATTTCCAGGTTTTATAAATATCAAAAGGAATGCTGATCAGCTGGATATAACAGTAATAAAATACCATTGGAACCACAAAAATCACCATGCTTGTCGCTGCCATTACAGCATATCCTGTCCCTTTACTCATCCAGTTAAACAAAAGGGTAAACAAAAATCCTCCGAGTGTCATACACGTTAAAGAGAGTATGGATTCAAACAGAATACTCATTCCTACGGAATCAATATGTTTCTTAAAATATTTGTGCATCAAATTAACATGAATGATCCCAAAAATAAGGTAAATAACCTGGGCAATAAGATACCAGTATGGATTAAATAGATTTCCGGCAAACCCAAAAACACCGGGAATAGCCAGACATAAACTGCATAAAAGAACATACACAATAATTACTTTAATCTTTATCGCAGGTTTGTTTCTTCTGATAATTCCCAGAATAAACATCATAATAATTGCGATTAAAGGCATTAAAATGTACCTTAAAAAAATACCCTTTACTGAAGAAATTTCCATTTGTTTCTTTTCAAATTTATACTTTGTTGGTAACTGTAAATATAATAAAATAATTTAGAGGAATGTAGAATATCCGAGACGGCTGGCATTTCTGTGATCATCCTCAAGGCTGAATGAATACTCCTGTTTTTCCGTTATGAAATTTTCTTCTACATCTACGGTAACAGGAAGGAAATAATCGTATAAGGCCTGAAGTACTTTTCTGAACGGACTTCCCGGGATATACTTTTTCATCTCTTCGTATGGAATCGGCCCGATGTTAATTACCCAGTTCCGCTGGCCATCCATATGTCTTCCACTCGGAATATAGGTTACCCCCAACCTCGAGTTTCCCAGTAGCATAGAATCATTGTCTTTTTCGATCTCATCAATGACATTGGGTGAGAAAGTAACTTCTACCGGTACCTGCAGAAAAGCGGTAATACATCTCTCAAACCATCTTTTATCGCCTCTGATCTGATGAAAAAAAGGTAAAATATGCATAAAGATGTAGGCATTCTGTCTGTCAAGCATATTCACCAGCGGCCAGAGTTCACTCACGGTCTCCAGTAATGAATCAGTATTACTTGTAATATCAAACTCCGATTCTTTCAGGAGAGCGCTGATTTCGGTAAAGAATACTTCCAGCTCAAAAGGACGGAAAAATTTCCGTGCATCCTCTTCCACTCTCTTCTGTTTACGGATTTCCCGTACAACAGAATCTACATTCTTTCTTGAAGCCCCGAGAGACGGCGGATGAAAAAGCCCTTCAGGAAGATAATCATAAATTCCTTCCCTGTAGCTTTCTATAGTGAATACTTCCTCATCAAATCCCAAATAACTGCTCGAAATACTTTTTATATCTTTCAGATAGGCCCTGTCATTCACTCCGATCCGTTCAATAAATATATTACTTACCGCCCTGTGATATTTCAAAAGATTAACCGCTACAGCCTCAGCCTTAAAATCTGTCTGCAGTTTATTGTAATCCATGTCTACAATATTATTCTCATGCATAGTGTTTCCTGTGATTATGACTTGTAAAGATAATATTTCTCGTAACTTTGATAAAATATTTTTTTAATAATTTTATTCTAAAAGTACTAATTTATTGACACTAAAAGGAATAGTTTCAATCAAATTCCGTGAAAATACGGTAAAAAGAATTAATATTCATAACATAACATTTTATAATTAAAAACTCAAAATCAAAATATTAAAACTTTTTGTATTATGATTTCCAATTGTATTCCAATATTAAATATTATTCTTTTTTTTATTTATTACCTGTACATTTTTCCACAAAAATAAAAACGTTGCAAATTTAAGATAACACCTGTTTTATTCAGATTAAATTTTATTAATAATATATTATAGAAGAAATTTCTCATAACATAAGGTCCTTTCAGAAAGCGGCCGTATCTTTGCAGATTGAAAATTGTTATTTATAATGAAAAGTATTTATTCTAAAATTTTGATTTTAGCATTTATTTCCTCTTCAATTTACTCATATGCATGGGGATTGACAGGACACAGGGTTATCGCGGAGATTGCAGAAAACCACTTGTCCGGAAAAGCAAGAAGAGGCATCAAAAAGATAATGGGTAAAGAGCGTCTGGCATACTGGGCAAACTGGCCGGACTTTATCAAATCCGATACTACCGGTGTCTGGAAGCAGGCTTCATCCTGGCATTATGTAAATATTGACCCTCAGGTTGAATTTAAAGCTTTTGAACAGGATTTAAAAGCTCAGGCAGGGCCAAGTCTTTATACTCAGGTAAATACATTGTCAAGCCAGATCAAAGATGAAAAAACATCTGAAAAAGACAGAAAAATTGCCCTGATCTTCCTGATCCATATTATGGGAGACCTGGCACAGCCCCTGCATGTGGGGAGAGCTGAAGATCTGGGAGGAAACAAGATCAATGTTACTTATTTCGGAGACAAAACCAATCTTCACTCAGTTTGGGACGGAAAGCTGGTTGATTCCCAGAAATACAGCTATACAGAATACGCAAGGCTTCTTGATATCAGATCTAAGGAAGAGGTAAAACAAATTCAGGCAGGCTCCCTGGAAGACTGGTTGTATGATTCTCACAAAATTGCCAATAAAATCTATGCCCAGACCCCTGACGGTTCAAAATTATCTTACGATTACCAGTACAAATTCAATGAAACACTTGAAAGACAGCTTTTATATGGAGGTTTAAGACTCGCAAAAGTATTGAATGAACTGTTTTAATGGTAACAGATTAATCCCGGCGGACAACTGCCGGCCGACAAAAATATAATCAGCGGAAAAACGAAACTCAGGTTTCGTTTTTTTATTTATAAATTTAAATATCAGATCTTTAGTTTATTACTCCATTTATACCTAAATCTTACCTTAAACCTGCTTACGTACATTTTTATACTGTATTTTTTACATTTTATATTTTGCATTGTATAAAAAAATTACATCCTGTGTAACCTTTTTACCTTTTCGTACGTATACTATATAGTAACTCTTTTTTGAGGATAAAAATAAATGAGACAATTAAAAATCACTAAGCAGGTTACCAATAGGGAAACTGCTTCATTAGACAAGTATTTGCAGGAAATTGGTAAAGTGGAACTGATCACTGCGGACGAAGAAGTAGAACTGGCACAAAGAATACGTGCGGGCGACAGAGCTGCACTTGAGAAATTAATCAAAGCCAACCTTCGTTTCGTAGTTTCCGTATCAAAACAATACCAAAACCAAGGTCTTTCTTTACCCGATCTGATTAATGAAGGTAATTTAGGATTGATGAAAGCAGCAAAAAGGTATGATGAAACTAGAGGTTTCAAATTTATCTCTTATGCAGTATGGTGGATCCGTCAGTCAATTTTACAGGCGCTGGCTGAACAATCAAGAATTGTAAGGCTTCCATTGAACAAAATTGGCTCCATCAATAAAATTAATAAAGCATACGCTCACCTTGAACAGGAAAATGAAAGACCACCTTCTCCGGAAGAATTGGCTGAAGTTCTTGATATGAGCGAAGAGGATATCAAAGAATCTATGAAAAACTCCGGAAGACACCTGTCTATGGATGCTCCTTTAGTAGAAGGAGAAGATTCTAATCTTTATGATGTATTACGTTCAGGAGAATCACCAAGCCCGGATAAAGACCTGATGCTTGAATCTCTTCAGATTGAAATTGAAAGAGCATTGAATACCCTGACCCCGAGAGAAGCTGATCTTGTAAGATTATACTTCGGACTGAACGGAAAACACCCAATGACTTTAGAAGAAATTGGTGAAACTTTCGATCTTACCAGAGAGAGGGTTCGCCAGATCAAAGAAAAAGCAATTAAGAGACTAAAACACAATACCAGAAGCAAGATCTTAAAATCTTATCTGGGTAAATAATTTTTAGCGCAAGAATTTTATAACGGAGTCTGAAACAGGCTCCGTTTTTTTTGTAACAATATCAAAGAAAAATTCAACTAATTAAGCAAAATACTTTGTACAGGGCACCTGAACTATTTAATGTAATGGAACTAAATCCTTATCACCTATTATTATTATCATGAAAAAAATATTTTTTATATCTGCTTTGACTTTTTCCATAATTTCTTGTACAGAAAATAAGTCCCAAGACCATAATATTGTAGAAAAGGCTGCTGAAAATACAGTGTCAAGTATTCCTATAAAACGACTAAGTAAAACACAGGATATATTTAATGGCATTTATTATGAAAAAATCAAAAATGATCAGGAACTCAAGAAAATAGATGAGAAAATCTCTTTAATGCAAGAAGATGCTCACAAAATGCAAAGTATATATAACAGCATTATTTTTAATTCGGAAGATTATTATTTAATTGCAAAAAATCAGGCAAAATCTATTAACGATTCGGTTTTAAGAAAGGAAATGATTGCCCTCATCAAAGAAAGTTCAGATAACTATTATCTGAAAATTCAAAAAATAAAAGAACTTAAGCATACAATTAATCGTAACAAGCAAAGTATCTATAGCTTATATGCTGCTTTCAAGATCAGAAAAACCCTCCCTGAAATTGAAAAGTATCAAAAGGCCCATCCTCTGAAAACAGACAGTCTCAATCAATTCATTAATAAACAGAACCAACTGCTGGAAGAGCTGAAAAAATTAAAATAAACACCATCACATTCCATGGAATATACAACAAAATGGCTTACTGATAAAACCCGCGTCAAAGAACTGGTAGACTTTTTTATTACCCATAAGACAGATTCCTACATTTCTCATGGTGAAATTATTTCCGGGAGAGCATCAGATTCTCATCATTGGAGTCCTGATCTGGAAACAATTCTGACCGAACAGTTGATTACCGATTTTAACTCTGACGGAAGTTCCGGACTCAATATTCTGATTGCAGAAAGCGGAAACGGAGAAATTGTAGGAATGATGGTTTTCAACGTGATCAACAGTCCTTTTAAAAAGTACGCAATTTTAGAGGACATGCTTCTGAATCAGGCTGTACGTGGACAATCGCTTGGAAGCAGATTATTAGAGCAGGCTGTACTGGAAGCCCGAAAATGGGATATCAGTTTCATTATGCTCGAAAGCGGTATACATAATCACGGGGCGCATCATTTTTTCAGCAAATATGGCTTTAAAAAAGTTTCTGAAAATTATATTTTACCATTACAAACAAAATCATTAATTTAGGTTAAACACATAATAATTGTAATATGGGTCAACGCAAGAGAATAGAGATACTCTCTGCATTTGATTAAGTCGGCAATAATAACTACAGATTAAGCAGTGATGATGAATATGATTTCAATAATTGGCGCCGGAATTGGTGGCCTTACTCTCGGAAATATCCTGAAACAACACCAATATGATTTTACCCTGTATGATTCTGCAACTGAAATAAAACCGGTTGGAGCAGGAATTATGATGGCCGTTAATGCCATGCAGGTATTTGATCATCTGGGCTTAAAAGAGAAAATTGAGAACGCAGGAAATAAGATCCACAGGATTACTATTGCCAATGAATCACTACAGCCTATTTCAAAAACCGAGATCCTGGAACTGGAAAAAAAATATAATTGCTGTAATGTAGCAATACACAGAGCTGAGCTTCAGAAAATACTTGCACAAAATATAGGATATGAGCATATTGAGCTTAATCATTCATTACGAAAAATAGAGAAGAAACATGATTATCTGCTGAGTTTTGAAAATGGAATTCAAAAAGAAAGTAAGATTGTTTTCGGGGCTGATGGTATAAAATCACAGGTGAGAAACCAGATATTCAATACAGGAATTATCAGAAATACAGGGCAGAAATGCTGGCGCGGCCTTGTAAAGTTTGACCTGCCCGAAAAATATGATCAGGAAGCTATTGAAATATGGGGTAAAGGGAAACGTTTTGGGTTTGTTAAAATTTCAGGACATACCGTATATTGGTATGCATGTATCAATGAAAAAAGCTTTGGCAGCAATCTGACTCTGACCGATATTTTTCATGATTATGAGCCTTTTATTCTGAACCTCATTGAATCTACTCCGAAAGAAAACATTGTATGTCATGCAGTTACTGACCTTACCCCCATTCCAAAATGGCATACAGATCATCTTTGTCTTATCGGAGACGCAGCTCATGCTACAACGCCAAACATGGGACAGGGAGCCTGTCAGGCTGTTGAAGATGCTTATATTCTTGGTAAATTACTGGAGAAAAACCATGATTTTAATACTGTTTTTGAAAAATTTCAAAAAATCAGAAGAAAAAAAGTAGATTATATTGTCAATACAAGCCGTACCATCGGAAAAGTATCCCAATGGGAACGTGGCAATGAACTTCGAAATATACTGATGGAGATGATCCCTGAGGCTATCAATCAGAAAATTGCCCATAAAATTATAGAACTGGAAATGTAGCAAGTATCTAAATCCGCATTCAGCTTTAATAAAGTAAATACCCTAAAATACCACCCAGCAATACAAGCCAGGCACTGTTTATTTTTTTAAATCTGAGAGCAATTATCAAACATAATATGGCAATAAAAACTGTACGCCAATCTGCAATACTTTCTCTTGCCATTGCATAACACACAGAAATGATAATTGCTACAGAAGCTACGTTCACAGCATCCAGGAATACTGAAAAATAAGCAGAGTTCCTGATCATCTTTACAATAGGATTTAGCAGAGCTACAAATATAAACGACGGAATAAAAACGCCAATTGAAGAAAGAATTGCCCCTGTCCACCCATTAATCTGATAGCCGATAAAAGCAACTGATGAAAATACCGGACCGGGTGTAAACTGTCCTACAGCAATTGCATCTATCAGTTGTCTTCTGGACAACAACCCGTTTTCCACCAGTTCCGCATCCAAAAAGGCAAACAATACATACCCGCTTCCATATAAAATGGCCCCAATTTTCAGAAATATAAGAAACAAGTTGATATTGACAGATGAAAAAAAATTAAAGTCAGGAACTGAAAGAAAAGAAGCCGGGATCAATGAATTAACAGTTTTTCTACGGGAAAACCATAATAACCCCATCATCAGAATTCCGGAACCAAATAAAAGAAAAATTTCATTTATTCCTGCCAGGGACAATATTAATACAACACTTCCAATGATTCCAAGCTCCAGGCTTTTTAATGATTTTTTAGCAAGAGGAAGGATGGCTGTTAAAATAACGGATATTATGGCAGGCTTAATACCATATACAAGCGGATAAACTTCCGGAAGCTGTCCATATTTCTTATAGAGCCAGGCAAAAAACAGAGTAATAATAACTGCAGGTAAGATAAAACATAAACCCGCAACCAACAATCCTTTCCATCCCGCTTTGTCCTTCCCTATATGAATGGCCATTTCAGTACTGTTAGGCCCGGGAATGAGGTTAGTTGCTCCCATCAGATCCAGAAAATGTTCTTCGGTCATCCATTTGCGCTTATTTACAATTTCTTTCTGCATCATGGAAATATGTGCTGCGGGCCCCCCAAATCCGGTAATCCCCAGCATCAGAAAAACAGCTGCAAGCTCTTTTAAAGAATTATTTTCATTCACCGTTTTTTATTGTAAGAAAGCTCTGATCTGAAAAATATTAACCTTGATCTGCTTACTATTTATTAATGTAAAAATACATATTTGTAATATAAAAAAGGAACTCAAATTGAGTTCCTTTGTATTAATATATTAAAGTAATTCCGGCACCCCAGCCCATTTCATTATCATAATTTCCGGATAGTGATAACCATTTCTGCAGGATATACCTTATTCCTGTGGAAAATTCTCCGTCAGAATTGACACTGAAATTCCCTCTCAGCCTCCTCGAAAGCGGGATATCTTCCCTGCTCAGCTCCAGTAAAACCTTTCCGTTCTGATCAATACTTGCATCCGCTGTGATCAGCATTGGTAAAACATACTGCATACCAATGATGAAAGCATATCTGTTTTTTGCTGCCTTTTGCTGGCCAAACCAGGTCTTTTTACCGTGAAAGTCCATTCCCATATCTTCAGCCATCTGCCTTTCCATGATTTCATGATTTTTCTGAAACCTGAATCCGGCATATGGAAGTGCCCATTGGAACTTGCCTAAAAAACGGCCTACTTTCACATTTCCTTCAAAGTGATTGAAATCCCAGTTGGAGTGAAACTCATTAAGGTTAGCCCATCTCGGCCCGAACATGGTCATCGTTTCGGCATGCATCTTATTGCTTGCTACATCCAGCATGGCCATTGAACTGATCATTCTATTATCTTTCAGGAAGTTTTTCCAGGCAAGCTTCCGGTTTGGAAGTTGTGGATTTGGTTTTGAATTTTCATAACTGAAGATCCTTCCCATTCCGGCCATCATGTGATAAAGAATATGACAATGGAAAAACCAGTCACCATCCTGATTGGCTGCAAATTCGATAGTTGTTGTCTCCATTGGCATAATATCAACCACATTTTTCAATGGTGAATATTCTCCTTTAGAGTTAATCAGTCTGAAATCATGACCGTGAAGGTGCATTGGGTGACGCATCATAGAATTATTATACAGCTTAATCCTAAGAACTTCTCCCTTCTTTACCAGAATCTTATCGGTCTCTGTTACGGTTTTATTATCCAGCGTCCACAAATAATGATTCATATTCCCTTCCAGCGTAAACTTCATTTCACGAATACTGTCTGCAGGCAGAATTGTTTTCTCAGGAGACTTTAAAATATTATAAGACAACCTCTTGATTGTTTTCTCCTCTTTCATATCCATTCCTGCATGCCGGGAATGATCTTCCTGCTTGTCTTTTTCTTTTGTTTTTATCCCCATCATCTCATTCATATGCTTCATTGTCATTTTCCGTTGACTTTCTGATATTTCCGGATACATTACTTCATTCATATCCATCATCTGATTTCCCATCGTCATATTCATCGGCTTCATGTTTCCACTCATCTCCATCATACCGTTCATCATCTTCATTCCTTCAAAAAGCATCAGCCTTGGTAAGTTAGGAGCTTCTACCTTTTCACCGGATCCCAGCCAAAGTGAAGCATGTCCTATCCTGTCTTCTGAAGTAGCCCGGAATTCAAAGCTTTTGCTTTCCGGAACGGTTACCTCGATATCATAGGTTTCAGAAACCCCGACAATCAGACGATCCACTTCTACCGGAACCACATCATTTCCATCATTCCCAACTACTTTTATTTTTCCTCCTCCATAATTCAGCCAGAAATAAGTAGATGAACCTCCGTTTGCAACTCTCAACCTGACTTTATCACCGGCTTTAAGATTTGAATAATCTGAACTGGGAACTCCATTGATCAGAAATTTATCATAATACACATCACTGACATCCATCGCCTCCATCCTTTTCCATTCATTCAGTGCTTTCGTCCCAAAATTTCCGGATTTAATAGCCTCCCAGTAACTTTGAACTGCATTTTTCTTTATGGCATACCAATCCGTATTTGCCATATGAAGCCTTCTTGCAATCTGCATCGGATCTTCATCACTCCAATCTCCTAATAATACAGGAATCTCGGCATTGTATTCGGTTTTAGGCTCTCCTTCCCTTTTTTTAAATACAAGAATACCGTTCATTCCGATCTGCTCCTGAAGTGCTTCATGAGAATGATACCAATAGGTACCATTCTGAGATACTCTAAACTTATACAAATGGGTTTCTCCAGGGTGTACGGGTTTTGTAGTAAGGTATGGAACTCCATCATGTTCATTGGGAAGGATCACCCCATGCCAGTGAAGTCCTGTATTTTCCTTAAGCATATTATGCAGGTAAATTTCTGCAGTATCTCCTTCCGTAAAATATAAGGTTGGAGCCTGAAGCTTTCCATTAATAGCTATTGCACGACGGTTTTTTCCCGTAAAATTGACAATCGTATCTTTTACATACAGGTCATAACGAACGGTTTTTCCTCCAAAAGTTACTTTTCCATTTTCAGAATTCCTTTTTAATACAGTTCTTTGGCCTGGCTGATTTTCAACAGCGGTATGTTTATGGTCTTCTTTTTCAACCAATTCCATTCCGCATTTAGGACACTTCCCAGGTTTATCAGAAACCACTTCCGGGTGCATCGGGCAAGTGTAGAGTTTTTGAGCCTGTGATTTGGGCTGGGCCTGAAATATCCGCTTGCTTTCAGAATCAGACTTTACAGCTTTTACTTTCTCAGTCTTCTTTACCTTTTTAGCTTCAGTTTTTTTTTCTGGTTTAATTTTATTTATTCTGATTTCTGCCGGTTTGGCCGGTTTAGGTTTTGTTTCTGCTCTTAATACAGGCTTTGCCGCCACTTTAGGCTGTATGACAGCCGTCTTTTTAACCAAAGTCATTTTACATTTTGGGCAGTCTCCCGGTTTTGAAGATACTACCTCAGGGTGCATCGGACAGGTATAATACGTCTTTGTTGTTTGTGCAAAAGTGAAAACAGAAAACAAAAGTAACAGAAACATGATTAGTCTTTTCATAATATTCCGAACTTTTACCAACTGCACAACTTAAAGTTAATTAGAATTTAAGCTATGCAGTTGATTGTTTTAAAGGTTAATACAATATTTATTTAATTTCAGACTTTACGCTTCCACATGAAAGCATAGCCTTCCCATAATAAGGATTAACGATCTGTTTTTCGTCACTTAACCAGCTTCCGTCAGCCATTGGGCAATATTGTACATATACGGGTTTTTCAGAAAGCTTAAACTCTTTTGTAAGAGCAATCATATTATCTGAAAGGTTATAAAAAGTTTCTCTCTGTGCAGCCACAGTTCTGGCCTCAGAAATAGCAGAAGCATCTTTTCTCAGAATATTGAGATTCCCTTCAGAAATCAATTTGTAATCAACCGTTGAAGCGGTTTTGATAAATTCTGTTGCAGCTTTTGAGGTTTTATCTGCATCATCCGAAGCCAATGCTGTTTTGATAGCAAGATAATTTTGGTACAGCTTTGAAACCTGCGCGTCTTTTTTGGATTGTGCTGAAAGTGAGATAATTGATAATAGCGTTAAAGCTGCTGTAATGATATACTTTTTCATTGTTTTAAATTTTAGAAATTAATTTTAATAAAGAATAATAAGTAACACATCGTTAAAATGTGTCAGGACATGTCGCTATAACCGATATTGAAAATAATCGAAAACGACTGACGGATTCTAAATTCTAAAATTACAATGATGAATATAAATAGGTACCGGACTTCGTTCCGGTGGTGCATTAATCTGAATCTGAGTAAATTTTGAAGCAGAGAAAGATTTATCTGCAAAGAAGAACTGATGTTTCGCCGGTAATTCGGAAAACAGGCTTAAAAAATTAATTTTCAGCAGATCTGATGTTTGAGCGTCATCAACTTTAACAACTTTGATCTCCGTTTTGCAACATCCTTTTTTCTCTTTAACTCCGCATTTTCCACAGATATCATCTGTTTTCTGACTTACGGAAACAAATTCCTGCATACAATAATGAACGCTAAATGCTGCTCCGGAAGAAAATCCGAAATAGAATATAGAGAATAATATGGCAAGAATCTTTTTCATTGATACCGCAAAGTTAAAAATATCCTGAAAACCTTTGTTATAAAATTCTGTATTGTTGTTATAAAATTCCGGAAAATAAAAAAAGCTTCTGAATATTTGTCAAAAGCTTTTTTATTCCTATATAGAAATGGCTTACACCAATCCATAAAAATATTTTATAACTTGAATTCCAGTTTTACATTAAAGAAACGCCCTGTAAGACGTACAGGTACCGGATACATATAATTTGTATTATAATCTGTAATCCACTGGTTAGCCACCGTATTATTAATATTAAAGGCATTAAACACCTGAACTCCTAAAGTCAGTTCCTGAAAGTTACCCCAGAACCCATATCTTTTCTTTTTATCTTTTGGATCAATAAATACTTTTGAAAGTCCTATATCTACCCTCTTGTAAGCCGGCAATGTAGTCTGGTACTGGTACGGATCTGTAAAAACAGGTGCTCCGTTCGGAAGTCCCATTGCATAGATCAGGGTAAGATTTACACGCATTGACGGGAAACTCGGCATATAATCCTGATAGAACATTGCAAATCTGAAACGCTGATCTGTAGGTCTCGGAATATTGCCTCTTCCATCTATATTTTCGTAAACCCTGGCGTAACTTGCGGATAGCCAGGAATCCACTCCCGGAACAAATTCTCCGAAAAGCCTGGTATCAATACCATATGCATATCCTGTAGCATTGTTTTGACCTGAATATCTGATTCTAACATTGTCCATATAATATGGGATCAGGTTGTCCATTTTTTTGTAATACAACTCTGTAGTTAATTTAAACGGCCTGTCATACATATGGAATTCATAATCATTGGCGAGGATCAGTTGTATAGAACGCTGAGATTTTATATTGGAATTAAAGTTACCTTCAAGATCTTTGATCTCTTTATAGAATGGAGCCTGATAATAGATTCCCCCGGAAAGTTTAAACAACATATCTGTTTCCCAGTCAGGCTTTATAGCGAACTGAACCCTTGGTGAGAAAATAGTTTCTTTATTGAAGCTCCAGTTTGCCACTCTGGCTCCTGCATTAACAAATACCTTACTGGCTCCCCAATAGAATTTTTGTGAATATTGTGCATACGCAGACAATCTGGTAGGTTCAATATTATTGGCCCCGGCAATGTAATACGCCAGCTTAAGATCTCCTGTTCCCCCTGTTCTAGGATCTACAATCGGTCTTGGAAGACTGTATCCTGTTGAATCTACAAGTTTCCATTCGTTGGTAAGATCTTTAAGGTTTTCTTTTTCAAATTTAAATCCTACTTCAATATCAGTATTTACATTCGGAGAAAAACGGGCTCTGAACTGTGTTCCATAAGTTTTCACAAAAAGATCATTTCTGGCGTGGTCTATTTGTCCCCCTACATCAAAACTGGTTACCGGATCACCGGTTATTGCATCAAATGTCTGTAACTTATAATTGGAATGGATGGTATAATATTCCTTTTCCCTGTTCTGATATGCAAAACTGTCTAATGTCAGTCTCCATTTATCGGATGGTTTATAATTCATGGAAAATGTTCCCATCATATTCTTATACTGGTCATTTTCCTTACCCAGGTACCCTATGAAAACATTAATAGGCTGCTGAAGTGTACCAAAAGTTACATCTTTTTGCTTAGGAAACATTTCATAGTCATTCTTTGAGTAATATCCGATGAAGGACATGGAAAATTTATCACTGATATGATAATTCAGGTAAGACTGAAAATCCCAGTATGTCGGATTAAAGTCTGTATCTTCATTCAAGGTATTTAAAACAAGATTGGTATTTCTGTATCTTCCTGAAAATAAAGCTGTAAATTTTTTATTTTTTGAAGCGAGCCCTGTTGTAAGCCTCCCGCCAATTAAGCTTGCTTCACCTGAAACCTCAAATTTTTCCGGCTCACGGTAATAAATATTCAATGCAGAAGACATTTTATCACCATATTTGGCTTCAAATCCTCCTGCTGAAAAGTTGACTGCAGAAACCATATCCGGATTAATGATACTCATCCCTTCCTGCTGGGAATTTCTGATCAGAAAAGGCCTGTAAATCTCAATATCATTAATATAAATAAGGTTTTCATCATAGTTTCCACCACGTACCATATATTGGGAAGACAGTTCCGTATTGGAGTTTACAGAAGGAAGCGTTTTAATCAGACCTTCAATTCCTCCACTTATGGAAGCTACAGCTTTAGCCTCTTTTGCTGAAATCTTAACATTCGTAACATCATTTGTTCTTCCTGTTGCTTTTTTCTGGAATACAACTTCCTCAATATCGGTTACTTTAGTTGTTGCCGTATCCTTTTTTCTGGATTGGGAAAAAAACAATACGGGAACCATAAGGCTTAGCGGTAAAACTAGTTTTTTCAAAAGAAATGTTTTAAGAATTTCTAAAATTAATGTTTTTTTAACAATTACAAAATTGATTCTCTGATTCTTGTTAATTTTTGTAATAAATCTTCTAATAAATCCAGTCTTAGCATATTCGCACCATCAGATAACGCTGTTTCCGGAGTAGGATGTGTTTCGATAAAAATACCATCTGCACCTACGGCAATTCCAGCCTTAGCAATCGTTTCAATAAGATCCGGTCTGCCTCCCGTTACACCAGAACTCTGGTTAGGCTGCTGTAATGAATGGGTAACATCTAAAATTACCGGAGCATATTCTCTCATGGTAGGAATTCCTCTGTAATCTACAATCAGATCTGTATACCCGAAAGAGTTCCCTCTTTCAATGATAGCCACTTTCTGATTTTCCGAATCCGTAATTTTCTGAACTGCAAATTTCATAGCTTCCGGAGAAAGGAACTGGCCTTTTTTCAGAGTAACACATTTACCGGTTTTTGCAGCGGCTACGAGCAGATCTGTCTGACGTACCAAAAATGCTGGAATCTGCAAAACATCTACATATTGAGCTGCTAAAGCGGCATGCTCATTCTCGTGAATATCTGTTGTTGTAGGAATATTAAAGGTTTCCCCGACTTTTTTAAGGATCTCAAGAGATTTTTCTTCTCCAATTGTTGTGAAAGAATCTACACGGCTTCTGTTTGCCTTTTTAAAACTTCCTTTGAAAATGTATGGAATATTGTATTTATCTGTAATGTTAATTACTTTTTCCGCAATTCTAAGAGCCATATCTTCCCCCTCAATAATACAAGGTCCGGCGATAAGGAAAAAGTTTTTTGAATCTTTGTGATGAATATTATCTAAATACTGAATCATTTTATTATAATTAAAAAGTTCAGTAAAAATACTTATAAAGTTTCAGACTTGGAAATTATTTTCCATTGTCATTAGAGAGAAGGCCGGGATGATTATTATAAAAAACAATTTCCTGCAATTAAGTTCTTTGGTAAAAGGTTTCATATTGTCTGTATTAATATAGATAAACCCTTTTATTTTTTTTAATTCATCTTTTTTAGCACTTTCTCAAAAGTATTGATATTGCGGCTGGTAAATTGATCCTTAAGACTTTTTTTACCCAGAACCTTTCCAAAAGTGGAATCCAATGTATTGCCTTTCGGAACCTGCCAGTAAAACAGTCCATTTACAATTTCTGCTTTTTCATTTTCAACCTGAGATGCTTTCCCAAATTCTTCCATCAATATGGTTTCTACTCCGGGACCCCCTACAAAAGCATAAATATGGAAATCATCACTTTTTTCAAAAGGAACGTTATTCCAGAATGATGCGGTTTCTTCCCGGGACTTTACAAATAAAAATGCTTCGTACGAAAAGTGTTCTGACATTGCTTTTTCAAGTATCATTTTTAATTCTTCAGCTTTTTTATCAGATGAAAAAACAATATTTCCAGAAGCCAGAACAGAACTCACCTCCTCCATTCCCGCATTTTTAAATACCTGGCACACTTCTGCCATTTTCATATTGGTTCCTTTGACATTTACGCCGCGTAGAAAAGCACAGTATTTCATTTTAAGATATTGGTTTATAAATAACAGAGTATTCTCACACTTCATTAATCCAGTCTGATATACAAATTATAATCTGTTCCTGACGGTTTAAGTTTATAGATCTTCTCCAGAATTTTATAATCACTTTTCAGGTGGTCTTTTACTCTGAATTCTTTCAGGAGTTTATAATGTGTTTGATAGTATTCTGAATTATTCCCATCATATAGGTTTTTATAAGAAAGCAGGTATTTGGGTTTCCTTGTCTTTACAGTATTGATCCAGTAGTTGGTTTTATCTTTTTTGATTTCTTCCTGAATCTGTTTATCTACCAATCCAACTTCATCAATTGTTTTTAAACCTGAAAAGTAAGGGACATAACCCGCCGGTTCCAATAAGATCCATTGATTTTTATCCTTCTCATATTGATTCAGGAATATACCAATGGTTCTCCGGTAATTCCATTCTCCGTTTCCGGTGGCTATAGAATGAACCGTTTGAAATGCCAGCATCGGAAGAATATAAAATATGATCAACAGTGAAAGCCATACATTTCGCTTCTCTTTCTGTTCCAGTATAAATATAAGCACAGGTACAAAAAGCAACAGCTGCGGAACCCAGTAATACCAATCAAACAAACTTTTCTGGGAAATAAAAATGATCTGTTTTACCCATCCGAAAATAAAGATCATCCACAGGAAATAATTTCTGTTTTGTTTCTGTCTGATCAGATAAACGAAACAAACCAATTCAAAAAGCAATACAATAATGGTTATCGGATTAAAATTACCCGGAACTTTCAGCATTCCCCAGAAATTACCAAAACTGGCAAAGAAATAACTGAGATGCTGACTGAATGTAAAATCCTGTTCGTAAAGTAGTTTTTTTGCTGTAATTGTATTATTGACAAGCTCTCCGAAATAGAACCAGTTAAAAGAAAGCGTAAATAAGACGCCCAATATTCCCCCGAAAATATAGTTCCATCTTATTTTTCTGTTCCAGAATAGGTCAACCAGGAATACAATACCCAGAAATATAACCGTATCAATCCTGGTAAACATGATCAGAACCGGAAGTAAAACAAGGACCGTTTTTTTGCCTTTGTAGAACCCATAATATAATAATACCATCTCCAGGAAAAATAAAATCCCGTACTCCATTCCAAGAATTGAAATCTTAATAGCCGGAGGCAAAATACCTATTAAAAATATAAAAATAGCTTTATGCCATGGGTTTTTAAGGAGTAAATGGGAAAGCAATAACGTTCCTGTAGTAAATAATATGGAATTAAAGATCAGCAGAGGTTCAATAAAATACTCTTTTCCAAAAACCAAGTTGAAAATATAGGACACAAAAACATACAGGTGTGTAGTTGACGCTGAAATCTTTGTATCTCCGTTAAATCCGATTACTCCGTAATCCAGTAAATTCTGAGCTACCCGCCAGGTGATAAAAGCATCCTCCTGGATATAATGGGTTAATAAAAAAAGAAGTTTAAAAACTACTGTAAAAATTGCAGCGTAAATCGGGAATCTGCTATTCTTTGTTTCAGACATTATGTATTTTTAGTTTCACAAATATAATCTTAATATTCAGGATTCCCAATAATAAAAAAACGGAACCGAAGTTCCGTTTTAAAAGTATTTTATTGTGTTACCTTAATTATGGCTGTAGTAATCTGATCTTCTTTCTCTTTTGAATACGTGGAATCAAAAGGTTCCATCACATCAAAAAGATACTGATAGAATGGAGTGATCTGTTGTACATTCTCAGATTCTTTCATTGCTTTCTCTTTACCCATCTGTTGAAGCTCTTTAATAAAAACATTGAACTTTTTATCAATAGGCTCAATGGATTGTACCAGATAAGCATATGCCTTTTCTTTCTGCCCGATTCTTGTATAGGCATCAGTAACTGCAGAAACGACAAGGGAATATTCCATCGGTTTTGTTCTCATTTGTCTTCTCAGATAACTCTGATCTGCTTTTGACAGGCTCAGGTAGTAATCATACTCTTCAAAAATTCCTTTCTTAAGTACTTCTGCCAGCTGAAGCCCTTTCTGTTCCTGGCCGGCAATAATATATCCGGAAACAATTGAACTCAATGAACGCGGATCATTGTATTTTTCAGCGGGAATTTCTTTGGCCGCAAGATCAAGGATTTCCAGAGCTTTCGCTTTCTGCCCACTTAATGCAAGGGCAGCTGCGGCTCTGCTTGCTGACATTCTATAACTGATAATGTTGGAAGTTGCCGTCTCATCAAAGTGAACATTTAAGTCCTTAAAGTTCCCCCATCTGAAGTTCTTTACCACATTATACAATGAATTGGCGTCTACTCTTCCCATATCACCGTCAGGAGTCTGTGGAGTGTGGATCGGGATCAGCCTGTAGCTGAAACCATCAAACTGCAGATACTCATTCAGGTAGAAAATGTTTTCACTGTCATAAATACCTCCTGAAGAAAAATTAATCGGACGTTTCCAGTCAAAGTTTGCCAACAGATCCAATAAGATCAGGTTGTTTTTATAAAGCGTATTCCCTTTATAAGTAATCATAATCTGGTTCACTACATTCGGAAGATCAGACGGGTTGATAATTCCTGCTTTTAATGCATTTTCTTTATTAACCGGAAGAATAAATTTGTTCACCGGAAGAATGTTGTATTTTTCATATTTCTCTTCTCCGAAATACATTTTCAGTAATTCATCTTTTTCAGGTGACTTGAATTTAATGAAATCAATAGCTTCTTTCAATGTTAAAGAATCCTGGGTAAGATATTTTCTGAATGACTGGAATTCTGTTTCCGGTGCTCCCTGTTCTTTCAACATAGAAAATACACCCTCCCAGTCTTCTTTTTTCATCATATAAATCTGATCGTTTACCCCGTCTCTGTAATCTTCATGAGTCAGCTGGCTTGGAATTCCCATTGCATTGTAGGTCCTTCTTTTAATCTGGTCCAGGTTCCATGGTGTAGAAGCAAGAGTAAAGTTCACCACTTTTACATCATCTCTGAATCTTTCTGTCTCCTGAATTGCCCAAACCGGATAGGTATCATTATCTCCATACACAAATAATATATCATTTTTGGGCAGTGATTTTAATACAGAATATGCATAATCATAGGCTGTATACCGGTTACTTCTGTCATGTACATTATAATTCTGGAATCCCATCATAAAAGGAATGCCCAGCAAAACTACTCCTAAAGCAATATTTGCACCATTGGATTTAATTTTGGATTGTAAGAACCATAAAATAGCACCGGCTCCCAGTCCGATCCAGATGGCAAAAGCATAGAATGAGCCTACCATGGCATAATCTCTTTCTCTCGGCTCAAAAGGTTTTACCCCTGTATAGAAGATAATCCCTACGCTGGTTAAAATAAATAAAGAAAGTAATGCATAGAATCTTCCGAAATCCCTGTTCAGCTGGAAAAAGAATCCGATCAATCCTAAAATTAAAGGAAGGAAGAAAAATGTTACCGTACTTTCATTTTTGAACTTGGCAGGCATTTTATCCTGATTGCCTACCAATGCATTATCAATAAAAGAAATACCTGATATCCAGTTTCCTTTGGTACTTTCCATATTCCCTTCCAGGTCATTCTGTCTTCCTACAAAATTCCACATCAGATATCTTACAAAATAATATCCGTTCTGGAAAGAGATGAAATAATCCATATTCTGAAGGAACGAAGGTTTTTGAACATTGATCAGATTATATGGTTTTACTTTCAGATAATCTGAAGCGGTAATTGATTTATCTTCGTATTTGGTTCTGAGTTCATCAAAGATCTGCTTAGCCTGCGGGTTATCTGCCACGTCTTCATTAGCATAGTTAAATGTAAAATCCGGAGCGCCATACATAGAAATATAGTTGGACATTACATCTTTATCTTCATTAAACATTCTTGGCATTAAGCTCACCTGAGACTTATTGAATACATAATTAAAACGGTCTCCGGTTTTCCTGTACGTTCCGGTCTTTTCATCTTTCTCATAGATTTCACCGGTTTTTTGTGTTTTAAAACTTCCATCCTCGTTTTTTTCAATTCCGTTTGCATCAAGGAAAGCAGTATAATTTTGTCCGTAGATCGTAGGCCAGTCTCCATATTGTTCCCTGTTATAATAATCCAGCATTCCGATTGCCGTATCAGGATCATTAAGGTTCATAGGAGGATTGGCATTTGCCCTGATCGGGATTACCATCCAGCAGGAAAATCCAATCATCATGAATACAACAGATAACGCAATAGTCTGATATACATTTCTTTTTGCTTTTCTGGCATATTTAATGATAAAATAACAGATCGCTACCATTAAAATAAATGCAGCAATTGTTCCTGAATGGAAAGGAAGCCCAAGTCCGTTTACAAAGAATATTTCCAGTCTTCCGAATAGGGTCATAATCAGAGGGAAAATAATTTTGAAAACAATAATCAGAATTCCCAGTGTGATAAGGTTGGCCCAGATAAAGTTTTTCCAGGTAAACGTATAATTTCTTGCATAATACACAAGGCATACAGCAGGAATAGCCAGCATACACATCATATGTACTCCTACGGAAAGGCCAAGTATAAAGAAAATCAGAATAATCCATCTTTCACTGTCTGCAGCTTTATATTCATTTTCCCATTTAGTGATCAACCAGACCAACAGCGCGATAAACATGGAAGCCATGGAATACACTTCCCCTTCTACTGCAGAAAACCAGAAAGTATCTGAGAAGGTAAAGCAAAGTGCTCCTATAGCTCCTGCAAATAAAACAGAGATTTCCTGATGTCTGGTAATCTCTTCAAAATCTTTGTTCAGGAGCCTTCTTACAAAATGTGTAATTGTCCAGAACAAAAATAAAATAGTCAGCGCACTGAACAATGCAGACATCGCATTAATTACAATGGAGTAATTTTCGCCTTTCCCTAATGCAAAAATGGCTGCCACGGCACCCACTATCTGGAATAAAGCAGCTCCCGGAGCGTGCGTTACTTCAAGTTTTACTGCAGAAGAAATGTACTCACCACAATCCCAGAAACTGAAATTGGGTTCTATTGTGGACAAGTACGTAAAAAATGTAATGACGAAAATCACCCATCCTAAAACGGTGTTCCATTGCCTAAAAGTCCAATTTTTCATAGTATTAAATCAATTATGCGAAAATAAGGCTTTATATAGAATTTTATATTGTTTTTAACAAAATTTAAAAATTTGGCGTGGATTTTGCGATTATTGTCGTGTCAAAACTGTAAACAGGAAAATAAGTTTTACAAATTGGACTTCTAGAATTCAAACAAAAGTTTAGTAATTATTTATTTTTTTGTATTTTTGCAGTCAGATTTTTATTGAAAATAACAAGTAATGAGTAATGTTTACGATAATATCCTTGGCCTGATAGGAAATACTCCTATGGTGAAGCTAAATACTGTCACAAAAGATATTCCAGCAACCGTTTATGCCAAGTTAGAGTCATATAATCCTGGACATTCCACCAAAGATAGAATTGCTCTTCATATTATAGAAAACGCAGAAAAAAAAGGTTTATTAAAGGAAGATTCTGTAGTTGTAGAGACTACTTCCGGAAATACCGGATTCTCTATTGCAATGGTATGTATCATTAAAGGATATAAATGTATTCTCGCAGTAAGCGATAAAACCAAACCTGAAAAAATAGCTTACCTGAAAGCTTTGGGTGCTACGGTGTACATTTGTCCGGCTAACGTACCGGCAGATGATCCGAGGTCCTATTATGAGGTAGCTAAAAGAATTGCTTCGGAGACTCCTAATTCCATTTACATCAATCAGTATTTTAATGAGCTGAATATTGATGCACATTATCAGACGACCGGTCCCGAGATCTGGGAACAGACCAATGGTAAGATCACCCATCTTTTTGCCTGCACAGGAACAGGAGGAACTTTATCAGGTTCTGCCAAATTTTTGAAAGAGAAGAACCCTGATATCAAAATCATTGGAGTGGACGCAGATGGTTCTATATTGAAAAGCTATCATGAAACAGGGGAAATTCATAAGGAAGATGTTCACCCTTACCAGATTGAAGGAATGGGAAAAAATTTGATTCCTTCTGCCCTTCTTTTTGATAAAGTGGATGAATTTGTACGGGTTAATGATGAAATGTCCGCTTACAGAACCCGTGAAATTGCCTTGAAAGAAGCTATCATGGGAGGCTATACTACCGGCGCAGTAACCCAGGGATTAATTCAGTATGCACAATCTCATGAATTCACTAAAGATGATCTTGTTGTTTTAATTTATCCTGATCATGGTTCAAGGTACATCACTAAAGTATACAGTGATAAATGGATGGCTGAACAGGGATTTGTTAATAATTGTGTTCACAATTATGATGAAGTTTTCAAGACAGAATTTATCAAATAAAAATATATAAATCACAATACAAGTCAAGCCTTTTGTGTGTACTACAAAAAAGGCTTTTTTACTTAAAAATCACGATACAATGTTGGATATTTTTGAAAGAATAAAAGAAAATCCAGGACCTCTTGGACAATTTGCAGATTATGGAGAAGGATATTTTATTTTCCCAAGGTTAGAAGGCCCTATCGGTCCCAGAATGCAATTTCAAGGTAGAGAAGTAATTTTCTGGAGTGCCAATGATTATTTAGGATTATGTAACCATCCTGAAGTAAAAGAAGCGGATGCCAAAGCGGCTGCAGAATTTGGAATGTTCTACCCAATGGGAGCAAGAGCCATGTCTGGTGAAACAGATCAGCATCTTCAGCTGGAAAGGGAATTGGCAGATTTCGTACAAAAAGAGTCAGCATATTTATTAAACTTCGGTTATCAGGGAATGGTGTCTACCATTGATGCCCTGGTAAACAGAAATGATGTGATTGTTTATGATGTGGATTCTCATGCCTGCATCGTGGATGGAGTAAGACTTCATTCCGGTAAGAGATTTACCTACAGACACAACGATATGGCAAGCCTTGAAAAAAATCTTCAGAGAGCAACTAAAGTTGCTGAGGAAACCGGAGGTGGTATCCTGGTAATTACTGAAGGAGTTTTCGGAATGAGAGGACAGCAGGGAAAACTTAAAGAGATCTGCGAGCTTAAATCAAAATTCAAATTCAGACTTTTAGTAGATGATGCCCATGGATTCGGAACACTTGGAAAAACAGGTGCCGGAGCCGGAGAAGAACAGGGATGCCAGGATCAGATCGATGTATATTTCTCTACTTTTGCAAAATCCATGGCCGGTTTCGGTGCATTCCTTGCAGGAGATAAAGAAATTATCAGATACCTGAAATTCAACCTCAGATCACAAATCTTCGCAAAGTCTCTTACAATGCCAATGGTAATCGGAGGTTTAAAAAGACTGGAATTATTAAGAACAAGACCTGAAATCAAAGCAAAGCTTTGGGAAAATACCAATAAATTACAGAACGGATTGAGAGAGAGAGGGTTTAATATCGGTGACACCAATACTTGTGTAACTCCGGTAATGATGCAGGGAACTCCTGTAGAGGCTACTCTTCTGGTAAAAGACCTGAGAGAAAATTATGGTATTTTTACGTCAGTCGTCGTATATCCTGTAATTCCAAAAGGAATGATTCTTCTGAGACTGATTCCTACCGCTTCACATACAGATGCGGAAATTAATGAAACACTGGCTGCGTTTGAAGCCATTCACGACAAATTAGTAGGTGGTTACTATAAAGAGCAGGAACAATTATTACTGCAGGAACAAGGATTAAGTTTTAAACCGATTTAATTCATACCAAGATAAAAAAACCACTGACTCATCAGTGGTTTTTTATTTTTATAATGTGTCTCGTCCTGAAATAGCGATACACAAAAAAGAATCGTTATGGCAGAAACATTAACATCCACGTACATTAAACGTACCCAGAAGGATTACAGTTTAAG
>NZ_QNUE01000015.1 GCF_003385595.1 Chryseobacterium flavum | reverse complement strand
CAATAATATATTAATTAAATATAAACAAAATATCACTAAAAGATGAACAAAAACCCCTGCAATACACTGATATACATCATAACATTTTACTTTGGCACGTGATTTGAAAACTGTAATATTGCAATTGAAAAATTGATAAAAAAAAGTCAAATAATTAAAAATAATACAAAATGGTAACTTATATCGGTATCGCAACATGTTTAGTAGTGTTCACATCATATTTTATGACAGTAAGAAGAGAAAGAAACTAATTCTAAAATTAAGTAGCCTATAAAGCATCTATACTAATTATATTGTTTTATGTTTTTAGTCTGAATTCAGACGTCGCTCTTTTACTCATTGGGGTAAAAGGGCCCAAAAACATAACAAAAAGATCTTAGTTTCATAACAAATTTAATATCCAAAAGAAAAGCCGGGCATTTGTCTGGCTTTTCTTTGTTTCACTCCGGTTTACAAACAATAACCGGACTGGGTTAAACCACTGGCCCAGCTGTTTATTCTCTTTCAGGATGAACATTGCATTTAATAAAGGTTTATCTTTGTACCTCCTAAGATTAACCTTTGAATTGCCATTATGAATCTGTACAATCTTATTATTCAGGACAAAGAACAAGTAAACTTTAATGATGTTTTCCTCAATGAAGCCAGTAAAAAAATACTTATACAGCTTATTAAAGAACATACTTACGTCAAAGAATTACAGGAATACGGACTTCCGGTAAACAACAAAATTTTACTTCAGGGAAGTTCAGGATGCGGAAAAACAATGACAGCAAAAGCAATAGCCACTGCTTTAGGTAAAAGTATCATTATTTTAAACCTTAGTAACATTGTCTCGTCACGGATCGGGGAAACTTCCCAGAATATTAAAATGATTTTTGATAAGGCAGCCAGGGAAAGGTCAGTCTTATTTCTTGATGAGCTGGACCAGATCGGAAAAGCAAGAGGTAGTGATGATAAAGATGTAGGTGAAATGAGAAGACTGGTCAACACACTGATCCAGCTGATTGATTACTACCCCGATAATGCCCTGTTGCTATGTGCAACCAATCATCCTGAAATTATTGATTCCGCTTTATTGAGACGTTTCCAGCTAAAGGTCCATTATGAAATGCCATCTGCTGAGTTTCTGGATACGTACTATGATCAGTTACTTAAACAGTTTCCTGAAGAATTGCAAAATATTGAAAGAAAATATTCTGTTTCTTTTGCAGAAGCTAGGGACCATGCTCTTACAGCTGTAAAAGCCACTTTAATTAAAACACTGGAAGCTAAAGAAACCATCGGGTCATGAAAGATGATATCCTCCATAATCTTGCTGTCATTAATGAACGGATAAGGAAAGCCTGTGAAAAATCCGGAAGAAATACAGACGAAGTCAGGTTATTACTGGCCACTAAAACGGTTTCTGCAGACCGTATCAAAATCGCTTTGGAAAACGGATACCCCTTAATCGCAGAAAACAAAGTACAGGAGCTGAAGGAGAAATATGAAGACTTAAAAGACATTCTCCATGAAAACCATTTTATCGGGCATCTTCAGACCAATAAGGTCAAGGATATTCTGAAGTATGATGTTACCTGCGTACAATCGCTTGACCGCCTTGACCTGGCAGAAAAATTACACCAAAGGCTATCTGCTGAAAATAAATCCATTGATGTTTTAATTCAGGTAAATACCTCCGGTGAAGAAAGTAAATTTGGTATAGCCCCCAATGAAGCAATAGAACTTACCAAAAACGTTTCCCGTTTTCCTACACTCAGAATAAAAGGGCTGATGACAATCGGACTGTTCAGTGCCGAAACTGATAAAGTAAGAGAATGCTTTAAAATCCTGAAAAATCTTCAGCAGGACATCATCCGTGAAAATATTCCTAACGTACAAATGAAGGAGCTTTCTATGGGTATGAGCGGAGACCTGGAAACAGCCATTGAAGAAGGAGCTACTATTGTACGGGTAGGAACTGCTGTATTTGGCCCAAGAATTTATCCGGATTCTTATTATTGGGATGAAGGTAAAGCCGGTAAAATCTAAGAATTTTCATCCCTGTTTATAAACTGTTAAAACAACAATTAAAAAGTCTACAAATTCGGTATACTTTTTGATCATAACAAACTACCAAATAAATACTTATGATCAAAAAATTACTATCGGGCTGTCTGTTAATGACAGTATTATTCTTTTATTCATGTGAAAAAGAAAACACACAGATGAAAAGTGGAATCTCAATTGAAACCATTTCAATTATTACCGTTCTTACGATGGGAGTAGCCATACTGGTTGCTTACAGCTATAAGAGAAGATAAAAAAAGAAATATAACAACAAAGGACCTCTCAAAATTTTGAGAGGTTTTTTATTTACTTTTTATTATGCGTAGCCGGGATGATTTTTGTTTTTGAAAAAATATTTCTTTTTTTTGAAAAAATAAATTCTTACTGATGAGTTTACATTAAAATCCAATATATTTCATCATTCTTTTTACGACTAATAATTCCATGAAAAAAATATACTTATCAGCAATTGCATCTTTACTTATTCTTAGCTGTACTCAAAAACAGGAGTCTAAAAAAGAAGAGACAATTCAAATTCAACACACAGCTAAAGAAACTGTAAAACCTAAAGCCCCTGTTCCATTTGAATATCTTGGGGATTACCCGGCAATCAAAGATTCCTCAAAGTTTATTCAAAATCTTCGACAGGCTTTTAATCTTAATATTCATGAAAGTCCGTCTCAGCAGGAAAGTGAAAAAATAACAGCATTCAAGAGGGTAAAAATTAATGGCTCAGATCAGGAGTATTATTTTATTGAGTATGATTGGAAAACGGGGCCTAATTCTGGATATCCCTGGAAAAACCAACTCTTACTAACAAAAGAAGGGAAACTTGTTAAAATATTATCAGCAGAACGGTATGAATTTATTTCAGTTTTCCCGAAAGAAAATCCTTTTTTACTGGCAACCATTGTAACTGGGCATGGAAATGGCGGGCACGAACTTTATAAAGTAACAGCAGATTCTTTGGAAAATGTATATGAAGGATATTATGACTTTAATCTAAAGACTTATGATGCTTATGAAGATAATAAAGTGTATGAACCTTATGAGTTAACATTAAAGATAAAAGATTATAACAATGACGGATTTAATGATATTGCTTTCAAAGGAAAATCCGTATTGATCCGTGGGCGGACTCCGGATGGTGAGTGGTATGATTTTACAACAATAAATGGTAAAGAAGTCTATTATTCTGCTGACCATCCTTTTCAAAAAACCCCTGTGGAATATATTTTTTTGTATGATAAAAAATCAGACCACTTTAAGGCAAAAGAAGATTATGCAGAAAAATATAACATATTTGAATAGAAAATTGAGATAGCATCGCTTTGCCCGCAATGACAATTGCTGCACAAAATACTCAATAAAAAAATCCCTCTCATTACTGAAAGGGATTTTTTTATCGTTTAAAAACTGAGATTACATATAAGCTTCAATCGGCTCACAAGTACATACCAGGTTTCTGTCTCCGTATGCTTCATCTACTCTTGATACAGAAGCGAAGAATTTGTGGTCTCTTACCCACTCTAACGGATAAGCCGCCTTTTCTCTGCTATATGGTTTATCCCATGAATCAGAGATCACCAGTTGTTCTGTATGAGGAGCATTTTTCAATACGTTGTTTACTGCATCTGCTTCTCCGTTGGCAATTTCATCAATTTCTTTTTTGATAGAAATTAATGCTTCAGCAAAACGGTCAATTTCAGCCTTGCTTTCAGATTCTGTAGGTTCAATCATTAACGTTCCTGCAACAGGGAAGGAAACAGTAGGAGCATGGAATCCGTAATCCATTAATCTCTTCGCCACATCGGCTACTTCAATTCCTAAAGATTTGAACTGACGGAAATCTACGATACATTCGTGAGCTACTCTTCCGTTCTCATTAGAATATAAGATCGGGAAATGCTCTGACAATACTGCTTTAAGATAGTTAGCATTTAAAATAGCGTGTCCTGTAGCCTTTTTAAGGCCTTCTGTACCCAGCATTTTGATGTAAGCATAAGAAATGTTCAGGATCAGTCCTGAGCCATAAGGTGCTGCAGAAATACCGTCGATTGCTTCTTTGGAACCGATTCTGATATTCGCATTGGAAGGAAGGAAAGGAACCAGGTGTTTAGCAACACAGATAGGGCCTACTCCAGGACCTCCACCTCCGTGAGGAATTGCGAAAGTTTTGTGAAGGTTAAGGTGGCAAACGTCAGCTCCGATATTTCCAGGACTTGTAAATCCTACCTGAGCGTTCATGTTAGCACCATCCATGTATACCTGTCCTCCGTGCTCGTGGATAAGATTTGTAATTTCTTTAATGTTGGCATCAAAGAATCCGTAAGTAGAAGGATAAGTGATCATTACAGCTGATAAATTAGCTGAATGAAGTTCTGTTTTAGCTTTAAGATCTTCAAAGTCGATTTCTCCGTTTTCCAGATTTTTCACAACTACGATCTTCATTCCTGCCATCGCCGCAGAAGCTGGGTTTGTTCCGTGTGCAGACTGAGGGATCAATACTACATTTCTGTGGTGATCTCCTCTTGAGATATGATATTGTCTGATTACCATTAATCCTGCATATTCTCCCTGAGCTCCGGAATTTGGCTGAAGAGACGTTCCTGCAAAGCCTGTAATTGCTGCCAGGTCTTTCTCTAATTCACGAATCATTTCCTGATAACCTTCAGCCTGATTAACCGGTACAAATGGGTGAATTGCTCCCCAGTTTTCCCATGAAAGCGGTAACATTTCAGTTGCTGCATTCAGTTTCATTGTACAGGATCCTAAAGAAATCATAGAATGCGTTAATGATAAGTCTTTTCTTTCAAGACGTTTGATATAACGCATTAATTCTGTTTCCGTATGATATTTGTTGAATACTTCTTCTGTAAGAATTTCATCCTTTCTCAGGTTTTCTTCAGGAATGCTGTATCCTTCTTTGATTTCCAGCTTGAAAGTCTGCTTATCTTTAAACTGAGCGAAAGAAGCCATCAGATAATTTAATTTTTCTAATGTAGTACTTTCATTGACTGCAATACTTACCACACCTTCCGTGAAATAGTTAAGGTTTAATTTGTGATCAAGCATCATTCTCATCAGCCTTCCTTTCTCATCTTCCGCCATGATGATTTTCACCGTATCAAAGATCGGCTCTTCAGCTACCTGATATCCCAATGCCTTAAGACCTCCTTTCAAAGCATTCGCTTTAAAATGGATCTGATCAGCGATATAGCTTAATCCTTTCGGACCATGATACACTGCATACATTCCTGCCATTACAGCCAGAAGGACCTGAGCAGTACAGATGTTTGAAGTTGCCTTTTCTCTCTTGATATGCTGTTCTCTGGTTTGTAAAGCCATTCTTAATGCACGTTTACCGTACATGTCCTGAGAAACACCGATGATTCTTCCCGGAATATCTCTTTTATAGTCTTCCCTGCAAGCAAAGAATGCTGCATGAGGCCCTCCGTATCCTAATGGAATACCGAATCTCTGTGTAGTACCAACCGCACAGTCAGCTCCCATTTCAGCTGGTGACTTTAATTTTACCAAAGCCATCGGATCACATGCTACTGCCACCTGAAGATCCAGTTTTTTATATTCTACAATATCTTCGGTATAATCCAGCACAATACCGTTTTTCCCCGGATATTGCAGGAGAACTCCGTAATAAGAAGCATCAAACTGGTGAGTTTTGTGGTCTCCTATTACAATTTCAATTTCTAATCCTTCGGCTTTTGTTTTTAATACAGAAACGGTCTGAGGAAGAACAAGGTCAGAAACGAAGAACTTGTTGGCTCCTCCTTTTTTCTGTTCTTTAGTTCTGTTATTGAAGAACATATGCATTGCTTCAGCAGCAGCAGTAGATTCATCCAATAAAGACGCGTTTGCCAATGCAAAACCTGTAAGGTCACATACTACCGTCTGGAAATTAAGAAGGGCTTCAAGTCTTCCCTGTGCAATTTCCGCCTGGTACGGGGTATATGCTGTATACCAGCTGGGATTTTCAAAAATATTTCTTTGAATTGCCGATGGTAAAAGTGTGTTATGATATCCAAAACCGATATAACTCGTATAATCAGTATTCTTTGATGCTAACTCTTTAGAATGGTTCAGCATTTCATATTCTGAAAGCGGTTCCGAGATCTCAAGATCTTTCTCTAAACGGATAGAAGAAGGAATGGTCTGAGAAATTAACTCTTCAATACTGGAAACGCCAAGTTTATCCAACATCGCCTGTTTATCGGCTTCATTAAGAGAAATGTGACGGCTCACAAACTGTTCTGTATTCATTTTTATTTATTAGATTTTGTTTGTAAAAAGATGGGTAAAATTACAATTTTTTACACGATTGTACAACAGCATATTCCGGACGATAATTCACTAAAATGCCTGTATGTTTTTTGTAAGTGCATTATTTTTTAATTCCGATCCGGTTCATCTGATTATAAACAACAATTACCAATATTCATTACATAATATATAATCATAAATATGATTTACCATAAAAAAAGCAGTTAAAAAACAAGGAGTCTTGATCTGATAAGGTCACAATATTCTAATGAACACCAAAACTTTCTTATGTAATAAGAAGGCGATTAGCAGCATGAAATCAGGAGAAAATCCGGACATACATATTCTTATCTGCAAACGATTTTTATTTCTCCGGGTTCTTTCCAGATGCTATTCATCAGGTTTTTAGAAAATTATACAATTTTATTAATTATATTTATTCTAAATTAATATATTTGCAACATGAATATGATAACTCCGTTTAAAGTTCCGCCATTGGCTCCTGCTTTCTCTTTTAATAATGAAGAGATGTTTTGTGAAAAAAAGTCCTGCTGTAAAAAATTCAAGAAAGGGAAAAGATGTAAAAAATGCCCCGGAAGGAAAAAAATGGCATAAACTAGCTGAAATTTTTTATCAGAAAATATACAGCACCGGCTAATATTGCCAATCCCAAAAGTAACATCACAATTTTAGGCTGACCGGACTTGTTTATCTGTGTTCGGGGTTGTGGCTTAAACATTTCTTCCACCGTGTTTTTGAACTTTTCAGAATCGTTATCAAAAACTTCTGTGATGGTAATTCCCTGAACAACAGTTTTATGTAATAAAGAATTTGTTGCATGAAGCAAAAGCTGGAACTTCCCTTCTTTAAATTCCGTTATCTTAAATATTCTTTCACCATAAGGCTTTTCCAAACCGAAAGGCAACACTTTTACAACATCAGCATTGCTTGTTTGCCAGGTGATAATGATCTCTTCTCCTTTTTTAGCATGAATTTTATTCGCAGTAAAAGTTTTGATTGCCGGTGGAATATTATATCTGAAACTTCTCTGATGACTTTCCAGATTCTGATCATAGGTACGTCTTCTTACCGGATCACTTAATGTCTCATAAGCCTCCTGAATCTCACGGAACCGGTCCGCAAAAAAATCGTCATTGTCATTTTTATCCGGATGGTATTTTAAAGATAACTTCCGATAAGCTTTTTTGACGTCTTCTTCTGAAGCATCCTGTGATATACCGAGAAAATAATAGTAATCTTTCATTGAGCAATACAAAAATAGGGATTTATTTTTTTTGTATCGGAATTTTAATTAAAACTTCCGGCGCGGGAAGCAGAGCTTCCCGCGCCGGAATTAAACAATTTCAATTTAGTATTTTACTATTATGCTTCGTAGATATTTTCTTTTCTGCAACATTTTGAGCTGAATTCTTTTTTGAATTTTCCCTTCAGTTCCTGGTATTCTTCTTCATTCATTTCCCTTATCTTATCGGCTAATCCGAAAGGGGATCTTTCTTTGATTCCATATTCATCAAAAATACCTTTGATAAATCTTTTTCTTTGTGCGGCTTTTTTAGCAATCATTGCTACCCCCACAACAGCTAATGCTCCAAGAGCGCCTTTTAATGCTGAGTTTTTCATTTTTTCAAAATTTTAAATTTTACTACTTCTTTTTTTATATAGACGAATCAATTTTAATTTTACTTTACTACTTCTAAAATTTTAAATTATTCGTTATTTCTATTGAAGAATCCACCTGAACATTTATTACGCCATACTTCTTTAAATTTTTCTCTTTCTTCAGGAGACAGCCCTTCCATTCTCTGTCTCATTTTATGCTCCTTAAAATCCTTTACCCCTTTACCAAAACCTCCAAAAAGAATTTTACTTAAGATCAGGATTCCCATGGCCTGCCAGAATGTAATGGCCTTCACACCAAGAATTTCAGGAAGCAGCCAGTTCCAAAGCAACATGACAATCCATGTAACAGCCAGAAGGATTAATGGCGGGCATAACAATAAAAAAATCCAGCCTTTTTTGTGTTTATGATTCATAATTTCTTTTTCTAACTTTTTAAATCTTCGTATAATTTTCTCAATCTGTTTCTTAAATGCTTCACAGCATAATTTTTCCTGCTGATGATGGTCTTAATGTTCTCTCCCTGTTCATCGGCAATTTCCTGGAGGGTTTTGTCGTTCAGTTCATTTTCAACATATACCAGCCTTTGCTTTTCGGGAAGCTCATCCAGTGCTTCAAACAGCTTCTTCCAGATCTCATCCTGAAACATTTTTACTTCAGGACCCGCACTTTCATCCAATAATAAAATATCTTTGATGGAAAAACTTCCGTCTTCATCTTCATAAACAAAATCTTCAAGGTTTTCTGTTTTCTTTTTACGGTAACGGTCAGTGATTTTATTAGCCGTTACCCTGTACAGCCAGCCACCGATATTCACAATCTCAGAAAGATTGGTAAGGCTACTGAACTGGTACCACACCTCCTGCAGAATATCTTCTGCATCTTCCGCGTTTTTCACTTTGGGACGAATATAAGACATCAGCTTCCCTCCGTAGTTGGAAACGGTTTGTGAGATGATGCTTTCTTTCTCCTTCTGTGGCATTGTTACTTTTTCGACAACCTCCATACTGCTATGACGATCATCTTTTGGGTTTTACTTTAATAAATTTAAAATTTTTTTATTAAAATCCGGCTTTTCTTTTATTCATCAGTTTTTTAGACCGCTTCATTTTTCTTTTAATTGGAATAATAAATGCATCTATATCCTATTTAAATACGGGTCTTAAAAATTTCCTGCCTATTAGCATTTACTAATCCATTCACTCACCGCAATAAAAAAACGGAAGGCCTTATACCTTCCGCCTATGATTAAAAAAATCAGCTTACCTATTTTTTATTAAAATTTTCTGCAAAGAATCCCAGCATATATTTGTACAGCTCTATCCTGTTGGATTCTTTTCCGAATCCATGCCCTTCATCATATTTTACCATATAAGGAACTTCAAACCCTTTGGCACGCATTGCTTTGACAATCTGATCAGACTCATTAATGTTTACCCTCGGATCATTTGCACCCTGAACCACAAACAATGGCTTTGTAATTTTATCAATCTGATATACAGGAGAAACCTCTTTAGCAATTTTAGCTTCTTCAGGATTATCAAGGTCGTACCAAATCTGTTTTACCATTTCTTTATAAGGCTTCCAGTATTCCGGAAAAGAATCAAAAAAGGTAAAGATATTTGACACTCCTACATAATCAACACCGCATGCATACAGATCCGGAGTTTTGATCAGCCCCATCAAGGTAGCGTATCCTCCATGACTTCCGCCGTATATCGCCACCTTATCTTTATCTACCCAACCCTGGCTGATTGCATATTTCACCCCGTCTTCCACATCATCCATTGCTTTTCTTCCGATCTGCTTATACCCTGCTTTCTGGAACTCTTTTCCGTAACCACCCGATATCCTGAAATTCACCTGAAGCGTGGCATATCCCCTGCTTGCAAATAACTGAGCTTCCGGATTAAATCCCCAGTCATCTCTGATACCTTGCGGTCCTCCGTGAGGGTTTACGATTAACGGAACTTTTTTACCCTCTGATGCAGCCTTTGGCAATGTAATATATCCGCGGATTGTAAGACCATCCCTGCTTTTAAATTCAATAGGCCTCATCTCTGCCATATCCTCTTCTTTCAGCTGTGGCATCAGGTTATAAAGAAGTTTAAGATTTTTCGTTTTGGTATCGTATTCATAATAAGTTCCGTACAGTTTATCACTTCCGACAATGACCAGAAGCTTATCATTATTATCATCCGAGGACACGATACCAAATTCTTTATCTTTAAACCGGGCTTTTAACTGATCGTCTATTTCCTTATAAAATTTACTCATGGGAACCGTCTCTCCTTTTATCCCGTTATAACTGATATAATCAAGTTCATAGTTCCTGTTTTTGCCGGCAACACTTATAGAACCTACATCATATACAGGATTGGAATATACTTCCCTGATCACTGCATTTTTCTTTAAGTCATACAAAACAATCCTTGCTTTGTCACTGTCAAGGTTTGTAACCACATAAGCTTCGTCCTTATTTTTTGAGTTATCATTAAAACGGATAATACTGAACGTATCGGACCAGTCTGTTGATTTAACAAGATTGAATGTCCCGCTTTGCAAATCTTTATAATAGGTTTTAGTAGTCAGTCCGTTTTCCAGAACGGTATATCCTCTCAGATTCCCATCCTTATCAAAGATATAATCATCAATAGGGCTATTGACATTTTTATTTTCGTACAGCTGGGTCATTTCCCCTGTAATGAAGTTAATTTTATAGGGTTCAAAGATCTGTTTATTGTTTTTATTCATGCTTACCACAACAAAATCAGTATCTTTTATAGGAATTATTGTTCCTAAAGTGATTCCGTCAAATGGAGTCAGATCTTTGAGATTGCTACCATCAATATCCGCAGCATACAGATGGATGTTTTCATTCCCTCCTTTGTCCTGGGTATAAAAAAGCCGTTGTTTGTTAAGCCATCCATAGTTTTTAATCAGGTCATCTTTTTCTACAATCGCCTTGGTAATTTTTCCGGTACTCAGTTCCTTGACATAGACATGATTTTTCCGGTCCTGATCTTTTTCTTTGTAGGAAAGATATTTACCGTCCGGAGACAGTTTAAATGCAGAAGCTTTTGGTCTTGCGAAATAATCTTCAACTTTGTATTTGAAGTTTCCTTTGTCATAAGAAACAAGTTTCTCAAGATTAGCTTTGGAAGATGGCAATGTTGGATCACCCGGCAGTTTTGCCGTTGAGCTTTGTGCGTTGATCATAATGGCAGAGATTATAATATTTGCAGTGGTTAAAATTTTGTAATTGATGTTCATATAGTGTACGTTTTAAATTAAAACTCTGATCTTAGCTGAACTTTACATATCGCTAAAGAATCAATACTTCTTAATTAGACATCTGAATTTAGTAAAACGTTACATTATTCAACACTCAATGAAAAATATTTTCAATGTATAGACAAAAGACAGCCTTCAGGGCTGTCTTTTGTTTAATTCAGATATATTCCAAAATACCATGTCCAGACTATCAGGATAACCTGCATCGGAATCCTTTGCCGGTACAGGTACCTCATTCCTGGTCCGGTATGGTCAGCTTTGAAAATATTAATGTTTTTTCTGGATGAATTAATGTTTGCTATAAAAACCAATATGTAGAAAATAATCAGTAAAACTGCCGTTATTTCCCTGATCACAGGAATCATCAGTCCGATTCCCGCAGCAATTTCCAGGAATCCTGTACAATATACCCAGAACATCCGGGCAGGAATAAAATCAGGAATCATCATTTCCATTCCTTTCTGAAACTTAAAATGGGAAAGGCCCGTAAAAATAATGAAAACAGCCATTCCTAAATTTCCTGAAAATAAAACATCAGGTCTTCCGAGGAATATAAATGATCCCAGTAAAGACAGAATAAATGTTACAAAAAGGATTATTAATAATTTCATGTTTTCTCCGGGATGGCACTATAGCTTTACTTTATACTGTAGTCAGATTGACTCCTTCTGCCAGGCTTTTCACAACCATTAGTCCTTTTGTAAAACCGCTGTTCATATCGTCTTCCCATTCTTTGTCAACCTGTACTTCTACATGCAGTTTTGTTTTACCATCCAGATCAGTAAGAAAATACTTTTCAAATGATCCGCTCCATTCCATTACTTCTTTACTCTGAGTATCTTCCACTCCATTGCTTACCATTCCCAGGTGTTTAAAAACAATCTGGTTAGGTTCGTCCAAACTGTCAATAGTAGAAACCATTCCTTCTCCTTTATCATTAACAAAATAGGTTTTTCCTCCTATCTTCCAGTCTGATTTCATTTTAGATCCGGCACCGAAATACTTTGTCCACTCACTATAAGTGTCTGGTCCCCAAAGAATATCCCAAATTTTTTGCAGGGGTGCATTAATTTCTGTTTCGTACGATAGTGTTTCCATATGTTAATTTTTGTGATTTATAATCTAATTTCTTAGCAGCTCCTACAGCTGATTTTCCGAAAGATGTTTAACAAGGGACATTGCTTTTGGGAATTTCTCTTCAAAAAATTCTTTAAATTCTGCCGGAGTCTGAATTTCTGTTTTCAGTAAGGTTCCTTCTTCATTTTCCTCCAGGAAGTAGGCTTCTGTAGCCTCACCCCAATCCTGCGGGACTTCAATACCATCATAAATCTCACCCAGATGCAGGAATGTTATTTCTTGGTTAGGAATCACTTTTTTTACCCTGCTGTACATTCCGTTATTTTTAGGATCAAGAAATTTGATGATATTATTTTCTTCGAGCACTCCTTCGTAAAAAGAGCCATCTGTAAAAGCTGTTGTCCATTGTCTGTAGGTAATGTCACCCCAAAGCACACTCCATACTTTTTCGGGCTCGGCATTAATTTCTATTTCATATGATAATCGTTCCATATTTTAAATATTTGGTGGTGTAAGGTTCGGGAGTCTGAGAATTTTAGAGTTTTCTGAGCGGACAAATGTTCTATCGTCGCTTATAACTTCTTTCTATCCTCCAACAAAATCTCCCCCATTGATATGTATGACTTCGCCGGTTATATAGCTGGCATCCCTGGATGCTAAAAAAACATAAGCCGGGGCCACTTCAGAAGGCTGTCCCGCTCTCTTCAAAGGAGTGTCTTTCCCAAATGACTCAAGATCATCAAAAGCTTCTTTTACCAAAGGGGTCCATATTGGCCCGGGAGCGATACCATTAACAAGAATTCCTTTTTCAGCCAGGTTATCAGCCATTGACCTGATAAAGGACAGTATTGCCCCTTTCGTGGCGGCATAATCTATAAGATGATTACTTCCCCGGTAAGCAGTGACAGAGGTGGTACAAATAATCCGCCCTCCTTCATGAATAAATGGCAGAAGGTTCCTTGTAAAGGAAATCATCGACATGATATTGGTTTCAAACGTTTCCCGGATCTGTTCATCAGTAATTTTTTCAAGGCTGTTCTTTGAGGTATGAATTCCTGCATTATTGACAAGAATATCCAGCCTTTTCAATTCCTTTTTAATCGTTTCCGCACATTTGGTCCTGAAGGCTTTTTTAGTAAGATCACCTTTGATGAGGATACATGTCCTCCCTTCTTTTTCAACCAGCCTTTGGGTTTCTTTTGCATCATCATCACTTTCTTTGTAGATGATCGCAACATCTGCTCCTTCCCGTGCAAAATGAACAGCTACTGCCTGCCCTATTCCACTGTCTCCGCCGGAAATCACTGCTTTTTTTTCAAGTAATTTCCGGCTTCCCTGATAGTCATCCCGGATGATCTCCGGAAATATCCCTTCATTAGGGACTTTTGATTTGGATTGTGACTTGTTCTGTGTTTTCATAAGCAAATCTTTAGCTTAATCACATCAAACAGCAAGCCGAAAATATTTAAGACCTATACGCATCTTCCAGATCCTGAATAATAATTTTCTGCATTTTCATCATAGCCTGAACAACCTTATGTGCTTTTTCCTGATCAGAATCATTCATTAACTGGATCAGCCTTTTTGGGACAATCTGCCAGCTTAAGCCATATTTATCTTTCAGCCATCCACACATACTTTCTCTTCCCCCGTTTGAAGTCAGGGCATTCCAGTAATGGTCCGTCTGCTGCTGATCGTCAGTCATTACAACCATTGAAATTCCTTCATTAAAATCAAACTGATGATCATAAGAATTATCCATACAGAACAAACTGTAGTTATCAATAATAAAATGCGCATGCTGAATGTTTTCTGCCGGTTCCGGAATGGTATGCCCCTCTCCTCCTTCACCGTATTTTAACACATTTCCGATACTGGAATTCGGAAAAACCTGTGTATAAAGCTGCATTGCTTCCATTGCTTTACCATTATTCCCATGAATAAACATAAGGGTAGGAATGATTTTTTGTTCCGTTCTTTTTTCTCCCAGAAATAACTGCCAGGTTACTCCAAATTTATCCTGTACCCAGCCGTATTTTCTACTCCATGAATAAGATCCCAGCTCCATCAGGACTATTCCCCCTTCTACCAGTTTATCCCAATATCTTTGAACCTCATCTTCTGTCTCACAGATCACCATAAAGGATACAGAAGGATTTTTTTTAAATTGCGGACCTCCATTCAACAACATCAGCCGTTGTCCGAAAAGGTCTACATTCACTACAACAGGAGTATCCGCTGTAATCTCACCGTTAAATACTTTACAGTAAAATTCTGCAGATTGTTTGGCATCTCCGTCATACCAGAGACATGGAAAAATATCTTTATTCATAGTTTTAATTTTAAAATAATATTGTTTATACACTCCCAGACTGAACGGATTCCGTTAAGCTGTGAGTTTTTTATATACCTTACCGATAGGAAAAATCTGCATACTGCAGCAAAAGAAAAACCTTATGCCTTTGCTGCCACAGATTATGTTTTGACATTAAAAGTTTATCTTTTCAGATTTACCTATTCTATTTCCTTAAAAAACACCTGATTCTCTTTCATGTGATTCTTCAGTTTTTCTATCGTGTTTTTCCCAAAACCGTGGAGCTGCATGATTTCTTTTTCTGAATAATCGGACAGCTTTTCAAGGGAATTTATTTTTTCCTTCTCTAAAGCTTTTCTTGCAGGTATGGCAATAACACCATACAGAAAATCTTCTTCAGGATTATAATTAAGGGTATAAATGGAGTTTAAACTCTTTGACATGATAACTAAATTGATCATGGCTTCAAAAAATTTTTAGTGATTCTCAACGTATTTATGGAAATTATTGAGTATTGCATACCAGCCTTCTCTTTGCATTTCCACAGAGTTTTGCTTTTCCGGATCAAAGATCTCAGTAACTTTGGTGGTATTCTCATCAATCTTATTAAAGATTACCGTCACTTTTCTTCCGTCAGCAATATGATATTCTATTCTTTCATAAGGAGTAACCTGATCATATATTCCTTCAAAATCAAATCCGAAGCTTTTATCTTTAGCTTCCATCCTGTTTTTGAATTTTCCTCCCACTCTCAGGTCATTTTCAGAACTTGGACATTGCCAGCTGTCGTTGGCAAAATTCCATTTGGTGATATGCTTAGGGTCATTAAAATAATTCCAAACCTTTTCTACAGGGGCTAAAATTGTAATGTCAATCGTAATTGGGTCCATAGTTCTATATTTTAAGTGATTAGGCAAAGGGCAGCCCAAATATCGGACGCCCTTTTATAATTAGTTAAATATAAGACTATTTTGCATATTCTTCATTATAGTTCACCATCCAATGAACCCCATATTTATCCTGGAAACTTCCGAAATAATCTCCCCAGAACTGATCTTCAAGCGGCATCTCAATATTTCCGCCTTCTGAAAGTCCTTTAAAAAGCCTTTCTGTTTCTTCTCTTGATTCCGGAAAAATAGAAACATAATTATTATTTCCAACCGTCAGGGTTTGTCCGAACCCCGGAACGATATCTGATGCCATCAGCAGATCATTCCCGATAGGCAGGGCAATATGCATTACTCTGTTTTTTTCTTCTTCTGAAAGGTTTTCAGTTCCCGGAGCATTTCCCATTTTATGAATTTCACCAAGAAATTCCCCTCCAAAAACGGATTTGTAAAATTTGAACGCTTCTTCTGCGGTTCCGTCGAAATTCAGGTACGGATTTAATTTAGCCATGATTTTTAATTTTAAAGTGTTATTATTAAATGTAAGATTCTAACATTGAACTTTTTCATAAAGTCTGATCATTGCTTGACCGGATGACAAAATTTATAGGTTCAAAAATTTTTCTACTTCCTTTACGGTAAAGTCGATTAAGTTTGTATCCAGACTGCCATCAAAATCCGCCATCATATAAATGCCATGTGTTGCCGGCAGTATCATCACCTGTGAGCCCTTTACCAAACGCCACATTGCCAGGGTATGTTCAGGCTTCATTACATCTTTGTCACCACTGATGAATAATGCAGGTGACTGTATTGAGGTAAGCACCTCATCATCCCAATCTTCAAAAGTCTGCATTCTCTTACAATCCTTATCAAAAAGATTTTCAAGTTTTGAAAAATCCGGATTTAAACTTAAAAAATTGATCTTAAAAGGTTCCGGCATCGAATCAAAAGTGGCTTCCTGCATCCCTTCAAAAAAACCGTCAATCATACCATTCCTTTTATAGAACGCTGACGCTACAACCAGTTTGTCTACTATGCCGGGATGACGGTGGGCGATCTGCATAACAGTACTTCCTCCGTTACTGAAACCCCAGAATGAAGCTTTGGCAATATGAAGCTCCCCCAAAAGGGCGGCAACATCATCCGCATCCTGCTCAAAGGTTTCAGGAACGTAACGGTGATCACTTCTTCCATGATTCTGAAGATCAACCCCGATTAACTGAAATTTACTTTCAAGCCTTGCAATAACTTCCCTGAAATCATACAGAATAGAAGAGCCTCCGCCATGAATCAGTACCAAAGGTTCCCCTTCACCGTAGATCTCATAGTACATCCGGATCCCATTAACCTGCTTATATCCTTTTTCTTTTGGATCCATAGATTAATACTTAATATTTTCGTCCATATCATATTTCATTCCCGGATAATCCAGAATTCTGCGCATCAATCCCATCTGCCCGCACAAATAATCTTCACGGCCAATACACATTCCAATAAAACTTAGTTTGGTTTCTTTGATAAAAGGCACATTCATACCGACTTCAAAAATCTCATCCAGTTCTTGATCCGTTATGTTTAATAATTTCTGATAAACTTTTGGAGAAATCTCATGAAAATTTTTCTTAAGATCAGCCAAAGAAGGATAAGTAATGCTTTCGTCCAGAGCTTTTCCCTGGAAAAAAAGATTATTGTAGGGATCCTCGTCCTGGAGTCCCAATACGCTTCCCATACCGTAGCGCATATTTACAAAGTTTCCTGCCATCCAAACCATATGATTGGTTTTATTCTCAATTCTTTTTAATGCATCTTCTTCAGAAATGCCGTCCAAAACATTGATAAAGCTTTGGGTATGCATTCTGTAAGCCGGAGCTACGACTTCTGTTTTTTTTGATTTTGGAGTGTCCATTTTTAATATTTTTATGGATTTGATTTTACGGGTACATCTTTAATGTCTGTCACTTATTTTATGGCCCCGGGTTTTCCCAGGATTCTCCGGAGATAACCCAGCTGTCCGCTGTGATAGATTTCATGCAGGCAGAGCGTTGAAATATCCTTCGTTTTTTCAGCAGCAAAACCGTCAAGAGTATTAAGTTTTGCTTCCAGCCTGTCCTGGGACTTTTTCATATACGTTTTTAATTCTTCAAAATGTATAAACTCATCCTTCCTTTCCAAAGCAACTGCCCCGCGGTTATAACATGAGAATTTTTCTGCTTCCCATACAGACTCTTCGCCAAGTATATTCAGGAAAGCATTTCTGATGTAGATCAGATGTCCCAGAATCCAGTTCATACTATTGGCTTCATTATTGGGAAAAACCATTGATTCTTCATGGGTAATACCTTCTGTATTCATAGAGACCAGATAAAAAGTACTGGTCACCTGATTTTTTACAAATTCTATTTCGTTTGATTTTGTTTCCATCGAATGAATAATAAGTGTTACTGCTGCTATTACTGTTCTGAAGGGAACTGTGATATGTCCATATATGATATTTCCCACTGATGGCCGTCAATATCAGTAAAAGCTTTTTGATACATCCATCCGTGGTCCATAGGCTCACTATATTTAGACCCTCCGTTCTCTAAAGCGGTCTCTGTTATCTGATCTACTTCTTCACGGCTGCTTACTCCCACAGCAAGAAGCACCTGGGTTGTATCTCCTTTAGCAAAAGGCCTGTTGGTAAAAGTCTGGAAAAAATCTTCTTTAAGAAACATGGTATAGATATGGTCTTCCTTCATTACGACACATATTGCTTTTTCATTAGAAAACTGTTCATTAACAGTAAATCCAAGCTTCGTCCAGAATGCCCTGGTTTTTTCTACGTCTTTTATCGGTAGGTTGACATAAATCTGGTTAATTTTCATTGTTGTAATTTTTGGTGTTAAACTTGTAACCAAAATTACCAAGTGGCAATGAAAATTAACTTGTCATAAGGCAAGATTTAATTTTTCTTTGGATGGGAAACCAATTCTTTACGAATGCGGCTTAAAGACGTATCGGTAACTCCCAGGTAGGAAGCAATTTGTTTTAACGGGGCAAATTGTACCACTTTCGGTTTTTGCTCCAGCAGGTTCAGATATCTTTTTGTAGCAGAGAGTGTAAACATTTCAACTGACCTTTGTTTATAGTCAAAAAGTTCTTTTGACATCCATGATCTGCCCCATTCCCTGAGGTTAGGGATTTTATGAAATAAATCCTGAAATGTATTGTAATCGCATTTCCAGCATTCACAATCTGTAATGCAAACAATGTTTTCCTGGGACGGAATCCTTTGAAATAAAGATGAGACTTCGATAATCACCTCGTTCTCCACAAAGAAATGAGTGGTCACTTCATTTCCGTTGAAATCATTAACAAATGAACGGGCCAGACCACTTTCCAAAATATAATACTCGTTAGCCGTTTTACTTTCTTCAAGAATAAAGTCTCCTTTTTGGAAAGACTTTTTCTCATGTGCCTGAAATATCTCATCAAGCTCTTCCTGAAGAAAAAAAGGGAAATCATAGCATATTTCTAAGGCTTTACTGGTCATCAGTTCTATTTTAAGGTTTTAAAAATAAAATTTTTAATTCAATTAACGACAATAAAATTAAACAAATCATTAAAACCTTAAAAAAATAACCGCTATACTATTGAAACAAAAACAATAAGACAAAAAACAAAAATTAAACAATTGTTCTAATCTCCATGTTGATTGCTTAAAAATCACTAAATAAAAAGTAAATGGCTAAAATAAAGACAACTGAATAGGTTTTCCGGGCTTTTGGGCATCACCAAAAACAGTTTTCCCTCCGAATCGCCAGGAGTTTTGTCTTTCTTCTTCGATAACCTGCTGAATATCAAAATCAGGAGTAAAATCTTTCTCAGCAGTTGTAACGATCTGATGAAGCTTATTCAGGGAATTTAATTTATCAGAGTTACCCAGTTTTGATCTTTCTATTCCCTTTCTGAGAATAGTAATGCTTTCATCATATGTTTTGGTAGGAACGGGGAAAGGATGACCGTCTTTTCCTCCATGGGCAAAAGAAAATCTTGCCGGATCTGTAAACCTTGACGGGGCACCGTGAATCACTTCACTTACCAGAGCTAATGACTGCATTGTCCTTGGCCCCACCCCTTCCAGCAACAACAGATCTTCAAAATCCTGTGGCTGCTGCTCACGGGTAACATAGAGAAGAGCTCCCAACCGTTTTAAATCCACATCCGAAGCCCGCACATCATGATGCCCCGGGAGAATCAGTCTTGAAAAATCTTTCATGATCTCTGCCGAGTCTGTATGGGAAATATCCAGAATACCTTTTCTGTTATCTGAAGCTTCTGTAGCGGTAAGATTTAGAATCCGGCCTCTTGAAATACCATTTATTCCTGTATGAGGTTCTTCCACAAAAGATTTTATATTTTCCGAATGCCAGTGATATCGCCTGGCTGTTCCGTCTGATTCATGCATTCCCTGCTGAATAACGCTCCAGTTCCCGTTATCAGACAGGATAAAATTATGCAGATACAATTGATAACCATCCTGAATAGCCGTATTGTCAACCTTAGCTGAAAGTTTACTTGCCCGTACAAGTTCTGTTCCGTTTAACCCGGTTTTATCAGCAATACGGATAAGCTCTGAAGGAGTTTCCCTTGAAAACTTCCCTTTCCCTCCGCAAATATAAAGGCCTAATGAACCGGAATTGGGATTGATGGAACGTTTCAAAGCACCCATTACAGAAGTGGTAATTCCTGAAGAATGCCAGTCCATCCCCATTACCGCTCCAAAACTCTGAAACCAGAACGGATCAGCCAGCCGGCGCAATACCTCATCCTTACCATAATCCATGAGAATGACTTCGATGACAGACAATCCGAGAACAGACATACGCTCATACAGCCAAGGTGGTACTTTGCCGTAATGAAGGGGTAAATCTGCAGTTCCTGAACGTTTCATTATATGTCGTTTTGAAATTGTAAAGGTAGTTTTATTAATTTTAATTTTTAATGATCAGGATCATTATTCAGTTTTAAAACAGGCAGTCAATGAATTGAATAAAATTCCAGAGAGCCATGCTTTTCTTCATCAAATTCTTCGTTGAAAATAATTTTATTTCCAAAGGGATCATTTACAGTAAAAGAAACAGCATTATAAAAGGTTTTTTCAAGTCCCGGACGATTGTATTTATATTTTTTAGCAAGCAGCTCCCTATGGTATTCACTGATTCCGTCTGCCCAGATAAAAACATGGCTTCCGGGAGTTCCGTCACCATGATGTTCACTCAGATGAAGAATGATATTATCCTTCTTTACTTCCATGTAAACAGGAGTATTTTCTTCAAAATGATGTTCCCAGACTATTTCAAAACCAAGCCAGTTTATATAAAATTCAATTGTTTTCCGGTAATCAAAAATTCTGAGAACCGGGATGATCTGTTTTGCCTCCATCTCTGAACTTTTTATTGATGAGACAATATATTGATCAGTTTTCCAAAAGGATCTTTCACAAAAAACCTGCGTACTCCCCATTCTTCATTGGTAACAGGATACACAATCTCAAAACCGGCTTTCTTCATTTTAGTGTAAATATCATCCACATCATCTACTTCAACTGACAGGTCCGGAACTTCTGTATCATTTCCTCCCTGTATGGCAAAACTGAGCTGAACTTTTGCTTGCTCATCATTTCCAAGTGTTCTGATCCAGCCATGATCCATCAAAATTTCAAGTTCTAAAATATCCTGATAAAAAAGTCCTGCTTTCGGGATATCATCAGTTTTTATATTAGCTACAATTCTTTTGACCATAATATTTATATTTAAAAAGCCTTGTGAATTTACATAAATTTCACAAGGCTTTTCATTATTTCATTATTTATTGTTTATTTCAATGCTGCAAGTGCAGCCTCATAATCAGGTTCGTCGGCTATTTCCGGAACCTGCTCAGTATAAACAACTTTGTTGTTTTCGTCTGTAACAATCACGGCACGACTCAATAATCCTTTTAAAGGGGAGTCTGTAATCGTTACTTCATAATCGTCACCGAAGCTGCTTCTGAAATCTGAAAGGGTTTCAACATTATTGAGACCTTCTGCAGCACAGAATCTGCCTAATGCAAAAGGAAGATCTTTTGATACATTAATCACCACCGTGTTATCAAGTTTCACTGCTTCTTCATTAAATTTTCTGCTGGAGGCTGCACAGGTCGGGGTATCAATGCTCGGAAAAATATTGAATACTTTTTTCTTTCCTTCAAAGTTCTGAAGTGTTTTTACATTCAGACCTGAGTCTACCAGGGCAAAATCTTTAACAGTGGTTCCTACTGACGGTAATGTTCCTATTGTGTGTACTTCGTTTCCTTTTAGAGTAATGGTTGACATAATTTTATTTTTAAAGTTTTTCAAATTTAGTCAAAATACTTGCTTTTTTCAATGAAACAAAGGTTAAATTAATCTTAAAGCAAAAAAACTGAGTGCAGGATTCCTCCCCCAATTTAAATTTTAACTAAATTTGTGGGACTTAATTATCAAATAATAAATAACAGTATAATGTCAGAAAAATCAAAAATCTATTACACACTTACTGATGAAGCTCCAATGCTTGCTACCCATTCGTTTTTACCGATTGTAAAGGCTTTCACAAAATCAGCAAACATTGAGATTGCAGTTCCGGATATTTCTTTGGCAGGAAGGATTTTAGCCAACTTCCCTGAATTTTTAAAAGACGACCAGAAAATCGGTGATGCTTTGGCAGAGCTGGGGCAATTAGCCACTCAACCAGATGCAAACATCATTAAATTACCAAATATTTCAGCTTCTGTTCCGCAGCTGGATGCTGCTATTGCAGAATTACAATCTAAAGGTTTCGCAGTTCCAAACTATCCTGCAGAGCCTAAAAATGACGAAGAAAAAGCGATCAAAGCTAAATATGCCAAAGTATTGGGAAGTGCTGTAAACCCTGTATTAAGAGAAGGAAATTCTGACAGACGTGCACCAAAGGCTGTTAAAAACTATGCAAAGGCCAATCCTCACAGAATGGGTGACTGGGCATCTGACAGCAAAACAGACGTAGCCCATATGAACAATGGTGATTTCTATGGAACGGAAACTTCCACAACATTAGAAAACGCTACAAAATACAGAATCGTATTCAAAGGAAATGACGGTTCTGAATCTGTATTAAAAGATTTTGCAGGTCTTCAGGCCGGAGAGGTTATCGATTCTTCTGTAATGAACTTAAAAGCTTTAAAAGCATTCGTTCAGGAGGCTATCGAAGAAGCTAAGAAAAGAAATGTACTTCTTTCTGCCCACCTTAAGGCAACCATGATGAAAATCTCTGATCCGGTTATTTTCGGGGCTATCGTTGAGACTTTCTTCAAAGAAGTATTTACTAAGTATGCTGAGACCTTCAAGTCTTTAGACATCAATCCAAATAACGGTCTTGCTGATCTTTTTGAAAAAATTAAAGGAAACGCTCAGGAAGCTGACATCAAAGCTGATATTGAAAAAGCATTGGCTGAAGGACCAAGAGTGGCCATGGTAAACTCTGACAAAGGAATTACCAACTTCCACGTACCTTCTGACATCATTGTTGACGCATCTATGGCTGCTCTTGTAAGAGGAGGAGGTAAAATGTGGAACAAAGACGGAAATGAGGAGGATACAGTTTGTATTATTCCTGACCGTTCTTATGCTGGCTTCTATCAGTCTGTAATTGATGATATGAAAGCGCACGGAAAATTGGACCCTACTACAATGGGATCTGTTCCGAACGTAGGTTTAATGGCTCAGAAAGCAGAAGAATATGGTTCTCACGATAAAACGTTCCAGGTATCAGCAGATGGAACTGTAGAAGTTCAGGATGAAGCCGGAAATGTTCTTCTTTCTCAAAAAGTAGAAAAAGACGATATCTTCAGAATGTGCCAGACTAAAGATGCTCCTATTCAGGACTGGGTAAAATTAGCCGTTAACAGATCAAGATTATCTGATACTCCTGCTATCTTCTGGTTAGATAAAGGAAGAGCTCACGACAGGGAAATCATCAAAAAAGTAGAAAAATATCTTGCCGACCATGATACAACAGGTCTTGACATCAGAATTCTTGATGTAAAAGATGCCATGACTGAAACGCTTAAGAGAGCAAGAGAAGGTAAAGATACGATCTCCGTTTCAGGAAACGTATTGAGAGATTATTTAACAGACCTATTCCCAATCCTTGAGCTGGGTACTTCTGCAAAAATGCTTTCTATTGTTCCATTAATGAACGGTGGAGGTTTATTTGAAACCGGAGCCGGAGGTTCTGCTCCAAAACACGTTGACCAATTCCTTGAAGAAGGATATTTAAGATGGGATTCTCTGGGTGAATTTTTAGCACTTCAGGCATCTTTAGAACACCTTGCACAAACTCAGAACAATACAAAGTCTCAGGTTTTAGCTGATGCTTTAGATGAGGCAAACGCTAAATTCCTGGCTACAGATAAATCTCCTGCAAGAAAAGTAGGTCAGATTGACAACAGAGGTTCTCATTTCTATCTGGCAATGTATTGGGCTGAAGCTTTAGCTAACCAGACTGTTGATGCTGAATTAGCTGCTCACTTTGCTCCGGTTGCCAAAGCAATGCAGGAAAATGAAGCTGTAATCAATGCTGAACTGATCGGTGCTCAGGGAAAACCTCAGAATATTGACGGATACTATAAAACTGACACGTATAAAACGTATGCGGCAATGAGACCAAGTACTGTGTTAAATGAAATTATTGACGGAATCTAATTTTTCTGTTTCAAATTATATATAAAAAAGCTCCTTTTTTAAGGAGCTTTTTTACTAATAAATACTTTCTCAGACAGCATTCATTTCTATCTTACCTGTCCTCCACAATCACTCTCCTGTGTTCCCTCCCCCAATTAATCATCTCTGTAATGATTTTTCCGAATGTCCGGCAGTATCCGGTAGGTTCATACTCTATTAAAACAGGTGTTTCAGGATATACCGTACGTTTTACCAGTTTGTTCAGTTCCATATCTTTCAGTTCTTTAGAAAGCATTCTCGTCGTAATTCCCGGAATACTCCTTTCAATTTCCCGGAATCTACGGTTTCCGTTGCAAATCGAATTGATTATGGGAATCCTCCATTTCCCTCCGATAAAATAAAGCGTGTCCTGTAAAGCTCTGAGTTCTTCGTTTTGATCTCTTTCCATAATTGCAAAGTTAAGTGATATCATAAATGATACTGATATACTCTATTATACTGATTACAAAAGTATACCATTTTGAAATAACTTTGTCAAAAAATTTTAAAAATGAAAAAATTCACTAACAAACTAGCTGTAATAACCGGCGGGAATAGCGGAATCGGATATGCTACAGCTAAAGAACTTATCTCAGAAGGAGCAACAGTGATCATTACAGGAAGAAGAAAAGATGCGGTGGAAAAAGCAGCACAGGAGCTTGGAGCCGTTCCCTTCGTAGCTGACCAGGCGGATATTGAAGACATCCGTGTTTTGAAAAACAATGTGGAACAGCAATTCGGTAAGGTAGATATTCTCTTTATCAACGCAGGAATTACAGGAAGCATGACGTCAATTGAAAATATGGATATCGAAAATTTTGATCAGGTCATGAATATCAACTTCAGGGGAGCTTATTTTACCTTAAGCAAATTCACTCCCATATTGAATAATGGGGCCTCAGTGGTATTTCTTTCTTCTATTGTTGCTTCTACCTATAAACCCAACAGCTCCGTCTATCAGGCCAGTAAAGCGGCATTAAACTCTATTGCTAAAACGGCGGCTGCAGAGCTGGCTCCCAGAAAAATAAGAGTCAATATTGTTAGTCCCGGACCTATTAAAACAGAAATCATGAGCAAAGCCGGCCTGGATGAAGACACTCTCAAACATATCAATGACCAGCTTACCGATCAGATACCATTGAAAAAAATGGGCGTTCCGGAAGAGGTTGCCACACTTGTTTCTTATTTATCTGATGGCAGGGCTTCAGGGTTCATCACCGGAACAGAGGTTGTTATAGATGGCGGAATCACGTTATAATATCACATTATTCACAGTGCCGGTAATTTTCATTACCGGTATTTTTATTTTCAGCCCTTGAAATTCCGAATTCAGCTTCTTTTTTGTCGGTTTTAACCTGTCTTCCATTTCAGGACCGTTCTACCGGGCCTACTTTTGACTCATAAAAACAATCTCATATGAACACCGTAAAGAAAAAAAGAAATCTTGTTGCCATTGCTTTTCTGGCTATACTGGGAATCTTCGGAGGATTGCAGTTATTCAGCAGCCCTTTGGAAGGGAAACCTGTTACCCGGAAAATAGAAGCACCACGGGAAGTTATTGCAATTCTGGAAAACTCTTGCTTTAACTGCCATTCCAACCAGCAGAACCTGAGCTGGTATGATAAGATTGCGCCTGTTTCATGGGCTGTTAATAAAGACATTAAACGAGCAAGGGAAGTTCTTAATTTTTCGGAATGGGAGAACATCTCTCCTGCTGAGCACCAGGGTAAAATGTATGCTATTCTAAATATGATGCAGAGTGGCAAAATGCCTCTCCATGAATATACGCTTCTTCATCCGGCAGCTAAAATTACAGAGAAGGACATCGAAACCATAAAAAAATACACCCTTTCTTTATCTTCTGCAAAACCCTCGTTATCCCATATAACCATCAATCAGCCTGCGCATACAACGTCTGAAACACAGTCTCCAAAATCCTCAGGCTTTCCCATATCACCAAATGGAGTACAGTATACCGATGACTTTAAAAACTGGAAAGTAATCAGTATGAGTACGCTTTTTGACCATTCAATCCGGGTGATCTACGGAAATGACATTGCAGTAAAAGCTGTGGAAACAGAAAACTTTCATCCGTGGCCGGAGGGAAGTATTGTAGTGAAATCGGTATGGAAGCAGGAAGAGTTACCTGATGGAGAAATCAGGGCCGGAAAATTCATCAATGCCCAGTTCATGGTAAAAGACTCTAAAAAATACCAGGATACCGAAGGCTGGGGCTTTGCAAAATTCTCAGGAGACGACCTTCATCCGACCGGAAAATCTGCTTCATTTGCCAGGGAATCCTGTATTGCATGTCACAGGCAGCTCGCAGAAAAAACAGGATATCTTTTTGATGTTCCTATGAAAGTCAATACACAAAGATTAATACAAAACTTACAGAAACAATGAAAAATACAATATTAATCCTCATAGCAGGTTTCACAATGTTTGTCTCATGCAAAGAAAATAAGGATAACGGTCTTACAAGAACAGTTTTTGATCCCGAAAACCTGAAGTTTATTTCTACCTCCCTTAATCCTGGAAAAAAAACAATGTCAGCTTTATATGGAAATGACCAGGCATTCAGATCTCTGTCAGAAACAGCCAGCCAGCCTGAAGCAGGAAGCATTATGAAGCTGGTAACATGGCGTTATCATGACAACCCTCAGTATACAGGAGGAACCATTACCGGCGAACTGGTAAGCATTGAAACAGTAAAAACAGATCACCTGGGAACTGTATCCTATAAAAACCAAAGTACAGATAAAAACAATCAGTCGGAAAAAGAAAGAATACAGTACTTTATGAGCTATAAACCGGTAAGCAGGCCTTAAGACCAGTTTTGGACTTATTTTGTTAAAGGTGTATTTATCAAGCAAATTAATACTCAATAAACAGTAAAAATTAACAGACCAAATAAGCACACCATTATCAATTTACCATCATATATTTATAATCATTAATATTTTTCATTTTTACCAATAAAAAACATTAATTTAACCTTTTGAAATCTGCAGTTCTCATGCAACAGCAAAAAATAAAAATTTCGCAGGCGGTAATCTGGATAAGCTCAATTTTTCTGGGTATTTTATCATCCGTTCCTCAGCTTGCATCCCATGAATTCAACTGGAAAGAAGCTGTAGTAAATTCAGCCATAACAGCCGCATTTTCAATTATCATGTGGTATATAAACATCTATATGCTGAACCGTTCTGCCGGAAAGCGCAGGCAACATATTTCCTATTCAAGGCTGCTTGTTATTTTAGCCTTTGGTATGGTGATCATGTTCGGACTGGCCTGGATCCAGCAGCTGATCCTTTCCCATATCAATTTCGGACCGGTTATGCTGATGGTTGAAGTAAGGGGAATACTGATTAACCTGGTATGTTATATGTTTTTAACTCTACTTCAGAACAATTATACGGGACAACAGATACAGCTTGAACTGGAAAAAGTAAAAAGTGATAACCTTGGGGCTCAGTATGAACTTTTAAAACAGCAGATCAATCCGCATTTTCTTTTCAACAGTTTAAATACCCTGAAATTAATGGCAGAAACCAATGATGAGGAAACCACAGACTTTATCATTAAGCTTTCTGATTTTTACAGGTTTACCCTTGAAAGCAGGAAATTAGACCTGATCAGTGTTCAGGAAGAAATGAGAATTGTAGAGGCCTATCTTTTCCTGCAGAAAGCCCGATTCGGAGAAGGAATTACATTCACCAATCTGCTGGAAAAAGAAACTGAACAAACCCTCATTCCTCCTTTCACCCTTCAGCTGCTGGTAGAAAACTGCATTAAGCATAATGTAGTATCACAAAGTAAGCCTTTACATATCAGAATTTACAATACCAATGACAAAATCATTGTTGAGAATCCTATACAACGCAAAATAACCCTGGAAGATTCCCTCGGAGTCGGGCTTGATAATATCAAAATGCGTTATAAGCATCTTTTAGAACAAGACATTATTATTCATTCAGACGAAAAAATTTTCCAGATAAAACTCCCTTTAATTCATGAATATCATCATCATTGAAGACGAATTCAGAGCTGCAAAATCTCTTCAGAACCTCATTGCAGATTTAAAACCAGACTCCCGGATCTCAGGAGTCTATGACAGTATAGAAACCAGTATAGAAGCATTAACCAAAGAGCCGAAACCCGATCTCATCTTTATGGATATCCAGCTTTCAGACGGTCTTTCTTTTGAGATTTTCAAAGCCGTCGAAATTACCTGTCCTGTAGTTTTTTGTACTGCTTTTGACCAATATATGCTGGATGCTTTTAAAAGTAAAGGGATAGATTACGTTTTGAAACCTTTTTCCAGGGAAGATATTGCTGAAGCCCTGAAGAAGGTTGATGAATTAAAAAAATTTTTCCAAAAAGACGAACTGCCTGATCTGGAATCTTTTTTACAGAAGATAAAACAGCCTGAAGGAAAAAGCAGCTTTCTGGTTTTTAAAAATCAGAAGTACACCACTGTTCCCACAGAAAGTATTGCTTACTTTTATATTCATAATGAGATCACACACCTGGTTACCTTCAGTAAGGAACAGTTTCAGCTCAGCCAGCCTCTTGGCCAGATTGCGGAGCAGGTGTCGGACAAACAGTTTTTCAGGGTTAACAGGCAATATCTCGTTAATTTTAAAGCGATCAGGGAAATGGAACATTATTTCCAGCGTAAAATTCTTGTTAAGCTGGTGGTTGATACTCCTGAGAAACTTTTGATCAATAAAGAAAAAACACATAGTTTTTTCAGTTGGCTGGAAGACAGATAACAGGAGAAACCGGAAGCACACCAATTTTGAAATATTTCAACCCTGATTGTTATGATCGGGGTTCTTTTATTTCATATTGATATCACTATGAAACAAAATATCCCCCTCCCAATTTCCGGTTTCCCCTTCAGATTTGTCCGTTTGAACCTTTTTTGTATTCTTTATCTTCTATTGAGATTCTACTTTTGAATCAAAATTAAAGATATGATACTTAAAAACTTAATCACAGTGAGTGCCTTCACTCTACTTCTATTTGCTGCCTTTGCCTTTGTACAGAAAAATAAAACTCAGGAAATATCTCCTGTCTCAGCTGCTGAAAATAAAGGATTCGCTGTCCTGGAACTTTTCACATCTGAAGGTTGCTCAAGCTGTCCGCCAGCGGATAAACTGATGGGACAGATTGAAAAAGAATACAAAAACCAGCCGGTTTACATTCTGTCTTATCACGTAGACTACTGGAACCGTCTCGGATGGAAAGACCGGTTCAGTTCCGTTGAAAACTCACAACGTCAACAGCAATACAGCAGTATACTGAATTCACAAACCTACACTCCACAGCTGGTTGTTAATGGAAAAAACGAATTTGTGGGTTCTGATACCAATGCAGTGTCTACAGCGATTCAAAATGCATTATTTAATAGTAAAAATATCCCTATTGACCTGTCTGTAACCGTTTCAGGAGATAAAATCAGAGCTTCCTTTAAAACAGGGACCACTGATTCCAGAAATATTTTACTCATCAGCCTTATTGAGAAACAATCTTCCACAAAAGTAGGTAAAGGTGAAAATGAAGGACGTCATTTACAGCACTGGCAAATTGTTCATAAGCAAAATCAGATCTTACTGAATAAACAGAGTGAAGGAGTATCATCCTTCAAAACTCCTGATCATTTTGTACCGGAGAATTGGGAAATCATTGCCTTTATCCAAAATCCGAAAACAGGAGAAATCTCAGGCTCAGCAAAAGCAGATTTCAACTAAATATTCTCTATTCCCTTTCATACAACACGTATTTAACCTACAACAATAACAATTAAAATAACATCACAATGAAAACAAAAACAACAAAAATCATTTATTGGTCCGGAGCTATTTTCATGTCTCTATGGTTTGGAGCCAGCGGCTTCTTTGAACTTACAAAAAATCCTGTTGTATGGGATATTACCCAGCAGCTTGGCTATCCTCCGCATTTCATTTACATTTTAGGGGTTTTCAAAATTTCGGGTATACTGGTCCTTCTGCTTCCCGACAGATTACTGAGATTAAAGGAATGGGTATTTGCAGGAATGTTTTTTGATATCATTTTTGCCTTTTTTTCAAAAATTGCCGTTCTTGGCTTTCCGGCAACTATAGATGCCATTATAGCATTCTTCGTGCTTTCGGTTACTTACTTAATGTTCAGAAAACTTTATTCTCCTGAACTGGTTTTTGGAGAGGATTAATAATCAAACATCTATAAATTACCCATGTATACAATATATCCTCCCATTGCCAGGGAGGATATGTTTTTGTCCCTTCAGTCTTTAGCTGCCGCACTCCGGATAAGGAAAAGACAGGGATCATTATATTATATTGTAAGATTAATTCATAAAGCCTTCTGGAATCCACTCAAATGCGGCTCCGCTTTTCTTTGTAAATCCCAGCCCCGGCCAGGGCAAATGGTAAGCAAAAGCTCTTGTTTTAGTTTCTGCCAGCTGCTGAAGAAGGTTCTTTCTTGAGGCTGCTGCGATATCCAGATCGGTATCTCCAAAATATCCCCATTCAGGATGCTGGAAGAGAATCACATCTGAATGAATAAGATCCGCAACATACATCAGTTTTTCATTGCCTGAAGATATGGTGGTAACTGTTAAGCCGGGAGTATGCCCCGGTGCCAGCTGAAAGTTGAAATGATCATACAAAGTATTGTTCAGATCATAAAACTTTATTTTCGGACGGATGGTCTTCAATATATTCTGAACTGCCGGAATAATCTGGTTAAGAAGATCAGGCTGTGTTTTTAACCCACTGTTGCTAAAATCTTTCACGGAAGTACTTTTCCAGAAATCGTACTCCACTTTTGAGATAAAAATATCAGCGTTGGGAAAAACAAGATTGTTCTGTTTATCTACTGCACCTCCTATGTGGTCCGGATGTGCATGGGAAATAAACACCTCTGTAATATCTTTTGGTGAAAATCCTGCCTTCTGTAGGCTTCTCAAAAGGAAACCTGTCCTTTCATCGGCAAATATTCCCATCCCGGTATCCATCAGGATCAGCCTGTTCTTCGTTTTAACCAGCAGGATATTCATCGCCATATCAATAAAATCCTCAGATCTGAAACTGTCTTTGAGAATAGCTTTCAGTTCAGAAAGGTTTCCTCTCGGTGCAAAAGAGTTCAGGTTGGTTTCATGAATGTATCCGTCTGTGAGAATAAATAGTTGCAGGTCTCCCAGCTGAATCTTTTTAAAGCCGGAAAGGTCTTCCTTATTTTTTTCAGTAATCTTCTTTTCTTCAGCAAAGACTCCGGAAAAGGGAACAAAACTTAATGTACCTGCGAGTAACCCGTTTTTTATCAGTTCTCTTCTATTCATATTGACAAGTGATTTTGTGTTATGTTCAAAAAAACAGGGCTTCTTTCATTCAGAAACCCAGCTTGTACTGTTTGTTCTTAGTTATTGACCAATTTCATAGACCCTTCGTTATATCTTTCTCCCACATTAGGGTATTTTTTAAGAATGGCATCTATGGTATCCAGATCTGAAGGGGTAAGCTCAATGTTCACTGCTTCAATGTTTTCTTCCAGGTATTTGATTCTCTTGGTTCCCGGGATCGGAATAATATCATCTCCCTGGTTCAGTACCCATGCCAATGCCAGCTGAGTTCCTTTTACGCCTTTGGAAGCAGCAAATTCATTGATCTCATTGGCCAGACGGATATTATTTTCAATATTTTCCTGTTGATAACGCGGTAATGACTTCCGGAAATCATCATCCCCGAAATTCTGCACTTCATTGATATTGGAAAAAAGACCTCTTGCTAATGGAGAATAAGGAACTAAAGTAATCCCGAGCTCTCTGATCACAGGAAGGATCTCTTTTTCAATGTCCTTTGTAAGAATTGAATATTCTGACTGTAAGGCAGCAACCGGGTGAATTTCATTTGCTTTACGGATGGATTCTGCTGAAGCTTCTGAAAGCCCGATATACTTCACTTTTCCTGCTTTTACCAGCTCTGCCATTGCTCCTACCGTTTCCTCAACCGGAACATTAGGATCTATCCTATGGGCGTAGTACAGATCAATCGTATCAATTTTCAGTCTTTGAAGGCTTAAATCTACCGCCTGCCTGATCCATTCAGGTGAACCATCAAAATAGGTGCCCGGGGCTCCGCTGTGACTGGCTTTTCCATCTTTAAACCTGAATCCGAATTTGGTGGCAATAAAAATCTTATCCCGGTTTGGAACCAGAACTTTGGAGATCAGTTTTTCATTTTCCCCATCAGCATACATATCGGCCGTATCCCAGAAGTTAACGCCCAAATCCAATGCCCGGTGTAATGTATTGATGCTTTCCTGCTCATCTGCGGGACCATAAGCAAAACTCATTCCCATACAGCCTAGTCCTATTGCGGAAAGCTGCTCGCCTGTGTTTCCTAACTTTTTAAATTTCATGATGTTTGGTTTATAATTTTACAAAACAAAATTAGAGTATGAAATCATCACTTCTGCTATAGAATTCAAACCAAGAATTATAAAATTCAAACAAGACTCATTCTTAAAGCATTCGGGGTTATTCCGGTTTGTTTCTTAAAATAATTCGTAAAATAAGCCGGTTCCTCAAATCCCAGCCCATAGGCAATTTCGGCAATATTCCAGTCGGTATGTTTCAACAGCGCCGTGGCTTCCTGAATAATTCTTGTGGTAATCTGCTGACTGGTGGTTTTTCCGGTAATTTCCTTCACGGACCTATTTAAGGAATTTACATGAATAGAAAGACTCTGCGCATAATCATTTGGGGTTTTTAATTTCAGGAATGCATCAGGGCTGTCTATAGGAAACTGCCTTTCAAGAAGTTCCATAAACAAGGAGGCAACCCGTTGTGAAGCATTCTGATAAGGTTCAAAACTTTCTGCAGGATGCATTTTCATTGTCTCATGGATCATCAGGTAAAGGTATGCCCTGAGCATATCATACTTATGAACATAATCCGATTGAATTTCAGTCATCATTTTTGAAAAAAGATCGGAGAGTATTTTCTGATGATCTTCCCCTACAAAGAAAACCGGTGTTCCCCCAATCTTAAAAAGCGGAGAATCCTGAAGGTTTCCCCACCGGCTTCCATTCTGTAAAAACTGTTCTGTAAACAGGCAGAACCACCCTTTCTGTTCTTCACTATCAGATTCCCAGGAGTATGGAATAACAGGATTGGAAAATAATAAAGCCGGCTGGTCCACCTGGATCCATTTATTGGCATAATGAAGCCTTCCTTTTCCTATAATCAGTGAAATTTTGTAATAATCCCTCCTGCTGTAAGGAGCTACAGTTGAACAATATTCCCGTGAAAACACATTGAAATGCCCCATTCCATGAGTGCCCAGACACTGAGGTCCCAGTCTGGAAGCATTCCTCTGATAAAAGCCTTCTAATGATTCTTTGGGCTCCATAATCTTAAATTATAAAATTCAAACAAATATACTTATAAAAACAATTGCCTGACAAATAAAACGGCTGACATAGATGCCAGCCGCTTAAAAGTGAATATATATAGTTGATAATGGTCTAATCCCAATCATCATGATCATGATGATTGTGCTGCTTTTTATAATACTTGGAACGTTCTTTGTAATATTTCTCCTGCTGCTTACGGTATTTTTTATAGTCGTTCTTATTTCTTCCGTAAACAATGACAGGATTCTGACCCCTGTAATACTTCTTTTTAAAGAGTATATATTTTTCTCTTCCCAGGATTCTTTCCAATTCCGAATACCGGTCATCTCTCCATCTTCCCGGCTCTACTACATATACCCGGTTCCATGTATTATAATCATGATACCTGTCATTCAGAGCATAAATCTGATTGGCCTGTGCTGCCGAGAGCACAAGGTCAGTAACTACTCTCTGCCAGTTGATATCTGTAATACTTCTTCTGTAATCGTTATAATAATCTGATTGAGCATAACTCAGGCTAAAAGTCCCGATAAAAAATGCTGTTAACAAAATTTTTTTCATTTCATCCACTTTAGAATTAAACATCATGACATAGTCAATTAAAGTGCCATTTTTTATTTTAAACTGCTAATGTTTGTTAACAAAAACCATAAAACACTGATTTTCTGAAAGATATTTTACAACCGATTCCTCCATGTAATTTATCAAAAAAGACCCGCTTCAATGTTTATAATTATTAAACAGCATATTTTAAACACATTTTTAAAGGAAAGATTTATGATTCGGGGACAGATTCCTCATTATCAATATTTTTGTATTTATATTATAAAATTCGTTAAGATTACCCCAAATATTTAATTTCATAAGATTAAAATTTGTAATTTTAAAGAAGAGAATGCTTTTTAGCATCTCCTGTAAATCATTAATCCACCAAATCTCAATAATTATGGAAAATATAAAGTTCAAAGTATCTCCATACCAGGATGAATTACAACTGCTCATCGATGATAAAAAAGTGGGCTATATGTCTATAGAGGTTGACGGGAGACTACTGATTGTATATTACACCAAACTGGATGAAAACCGTGAAGGCCAGGGATATGCCAAGCTTTTACTTGATGAGCTGGTACGGTATGCAGAAGAAAAAGATCTGCTGGTAGATCCGGAATGTGATTTTGTGCGTCAGCAGTTTGAGAATCATCCTACAAGATATAAGAATATCTGGCATGCCTGATCAGTCCTCCCACCAAATACAGAACTGCTGATCCGAGCTGTTCAGATCCACTACCTCCCCGATCATCGGGGTCAGGACAGACTGCTTATTTTCTTTTCCTAAGCGGGTTATCTTTTGCAGAGGCTCATTCCAGGGATGTAAAGCCAATGCAAATTTGGCAGCATGCACCGGAATAATATATTCTGCATTGATGTCAAGAGCTGCCCGGATTACATCTTCAGGAAGTGTGTGAATATACCGCCATGCTTCTCCATATTGCCCGTTCTCCAGTATAGCATAATCAAAGGGTCCATATTTTTCTCCGATCATTTTAAAATGGGAGTCATAGCCACTGTCTCCTCCTAAGAAAACCCGTCTTTTCGGCGTGATCAGTACGTAAGAGGCCCAGAGGGTATTATTCTGTTTTACCCCTCTCCCGGAAAAGTGTCTGGCAGGGGTAAAAATGATCTTTATATTATTTTTCAGTTCCACTTCTGCACCCCACTCTTCTTCAATAAGCTTATCCCCGGGATATCCCCATCTTTCCAGATGTGCTCCTGCCCCTAACGGGACAACTGCTGCACCCGTTCGTTCCCTGATGGCTTTTACCGTAGGATAATCCAGATGATCAAAATGATCATGGGTAATGATAAGATAATCCAGAGCCGGAATATCCTCAGGTTTAAAAATATCGGAGCCTTTAAATGCTTTATTGAAAAATTTAAAAGGAGAACCGTAAGAGCTAAGTACAGGATCAATGAGAAAAGAAACCCCATCCGTCTGAATATAATAAGAGGAATGCCCTAACCATATAAATACATCCCTGCTTTTATTAATGCTGCTCAGATCTGTATGTACAGAAGGTATATCTTTTAGAGGTTTCAGTAACGGATCTTTTTTTCCCAGAAAAAAGTCATAGGTAACCTTTGACATTTTGTAACCTTCCGCCAGAGAAGGTGTATAGCTGATATTCTGAAATTGCTTATCCCGGTAAAGTTTCGATTTTCTGATACGTTCCAATCGTTTTCCTTTTGGCACCGCACCGAATGCTTTCATATTGATCACCAGAAAGTAGCCTGCAACAAGGATCAGAATTATTGTAATAACCCAATACATCATCTGTATAAAAATAACATCAAATGTATTAACTTTTCAGGGATAGGAAAAATATAAACTGTATTGCTTTATTTTTTAACTAAAATTCTTAAATTTTATCATTCATTTAAGTGATGATTATTTTTAATCTTTTTATTTTAGCAGCCTGAAAAAACTCAAAGACATTGAAAAATTACCCGGTAATTTTACTTCTGGCTGTACTCTGGTCATGCTCTTCCATTAAAAAACATAATGAGCAGCGGGCTTCGTGTATTGAACCGGAACAGCTTAAAGAAGATGTGGATTATGCCTATTCAAAGCTTGAAAAAATGCATCCCCACTTGTATTGGTATATCTCCAAACAGGAGCTGGACCGTAAGTTTGATAGTCTCAAACAAACGCTTAATGAACCTCTTACCCCCCTTCAGTTTTATTTCCGGTTTCAGCCCGTGATTGCCAGTATCAGAGAAGGGCATCTTTCCCTGAGGATTCCCAGAAAGAAATTTACCAGGCAGGAAATTAAAAATTTTGAACAGCAGAAGGGGTTGTTCAGCCGTTTTGAATATTATGTAAAGCGGGACAGAATGTTTATTATAGAAAATAGGGATGGTATAGAAAATATAAAGCCGGGGACTGAAGTTCTAACCATCAATAGTATTCCTGTTTCAGAATATATCCGAAAATACAGAAACCTGATCAGCAGTGACGGTTATAATACTACTTTCCATGCTTATTATCTGAAAGATCTGTTTTTCAATTTCTATACAGCAGAAAACGGGCTTTCTGATTCTGCCATAATTGAAACCCTCTACAAAGGAAAAAAGAATACCATCACCTTACACCGGGAGTCTAAATCCGAATCAGATCTTGAAAAAGATAAGGAAATGAAAAAAAGAACCCAGGAAAGGAAAATAAATGATTATGTAGCTTCCAGCAATTCGTATAACAGAAGCTTTAAATTTCTGGATAAAGACAGTACCATTGCTTATATAAAAGTAAAAAGTTTTTCCAGGGAATATTCAAACCGGTTTTATAAAGAGACTTTTGCAAAGATCAGGAATGCAAAATCTCCTTACCTTATCATAGATGTACGAAACAACTATGGGGGATCACTACACGAGATCAATAACCTGTACTCCTATCTGGCTGACCAACCTTTCACCCTGATCAGACCATCACAGGTCACATCAAAAACCACTCCGCTTAAAACCAACTATTTCAGGAAAAGTTCTCCCTTTGAATATGCTTTAAAGAGTATCGTTTATCCAAGCTACTTTTTTGCGCAGGCTTTCAGCACCTATAAAAAGGATGGAAAAGTGTTTTATAAAATGAGGGTGGATAAACCTACAAAACCCAATAAAGAAGCCTTCCACGGGAAAGTTTTTGTACTGATCAACGGAGGAAGCTTTTCTGCCTCTTCCATTATTACAGCCAAACTTAAAAATGATAAAAGAGCCATTCTCGTAGGAGAAGAAACAGGAGGGGCTAATGACGGTACTGTAGCAGGGTTTTATTCTTACCAAAAGCTTCCCAATTCCAAGATCAGGTTTCCTATCGGACTGCTTCTGGTACAGCCTAATATCAACATGTCTGACAGTAAAAAAGGAGTAGTTCCTGATGTGATCGTTAAGGAAAGCATGCAGGATATTATTAATAAAAAAGACCCTCAGCTGGACTGGATCCGGAATACAATTGCAAAGGAAAAAGAAAAGCGCTCTGTAAAAAAACGTTAAAATATTTCGGCGGGCTCTTAGCCCGCCGAAATATTTTAATACTTGTTCAGAAAATATAATCTGTACTCAGGAAATTGGAATCATGATCCCTGACAATGGTATTCAATAATTCTTTGTTGGCATCGGTAAGTTTAGCGGCTACCAGAGACCGTATTGAAAATGAACGGAGAGCATCAAATACGGAGAGTGTTCCTTCCGCGCTGTCTTTTCTTCCTGTGAAGGGGAAAACGTCCGGGCCGCGCTGAGCCTGACAATTGATATTGACACGGCTTACCAGATTTACAAACGGATCAATCAACCTTGCCACCTCCTCTGGATCTTCACTGAAAATACTTACCTGCATCCCATGTGAAGCATTCACCTGGTATTCTATAGGCTCTTTTATATCTTCAAATGGCACTACAGGAATTACCGGCCCGAACTGCTCTTCATGATACAGCCTCATATCACTGTTTACCGGATATACCACGGCCGGAAATACAAAAGATTCTTCTGTATATCCTCCGTTTTTATTTAAAACTGCTGCTCCCTTCAATAAAGCATCTTCTATACATTCTTTCAGATAAGGAGGTTTACTGACTTCCGGAAGCGGAGTAACCTTCACATCTTTTTCCCATGGAAGTCCTGGTTTCAGTGCTGAAACAGCTTCACTTAATCTGGACGTAAATTCTGCAGCCACTTCTTTCTGTACAAAAATCAGCTTTAAAGCAGTACAGCGCTGGCCGTTGAAGGATAAAGCTCCAAGGATGCACTCACTTACCGCAACATCCAGATTTGCATGCTTCGTTACAATCGCTGCATTTTTAGCATCAAGGCTCAGAATGGCTCTTAACCGGTTTACTTTCGGATGTAGTTTCTTTAATCCGTTCGCTACTTTACTGGAACCTATGAACGCCAGTACATTCACTTTTCCGCTTTCCATGATCGGGGTAATGATTTCCGATCCTTTTCCATAAAGCGTATTTACCGTTCCCTTTGGAAAGGCTTCTTTAAATGCATTCAACAGCGGATAATGGGCCAGAACGCCATGTTTGGGAAGCTTGAATAAAATCGTATTCCCCATAATCAGGGCCGGAATCAGTGTTGTAAAGATCTCATTCAATGGATAATTGAACGGTCCCATACTTAAAACAACACCCAGCGGAGCCCTTCTGATCTGTGCAATGGTACCTTCCGCCTGCTGAAAGCGGGAAGATTCCCTGTCCAGGTCTTTTAATGCATCAATCGTCTGGTTGATATAGTCTACAGTACGGTCAAACTCCTTGGTAGAATCTGCCAGTGTTTTTCCGATTTCCCACATCAGCAGCTTAATAATCAGATCTCTCTGCTGAATCATGAGATATACAAACTTCTGCATACATCTGATCCGCCCTTCTACCGACATGGTGGGCCATTCGCCTAAACCGTTGTCATACGCTTTTACACAGGCATCAAGAACTTCCATTGCTTCTTCAGGACCAATTTCCGGAATACTTCCGAGCAGTTTTCGTTCCAGCCCGTTTCCGGATGGAATACATACAGGGGAATATATATTCTGGACTTCTCCCTTCCACTCTACCAGTTCACCATTCAGCAAATATTCCCGCTGATAGATTACGGGAACTTTATATTCTTCAGGAATTTCACTTTCACTTTTAAAAATATCTTGAAATGACGGGGTGCTAGTTGAACTCATATTTTCTTACGTTTAATAATTTGAATGTGGTTTTTAAAGAATAAAGGTAAATGTAAAAATTGATTTTAAAACAGGTCATTTAATAGATTTGTTCTATTTGAAAGCTGTTTAAACAAAAATTAATGATGACTCCTAAAAAAATAATAATTTTGTTTAAAAATAAATTTTCAATGTTTTCAAAAATAGTTTTCAGTGCATTATTCTTTCTGTCAGTTTCCGGTTTTGCCCAAACTGCTAAAACAGCCAATACGGTTTTGATGAAAGGACAGCCTGTACGTACTTATTCCAAATTACCGGCGGTCAATAAACCTGCTCCCAAATTCATCCTTACAGATGTTAATATGAATGACCAGACGCTGGAAGCCTACAAAGGAAGGTATGTGATCCTGAACATCTTCCCGAGTGTAGATACAGGAGTTTGTTCTGCTTCCGTCCATCATTTCAATGAAGAAGCGGCCAACCTTCCCAACACCGTAGTTCTCTGCATATCCAAAGATCTACCTTTTGCCCAGAAAAGATTTTGTGGCGCTGAAGGAATTGAAAATGTAGTGATGCTTTCAGACTTCCGTTCTGATTTCGGATGGAACTATGGAGTGGAAATGATAGACTCTCCCATGAAAGGACTTCTCAGCAGAGCGGTGGTGGTGATTGATCCTTCGGGAAATATCATCTATGAAGAGCAGGTACCTGATATTTCGCAGGAACCAAATTATGAAGCAGCTATTGCAGCAGTGAAAAAATAAATTTCCTATTTTTCAGCATAAAAACCTCCGGCATTGTGCGGAGGTTTTATTTTTTGATTTCAGCAAAGTATAGCTTTAAAAATTATTCTAATATAGACCATAAGCTTTAAAATTTAAATACGATCCATACAAATTCATTATAAGTAAGAATAAGCTTTCCATAAGACTATTTTTTTTGACTAATATTTTGCATATTTGTAGAAAATACGGTCATGCAAAAAGAAAAACTACGCAACCTGAGAAAAAGAAAGGGAATTACGCAACAGCAAATTGCTGATATGCTTGCTACAGATGTTTCCAATTATAACCGGAAAGAAAAAGGAGAAGTCGGAATCCGAAAGGAAGAATGGGAAAAAATTGCTAAGTTTCTTGAGGTTTCTTTAGAGGAAATATATGAGGAAGAGGAAGGTAGACAGATCAATAATTTTGAGAATAATAGTAACAGTAATAATATAGGGAATGTAAGTGGTAATTATTACTGCAATGTACCGGAATTCCTCCTGGAAAGCCAGAGAGATCTTATAGAGTTCCTGAAAGAAGAGAACCAAAGATTACACCAAGAGCTTGAAGCTTATAAAAACAAGCAGTAAACCCCTCTATAGATAAAAAACTCAGCATCTGCTGAGTTTTCCTTTTTCATGGTTATTACTTTTTATCCTTTACAGAAAGAAAAATTTATTTTTTGGATTTCCATTTCTTTTTGGTGGTAATGATGATAACGCCTTCTTTTCCTTTATATCCATATCTTTTAACGGCTTCTTCAGCCTGAAGAATACTGACACTTTCTACACGTTCAGGATTTAATGCACTGAATTCCTCTTTAGTGATATTTTTATTATCCAATATAATCATATGTTTTGCCTCCGGTCTTGTTACAGGAGCACCAATCCTGATCTGCTTTCTTTTATAAAGTGAATCATTAACTACTACTTTACCAATAGTTCCAGCCAGATATTCTGCCACACTTATTTCTTTAGGTTTTATTTCCTGTGCATTCACAGAAACAAAACCTCCGGCAGTTAAAACAAAACCAACAGCAAACTTTATAAAAAGAGCATTAATAAAAGAATATTGTAAATCCCTGTTGAGCTGGAATTCATTAAAGCGTCCGCATACATTCTCCTCCTGATCCGAAAAAGCATTGATGAGCTCCTGATCTGATAAAGCTGTAAAATCATACACCGTTTTGGAGCAAACAGAACAAAATCTTCCTTTTTCTTCGGGTGCCATCATTTCCCAGTTTTCATGACATGGTTTAGGTATGGTAATTTTCATAGGTATCCTTATAGTAAAGATGCTGCTATTATGAAAAGGGTTGGAAACCTGTAAAATTTAACCACAAAGTCACAAAAGTTTTTTAATTAATCCCATTCGCAGTTCTGAGCCTTAATATGTTAAAATTAAGATATCAAAAAATTCCGCAACATCCACACCTGTTTCTTTAATAAATATTTTAATGCTAAATAATAATTATAATAAACAATTTTCCATCTTTTAAAAATAAACATCTACATTTATTATTCATCATAAACAAAATAATTAAAGAAAAAAAATTATTAATTATCTCTCATCGAATAATAAAGAAATAGAGTAATACTAATTTAAATGTAAGGTATAAATATTGCATTAGTAATAAAATAATTATATTTACACAGTTTTCAAGACAAACACTTTGATTAATAAGTGGTTATATTTACTTTTATCAAAAGAATAGGCTTGATAACTAATGAAAATAAATTATCTGAGAAAGATGATAATGTAAAACCGGAGTTTCATAAGCAGTTAGATGATTTTCTGGCTAATGGTAATCATAAATACCAAACAGTTCAAAAACTGGTTTGTGTACATGTTATAGAAAGAATATACAGGAGGGTAAAGCTTGGTTACGGACATCATTTTGGAGGAATAAAAGTTAATATTGAAGAGAACTTAATTATTGATGGCAATCATCGGTATATAGCCTATGAAATGGCTGGCTTTGAATATGAGGTTATCCCCCAGGGTAAAAACCATTGTGATCAACCTCCATACAGGGACATCAAAAAGTTTTCTGTAGATTATGAATTTGACTGGGATATGGCACAGCCTGATACAAGAAAATTCTGTAATGATGATTTTTTAAAAGATTTGGATACTAAATAATGAAAGTATTTTTAGATATTGATGGTGTAATGGTTCATGCCAATCCTCATAAAACAGTAGAACTGGAGGATGACGGATTCTACAGATTTGCTTACAAAGCAGTATCTGCCATAAATTCTATTGATAATGCTGAATTTATTCTATCTACTTCACACAGGCATAGGTTCACCATTAACAATTGGGAGAAGATATTTGAAAAGAGGGGTATTCATTTTATTTCCATATCTATCATTGAAACGGAAAACTCATATAACGTATCAAGACGGGAGGAAATTGAAAGATGGGTAGAATTTAAACATTATAACGTTAATGAAATTATCATTATTGATGATGACAAGTCTTTAAACGGTCTGCCCAAACACCTCAGGGACAGAGTTGTTTTAACAAGTCCATACAGAGGTTTAGACGATGATCACGAGATTAAGAAAATAATAGAAAACAGAGCGTATTAATAGGCTCTGTTTTATTTATCCGGTATCCAGGCAGATGAGATGTATAAATCAATCAGCTTCTACCGGAAGATCTCCTCCGTTGAAATCAAATTCTACAAAATATCTATCTTCGCCGCCATGACTTTTAGGGGCTGAAGCTAAAATCAAAAGGGGTTTTGTTCCTGTATTAATAATCTGGTGCACCATATTGGGGCTTATTGAAAATGTATATCCTTCTTCTACATTTTGGACATAAGGATCCAGCACTTTTTCATTTTTAAATTCTCCTGTGGTTATTCTTCCCTGCCCTTTCATAATATAATAGATCTCAATTTTTTCTTTATGATAATGGGCTGGTAATATTTCATTGGGCTGCAGCTCTATCATAAAAAAGGCATTATTATCATCCCCGGTAAGAAAAACCACTTTTTGATTTATCACCTGATCATCTGTACTGCTTTCCAGCAGTTGTTCTGTATTTACAATCTCTACCATTTTATATATGATTAAAGTTTTGCAGTTCGCCATTACCAAATGACCAGTTTTCTTTGGAGTTTTCCAGTAGAGTAATGATAATGTTTTGTGGATTTATGTTGATAGAAGCCGAAATTTCTGTCGCAATACTTTTATAAAGTTTCTGCTTTTGTTCTCTGGTCCTGCCGGTAGAAGCAATGATCTGAATAAATAAAATTCCTGCGTCATGCTTCATACCCAAATATTGATCGGGAAAAAAGAGTCGTGACGGACTTATCTGCTCAATAATGTGAAAGTAATCATCTTCCGGGACATTAAATTCCTGAATCATTGCACTATGAACCGACTGGGAAATTCTACCGCACTCTTCCTGAGAATAATTTTCTGATAAAGTAATTCTGATTAAAGGCATTGTATTCTGTTATTTGTTACAATACAAAAATCAGCAAGAAAAATCATTTATGATCTTGATGTAGATCAACACTTTTAATTCTGGATAAAGTTTCAGGGCGAATTTTGAGATATGATGCTATAAGATGCTGAGGAAAATCCTGTTCCAGATGAGGTCTGCAGCGGAGCAATGCCAGATAACGTTCCCTCGCCTTTAACTTAATCAATGATGTTTCTTTAAAACATTTATTGGTAAACAATTCATCTGAAATTTCTTTGAACACTAAAGTCCATTCCTGATACTGCATCAGTTCTCTGTATACTTTTTTTTCGATTGCATAAATTTCCGAATCTGAATAGGCCTTTATATAGGCCGGGGAAGGAATTTCATTTAAAAAACTTCTATAAGACGTGATAACAGATTGCTTACTATACAATTCATTTACCAGCATATTAGCATCAGAATCTTCAAAATAAGAATATAGAGTACCACTTTTTACAATGCCAATATACCTGCAGATATCATCCTCTTTCACAAAATGATCATTCCGCTTTATCGTAATGGTTGTACTGATTCCTATAAATTTTTCTAAAGATTCGTATGGCAGCATATCTTATAAAATATAGGTACAATTTATTAAAAAATAAGAAGGTTTCAAAGTTGTTTTAATGTTTCACAGGAACTGTAAATTTCGCCAGAAATCAATCTCAAAAGAAAACGGGCCAGGCCCGTTATTATTGATTTTTTAAATGTTTTTCTAATCCTCCCAGTCCCATAATTTAAACCTCCATCAACACCGCTCCGTCCTTCAAAATCATATACTCCTGCCCTATTTCCTCCGACAAATGTTTCAGATCATGGTCGTCAAACAATTGAGGAATATAACATTTTTCATGTGCAAATAATCCGTAATGAATAGGCACCAACTTTCTGGCGTGCAGTAAGCGGGCTGCTGCAAAAGCTTCTTTCAAGCTAAGGGAAGCCGGAACGGGGCTGTACTCCAGACCTATAATTTCAAAATTAACCACCACTCCGTTTGCCGGTAAAAAAGCATAATCTATCGGTTCATTTTCTTTACCCAGATTCCAGAACTGATTATGCCAGATGGTATCTCCACCATGAAAGATTTTCGTTATTCCGTCTGATACAATCCATGAGGACTGTATTTCTCCTACTCCATCCATCGCAAAAACAGGTTTAAAGGTAATTTGATTTTCCGTAAATGTTTCATTCAGGTCAAGAACAACCATATCCACATTTTCCACAAACTTTTTTACGTAAGATTCCAGCCCGGAATATACCACCAGTTTCCCGTCTTCCTTTAGACATTTCTTGATGATGCTTTTATCAAAGTGGTCCAGATGCATGTGGGTAAACAGGATATAATCCGCCCTTACCTCATCTGAAAACCGGACCAGATCTTCAACAGCATCTCCCAAAACAGGTTTGTAATAAGAAAAATCTTCAACAGCATCTATTAAAATGGTTTTACCATGTGATGTAATTCTGATTCCTGCCCAGTTTAGTTTTTGTATTTCCATATTCTTTTTTCAGCAAAGGAAAAAACTTACGGAAGGCCAAACAATAAACAAAAGTTAATTAATTCAGACAGATAGAGAAATGAAGATGGAAGTTAATTTAAACGCAAAGCTTTATTTTAAAGTGGCCGTAACTTCTTTTCCTCATCTTCAAACTTACAGCTTACAAAATCCTTTTTCTGATTCTGCTTAAAGAGATCGGAGTAATCCCGATATAAGAAGCCAGGTATTTTAGCGGAATATTCTGAATAAAATGAGGTTTGTTCCTGAGCAGATATTCGTAAAGATCCTGCGGCGTATTTTTAAGAAGCAGCATTTCGCGTTTCATGGCTGCACTTAGTTTTCTGCTCAGATAGTAATTCTGTACAAAACGGCATTGAGGATTGACGGTAAACATTTCTTTAACCTCCTCCAGGGTGATTTCCCAGGCCAGGCCGCTGTTCAGGGATTCATAGATCCCGTCAGAGCCATTTTCACCTACTGTAAAGATATCTCCGGGAAAATAAAAATCTGCAGAAATTTCCGTATCAATATCCGGTGTCGTATGGATATAATATTTACGGATGAGCCCATCTTCAACAAGATAGGCTCTATTGTCCGTAAATATATTTTTTTTTGAAAATTCAACCCGGGAAAACTTTTCCCAGACAGGATCATTATCCTCAACATTAAGGTGTGAAAACAGTTTTTTGTTGATTCCTGCCATGGCTGTCTTTTTATTTATAATAAATTTTCATCTACCAGGTTTGGAAGGGTTACCTTTAACTTAGGCTCTGCTTCCATAGCCCTTTTAATGGCGAAAATAGCGCCTTCATTTCTGGCCCAGCTCCTTCTTGAGATTCCGTTGTTCACATCCCAGAACAGCATGGATTTCAATCTCCGGTCTGCATCATCACTTCCATCAAGCAGCATCCCGAAGCCACCATTAATTACTTCTCCCCAGCCAACACCGCCTCCGTTATGAATAGACACCCAGGTTGCTCCACGGAAACTGTCACCAATTACATTGTGAATTGCCATATCTGCAGTAAATCTGGAACCGTCATAAATATTGGAGGTTTCCCTGTAAGGTGAATCTGTTCCTGAAACATCGTGATGATCTCTCCCCAATACAACTGGTCCGATTTCACCGTTATTAATGGCCTTATTAAAGGCTTCCGCTATTTTCATTCTTCCTTCTGCATCTGCATACAGGATCCTGGCCTGTGATCCCACAACCAGCTTATTTTCCTGTGCCCCTTTGATCCACCGGATATTGTCTTTCATTTGCTGCTGAATCTCTTCCGGAGAGTTTTTGATCATTTCTTCCAGTACTGCGCATGCGATATCATCAGTTTTCTGAAGGTCTTCCGGTTTTCCGCTTGTACATACCCAACGGAACGGCCCGAATCCATAATCAAAACACATAGGTCCCATAATGTCCTGAACATAACTCGGATATTTGAATTCTCTGCCCAATGTCGGGTTCTCTGCCATCACATCTGCTCCGGCTCTGGAAGCTTCCAGTAAGAAGGCATTTCCATAGTCAAAGAAATAGGTTCCTTTTCTGGTATGTTTGTTAATGGCCGCAGCATGTCTTCTTAAAGTTTCCTGTACTTTCTCCCTGAACAGCTCGGGATCTTCCGCCATCATTCTGTTTGATTCCTCAAAACTCTGTCCTACCGGATAATATCCTCCCGCCCATGGATTATGAAGGGAAGTCTGATCTGAACCGATATCAATTCTCAAGTCTTCTTCATCAAATTTCTCCCACACTTCAACTATATTTCCAAGATAAGCCAGCGAAACGGTTTCGTTGTTCTGCTGAGCCTCTCTTACTCTTTTCACCAACTCATCAAGATCTTCATGGATCTCATTAACCCACTTCTGTTCATGACGGATTTTGGTGATCTTCGGATTCACCTCCGCACATACGGTAACACAACCTGCGATATTCCCTGCTTTAGGCTGGGCACCGCTCATCCCACCCAATCCGGAAGTTACAAAAAGTCCGCCTTTTGGTTCTTTTTTTATTTTTCTGAAAGCATTCAGTACCGTAATCGTAGTTCCATGAACAATTCCCTGAGGACCAATATACATATAGCTTCCTGCCGTCATCTGCCCATATTGGGTCACCCCAAGTGCATTGAATTTTTCCCAGTCATCAGGTTTGGAATAGTTTGGAATCATCATCCCGTTAGTTACCACCACTCTCGGGGCATCTTTGTGAGACGGAAACAATCCCATAGGATGTCCTGAATACATCACCAGCGTCTGCTCATCAGTCATTTCTGATAAGTATTTCATGGTCAAAAGATACTGCGCCCAGTTGGAAAACACTGCACCATTCCCACCGTAAGTGATCAGCTCATGCGGATGCTGTGCTACAGCATAATCCAGGTTATTCTGAATCATCAGCATGATAGCTTTGGCCTGCTCTGATTTTCCGGGATAGTCTGTAATTGGTCTGGCCTTCATTTCATAATCTGGACGAAAACGATACATATAAATCCTTCCGTAATCTTCAAGCTCTTTCTTAAACTCAGGAATTAAAGCTGCATGAAACTGAGGATCAAAATAACGTAAAGCATTCTTTAATGCCAGTTTTTTTTCTTCTTCCCCTAAAATCTCTTTACGCTTCGGAGCATGGTTAATATTGGTTTCATATGGTTTTGCCTGTGGCAACTGGTGAGGTATACCCTGCTGTATCTGTTCCTGAAAAGTCATATGTTATTTAAAGTTCTATATTTAAACAATGTTTGAAGTTTTAAAGATATTCAAATTGGAAAATATAGGCAAGTGAAAGAGGAAAATTGACTTATGGGAACATATCAGGTTTGTATACCTATGGCAGCCCGGATATTCAATACTGTAAAAAATATTACCAAAAATTTCTCCTGAAGAAATCTGTTCAGTATAAAAAAAGCCTTACTGAAAATCAGCAAGGCCAGTATATTAGCAAAGTTATGTGAGCACATCATCATTTTCCTCTTCGTGGTCATCTTCATTGTCACTGAGGCTCCAGTAATTGTTTTCTTCATCTTCCTCCCCTATTTCTTCCATTTCGTCATCATCTTCCGCTCCGGGGATATCCAGTCCTTTATCTAATTTATCCTCATCATTGTCTGCATCAAAAACAGGATTGCCGTCTCCGTCCAGCGGTATATGCTTTTCCCTTTTGAATATATCTTCGTTAGGATCATAATCCATGCGTTCCAACCTTCTGTTCTGTTCATTAATATTGTTTTCCGGTGCCATAATATTTTAGGTTTAAGATTTACAGAATAAGAACAAAAATAATTCCAAGTTGCTATTCATGTCCGGAATATACCTCAGGATTGGCACAATGCAGCATTTTCATGCCTTTTGAAACTGCAATAATATTTTCTGCAGCTAGTTTTGCCATTCCGTTTCTGGCTTCAACAGTTGCCGAACCAATATGTGGTAATACACAAACCTTTGAAAGTTCCAGAAGCGGATTTTCTTCAGACATCGGCTCAGGATTGGTAACATCCAGACCTGCTCCCCAGATCTGTTCTGAGGTTAATGCTTCATACAGGTCTTTTTCATTATGGAAACCTCCTCTTGCCGTATTGATAAAAATAGCATTGGCTTTCATCTTTTCAAATACAGAACGGTTAAAAAGATCCTCATGTTTAGGAGTGAAATTGGCATGCACACTCAAAACATCTGAACTTCCGATCAGTTCTTCAAATGAAACAAACTTCGCATTCAGCTCCTTTTCTGCATCTTCATTCCAATGACGGTTATGATACAGGATCTTCATATCAAAGGCTTTCTGAGATTTTTTCGCCATTTCAAAACCTATTCTTCCCAAACCAAAAATCCCCAGCGTTTTTCCGTAAAGTTCTTGTCCCAAAGCATGTAAAGGATCAAACGCTCCCCAGTTTCCATCTTTTACTTTCCGGAAATTAAAACTTGCTCTTCGTGCCACTGACTGCATCAATAAAAAAGCGACATCTGAAGTTGCTTTACTCAAAACATCCGGTGTGTTACCAACCGGAATATTCCTCCGGTTTGCTTCTTTGATATCCACATGATCAAATCCCACTGAATACAGTGCAATAGCCTTAAGATCCGGACAAGCCGTAAAAAATGCGCGGTCATATCTAAACTCAGTTCCTACACTTAATATAGCATCTGCCTTCTGACAATATTCCAGCCATTTCTCCTGCGACAGGAATTCTTGTTCCGGAAAAAATATTTCCAACCCTTCCTGTTCCAGCATCCTGATTCCGGTTTCAGGAATCATTTTATTTACAAAAACTTTCATTCTATCGTCATTTAATAAAAAAACCTCGCTCTGTAAAAAGCAAGGTTTCTAACTTTAATATTAAAAATTATTTTTTTTCATCTGAATGTTTTTTATTCTTATCCCAGGCTTCTGAAGCCATTTCCTGAATCTCTTCCCAAACGTCTTTTGCTGACTTCTGGGCGCGGCTCATAAATCCCTGTTTGGTGGCTTCCTGATTTTTACCTTTCATTTCATTGATATAATCCTTTACCTGTTGGGAATAGCTTTCTACACTATATCCGGGATTATTATGCAAATTCTTCTGAACATTACTGAAATCATGTGATGCCTTGAATCTATTCGTATCCATAATAATTAAGATTTAAGTGATTAGGTTCTAAAGAAGTCCAATTTCCGTTCCGAAACGGGTCTAAAAAATTATTAAAAAATATAAAATTTATTAATTCCATGCACCACACTAAAATCATAAAAACTACATCTTTATGAGCAAGGCATAATTACATACTACTTAAGTTTAAAGTATTTTCCAGCAGTAAGGCCTGAGACTTATGTGTAAAACTTTATGAAACAGATTTTATTGATTTGTACTTCCCAGCATTGGAACAAATTTGTAAGCTCCGAATTCTTCTTTTTCAAATTCAGTAGGACCCAGCTTTGTGAATCTGAATAAAACCTGCTCATCAACCGGCCCCAGCGGGATGACCATTTTCCCTCCTATATTCAGCTGTTTTAATAATTCTGTCGGTAAGGTAGAGGCTCCGCAGGTTACAATGATTTTATCAAAGGGAGCAAATGTCGGAAGCCCTGCAAAACCATCCCCAAAGCTTTGGAATTTCGGATACAGATGAAGTTCTCTGAGCTTCTTCTTTGAAAAATCAAAAAGATCTTTTTGTCTTTCCACTGTATATACCAAAGCCTTCATTGCCAGTAAAACAGCAGTCTGGTAACCACAACCTGTTCCTATCTCAAGTACTTTTTCCCCTGCCTTTACCTGTAACAGCTCCGACTGTTCTGCTACCGTTGAAGGATGGGAAATAGTCTGATGTGCCAGAATCGGAAAAGCCCGGTCCTCATAAGCAAAATCTTCAAAAATACTTTCGATAAAGAGGTGTCTCGGTACTTCACTCATTGCCCGAAGTACATTCTCATCCGAGATTCCAATTCTCTGCCGTAGATAATCCACCAAAATCTTTCTTTTTCCTTTATGTACAAACGAATCCTGCATTTGACAAAAGTAATAAATTAGATTTTAGATTGGTGGAATTAAAGGAAAGAATTATCCACAAAAAGCATTTTCTGACTTCTACAATCTAACTTCTTTCTTATCTTTACAAAAATTTAATACAGCTATGTTAAAAGCAGGTTTGGTAGGTGCCGGACATTTGGGAAAAATACATTTAAAACTTCTTAATCAATCAGATAGATATGAACTTGTAGGTTTCCATGATAAAGATGTTGAAAACGGAAAAAGACTAGAGGCCGAATTCGGATATAAATATTTTGAAAACTTTGATGAACTTCTTAACCAGATCGATATGCTGGATATTGTTACGCCAACGGTTTATCATTATGATTATGCTTTAAAAGCAATTGAAAAAAAACTTCATTTCTTCATTGAAAAACCGGTAACGCAAACTTTGGAACAGGCAGAGGAAATTTTGAGTTTATGCCGGGAAAAGGGAATCAAAGCCCAGGTAGGACATGTAGAAAGATATAACCCTGCTTTTATTGCTACAAAAGAGTATATCAAAAATCCAATGTTCATTGAAATTCACCGCCTGGCGGAGTTTAATCCCCGTGGAACTGATGTTTCTGTAGTGCTGGACCTTATGATCCATGATCTTGATATTTTATTAAGTATTGCCAGATCCAAAGTAAAGAGCATACATGCCAGCGGAGTTTGCGTAGTAAGCAAGACTCCGGATATTGCCAATGCCAGAATAGAATTTGAAAATGGATGTGTCGCCAACCTTACCACCTCAAGGATCTCCATGAAAGCCATGAGAAAAAGCAGGTTTTTCCAAAAAGATGCGTATATCTCTGTAGACTTCCTGGAAAAGAAAGCTGAAGTGATCAGAATGAAGGATGCTCCTGAAAACCCTACTCCATTTGATATGATCATAGAAAATGCTGAAGGTGAGAAAAATCAGATCCTGTTTGAGTATCCGAACATTGAGCCTAACAATGCCATTTTGGATGAGCTCAATTCTTTTGCTGATGCCATTACCGGTAATAAAAATGTGGAAGTATCCCTGGAAGATGGAACAGAAGCATTAAAAGTAGCCCTTGAAATTATGAAACTCATCAGTTAAATGAATATAAGGTCTGCTTTTTCTTTAGCAGTCATTGCAATACTATCTTGTAGCCAGAAGAAAAATGGTTATGAGATAGATTGTAATTTTGAAAAAAAGCAGGCACAGAATCAGTTTAACTATAAAATTATACCTGGAACATTTTTTCAGGATCAGGGCATGATTATCTGGGGAAGAAGAATTTAAAAAACTTCTGAAGCAAAATAATATCAATACCAGAGAATTGCTTACTTCCTGTCTTATTCTTCCCAATGATCAGTATCAGAACTGCGGTGAAATTGAAATGAACCGCCTCATAACCAAAAAATTTGGAAAAGACTTTATCGATTCCCTACGATATAGCCAAACAGGATTTTGTGAGAACGCATCCTAATGAAGTTTTTCCTTTCGAACAATGCGATCAGTTTTCCCGCTATCCCAATTCTACAACAGATCAGCAGGAGAAAATTCATGCTGACTATTTTGCTCAATACACTATTCCCCGGCAATATATTAAAAGGAACGAAGAATATTATTCGTATACTTCTGCGAGCTTTATTATTACAAAAGACGGAAATATTAAAGATTTATCAATAGAAAGTCGGTTTCAAAACAAAAAAAACAATATATTTGAAAAACAATTCAATAAACAATTGAAAGATTTTGTTTTACATACCCAATGGATTCCCGGCAAAATAAATAATATGAATGTTCATTCATATTATGGGGTTACCATTCATTATGATTAACCTCTAAAATAATCCCTACTATTTAAATCCTTACAACTATTATGAAAAGAGCTATCCTATTATCTGCTTTATTATTGTCTCAATTTGGGACATCACAATTATTAAAGACTTCAGGGCAAAAAATTGTTAATGACAAAGGTGAGAACATCCAGCTCAGGGGTCTTGGTCTGGGCGGATGGATGCTTCAGGAAGGATACATGCTGAAAACCGCTGATTTTGCAGGCCCTCAATATAAGATCAGGGAAAAGATTGCTGAACTGATCGGGGAAGAAGGAATGCAAAAATTTTATAAAGCTTACTTGAAAAACGGAGTTACAAAACAGGATATTGATTTTCTGGCTAAGGCGGGGTTTAATTCCATAAGACTTCCCATGCATTATAATTTATATACCCTTCCTATTGAAAAAGAGCCTGTAAAAGGTCAGAACACCTGGCTGGAAGAAGGTTTTAAAATGACGGATAATCTCCTTCAGTGGTGTGCAGATAATAAAATGTACCTGATCCTGGACCTGCATGCGGCACCAGGCGGCCAGGGAAATGACGTGAATATTTCTGATAATGATAAATCCAAGCCTTCCCTTTGGGAAAATGAAGACAATCAGAAAAAAACCGTTGCCCTCTGGAAGAAACTGGCTGAGAGATATAAAGACAGCCCATGGATCGGCGGATATGACCTGATCAATGAACCCAATATCAATTTTACAGGTAAGAATCCGAACGGAACGGATGAGATGTCTAATGCCCCGCTTTGGAAGCTTCAGAAAGAAATTACTGCTGCTATCCGGGAGACAGATAAAAAGCACATTATTTTCATTGAAGGGAACGGATGGGGAAACAATTATAACGGGCTGATCCCGATCTGGGATGACAATATGGTTTTCAGCTTCCATAAATACTGGAATTATAATGATGAGCCAACCATTCAGCATGCTTTAGACCTGAGAGAAAAACACAATATGCCGGTCTGGCTTGGAGAAACAGGTGAAAATTCAAATGTATGGTTTACAGAACTGATCCAGCTTTTAAATAAGCATAATATCGGATATGCATTCTGGCCTATGAAAAAGATTGATAATATTGCAGGCATTACCAATGTAAAAACAACCCCTGAATACGAGAAATTACTTGATTACTGGAAAAACGGAGGTGAAAAGCCATCCAAAGAATATGCAGAAAAAGCACTGATGCAGATTGCAGACCACTATAAACTGAACAATACTGAAATTAAAAGAGATGTTATTGATGCCATGTTCAGGCAGGTAACCGATCCTTCAACGAAGCCATTCAAAAATCATCAGGTTCCCGGAAGAGTATTTGCTTCCGACTATGATTTAGGAAGAATGGGCTCTGCTTATCTGGATAAAGATTTTATTAATCTCTGGGTAAGCGATCCGGCTAAAAGGTCTGAATGGAATTCGGGCCAACAGATGAGAAATGATGGTGTAGATATTTATAAGTGTAATGATAAAGTAACGAATCAATATTACGTAGGAAAAACAGAAACCGGTGAATGGCTTCAATATACGGTACATGCAAAAGAAGACAAAAATTATACTTTTGACATCAGATATTCATCTGCCAGTACGGGAAAAATAAGAATTGAAACAGCTTCCAAAGAAGTTCTGGCTTCCGTATCCCTGAATTCTACCGGCGGAAATGAGAACTGGAAGACCATTTCCATACCAAACATCCGTCTTCAGAAAGGAGAAAACAAGATCAGGATCTATTTTGAAGAAGGCGGTGCCAACCTGAATTATTTTGAAATAAAATAACAATATTTTATCTTAAATTGCAGATCCCTTTTACATGCTAAAAGGGATCTTTTAATTCCATCATTATGAAAAAAATAGCATTCCTTTTTCTTTTTGCCTCGGCTTTTTTGTCTGCACAGAAATCTGCGCTGGAACAAAAAATAAATATGATTACCAAAGGTAAAAATGCAACTGTCGGGGTATCAGTCCTGGGATTTGAGAACCCATTCAAGTACAGCAAATCCGGGGATCAGAAATTTCCGATGCAGAGTGTTTTTAAATTCCACATTGCAGCAGCTGTTCTGGATTTTGTTGATCAGGGAAAGCTGTCTTTAGATCAGAAAATTCCTCTGAATGCATCCAATTTACTTAAAAATACCTGGTCGCCACTTCGTGATAAGTATCCCGACGGAAATATAGAAGTCCCGTTAAGTGAAGTTATTGAATACACGGTTGCCAAAAGCGATAATAACGGCTGTGATATTCTGCTCCGCTTACTTGGAGGGACAAAAACTGTTCAGCACTTTATGGATTCTAAAGGGGTAAAAGGATTCCGGATCAGATATAATGAGGAGGATATGCATAAAGACTGGAGTGTACAGTATGAGAACTATAGTACTCCCAATTCGGCGGTTACCGTCCTGAAAAAGTTTTATGACGGAAAATTAGTATCAAAAAAATCTACGGATTACCTGATGAAGGTAATGCTGTCAACCTCAACAGGATTAAACAAAATCATTGAACAGCTGCCCAAAAATACGCCTGTAGCAAGAAAAACGGGAGCATCCGGAAAAAATAAAGAAGGGCTGACAGGTGCTGAAAATGAGATCGCAATTATTACTTTGCCGGACGGAAAACATTATGCAATAGCTGTATTTGTCAGTAATTCAATGGAAACCGATACCGTGAACTGTAAAATGATTTCAGACATTTCAAAGGAGGTATGGGATTATTTTAATAAATAAAATATTAAGCTTATTTTTAAAGCCAATTATTATGAAAAAAACAGCATTAACAGCAGCTTTATTTTGCTTTGCACTCTTTTATTCACAAAAGAGCCAAAACTATTTACAGATTGGCTATGCAAGTATCTGTTGCGGGCCTCCATCTGAAAAGCCGGTAATCAGCTACCTGAAACAGTTTAAGAAAAAAAACCAGCTAAAATCTCTGGAAATTCTGGTCCAGAACGGGATGGGAAGAGAAGGCGAATTTAACCTGTATGTGGGAACGGACCAGCTTACAAGAAATCAGAAAAGCCGTCTTGTACGGGGACTTATGGCCACTGTTTCCAACCAAAACAACAAAAGGGAACAAAACAGCAGCGGTATTGTAAATTTTGATTCAGCCGTTGTGGTAAACCAGTCAGAACTTAATATTAAAAATTTAACTATCTATAAAAAATAAAGGAAAATGATCAAAAACATTGTAGTTATCGGAGCGGGAACCATGGGGAATGGTATTGCACATACTTTTGCACAAAGCGGTTTCAGAGTAAACCTTGTGGATGTATCACAGGAGGCTTTAGACAGAGGATTAAAGACCATTACAACCAATCTTGACAGAATAATTGCAAAGGGAAACCTTACTGAAGAGCAAAAGACAGAAACATTAGGAAATATCACTACTTTTACGGCACTTAATGATGCTGTAGGAACAGCTGACCTTATTGTAGAAGCCGCTACTGAGAATCTTGACCTGAAGTTAAAGATCTTCGGTCAGATGGATGAGCTGGCTCCCGCAGGCTGTATTTTAGCAACCAATACTTCATCAATTTCCATCACCAGAATTGCTGCCGCTACAAAAAGAGCAGATAAAGTGATCGGAATGCACTTTATGAATCCGGTTCCTATTATGAAACTGGTGGAAATCATCAAAGGATATTCTACTTCCAAAGAGACGTTTGATGCCATCTATGAAATGAGCAAAACATTAGGTAAAGTTCCTGTGGAAGTAAATGATTATCCGGGTTTTGTGGCTAACAGGATTCTGATGCCGATGATCAATGAGTCTATTGAAACTCTTTACAATGGTGTAGCGGGTGTAGAAGAAATTGATACGGTAATGAAATTAGGAATGGCTCATCCTATGGGACCACTTCAGCTGGCTGATTTTATTGGTCTGGATGTGTGTCTTGCAATCCTGAATGTTATGTATGACGGATTCAAGAATCCTAAATACGCACCAAATCCGTTACTGGTAAACATGGTAACAGCAGGAAAACTGGGTGTAAAGTCCGGTGAAGGCTTCTATGATTATTCAGAAAGCAAAAAAGCTGAAAAAGTTTCAAAAATGTTTTTGAAGTAATTTTAAGTCAATAATTTTATTTATCTTTGATAACAAGTTAAAACATTAAAAAAATGAAATTACCAAAGTTTTTATTAGCAGATAATTCGGAATTTCCAGAAGATTTATTCGTAGTTCATACTGAATATCCAAGATTTATCTTAAATGTTGAGGAAGAAGAAGTTGAGTGGTTAGATGATCTTGAAGGAGACGATGAAGAAACTATGGCAGACGAAGCTACGAAAGTGGTAGAAGCAGCATTCAAATGGTGCGACGAAGAGTTGGCTAAGTACGACGAAGAAGAGGAAGATTAATAAATAACAATCTAAAACATAAAAAAGGAACTCAAATGAGTTCCTTTTGTTTTTTGTATTATTCAGTTTTATTGAATTTCAATAATAAAAGATTGTCTTTATAAAGTTCCAGGGTATTGCCGGAAATCACATATTTATTTGCTTTTCCCATCATATCCATAAAATTCTGTTCAACACCGATGTTGTTGCACATCATCTTTGTAGATCCCATCTGACCTGCCGAAAATCCACCGGTAGACGGATCTATGGTAGCAGTTCCAAAATAATTGTTACATCCGGCGTTTCCAGTGATCTTTTCTCCTTCAATATTCAGTGTAGGAATCTTACCTTTTACATTTTCAGCCAAAGTCCATTTTGTATTGGCAAGAGCAGGCTGGGCCTTTCCTACTTTAGAGGCAGACGGGCTGGTCATTGTTCCACATGATGCCAATACTGCTGCTGTACATATACTTAAAAAAAGATTTTTCATTTTTTTCTTTTTGAATTAACCAAATTTACGGATTTTATATTATTTAAACGGGCTGCGGGGATTTTTATTATTATTTAACATTCGGATATCGGGAAACGTCCGGGATTTCAGCACGTTTCCGGAATCAAAATACAAACGCACAGATTTTGGTTTAAAATAAAAAAACGGACTTAAAAAGCCCGTTTTTATAGTAAATATATTATTTTACATTTAGGATCTCAATTCAGCATTAAATTCTTTCTGGAAAGATTTAATCAAAGAATCCATTACTTCTGTAATCTCTTTTTCTTCCAGGGTCTTCTCTTCATTTAAAAGCTCAAAGCTCATAGCATATGATTTCTTTCCTTCCGGAAGGTTTTTCCCTTCATATACATCAAACAGGTTAACTCCTTTAATAAAAGGTGATTTATTCTTTTTGGCTGTCTGATATAATTCCTGATAACTTACGTTTTTATCAATCAGTAAAGCAAGGTCTCTTCTGATCTTGTTGAATTTTGGGATATCCTTAAATTTCAGTTCATTCTTAGAGCGCAATTCCTGAGCCAGCTCCAATTCAACTTCAGCATAGAAACACTCCTGATCAATATCAAATTCTTTTAACAATGCCGGAGCCACTTTTCCGATTCTTACTATTGTTTTCCCACCGGCTTCATAAGCTAAGGCATCAGAAAATCTATCATCCGATAATGCTACTTCTTTGTAATCTAGGGCAAGTCTTTCCAGTAAAACCTTCACATATGCTTTCAGGTTATAGAAGCTTACTGCGGATTTAGGCTGAAGCCAGTTCTCTGCCACTTCTCTTCCTGAAACCAAAACAGCAAGCTGCTTTCTTTCTTCGTACTTATCTTTTTTATGGTAGATTTTTCCGAATTCAAAGAATTTGATATCCTGGTTCTTTCTGTTAATATTATATACTGCATTCTGAAGAAGCCCTTCCAGTAAAGATTTTCTCATAAATGCCAGATCCCCGCTTAAAGGGTTTAATAATTTCACGGCATCTGTTTCATCTTTTACAGAAGTCAGGGAATTATTCATTACTTCGTTGAAGCCCAGACTTTGCAGAGCTCTTGCCCAGCTGTTTTCCAACTCATCCTGATCATTTGCACTTAATTTAACCGGAGTAAATGAAATCTTCTGAGGGGCATCTATTTTATTATATCCGTAAATTCTCAGTATCTCTTCAATAACATCAATTTCTCTTGTTACGTCTGCCCTGTAAGCAGGAACTGAGATTTCAAAACCATTCGGAATTTCATTCAGTACCTGGATTTCCAATGCTTTTAAAATTTCTTTTACTTTTTCCCTATGAATTTTTGTACCCAGTATCTGCTCAATTTTAGAGAATCTCAGAATGACATAACTGTCTTCAATTTTCTTTGGATATTCTTCCAGCAGATCTCCTGCCAATTTTCCTCCTGCCAGTTCCTGAATCAGTTTAATGGCATGGGTAATAGCCGTTCTGGTAATATTCGGATCTACTCCTCTTTCAAATCTGAAAGAAGCATCTGTATTCAAACTATGCAGCTTTGCTCCTTTTCTCACTGCTACCGGGTTGAAATAAGCACTTTCCAGGAATATTGTCTGGGTAGCATCAGATACTCCTGATGTAGCCCCTCCAAAGACACCTGCAATACACATTGGTGTATCTTTACCGTCTTTGATCATAATCTCTGTGCCATTCAGTGTTCTTTCCACACCATCCAGTGTAGTAAATTTAGTTCCCGGTTTTACCACCCCTACTTTCACTTTTTTATCTGCAATTTTATCTGCATCAAAAGCATGAAGCGGCTGGCCATACCCGTGAAGGATATAGTTTGTAATATCCACAACATTATTGATCGGGCTTAATCCGATTGCCTTCAGCCTGTCTTTTAACCATGCCGGAGACTCTTCTACTTTTACCTCTTCAATTACAGCTCCGATATATCTCGGGCATAATTCAGCATCTTCAATTACCAGTGTGAAATCATGTGAGCCTTCATTATTTAAGGCTTCAGAAGCCACTTTATTAAACTGAGATTTCAATTGGTTGGTTGAAAGGTAAGCGTGAAGGTCCCTTGCAACACCATAGTGAGACATTGCATCTGTTCTGTTTGGAGTTAAACCAATTTCAAAAACTTCATCATTAGTCAGTTCAAAATAGTCTGCAAAGTTTTTCCCGACTTCATATTTCGTTTCATCCAGCACCATAATCCCACCGTGATCTTCACTAAGCCCCAGTTCATCTTCTGCACAGATCATTCCCTGGGATACCTCTCCTCTGATCTTCGCTTCCCTGATCTCAAAAAAGTTTCCGGTTTTGTCGTAGATTTTAGTTCCTACAACAGCTACCGGAACCGTTTGTCCTGCTTCTACATTCGGAGCCCCGCAAACGATATTCAATATTTTTCCGTTTCCTACATCTACTGTAGTCTTTTTTAGCTTATCAGCATTCGGGTGTTTTTCGCAGGTTAAAACTTTACCTACCACAATTCCTTCCAGACTGCCTTTTACACTTTCAAACTTATCTATCCCTTCAACTTCAAGACCTATATCTGTAAGAAACTCACCGATTCTTTCAGTTTTCAATTCAGTCTTTACAAAGTCTCTCAGCCAATTGTTTGATATTTTCATCTGATAATTTTATTTTTTCTAAAGCCAGACTTCACCATGGGGTTTCATCTGATATATTTTGAAAATTTATTTGATTACTGTACTATTTGTGTGTACAGTTTTAAGCGTACAAATGTCGTGTTTTTTTGAGAAATACAGAAATTTAGAATCAATTTTAAGATAATAAATTTCGTTAAATCCGCTTTTACAAAGTAAGAGAGTGGCTTACACACCGGGCTTTACCATAATCAGAAGATTTTCAGCCGGATATTACTACAGAGGTTTAATAAGTTTTTTCAAGCTGTCAGAAAATAACACCAATCCTCCGCCCATCATAATAATATCTTTTAACACCAATCGTCCGGCTCCGGACAGATATGGAAAGCCATAATGAGGTGTGGGAAGGTCACCCCCCAGATCAGGAACGTAGACTTCCGGTGTTGTGATCAGGAATGACAAGGTTACAAGAGACATCAGGAAGGTCAACGCTCCTCCGGCAGCTCCTGCTTTTGGCGACCAGATTCCCAAAAGGACTAAAACTCCAATCATAACAATCATTGTTCCCAAACCATAAGAAAATACATAGGTCCCGTTCCGGATGTGCCAGTCAATATTCTTTTGTATCATCTTTCCTTCCGGATTTTTATACAGTGTATACTCCGGAACAGTTTTGCTCTCTTCATTCGTGACTTTATTTCCCGCATTTTTATAAAAAAAGCTCATCAGCGGGCTGTTTGCTACAAAAGGAACAATTCCGTCCGCTTCATACTGGAATGCTTTAAGGCCGCCAATCCAGGCCATCACAATGAATATTGAAATTCTGAGGAAGTTTACAAACCAGGTATCTGATTTTAATACATAACCGTATAATCTGTTGTTTTGCATATAATTTCTTTTATACAAAAATATTCAGACACATACAGCCTGAGAATAGATATTTCAGGACATTACATGGACATTTTTGCCACAATGGAGATCCCAACCTTTTCGCGGTAATTTTTAGGAGAACATCCTACCGATTTTTTAAAATATCTGCTGAAATAGAATTCGTCAGTAAATCCAAGTTCTGAGGCAATTTCCTTAACAGAACGATATGTCAGATGAAGAAGCTTTTTGGACTCCAGAATGATCCTTTCATTGATAAGCCGGGTAGGAGTCTTGCCAAATTCTTTTTTCACCGCCTTACTCAGGGTATTATTCGTGATATTTAATTTATCACTGTAAAATGTGAGTTCTTTTTCATTTTTAAAATGCAGCTCAAGCAGTTTCTGAAATTCCACTGCATTTTTTACAGGCAGCTTTTCTACTATTCCCCGTTCATTAGTACTGTTGCTTTTCTGTTTACTGCCTATGGCCAGAATAAGCTGTATGTAAGTTTTAATGATCGACTTTGAAAAATGATGGTTTTCAGTATTCTCTTGTTTGATACGGGCAAATATTTCAAGGATATAGCCATAATCTTCTCTGGTCAGTCCGATCCCCGGATTCAGATAAATATTGTTAAAAAGAAAACCATTGCAGGCTACTTCCTCTTTGTGATATTCTATGCAGTAATAATCCCCATGAAACAAAAGAATGTTTACCTTTTCATCAGCTTCAGAGACCAGTTTCAGTTTCTGATAAGGGGACAGGAATAATATATTATAGCCTTTATATGAATAATTGATCTCATCTACAGAGAAAACCCCCGTTCCCTTCCATAGCACAACGCTATAGTTTTCAGTCTGAAATTCTGATGGAAAGCCAGCTGTCTGATATGATTGTATTTCTGTTTCCATAGATGGTTTTAAAGAGTGATGCTTCCAACGAATAAAAGCCGGAAATTCCGGCTTTTATTTATCTTTTATTCTAATCTCTTACAATCCGATTACCGGCATTGATAGCATTAAGATATTTTCGTTTTCTTCCAGACCATCAAGAGGTTCAATGATACCAGGTCTGTTGGGTTGTGACATTTTCATTGTGACATCATCGGAGCCAAGGATCGTCAGCATCTCAGTTAAAAACTTGGAGCTGAATCCTATATTGATATCCTCTCCGTTATAATCACAAGGAATCTGCATATCTGCTTTATTTGCGTATTCAGTATCTTCTGCATGAAGATGAAGAATATTTCCTGAAAGCTTGAATCTTACCTGATTGGTAGATTTATTGGACATGATAGATGCTCTTTTGATCGCTCCTAACAGAAGGTTTCTGTTAATCGTTAATACATTCGGGTTTTCTTTTGGAATTACCGCTGTATAGTTCGGATATTTCCCGTCAATCAGTCTGCAGATCCAGATATGCTTATCAAAAGTAAATTTGGCCATGTTTTCATTGAAGTCAATTTTAACGTCTTCATTAGAACTTGCCAGAATATTTTTGAAAATGTTCAAAGGTTTTTTAGGCATGATAAATTCCATAGGTTCGGCATTCATCAGGTCTGTTCTTTTATACACAACCAGCCTGTGTGAGTCTGTAGAAACGAAATTGGTTTCATTTTCCCCAAACTGGAACAGAACTCCTGTCATTACCGGACGAAGAGAATCATTACTTGTTGCGAATAAGGTATTGGTCAGGGCTTCAGATAGTACTCCCGCCGGCATTACCACACTTTGAGAAGCATCAAATTCCGGCAATTCAGGATAATCATCCGCATTGTCCAGTGCTACTGCAAAGTTATCTTTTTCATCTAAAATCTCAAGCTGGCTTCCGGTTCCTTCAGCATTGTCCTTAACGGCAAATGTTAAAGGCTGTTCGCCGTAGGTCTTGATAAAATCCTGAAAAATTTTAGCAGGAACAGCAAATTTACCTGTATCATCAGACTTAACGTCTAAAGAAGTAACAAGAGTTGTCTCGCCATCAGATGCTGTAATGGTAACATTATTTCCGTCTAGTTCAAAAAGATAGTTTTCTAAAATAGGTCTCGATTGAGAACTTGATATTACGCCACTTACAGTTTGCAAAGCCTTCTGCAGTTCACCACTTGAAATAATAAATTTCATAGATTTAAAAATAAGTTTCTACAAATATAATAAATAGATATAACAAAGAAAAAAATAATCTTGAGGAGTTTTTAACAAACATCATCGACCGGTTCCCAGAAATGATATTTTGTCCGGAGTTCCAAATTCCTGAAAAAGCTATACCCTGAAAACAGTAAAGTAAAACTTCCCGCCACAATTTTTCATCATTAATATCTATCCAAATATAAAGGATAATCTGCAACAATCAAAATACAAATCCTATCTTTGTCAAAAAAATAACGGTCATGAAAAAACCTCCTGTTCATAAAAGTTTTCTGAATGCTTTCCATGGGGTATTTTTAATGATCAGGGCAGAAAGGAATTTCCAGATTGAACTTCTGGCATTCTTTGTCAATCTATTTCTGATTTTTTATCTGAAGCTGTCCTCCACAGATGCTATTTTTATTCTCATCGTTTCATTTGCCGTTCTAAGTGCTGAAATTTTCAATACTGCCATTGAAAAGATCTGTGATATCATTCAGCCTGATTTCGACAAAAGAATTGGCTTTATTAAGGATATTGCTGCGGGAGGAGTGCTCCTGACCGCAATAGCATCAGTGATTGTTGGAATCATTGTATACTGGAACTATATCTTTAATTAATAATCCGGCAACAATTTTCTTTAATCCAGCCGGAAATACCCGCAAATCCAACTACCGGTCTTATTTTACAGCAATTAAGATATCTACTTCTGCATCTGCAGGATTCTGGGCTTTTTCACCATAGATTTCAAAATCAGCAGTAAATATTCTTCCCAGGTCCATTTCCCATATTTTTATCCACTGATTAATGACCAACCCTTTTGAAAGGTCTCCCCTGACTGTAAATTTCATATAGTTACCTCCGTCAAAAGAATAACCTTCCATTCCTTCAGGAATATTGTCGAGATTTTCCACTTTACAGCCAAGAACTGTAGTATAGGGCCTGGTATGGTCTTTTTCATAATCCGTATACATGGAATAGATGGTATGCTCTGTTTTATCCGGGATCAGATCCGCTATATTTTCATTTGTCATTTTTTCCCAAAGTGCCGGAATATCTCTGGCTGCCTGTCCATTCTCATTAGTAGTTCTTACCGAGATACCGATTATCTTAAAAGGTTCCACTTTTACATTCTTCATTTTCTGATTTTTTTGTTATGGAACAAAGATAGGGACAGCTCATGACAAGAGTATGTCAGGAGTTAAAAAATGTCCTCATGAAATCATTTAAAATTCTGGTGAGCGATTCAATAAAAAAACGATCCGGAGACCGCTTTTTTAATATATCTTTCTGAATAGTTAAATACTTGAAGTCCTGGTTGGCCAAAACAGCATCTCTATTTATCCGGAACATTTTCCTACATAAATAAATCCTTTCCTTCCGGATTTAAAAACTGTTTCAATTCTTTTATAATCGTCTACTTCATATTCGTCTGCCTGAAGAATTTCCGTTTCTGTAACCTCAAAAAGCACCCCTTCTACCTGATCATTGTCATTCCCTGAAAATTCCAGTACCGGATGGTATTTCTGCCCGCTTTTCCTTAGTACTTCAGAATCTGTAATTTCAAGCATATGGAATTTATACCCTGATAAAGTATCTTTTTCTCCCTCTAAAAGTCTCCCGAAAGTTTCAAGTTGCACCTGTTCTTTCTGCAGGGTTCCGTAAGAAAATAAATAAGCCATTTTATACATATTTTTCGATGATTGGTATAGCTATTTCAGCCATCATTCCATAACCCTTTTCATTGGGGTGTACGCCGTCTGCGGACAATAAAATCTCCTTGTCTTCCAAGAACGCAGAATAAAAATCAATATATCCGAGCGAATGCTCTGCAGCAATATCTTTAAGGATCTGGTTGTAGGCAAGCACTTCTCCATTTGTTCTCAGCTTCCCTGAACTTACCACTACTCCGTTTACCTTTTCAGAAAAAGGAAGAATACTCACAAGATAAATTTCATTGGAAAATTGTCTGGCACAGCTGATGGCCGCCTTAATATTATTTCTAAATTTCTCTGGATCTACAATCTGTACCCCGTCTTTTATGGCGAGATCATTGGCTCCATAGCTTAAAAAAACAATGTTTCCATCAGGAGAATTTCTGGCTTCCAGTTCGTAAGGAATTCTTTTCAGTAATCCTTCTGTTGTTTCCCCACCGATTCCCAGATTAAATAGAATCAGCTCATCTCCATTTCCTTCATGAAATTTCTGTAAGGCGTATCTTTTCAGGATATCTACCCAGCCTCCAAAAACTCCGTCATACTCCCCGTAAGTAATGCTGTCACCGAAGAACAGCCCGTAAATAATTTTTTTCATTTAATACTTGTTGCTTCCTGTTTATCTGAGTAAAAATATTAAGAAAAAACTATTCGTAAGTAATAATCATCCTTCAATTGTATGATTGATCATAAGTCAACTATGTAAAATTACAGATTAAACAAGGCAAAGAGAGAATCAGCAAGTTGATCTGATGAAGCTAACCGGGAAATATATTGTTTCAAAAAAAACATTCATAACTCATAACTCATACTCATAACTCATTAATTATCTTCCAGCCTTAACATAATATGTGGGTGGGACTCTATAATGTCTACCAGAATTTCAAAAAGCGTCTGCCCCTTTCCTTCCTTTAATTCATCCAATTTCTGCTGAATCAATTGTATGTTGAAAGGTTTTCCCTGCCTGATCTTATTTTCATAAAATTCACGGGTAGCATTAGAGCCTAAATCTTCTTTTGACTTCCGTGATTCTTTCCAGATGATTTCAATTTCTTCTTTATTTCCGAATACCCCGAAACCACCGTAGAGAATGTCATCAAAGCCATCCAATGTCCCCACTTTCCAATCTGCATCTTTCATCAGTATTTTGGAAATTTCTTTGTAAAAACCGGCTAAAGACGAAAAATGACCGCCATTGATGACGATCATTTTTCTTTTATTGTTACTTGAAGTATTCAACACCGTTTTTGAATATGTTGTGATAATTCGCAGTTGGTATATTTCTCATGAGACCTTCAGCAAATCGTTCCGGGTGTCCCATTCTTCCGTAGATCTTACCGCATGGACTTGTAATTCCTTCGATTCCGAATAATGAGTTATTAGGGTTGAACGGCATCCCGTGAGCAATGTTTCCGTTAAAATCGATGTATTGTGTAGCAATTTGTCCGTTTTCATACAGCTTTTTGATTTCTTCTTCTGAAGCCATGAAACGTCCTTCTCCATGGGAGATCGGGATGGTGAAAGTCTGGTCTTTCATTCCTTTTAACCACGGGCTTTCGTCATTCACCACTTTTACCGTTACCATTTGGGAAATGTGTCTTCTGATCGCGTTATGGGCTAATGTTGGAGAGTTTTCATCCAGATCCTTAATTCTTCCGTAAGGCAACAGCCCTGACTTCACAAGCGCCTGGAATCCGTTACAGATCCCGATGATCATACCGTCTCTGTCTAACAATTCATGAACTGCATTTTTCATTTTCTCGTTTTTCAGAACGTTTACGATGAATTTTGCAGAACCATCCGGCTCATCCCCCGCAGAGAAGCCTCCGGAAAATGCCAGAATCTGGGAAGTTCTGATCTCTTCTACCCAGGCATCAATACTTTCATCCAATAACTGATGATTGATATTGATTAAAGGTAAACTGCTTACTACAGCTCCTTCTTTCCGGAATGCATTTAGTGTATCATACTCACAGTTAGTTCCCGGGAATACCGGAGCAAAAACTTTAGGCTGTGCTATTCCGTGTTTTTTAATGATGATATTTCTCGGATGGATTGAGTTTGACTTTTCATCAATTTCAATTGTAATCTTTTCTTTTTCTACCGTTGGAAAAAGGTTTTCAAATGTGTTTGTATTGGCAGATACAAGATCTGTAATATTGAATTCAAGACCATTGATTTTTACAATACCTGAATCTTTTACTTCTCCAATAAACTCAAGAGCCACAGAGCTTAATTCTTCTTTTGCTTCAATGATCAAGCTTCCGATATTTTTAGCCAACAACACGTTTTCATCAGCATTGATTTCAGCACCTAATCTGTTTCCGAAACTCATTTTTGCCAAAGCTACCGCAAGGCCCCCTTCTTTTACTGTTTTCACAGAAACAATTTTTCCTGCTTTGATATTTTCGAAGATAAATTCAAAAACTTGTTTTAAAGCCTCGTAATCCGGAAGTCCGCTTTCCTGGGAAATATGATTAAAGAAATACAGTTTGTTTCCTGCATTTTTCAGTTCAGGTGAAATGATATTTTGTTTATCTCCGTTCGCACATGCAAAAGAGATCAGGGTTGGCGGAACGTTAAGGTCCTGATATGTTCCACTCATAGAGTCCTTACCTCCGATTGCTGCCAGACCCAATTTGATCTGTGCATCGTAAGCTCCCAAAAGGGAAGCTAAAGGCTTGCCCCATTTTTCAGGATTCTGCCCTAATTTTTCAAAGTATTCCTGGAAGCTTAGTCTGATGTTTTTATAGTCACCTCCCATTGCCACGGTCTTCGCCACACTTTCTACTACGGCATAAGAAGCTCCTAATAATGAGTTTTGCTTTGAGATTTCAGCATCAAATCCCCAGCTTGCCAAAGAAACGGTCTTAACGTCTTTTGCTCCTAAAACCGGAAGGGCCTGCACGCTTCCTTCCATCAGGGTCTGCTGATATTTTCCTCCTAAAGGCATTGCTACTGTGGTTGCCCCTATTGAAGAGTCGAACATTTCAAGCAATCCTTTCTGGGAAGCTACGTTTTTATCTTTTAAGATGTTCAGGAAATTTTCTGCTGTGAAAGCTTTTGTTTCTTCTCTTACTTCTTCAAGGTGCGTGATTTTCACTTCCTGGGATTTTGAACATCCGTTGGTATCCAGGAAAGCTCTTGAAAGGTCTACAATTTTGTCTCCTTTCCAGAACATCTGCATTCTTCCGGAATCTGTCACTTTTGCCACTTCTACGGCAACAATGTTTTCAGCTTCACAGAATCTGATGAATTTTTCTTTATCCTGAGGATCTACTACCACAGCCATTCTTTCCTGAGATTCAGAGATAGCCAGTTCGGTTCCGTTTAATCCTTCATATTTTAATGGCAATACATCAAGGTTTATCTCTAAAGAGTCTGCAATTTCCCCGATCGCCACAGAAACACCTCCTGCCCCGAAGTCGTTTGATTTTTTAATCAGTTTCGTTACTTCAGGATTTCTGAATAATCTCTGAATTTTACGCTCTTCTACAGCATTTCCTTTCTGAACTTCAGAACTCATCGTGTGGATAGAAGTCTCGTCCTGTTCTTTTGAGCTTCCGCTTGCTCCTCCTACTCCGTCACGGCCTGTTGCTCCTCCTAAAATAATGATTGAATCACCATTGGCAGGCTTTTCACGTCTTACCCAATCTACAGGAACAGCTCCGGTAACAAAACCTACTTCCATTCTCTTGGCTTTGTATCCTTCGTCATAGATTTCAGAAACCATTGTCGTCGCAAGACCGATCTGGTTTCCGTAAGATGAATATCCGTTGGCAGCCTGTTTTGTAATGGTCTTCTGAGGTAACTTTCCAGGTAAGGTTTTATCTACGGATTCTAAAACATCTGCTGCTCCGGTAAGTCTCATCGCCTGGAATACAAAAGATCGTCCTGACAACGGATCTCTGATCGCTCCTCCCAAACAAGTGGAAGCTCCTCCAAACGGTTCAATTTCCGTTGGGTGGTTGTGCGTTTCGTTTTTGAATAATAAATACCAGGGTTCTTTTTTACCATCGTATTCTGCTTCGATCTGTATGGTACATGCATTGATCTCGTCAGAGATTACAAGGTTTTCAAGATTCCCTGTTTTATGGAAATATTTACCGCATACTGTTGCCAGATCCATTAATGAAATCGGTTTCAGCTCACGGCCTAAGAATTTTCTTTTTTCGATATAATCATTGAAAATAGTTTCCAGTGTGTGTTTGAACTGACCTTCAAACTGAATGTCTGACAATTCCGTTTCAAATGTCGTGTGACGACAGTGATCGCTCCAATACGTATCTAATACTTTTAATTCTGTTTCCGTAGGGTTTCTTTCTTCAGTTTTAAAGTATTCCTGAATGAATTTCAGGTCATCCAATCCTAATGCAAACCCATGATTATTGTAGAAATTTTCAAGTTCAGCATCATTGAAACTGATGAAGTTTTCGTGAATGATTACTTTTGACGGTGTTTCATCAGCTGGAATATCCAGAATAGATAAGTCTTTTTCCTGAGATTCCACTTTGTTGATCAGAAGGTCTTTGATTTTAACCAGATCTGCTTCGGAAACTCCTTCAAATTCGATCAGCTTACCACTTCTTACTTTTGATTTTTCATTTTCAGTCAGCAAAGCGATACACTGCTGTGCAGAATCTGCTCTCTGATCATACTGTCCCGGCAAAAATTCCATTCCGAAATGAATAGCCTTTGCAGGGTTTTCTGTGTGTAAAATATCAGTAACAGGGTCTACGAAAGTGTTGTTCACCACTTTTTCAAATTCTCCGTCATTCAGATTGAAAATATCATACACATTGTATACTTTCACATGTTGAACTGCCGGGACAACTGCTTTTACTTCATCAAAAATTTTTGGACTTTCAACATCGAAAATTCCTCTTTTTTCTACGAAAATTCTTTTGTTTTTAGACATTAGATGTCAGATTTTTAATATTAGATTTATTTTTCTTTTACTTTTTATGAGTTAAAGCTTCTTTCCTTAAACCCATATATATTGGAATTTTTTAAAGAGATTTTCCCTCCAACTATTATTCTGTACAAATTTAAAGGAATAAGTCATATATTCTTCAAATTTGAACTGCCGAATTTCCAATTTTATACTATTTATTGATAAATTTATTGGGATTGTCTTGATGTTCTTTCTGAAAATCCTCTGCATTTTTTATTTCTTCTTTCAACCAGCTTTCAAAAGGGACTTTTTTATCATTATAATCTTCTATGGCATAAAATGTTTTTCCATCTTCTGAGACCAGGAATTTGAAACGGTACAGCATATCCAAATCCTTCTTCCTGTAATTATATGTATTCACCTGATAATAGGGAAAATTCTCTTTTGGCCTTTCTACAATTTCAAAAAACAGATTCTTTTCATTTTCAGATAATTTGTTGGAAAAATTTACATAATAAAGATCTGAAAGCTTTTTCTTCTGCTTTTCAAAGAACTGAAGGATATTCTTTTCTTTTTCATTGTACTGAAACGGATTCGGGTAGTATTTCCCATCTATTTCAACATCATTTCCAGTCTGTTTTGCAACCGGCTGAACACTTTCTCCTTTGGTGTTCATTACGCCCCATTTTCCTCCTACAATAGATCTGTGCTCATCATTTGTTTTTTCCCAATCACAGCCGTCACAAAATGCAGCATATCCATAATTAAAGGGTGATGCAAAATCATGCTCAGCTTCAATAATGATCTTGCCGTTTCGGTCTGCAAATCCTACTTTTCCATTTTTAACCAATCTTCTCAACCCTTCAGAGAAATAATCTGCTCCATTGTCGTAAAGAAAAGGTTGATACAGGAATTTCCCATTTCTGTCATACACATATCCCCATGCATTTTTTTCGGTTTTCTCTCCATTTTTTTCACCGTCAAAAAGAATGGTCTCTCCTATCACCGGATCACCATCTTTCAGGTATGAAAAAATTTTAAACTGCGCAGGAACAATTATTTTTCCGGATTTATTTTTTACCCCTACCAGGGAATCAGCGGATTTGAAATAATGTAGAGGTTCTTTCTTCTGGGAAAAAGAAAGTATCGGGATCAGGAAAATAAATACCAACATTTTTTTCATGGTTTTCATGAGAATAGAATGGCTATTCTTCTTTGCTAAGGTCTGTTTTTTTCCTTGTATTTACAAGTACATAATATTTCTGATGGACATCATATTCAATCGGGTTTTCTGATTTCCACTTCTGGTAACCTTCAAAATCAAATGAGTGATCTTTTGGCGGAATCAGCAGATAGTAATAGCTTTCCATTAGAAATTCATCCATAAAACCTGCATTTCTCAACTTAGTAAGAAATTCAATCAGATTAGTTGTTTCATATGCTCCATTACTCGGCTTTGGATTTTGCTCTGTTTTATAATCAATGAAGCCGTTCAGTCCCGCCATCTGGTATTCCAGGTAAAGGCCGGGAAGTCCGGCTGCCCTTTCGTACTTATCAATATTATCATGAGTCCACTTCAGTTTATTGAAACTGCTGCTTAAGGTACTCCGAAGCATCAGTGAATCCCGAAAAGCCGCTCTGGCAACAAAATTATCTGTGAATTTGGATAAAGGATTTTTCTCTACCAGCTTTGAAGGAAGTAATTTTCTGATCACTTCTTCATGTTTTTTATCTAAAGCGGAAGTGTCTGACCCTTTCCAGCTCATTTCTGAGGTAAATATCCAGAACCCGGCCTCGTAAATCCTTACATTGGTTAATTTCCCGAGGTGCGAGAAATAGGTACTGATTCCATTCAGCTTAAATACACCTTCCTTAATCTCTACGAGTTTGTTAACAGCCTGTCTGGGAGCATATCTCCGGTCCCTGATATTTTTGAAATAAAAGCCAGAGAGTCTTTCTTCATCAAGCAGACCATTGATGATCTTAAATCTGTATAGCAGATCATTATTCTTGTCTTCATATTCTGCTGAAAAAATACTGTCGTTTTTAGCATTGGTTAGCAATGCTGTACGTGAAAGGTTATCCAAAGTGACAGGAGCCTTCATTCCTGAATGCAGATGTTCAAAATCCGTATCAGATTTGATTTTTTTATTCGCTTTTAAGTCCTGTGAAAAAATAATCACGGGAAACAGCAAAGTAATAATAAATGCAGCAATTTTCATATCAGGTTGAAAATAAAATATGCAGCCCAAAAGGACTGCATATCATGTTATACTTTAAGATCTGCTTCTAATCCTATTAAATCTTTATTCTGGACCAGAATCGGCTGCACTTCGTTCTTGACGAATTCCTCCGTCTGAATGGGTGCAAACCCTATAAAGTTTTTAGGGTCTAAAACTTCTTTTAATTTCGATTTATCTAATTTTAAAGAATCATCATTTAAGATTCTTTCAATAAGGTCATTTTCTTTACCTTCCACTTTTACCTTTTTCGAAGCTTCCATAGAATGTACTCTGATTACTTCATGGATTTCCTGACGGTCACCGCCGGCTTTTACTTCTTCCATGATGATATATTCTGTCGCCATGAAAGGAAGCTCTTCCATAATATGTTTGTTAATCCTGTTCGGATATACAACAATTCCATTCATAATATTGTTCCAGATCAACAGAATAGCATCAACGGCTAAAAATGCCTGTGGAATGGTTAATCTTTTGTTTGCAGAGTCGTCTAATGTTCTTTCAAACCACTGGGTAGAAGCTACCATTGCGGAACTCGTGGTCAGAGACATGACGTATTTTGCCAATGCCCCGATTCTTTCACTTCTCATTGGGTTACGCTTGTAAGCCATTGCTGATGAACCGATCTGGTTTTTCTCGAATGGTTCTTCAATTTCCTTAAGGTTCTGAAGTAAACGAAGATCGTTTGTGAATTTATGTGCAGATTGTGCAATATTTCCCAGTAAGGCTACTACTTTAGCATCAATTTTTCTATCGTAGGTCTGTCCGGAAACTCCGAAAACTTTCTCAAAACCGAATCTTTTTGAAAGTTCTTTGTCTAAGTGTTTTACTTTAGAATAGTCACCGTTAAAAAGTTCAAGGAAACTTGCAGCAGTTCCTGTTGTTCCCTTTACTCCTCTGAAACGAAGGGTTTCAAGGAAGAAATCCAGTTCTTCGATGTCAAGAACCAAACTCTGTAACCAAAGAGTTGCTCTTTTCCCAACCGTTGTTAGCTGTGCCGGCTGAAAGTGTGTAAATCCTAAAGTCGGTAAATCTTTATACTGAATAGCAAAATCCGAAAGATTTTTCATTACATTAACCAGCTTTTTCTTTAAAATTAAAAGCCCGTCACGGATCTGAATTAAGTCTGTATTATCTCCTACAAAAGCTGAAGTAGCTCCCAAATGGATAATCCCCTTTGCTGAAGGCGCCACATCTCCATAGGTATGAACGTGAGCCATTACATCATGACGGAATTTCTTTTCATATTCTGCTGCTTTATCATAATCGATATTTTCAGCATTTGCTTTCAATTCTGCAATCTGCTCATCTGTAATCTCAAGACCAAGGTCTTTTTCAATTTCAGCTAAAGCGATCCAAAGCTTTCTCCAGGTACGGAATTTGTTATTGTGTGAGAAGTTAAACAACATTTCTTCACTGGAATAGCGCTCTTCCAATGGATTTTTGTAGGAATTCATTCGTTCTTTTACTTTTTAGATGTACAAAAATACGGTTTTTCAGTGAGAGTTGAAAATCCGGTTTTTATGATTTTTTTACCATATTCTGAATCAAATAAAAGATTCTTACTTATACTTTTGCACTGAAGAAAAATTATGTAAAAGTACAAGACTGGAATCATCCGCTAAAAAATTGACTATCTCCTGAAATTTCCAAACTCACATGGATCATACAGTTCTGCTCTGATCCTATAATACTGTTCTGATTTAACACTGAATTGTTATCATCATAAAAGCCAAAAAAGTTCCTGAAACAGCTATAAACATTCCTGACATATTTAATGCTAACATTGTGGATTTACTTTTTAGGTCTTTGAAAAATGTTGCAATTGCTGGAAAGAAAAATTTAAACTCCCTTCAAAAGGGTGAAAGCCATTTCTAATTATGTATATGTTTACAAGTAATATTGCCACATTGAGAAAAATAATACAAACAGCAAGAATATAATTTGTTCCGGATCGCACGAAAGTTCTATAATTTAAGACTGCAAAATAATGTTTTTCTCACTCATATTTTTGTCTTGAAATAAAAATATGCAAAAGTTCATTCAAATTTTCTTAGTGGAAAGGCATAAAATAGGCTGCTCATTTCTGAGACAGCCTGTTCATTATTTATCAATCGGATTAATCAATAAGTCCGCATGTTGTTCCAACCGGAATACATTTTTTCACAAATGAACACCAGTAATATCCTGACAAACACATCGGGATACCTCCCTGAACTGTTTTTAATTCTCGTTTTGAAAGTTTTCTTAGGTTTTTCATAGTACTATTTTTTTTGATTTTTTCCTACTCTATATGCTTTTCGGATTACGCTTTAATTTGATAATACCAATATACATAAAAATCATAATTAGCTCATTGTATATAATTTACATCAAACTCAAGGTAACAGAATTTGAAAATTATTTTAACAGCTACTGTAATAATAAAATTGAATTTAAATCAAAAAAAGAAACCCCACTGCTTCAAAAATTAAATATTTCAAACCTTATGATACAAATAATTTAGAGGGATATGTAAGGTCTCTTTTAAAAGAAGATTATATAAATAAAGCAGAAAAAATTTCTTTCTGTACAAAACCGATTGCTTTTTCCTGCTCGTTTCTGTCGATTTCTCCGGCATTTCTGCGGTTCTGATACTCGATAATTCTCTGCGTTTGCTCTTTGCTTTCATCGACTGCCAATAAAAAACTTCTGCTCATATTGTCTTCGTAAGTTTCGCCTTTTGTCGTTGCTGATAAAGAACTGAACTGACCTTTTACAATTTTATGAGAAGATTTATTATTTTCCTTTTTGTCTTTTATGGTTACTGAACTTCTTAACACCTGGTTCGATATAAATTCTCTCAACGCATACAAAGCATCTTCTTTCAGACCGTCTAAATCTTCTATAATAATTATCTTTTGGAATAAATCAAATTCTCCCCAATTATATAAACTCGATTCTGTAATTCTCGTAAATCTCAGTACATCTTCCTGTGGCATCAGGTCCGCAATTCTGCTGATAATATGTGTTTTCCCGCTTCCCAAACTTCCTTGTACCAATGCGTGCAAAGGATTTTTATTTAGGTAACTTATGATGATTAAAAACAACAACAGTCTGCTGTTTTCTTCCCCGATAATTCCTGCTTTTTCTATGAGTTTGTTAAGTTCTTGTAGTAATCCTTTTTGCTCCAAAAATTCTATTATTGTTTTGGGTTCTGCTCTTGGTTCTACTTCTGTAACTTTGATTTTTTCCGTTTTTTTTTTCAGTTTTGAAGAACCGATTTTGTTTTCATATATTTACATTTCAATAGCAAACAAGGTTTTTTAAGCCTATAAGTTTCTTTATTATGGATTTCGGAAGTATAGTTCATTGATGCTTTTATTGCGAAGAGGAAAATTCAAAGCATTTTATAATAAAAAAACTCCACTCAATGAGTGGAGTTTTTATGTTATTTGTGGAAAGAACAAGTTATTTTTCCCATTCTGGCATATTTCCTAAAATTTGAACATTGAATATTTTATTGTAGCCTACCGGTCTAAAAAAGAACAGCTTAACACTCAATGGCTCTACAGTAGAATTAGGTTTTACAAATAAATACTCAACACATTTTTGAGATTCTCCTAATTCATTTGTATCTTTTATTTGCATCTCTTTAGACTCTACAACATTCCTAATTTTGCTATAATTCCTATTAAGATAATGTAATTGATTCAACATTGCAAATTGGTATTCTTCACTGCCATCAACTAATTTTAAATAGTTTGCTTCATCATTGTTTTGAACTGATTTCCAAAAATTCTGAATCGTTGTTTTAATCTGATCTTCATCTTTTTGTTTCTTATTTACACAACAACTTATACTTAATAAAATTAAAGCTAATGAGATATATTTAATGGCTTTCATTATGGTAAAACTTTTTTATTGGTATTTATCTGCTCGTCAAGAGGCTGTATTGGCAGTTTATTATTTCTTAAAATCTGTGTTCCATTTTGAATGATCAAAGAGTTTGGCATTAGTCCCGCTCCTGGATTAGGTACAGCTCCGTCAAAAACATAATTTATCACATCATTCCTTGTTTGCGTTGTCATGTCAATTCCGCTAGAATTTACCAAATCTATTGCAAGATCCATTTGAGTAGCTTGAAAATCTATTGCTTTCACATCTTTAGCAGCCTGTGTGTAAGCCTTTGTACTTTTTATAGCATCAGGAATGTTAGAAGCTAAATCTAGTAACCCGACCAATTCCTGCGCTCCTCCTGCAGCAGTATTGAGCTTATCATAATTCTTTATCATTTTGTTGGTCATTTCTAAACCTCTTTTTGTAGTGGTAAACTTCTGACTATCCATGCTTTCAGGTGTTTCCTGTACATTTTCCATTGTTGCGCCGTTTGGCGTAGGACCACTATAAGCATGAGATTTTAACCTTAAACCTGATGAACCGTCAGATATTCTTGCACCACCGGGATTATATCCTTTTGTAGATAATCCAATATCAGCAGCGGTAAAGGTTGCTCGACCGTTACTTACTTGTGATCCCGGAGCTCGAACAACTCTCATTGCATTACCATGAATTGCAAAAAATCCGGTATGATTTTTCAGTAATTCCAATCCCTCCAATTCAACACCCATTTCTAACTTATTCTCTTGAAAAGCATACGTAGAATTATAAGGATATTTTTCAGCAAGCGGATCTACTTGAGCAAGGCGTCCTATATCAGGCATGTATTCACGCCATTTAAACGAGTAAAAACCAGTTTCTTGCAATTCCTGTCCTTGGTACTTATATTGATACAACCTCGCAAATTGCGAGGTTTTTTTGTTCTAATTTCCCTACGATACACTCGTACGGAAGCGAGAGTGAATATTTCACATTTTTAATCAAGTTTTGAAAAATCTGGACTTGTGATTACGACATAATATTCTTTATTTCTGTTTCCTTCTGAATATCTCTTTTTGTAAATTTTACTACCCTTATTAAATATATTGACAATAATGTATTTCTGATTTAGAAATTCTTTAGATAAAGAAAACACATACTTCTGCGCAGATTGCTTTCATTAAATACTTTCTCTGTTGCTATAGATTCAAACGAACGATGAGAACTTTTGTGAAGTTCAATACATTCTAATTCGAAAGCAACGCTAAATTTTTCTTTTCTATACATAAAAAATGCCCCTAAAAAGTGTCTAACTTTTTGGGGGCAGTCCAAAAGTTGGATTTTTTATTATGAGCCAAATTTAGCTTTAATAAATTCGACGACTTCTTGTTTTGAATTATAGATTATAAATTCTATCTTATCATATTTCTCAGAAGTCTTATTAATAAATTCCTTTGCTTGCTGGATATTTTCAAAAATAGAATAAACCTCTTGATTTTCAATATTATTTTGGTAGATATTAAAATTTACATCTAAAACAATTCCTGTTTCACAATTTGCCATTAGAACAGTAAACTCATTTTCTTCTAAAGTTGGGAATTTCATAATTTTATCTTTCTAAATTTACTTTTTTCACATCTGCACCTGTAACAGTACCTTTCACTAAAGTTTCGGATTCACTTACAATTGTTCCAGGAGATTGCACTAAGTTAACAGACTTTAAATTTGGGCTTTGAACTAATTGACTATTAGGAATATCAGCCGTTAAAACAACTCCCTCTCTACTTGTTCTTAAAGCAAAATTTTCAGCAACAGCAGGATTAGTTGTCCATGATGTGTAGTTACTTTCAGTAGTGACAGTATTATGCTCTAATGGTGTTGCATTGCCTCCTCTTGGTGTTGCCGTTCCTTCAACAGCTTGACTATATGCTGGACTTGTACTATTTACTCCTCTATGTAGAGTTGTGGTTTCTGCTTCAGTAACAGTTGTTGTTTTTCTTACTTTAGTTCCTCCTGCTGCTTTATGTGTAACTACAGCAGCCGCTACCATAACGGTTGCAGAACCTATAGATTCCGCATCTCCTTTTGCTACACCTTTTGCAGTTTGAACGATTGCTTTAGCTCCGCTTGTTTCATACAGAGAATTTACATACTGTTTTGCTGCTGCTTTTGCTCCTCCTGTTCGGTATGCATTATAAACTTTTTTAAATTCTCTACCGCCTTGCAATACTCCTGATATTCCATTGGAAGTAGCTAAGCCTTTAACCATTCCTACAGTTGTGTTCCAGGCTCCTCTCCCAAAGCTTTTAACTTGTCCCCAAGTCGGCCAAGGCCACATTCCATCCGGGTCAATGAACATTACAGGATTATCAAAAGCGTAATTATAAGGTGAAAATCTTCTACCTAATTCAGCTGCTGGGTCAATTACACCCCATCTTCCAATATCCGGCATATACATCCTTGCTCCATAGTCATACATACCACTTTCCTGAAGCTCCTTACCATTGTACTTGTACTGATAAGCAGGGTTGCCTTCTAGCACATTTACTCCCTCATGCTTCAATCCAAAAGGATAATAATTATTTTCATCCAGAACTACTGTTGCGGTACCGTCATTAAAATAGCTCAACCTTATATTTCCTAAATGATCAACATAATTGTAAATATACTTATTTTTTACAAAATCAAAGTAGCCTTCAGCAGTAGGCATAAACTGCAATGTTGGGGAAACTGGTGGACAATCCAGACAGCCCAGTCCCGAACTTTCCAAAACATACTGAAATCCATCCAGATAATCAGTAGTGGTCAGAGCCAAGCTTGTATTGCCCTGCCAGTCTGATTTATAATATGAATATATTTTTTTAAGTTTTGTTCCGTCAGTTCTGTACAAATATGAACTCAAGCTGCCAAAGGCACCGCTGTTGTTATTCTTCTTTACTGAAACAGGAAGATTCAGAAAATTATACTTAATTTCATTAAGTCCTTTATCTAAATGGCTGATTAACAAAAACCCACCGCAATTGCGGTGGGTTTGCTTTTATCTGTTCACAGATTGCAAATCCGAAAGATTAGAGAACATTATTTTTTGAACTTCTTAATACACTGTTCAATAAATTGTGCCTGTGTAAAAATTACTTTTTTGTCATTTACATACATAAATAACGAATCGTTTTTAACTGTATTGGATTTTTTATCATGAACCTTTAAAAGAAAAATTGCCTGATAATTACCCGTTCTATCTTTTTTTGGTTCCAGATATCTTACACTTTCTCCAACTTTTATTTCGTGTTTGATACTGTCCTCTACTTTTTTATATTTTAATTCATTTGACTCAAAATCCTTTATCGTTTTGACATTTTCAAGCTCTTTTGTTAACTGTTGTTGTTGTTTATTTAAACGTATCAATTTCTGATTAGAATATTGCAATAAGAGGTCAGCTTCCTGCCATTCCATTAAAGTATCAAATTTAGCAAGCTGAATGGATTCTAAAGAAGAACCGTCTTGTCTAAGTTCTTGTGTAATTTTTTTTTTGAGAGATTGTGTCAAATCTTCTTTAAAACTCTTGGTTTCATCTTTTTTACAAGAAAAAATAATGAATAAAATTAGTAAACAAATTATTTTAGCTTTCATATTATCTTGATTTCATTATTCTTCTTAATACAGAGTCTTTTTGATTATTACGTTTTATGTCATCAGCGTTAACTCTACTACTCACTGAGTCCCTTTGACTTCTGGATAGACCACTTAGATGAATATCCTGAGTTTTAACTCCAACACCGGTTATTCTGTCTCCAGATCCTCTATAAATATTAAGACCAACTGCCTGGGAACCATGATAACTAAGTGTATCGGGTTCTGCTGCTACAGCATTTGAAGAACTTTTTGTTGATCCCGCTGCTGAAACCGCTAAATCAATTAAAGACATTACATCCACCATAGTATTCATCAAACTTATTCCCTGATCCCCTCTGCTTAAACCATTATGTATTCCTCCAAAATAACCTCCCACATCTACCATTTTGTCTATATCTCCTCTGAAGAATGGATTGGTATCTTCACGAGGACCAGATCCTCCAAGATTTGAATAGAAGTCTCCACCCTCATTTCCTAAATGTGATAACCATTTTGCAAGATCAAAACCAGGTTTACTTGTAATTGTAGTACCTATTAATGTGGTAGCAGACTCGCCATTATTAAACAATTGCCCATCTGCTGTAAAAGAACCATCAGAGTTTAAATTAAATTCCTGAACTGTTTGTCCATTTTCAACACCAAGCACTCTTGTATTATTTATAGCTGTTAAGTTAATATAGCCATCTAATTCAGCACTACTATCATGCCATTCAATGTTTTGAGTTAAATTATTTTGATACCAATCTTTTCCAGACCTTCCATCCGGATCAATAAATCGGATGGGGTTATTAAAAGCATAATTATACGGACTATGTCTAGTCATTTTCTCCGCTAAAGGATCTACCACACCCCATCTTCCGATATCCGGCATATAGAATCTTGCTCCATAATCATACATTCCGGTCTCTTGTAATTCTTTTCCGTTGTACTTATAACTATAATAACTTCCAAAATTGGAATTCCCAAACATCCCTGAAATATGGTTTAATGCAAAAGGATAATAGTTATTGATACCAAAACTCTATTTTGATTTGCTTTTATCCACTTCTCTAAATCCATTTTCCCACTTTTGGGTATCTGAATAGTATATTTTAGATTCACCTATAGAAGACTCTGCTTGAACCCAAACCATATAATTTAATGAATCTACTTTTTTATAATATACTGGTCCTTCTTCAGTTTCTTTAACTCCTATAGCATTTAAATTATTAGGAATTACATGTTTTAGTTTTCTATAGTTCTCAATCTTATTAATAATTTGATTAGCTTTCTTTATATTTTTTGATGTACAGCTTATTGTGAGCATACTAAACAATAGAATAAAAAATAATTTATAAACTTTCATATTTGAATAAATTTAATGTTACTGTCTTGACCTTGTTGGTTGACATAACGAACAAGGCTTTTCATTTGAACTTCTATTATCTCCTTCAACGTAAACAGGTTTTGTACTATAATTTTTTCTTGGAGGAGTTTTTAAGTTATCTTGTTTTGGTAATTCATTATAATTAGGTGCATTTTCTGGATTTGTTGCCTCTAATGTGTTCATGTAATTTAATAATTGTTCGCCAAAAGATAGTTTGCTGTTAGGATCAAACACATTTGCCCCAAACTCTGCTCCAAACTTATCACTAGGTAAATCCTCATAACTATATGCTGAATGCGCAGCGAACGCAACATCAGAAGCTTCTTGTAAATAGCCATCTTGTAAAGATTCGCCTACTGGATTCATTTTAGATTTACTTAACGTTTGAAGAGATACAGACCCTCCTTTTTCAGAAACTTCTTTTTGAGCTGCTATTTTTTCTTGTTTATAATTATACGATCTACCAGCGTAAAATAGAAAATGTACCATGTCAATCCATCCTGCTTTAGATGTGTAAACATATCTTCCTTCTCTATTATTAAAATAACCAGTGGCTGTGGGTAAACTTCTGCCTTGACTCCAGCTGAATTCAGTATTTCCTAATCTTGACATTGCACTGGCTGCATTTGCACCCGAAAGAGTCCCCATTTTAGAAGGCGTATTATTAAAGGTTTTTAAAAATGTAGATATAGTTCCAACTAATGGTAAAATAGGGTATCTACCATCAGGATCAACAAACCTTATTGGGTTATCAAAAGCATAATTATAAGGACTATGCCTTGTCATTTTCTCCGCTAGCGGATCAACCACACCCCATCTTCCGATATCCGGCATATAGAATCTTGCTCCATAATCATACATTCCTGTTTCTTGTAACTCTTTACCATTGTATTTATAATTCCGGTAACCTCCTAATAAACCTTTACCTCCACCAATATGATTGAGTCCAAAAGGATAATAATTGTTGCTGTCTGTAATCTCAAGAACACCTGCGCTGTTTTTGGCATAGTTTACCCTTGCATTTCCTAAATGATCTTTATACTGGTAAATATAACGATTTTCTGTAAAGCTGTAAAACCCTTCAGAAGTTGGTACAAAATCAAGATTCCAGGAAGGGGTTATGGTTCCGGGATCCAGTAAATCTGCACCTTTATAAGCTTCCTGTTCATAAGCAACACTGGTCCTGCACCATTCACAAGGGGATAATATCTCCTTGTAACTGTATTGGAAACCATCTAAATAATCAGTCAGGATATTTGTGGTGGACTGGCCTTTTCCTCCTCCGGTAGTATAGGTCTTTCTCAGTTTTACTCCATCGGCACGATATAGATAACTCAGTCCAATATTGACATAATTTCCCATAATATCTTTCTCAGTAATCGAAAAATTATATGGTAAATTAAGGTGATTGTATATAATACTCCCAATTCCTTTATCTTTCATATTGACCATATTCCCGTTTGCATCGTAATCAATAATGTTATTTCCTCCTTCATAGCCGGTATCATTCAGGGCGTTTTCTGTAATTTTAGTCAAACGGTTTCCGCTCAGCTCGTAATCCAGGTTGTCAACCAGTTTAGGGGTTAACTGTAATGGAGGTACCGCTGTCCTTTTAAGGTTGGTAATATTCCCGTTCAGATCATACGTAAGGTATTCATCAAAATTACCGCTATTTCCGGTTACCGGTTCTTTATAGAAGGCATTTTTTAACCTGTTTAAGGGATCATATTCAAAGTTATAACGCTTAAGAAGAGGATCTGAGTTACTATTCCAGTCGATCTCGGCAATATTCCCATTGTATCTGCCAGCTGCATTCGTTGGATTGATGGGATTATGATAACGGATCTCATATCCAAACAGCTTTCCGTTCAGGTTTGAAGGATCATTGATTTTGGTCATCCATCCCCGGATGTTGTATTTATAATCAATCTGCTGGAGAGGTGATGTGGCTACCACTCCTCCTACTTTCTTACTTTCCACCTGGGAAAGTTCATTGTATTTGTTCTGGGCTAAGATCTCAACAGGATTACTGTCCACCTTATGACGGTGCATGGTCAGTCTGTTCTGGGAATCATACGTGAAATACTCAAAGATATTTCTTTGGGTATCGGAAGCCAGCCTTTTATGATAGGTATTGGTCTGAAGGATCGTGCCTGAAAAGTCAAGCTTGTGGTTAAGTACCGTATATCCCCCAAGATGGTTAATGCTCCTTGAACCGATCACCCTTCCTTTCGTATCATACCAGGTATACGTCTTCGTCCAGTTGTCATCTTCTATATTCTTGACATACGAAGCTACAGGAAGTCCTTTTGTGCTGCGGTTCTGCGAAGGATCATCTGTCAGAAGAGGTTGGGCAAACACATTGGTCACTGCAGGGGAACCGGGAGGATAGCTATCATAATAATTGACACTCAGTATTTGGGCAATATTGCTTAAAGGAGAGGCCACCGCTGAATAGTATACAGCCATCCCGCTTATGGTAAAAGCAGTGGTGCTTCTTGTTTCATACAAATTATTGTTCAGCTCAACCGCATTCTGTAAAGATAGCCTGCTTCCTGTATTATTGATAAGACCTGTATATACCACTCTCCCGAACTGGTCATACTTGGTAAAAAGCCATTGCCCTTTACCCGCAAGGTTAGCATCCCGGGTCAGAACCAGCTGATCTGCCTTATTGTATACCATATGCTCCCATCCTTTTCCCGGAAGCTTCTTTTCCACCAAACGGTTCTTGCCGTCATAACGGTACTGGTAACACAAATCTTCCAATACAGTGGTGGTTACCTGCGTACCTACAGCTAAGCTTTTAAGGGCTAGGGATGCGGTAGGAGGAATGACAAAGGCAAGCTGGTTGTATTCATTGTAGATATAATAGGTATCAGCGCTTTCTGTAGCACTTAAAACTTTACGTACCAGGATAACTTGGCCTTGTCCATTCTTAAATTCTATGGTTTCATTGCCATCTTCATCCTTAACAGAGTTTTTATACAGCTGGTTGGCCTTATAGAACCCATTTAAGGAATTGGTATCATTAGCGACCTTTAACACAGAATTCGTCCTGTTTTCTGCAAAAGTGGTCGTTGTACTGTATTTTCTTACATCGGTATTGGTATTGACTGCATATCCAAATACAACAGGTTTACTGCTCCATGCATTTCCTACCTGGATCTGCTGCCGGATACGGTCTAACGGGGAGTTTTCTAAAATCTTCTCTGCATAGATCTTCTCTGATCCGTACAAAGAAGGCTGGGTGGCATTGGCCAATGGATTGGGAACGATTGCACCGTTCAAGGTACCAGGCTGGGGAACCGGTAAATAATCCCTGACCTGTCTTCCGAACAGGTCATATTCGATGTGGGTGACCACATCCCTGCCCAGAGGGGAAGCTTTTACATTCACCACCTGCTTGGGTCTGCCAAGCCCGTCAAAATATTGGACGGTATGGATCTGTTTATTGGTATTGGCGGAATCAAGGTATACTTTTGTCTGGATATAATTTTCAGTATTGGGCAGGGTTTGTGCATAAAGGGAGCCTGTTAGCAGCAAAAGCCCAATGGGAGTTATTATTTTCTTCATCGTGTATTAGTTTTTATAATTGTATTTCATTTCCTTCAGCACATTCCCGTTCACATCCACCACTTTCTCCAGACGGTTAGCCGTATCATAGATATAACTTTCCCTGATCCCGGAAGGTGGAGTGATGCTGGTCACCCCGATCAGTGGATTATAGGTATAGGTACTGATCTGATAGCCTGATAAACCCGTATTCTTCCTGAAGGTATCCAAAGCGGTAATTAATGCTCCTTCCTGGGCAGGATTTAATGCATCCGCATTGGAGGCATCCACAATAGCTGTTATCACTCCAAGGCTTACCAGCTGGTCATACGTGGCGCCTTCTACTTTGGCTATAGGCTGGGTATTGTTATACCCCCATACAATAGCAACAGGAACGCCCTCTTTGGTGGTGTACTGCAGGATATTTCCCTTGGCATCATATTTATCGTAGCTTACTTCAGTACGCGCGGTGCTAAGGTTTTGAAGGTCATAGGACAAGACGGAAGTCGGCAGCACAAAACCGGAGGTTTTGGTATTGGCTTCGGTCTGGCTTACCGGGTAAGTGGTTGATGTTTTGGAAAGGGTTTTGACAGCACTTCCGATAGTCTGGGTGCTTACTGTTTCTAATGGAATACCAATCATGTTCTTTTCAATCATCAACTGGTTGCTTTTTTCATGAGCGTAGCTGTAGGTGGTTCCAGTACTAAATCCATCAGGCAGAATGGTTGATTGCTTTATAAGATTAATAGGCTTCTGGATGTCGCTTAAAGAATATTCACTATTAACTTTAGTAGTAATTGTATTTCCGTTAATATAATCTTGGGTGATCATCTCAGTGAGTATATTTTTTCCGGACTCAACAGGATAGGATTCCAGAACCTGGGTAGAATAAAAGCCTCCGGATGCAGTACTTACATTCCTGTCAATCATAGTAATCTTTCCATAGGGTGCTATCATAAGCGGATTTCCATACGAATTGGATGATAGGGCATTTTTTGCATAAGTTAGGGTATAATTGTAAATAACTTCTTTAAGAGGACTGGTCCCATTTTCCGCATAAAATTTTTCATTAATCAGATTTTTATTGGTAAAACGGAACGGGTTAAACCCATTTCCAATAGTTGACAAATCCATTTGATTTTCTTCTGCAATAAACTGATAAACCTTTTTACCCTTTCCTAAAGTATGTTCAGTTACATATTCATAATTTACCACATCTTTTCCAAGCAGACTGGAATTGATAGCCTGATCTGCGCTCAGACTATACATATTACAAAGCAATGATTTACCCTCATGTTCAACCTCTCTTGGGATTGTACTTAAAAATTTCAATGGTGAAGCCAAAGATGCAGAAGACTGCTCACCTGCAAGCGTTGGGTTATGATACTGGAATTTTCGTTTTGTATATGTGGTTATTCCGTCAAAATCGTCTATGCTTTTTATTCTCAAACCGCCTACAACATTATTTTGATTACTGATTTCTTTCACATACTTAATTTTTGAAATCTTCAGGGTAACAGAACAATTGCCCATTCTTTTAACCCTGATTCTTTTAGGCGCCTGAGGGTTCTGAAAAAAAACACTCCCTGTTAAAGGTCCCGAACTATCAGGTCCACTGAAAGTAGATAACGTTTTCCATTGATTATTAACAAATTCATCAAGATAAGCGATTCCCATACTGCTTCCATTTTCAGGAATTTCATTAGGGGTCTGATTGGAACACGAATTAAGAAACTCAACCCAAATTTGTTCATCAGGGTTTATTGGGCTTACATCAAAATAAAAGTATTCACTGGAAGGAGTGGTCATTAATATTTGGTCATACTCATTCTGGTCATTGGTATAAGAATTATTAATATAACCATATATCGTCTCCTGCTTTTTGGGAATAACCAATTTCCCCCATATGGTATTATTTTCATAGACAAAAGAAGAAGATCCGCCGGTAGGATAAGTAATCTTCTTTAAGATATAGGCCTGAGTATACATAGGATCAACATTTCTATCTGATCCTTCTGTATAATCTTTATTAAAGTAGTGCATATTGGGGATCAGGCTTGCAGATTCTCCCTTTCCATTGGAATACCCCCAGATATCCTGCCCATAACTTCCTATAACTGGTAAATTTTCTTCATTATAACCAAAAGAATATTTGCTGTTTTCTAATAAATTATCTACTCTTAAAAGTTTTAATCTATATTTTCTGTAATCAGTAGTAATAAGTTGAGAAGTAAAATAATCATGCACTAATTTCAACTGCCTTATCGTTTTATTATTCAGATTATCCGTTACACTTATTTCATCTAAAGCATATGTATTTTCAGGAGTATCTGTAAATACATCCTTTCTGCCGCTTATGCCATTGATAATATTAGTATAATTGAACTTTACAGTCTCATTATTATAAATAATTTCTGTAGGTAATTTATCAATATACCGATTGGTGGTGGCAGTATGAATATCTTTTTGTCCGGCTACACAATGATCAATGGCTGTAGGAATCGGATAATAAATATCGGTATACCCATGGGTAACACTTTTATATGACATATTTTTTTCATATTTAAATGTAATTACCTCATTATTGGGAAGCTTGATTGTTTCCAGAAGGAATGAAGCTCTGTAAGCAAAAGGGGATGTACTTAATGCGGTAAGGGAATTACCTACTTTTAAGGTATATACAATACCTTTAGGATCAATAATGGTAAATCTATTTTCTGAATCAGAGTAAGAAATCTTGATATCTTCATAAGGAATTGTATGAAAATTTCCATCAGTATCTCTTACAAAGGAACCTGAAACAGTAGGAAGATTGTAATGGTATATATCCGGTTCGGTATCCACCACATCATCCTTGATCGCCTGCATCTTTACCAGAAGGTCACCCGTCAGGCTTCCCAGGTTAACTGGATCAATGAACTGGTAATCATAGATGTTACTTGGAAACCATCGGGAAGAACTGTTGGCATCTTCTTTTCCATGTACTTCTACAGAAATGCTGTTTGGAATAGATAAAGCCCATCCTAATCCTACAGTACTGGATGTCTCATCTACTTTTATCCCTCCGGTATTATAGGTAAGGTTAATAGGAATAGAAACTCCATACTTAGCAGAAATTGTATGCAAAGGAATAGAAATATTTAATTTACCTGTCCGGTAGTCTACCGGGAAATCCCCTGCTTTAAAGGCGCTGTATGTTTCGGGAGTTGACGGGAAAATTTTATTATAATCCTTTTCGTTGGAAAGTTGGGCTTGTGTTTGTCCGTATATTAATAAAAATACTAGGGAACATTTAATATATTGCTTTTTCATTGTAACCGTCCTTATTTCTTAATCAGTTTAGCATTCGCTGTTTTGTTGTCATTTGTTTTTATGCTCACCAGATAAGCTCCCTGTACCAAAGCTTGAGTATTGATCTTCGTTACCGGATTCTTTGTTGTGAGGCTTTGGAGCTGTCTTCCGCTCATATCGTAAACTGTAATTTGAGCATCTTTAAAGGCAAAACCTATTTCCACATAAGCATAATC
>NZ_QNUE01000014.1 GCF_003385595.1 Chryseobacterium flavum | reverse complement strand
CTGTTCCCATTCCGAACACAGAAGTTAAGCCCACCAGCGCCGATGGTACTGCTAACGCGGGAGAGTAGGCCGCCGCCAGTTTTTATTTTATTTTTAAAATCCTTTATCGTTATGATAAAGGATTTTTTTGTTATATACCCCTGTGAATGAGCTATAGGCAATAAGCCATCAGCCATGAGCCATCAGCCATCAGCAAGAATTAACAATGAGTACAGCCCACCATTCATCAATTACCCTGAATCCATATCCCAAAACTTATAACTCATAACTCATAACTTATAACTCTTACAACCGTTACCTCATACAGGAATATTGATGTTGTATTGTTAATATAATAGTGTTTTATATTATTTGTTATTAATGTGATTTAGTTTTTGTTGTTTTTTTGTTTTTTCAATCCGGAATTATGTAACTTAGTTATATCAAAATGATACGAATCTAAATTTACATATTATGAAAAAACATTTATTCCCTTTATTTTTGCTACTGTTAGGGGCAAATACGTATGCACAGCGTGGTTTTTTCGCCATTACAGGAAAGAATACCCAGAGTATTGATTTCAATAATCTCCGGGAAATTGAAGGAACTTCAGGAACTACCGGTAGAGTAATCTTTTCAGCAGATATTACCTCTAAAGTTTTTTCCCAAAAAAGAAATAGGATAGTAGTTGAAGACAAACAATCTTACAGTAGCTCCCAGGCTCCGGCAATGGCAGCATTAGCCTATGATTTTTCTGATAACAGGCTTGTTTATATGCCTATGTTTTCTTCCAATATTTACGTTTTGAATCTTGAAACAAAAGAAATTACTTTAATAGAAAATAATGTTGCAACAGTTTCCTCTTGCGATATCAACTCACATATTACGAGAATGACTGCGGGATATGACGGAAATATCTATGCAGTTAATAATTCGGGTACACAGTTTTTACAGATCCAAAAAAAGAACGGACAATACCTGGTACATGATTTAGGAATGATAAAAGATGAAGCTTCTAATGGGAAAAATTCATTTACAGCTCTTGAAACGGGTTTTGGAGGAGATATGGTTGCAGGTGCAGATCATAACTTTTATATTTTTGCTGCTTCAGGAAATGTATTTAAAATTTCAATACAAGATATGACAGCAAGATTTATTGGAAAAATTGCAGGTATTCCCGAGCATTATTCTGTAAACGGATCTGCTGTTAATGACAAAGGAAATGTTGTGATAGCAAGCGCTAAAGGAGCACCTTTATATGAAGTAAATCTGGAAACTTTGCAGGCCGTTCAATTACCTGGTGAAAAAGATTTACATATATATGATCTTGCAAGCAAGTATTTTGTTAATAATAAATCTGCTCCGGTTAATTTTAGTACTATTGATATTTATCCTACAAGGGTTGATGAACAATTTATCAACATTCGTATTAACAATAAAAATATAAAAGGAAACATTAGAATGAATGTATTTGATCTGTCAGGCAAGCAGGTTATGAATGAAAATTTATTTATAAAAGAAGAAACTATAAACCAAAAGATATATTTTAATAACCTGGCAGAAGGTGCCTATCTCGTAAATATTACGGATGATTCCGGGAAAGCCATATTGAATAAAAAGATTCTGATAACAAAATAACTAATTAAAATATAATAACTAAATAATTTAAAAAAATAAGCCTTTTCAATACTTTTGAGAAGGTTTTTTAATAATTATTTGATACTTGATAAGTTTTATTTTTCGATATTAAAATGTATTTTTATAAAAAAATATAGATGAAGCTATACTTTAATGTAGGTTATATTGCTAAGGCCGGGGAAAATCTGCAACTTGTTATTGGAGACGGAGATAGTCAGGGACAGATCCATACTATGTTTTATGCTGAAAATGGTTTGTGGAAATGTGAGGTAGATTTTTTCTCAAAATCAATTTCCTATAAATATCAGCTAGTAGATGAGAGGATGAATATTTTGAGAGAAGAGTTTGTTTTGCACCATCTTAATTTTCCACATAATTATAAAGAGTTTATTATTTTTGATGAATGGAATAATAAAAATTTTCCTGAAAATTATTTAAACAACAAAATCCTTTATAATAAACTACATGACTTTATTCCTGAAAAGGCTGCAGTTTTAAAGAAGCATACTCATTTATTCAGAATAGAAGCTCCTATTTATAATCCGGACTGGAGAATTGTATTGTTTGGAAGTACAGAATCATTGGGAAATTGGCATTATGAAAAAGTTATTCATCTGTCTCAGACAAATTTTGGAATATGGGAAGCTTCTGTAGAAATTCCTGAAAACCAATATATCCAATTTAAATATTGTCTGTATGATATAAAGGAAAACAAGGTCATTGATGTTGAGACCGGTGAAAACAGATTCACAGCACCTAATTTATTACCAGATGTTTTACAGATTGTTTCCAATCACTATTTTAGGTTTAAAGCTTACCAGATGTATCATGATGCAGGAGTTGCTGTTCCTGTATTTTCATTAAGAACTAAAGATGGGTTTGGTGTGGGAGAATTTGCTGATCTTAAAAAAATGGCAGACTGGGCAAAGGCTACCAACCTTGGGATTATTCAGATTCTTCCTGTTAATGATACAACAGCAAATTATTCATGGACGGATTCATATCCATATGCGGCGGTATCTGTCTATGCATTGCATCCACAATACATTTCTATAGATAACCTTGATTTTTCTTTACCCAAGGCTTTAGTTGAAGAGTATTTAATTGAAAAACAGGATTTGAATGATCTTGATTTGATTGATTATGAAAAGATGATCGCTGGAAAATGGAAATATTTAAAGATCATTTTTAATACAGCGAAAGAAAATATTTATAAAGACAGGAGTTTTAAAAAATTTATCAAAGACAACGAACATTGGTTAATTCCATATGCTGCGTTTTGCGTATTAAGGGATAAGTATAAAACTCCTAATTTTAATGAGTGGAAAACCCATAAAAAATATATTCCGGGAAAAATTGCACAATTCTTTACTGTAAAAAGTAAAGATTACGATCAGTCAATGCTTCATGCCTGGGTACAATACCAACTTCACAAGCAGCTAAAAGATGCAGTTGATTATACCCATAATTTAGGAATCTCCTTAAAGGGAGATTTGCCAATTGGAATTTACCGGTATTCTGTAGAAGCATGGACCGAGCCGGAACTATTCGGAATGGATTTTCAGGCTGGAGCACCACCAGATCAGTTTACTGAGCTTGGACAGAACTGGGAATTCCCGACCTACAATTGGGAGGCAATGAAAGAGGATAACTACAGATGGTGGAAAAATAGGTTCAAAGCATTGGAACAATACTTTGACGCAATGAGAATAGACCATATTTTAGGTTTTTTCAGGATATGGAGAATGCCAATTTCTGCTGTACAGGGCATACTGGGATATTTTTATCCGGCTGTTCCCATTGTTTTGGATGAGTTTAAAGCATGGCAGATTCCGTTTGATTTTAAAAGGTATTGTAAACCCTATATCAATAACCAGATTTTATGGGATTACTTCGGTGAAAACAGTGGTAAAGTGCTTGACTTCTTTGAGCATAACCAGGATGGAACCTATTCTTTCAAAGAAGACTTTGATACCCAGAGAAAGCTGGCCGATTACTTTAAAAAACAACCTTACGGAGCGCTTGAAGAGAAGCTGATTTCCTTATGTGCAAATGTTTTATTTTTGACAGAGGAAAGAAATGGAGAGACGGTTTATCATCCAAGATTTAATGTTTACCATACAGAATCATATAAATATTTAACTGAGTCTGAAAAAAAAGGTATTTATGATCTGTACCATGATTATTTTTTCAGAAAGCAGGATCATCTTTGGTATGAAAAAGCAATGGAAAAACTTCCTGTTATTTTGAATGCCACCAAAATGCTGATCTGTGGTGAGGATCTGGGAATGGTTCCTGCATGTGTGCCTGTGGTTATGGATGAACTCGCAATTATTGCTTTAAAAGTGCAACGTATGCCTGCTGAAAATATTCCCTTCTATAACCCACAAAATGCAAATTACATGAATGTGGTCACTGCATCTTCCCATGATAGTTCAACATTGCGGCAATGGTGGAAGGAAGATCTGAACACAACTCAAAAATATTTTAATCAGCAGTTAATTCAGTATGGAAAAGCCTCTGAAGACCTGGAGCCTCATTTAGCAGAAATCATTATGAAGCAACATTTATATAACGATGCAATGTTAGCGATTTTCCCGATTCAGGAATTTCTGGCTACGGATACAGAGCTTTCAAATGAGAATATAGATAATGAAAGAATCAATAACCCGGCTGTCTTTCCGCATTACTGGCGTTATAGAATGCATATAAACCTGGAAGAGCTGAAAGATAAACATATCTTTAATGAAAAAATAGCACATTGGATAAAAGATAGTGGAAGGTTGTAAATTTAACATTTGATTATCAGTTAGTTAAAAATATTTTAAAAGAAGTTTAATCCTAAGATTTAACTTCTTTTTTTTATTTGTATCAAAAAGATAGAATTAAGATATTCTGCTATATACTAACCAATTAACAACTATAGAAATGAAAAAAATATTTTTAGGATTAGCGGTAAGCCTGGGCGTTTTTGCCTCTGCTCAGCAATATCCGAATAATGGTTGGGGAGATGATGGTTATTATCAGAATGAAGGAGGCTACTACAGCGATGAAGATGACAGAAGTTATTTTCCTGATGATTATTATTACAATTATCCTCAGGATTATTATCCGAATGACTATTATCAAAGTTATTATAACGATTATAGAAATAGTATTATTAATATAGACTGGAACGGATTCTTTGTACAAAACAGATTAAATCGCTGGCAGGTTGATCAGATTATCAGATTGAATAATCTATATGTAAGTTTTAGTGCCTGGAATAATTTCTACAGATATAATCCGGACCGATGGTATTATGATAGGTTCTATGCTTTGGAACGGATATTAGGACCAAGAGTTTTTGTGGTTTTTCAAAATAATTATTATCGTGGATACAGCCCGGTTGTTTATTTTCAGAATTACAGAAGAACATATTATGTACCAAGATATGCGGTAATGCCAAGATATAGAAATGTAAATATTAATATTTACAGATTGGACAGAGCCAGATTTCATAGAATGGATAACCCTACATTTAATATCATCAGAAGGGATAGCAGGACTAACAATGGCTTCAGGGGCCCCGTAAGAGATGGGAATAATTCAGGGGGATTCCGTGGTAATGATAATTGGAGAAAGAACGATAATTCCGGTTTCCGGAATGATGATAACAGGAGCAGGGGAAATAACAATGGAGGATTCAGGGGAAACTCTGATAACAAAGGCTTTAAAGGAAATAATGACGGCTTTAGAAATAATGGTGAAGGAAGAAAAGAAAATGGAGGATTCAGAGGGAATAACGGAGGCTTCAGACAAAAAACAGAAAATTCTTCGCCAGGCCATCACAACCGTGGTAATAACGGAGGTTTTAGAGGAAGCTTAGTGAAGAATTAATTTTCATATATTATATTTAAGTGGTGTGAAGGGTAGGTTTTTATAATCTGCCCTTTTTTATGTTTTTTATGGTTTATTTTAAATAAATATTAACATTATTTATGAATTTGTTAATTTAACTTGTGTTTTAATTGCTTATCCAAAAGATAGAATAACAATTAATTAAATTTTTTAAAGATGAAAAAATTAGTTTTAGCAATAGCATTTATAGGAATGGGAAGTCTGGCAATGGCCCAACAAACTACTCCACAGGAGAAAGAAGCAAAAAGAGCTGAAATGAAGCAGAGAATGGAACAAAAGGAACAGGAACATTTAGCAAAAATGCAAAAAGACCTTGATCTTAATCAATCGCAGGTTGATCAGATAAAAGCTCTTCATGAAAAGAAAAAGCAGGAAATGAAGGCTGATTTTGATAAAAATAAAGCGGAAAGACAGGCTAAAATAGAAGAAAAGAAAGCCAAAAGAGCACAAATGGATGCTGATATGAAGAAAATTCTTACTCCTCAACAATATGATAAATGGCATGCTGAAAGAGAAGCTAAAATGGAGAAGAGAAAAATGGCTATGAAAGAAAAAAGAATGATGAAAAAGCCAATGAATGCCGGAACTCCTGAAACTAAATAAGAGTTTATAATTTTAATTTTTTAATGTGTAAAGGATGGAGTATTCTCCATCCTTTTTGCATTAATTTTCTGTAAAGCTTTTGATTTCGGGCATATATTCCCTATTTTTGACTATAAATTTAATACTTATGGTTAGCGAAAAAATTGCAAAATTAATTAACGAACAAATTGCCCACGAACAATATGCCGCTCAATATTATCTTTCAATGTCAGCATGGTTTTCAGGAAAAGATTTAGATGGTATTGCGAATTACTTCAGAGTTCAAAGTAAGGAAGAATTAATGCATGCAGATAAAATGTTTGATTACCTGAATGATGTAGGCGGGGAAATCATCATCGGAGAAATTGCAAAACCTCCGCATGAGTTCGAAAATGCAACTGATATTTTCGAAAAAGCTTTGGAGCATGAGAAAAAAGTAACTAAAAGTATTTTCAATATTGTAAAAAATGCTAACGAAGAAGGTGATTTTGCAACAACATCTTTCTTACAATGGTTTATTAACGAACAAGTAGAAGAAGAGGCGAGTGCATCACAGTATGTTACGAAAATCAAAATGGTTTGTGATAATCCATCTGCATTATATCTGTTTGACCAGGAACTGTCACAGAGAGTGTTTACTCCTGATACCACTGCTTAATATGAAATTTCAGGATATGAAAAACCGCTGTCTGACAAGATAGCGGTTTTTTGTTTTTTATACTAATAGTGAACTGTATATTTACAGGTAAATGATTTGAGTCTTTAATACTTTTTTTCCAAGACTTTCAAGAATATTTCTATAGCCCTGAATCTGGGCCTCATCTCTTGTTTTCTCTTCACCGGTTTTAAAATCAACAATGATATAACCTTCTTCACTTTTTAAAATCCGGTCCGGTCGTGAAATATGACTTTCGCCATTTTCAGAGATCATAATGTCCTTTTCATTGATGACTTCCCACTTTTCATCAAAAAATTCAGCATATGTCCTCACAATGCCGTGTAAGGTTTCCTGAATTTCCTTTTTTTCTTCAAGTGTAATCTGTCCATCCAGCATATAGCTCTCCAGTACCTTAGAAATATCTTTTTCCGCATTTATTTTTGACAAAAGCTCATGAACAAAAAGCCCTATCCTTACTTTCTCATTTCTTACCTGATAATTTTTTGAGGGAGTGGCAATTTTTATAGAAGTATTCTTTTCATTAACATTTTTCAGATCCTGTATATTCTGGGTGGTATAAAGAGAACTTTTATCTTTGGTGTGTTTTCTCAATATTTCAGGACTAACTTCATAAAGATCAAATTCATCGGACTGGTTTATGTTTTTACTATTAAAAAACTCAAGAAGTTCAAGATTATTGGATGTTTTATTTGCTTTTTGAAGATAAAAAAATAGCTGCTCGACAGGCCTGGTAGTGGCAACATATTGTAAACATAATCTGTCTATCAGATTTTTATAAGAATTCTTTTTGTTAAACAATTGAATTTCTTCATCATATACTTCAAGATTTTTACTGAACTGGTTAACGTTGACTGATTTTAAGGCGTCGTTTCCATGGGTATCAAACCAGTTGGTAAATTCGTTATCCCTGTTCTTATTCATCATAGGAATAAAGACAATAGGGAATTCCAGCCCTTTCGATTTATGAATGGTCATAATCTGAATAGCATCAATATTTTCTGAAGCCTGAATAGTATAAGAGGAAGCTTCTTCATCCCAATATTTTAAAAACTCTTTTGTACTTACACCTGCAGTTTGGGTAAAGTTAAAGAGCATTTCCATAAAGTTAAGCAGGAAATCAGTTTCTTTGTTTTCTACAGAGAATTCATTAATGTAATATTCTATAAAGTTATAAAGGTTAAATCTTGGGAAATTATCCTGTTTGAGTTGTAATGAATATTTTTGTTGAATGAAGCGAAGGATTTCTTCATGGTTTTCAATATCCAGAATTTCTTTCATCTCCAAGGTGAAATCAGCCATATGAATTTTACCTAAAGTATTAAGATAGTACATCATCATAATAAGACAGTGCTTATTTTTCGGATTAATTTCCCATCTTAAAAATTCTATGACAGCTTTTAATGTATTGGACAGTTCTAAAGTAAGGCCTTTATCAGAAATTGTTTTGATGTTGGTTTCTGCACCACAATAAGTTACCTTTAAATTTCCAAGCTTTTGCGAATAACTGAAAATATCAAAATTTCCCCGGCAAAGAATGGTAATATCAGAAAATTTAAATCCATTATTGAGACATTCCTGGATGTCTTTTCTCATTTTTTCGGAGGTATCATTGTAGAACTCATCATTGGTAAGATTCTCAATAAGATTGACCTTTACGCGCCCCTCAATTTGTGATCTGGGGCTTTGTTCAGCATCTGTACCAAAAATATTTTTGTGTTCATCTTCCAGTTCTTCGGAGTGATAACGATACAGTTCGTTATTAAACTTTACAATGTTTTTTGCGCTTCTCCAATTATCTTTCAAAACGAGAAGATCTGCTTCTTTAGGAGAAAATTCTTTTTTGTTAATAATATCCAGCATTAATTTGCTTTCCCCGCCCCTGAACCTGTAAATACTTTGCTTAGGATCTCCTACCAATGTAAATGAAGTGTTTTCTGAGGATACACTATGATCCCGGAGAGGAACAAAATTCTGCCATTGCAGCTCTGAGGTATCCTGGAATTCATCAAAAAAGTAGTGTTGAAACTGTGAACCCACCTTTTCATAAATAAATGCTGAAGGCTCATCCTTAAGATTCTCGTTGATCAGGATGTTAAATTTCGAAAGCAGGACAAGATCATTTTCTTCTTCAATTTTCTTTAGCTCATCCTGAATATCCTTATTTACTTTTAAGGGAAGAAGAGCAGATAAAATCTTTTCTTTCTTTTGGGTTTCAATATACCATAGTATAAGCTGCATCCTGTTTTCAAGGAGCTGATCCAGAATTTCAAAAATTTCTGTTTCCTTATGTTTGGATTTTGAAGAGGCCCCTTTTCTGTAATTGCTGACCACAGATTCTTCCTGAGTAGTGGGAAAGGGAAACCCTGGCCTTTTCTGCTGATAAAAGTCGGTAACTTTGATAAAAAAGCCTCCGATCCCGTTTTTTCCCTGGGCAAAATCCTCAATTTCAATGCCTCTTGATTTAAACAATTCAACAGATTTTACTGCAAGTTCTGCAGACTGTTTTTTGTGAAAGACAATTTCTTTACGAAGGATATTCTTTATGTTTTCATAATGGGCATCGTCAAAACTCTTGTTATTCTTAAGATGTTCATAATGAATATCTTTTACAAATTCTTTTGCGGAGTCATAGAGACTTTTATTAAGATTGATTCTTTCATTGTTTTCAAGGCTGTAATCTACATAATCCATAAAAGAATTGGAAATTATTTCATTTTCACCAATCTGATCAAGCATTTTGTCAACAGCTTCAATCAAAAAAGGCTCAGCTTCAATTTCGAGATTGAAATTTTTAGCGAGTCCCAATTCATATGAAAAACTTCTTACGAGCCTGGAGTTAAAACGGTCAATGGTCCCGATATTAAGAGTGGAGTAATTATGAAGAATATAATCCAGTAACTTTTTAGAACGATGATGCAATTCATCGATTGTTATTTTTAACCCCTGATCCTCAAAAGCTTTCTGAATATTTTTAAGGTCTTTATTTTCTATATAGTTTTCTGCAGAAAAGTTTCCAAGCCATGTCAGAATTCTTTCCTTCATCTCATTAGCCGCTTTATTGGTAAATGTAAGGGCGAGAATATTCCTGATCGACTGCTGTTGATTAGGATACCGGAGACAGATCATCAGCAGCCTTTGGACAAGGGCATATGTTTTCCCTGATCCAGCAGAAGCATTAATGACTGTATAAGAATTTTGCATTGTTTAAAGTAGAATTCAGACTGCAAGTTAACTAAAATTTAAAATAAATTTTAACAATTTACTTCCTCTGTTTAACAGTTTTAGAACTAAAAATTAAAAAGAAATACTAAAAGGAGTTAAGTGAGGTTAAACTTATGGTATAATTTAAAAATAGTTTTAGCTTTGCTTAATAAAAACAACCCGTGAAACTTAAACTATTCTTTTTATTATCTCTTTTCTCTTTTATTACTGCAAATGCTCAAAACTATATCTTTGGAAAAGTTGTGTCAGAGAGCGGTTTGGAAATCCAGGAAGTTACGGTAATCAATATCAGGACAGATGAAACGGTTATTACAAACAGCGATGGACATTTTATGATTTCCGGAAGGGCGGGAGATGAGCTCCGTTTTATTAAAGCAGGGTACGAAAGATTTATACAGAGAATTTCTCAGGAAAATATTCAGTCTCCTGTTAATATCAGTCTGGTGAGGGCTGTTATCCAAATTCCGGAAGTCGAAATAAAACAGGGTATTACCGGAGATCTGAAGATTGATGTAAAAAATAACAATCGTCCGCAAAAAGTTGAAAAACTGGTCAAAGAAATAGACCGGTATATTGTTCAGAAAACAGATCCCAGGGTGCTGGCAGCAAGACCAGGTGAGTTTGTTCAGCCTAAAGGGCAGGGATTCTCAATCGGGAAAGTTAAAAATAAATGGGATGATGTGGATCTGATCAATTATATTAAGATAAGTCTTGGTGAAGAATACTTTACTGATCTGCAGATCAATAAAGCTCAGATCGATCATTTTATTTCGTATGTGCTGGCAGGAGGCTTTGAAAGAAAAAATATTCTGAAATACGGTTTTTGCAGTGATGCAGATCTCAATAGGTTCCAGCGTTTTGTACTGACCAGAATATCATCGTATCGGGCTCCACAGACTCAAAGATAAATGATGCAGGGGAATATTTGTAGCCTGATCAATGCTGGAAATAATGTTAAAAAAAACCTAAAATATTGGAATAGAAATTGATGCATTCAGTGTAAATCAAATTCGCAAGGTTTATGAATAAAAATATTATTGCAGTAGCAGTTGGAGCTTTAGGTTTTGTGATTGGATTGGGTCTTTTAGGGAATGCCGTTAAGAACAGGAATAAGTCTGAAAACACAATCTCTGTGACAGGATTGGGAACAAAACAATTTATTTCCGATCTTATTACCTGGTCCGGGAGTTTTTCCAAAAATAATGTTGACCTGAAATCTGCATATGATGAACTGGCTTTGGATAGAAAAGTAATAAATGACTATCTGGTGTCAAAAGGAATAAAACAAAATGAAATTGTGTTTTCATCAGTAGATATTCAAAAGCAGTTCAGAAGTTATAATGATTCCAATGGTAATTATGTACAGGGAGAATTTTCGGGATATAACCTTACTCAAAAAGTCTCGATTGAAAGTAAGGAAGTAGCAAAGATTGAAAACCTTTCAAGGAATATTACAGAGATTATCAATCGTGGAATTGAGTTTACTTCCTCTTCTCCATCGTATTTTTATACAAAACTGGCGACTGTAAAACAGGAAATGATTGCCAGTGCGACAAAAGATGCTAAAGAACGTGCTGAAAAAATTGCAGAAAATTCCGGAAGCAGGTTGGGAAATCTTAAAAAAGCTACAATGGGAGTCATCCAGATTACAGCACCAAACTCAAATGAAGATTATTCTTATGGAGGAACCTTTAATACTTCATCCAAAGAAAAAGAAGCAAGTATTACTATCAAGTTGGAATACGAGGTGGATTAATAAGTGCCCTGAGAAAAGTAATTGTCAAAAAAATAATGCCGGAATGTTCCGGCATTTTATGTTTAGGAATAAACAATTTCACAAATTTCTTTTTTTATACGCTCTATATTCTCAGGAGAATAATTGGCGAGTAACCATAAATTCAGGGCCTGCTTTCCTTCTCCATAACTTGGCTGTACATGCGTTGGGTCAATCAGTTCAAAATTGTTTCTCTGGTAGAAAGCATAACGTCTTTTCGCATCCTCATTGAGATCTTCAGGTTCAATTTCCAAAATAATTCTGGGATAGCTTTTTAATAAATGGGCTATAATATGAGATCCTAATTTTTTACTTCTGAATGCTTCAAACACTTCAAAATGTTCTACAAAAATGAAAGAGCTCAGTTCCCATACAATGAGGTAACCTATTGTTTCAGATTCGTGAACTACAGACATTATTTTTGCCTTCGGATTTGAAAATAATCCTGCAAACTGTTCCTTATCTCTTTGCTCATCTACAGGAAAAGTGCTGGTGTAAGAAGAATAGATCTCCTGAACTCTATTATCCTCAGCATAAGTAATCGGTAAAAATTCCATAATTATAAATCAAAAACACTGGGTCTTCTGGTAATAAAAATGTCTTTAATCCATAAAGTAAATGCCAGCCCCAGATAAATAAGAAAGAAAAAGCCTGCTGTAGCAAAAGTAGAATAAATGAAGAATACTCTTAGCTTAGATACGGGAATTCCCAACTTGGCTCCCATTCTTGTCAGAACACCAAACCATTCTCTCTCCATTTTATGTCGGATATTACTCAGCATTTCAAGATTCTTTTAAAAGTTTAAAACCAATACTGCAAGATAAGCAATTTTTCTCTTTACACGAGCTTTTATAGTGATAAATCAAACTCTGGCTTTCCAGAGCATTGCTTATCTTCATTCCAAGATTGTTCCAGCCAGTAATTACAGAATTTTTTTCCGCTGTAATATGGTAATAAAATTTTATAATATCATCAGCCGTCTCTTCCTTGTGATACCTGTGATAAACATACTTTAATGGCAAGACCGTATTTAAAATGATAATATCCGTAAAGTCTTTACTCAGGACCTTAGGATTGGGTTTGGATAGTTTTCCGAAATTGAAATGGCAGGTCCAATATCCGGAAGCTTGTACAGGCTTGAAAATATCATACAACTCATCTGTATTTTTAGCTTTGATTATTTTTGAAAATAAATTTTGGTTGCTGCAATAAAGATCTGCTAATTGAGATAAACGGATAGTTGGAAAATTGGGAGGCCTTAATCTTAAGAATTTGGGATGGAACTTTAAATCAGGGATTTTAAACTTTATTTTGAGAAACTCAAATTCCCGTTTCCATATTTTGGTTTGCCCGTCTGGCGGAAAATCAAGCCATCCGGAAACTCCGAAGAATAAAGCTTCAAGCTGCAAAGGGTTTTGTCTGATCTTATTGATGATGCTGAAATCAATACTTTCAGCTATCTGTCTGAAAATATGGGCATTTACTTTTAAGCCAAAAGAGTAGGCCAGGCTATGAAATAAAACTGCTTCAAAATTTCTTTTGTACAGAACTAAGCTTTCCTCAAATTCAGCTGATTTTTCTTCCAGCTTTTTAAAAATGTTTCCCTCGTGAAAATGAATAGGAATTATTTTGCTGTCAAAAATTTTCTCACAGGCAATAAATTGATTACTATTCATGAGGCCTTCATATTTGTATATTATATTGTCATCAATATAATTTTTCAGTTCCAGAACGGGAACATTTCTTTCAGCCAGTTCCGGGATGTCCAGATCATGGTGAAATACAACATGGAGAATAATATTCTGATAATTGGGATCTGAAGAATGGCGATGGAAAACCCAGTCGGAAGAACGTACATGAAGTTCTATATTTCCTGCCATTACTAATTTGTTGATCTTAATGGAGGCTTCCAGAAAGTCTGGTCCTGCATCTTTATTCCATTTTCCGGAATTGATGATCTCAACAGGATTTCCTTCAATATCCTTGAAGTCAAAATGTGTGAAAATCTTATAGTTCCAAAGATATTGAAGTAACTTTTCCGTCATAAGTGTGACGATAAATATAATATAAATATTATACTTTCGTCAACTCCTTTTTAAAATTTTCTATGGTTGTCCTATACATTTTCTCATATATAGGAAGAATATTTTTTAAATCAAATTTTACAGCCTGTTCTTTCGCATTTTTCTTCATTTTAGCTAAAAGTTCATCATTACTCAATAATTTGATGGTATAATTACTCATTGCTTCTACATTCCCGATTTCAGCTAGATATCCGGTTTCTCCCTGAATATTAACTTCAGGGATACCTCCTGCATTAGAACTGATCACAGGAGTATAAGCCGCCATAGCTTCCAGAGCAGCCAGTCCGAAACTTTCCTGTTCGGAAGGTAGAAGAAATACATCGGAAAGCTGTAAAATTTTATAAAGATCATTTACTTTTCCCAAAAGACGGATTTTAGAAATAAGGTCAGGATTCTCTTCCAGAAACTGATTAACTTTTTCCATGTCAGGACCTTCTCCGATAATAATCAGTTTTGATTTTACCTTTTTTTCTACATTTTTAAAAATCTGTAAAACTTCGTCCACACGCTTTACAGGACGGAGGTTGGACACATGAATTAAAATTTTTTCATCAGGATTGGCAAACTGTGTCCTCTGGCATTCTGAACAGTCATCAAATTCCGAATTATCAATAAAGTTTGTAATGACCTGGATTTCTTTCTTGATATTAAAAAACTGAAGAGTATCTTTTTTTAAGCTCTCAGAAACTGAAGTGATGGCATCTGACTGATTAATGGAAAATTCTACAGCATGTTTATAGCTTGGATGCTGCCCCACAAGGGTAATATCAGTTCCGTGAAGTGTTGTGACTAACGGAATATCATTATGGTCTTCCCGAAGCATTTGCTTAGCTGTAAAAGCTGCATAAGCATAAGGAATAGCATAATGGGCATGAAGAAGATCCAGTTTATAAAGATTAACTACCCTGTAGATCATAGAACTTAATGCAATATCATAGGGCTGATATTGAAAAAGAGGGTAGGTTTGAACATTTACTCTATGGAAAAAAATATTAGGATTTGTAATGTCTAATCTTGCGGGGAGGGCAGAGCTGATAAAGTGTACTTCATATCCCTTATTGGCAAGGGACATTCCCAGTTCTGTTGCTACAATTCCGCTTCCTCCATATGTTGGATAGCAAAGTATGCCTATTTTCATTAGATTATTGTTGTTTGATGTTTTACTTATTTTGAAGCCGGGATAAAATCTATCCCCATTCCGGTTTTTAACTGACTGTTAACAAGTACAGGAAGTCTACCCCATATTTTTGTTTTTCCGTTTAATGCATCAGCTGTTGCGTTCATTGAATCATCATTATTTTCATAGGAAACAAGAACGGTAGATATTTTTGAAATATCTATATCTTTCAGCGCATAAGCACTTCCGAAGACATTGAGAATAACTTTTTGATTCCTGGTCAGACTGGTAAGGATCCTTTTGGATTCTGTTGATATCTTATAGGGTTTGTAAGCTGTTGAATTGTCTTTGTGCAAGCCTACAATTACAGTTGAGCCAGCCGGAATGGTACTGATTTCATTCGCTTTTTTAAGCACAACATCAGGTCCCAGCCTGTTTATAAAAGTCTGGTAGGGAGCTTCTTCCAATGGAACATAATACATTTGTTTTCCAGCGACCGGAAGCAGTTTTTGATCGTCTTTTAATAAGGTCAGTGCATTGGAATATAAGTTTTGTACCAATGTCTTATGAGAGTCATTGTTAAGATCGGTATTAATATTCTCCGGGTTTTTGGGAGTATATTGTGTTAGCCCCAGAAAGTATTTGGTCAGTAGTATTTTCTTTACGCTTTCTTCAAGTCTTGACTGTGGAATCTCACCTCTGTCTATTGCTTTCTGAATAAGTTTTTTCCCTTCAGAAACGCCTTGAGAGAAGAGCATGATATCATTCCCGGCTTTAAATGCCATAGCATCCAGTTCACCAGGCTTATATTTATTGGCCACAGCTCCCATATTTAAAGCGTCAGTAATAATTAGCCCTTTATATCCAAGCTTTTCTTTTAATACTCCTGTGATGATATTTTGAGAAACCGAGGCAGGAATGCCTTTCCCGGATTCTAAACTTGGGACATATAAATGGGCTACCATAACTCCTCCGATCCCTTTATCCATTAAAGCTTTGAAAGGAGCGAGCTCTACGGAATTTAATCTGTCAAGATTATGGGAAACAACGGGAAGATCAAGATGCGAATCTGTACTGGTGTCACCATGACCCGGGAAATGTTTAATTGCAGCTAATATATTATGATCCTGAAGCCCATTTGAATAAGAAAGGGCAGAGCTGATGACATTGTCTACTTCTGAACCAAAACTTCTGTTTCCGATAATAGGATTATCAGGATTGGTATTGACATCCACAACCGGAGCAAAGTCCCAGTTGATGCCCATTCTGTGGCAGTCTTCGGCAATCTTGGCAGCCATCTGGTAAATCAGGTTTTTGTCTTGAATAGCTCCTAAGGTCATTGCCCAGGGAAATTTATGAGCTGTTGCAATTCTTTGGAAAAGTCCCCACTCTGCATCCATACCAATCATTAACGGAACTTTGGATTTTTGCTGAAATTCATTAACAAGATTAATTTCTCTGGCCGCATCATCCTGCATTAAAATCAATCCTCCTATTTTATCATTGGTAATAATATTCCTGACCTGATTAATATAGTCTTCTCCTTTATTTGTGTAGAGCGCAACAATAAAAAGCTGTCCCAGCTTTTCATCTTGGGATAGGCTGTTATATGTTCTGTCTGTCCATTGCTGAGCCTTTTTAAAATCTTCTGCAGAAATATTCTTAGGTTGATACTGTGCATTAATTTTAGGGCTTACCAACGCTGCAATAAAGAGTGAAGTATATAATATTTTCTTCATGACTTTTTTGAATAAGAACAAAAATACAATTAAAAAAATGACGAAAACAAAGTTTTTGAAATTTTTGGTATATGATTTGAATACGCAATATAAATAATAACTAAACTTTTGAAAAAAATGAAAAAAATTCTTCCATTTATATTACTAGCAGGTATCGGTTTTTTAGCTTATAGCTGTGACAACAGTGATGATGTAGTTGTTCAGAATACAGTAGATTCCCGAATGAAGGATATTACAGGTACTTTCACCGGAGCTAACAATGCAAACTGGACTATTTCGCAAGGACTTAGCATTAAGAATACTGATGTAGTTCTGGTATATAGAAACATCAATTCAAATACAAATGCTTCCGCAATATGGCAGCTTATACCTAAGACTTTTTACTTATCCAATGGTAGAGAATTAGATTATAATTATATTTTCAACTCTCAAAATGTAGATATTAGCACAGAAGCTAACTTTGATCAGTCAACTTTAGTGGGTGCTGAAGCAAGCCAATATCTGATTAATCAGACTTTTAGAATTGTTTTGGTTCCTGCAGATCCTGCCGGAAAATCAGCAAGCAATGCTGCTGCTGTAGATTACAGTGATTATAACGCTGTTATTAAATATTACAAGCTTGATGACTCTAATGTGCCATCAACAAAAGTAAATTAATTAAGAAATATCTTTTCAGTTTTTTATAATTAAAAAAGCTCCGGGAGTAATCTTCCGGGGCTTTTGATTTGGACCTTATAAACAAACAAAAGCTTCAGAATTATCTGAAGCTTTTGTTTTTATCTAATTATCATTGTCATCAAGAAGATGTCCAAAGAAATCTTTTTTTGTCTTGAGATAGCCTTTACTAATTTCATTGGCAGGAATTTGTAACGGAACCCTTGAATTAAGGTGAATATTACTGTCTATTACATACTTTACCTTTTCAGGATTATTTGTCAGCAGATTGATATCTGTAACCCCCAACAGATTAAGAATTTCAATAGCTACTCCAAAGTTTCTGTCATCTGCAGGAAGTCCCAGTTCCAGGTTGGCCTGTACTGTGTCCAATCCTTTTTCCTGTAGAGAATAAGCTTTTAATTTGTTGATGATACCAATATTTCTGCCTTCCTGACGAAGGTATACAATAATTCCTCCATTTTCATGGATATATTTCATAGCGGCATCCAATTGCTGGCCGCATTCACATTTTTTTGAATGGAAAACTTCTCCGGTAATACATTCTGAATGGAAACGCACATTAACAGGTTTGGAAAAATCTGTATTTTCTGCGACAATAGCCATATGAGGCATCCAGTCGTTTTCGTTTTCAGAGAAAGCTATCATTCGGAAATTGCCGTGTTCTGTTGGAACATTGGCTTCCGCCTGAATTTTAATCATTAATAATAGTTCAATTAGTTTTTTTAACTTCCTGGTAAAGTGTCTTCAATAACAGAAATATTGGTTTTCAGACGAACCAGATATCTGTTAAGAACCTCATCATCATCTCTCTCAAGATTCTGTCTTAGCTTTTGAATTTTTTTGTATGATTTTTCGAAGCTTTTAAGTGATCTGCTTTTTCCTGCAGAGTTATTGGCATCAATTGCGTATAAATAATTCTGAAGGCTGTATTTCAGGCTTGTGATTTCATCATTCAACCCATTGTTTTTAAACTTAGGAAAGGTTGAAATGATGTTTGAAATTTCAGAAGCATTTACATTTTCCTTGATATTGATGTTAAAACCCTTTTTTGAGCCTCTGTCGGAATCTGAACCTTTTGTTTCACTGTAAAAATTATTAGACAGTGGTGAAAGGTTTAGCTTTTCCGTTGCACAGGAAGATGTTATTATTATAAGTAGTACTCCAAAAAAAAATAGTCTTTTCATTTCTGTTGCCCTTTTTGATAAAGGATTGGGTTAAGACTTTCATCATTGTACATTTTCATTTGTTTGTACACTTTCATCTTAACGCTACCGTTTTCAATATCAGCAAGCAACTGATCTATAGAAGTTGAGAGATCTTCTTTCTGAGTGAGCAGTACATCCAGTTTTGCCTGGCAATTTTTTCGATGCTCTTCAGAAGCAGATTCTCTGTTTGCTTCTAACGACATATGATAAACCTTTAATGCAAGAATTGATAGCCTGTCTACTGCCCAAGCGGGAGTTTCCGTATTTATTTTTGCTTCAGGTTTAGGAGTAATATTTTCAAACTTTTTAAGGAACCAGCTGTCAATATATTCTACCAGATCAGTTCTTTTCTGATTGGATGCATCTATTGTTCTTTTTAGTTGAAGAGCTTCAGCCGGATCAATATTTTCGTCTCTAATTATATCTTCCAGATGCCATTGAACGGTATCAATCCAGTTCTTTGCATACAAAATCCGTTCCAAACTATCTTTTTCGAACGGGTTATTAATTAGAGTGTTAACGTCATCAGACACGTGATAGTCTTCAATACATTGATTGAAGACTTTCCATGCAGTCTCAGTGAAATTCATTAATGCTAAGGAATTTAGTTACTGGAAGAATTATTATTTGTAGAAGAAGTTTTATTTTCAGAACCAGGTTTGTCTTCTTCTTTTACCGCATCTTTAAATTCTTTGATCCCTGAACCTACGCCTCTCATTAATTCCGGAATTTTCTTTCCTCCGAATAGTAATACTAAAAGTATTGCTACGATCAGGATGTGCTGCCAAGATAAGGCAAGTATTGTTAGTGTATTCATCTCTTAAAATTTTTGCAAAGTTAAGCTTTTTTTAATATGAAATCCAACCTAATGGATCAACTGGTGTACTGCCGTTCCATACTTGGAAATCAAGAGTATATGAACCATCGAAATCCTGTGCCACTGTTCCTACCGGAGTTCCTGAAGAAACCTGCTGGCCTTTGGAAACACTTACATTTCCTAAGTTGGAATAAATGGTAAAATAGCTTCCGTGCTTTACAATAACAGTTTTGGTGCCGTCATTGTTTGCCAGTACTGAAGATACAGATCCCGGGAATACAGATTTTGCACGAGTGCCTGATGGAACGGAAATTTTGATACCATTGTTTTCTTCAGTAATATTTTTGAAAACCGGATGGGGCTGTCTTCCAAACCGATGGGTAATACGTCCGGCTCTGTCAGCAGGATAGCCTAGTCTTCCTTTGTTATCGGCAAAACTACTTCCTGTAGAAGAAGATACTCCATAACTGGTCATTGCTTTTGTTTCTGCAGCTTTTTTCTCTTCTTCTTTTCTCTTGGCTAGAGCTGTTTCTGCAGCCTTAGCTGCAATTAACTTATCAGCAGCTTCCTTAGCTTTGGCCGCAGCTTCATCAGATGCCTTTTTAGCGGCAACTCTCCTTGCTTCATCTCTGGCACTTGCTTCAGCCCTTGCGGCTTCTTCATTACGTTTTCTTTCTTCTTCTGCTCTTCTCGCCGCCAGTTCAGCCGCTCTTTTTGCTTCTGCTTCTGCCAATCTTCTTTCTCTTTCAAGAGCTTCAGCTCTTGCTTTTGCTTCGGCTTCAATTCTTGCTTTTTCACGTTCTGCGGCAAGTTTGGCTAAACGTATTTTTTCTGCTTCTGCTTTTCTTCTGGCTTCTTCTTCTGCTTTTGCAATCCTTATTTCTTCTGCAATGATTGCTCTGATCTGCCCTTCAAGTGCTTTTGACTGGGTTTGCTTTTGCTTCAGTTCGGCAGTAAGCTTTGATTCGTTCTTTTTAAATTCAGCTACAAGCTGTTCTTTCTGTACTCTTTCTGCATTGATGGTTGCTAAATCTTTCTGTTGGTTTACCAACAGGTTTTCTTTCTCTTTTATAGAGTTTTGCCTTTGTGCAATTGTTTTTTTGATCAGGTTAGCGGCATTGGTGATTTCGGCAGCTTTTTTATCCTGATAATCAGAATATTGTTTCAGGTATTGTACTCTTCGTATAGCTTCACCCAGGTTTTTAGAAGAAAGGATAAAGGTAACTTTGTTCTGAACTCCTTTGTTTTTATATGCATTGACAAGAACTTCGGCATAGTTTTTTCTCAAAACAGCCAATTCTTTGTTCTGACGGTTGATTTCTAATTGTCGCAGATAGATATCATCTTCAATGAATCTTTTCTCTTTCTGGGTGTTATTGTAAACCTTTTCTCTTAAAACCAATTTTTGATTAACGCTTGTAAGATAGGCTATAGAAAGCTTAGACTCATTTCTGGTCTTAGCTAAATCTGTATTTATTTGTGCAATTTGTTTTTTAAGTTCAGCATTCTGCTTCTGCAGCTGTTCTTTTTTCTGCTGTCCCTGGTGCAGTCCGAACATCAGAACACCTATTAAAAAGCTAAATTTTTTAATCATTTAATCTCAATTTTCTTATAACTCGATGGTACAGAATAAGGTGTTTCCATCCTCGAAAAGTCAAATTTCGTGTTTTCCATCAAAATCTGGCTGGATTTTGAGCCTTTTATAATTATTTTAACATTTTTTGGTAAACGGATTCCTTCATACTCTTCCCAGCCGCTGTAAGAAATTTCCAATTCATCCGGAGATAAGACATCTTTGAGATTTACACTCAATAAATCATAATTCGTATCATACTGGAGTACGATTTTATATTCTCTGTTTTTTTCGTCAGTTACAATTTTCTGATTGATATTAGAGGTCATCTTATATCCCTGTGCATTTTGGGTCAGAGTAAATTGAGAATCACTGATCTTTACAAAAGTCCTTCCTAAAAGAATTTTTTCCAGAGATTTATAGTCGATGAAATTAACATTAAGCAAGTTGTTAAGATACTCGAAGTCAGAATCAATGTAAGTTTTATTTACTTTGTCCTGTCCTTTTATTCCTTCAGGAGTTGCGATTCCCCGGGCCACATTCAAAAATACAGCTCTCAGGTTCATCCAGACTTTCTTATCGTTTTCAATATAAGTAGTAGCCTCTAAAGTGGGTACAAAACTTCCTGTTTCCACATTTACTTTGCTGCTGATCTTAATCTGATCGAATTTTGGCGGAATCAATACATGTTCGTAAAAGGTGAGTTTGTCTCTCACCGGTTCATTTACATCTTTTGGATTTCTTTTATCCTCTGCAGTGATAATACTGTCCCGGCCATTGTCTGTATTAACAGCGTTTTTAGTTTTGCAGGACGATAAAGCAAGGAGTAACAGCAGGAGTGGTATCCACTTTTTCATGTATTTATCATTTTTCAATTTAAAAATACGGTGCAATATTAACGCCAAACCACACAAAATGTTTTGTGTGGTCTGATTATGTTATATTTAAATTAAAGAAATTTCTTTATTATTTATTTGGAAAGAAAATCTAAAACAGAGTAATCACCCAGGGAAATCTCTCTGGCTACACCCACATACTGTGCCGAATTACCAATCATTGAATTGGAAAGATTACCATGATTAATTTTTGTATTTTCCTGAATCAGGGAATTTTCAATATTAGAATTCACAATTACAGTATTATTTCCCAATGAAACGCCAGGCCCTATTTTTGAATTTGAAATTTTTACATTTTCTCCGATAAAGCAAGGAGGAATAATCAAAGAGTTTTCAATAACAGCAGAAGCCGGATACTGTCCCATTTCTACTTTTTCGTACTCCAGAATTTTACTGTTCGTTTCTACAGTAGCATTTTTATTTCCGCAATCCATCCAGTCATTTACTTTACCTAAAGTAAATTTAGCTCCTTTGGCTCTAAGATTTTCCAAAGCTGTTGTCAGCTGGTATTCTCCACCATTTTTTATATCATTATCCATGATATAATTGATTTCTTCCATTAATTTTTCAGCGCTGTTGAAATAATAGATACCAATAATGGCAAGATCTGAGACAAAAGTCTGAGGCTTTTCAACAAAGTCTGTAATGAACCCATAGTTGTCTAACTTTACTACTCCAAAAGCTGATGGGTCATCAACACTTTTTACCCAGATAACACCATCTGAATTTTTATCCAGCTGGAAGTCTGCACGGAATAATGTATCTGCAAATGCTATAACTATATCTCCCTGCATTGACTGCTCTGCGCATTTGATCGCATGTGCTGTCCCCAATGGGTCATTCTGATAGTATATACTTCCTTTTGCTCCCAGCTTTTCAGCGATCTGAATAAGGGATTTTTCGATTTCAGGTCCAAAATCCCCGATGATAAAAGCTACTTCTTCAATACTTTCACCCGCAACTTTAGCTATATCTTCCACTAATCTCTGTACAATAGGTTTTCCTGCAATAGGAATAAGAGGTTTAGGAACAGTTAGTGTATGTGGACGTAATCTGGAACCACGTCCAGCCATAGGGACAATAATTTTCATAAATAATATAAAGATATTTTTTGTTTAAATGCTGTTTATTTTATTAAAGATATAGATTAACCCTTTTAGGATAATGAGCTATCTTATTTTATACGTTTGTTTAATATTTTCAGGCTTACAACTATCAAAATAGAGACCAAAACCTAAGATCTTTTAATAATTTTTGATAATATAGCCTTCTCTTTGAATCCTATCAGGCAAAGAAAGAGTATCAGGAATAAGTTTCCTATCAGGTAATTGGTCCTGAAGTAATAAAATGAAACCAATGAAAAACCAATGGTAAACATCAGGTATATCAGAATTTTGCCGGTATTATAATGAATAGGATATTGCTTTTGCCCCCATACATAGGATATAATCATCATCGACATGAATGTTATCAGAGCTGCAATAGCACTGGCCCAATATCCATATTGTGGAATAAACAGAAAATTGATAAGAATCGTAATGCATGCTCCTATTACCGAAATGTAGAGTCCTACCCTGGTTTGATCTGATAGTTTATACCATATTGAAAGATTAAGATAAATTCCTAAAAATAAAGCACCCAGCATTACAAATGGTATGATTTCTATCCCTTCGTAATAAAGAGGATTTCTCAGATATTTCTCAGATATCCATTGAAGGTTTACCATAAGTCCCATATAAATAATGCAGCTGCAGATAACAAAAACATCCATCAGCACAGCATATGTTTTATGGGAGTCTTTGTTTTTAAAGCTTGAAAAAAAGTAGGGTTCAATACCGAGCTGGTAAGCTTGTCTGAAAACAGTAATAAAGGTAGCAATTTTATACACGGCTCCATATACTCCAATCTGATGACGAGCCTCTTCTTCAGGTAGAAGATACTTTAGAAATTGACGGTCCAGTGTTTGGTTCACAATTCCTGCAAGCCCTGCAATCATGACAGGCCAGGAATAATTCATGATTCTTTTCCATAAACCAAAATCAAACCTGGAAATGCTGAAGCTGAAAAATTCCTTCCCTACAATTAGCAGTGTAATAATACTTTGTATAAGGTTAGCTACAAAAACATAGCCTACACCAAATTCAGGATTATATTTTAATCCCAATATACCCTCAGGATGATTGGGCAGCCATCTGATAAAGAATAACACCAGTAAAAAATAAACTGAAGATCCGGCAACTTTGGAAAACATATATTTAAATGGTTTCCCCTGAAGCCTGAGAATGGCTGATGGGATGGTAGAAAAAGCATCCAACGAGAGGATAAAAAGAAATATGACAAGGTAATTAACCTGATCAGGGGTTTCAAATGCATCTGCAAGCTGATACCTGAAAACATATCCCAGTATAAGGTAAATAAGCCCCATGCTTATAATGCTTACCGAACATGTTGAAATTAATGTTTTTTTGTCAATATTATCTTCCTGAGCAAAACGGAAGAAAGAGGTTTCCATGCCATGCGTAAGTAATACGGTAATTACTCCAGCTATAGAATACCAGTCTACAAAAGGAGATGAGGCCGAGGGGCCAAATGCTTTTGTTACGATTGGAGCAATGATAAAAGGGAAAATCCGGACCAATACAGAACTGAGTCCATATACAGCCGTCTGCCCAAATAGTTTCTTATACAAGTCGAAAATTTTTATGCAAATGTAAATATTTAGAAATTGATTTATGATGGGTAATATTAAAATTCATTCATAAACCTTAATTTTGCTTTTTATAGAAGCAGGAGCCCTGAAGTTAAAAACAGGTAATTAAATTTTATAACTTAAGACAGGTTCTGACTTCTTTATAACTAACATCTAATTTGTACGTAAAAATGAAAACCCTTATCAAAAATGTAAAAGTTGTTAACGAAGGCAGGATCTTTGAGAGCGATATTCTGATTGAAAATGATTTGATTTCTAAAATAGCAACGTCTATTTCTGATGATGCAGATCAGATTATTGATGGAGAAGGTAAATATCTTCTTCCAGGAGTTATTGATGATCAGGTACACTTTCGCGAACCGGGACTTACTCATAAGGGAGATATCGAAAGTGAATCAAGATCAGCAATTGCAGGCGGGGTAACAAGCTTTATAGACCAGCCTAATACTGTTCCGAACGCAGTTACTCAGGAGTTGCTGGCTGCCAAATATGAAATCGCATCTGAAAAGGCCTATGCGAACTATGGCTTTATGATGGGGGGAACCAACGACAATTTAGAGGAGGTCTTAAAAACAAATCCCAGAAATGTTCCGGGAATTAAATTATTCTTAGGGTCATCTACCGGAAACATGCTGGTGGATAATCCTGAAACTCTAGAGAAAATTTTCAGTAATACTAAAATGCTGATTGCAGTTCATTGTGAGGATGAAACAACCATAAAGGCCAATACCCAAAAGTACATTGATGAATACGGAGAAGATATTCCTGTAAAATTTCATCATCTGATCAGAAGCGAAGAAGCTTGTTATAAATCTTCTTCAAAAGCAATTGAGCTGGCTCAGAAAACGGGAGCAAGGCTTCATGTATTTCACCTTTCAACAGCAAAAGAAATGGAACTTTTCAGAAATGATATTCCTTTAAAAGATAAAAAGATCACTGCTGAGGTATGTGTTCATCACCTGACTTTTACCAATGAAGACTATGAAACGAAAGGAGGCCTTATCAAATGGAACCCGGCTGTTAAAACTCAAAAAGACAAAGATGCACTTTGGAAAGCATTGCTGGATGACCGGATTGATGTAATTGCGACAGATCATGCTCCTCATACTGCTGAAGAAAAACAGAATGTCTATACAAAATGTCCTTCCGGGGCCCCTTTGGTACAGCATTCATTAGTCGTAATGCTGGAAAACTATAAAAACGGAAAAATCTCATTAGAGAAAATCGTTGAAAAGATGTGTCATAATCCTGCTATATTATTCAAGGTGGAGAAGAGAGGTTTTATAAAAGAGGGATATAAAGCAGATTTAGTTTTGGCAGACCTGAATGCAGATTGGACGGTAGCTAAAGATAATATTTTATATAAATGCGGATGGAGCCCGCTGGAAGGAATGAATTTCCATTCAAAAGTAACCCATACTTTTGTAAACGGACACCTCGTGTATGAAAATGGAAAAATTACTGAGGAAAAGTTTGGAGAGCGTCTCCTTTTTGAAGTGGAGTAATAATAGACAGGGATGCAACTGGAAAATTCTGATTCTTTTGGTACTATTATCAGATATTAAAAAAAGTGGGCAAAGTCCCACTTTTTTATTACGGCTTTTAGCCAGGATCGTTATCTAAAAGATATTTATTTTTTCGCTTTGTCTGCCATATGGAAAGTAAGTTTACCTCCGGCCATAATTTCAGAATGTTTCAATGTGAAATTTTTAATCTCTTTACCATTTAATAAGACGCGTTGAACATATACGTTTTTGGGGCTCTGATTTATGGCTTCAATTTCAAAGGTTTTTCCGTTTTCCAGGTTTAAAACTGCATGATCAATTGCCGGACTTCCGATAGAATAATTTTCTGAGCCTGGTGCAACAGGGTAGAATCCAAGTGTACTCAAAATATACCATGCACTCATCTGACCGGCATCATCATTTCCGCCTAATCCGTCTGGCGTTGCTTTATACTGCATTTCCAGAATATGACGGATGTTTGCCTGGGCTTTCCAGGGCTGCCCTGCCCAGTTGTACAGATAGGCAACATGGTGAGCAGGTTCATTTCCATGGACATATCCACCAATGATCCCTTCTCGGGTAATATCTTCAGTATCTGCAAAAAACTTGTCAGGCAAATGCATGGTGAACAGTTCATCAAGCTTTGAAGCAAATTTTTTCTCTCCACCCATTATTTTTATAAGTTCCTGTGGGTTCTGTGGTACAAAGAAGCTGTAGTTCCATGAATTTCCTTCTATAAAGCCCTGTCCATGAGTACTCAGTACATCGAAATCTTTTTTAAAACTTCCGTCTGCAAGACGGGGGCGCATAAATCCTATGGTTTTGTCAAAGTTATTTTTCCAGTTTTCAGAACGTTTGATGAAGGTATTGTAAATTTCCGTTTCCCCTAAATGTTTTGCGAGTTGGGCGATGGCCCAGTCATCATAAGCATATTCGAGCGTGTTTGAAACTGAGGTCCCGTTTTTCTCTGCAGGAATATAACCTAAGTCAATATACTGTCCTATACCTTCATAACTTCTTTTATTAGCTGTTTCAACGCAGGCTTTCAGAGCTTCTTTCGGATCTCCGCTATAATTTCCCTTAATAATGGCATCGGCAACTACACTTACACTGTGATAACCACTCATACACCAATTGTCATTGGCATAATGTGACCATATGGGAAGCATTTTCATTGAAAACTGATTATAGTGTGCCATCATGGATTTCACCATATCATTATTCCGTTTGGGCTGAATGATATTAAAGAAGGGATGGAGTGCGCGGTAGGTGTCCCATAAGGAGAAGGTCGTATAATTTGTAAAATCTTCTGCTTTATGGGTGTTCTGATCGAGACCCTTATACTCACCATTGCTATCCATATAAGTGGTTGGGTTGATAAAGGTGTGATACATTGCAGTATAAAAATTAATCTTTTCAGTTTCAGAGCCTTTGATTACAATTTTATTTAATTCTTTATTCCATTCTTCCTGAGCTTTAGTCCTGACCTCATCAAAATGCAAGTTTCCTGTTTCTTTTTTAAGGTTTTCTAATGCATTAGCTTGACTTACAGGAGAAATAGCAAGCTTAACTTCAATGGATTCATTTTCAGTGGTGTTGAAATCAAAATATACTTTCAGATCTTTTCCTGCGATTTCCGGGAAATTTTCAGTCTGGTTAAATTTTCTCCAAAACCCCTTATAAACCTGTGTGGCATCATAGTTTTTTTGTCCGTATGATTTAAACGGCTTTGAAAATGTCATAGCAAAATATACAGTTCTTGTTCTTGCCCAGCCGTTAGTCTGGCGATAACCTGTTATGGTGTTGCCGTTTTCTATACGAACATATGTCCAGACATTTTTTCCATTGTAATTGTAAATACCTGCCATCAGATCTAAAATGATATGAGACTGATCTGATTTGGGAAATGTATAACGATGAACACCCACTCGTGTTGTGGCAGTCAGTTCAGCTAAAATATTATAATCATCAAGTTTTACCTTATAATATCCGGCTTCTGCTTTTTCATTTTGATGAGAAAACCTGCTCCGGTATCCCTTTTCAGGATGGGAGGCTGTTCCTGGATTTAATTGGAGTGTTCCCACCGTCGGCATAATAAGAAAATCTCCTAAATCGGAGTGGCCTGTTCCGCTAAAGTGTGTAGAACTGAATCCGGTAATTGTTTGGTCTTCATAGCGGTACCCTGCACAGTACTTATATACTTCACCATTATATTTTCCGTTGAGTTCATAAGAAACAGTATCTGTTTCAGGGCTTAACTGTATGGCTCCGAATGGAACAGTGGCCCCCGGATAAGTATGCCCCATTTTTTCTGTTCCGATCAGTGGATTTACATACTGATAGAGCTTTTCAAACTTTTGGGCTTTAATAGTTGATGTAAAAAACAACAATGAAAGAAGAATAGCGGTTCCCGTTTTTTTCATAATTGAAAGGATATTATTGAATGATAAAAGTAATTAAAAAACAAAGAATATTATTTATGGCATTATTTATAAATTTAATTTGAGGGCATTCCGTTCAATATTTATTATTTTTAGGAAAATATTTCATATGAATTTATATACACAGCCAATGTTGCGTGAAGGCGCATTAAAAGATAAAGTAGCTATTGTGACAGGAGGAGGAAGCGGACTGGGAAAAGCGATGACAAAATATTTCCTTGAGCTTGGAGCTCATGTTGTGATCACTTCGCGTAACCTTGAAAAACTACAAGCTACAGCAAAAGAACTGGAAGAAGAAACCGGTGGTAAGGTTCTTTGTGTAGCTTGTGATGTGAGAAACTGGGATGAGGTTGAAGCAATGAAAGAAGCTGTACTGAAAGAGTTTGGTAAGATTGATATTTTATTGAATAATGCCGCAGGGAATTTCATTTCGCCTACAGAAAAGCTTACCCATTCTGCTTTTGATTCAATTTTAGATATTGTTTTAAAGGGGACGAAGAATTGTACGCTTTCGGTGGGAAAACACTGGATATCATCTAAGAGTCCCGGAACCGTACTGAATATTGTAACGACATATGCATGGACAGGTTCTGCTTATGTGGTGCCTTCTGCCTGTGCAAAAGCAGGTGTGCTGGCTATGACAAGGTCTTTGGCTGTAGAGTGGGCAAAATATGGAATTCGATTTAATGCCATTGCTCCGGGACCATTCCCGACAAAAGGAGCCTGGGATAGGCTTCTGCCTGGTGATCTCCAGGAAAAATTCGATATGAGAAAAAAAGTTCCGCTGAGAAGAGTGGGTGAGCATCAGGAGCTGGCAAATCTGGCTGCCTATCTGGTTTCGGATTATTCGGCATATATGAATGGAGAAGTAGTAACTATTGACGGAGGTGAATGGTTGCAGGGGGCAGGTGAATTTAATATGCTTGAAGCAATACCGGCGGAAATGTGGGACGCATTGGAAGCGATGATAAAAGCTAAAAAATCAAATTAGATTAAAAAAAATAAATAAAGTGCCCGGATTTGTAACAATTCCGGGATTTTTTTTTACTTATGCAGAAGGATAACAAAATTTTTTCACATGAGTTATAAACTTCCGGTGCTTGTTTCGGCTGTCACTTTTTTCCTGTTCTCAGGCTCTTTAAATGCACAAGAAACTCCAAAATACGATTATATAGAAGCCTTTAAGCCCTTTTTTTATCCTCAGACGGGGACGGAAACCAGGTCAGCAAGTGGCCAGTCTGGTCATGCCTACTGGCAAAATTCAGCGGATTATCATTTAAATGTAAGTCTGAATGAAGATAAAAAAGAAATTACTGGTACTGCTGAAATTACCTATACGAATAACAGCCCCGATCAGCTAAGTTTTCTTTGGCTGCAATTGGATCAGAATTTATTTGCAAAAGATTCCCGTGGAAATGGTGTGGTTCCGTTGTCAGGAAGCAGAAATGGGGCACATGGCGAAGATTTTAACGGAGGATATTCCATTAAGTCAGTGAAACTTGATGGAAAAGAAGTGAAATATACTGTTACAGATACGAGGATGCAGATTGATCTCCCTAAAGAATTAAAAGCAAAAGGAGGAGTAGCAAAGATTAAAATTGATTATTCTTTCATTTCACCTGAATACGGATCGGACAGAATGGGAGTACAGGATACAAAAAATGGCAGAATCTTTACTATGGCGCAATGGTATCCGAGAATGTGTGTTTATGACGATGTTTTAGGATGGAATACGCTGCCTTATCTTGGTGCTTCGGAATTTTATCTGGAATATGGAAATATTACGGCAAACATCACAGTACCTGCCAGCCATTATGTTGTAGCATCTGGTGAGCTTCTTAATGAGAGAGAAGTGTACAGTAAAGAAGAAATTAACCGTTGGAATCAGGTAAGAAACAGTGATAAAACAGTTATGATCCGCCTGGAATCTGAAATTGGTAAAAATAAACAAGCAGGAACAAAAACCTGGAAATTTAAAATTACACAGGCCAGGGATTTTGCATGGGCTTCTTCTTCCGGATTTATTATAGATGCTGCAAAAATTAATTTGCCCAGTGGAAGAAAATCTCTTGCTATTTCTGCATATCCTGTTGAAAGTGCCGGTGAGAAAGCCTGGGGAAGATCCACTGAATATACAAAAGCAGCGATTGAACATTATTCCAAAAAATGGTATGAATATACTTATCCGGCCGCTACAAATGTTGCAGGAAACGAGGGGGGAATGGAATATCCGGGAATTGTTTTCTGTCATATGGATTCAAAGGGAGAGGATCTCTGGGGGGTAACAGATCATGAGTTCGGACATAACTGGTTTCCTATGATTGTAGGCTCTAATGAAAGGCTGTTTGCCTGGATGGATGAAGGATTTAATACCTTTATTAATGGACTTTCAACGGAAGCTTTTAATAAAGGTGAATATTATAGAAAACAGAACCTGGCCAGATCGGGGAGTTTTCTTATGGGGGATCATCTGGAGCCTGTTATGGTAGGCCCTGATAATATGAAAGAAAGAAATATCGGTGCTTTGGCGTACTATAAGCCAGGTACAGGATTATCCATTTTAAGGGAAGCAATTCTTGGGCCTGAAAAATTTGATAAGGCATTCAGAACCTATATTAAACGCTGGGCGTTTAAACATCCAACTCCATGGGACTTTTTTCATACTATGGAAAATGTTTCCGGAGAAGAGCTGAATTGGTTCTGGAGAGGATGGTTCTTTAATAAATGGAAAATTGACCAGGCCGTCAAGAATGTAAAATATATCAGCGGAGATTTTAAAAACGGAGCTCAGGTAACTGTTGAAAATCTTGGTCAGCTGCCTATGCCTACTACAGTTCAGGTGAAATTTAAGGATGGAACTGCTCAAACTGTGAAAATCCCTGTGGAAGTATGGAAAAGAAATACGGAATGGACTTTTAAAGTGAATTCTGATAAGGAAATAGATGAGGTAAAGCTTGATCCGGATTCTGTGACTCCTGATGTTAATGTAAAAAACAATAGTTGGATCTCTTCTGACATCAGGTCTGTAGGTAAAATAAATGTCAAAGATTTTACAGGTGTCTACGGAAGTAAAGAGATTAACTTTAAGATCACTTTTACGGAGAAAAACGGACAGCTTTATGGAATGGTTGCAGGACAGGCAGAATTTCCTCTTGAATATACAGGAGATAATAAGTTTATTTTTGATCAGGCTGATCTGACTATTATTTTCAGCAGTGACAAAAAAAATATTACCCTTACGGAAGCCGGAAGGGAATTTAAATTCAGTAAAGAATAACTTTTAGAATAATTTAACAATATTATGATATAAATAAGACTTTTCTGTTGACAGAGAAGTCTTATTTTTGTCTCTTATTGATAAAATAGGTTATGAATTTTAGATTTTCAATGGTATGCCTGATGCTTTTTGTATTGGGATTTTCGCAGGATCTTACGGTAATGAGCTTTAATATCCGACTAAATGTAGATTCCGATAAGGAGAATGCCTGGCCACAGAGAAAGCAGGATGTAGCAGATTTACTTACGTATTATCATCCCGATTATTTTGGAGTTCAGGAAGCTTTACCTGAGCAGATGAAAGATATTAAAAACGGACTTAAGAATTATGATTACATTGGAGTAGGAAGAGATGACGGAAAAGAAAAAGGGGAGTTTTCTGCTATTTTCTTTAATACAGATAGGCTTGATATTATAAAATCAGGTACTTTTTGGCTCTCCGAAACTCCTGAAATACCTTCCAGAGGATGGGATGCGGCTTTGAACAGAATCTGTTCATATGCAATATTTAAAGATAAAAAGTCCGGGAAAGAATTTCTCGCGATGAATCTTCATTTTGATCATATTGGAAATGTAGCAAGGGTGAAGTCTTCTGAGCTTATCCTAAAAAAAGTCAAGGAGCTTAATCCTAAAAATCTTCCCGTAACAGTAAGCGGAGATTTTAATCTGACAGAAGATACTGAACCTATTAAAATTCTTTCGAGGAATATGAAGGACTCTTTTTACCATTCGGAAACGAAGCATTACGGTCCTGTAGGAACTTTTACAGGCTTCAATATAAATGAAGTGCCAAAAGAAAGAATTGATTATATTTTTACCAAAGGGTTTAAAATTAAGTCACATAGGCATATCAATGACAGAAGAGAGAATCTGCTTTATCCATCAGATCATTTCCCGGTTATTACTGAACTTTCATTCTGATATTTCGTATTGTCTAAAGATGGCCGTTTAGTTCATTTTAGACCATTATTTTACTTTTACTTTTTGTGAATAGAGAAATAATTAAAGTCAAAGAGATGGTTATTGAGCAAAGATAAAAATGATGGGACTTTAAGAATTAGCAGAAAGTAAAATTTTTTTTTTAAAACCAGTTTATAGAATGCGTTGTCGCAAAGGAAAATGTTTATCTATGGTACATTTTCATTATTTTTGGCGTCAATCTTAAAAAAGATCATTATGAAGAGAATTTTTTCCGGTGTAATGTTAATTGCTTCGTTGTTGCAATTTTCTGCCCAGGATTTATATATGCCGAGAAATATAAAAAAAGCTTATGAAAAAGGAACCCGTAATACGTCCGGAGCTCCCGGCAAAAATTACTGGCAGAATAAAGGAACTTATAATGTTGAGGTAAAAGTAGATGCTGCTACAAAAATAGTTTCCGGAAAAGAAACAATTGTTTACAGCAATAATAGTCCTGATACCCTTAATGAGCTGGCTATAAGATTTGTGAATAACCTTCATAAGCCTCAATCTCCACGTTCAGGAACAGTTTCTAAGGATTTTCTGTCTTCAGGACTTAAAATTAAATCATTCATTGTAAATGGAGTAAAATATGATATTAATAGTGATGATTGGGGAACTGTTGAAAAAGTTAAACTGAAATCTCCTTTGAAGCCTAAATCAAAGACAGAGATTAAAATAGACTGGGAATATCCGCTTTCTGTACAAAGTGGCAGGGAAGGGCAAATAGATCCCGAAACATTTTATGTAGCTTACTCTTTCCCGCGAATTTCAGTTTATGATGATTATAATGGCTGGGATATGCTTCCGCATTCTGACAGGCAGGAGTTCTATAATGATTTTAATGATTATAGTTTTGCGATCACGGCTCCAAAAAATTATGTTGTTTGGGCAACAGGTGATTTTCTGAATCCTGAGGCGGTGTTGCAACCGGAATATTTAAAAAGGTATAAGGCTTCTCTGAAAAGTGACAAGGTAATGCATATTGCGACTGAACAGGAAATGAAATCAGGAAAAGTTACAAAGCAGAATAAATGGAATGTATGGAAATTTAAAGCCAATCATATTACTGATTTTTGTTTTGCACTAAGCAATCATTATGTTTGGGATGCTTCCAGTGTGCAGTTAAAAACAAAGAGAGCAAGTGTCCAGGCCGGATATAAAGCAGGAGCGAAAGACTTTGAACAGTATGTGGATTGGATGCGCTATAATTTAGATTGGTTTTCCAGAAACTGGCCGGGTGTTGAATATCCTTATAATGTTATGACGGCTATTCAGGGTTATGCTGATATGGAATATCCAATGATGATTAATGACAGCAGTATTCCTGATAATCTTCAGGATGCCAGATTAACTGCTGATCATGAAATTGCTCATACGTATTTCCCTTTTTATATGGGAATTAATGAGACCAGATATGCTTTTATGGATGAAGGTTGGGCAACCACTCTGGAATATTTGATTGGGATTGATGAAAATGGAGAAGCATGTGCCAAGGAGTTTTATAAAAACTTCCGGGTAAAAAAATGGATCAGTGATCCTTCAGCTGAGCAGGATCAGCCTGTCATCACAATGAGTACTCAGGTAAGTGGTTCCGGTTACGGTAATAATTCTTATGTGAAGGCTTCCTTGTCTTACCTGGCTTTGAAAGATTATCTGGGAGATGAATTATTTAAAAAAGCATTACATCATTATATGGATAACTGGCATGGTAAGCATCCTGTTCCATGGGATTATTTTAATTCAATGAATACAGGATCGGGGAAAAACTTAAACTGGTTTTTTCAGAATTGGTTCTATACCAACAATTATATTGATCTGAAGGTAAATGGGGTGTCCCAGATGAATGACCTGTTAACTGTAAATGTTGTGAATGTCGGTGGGTTTGCTATCCCGTTTGATGCGGTTCTGACGTATGAAGATGAAACAACAGAGAAACTTCATTTTTCACCTTCGATATGGGAAAAAGACCAGAAGCTTACGGATCTTGTTATTCCAATTAAGAAAAAAGTAAAATCTGTACTTTTGGATGGAGATATTTTTATGGATTATACACCGGAAGATAACAGTAAAAAATTATAGAATAAAAGCCTTCAATTTCCTGAAGGCTTTTTTTATGTTGATTAGTAGACTCTCAGACCTGATCTTGGTCCTGAAGCAGAAACTACGGCTTGCATTCTTTGCTTCTGATTAGTGGTAAACATGACCATGACTTTATCATCTACGTAATCCATATAATTCATAAAGATCTGTGATCGGCTTACTCCACTACATGTACGGTAGAGAGGATACGATGGTATTCCGTAATTCGGGCCCGGAGAAACAGGAGTGTCATTGGAGTAATCTGTCTGGCATCCTGTATTGGAAGATCCCCAAAGATGAGGTAGATTTAAATAGTGACCCACTTCATGAGTTGCTGTTCTTCCCAAATTGAACGGGGCGGAAGTGCCGGATCCTGTTCCGATATAAGGTGCTGCGATAACAACACCATCTAAAGAAGCTGAAATAGTTCCGGGGTAATAAGCATAGCCAAGGGTTCCGCCACTCATATTATTAACAATCCAAATGTTTAAATAATTATCCGGAGAGGTGGCAGCTATACCCGTTGTTGCAGATTTCATTTTATTTTCATCAGGATTCCAGACTGTGATGCTGCTTTGCTTTCTGACTGTTTTTGCTAACCTGAATCGGATTTTGGTATCACCTGCCTTTACCGGAACAAACTCTGAAGGAGTATTGCTGTTATCTGCATTGGTGCCTCCGTAATCTCTGTTCAGAACATCAATCTGTGATTGTAGTCTTGTATCGGATACATTTTCACTGCTGGTGTTGTATACAACATTAAAGACAACCGGGATTTCTACGGTACCATCGGCCAGAACCTTACCTACTTTAATGTCATTAAGATGTTTTTCTGTGAATTGTTCAATCGCTTCAACTCTTGCTCTTGCAGCAGGGTCTGTGCTTAAGATCTTGTCCCGCATCATGTCAGAAGGGCAGGATCTTCTGTTAGTTAGTTGTTGAGTAGGGGTTTCTTCCTGTTGTTCTGTTACAGAATTAACATCGTTGTTACAGGAGGCCAGAAATATAATTCCGGCTCCCAAGAGAATTTTCTTCATATTATATTATTTTGGATTTGAAAGTGTGAATTTATATTAAATAAATTTAATACGCAAATTATTTCGTATTTTGATTGAATTTTGTTAATGTTTTTTAATAATTGATGTTATTATGATAATTATATTTAGTATGTGTTGAATTTTAATCAAAATTATTAAAATTATTTTTTTATTTCACTTTTAAGTGTTTTTTAACGTAAAATATTATATCTATTTATAGTGTTGCTGTAAAATTTAAAATTAAAAAACCGCCCATCGGGGCGGTTAGTATTCATCGATCTATTTTTAATATTGTAATCTAGTAAACTCTCAATCCTGCTCTGGAGCCTGAAGCTGCCACTACAGATTGCATTCTTGTTTTTTGTCCTGCAGAGAACATGAACATTGCTGCGTCATCTACATAATCCATGTAATTCATAAACATCACGGATCTGCTTACGCCGTTGCAACGATTATAAAGAGGGTATGTAGGTTTTCCTCCGTTGCTGGTTGTTTGTGTCGGAGTATCTGCAACCAGGTCGTTTCCACATCTGGCATCTCCCCAGATATGTCTTAGGTTCAGATAGTGACCTACTTCATGAGTAGCTGTTCTTCCCAGGTTGAATGGAGAGCTTGCTCCGGTTTTACCAAAGAATGGAGCTGCAATTACTACTCCGTCGTTCCATAATCCTGCCGATTCCGGGAATGTAGCATAGCCAAGAATATTGCCCATATTACCCACTACCCAGATATTCAGGTAATTAGATGGGTTTGTTGCATCAATACCTCCGGTAGATGCTTTTTTCATGGAATCGTTGGTTCCCCAGCTTGTTTGGGTGGTGGATTTTCTTACTGTGTTGGCCAGTCTGAATCTTACTTTTACGTCACCGGCTTTTACAGATTGGAATTCTGAAGGAATGTTTGACGCATCGGAATTAGTGCCCCCGTAATCCGCATTTAAAACATCAATTTGCTCTGCGATTCTTGCATCTGAAACATTTTCTGCAGCTGTTCTGTATATTACATTTACAACTACAGGTATTTCTACTGTGCCATCAGCAAGAACTCTGCCTAGCTTCAGATCCTGAGCAAACTTTTCTGTTTTTGCTTCAAGCTCTTCAAATTTTTGTCTAAGTGCAGGATCTTTTTCAAGTGCTGCTTTTCTGAGGTCTTCTGATGCACATATTCTGCTGGTAGCAGTTAATGAAGAAGTGGTTGATAGATTTGCAGTCTCTTCGTTCTGGGTTGTGATGTTGTCGCTGTTACAGGCAGACATCAAGCCGAGCATAAGAGCTCCAAATAGTAGTTTTTTCATAAGTCTTGTTTTTTATATTAAGAATCGTGAATTTATACCATTTGAATATAATATGCAAATAAATTAACCAAAATGTTGAATATAATTCATTCTTTTAACATAATGTTTGAATATGTGATAATTGTTAATTTAGTGTCTTATGTTTTTTATAAAAATATTTTCTTGTTTTATTTTATTTAAATGAAAAATTTTAATTCAAAACTATTTTATTGAATATAATTTAAATATATGCTGTAGTCTTAATTGGCAAAACCGTTTTTGATGGCAAACACAGCTAAGCCTACTCTGGTTTTCAGGTCAAGTTTTTCGCAAAGCTGATCACGGTAACTTTCTACTGTTCTAGGGCTGCAGCACATTTTGTCTGCAATTTCTTTATAGCTTAATTCCGTTACGGTATATCTTAAAAATTCTTTTTCCCGATCTGAAATTTTTACTGACATTTCTGTCTGCTGATCCTTGTTAAGATTGGTAAATATAATTTTTGAAGCCCATTCCGGATAATAAAAACCGTCAGAAACTAATCTGCAGAGTGCTGTTTCCAGATCTCTGGGATGAGTATTTTTTAACAGATAACCTTTTGCTCCTGCTTTAATCATTTTGATTACGCTGTTGTCGTCTCCCTGCATACTAAGAGCCATCACTTTGATGTCAGAATGATTTTTCGTGAGCCAGTTTGCTGTTTCAAAACCATCCATAATAGGCATACTGATATCTAAAAGGATAATGTCGGGAATTTTATTTCCTTCTTCAAATTTCTGTATAAGATCTTTTCCGTTTTCACAGACGTAGATTACTTCAAATTCGTTAAAATTGCCAATAATGCCTTCCAGGGCTTTTGCAATAAGAATATGGTCATCAACAATTACAATTGTTTTTTTCATAATTATTTTTTTAAGATAATATGGAGCTGGGTTCCTGTGTTTTCGTAGCTCTCAATATGAAAATCTGCCCCAATAATTTTAGCTCTGTTTTTCATATTGGTAAGACCGATACCATTTGATTGGATCTTTGAAAGATCAAATCCTTTTCCGTTATCCCGGATTTTCAATTCCCAGAGTATATCTTCTGAAGTATTTAGGCTGATAAAAATGTTCTTGCATTCAGAATGTTTAATGCTGTTCTGAATAAATTCCTGCGTAATTCGAAGGAGGACATTTTTATGGACAAAACTTAAATCCAGCTGGTCAAAGTTATGTTCAAAACTTATATTGCATTTTTTAAAAGAATTGGTATTGTCTACTTCTTCCTGAATCAAAGTTACAATTTCTTTCTGGTTGATGTTGTCATCAGTTAAGGTTTTGGAAAGGCTTCTTAAATCCTGAAGCGATTGATTGATGATTTGTGAGACCTGATCAATTCTTTCATTTGCTTCAGGAGCTTTGTTTTCATAAAGCATTTGCTGAACATACAAGCTTACAAGGGTGAGTTTCTGACCGATATTATCATGAAGTTCCCGTCCGATCTGTTGCATTGTGGCTTGCTGGATTTCCAGTTGGGTAGCCAGTATCTCCCGCTGGTGAACCTCATTTTTCATTTCAATCTCATTCAGGTATTCCTTTTTACGCTGTCTGTAATTCCTGATGTAGATCACAACCGCAACGACAAACATTACGAAAAAAATATTAAACAAAATAATGATGATCAAGAGTTCTGTCTTCCCCATATTAATGAAATTGAGAATAAAATATACATAACTATACCTGATATCAGGAAGTAATCAAAATAAATATTCCAAATCTCCAAATATTTTCTCAGAGGGGAATAAAGTGCAAAAAAAGGCAGAGTGCCAATATAAAACAGAGTGATGCCTAAATTGATGTAAAACATTCTGTTTTTACTAAAATTAAGAATGTCGTGGGAGTTAATTTGTTTGTAATATTCCATTACTACCAGGAGCATTAAAATGAGGCAGCCGAAAGTGTAGTTGAAAGCAAATACTATTTTATTTCCGGAAAAAAATATTTCGTTGGGAATAAAGGATAGTAGATACAGCAGTGACAGGATATAAAAAAGTTTTGGTTGTTGCAAAGATTTTGCTGCATACAGCCAGTAGAAGAAAATAAACTGGCATGGCATTACGAAATAATTATAATATTGAGCTTTTGAGAAGTAAATAAAGTTTCCCCATCTTCCAAATGCTTCACAGAGAAAAATGAAAACCAGATAAAATACGAAAAATTTCCATTGCTGTTTTTTTTCGCGATTATAATAGAAAATGGCAATAACTGCTGTGAGTCCTTCTACCCAAAGCATGCTTTTGCTTATGAAATCCTGGAATTCGGTCATGTTTTTGAGGGATGATTAAAATGATTCCACTTTAGAATCTGACGGAGGAATGAGCTGTCCGCTATTTTCTCCGATAGAATTTTCATCTTTGGGCTGTTGTTTTTTACTTCGGCTATTTAATGCTAATGCCATTGTTTGCTCATTATATAGCGGATTGAAATCGTAATGAAGTGTTTCTCCTGTCTCATTTTCCTTTTTCATTGTAGGAATTAAAACCAATGTATGTTTTTCTGCATATTCTTCCGGGACCGGATGAGTTTTCATAATTTCCCAGCTTTCTGTTTTGGGGTAAGCTGCATAATAAAATCTGATGCCAAGGTCATCCTCTGTGCAATTGGGGTTTACTTTACGTGCTTCGTTCTCCATGGTGGCGATAAACCTTTTCAGTTTAGGCAGGTCAAACCAGATGGAATGGGCATCTTTAATATTCAGGTTGCTGTTGATGGCATTCAGATGATTTTGACGATAATTTTCTATTAGAGTTTTGATCAAATCACTGGACATTATGCCGGATTTTGGAGTCTGTTCATCTGTAGATTTTTTCATGTCTTAGCTGTTTATGATTAAAGAGCAAATTTCGTAAAAAAAAGATATCAAATGTACTTACGTCCTGGGGAATTATACGATAAAAATTACCGTGTTTTTACGGATTGTTATTTTTATAAAGAATAAAACTATGGAATATGTTTTTATTTGGGTTGCTTTACGGTTTGAATTGTGAGGAATATTAGATTTAAAAGAAAAAGGCTGCCTTAAGGCAGCCTTTTTCTTTTTAAAACAATTACAGAACCCTTAAACCGGCCCGTGGTCCGGTTGCTGAAATGGTAGCCTGCATTCTGTTATTTTGTTGTTGTGTAAACATAAATAAGGTTGTTTCGTCTGAATAGTCCATATAATTCATAAACATTACAGAACGGGAAACTCCACCGCAGGTTTCATATCTTGGATATGTTGGTACTCCGGAGTGTTTTGTAATCTGTTGAGGAGTGTCATCCACGAAGTCATTTCCACAATTAGCATCTCCCCAGATATGTCTTAGGTTTAGGTAGTGGCCTACTTCGTGTACTGTAACTCTTCCTTGATTGTGAGTTGGATCAGGACCTCCTTCTCCTACATAATCATCCATCATAACTACTCCGTCATTCCAGAGTCCTGCATCTTCCGGGAAGGTGGCGTAACCCAGGACATATCCTGACTGGTACGGCATATAATCCACTACCCAGATATTCAGATATTTTGTTGGATCTGTAGAGTCCATTCCTCCTGTGGATGCTTTTTTCATTTTATCATCCGGTGCCCATCTGGAGGTTTTTGTTGATTTTCTGTTGATACCAGCCAATCTGAATTTTATTTTGGTATCTCCTGCATTAACCGGCTGGAATTCTGCCGGAATATTTGAAATGTCAGCGTGAGTAGATGCAAAAGCTTTATTAAGTACATCAATTTGCGAATTTATTCTGGCATCAGATACATTGTTAGCGGCTTTTGTATAAAGTACGTTGAAGATCACTGGTATTTCTATACTTCCGTCAGGTAAAATTTTACCCATCTTTTTCTGTTCAATATAGTTGGCGGTCTGGCTTTCTATCTGAAGCATTCTTTGCATTGCAGCAGGATCCTCTGCAAGGTGCTTTTTCCGGAGAATATCAGAACCGCAGAATGCTTCTTTACCAGCAGTGATGTTTGCTTGTTCCACATTTGTGTTTTCCGGAGTAATGTTTTCGGTTTCATTATTATTACATGAAACTAAGAGCGCAATTAAGGCTCCAAAAAAGATTTTTTTCATATATTCGTTTTTTTAAGAAAACGAATATATGGTAAATTTTAATAAGATATGTTTAATAATTTAAATATTTTTTTATGTTAAATGTAAATAATCGTTGTTTTTTATTTGGATTTTATTTGTGTTGTTATTACACGGTTTTTTTTGTTTCAGAGGTATTCATAAAATAAGTGCTGCAGGTTTTCTACAGCACTTATCTACAAAAATATAATGTATATGAAAAAAACTACTTGTTATTCAGTAGGTCTGAAAACCAGACCAGTCTCCTCAAAATAATCTAAAGTGATCCGGTCTCCGTCGTTTACATTGCCGGCAAGGATTTCTTTGGATAATTTATTTAATACTTCCTGTTGTATTACTCTCTTTAAAGGTCTTGCTCCAAAAACGGGATCATATCCTTTATTCATAAGATAATCAACAGCATCCTGGGTAAAGGTCATGATAATGTTTCTTTTTGATAACATATCGTTAAATCCTCTCAGCTGATATTGAACGATTTTTCCGATTTCTTTTTTTCTTAGTGGTTGGAACAATACAATCTCATCAATTCTGTTCAGGAATTCCGGACGTAAGGTTTGTTTTAATAAGTCGAAAACATCTTCTTTGGTTTTATCCACAATTTCATCCTGGTTTTCCTCTGTAATATTTTCAAAGTTTTCCTGAATTAAATGGGAACCCAGGTTTGAGGTCATGATGATAATTGAATTTTTGAAATTTACCACACGGCCTTTATTATCTGTTAAACGTCCATCATCTAAAACCTGTAAAAGGGTGTTGAAAACATCCGGATGTGCTTTTTCAATTTCATCTAAAAGTACCACTGAATAAGGTCTTCTCCTTACTGCTTCAGTTAATTGCCCGCCTTCATCATATCCTACATATCCCGGAGGTGCTCCTACCAGTCTGGAAACACTGTGACGTTCCTGATATTCACTCATATCAATTCTGGTCATATTGTTTTCATCATCGAATAAGAATTCCGCAAGTGCTTTTGCCAGCTCTGTTTTACCAACGCCGGTTGTTCCCAGGAATAAGAAAGATCCGATAGGTTTTTTCTCATCGCTTAATCCGGCTCTGTTTCTTCTTATGGCATCCGCAACAGCCTGAATGGCTTCATCCTGTCCTACTACCCTGTGATGCAGTTCCGTTTCCAGATTTAATAATTTATCTCTTTCAGATTGTAATAATTTGGTTACAGGAATACCTGTCCATTTAGCAATAACTTCAGAGATGTTTTCAGCAGTAACCTCTTCTTTGATAAGCTCATTCTGATGATTCTGCATTTCAAGTTCAACTTTGCTGAACTCTTCTTCTTTTTCACGAAGTTTTCCGTATTGGATCTCCGCTACTTTGGCATAGTCTCCCGCTCTGGAAGCCCTTTCTGCTTCTAATTTCAGAGACTCAATATCTTTTTTGATCTGGGTAAGATCTTCACTTTTCTGTTTTTCTTTCAGCCATTTGGCGTTGATCTCGTTTCTCTGTTCGGATATTTTGGCAATGTCTTCTTTGAGGTGATCAATTTTTGTTTGGTTACCTTCTCTTGAAATAGCAGCCAATTCAATTTCCATCTGCATTAATTTTCTGTCCAGCACATCAAGCTCTTCCGGTTTGGAATTGATTTCCATTCTCAGTTTTGCAGAAGCCTCATCAATAAGATCGATGGCTTTATCCGGTAAAAAACGGTCTGAAATATATCTTTGAGACATTTCCACAGCAGCAATAATTGCTTCATCTTTAATTCTTACTTTGTGGTGAGCCTCATATTTATCTTTAATACCACGAAGGATAGAAATGGCAGATTCAGTATCCGGTTCTTCCACCATTACTTTCTGGAAACGTCTTTCCAGGGCTTTGTCTTTTTCAAAATATTTTTGATATTCGTTGAGGGTAGTAGCGCCAATTGCTCTTAATTCTCCTCTCGCCAAAGCAGGCTTTAAGATGTTGGCTGCATCCATTGCACCTTCACCGCCCCCGGCTCCTACTAACGTGTGAATCTCATCGATGAAAAGAATAATCTGGCCATCCGATTTGATCACCTCATTGACAACTGATTTTAAACGCTCTTCAAATTCACCTTTATATTTTGCTCCGGCGATCAAAGCTCCCATATCCAATGAATATAATGTTTTATCCATAAGGTTTTCAGGTACGTCACCGCTGATAATTCTGTGGGCAATTCCTTCTGCAATCGCTGTTTTACCTACACCTGGTTCTCCAATAAGGATTGGGTTGTTTTTGGTTCTTCTGGAAAGGATCTGTAAAACTCTTCTGATTTCTTCATCACGTCCGATTACAGGATCCAGTTTACCTTCTGCTGCTAACTCATTGAAATTTTTAGCATATTTATTTAAGGATTGATATGTTTCTTCTGAACTTGCAGAAGTTGCTTTGCTTCCTTTTCTTAATTCTTTAATGGCACCTTCCAGCAGGTTTTTGGTTACGCCCATATCTTTCAGCATTTTGGATACTTCAGAAGTGGTTTCCAAAAGAGACAGCCATAAATGTTCAATGGTTACATATTCGTCACCCATTTTCTTGGCAATGTTGGGTGCATCCAGCAATACTTTGTTGGCTGATTGTGAAAGATAAATGTTTCCTCCCTGTACTTTAGGTAGCTTTTCTAAATTTTCACGGTTGCGCTCTCTTACTAATGCCGCATCTGCTTCAGACTTTTTCAATAAGAAAGGCGAAATATTTTCATCTACCTGAAAGATTCCTTCAAGGAGATGTTGAGGTTCAATACTTTGGTTGCCGAATTCCATTGCAACTTGTTGTGCTGCCTGGATAGCTTCCTGTGATTTTACAGTATATTGGTTTAAGTTCATATTCTATATATTTATATTGGATTGGTTTAAATTTTAGTTTTAAAAAACACCAAGAAACCAAATTTTGAGGCTTAGTTTCTTAATGTCCATCAATTATTTAATCATTTAGTCGATGACTGTATCACAAAAACTGTTCAATTATTAAATTTACAAAAAATATAGACAAAATTTCCGGATTATGCATTTTTAACGGAAATTTAACTTGACAAAATTTCCGATTTCACAATTATCTCTTTATAATTTATGAACAAATAGTCATACGCACTTAAAGCAGTAAAGCAGTAAGTGATGAAACTGAACATTGCTGTGAGGGACTTATTCTTTTTACGGTCAAAAAATAAGCAGTTTAATTAAGAATAATTACTTTTGCATTTTACCAGATGGAACTAAAAGAAAAACAAAGAAAAATACTAGACGTAGCAGTAGAGCTTTTCAAAGAAAAAGGATATATGGGAAGCTCGGTAAGGGACCTGGCTACGAAACTCAATATCAAAGCAGCATCATTGTATGCACATATCCGTTCAAAGGAAGAAATTTTGGAATGGATTTGTTTTGGCATTGCCCAGGAGTTTTTCGATGAGCTTCAGGAAGTAAAAAATACTGATATAGCCCCAAGGGAAAAACTGAATTTGCTGCTGGACAAGCACCTTTCCGTTGTTCTTAAAAACCGTGATGTTACCCATATCTATTCCAATGAATGGAAACACCTTGAAGAAAGGCTTTCTGAATTTGTAGAATTAAGAAAAAACTATCAGCAAGAGGTTGAAGAACTGATTTCCGAGATCTATAAAGCTGAAAACTGGGAGCTGAAATCACCATCATTTACCACCAGATTTATCCTCCATACTTTAAATAATTCTTATTTCTGGTTCAAAAGAGACAGTGATTCAACGGACGAAATTACTAATGAAATAAGAGATAAAATTCTTTTTGGTTTGCTGGGGAATCAAAAAAAATAAGCATTCCTCTTGTCCTTTCTGCCGAAGAAAAAAATCTTTCTTATTTAGAATCATTCAAAATATGACAAAAGTCATAAAAATTTTGCCAGCTTCCGAAATCTTTTTAAATTTACACCTAACAAATGTTAGTTAGTTTTATGGATTTTTCAGTTGAATATCTGGAGCTGGATCAGTTGAGACAGCTTCAATCCGACCGGTTGATCAGCCTGATCAGCTATTTGGGAGAGAAGTCGGAATTTTATAGAAAGAAATTTGATGAATTGCAAATATCTCCACAAAATATAAGGTCGATTGAAGATATTACGAAACTTCCTATTACTTACAAGCAGGATTTAAGAGATAATTATCCGTTCGGATTGTTTACTGTCCCTAAAAGTGAGCTTCAGCGTATCCACTGCTCAAGCGGAACTACAGGAAAGCCAACAGTAGTAGGATATACAAAAGAAGATGTTGACCTTTTCAGTGAGGTTGTGGCAAGATCTTTACAAGCTGCAGGGGCCAAACCAGGAATGCAGTTACACAATGCCTACGGATATGGAATTTTCACAGGAGGATTAGGTCTTCACTACGGAGCAGAAATGCTTGGGATGAGTGTTTTGCCTATTTCAGGAGGAATGACAGCAAGACAGGTGGATCTGATTGTAGATTTTAAACCGGAAGTGATCTGCTGTTCTCCATCATACGCTTTAACGATTGCAGATGAATTTGCAAAGAGAGGAATATCAGCAGATGAAATTAGTCTTAAATATGCTGTTTTAGGCTCAGAACCCTGGACAGAAATCATCAGGGGGCATATAGAAGAAAGATTGGGAGTTCACGCAACTAATATCTACGGATTGAGCGAAATTATAGGTCCTGGTGTTTCCATGGAGGATTTCGAAGAGAAAGGCGGAGCTTATATCTGGGAGGATCATTTTTATCCTGAGATTTTAGATCCGGTTACTAAACAGCCGGTTCCTTTCGGAGAAGAAGGTGTGCTCGTGATCACTACTTTAACGAAAAAAGCAATGCCGCTTTTACGATACTGGACAAATGATATTACAAGTCTTTACTATGATGAAAATGCCAAAAGAACAATGGTGAAAATGAAGCCCATTGTTGGCAGGGCAGACGATATGTTGATTGTAAGAGGAGTAAATGTTTATCCAAGTCAGATTGAAGATGCCTTCTCCTATGTAAAGGGAGTTGTTCCTAATTACTATTTGACACCTGTGGAGAAGGAGCATATGTGCATTGCTTTGGATATTGATGTTGAAATAGACGATGATCTGGTGAGATCGCAAAAAATAGAAGCCAATACCGATGATTATTTTAATTTTGTCGGGAACTTCGGAAAAAACATAGAAAACGAAATAAAAAAACGGGTAGGAATCACCACAAAAGTAAAGGTTCATGCTCAGGATAGCTTGCCGAAATGTGAAGGTGGGAAAATTAACAGGATTCTGAAGAAATAAAGAATGCAGGATAGCCGGTAGCGATTCTGTAAAAATATTGAATGAACAGTATGAGAAAGGAATCTAAAAATAGACATATCGGCTGTTTCATGAAATAGCTCAATTTGAAAAAAGAATACTTAAAAAAATAATGAATTCATTTTATAAACTTAAAACGGTTAAGGTTCAGAAAGACACACCCGATGCAGTGAATGTAGCGGTGGAAATTCCTGAAGAGCTGAAAGATAAGTTCAGATTCAAGCAGGGACAATATCTGAATTTCCGAATGATGATCAATGGGAATGAGGAAAGGCGTTCTTACTCTATCTGTAATGCTCCGAGTGAAAAAAGCAATACACTGGAAGTATTGGTGAAATTATTGGAAAACGGAAAAGTATCAGGATATTTCAACGAGCATCTTCATATGGATGAAATATTGGAAGTAATGCCTCCGATGGGGGGATTTAACACTTCTTATCATCCGACAAATGTGAAAACATATGTTGGACTGGCAGCCGGAAGCGGAATTACTCCTGTTTTGTCCAATATTAAAGAAAGTCTTTATCAGGAACCTAAGAGTAATGCCTATCTGTTCTACAGTAATAGAAGTATGAATCACGTTTTAAGAAAAGCTGAAATTGATAAGCTGGTAGAGCAATTCAACGGAAGGCTTAAAGTGGTTTATCTGGTAAGCCGTGAAAAGCATGAGGATCCTGTTTTCGAAGGAAGAATTTCTGCTGAAAAACTGGAGCAGTTATTTGAAAGGTATACAGATATTGATGTAAGAGAAGCTACTTATTTTATCTGTGGACCTTCAGAAATGATTAAAGGAATTGCAGATTATCTGAAAAAAGATAAAAAAGTACCTGCTATTCAGGTATTATTTGAATATTTCACCGCTCCGGATGAAGAAAATACAGAGGAAATGAGCGATGAATTCAAGGCAATTGCCAATATTGAAAGTATGGTAACGGTAATCATTGATGATGATGAATATTCTTTCCACCTTAATTCCAAAAAAGAGAGTATCTTAGATAAAGCATTGAAAGACAATCTTCCTGTGCCTTTTGCATGTAAAGGAGGAGTGTGTTGTACGTGTAAAGCGCAAGTTTTGGAAGGAGAGGTTTTCATGGAGAAAAACTACGCGCTTACCGAAGAAGAGGTAGCCAGAGGCTATGTTCTTACCTGCCAATGTCACCCCACAACCAATGTGGTGATGCTTAATTATGATGTTTAAAAATTAATGTAACAATATAACAATTTACCAATATAACAATCATTGGTACATTGCTAGACTGATACATTGTTAAATTGAAAGATTATGGACTTAGAAAAATTTGTTCAATACGTTCACGAAGAAAATAAAGTGGAACCCAAAGATGTAATGCCTGATGATTACAGGAAATTATTGGTTCGTCAGATTTCGCAACACGCCCATTCTGAAATCGTAGGAATGCTCCCGGAAGCCAACTGGATTTCCAGAGCTCCTTCGTTAAGAAGAAAAATGGCCCTTTTGGCAAAAGTTCAGGATGAGGCCGGTCATGGTTTATACCTTTACTCTGCAACAGAAACTTTAGGAGATGGAAGCATCAGAGCAGACAGAGATGCTACTTATGAAGATATGCTGGAAGGAAAAGCAAAGTACTCAAGTATTTTCAATTATCCTACCCTAAGCTGGGCAGATATCGGAGCAATCGGATGGCTGGTAGACGGAGCTGCCATTATGAACCAGGTAATGTTGATGGGGAACTCTTATGGCCCTTATTCAAGAGCGATGGTAAAGATCTGTAAAGAAGAATCTTTCCACCAGAGACAGGGATATGAGATTTTAATGGCACTTTGCCGAGGAACGAAACAGCAGAAAGAAATGGCTCAGGCAGCCTTAAACCGTTTCTGGTGGCCGGCTTTAATGATGTTCGGACCTAACGATGACAGTTCTCCAAACTCTAAAATCTCTATGAATTACAGGGTGAAAAGAGAAAGTAATGACAGCCTTCGTCAAAGATTTATTGATGTTACCGTTCCTCAGGCTGAATTCTTAGGATTAACTATTCCAGACGAAGATTTAAAATGGAATGAGGAAAGACAGCATTATGATTTCGGAGAACTTCCCTGGGATGAATTCATGGAAATATTAAAAGGAAACGGACCCTGCAACAAAAAACGTATTGAAACAAAGAGAAGAGCTCAGAGAGAAAATGCGTGGGTAAAAGAAGCTGCAGCAGCTTTTGCTGAGAAACAACAAAAAGAAGTAATATAATAATGTAACAGTATACCAATGTAGAAATGTAACCATCATTGTCATGCTGAGCTTGTCAAAGCATCTCATTGTTAAACCGGTACATTGATACATTGTTAAATTAATTTGACTATGGCAAATTTAGATATGTGGGAAGTGTTTATTCAGACTAAACCGGGATTATCTCACAAACACGTTGGAATTGTACAGGCACCAACAGCAGAAATGGCTTTGCAGAACGCAAGAGACGTTTATACAAGAAGAAAAGAGGGGACTTCTGTTTGGGTTGTTCCTAGCAAATATATTGTGACTTCGGAAGGTGTAGATAAAGAAGCGTTCTTTGATCCGGCTGATGATAAACTATACCGTCACCCGACTTTCTACGAGATTCCTAACGACGTAAAAAATATGTAAAACAGCTATTGGCTGTTAGCTGCCGGCAATTTGCCAAAAGCTATATGCCAAAAAGCCAAAAGCTAAAACAATGAACCCATTATATAATTATTTATTAAAACTAGCAGACGACAGTTTCATTATGGGGCAGCGCTTGTCTGAATGGTGTGGAGAAGGTCCTTATCTTGAGGAAGATATTGCATTGACGAATATTGCGTTGGATGAACTGGGACAGGCGAATAACTTTTATGTGTACGCTTCAAGAGTGATTGATAACGGTAAAAGTGAAGATGATATTGCGTTTTTAAGATACGAGCACGAATATCTGAATGCGCACTGGGTAGAACTTCCCAATGAAGACTATGCACAAACGATTCTGAAAGTTTATGTTTTTGCAGTATATCAGAAACTGATGTATGAAGCATTATCGAATTCTGCTAATGAAGAGTTGGCCGCCATTGCTCAAAAATCATTAAAAGAAGTAAGATATCACTATACTCATGCTGCATCCTGGATGAAAATTTTTGCTCAGGGAACAGAAGAAAGTAAGTCCCGTTTGGTAAAAGCTGTTGAGAATATCTGGGAATATACGAAAGGCCTTTTTGCTAAAACAGAAGGTGAAGAAGATCTGGTTGCTTTAAATATTGCTCCGGATGCAGATGTCCTTTATGAAGAATTTCTTGCTGTTACAAAAAAAGATTTTGCGGATTTCGGATTAGAATATCCTGAAAACCCTTTCATGCAGCCAAAATCAAGAACAGGATATCATACAGAGTATTTCGGATATATCCTTTGTGAGCTTCAGTATATGCAGAGAGCGTATCCGGGGTGTACATGGTAGGAGGTTGCAATTTTGAAAAAGAAATATTTTAAAGTACTGATAATAGTATTGATTATTTTAATCCCAATATTTTACTTTGGAATAATCAATACACAGGTTAGTTTAAAGTACGAAACCAGTATTCTTGGAGATTGTGTTTCACAGATAACGGGAAGAAATTTATGTAAGGATATAGAACGAGGAAAAGTATTAATTGTCATTGATATTATTGTGATTGTTCTTTTAATGTTGTTTAGAAAAAAAATAATAAGAGGTTGAGAAATCCTTTAGAGATATTAGAATTAATTCCGGATCCGGAAATTCCGGTAATCAATATTGTGGAATTAGGAATTGTAAGAGATGCGCAGATCACAGGTGAAAACACTTGTGAAGTAATCATTACACCAACTTATTCTGCCTGTCCTGCCATGTTTACTATTGAGGAGGATATTATCAAAATGATGAAAGAAAACGGATGGGATGCCAAAGTAGTGACCAAGATGTTTCCGATCTGGACCACAGATTGGTTAACCGATGAAGCGAGAGAAAAACTCCGTGCTTACGGAATCACACCTCCCGAAAAAGGAGCAGACGAACACCATATCGGGAAACCGAAAAAATGTCCGCGTTGCGGTTCTGAACATACCAAACAGGTAAGCAGGTTCGGGTCTACTTTGTGTAAGGCGTCTTACCAATGCTTAGACTGTCTGGAGCCCTTTGACTATTTTAAATGTCACTAAACTAATAAAGTATAAGCGCAGCAATTTGTTCAGCATTACATTACATTTATTGTATTGTTACACTGTAGATTGTTACATTATAACTAATTTAGTGAAATCATAAAAAATTAAACTATGTACACACAACTCGATATTGAATCGCATTTTGACGGGAAGCTTAAAATAGCATTTCTTAATCAGCCGGAAACTATGAATGCCCTTACAAAGCCGGCTTTGGCAGATCTTAGAGATTTTGTTAAAGAATGCAGCGAAGATGAAACAGTAAGATGCGTTGCAATCTCCGGAAGAGGAAGAGCGTTCTGCTCAGGTCAGAATCTGGATGAGGCCTTTGCGGTAGGTAAAGAGCACCATGACCAGGACATCATCAGAAAAATTGTGGTAGACTACTACAATCCGTTGGTAATGGAAGTTACCCGCTGCAAAAAACCGGTTATTGCTTTAGTAAACGGTCCTGCAGTAGGAGCTGGAGCGATGCTGGCTTTGATCTCTGATTTCGTTTTAGCAAATGAAAAAGCATATTTTGCTCAGGCATTTTCAAATATCGGTTTGATTCCTGATACAGGAGGGACTTATTTCCTGCCGAAGCTTTTAGGTAGACAATTAGCCAATTATTTAGCATTTACAGGTAAAAAATTATCTGCAGAAGAATCTAAAGCTTATGGCCTTGTAGCGGAAGTTTTCAGTGAGGAAGAATTTGTTCCAAAATCAATGGAAATCCTTGAAAGAATGGCAAACATGCCGACAGCAGCCATCAAGCTTACGAAAAAAGCATTTGCCAGTTCTTATAACAATACCTTGAAAGAACAGCTTGAACTGGAAGGAGATCTTCAGCAGGAAGCTGCAGAAACAGAAGACTTCATCGAGGGCGTAAACGCCTTCTTACAAAAAAGAAAACCTAATTATAAAGGAAAATAAAAACTAATATAGCAATGTACCAATGTAGCAGTTTATCAATGAGATGCTTCGACAAGATTAGCATGACAATGATTGTTACATTGTTACATTGATACACTGTTACATTATGAAATATGTAGGAATTATCGGTGCCGGAACAATGGGAATCGGCATTGCACAGGTAGCCGCAACGAACGGATGCAAAGTATGGGTGTATGACGCCAACGCAAAACAAGTAGAAACGGCCACGGTAGGTTTGGAAAAAACATTGACCAAACTGGTGGATAAACAAAAAATTTCAGCGGAGAAAATGACTGAAATTTTAGCCAACATTTCCATTGCTACAGAACTGAAAGATTTCAAAGATTGTGAGCTGATTATTGAAGCCATTATCGAAAACAAAGAGATCAAGACAAAAGTGTTTACAGAGCTTGAAAATTATGTTTCAGAAAGCTGTATTCTTAGTTCCAATACCTCATCTATCTCTATCACCTCTCTGGGTGCAGAACTAAAGAAACCGGAGCGTTTCATCGGAATTCACTTTTTCAATCCGGCTCCGTTGATGCCTTTAGTGGAAGTTATTCCATCTTTATTAACAGAAAATACATTAGCAGAAAAAATCTACAACCTCATGAAAGAATGGGGGAAGACTCCTGTTATTGCCAAAGATATTCCCGGATTCATCGTCAACAGAATTGCCAGACCTTATTATGGGGAAGGACTTAGAATTGTTGAAGAAAATATTGCAACACCGGAACAGGTAGATGATGCCATGAAAACTTTAGGAAACTTCAAAATGGGACCTTTCGAATTGATGGATCTTATTGGGGTTGATGTAAACTTTGCCGTAACAACTACCGTTTACAAAGATTATTTCTACGATCCGAAATACAAACCATCATTACTTCAGCAAAGGATGTCTGAAGCCAGACTTCACGGCAGAAAGACAGGAAAAGGTTTCTACGATTACAGCGAAGGAGCAGAAAAACCTGTTGCTCAGAAAGACGATGCTTTATACCAGCAGATCTTTTTAAGAATCATTTCCATGTTGATCAATGAGGCTGTTGAAGCGAAAAGATTAGGAGTAGCCAATGACGAAGATATTGAGTTGGCCATGCAGAAAGGCGTCAACTATCCGAAAGGATTATTAAGCTGGGGGAAAGAAATCGGGTATGCAAAAATCTCCGAAACCCTTCAGAACCTTTACGAAGAATATCAGGAAGAAAGATACAGGCAAAGTCCTTTACTCCGTAAATTATAAAGAATGTACCAATGTATCAATATACCAATCACTTTGTAAAGATTGGTAAACTGATAGATTGTTAAATTGTTACATTAAAAATAAATGAATATAGATGAATTCAGGGCAGAGCTGGAAACCAGGCTTTTAATTGAGAAACAATATTTAATTCAGGAAGCCTCCTCTATTGATGAGCAGGAAAGGCTTGAGTTACTCGGAAAGTTTAATGAAAAATATAAAGAGCTGATCAAAAGATTAGCCAACGAAAATGGAATTGCTTTAAACGCATCCTATCCCTCTGAAAATTCATCAGATTCAGAAAGTCTTTCATATGAACAGATCATTTTGGGAAAAACAATGAATGTTTATGACAGATTATCCGATGGGCTGTATGAAGAAATAACAAACATATAATTAATAGAAATGAATCCAAGACAAGTAGCAGATTATATGTTCAATCAGGATTATTTTTCCCAGTGGATGAATATCAAGATGATTGAAGTAAAAGAAAATTACTGTTTACTGGAAATGCCAATCAAGAAAGATATGCTGAACGGCCTTAAAACAGTTCATGGCGGTGTTACCTTTGCGTTTGCAGACTCAGCACTGGCATTTTCTTCCAACAATACCGGAGATGCCGCTGTAGCATTGAACTGTATTATCAATTTCACGAAAGCAGGAAAAGAAGGTGATGTTTTCAGAGCAGAAAGTGTTTTGGTCAATGATACGAGAAAAACTGCGGTTTATGATATTCAGATTACCAACCAAAATAAGGAGCTGATTGCAAAATTTGTAGGGACAGTCTACAAAATCGGGAAAAAAGTAACAGAATTATAAATACGCTATAAGCTTCAGGCAATAGGCAGTAAGCTTTTTTTGAAGCTGGTAAAGCCTACTGTATATAGCTTATAGCCTAAAGAAAAAAATTATGAACAACGTATACATCATAGACTATGTCAGAACTCCCATCTCAAAATTACAGGGAGGATTATCAGAAGTAAGAGCTGATGATTTAGCAGCTATTGTTATCAAAGAAGTAGTAGCAAGAAATCCTGAAGTTCCTGTGGAGGAAATTGAAGATGTTATTTTCGGCTGTGCCAACCAGGCGGGTGAAGATAACAGAAACGTTGCAAGAATGGGCCTTTTATTAGCTGGCCTTCCTTATAAAATCGGAGGAGAGACCGTCAACAGATTATGTGCTTCAGGGATGTCTGCTGTAGCGAATGCATTCCGCTCTATTGCAGCCGGAGAAGGAGAGATTTATATTGCCGGAGGAGTAGAGCATATGACACGTTCTCCTTATGTAATGTCAAAACCAAGTGCTGCTTTCGGAAGAGACAGTCAGATGTTTGATACTACTTTCGGGTGGCGTTTCATTAATCCTAAAATGAAAGAGATGTATGGCGTTGACGGAATGGGGGAAACTGCTGAAAACTTAGCTGACATCCACCAGATCAACAGAGAGGATCAGGATAAATTTGCGCTTTGGTCTCAGCAGAAAGCAACAAAAGCTCAGGAAAGCGGAAGACTGGCGGAAGAAATTGTAAAAGTTGAAATTCCTCAGAGGAAAGGAGATCCTGTCATTTTTGAAAAAGATGAATTTATTAAACCTTCCTCTTCAATGGAAGGTCTGGCAAAACTTCGTCCGGCATTCAGAAAAGAAGGAACAGTAACTGCCGGAAATGCTTCAGGAATGAATGATGGTGCGGCAGCTCTGATTCTTGCAAGTGAAGAAGCAGTGAAAAAATATGGACTGAAACCAAAAGCTAAAATTTTAGGATCATCTGTAGCAGGGGTAGAGCCGAGAATTATGGGAATAGGACCGGTAGAGGCAACTCAAAAACTATTGAAAAGATTAAATCTTTCATTGGACGATATGGATATTATTGAGCTTAATGAAGCTTTTGCTGCTCAGGCTTTAGCAGTAACAAGAACTTTAGGGTTGAAAGATGACGATGCAAGAATAAACCCAAATGGCGGAGCAATTGCAATAGGGCATCCTCTTGGAGTTTCAGGAGCAAGAATTGTAGGTTCTGCTGCCATGGAACTTCAGAAGCAGGATAAAAAATATGCATTGTGTACTCTTTGTATCGGTGTCGGACAAGGATATGCAATGGTGATTGAAAAAGTATAGCTTTTTAAATAATGTAACAATATAACAGTTTATCAATGTAACAATATTGAATCTATTGCTAGACTGTTATATTGTTACATTGGTATATTAAATTAAAATTCTATGAACATCTACTCATACCACGGGATTCGTCCCATTATAAAGTCATCTGCTTACATTCATCCGCAGGCAGTCATTATCGGAAACGTAGAAATTGGTGAAGAAGTATATATTGGCCCCAATGCGGTAATTCGTGGTGACTGGGGAAAAATTATCATTAAAGACGGAGCCAATGTACAGGAAAATTGTACTCTTCATGTTTTTCCGAATATAGAAACCATATTGGAAGAATCTGCACATATAGGACATGGGGCAATTATTCATTCGGGTCACATTGGAAAAAATTGTTTGATTGGAATGAATTCCGTTGTGATGGATAAGGCATATATTGGTGATGAAAGTATTGTAGGAGCTTTGGCCTTTGTTCCTGCCAACTTTAGATGTGAGCCAAGAAAGCTTATTGTAGGAAGTCCTGCAAAAGTTATCCGTGAAGTTTCTGATGAGATGATTCACTGGAAAACTGAAGGTACAAAATTGTACCAGGAACTGGCAAGGGAAGGAAAGAAAGCGATCCTTCCTTGTGAGCCATTTACAGAATATGTAGAGCAAACCCCTACCAAAATTGTGGATTACAGTATCTGGGATGATATAAAATAATGACCATTACAAATAAATATGATTAAAAAAATTGTACTTGCATGCAGCATAATGTTTTTGGTTAACTGTACACTATCAGCACAGACGATTACTGCAAAACCGCTTACAATAGGAGAGGTGAGGACAATTAAGTCCAAAACATTAAATGAAGACAGAACGCTGAATATTTATCTTCCACAGGGATATGATAAAACAAAATCATATCCGGTGATCTATCTTTTGGATGGAAGTATGAATGAAGATTTTATTCATGTTTCAGGATTAGTTCAGTTTTTTAATCTGATGTATGCAATGCCGGAAACTATGGTGGTAGGAATTGCTAATACAGACCGGAAGAGGGACTTTACTTTTCACACCGATTTAAAGGATTTACAGAAAGATTATCCTACCACAGGACATTCTGATAAATTTATTACTTTTCTTGAAAAAGAATTAAAACCTTATGTTGAGAGTCAGTTTAAAACGACAGACAAATATCTGTTTGGACAATCTCTTGGTGGACTTGTAGCAACTGAAATACTGCTGAAGAAACCTGATATGTTCAACAACTATTTTATCATCAGCCCTAGTTTATGGTGGGATGATGAAAGCCTTTTAAAACAGGCTCCACAATTACTTTCAAAATCTCCGGATACTAAAAAGTTTGTGTACGTGTCTGTAGGAAAAGGAGAACACCCGGTGATGGTAAAAGATGCTGAGACTTTCTATGATGTTTTGAAAAAAGCAGGAAAGAAAAACTGGACATTGGAATATAAAATGATGGAAACAGACAACCATGCGACCATTCTTCACAGAAGTTTATATGAAGGACTGGTGAAAATGTTTCCTTACCAGGAACCCAAGTAAATTGAGGAAGTATAAATGATCCGTCTGCTAAAAACATATTGGTATTGGGTATTGATAGCTTATAGTGCATTCAATTTAGCAGGATATTACTGTGTACGGAGGTCAGCAAATCATCTGGAGGAAGTGGAAAAAGAACATGGTGATCTGGTAAGGTCCCTTGAAGAAAACAGCTTTTATGATCTCATTATAAACATTGTTTTTTTTCTGGATATTTTATTCACTGCTATTTTGATATGCTGGCTGATCCAAAGATGGATAAAAAAATAAATAAGATAAATATAAAAATGGAAAAACTAAAAAACTATATTCACGGACAATGGGTTGAAGGAACCGGAAATGGAATTCCTTTATACAATGCCGTTACAGGAGAGCAGGTAGCTGTTTCCGATACGGAAGGACTGAATTTTGAGCAGGCTCTTGATTACGGAAGAACTGTAGGATATAAAAATCTATCTTCAATGACTTTCTACGACCGGGGAGAAATGTTGAAGAAAGTAGCACTTTACCTACTGGAAAGAAAGAAAAAATACTACGAATTATCATACAAAACAGGAGCTACCCATGTGGATTCGTGGGTGGATATCGAGGGAGGTTTCGGAACTTTCTTCACGTATTCCGGATTGGCAAAAAGAATGCTTCCGAATACTCCGTTCTGGGTAGATGGAGATACACAGAAAATCTCTGCAAACGGGACACATTTGGGAACCCATATTTTAACACCAAGTGAAGGCGTTTCCATACAAATCAACGCTTATAATTTTCCGGTATGGGGAATGCTGGAAAAGCTTTCCACTTCTTTGCTGGCAGGTGTTCCTTCCATTGTAAAACCATCTCCTTTCGGGTCTTACCTTACCAATGCGGTGTTCCAGGATATGATTGAAAGTGGAGTATTGCCTGAAGGTGCTGTTCAGTTAATTTGTGGTGAACCGGGAAATATTTTAGATTATGTTCAGGATGGAGATTCTGTATTGTTTACAGGTTCGGCTCATACAGGAAGAAAACTAAAATCTCTTCCTTCTATTGCCGGAAATGCAGTTCGTTTCAACATGGAAGCAGATTCTTTGAACTGTTCTATCCTTGGGCTGGAAGCAAAGCCGGGAACACCTGAATTCGACTTATTCATCAAGGAAGTTCGTAACGAGATGACCACAAAAGCCGGGCAGAAATGTACGGCAATCAGAAGAATTATCGTTCCTGAGCACTTAATTGGTGATGTTCAGAATGCTTTGTCTAAAGCTTTGGATCAAACCAAGATAGGAAACCCATTAAGCAGAGAAACCAGAATGGGATCGTTGGTGGGAAGGCAGCAGTACGAAGAAGTTCTGAGAAAAGTGAACCTATTAAAATCAGAAACAGAACTTGTCTATGACGGAAAACACGAACTGGTAGATGCCAACTATGAAAACGGAGCATTTATGAGTCCGAAGTTATTCCTGAATGACAAGCCTTTCGAAAAGAATATCTCTCACGATGTGGAAGCTTTCGGACCGGTATCTACCTTAATGCCGTATAAAGATGCTGAAGAAGCAGCTGCACTGGCAAAAAGAGGAAAAGGAAGCCTGGTAGGATCTATCGTTTCTCATGATGAAAACTTTATCGCTGAAACTTCATGGAAAATGGCTTCCCAGCATGGAAGAATCTTTGTCCTGAACAGAGATAACGCCAAGGAAAGTACAGGTCACGGTTCTCCACTTCCGACTTTAATGCACGGAGGTCCTGGCAGAGCAGGTGGAGGTGAGGAAATGGGCGGACTAAGCGGTCTTCATTTCTTCTTACAGAAAACTGCCATTCAAGGGTCGCCGGATGTATTGAAAGCAATTACTAAGATCTACCAGCAGGGAGCAGAGAAAAGATTCTCAGACAAACATCCTTTCCAGAAATATTTTGAGGAAGTAGAAGTGGGAGATTCTCTGGAAACAGCAGGAAGAACAGTTACTGAAGCGGATATTGTAAACTTTTCCAATGTTTCTTGGGATCATTTCTATGCCCATACTGATGCAACAAGTTTAACAGGAACGATCTTCGATAAAACTGTAGCTCATGGATATTTTATCCTTTCAGCAGCGGCCGGATTATTTGTTTCAGGCAAAAAAGGACCTGTTATTGCCAACTATGGATTGGAAGACTGCAGTTTTTTCAAGCCTGTATATGCCGGAGATACCATTACAGTTTATTTAACAGCAAAAGAAAAAATCAACAGGGGAGTAAAAGGAAGAAACATTCCTTCAGGTGTTGTAAAATGGCTGGTTGAAGTAGTGAACCAGAGAGATGAGGTGGTTTGCGTGGCAACAATCCTGACATTGGTAGCAAAACAATCTCCTTTCATTGATCTGAATGTTAAAAATGTTCAGAAAATATTGAATGGATTAACAGAAAGCACTCCTGCACTTTGGGGAAAAATGTCTCCACAGCAGATGATAGAACATCTTGAACAGGCTGTATTGGTAAGTTTTGGAGAGCCTGAAGCAGAGCAGTGTTTTACCCCTGAAGAACATTTAGAAAAATGGCAGGACTCTCTTTATAACCACAGAGCAATGCCAAAAGAGTTTACAGCTCCGTTCCTTCCGCAGAATGGTTCGCTTCCTGAACTTACCCACAAAAACCTGGAAGCTGCAAAACAATCATTCGTGGATAACCTGAAAAAGTTTGTGATCTATTATAAAGAAAATCCACAGGCAGAACATATGAATTATGTATTCGGAAAACTGAATAAAGAAATGTGGGAATTGATGCACAGAAAGCATTTTACTCACCACTTCCAGCAGTTTGGATTGATTTAATTTAAAATAATAATAAAATTTCCCCTTCAGGTTAGTACCGAAGGGGGATTTTATTTGCAGAAAATACTTAAATTCATACATATTCTTTACATCATGGATTTTTTTAAAATTTTCTTTCTAGCTCTGCCAGCTTTACTTCTTTTTTCTTGTTCAGGAAATCCAAAACATGATAAAGAAGGTTATTTTTCTGAAGAGAAGTTTGTTGATAGTCTGAATGCTGGAACAAAAGGAAAAACTAAAGTTGAATTTGAGAAATTCAGGTATACAGTTAACGGTGATGTATTTGTATCAATTAATTTTTATAAGTCGGAAAAGAAATGGATAAAAGGTGAGAAAACAGATCTTGACATCTGGAGGCTTACAAACAGCTTTAAATTTGATAAAGATGGAATATCTGGTATGGATGTTCAAATCGGTGATTTCAATAACGACGGATTTAATGATATAACCTATCAAAGTGGTATCGCTGCAAGAGGAGGAAATATAGTAATGACATTATTCGTTTATGATCCTCATAATAAAGATTTCATCCACATTAAAAATTCTGAATCTTATCCGAACTTAACTTATAATGCAAAATTAAATTGCATTAACTCACTGATTTTAACAGGCTCTACAATAACATCCTTTCTTAAAATCAGAAAAGACTCTCTACAAGAATTTGCCAGAATTGATGTTTCCGATAAAATAGTGGTGCAAGAAAAAGATTCTACAGGTAAGTTTAAAACTATTGAAGAAAAACCATTCAAAGGAAATGATGAAGACTTTTATAAAACTTTCAGAAACTACAAACCCTTAGAATATTAGAGAATTTATTTTACGTAATCTTAATGATCATAAAGTTAATGATTATTGCCAGAGCATTTTATATGTGCACTCATTAGACTTTTTAACTTAAAACAATTTTATAATCTTTTGTTAAAAAATCCCTTTGTGTTTGATGCTTTGGATTTATTCATTATTTTCAAACTCAATACAAATATAACGCAATGAACGAAAGCTGGATGCAAAAATGGGATAAGGTAAAAGAGATTTTAACATCTCCTGTAGATATTGAAAGTTATTTTACCTCAGCAGAGATTATGAATCAGAAGCTGGAAATAATGGAAATCGGAAATGTTTCCCTGCCATCCGGAAAAGTAATCGTGAGAGATCCTCTTGTATATCTGAATGCGGATGAAAAGCCCTATTTTGTAGATGTTCCGAAAGGAGATTTTCCTGTGATGATTGCTGTAGTCCAATCAGAAGAATGGGGGGATCGGTATGCAGCAGTGAAAGTAGAATTTACAAAAGAAAAGCCTGTACTTTACCAGGAAGCATTGATCGGGATTGAAAACCTTGAGGGAATCAATGAAGGAGAATATTTCGGTTTTGCAGTAGATGCAGGGTTGGGCTGTATTACAGATCCGGAAGTTATCCCTTTTGTGGAGAGGTTCCTTTCAGAACTGAATGTTAATAATGTATATGATGATTATTTTGCAGAACTCTTTGTTCAGAGTTACAAAGAAAACCCTAAACATCAGAGGGAACTTGGTGACTGGATCAATTGGAAAGTTCCCCATACGGATTATCATATCCCAATCTTTGCAAGCGGTTTCGGTGATGGGCTGTACCCTGTTTATTTTGCTTATGATAGTCATGGAAAAATTTCTGGACTTTATATTCACTTTATTGATATTGAATTAATGTTATCCGAAGATGAAGACGATGATTCTGAACAGCCCGGATAGTTTTGTTTTTTAATAATAATTGTCATGGATAAAACTTTTGCGGATCGTGTTATTGAGTTTAATAAAAATCTTAGCTATAGGGGAAATCTTCCCAAGGGTTTTGAGGTTTTGAATCCATATCTGGATAATCCGGAAACGATAACGGTTATGCAGAAGTTTTATCACAAATACTATGATGACTCTAACAATAGAAAATTCATTATAGGGATTAATCCCAGCCGCCATGGAGCAGGGGTTACAGGGGTTCCATTTACGGATACAAAAAGGCTGGAAAGCATCTGTGGAATAACAATGAGCTCAGCCCGTACTCATGAAGTTTCTTCAGTATTTATGTATGATATGATAGCAGACTATGGAGGGGTGGATCTCTTTTACAAAGATATTTATATCAATTCTCCTTTTCCACTGGCCATTGTAAGAAAAACAAAAAATGGATGGCTTAATGCAAATTATTATGATGACAAGGAACTGTTTGAAGCCGTAAAAAATTTTATGATAGAGTCATTAAAACAGCATGTCGGCCTGAATCTGGATACTTCAGAAGTATTTATTCTCGGTAAAAAGAATGCAGAATTTATTTCAAAACTTAATAAGGAAGCGAAGTTATTTGAAAAGATGACTGTTCTGGAGCACCCCAGATATATTCAGCAATATAAATCAAAAGACCGGCAGCTGTTTATTGATAAATATATTCTGGCTTTGAAAAAATAAAAATCCCCTGATCAGGTTCAGGAGATTATCATTCATGTATTAGAATCTTTATCGGGAGTGATTGTTGTAGAGATATTAATTTTTAATAACCTTTGTAGTTTCATTAAGGTTTTTAATCAGGTAGAGACCTTTAGGAAGTTCTGTAATATTAACTTCAGTAATTCCTTTTTTTATTTCCAGTGATTTTATTTTTTTTCCATCGGTACTGTACATTTCAGCATTTGTTGATTTTTCTGCCTGGATCGAGAATGATCCGGTAGTGGGATTTGGATAAATACTGATGCCTTTATGAATATTTTGGGTTTCTTCTGAGCTCAGTACAATATTGCTGTCTTTTACCCAGGTAAAAGCATCAAAACCGACATATCTGAATTCTCCTCCTGCAGTAATTTGAAGTTCATCAATGATGATATTGGTATAATTCTGTCCGTTTAAGTTGGAAAGATCAATCAGTGTATATCCGTTAGTTGTACCTAATTGCGTTGCAAAACCTGACGTTTTTGTTTGTGTAAATTTGGTCACTCCACTCAGTTTCCCGGTTACTGTAAGCGTACCAGCTGCATTAAGATCCAGATTTAATTTTGAAAGATACATCCAGAACCTGTTTACCTTAAAAAGATTAGAGGTTGTTTTAATGCTGAAAGAAGGAGGAAACCCGCTGTTATTTGAGTTGTCGATATACCTGTTGTCATTGGCTGTTCCGCTCCAGCCTGTTCCTGGAAAATTCCCCTGAATATCAAAGACACTCACATGAGAAATGATATTAAAAGTGACTCCATTGTCTGTAAAGCTTGCATTTCCATGTGATTCTGTTTCGAATGTTTCTGTGCTCGTCTGCCCGAATAAAATGGGTGATATAAGTAAAACACAGATCATAAAAAAGATATTTTTTTTCATGATGATTTTTTTATACTGATTAGCTTTTCGGAGGATAAATTCCTTCTGTACAGATGATATAGTTTAACCCCAGATAAGGAGGCATGTTATCAATTGGCAGATTTTGCCCCGTAAATGAAATAGAAAGACTGTTAATTGTAGTTTCAGGATCAGCATTAACAAAACTCGGTACAGCATTAAAATCCCTGCCTACCTGTGTCCCTGAAATTGCAATAGAAGATGTGGCTGTGGGAATGGATGAGGTTGCATTCTGATTGGCTACCTTCAAATGAAAGCCACTCCCAACACTCGGCAGGTTGTGCGCAAGAATCGTTGTATGGTCAGATCCAGCTGCACCTCCCAGCGGATAAGATGTATTCACATTCACATTTCCGGCTCCTATTGCCAAGCGCCCCTTTAAGTCTGGAAGAGCAAAAGTTGTGATGCCATCTCCGCCATACGTGGTTCCTAAAATTGAAAATAGGGCAGAGTTGCTTGAAATTGCCAATATACTTCCATCACAAAACATCCAGCCTCTTGGTGCAAAATTACCGGCAAACAATTTGATTATTCCAATGTATTCTTCCATAATATATTCTTAGTGATTAAATTTTCCTGTCCTGTTGTTTTGTTTTTCGGTATCTTCCGTTTGAATAGTTTGTGAGTTCAAAGGAACGGGATATTATGATGAATGGCTAGAGTACAAAGTACCAAATAACCGCTTACGTATTTATACGGAGTTTTAATCAGCAATGCACTGTTTTCTTAGACTATATGAATACCATAAATTAATCCTAATTATATTGTTTATATTTTTTATAAGAACCCTGTAATTAGTATTTTTGTAAGAATCCAATTAAAATAAAAATGAACGAATTTGTAGTATCTGAAATTAAAAACAATATTGCCGAAATTACATTCGGAACTCCAAAAAGTAATTCTCTTCCGGGAATTATTCTTGAAAAGCTGGCACAGACTATTTTAGAAGAAGGAGCTAAAGATGAGGTAAAAGCTATCCTGGTAAGAAGCCATGGTGAAAAGGCATTTTGTGCCGGAGCAAGTTTTGATGAACTTCTGGCCATTGAAGAGCTTGACACTTCCACAAAATTTTTCGGAGGCTTTGCCAAAGTTTTAAATGCCATGAGAAATTGTGGTAAGATTGTAGTGGTAAGAGTTCAGGGAAAAACTACAGGTGGAGGAGTTGGCATTGCATGTGGAGCAGATTATTGTTTTGCTACAAAAGATTCAGCATTAGCACTTACGGAAATTAATTTAGGAATTGGCCCTTTTGTTATTGGTCCATATGTAGAAAGAAAAATAGGTAAATCCCAGTTTTCTGCGATGGCCATAGATGCTGATTTCAGATCTGCTGAATGGGCAGAACAACATAATATTTACCACTCTGTTTCAGATACTATTCAGGAAATGGATGAAAAACTGGAAAAATTCTTGCAGACACTGGCATCAAGAAGCAGTGATGCTTTAGCGCTGATCAAAAAAGTTTCATGGGAAGGAACAGATCATTTCAATGAATTAATGCCTGCCCGGATTCATATGAGTGCCAGCCTGATTCTGGAAGATTCTGCCAAGAAAAATATTGGGGCAATAAAAGAAAAATTGAGAGCAAAATAATTATTATTCCTATAACCAATAAGGACCGTTAAATAAGATCAACGGTTCTTTTATATTTTGTATCAATTTTTTTTTGAAAAAATTTGGGAATTGATAAATTTTTATAACTTTGTATTTCAAAGTTCTTTTTATGGAATCAAAAAACTATCACGAAGACTTATCCCATATCCGTTCTATGATGGAACGGTCTTCCAGATTTATTTCTTTAAGCGGTTTATCTGGGGTAGTTGCCGGATTAACAGCAATTATTGGAGCTGTGTATGTATATTTTGTTTTTCAGAGGGAAGGAATCAGTTATTTTGATGGAGACAGAAATATTTTAGGCTCTGCTCTGGTTAAAGAGCTTGTCTTCATTGGAATTGTTATTCTGATAGTTGCAATCCTTAGCGGGTATATTTTTACCGCCAATAAAAGTAAAAGGAAAGGCTTAAAAATCTGGGATGCCACTACAAAGCGGCTTTTGATTACCTTTGCAGTTCCTTTGGTGACAGGGGGAGTTTTTTGTCTCGCACTTCTTTATCACCATCTTTTCGTTTTCATTGCTCCGGCTACCCTTATTTTTTATGGACTAGCACTGGTGGCAGCGGAACGCTATACGTTAACAGATGTAAAGTATTTAGGATATCTTGAGATTATTTTAGGTCTTATTTCTCTGTTTGTTTTAGGTTGGGGATTAGTCTTTTGGGCCATTGGTTTCGGAGTTCTGCATATTGTTTATGGATTGATTATGCATAAGAAGTATAAATAATGGAAATGGAGTTATGAGCTAACAATGAAAATTGAATCAGTAAATATCCATAAATATCGCCTTTAGGCTATTTCAGTATAAATAAGATAAAGTAAAATGATCAAAATCAACCAACTCAATAAAGAATTTGAAAGCCGGGTAAGATTGGGCATTATGTCTGTTCTTATGGTTAACGACTGGGTTGATTTTTCTGAAATGAAAGCATTGCTTGAAATTACAGACGGAAATCTTGCCAGCCACAGCAATGCACTTGAAAAAGCAGGATATATCGAGGTTAAAAAAGAATTTGTAGGAAAGAAGCCTAAAACCTCCTACCGTGTAACCCAAAGTGGGAGAGAAGCGTTTACTGAACATTTAAATACTCTTGAAAAATTACTGGGACGATAGGTCCTGTATTTTTTTGAAAATTAACTTTGAATTACAAAGTACTTTATGAATTAAAAATTAAATAAAATGATAACAAAAAAGCAAAAAACACTCGCAATTTATGCCCTTCCATTGGCAGTGCTGACAATTCCTTTGATGGGAAATCTGTTTTCTAAAGAAGTAAACTGGTCTGTTTCAGATTTTCTGATAGCAGGAACATTACTTTTTACAATTGCTTTTATGATCAATCTGGTTAGAAGTAAAATCAAAAAACAAAGCCATAGGATTTTGATATACATTTTTATTTTGCTGACTCTTGCATTGATCTGGATTGAACTGGCGGTGGGAATTTTCGGGAGCCCGTTTGCGGGAAGCTAAAGCAGGGTTTAAGATGACAAGAAAAGAATTCATTAAAAGGTTAATGTACCTTTCAGTTGCAGGAGCTTTTCCAGCATTGTATTCGTGGCAGGTAGAACCTTTCTGGGTAGAATTTGTTCAAAAAAAACTTCCTGTAAAGAATCTTCCTGAAGAATTGGAAGGAAAAAAGGTGATGCAGATTTCAGATCTGCATGTGGGAAACCGTTTTGACTGGAACTTCCTGATTGATTCATTTCAGGAGGCAAAAAAATTTAAACCGGAATTTGTAGTGTATACAGGGGATTTTGTCAATAAAGGGACAGCACAGGAACTTATAGATCTCAAACAAGTGATGGAAGCCTGTGTTCTTGGATCTTATGCCACATTCGGTATACTGGGTAATCATGATTATGGGAAAAACTGGAACGATCATAAATGCTCAGATACTGTCCGCCAGACTCTTGAAGACTGTGGAATAACAGTATTGAGAAATGAACAGAAAGAAAGCCGGGGCTTAAACTTTATAGGATTTGAAGATTTGTGGTCATGCAATTTTCATCCATCAGAGGTGATGGCAGATTATGATGCATCAAAGGCTAATATTGTACTCTGCCACAATCCGGATGCATGTGATCTGGACATATGGAATGGATATCAGGGCTGGATTTTAAGCGGACATACACATGGAGGTCAGTGCAGGATTCCCGGTGTTTTCACTCCTGTTCTTCCTGTAAAGAATAAAAAATACATTTCAGGGGAAATAGATCTTGAAGATGGGAGAATGCTTTATATCAACCGGGCAATAGGGCATTCTTTTCAGATAAGGTTTATGGTACGTCCTGAAATCACTGTGTTTACACTAACAAAAACTTAAATATTATGAAAGATCAAAACATCTTACATCTTGGAAAATTTGTTTTCTGGCTGTTTTTTCTGACCGGAAATATCTGTTTTTTCGGATACATGATAACCCGGGAATTCTGGTTTGCCGACTCAGGGTTTGTGCTCGTGACTTATGGAACGGTTTTTAATGTTATCATTCTGTTTCTATTGCTGGGATATGGGACCATTGAAAAAGCTAAGCGTAAAGTATGTTTCCAGTCTGCCGGGATTCTTTTAATCAATATACCATTTGCTGTTCTCTATACCATATTAGGATGGAATATGGTTTTTTAAATAATACATTATGAAAAAAATACGTGTTCAGTTTCTGCTTTTCGTGTATGATAAAACTCAAAAATTGTACAGGAAATACTTTAAAAAGAAAAAAAGACAATGGCAGTTTAATGAAAAACAGCTGCTCGAATTTCAGGAAGATTCTCTTGGAAGAAAATTAGGGGAATTTTACAGGAAGCATGGATTTTCAATGATTCCCAAGATGGAGAATCATGATGTACATCATCTGATCACCGGATGTGGAACCAACTTCGAAGATGAAATAGCGATGCAGTATCTTTTACTGGGAAATGGTAAACTTAATGCCCATCTTCTTGCAGCCATTCTTCTGGGAACAATGATCCTACCTGAATATCTGAAAATTTATATCAGGGCATACCGAAAGGGACAAAATATGAGGGCTTTTTATGAATGGGACTTTGAAGGGTTATTGTGGCAGAATTTTGAACATCTTAAAGACTTTATCCAACAGAAAGATCCGGTAGTTCTTCACTAATGTGAGGCTTAAGAGGATATTAATATTATTTATAACCATTTATTTCATGAAAACACATCATTATATATTTCTTACTACAGCTTTATTTGTTGTCCTGTTCTATGAACAGGACATGGGGCTGAATTTCGGAATTCTGGGAATCGTTTATGCCCTGTTGACAATGTTTAAAACCACGGAACAAAATAAAACGAAAACATTTTATATGCTTTTTGCAACAAGCATTCTCTCCAGTTTGGCTTTTGCATGGTATAGCGATTTCCCATCATTCCTGGCAGTGATAAGTTCACTTTTTTTACTTTCTTACAGATCGAAGAACAGAAAAATGAAAATCCTTTTTCTTATTCCTGTTTTTATAGTGAACAGCTTCACCTCAGTCTGCCGGATTTTTAATTTTGACGGATGGCTTCCGAAGGCGAATATTTCCAAATTATGGCAGAAAACTTTAGCGTTTATCCTGATTCCATTTTTGTTATTATCAGTATTTTTTGGGATATATTCTGCAGGGAGTGATCATTTTGCAGCACTTTTTACAGATTATGAGCTGGATATTAACCTTTGGGAAGTATTCTGTCTTTCTGTTTTAGGTTTTTTCATAGCTTTTAATTATTGGAATTTTGCCGTAGAAAGACTGATCTACAAGACTCATTATATTCTGGATAATGATTTTAAAAAGGAAGCCCGGATCCCACAGGCAACCTACTCTTTTCTTGACCTTGACACAGAAAGGATAAGTGGTGTAATCTCTTTGTTTTTACTGAATATATTGCTGGTGTTTTTTATCATTACTTATAATTATGAACAATTTTATGAAGTAAAAAAGAGCCCTGTACAGCTTTCGGAAGAAACCCATGAAAGAGTAAATGCCGTAATCATGTCCATTATTATGTCCATTTTGGTAATCATGTTTTATTTTAAGTCTGGCTTTAATTTTGATCCCAAAGCCAAGCTCATGAAATTATTAGCTAAAATATGGATATTCATGAATGCTGTGCTCGTATTGTCAGCTGCTGTGAAAAACTACGAATATATTGTTTATTATGCATTTACTTATAAAAGGCTGGGGGTCTTTGCTTTTTTACTATTATCTCTGATCGGGCTTGTACTGACCTATATCAAAATTCAGAAGAAAAAAAGGAATGCATTCCTGTTCAATATGATGGCATGGTGCTTTTATGGAACGGTTTTAGCATGCAGTTATATCAATTGGGGAAGTTTTATCACATCCCAGAATATGAAACGTAAAGATTTTGAGGTCAATTATTATTTGGAGTCAGTGAATTTCAGTGAAAAAGAACTGTTGAAATATGCTGAAGAAAAGAATGATAAAAAGCTTAAGATGGATCTTCACAAAAAAATAACAAATGAAAAATCCAAAGCTTTTCTTTCAAAAGTTCTTTACTATCAAACATTAAAAGATTAGTTATTATGAAAAAAAGCTTATTGTTAATCCCATTGATTATTATTTCCTGTAAGAAAGACCCTAAGATATCGGAAACCGTAGACAGGGACTCCACAATCGTAACAGAAATGCCGGACTCTGTCACCAAAACTGATTCTGTAGCATTGAGAAAAAGAGATTCAATCATTAACAATGCTCCGGCTACCAAAGAAGTATTACGCAAAGGCGTAATGAGAAATGAAAAAGATGGACAGATCATAAGAACAGCCGACGCTTCCCAGCTTCCATTTACTTTGGGAGAACAATTTACAGAAGATAATCAGGAGCTGGTTTTAAAGCTTATCAATTATAATCAACCCGAAATCAAAGCGAAAATTTCAACAAAGGAGAAGGATTTTAATATCAGATTCAATCAGATTAAACTTCCAAACGGAGATTACGATGGCCCTTTCGGAAGAGACATTACCTATGAAACATCCGGAAAAGGAGAAGTCTGGCTGATTATTGGGAAGAGCAACATGGCTTCCGGGAATACCAAAGGCAATTTTACAGTAAGTGTTGAATAGTTCAGTACAATTTGGTATAATTTCTGCAAATTACATTGTAAAATTTTTAAACTTAATATTATGAAAAATATAGTTCTAACAGCAATGGCTGCTTCAGCTGTACTAGTAAGCTGCGGAACCGTACAATCGCTGGTTCAGAATACCTTTCCATACACAACGAATGTTTTAGTTTCCACAGGAGTACCGGCTGATAAAGAAGTCTCTTCCACAGCAACCGCTACTAATGTACAAACCTGGTTTGGGGGAAATAATAATGCCAAAATCAAGGATGTGAGAATTTCTGATGCCAAAATATCTGTGGTATCTCCTTCCGGAGGAAATCTGAGCGCTTTTAAAACCATTAAAATATATGTCTCGTCCAGTGGAACCAATGAGAAGCTTATTGCATCCCGTTCCAATATATCCACCAATTCATCCAGTCTGAATTTAGATCTGAATGACACAGGATATTTAGATGAGGTAGTAAAAAGTTCAGGGCTGACCGTAAGGACCGTATATGAACTGAGGAATCAGACGACCTCCGATATGAATATTAAAGTGGCACTGAATTTCAGCAGCGTTCCTGCAAATTAATACAATATAAAGAATAAAGAAACGTCTTCCATGAATGGAAGACGTTTATCTTTAATCAAGGTCTTTCTTATGATAAAAAACCTGTTTTTTGTTCCTGATCTGATATTCAATTCCTATGCTGTCTTCGCTCACTTTGACCAGCTTTGCTAGCTGGATGGGTACCTTTTCTCCTTCCATATCATTTACAGAGGATGTTTGAAGCACTGTTTCTGTTACTTCAGAATAAGGAGTTTTGTATACTTTTTTTTCAAGAATCCCCTCTTTTTTGTAAATGTATATCTGTGGCTTGTAAAGAGCCCCTGGCCGGGTCCTTTCAAGTCTGTAATTATTATTGAGCTGAATCTGTTGATAATCATCAAAAGTTGAAAAATAATAGACCATCGCAAAAAACGGGATCATCATGGGAAGTATACTTAAAATTACCGTTGCCAGTAATAAAACAAAATATACTTTAATCATTTTTCTTTTCCAGAACCGGATGATCATGAAAATGGTCATGCCCAGCCAAAGCCAGTTGATGATTTTATCTGTGTAATAGCCGGAATAACTGTACTTATTGAGATGTAAGGCTATCCCGAAAACAAAGATTAAGGACAGGATCAGATAAAGGATAACGATATTTTTACTTTTCATTTCCAGGTATCAGTTCTTAGTCACGGAATCCATGACAATAGTAACGGGCCCGTCATTGATCAGTGATACTTTCATGTCAGCTCCAAAAATTCCACTGGCTGTTTTCAGCCCGGATTTTGCCATCTCTTCTTTAAAGTACTCAAACAGGGGAATGGCTTTGTCCGGTTTGGCTGCTTTGATAAACGATGGCCGGTTTCCTTTTTTATAATCAGCAATTAATGTGAACTGGCTGATACAAAGTATCTCTCCTGAAATATCCCTGACTGAAAGATTAAGTTTACCTTCTTCATCTCCAAAGATTCTCAGATTTAAAATTTTCTGGACGAGCCAGTCTGCATCAGTTTTCTCATCATTTTCATCAATACCTATCAAAAGCATTACTCCTTTATCTATTTCACCAACTATCTTTCCGTCAACTTTTACACTGGCTTCGGAAACCCTTTGTATTACAACCTTCATTCTAATAATAAATATTTAAAATTTTTGTTGCTGGATCATAATTGTATGGATAGGTCTTAGGAGGAAGAGATGTTTTTGGAGTGCCTCCGGACTGATCCGGTTCACCGCTTCTTAAGATCCACTTCATATTATCTTTCGGGCAAATAATTGCAATATTATCCTTTACTTCAAGTGTGGTATTTTCATCAGGACAAATATGGGGAGCATTCCGGTCATATGCCTTGAATGAACTGCCTACCCGTACGACTATCAGTCCTCTTGTTCCGGATTGCTGTTCATTGATATAAATCCATCCGTTATCATAGTTTAAAGCGTTATAGCCAGGCAGATTCAGGTTTAGAGAGACGTTAATCGGATTATTGGGAAAACAGTTTACCGTATCTTCTCTGCTGCCACAGGAGTTTATGGATAAAATACTGAAAATCAGTAACGTGAAAATAGATAATATTGAGAAAGTTTTTTTCATTTCAATTTAAATTTTTATATATTTGTAAAAATTAAACGATTACAACACGAAAACATTGTCCGGCAAATGTCGGATTATTTTTTTATACTAAAACTAAATTTTGAAAATTATGGCAAGCTATGTAACCAAGGAGGGACTAGGGAAAATGAAAGCTGAGCTGGAACAGTTGGAAACTGTGGAAAGACCAAAAATCACTCAGCAGATCGCAGAAGCAAGAGACAAAGGGGATTTGTCTGAAAATGCAGAATACGATGCGGCTAAAGAGGCTCAGGGAATGCTTGAAATGAGAATTTCCAAGCTGAAAGATGCAATCGCAACTTCCAAAATCATAGACGAAAGTCAGTTAGATACTTCAAAAGTTTCCATCCTTACAACAGTGAAACTAAAAAACAATGCTACCAAACAGGAGCAGGTATTTACATTAGTGCCTGATAATGAAAGCGATCTTAAAACAGGAAGGATTTCTGTAAATACACCAATCGCAAAAGGGTTGTTAGGGAAAGCTGTAGGTGAAACTGCAGAGATTACTTTACCAAACGGAAACAAACTATCTTTTGAAGTATTAGACATTTCTTTATAGTCTGACACTTATTTTTATTTCTAACTTCTAATACCTAAACGCTAATATCTTACAAAATGAGCACTATATTCACAAAAATCATCAATGGCGAAATTCCCTCTTATAAAATTGCGGAAGATGATCATTTTATAGCATTCTTAGACGCAATGCCTTTGGTGAAAGGACACACTTTAGTAGTTCCTAAAAAAGAAGTGGATTTGATTTTTGATCTTGAAAGTGAAGAATACAAAAACCTATGGGGATTTGCCCAGCAGGTAGCCAAGAAGATCAAAACTGCAATTCCATGTGTAAGAGTAGGAGTGGCGGTGGTAGGACTGGAAGTTCCTCATGCGCATATTCATCTGATCCCTTTAAATAAGATGGAAGACATGAATTTTAGAAATGAAAGATTAAAATTAACGAACGAAGAATATACAGAGATCCAAAACTCAATTATTAATTCTTAAAAACAGAAAATCGTAAAAAAGTAATTTTTTACGATTTTCTTTAACATATACATTATATATATAATATGAATTCAAACCAATGTTCTTTCTGCGGTAGAAAAAGAAATGAAGTGCAGATGCTGATTTCCGGGCAGAATGGTTTTATTTGTGAAAATTGTATAGAGCAGGCTCACACTATTGTTAAAGATAGTGTTTCCAAAACAGGATATTCACCTGCTGACAGCATGGAGGAGCTCAAAAAGCCGAAAGAGATCAAGGAATTTCTTGACCAGTATGTAATTGGACAGGACCAGGCCAAGAAACAGCTTTCAATTGCTGTATATAATCATTACAAAAGATTGCTTCATGCCCAGGATGAAAATCGTGAGGTAGAGCTGGAAAAGTCAAACATTATCATGATCGGAGAGACCGGAACCGGGAAAACTCTTCTGGCTAAAACAATTGCCAGAGAACTTAATGTTCCGTTCTGTATTGTGGATGCTACCATTCTGACTGAAGCTGGCTATGTGGGAGAAGATGTGGAAAGTATCCTGTCCAGACTGCTGATGGTGGCTGACTATGATGTGGAAAAAGCAGAAAAAGGAATCGTTTTTATTGATGAGATTGATAAGATCGCAAGAAAATCAGATAATCCAAGTATTACGAGAGATGTTTCAGGAGAGGGTGTACAGCAGGGATTGCTGAAATTACTGGAGGGAAGCATAGTCAATGTTCCACCTCAGGGAGGAAGAAAGCATCCTGACCAGAAATATATTCAGGTGAACACGCAGAATATTCTGTTTATTGCCGGAGGAGCTTTTGACGGGATCAAGGAGATCATTGAAAGAAGGATGAACAAGCAGGCTATAGGATTCAGTTCCGAAAAAATAAATAAAGTGGATGAAGATGAGTATATATTAACAAATATTAATGCAATTGATCTTCGTTCTTTCGGATTAATTCCTGAACTTTTAGGAAGATTTCCAATCATTACTTATCTCGATAAACTCACAAAAGAAACGCTGGTAAGAATTATGAAAGAACCTAAAAACTCAATTGTGAATCAATTTGTGGAGCTTTTTAAGATGGATGGTACGGAATTGGTTTTTACGGACGGGGCTATTGAAAAAATTGTGGAAGAAACCATTGAAAAAGGATTAGGAGCAAGAGGGCTTCGGGGGACCACAGAAAAGGTGCTTGAAGACTATATGTTTGCCATTGGAGAAGAACAAAAGATCATCCTGACAGAAGATAATATTTTGATTAATAGATAAAATGTTTTTTTTTTTAAGAAAAAAATAATACCTTTGCGGGTGAAGATTGTATTAACACACAAATAATTTATACAATGAGAAAAAGTTTATTTGCTATAGGTCTTTTAGCAATTAGTTACTCTGTTCAGGCGCAGATACTATGTCATGTTGACGCTAATGCTAATATGTATGTGAGTGAAGGCACACTAGTTTATAGTGGTGGAGGTGTACAAACCAGAGACAACGGTATTCTGGATGTACATGGAAATGTAATGATCGAAGGAGGACTTGGAGATTCTTTTAAAACAATAGATGCGGCCGGTGCGGATAAAACCAATGGCGGTAATATTATTTTAAGACTGAATACCCCGGCTTCTTACGAAACTTCTACGTATGGGCAGCTATACATCAACGGATTATCCCAATCCAACATCACAGGTATTGTAAGTAAAGAATTCAGAAGTAAGAAACACGGTGACAACTCTGTAAGTAAATTCTACCAGCAGGTAGCTGTACCATTCTATGGTAAAGCACTTTCATCCCTTTCTACTGAATTTGGAAAAACATTCAACACGGTAAGAAGGAGTGGAAATGAAATTCTGAAGTGGAACAATACCAATGCGGTAGCTGATGATTTTGCAAACCTTAACATTACGACAAGTGATGCTTCAGGTTACTACATGTTAGGTTCCCTTAATAATAACCTGGATACGAGCAATCCGCCTGCCGGTGTATATACACTTAACGGCCGTCCAAATGCTTCATTCACAAGTGCTGTGAATCTTCAGGGAGCAGGAACACCTAACTTTGGAACAGGAGGTAATAACGTAAACGGTTACAACGAAAAATATAACTCTTATCTTCAGGATCAGTTTGAAGCTTCTGTTTCTCCATGGACCGGTACTTTTGGTAAGAATATTTATCAGTTTGGTAACCCGTTCTTTACCAACCTTGACTTATCCAGAATCGGATACGTAGAAAATGGTGGAGTTACTGATGGAAATAACGTTAGCAACATCTGGGGAGTAAGATACGATCCGGGAGTTGTTACTGTAGGATCCGGAGGGAACGCATACAGTACAGGTGCACTAATCCAAACATTTGCTCCTAATGGAATTCCTGTTGGAGATGTTGGATTGATCATCAAACCAATGCAGACTTTTGTATTGAAATTAAGAGATGGTTCATCTCAATCCCTGAACTTTAATACCCTAAGAAGATTTAAAGAAACAGTAAGAGCTGCAGGTACTGATTATGACGTTACTGCTGCAAGAACTGTACAACCAGGGAAAAACGGTACAGGTACAGTTAAACAGCTTGGTATCATTGGACTTGATGTAAACGGAAAAGAAATTGCAAGAACATATTATGCAGTTTCCCCTACATTTACTACAGGACACCAGACTTCTGCAGCGACTTCGGTTCAGGCTACACTATCCAGCGCTGATATGATCGGGACATTTGAAGAAGCTTTAACAGGTGGTTATGATCCGAACTATACAGGTCAGTATTGGTTATACATTAATGAAGCTAACGAAAACAATTTCCTTGGAAAAAATGTTAAGTTGGTTAATTATAAAACAGATAAGGTTAAGTCTTATAAATTTGAGATCAGAGAAAATGGAGAGTTGATTCCTGCCGGAGCACACCAGTTGTCTGCAGGTATCGGGTTCTATTATAAAGCATCCAACGGTACTGTACAACAGGCTAAGCAGGGACAGACTATTACTGTAGCTACTTCATCTTATGATTTATATTATGGCGAACCTAATAACTCTACTTTAGCAACAAAAGATAAAGAAAATACACCTTCCAGAACAATGGTTGTTTATAACCCTCAGGTTACAAACTATATCGTTAGATTCGATCCAAACTGGAAGAAAGCAGATATTGAGGTTTATGATATGAGTGGTAAATTGGTTCTCTCCAAGAAAGCAGTTGATGCATCCAGAGATTTTATAATTGAGCTTGATGGTTCGATTAAAAATTCTTACATCGTAAAAGTTGTTTCAGATAAAGGAGAAGTTGTTAACACAAAAATCTTAAAATAATAATTATGAAAACTATTAATAAACTGGTATCCGCTGCTTTATTCTTATCTGCTATTATACTGGTTAAAGCTGATGATATTCCACCTCCCCCAGGCGGAGGAACAGGAGGGGTAGGTCCGGGATCTGCTGCTTCACCAATTGATATGTATGTCTATGTACTTTCTGCTGTAGCAATTGCATTCATTGTATTCTTCACAAAAAAGTACAAAAGCCAAAAAATATAAAAATTTTATTAAAATAATAATAAACTCTCTGATTAGTCAGGGAGTTTTTTTATTTTTACTATATGAAAAAGGTTTATATATTATCTGCGGTTTTAGCCGCATTTTCTCTGCAGGCTCAGTTCACAGTTACAGTTCAGGCTCCCGCAGATTTTAAAGATCAGGATGCCATTCTATATACATTAAACGGATCAAAAGATATTATTGTTACTAAAGAACACAGTAAAAATAATACCTGGACTTTTAAATATCCCAACCATTATATGGGAATGATGAAAGTTTATTTCCCCGGTACAAATAATACTATTAATTTTATTTCTGAAAATAAGAATATCAATATTAAATTAGATATTCAGAACAATAAAATCAAAGATGTATTTTATCTTGATGAAGCGAATGATCTGATGAGTAAGCAGCAGGAGGGTTCTCAAAAGAAAGAACTTATTCTTCCTGCCTTAACCCAGATTAAGGAATATTATAAAGATAATACTGAATTCGGAAAAGCTTTAAATGCTGAAATCGGACGACTGTCAGGAATGTCAGCATCCATTGATGCAGCAAGCCACCCTTTTATTTCATACTATAATACCAATTATAATAAATTTCTGGGAAATTCATCAGATCCCTCAAAAAAGGTAAATCAGGATGAGGTTATAAACTTTTTGGATAAATCTAATGATATGCTGGAAAGTTCATCATTACTCAGACCGGTTTTAGTAGCCTATCTTAACTCCGGAGGTAATGCAAACGTAACAGGTTCTGTAGACAAGCTTTTAGGCCGTTTAAAAGTTGAAACCCCAAGAGGACAGACCGTATTATCAGAACTGATTGACATCTTTGATGCATACCAGATGGATGAGTTTAAAAACAAATATCTTGGTCTTGCTAAAAATCTTAAATGTACTATCACAGACAGGCTTGCTTCTACCTTAAAATCTAATTCAAATGTGGAAATGGGGGCTGCTTTCCCGGATTATAAATTTCAGTCTCCGGTAAATACTACGGCAAAATCACTTTATGGCGTAAAAGCAGATAAAAAGGTTATTGTGTTCTGGTCATCTACATGTTCTCATTGTGAAAGTGAGCTGCCAAAACTTTTAGAAAAGTATAATGAATTAAAGTCTAAAAATATCCAGGTTATCGGTTTATCTCTTGATGTAGACCATAATTCTTATGCTAAAAAAATTGCCGCTTTTCCATGGATCAATGATTCGGAATTGAGAGGCTGGAACAGTACTTATGTAGAAACTTATAATATTCATGCAACTCCGACCTATTTTATTTTAGATGCTAACAATAAGATAATCAACAAACCAGAACATGTAGGAGATGTTTTGGAATATTTTAAATTAAAATAATTTTGGTAGTAAAGAAATATTTTCTATATTTGCACCACCAAAACGGCGAGGTAGCTCAGGTGGTTAGAGCGTTGGATTCATAACCCAAAGGTCACGGGTTCAAATCCCGTCTTCGCTACAACAAAAGGAAAAGTAATTATTACTTTTCCTTTTTTCTTTTATACATTCATCAGCTTTCTTTCTGCAATTTTCAAATCTTACAATTTCGGATTGTATAACATTTCTGGTACGGGCCAATTTTATGACGATTTTTTTAGACCCCTATTTTTCATTGAACAGAGAAAATGGGTAGAAATATATACTCTATACTCACTGGTAATTTCTAGCTTTAAAATAGCAAGATACTTATCAAAAAGCATAAACCAAAAACAAAAGTCAAGCCCAACCAATCCCCGCTTCCCGTCAAAGACAGGTTGAATATGCCTATACAGGTGGTAAAAGTAAATAAGATCAACCAGAAAAGTTCAGAAGCTGAATGCCGAAATGCAGCAGCTGATAAGGGCTAGTAATCCTATCGGTCTGGCAGTATTATCAGCTTGTGAACATTCAATGGCCTGAAAACCCGGTAAGAGATAAAAATAATAACAAGCAGCCCCTATTGATGGAAGGAAGAATTAAACCTAATCAGATCTCAAATACAACAATGGAGACATATGCGCGCAGGGCAAACAAAGTATGGATTGTCATAAGAACGCTTCAGTAATAGGAACAAGTGTACCTACGGACTATAGCTTTATCTTTTTAATAGTAAAACCTAAAAAAATAAGCTTTTTTTCCTCAGGCCAATAAAATGATAAAAAAAAAACCGCACATGCGGGTTCTTTTTTTATAAGGCTAACTTTGATATCCGAGCAGCTTTCTGATCTGGTAGAAGAATCTTTCAATTAATCTTAAATCCTGGGTCACAATTTCTGCATTACCCCTAAGTTCTTTATCGAATGGAAGTGTTTGGTTATAACTTGTCTTTAGTCCTTTAGGTAATATTACATCTACATAATAGTTACCTTTATCATCAGGGATCAGCGAGATATTCTGAACCTTACCTTCTATAATACCATACTCCTGGAAACGATAATTGTCCAGTTTAATCAATACTTTTTCACCGGGAACTATCTTTCCGGAATTGGTAGTAGGAACAGACATCCTTCCCACTAATTTTTCTTTATTTTTAGGAAGAATGGATAAAATAGGATCTCCGAGCTTTACAAACTGATTTTCACCAAAAAATTGCTGGAAGCTGGCAACTCCATCCGTAGAAGAAATGACAAGGTAGTTTTGCTCCCATTGTTTTAAGGATCTGCGTAATTGTTCAAAGAGTTGCAATGTTTGAGATGAATAGGTGATTTTGTCTTTCTCTGTATTAATGGCAGTACCGCTTTTTGTTTTATTCAGATTGGAAATGCCTTCTTCCATCTGAGAAATGGAAATGTTGAGATTTTCAATATTTTGCTGAGCCTGAAGATATTTTATTTTTTCACTTTCAAGTTCCATAGAAGAAATAACCCCTTGATTAAATAGTTCCTGAGACCTCTGAAAGCTTTTCCTGGTTAAATCATATTTAGCCAGTTCCAGATTTTTTTGCTGTTTTAATGTTGCTATCCGCCCTCTATTCTCCAGAATACTTTGGTTGGCCGCAAGATTTTCAGGAGCGTAAGGTTGTAGCCTTGTAAAAAGTTGTTCATCCTGGAAAGCTTTGGCAAAATTATTATAGTCTCCCTGAAGCTCTCCAAGTTTAAATCTTGAAGTCAGCGCGAGTGGAAATGAACTCAGCTGATTCGGGGAGGTAGAGTCTACCAGTTTTTTCAGTTCCAGAACATCTTTATAATTTGCAGTTGACTGCATAACCATGAGAACATCATTTTTCTTAACTTCCTGATGATCTTTGATAAAAATTTTCTCAATCTTGGAGCTGGTTCTTGCCTCTATTTTTTCAGGAGGGTTCTGAGAGGTTACAATAATGGGAGCCGGAACAAATTCCGGATATTTTATAATGTAGCTCATCACAAGGATAAGCAGGAGGATAACAAATATAATGGTATTTCCCCAGCGGATCATCCAATGTGGAGGCTGTGTCAGTATATCCTGTACACTTTCTGAACGGAGTTCAATATTATCTAAAACGTCTTCTTTCATGTTGTAAGTAAAATTTCATCAATGTTTCCGCAGAAACAGTTTTAAGATTCTGATATTAATTTCCTAATTCCAGCTGGTTTCTGACAAGCCTGTAATACTCTCCCCTCAGATCTACCAACTCAGCATGGCTGCCTTCTTCCACAACCTTTCCTTTATCCAGTACGATGATTTTATCAGCATGCTTTACAGTTGAGAGTCTGTGAGCGATCACTACGGCAGTTTTACCCTTAAAGAATTGTTCAAGGTTTTCCATAATGATCCTTTCATTATTGGCATCCAATGCGGATGTTGCTTCATCAAATAAAATATATTCCGGTGACTTATATACAGCTCTTGCAATGAACAATCTTTGTTTTTGCCCTCCACTTACTCCAACACCTTCATTTCCGATCTTTGTATTGTAACTCAAGGGAAGACTCTCTATAAATTCTTTGATATTGGCAATATTTACTGCACGTCTCAGTTTTTGTTTATCAATATGATCTTCTCCTACGGCAATATTATTTGCAATTGTATCATTGAAGATATATCCTTCCTGCATTACAACTCCACAATGGTCTCTCCAGTATCTTGGAGAAATATTTTTTAGGCTGGTATTGCCAATCCGTATTTCTCCCTGGTCAGGATCGTAGAACTTCATCAGTAATTTAAGAAGCGTTGTTTTACCACTACCACTGGCTCCTACGATTGCTGTTGTTTTTTGATACGGAATAGTAAGACTCAGATTTTCAAAAACGGGAACATCGGAACCTATATATCTGAATGATATATCATTAACTTCAATGTCCTTTTGCGGAATATCGGTTGCGTATTGTTCATTTTTATCTTCTTCATCATCCTTATCGTGAATCTCTCCTAATCTTTCCAAAGAGATTTTAGCATCCTGAGTTTGTTTTATAAAGTCAATGAGCTGAAGGAGAGGGCTGTTAAGCTGTCCGATAATATATTGTACAGAAAGCATCATCCCCAGGGTAAGATTTCCACTTAAAACAAGTTTTGCAGATAGGAAACTCACCAGGATGTCTTTCATCTGGTTGATAAAGTTACCTCCTACAGATTGCCATTGTTCCAGACTTAAAGACTTTATTCTTATTTTGAATAATTTTACCTGCAAGAATTCCCAATCCCACCTTTTTTGCTTCTCTGCATTGTGCATTTTGATTTCCTGCATTCCATTGATCAGTTCAATAACTTTACTCTGTTCCTGTGAAACCTGTGAAAATCTTTTATAATCAAGTTCTTTTCTTTTTTTCAGGAAAAAGCTGATCCACCCTATATATAATGCTGCACCAATGAGGTAAACAAGAAAAAGTCTGTAATCATAAAATAACAGGACAATACTGAATATGATTAGATTGACCAATGAGAATAATGTATTCAAAGATGAACTGGTGAGAAGCTGTTCTATTCTGTGATGATCATTAATTCTCTGCATAATATCCCCGGTCATCCTGGTATCAAAGAAACTTATAGGAAGTTTCATTAATTTAATGAAAAAGTCAGAGATAATAGAAATGTTAATTCTTGCAGAAAGATGAAGTAATATCCAGCTTCGGATCATTTCAATTCCCATTCTTCCCAGGAAAAGCATGATCTGGGCAATGAGAACAAGATAAATAAAGTTGATATCCTGATTTTGTATTCCGACATCCACTATACTCTGGGTAAGAAACGGAAAGATCAGTGAAAGTAAACTGCCTGCGAGGAGACCTACTGCAAGCTGAATGACGAGCGATTTGTATTTAAAAAGGTATTTGGAAAGAAAGGAAAAGCTGGCTTTGCTTTCATCAATATCAAATTCAGTCTGAAAAAATGACGGTGTTGTTTCAAGGATGAGGGCAATACCTTCCTCTGTATTTTCATTGGCATTTTCCCCGATCCAGAACTTGATAAATTCGTCGCGGTTATATGTGATCAGCCCGTAACTGGGATCAGAAATATAAACTTTGTTATTTTTATCTATTTTATAAACAACAACGAAATGATTTTTATTCCAATGTACAATACATGGGAAAGGAACTTCTTCTGCAAGGGTGTTGAAATCAATCTGGACACCCATAGACCGGAATCCCAGATTTTCAGCCGCATCACTGAGCCCAAGGAGGCTGCTTCCTTCACGGGTGGTTTCAGACAGCGCGCGGATTTGTTGTAATGATATGCTTCTGCCGTAGTATTTGCTCACAATCCTGAGGCAGGTAGGCCCACAGTCTTTGGCATCTGGTTGCTTATAAAAAGGGAATTTCTTCAAAACTAATATTCATTATAAAATGTCGTCATATTTGACGACATTTTTACTTTATTCAATAAAATAGTGTAAGTCAATAAAATGATAACTAAAAATAGCACCATTTGTTGCATGCGTCTATAGCTCCTTCTTTCGGAAGTTCTGTCTTTGGCTCGCAATAGCTTGCTGATGCCTGGGTCATGGCACACTCCCTGGTGATTCCTCCTTTTAATATCCTAAGATTTTCTCTTGAGATTTTTTTTATATTTTTCATATAGTTTTAGTTTTTTATTGTTTTCTGTTACTGTTTTTTCTTTCCTAATATAGTGAAATTTTTAATTGGGAATTATAAAATTAAAAATCCTCATCTTCTATTAATTCATCAATAAAGAACCAAATATCCTCACGGTCATATTTTTCCGGAAACTGATAACCATTGATAAGAAAAATAGGAGTAAAGCTCAATCCGGCATTACTGTTTTCCAAAGACATTGATACCAGCGGGGTCAGGTCTTCTGCTGCACTTCCTCTTCCGGACAATCCGTTGATTTTATTCTCATCTTTGGTTTCAAACCATTCTTCTACGGCATGAAGAAACTCTTTTTCAGGTTTATTTTTATAAATGTGTGTGAAATCTGAGATCAGTTGAGAATATTTTTCATTCGCTCTTTCAGGAATATAATTGAATCGCATTTGTACAGAAACTTCATTAGGATATTTTTCAAGAATACGTTCCATTATTTTATGAGCATCTTTACAGAAACCACAATATGGATTGGAAACTATGGAAATGTGAAGCCTGGAATTTTTTTGCCCGACAGAAAAAGTCTGGCTATCCTGGAATTCCACTTTCTCCTTTTCTAACAACTGACTTTTAAAAAGCTCATAGTTTCTTTTAAATCTCAGGTTTTTGGCATTGGATTTTTGAAGGTTTTCCTTTTGTTCCAGCAGATTATTGAAGTATAAGACTGCTGAAAAAATAAGAGCCCATAGAATAATGGTAAGTAAAAGAGCTCCCAACCCAAAAGATAAGTTCTGGAAAAAGAAAATACCAATGATCAGCTGGGCAACTAATATTGAAATAATTAAAAGGCAAACTCTACAGAATGTTTTTTCTACAAAAGCCTGAATATATAAAGAATAACCTATAGCTATTACTGAAACAAAGGTAAAGCCTTTAACAATATAGGCCGTTGCAGGAAGGAAGAGTCCCAGTATGGCAAGTCCTGTAAAATAGATTAATGAAAAATCAGAGAATTTTAATCCAAAAATACTGGTTTTATCCTGTTTGATAATTTTGTCGCACGCGTTTGTGGTCTGGGTTGCGGATACCTCACCACATATACTTCCGATAACCGCTGATGCATTTCCGAATTTCTGATTAAAAATTTCTATGGAAATATAAACGCCTGCCAGTGATAGCAGATTGAAAAGAGCTTCATATATACTTTGAGTCAGAAAAGAATAAACAAGAACGATTGCAAAAATAGAATAAAGAACAGGTTTAAAGTTAAATACCAGTTTATTTTCTGCTGCTTCTGTTTTTTCAAACAACAGAACGAAATCTGTTGACTTTTTATACAGTTCTTCCTTGTCCAGTGTTTTAGCTTTTTCGGAATAAACAGAATATGTATTTCCTGTTTTTTTTACTAATGAGAAAGAATTTTCAACAATAGCAATAAACTCTTCCGGCAGTTCATCCCAGTATTCTTTGTCGAGTTCATAGGCATCATTTTTTATACCCATAAAATTTAATGTATCGCTGAATGCTAATGCAGACGGATAATTGGGATGAGAATTGAACTGAAAAATAAACTCCTGTTTATCGAGTTTAAGATAGTTAATTAGCTTGTCGAAAATCATATTAATATTTTTAACTAAAATACACAGATGTTTTAAAAAAAACAAAAATTTTTTTCTTTTATTAGTGAGATATAAACTATTGTTGGTAGATTTGGTTTGAATATCAGTATTTTGTTTTTTTGAAAATATTGAATAGTTTTATTTTCAGCTTTAAAACTTTCACACTAAAAAACGCCTGTCTGTACGGTCTTTATAATTATAATACTGAGCTGCTTTTTGTTTCAGAGGATTTTTTGCCCATTCCTCCCATTGACAGGTATATGGATCGTAGCCACATTTCAAGGGTTTAGATATATCCAGTTCTTTTTCAAAATGGGTCCGTTCAGTATAAGCCCTGCAATCAGTACAAATATATCTGAATTCACAATCTTTGCAAACTTCAATATGATCTTTGGTCAGATTCCAGTATTTTTTGAATCCGGAGCGGATTACTGATTCTTCAAGACTATTATACTTAATGTTGCCAAAACTTTCCTCCATTAAAGGGCAGTTTTTTATATTACCTTCGATATCAATACCAATTTTTTTATGCAAACACGAGTTATGATTAATTGCTTCCAGAACTTTTGGAAGGTTAGTGTTAAAATATTTTAAATCTACTTTTCCACACGATGATATTTTAAGAGTTTCTTTGGTAAAATGTATGGTAAATCCGAATTTTCCTCCCTTAAAAGGTATATTACTGCAATTATAAAATACCAGGTTATATATTCTCGAGGTGTGTTTATTCAGTTCTGCTATGAGTACATTGCTGATTTCAGAATGAAAAGGAGAATATATTTCTATGTTTTCTAATGGCGAATTTTTAAACATTGTCTCTATATCTAAGAACTCATCAAGAGAGAGCTGCTTTCTCGAATATATAGTTAAATGTTTAACAGTCAGATGATTTATTGAAGATTGTATTTTGTATAATGATGACAGGTTGTCAAGCTCTATAAAAATATCGGAAATTATATTATAATCATGGTATTCATAAGACAAAGGAGGAAAATTTTTATCCCGTTCTTTCTCTGTAATGAAACCATATTCATTTTCAAGGAGAACATCCAGGTATTCTTGTAAAATTTTCCCGGATTCTGTATCATATTGATTAAAAAGTTCTTCAATAGAACAGGTTTTTAGTTCCTCTATTATATCATGGAATTCTAGAGGATATAGTTCCGAAGTATCCCTTTGAAGATCAGAGATCAGTATTCTGTTTACTCCGCGGGTAATTAAAATATTACTGAATAAATTGAAATATGTCATAATAGCCTTGTCAGGAATTTAGGAGGTTTGAGTTTTACATACTGGTCGGTCTGGTATATTTCGCATTCTATAGTTGAATTGGTTTGTTTCTCACGGGTTTTATTTTTTACGAACTCTAAATATTTATAGGTGAGAGGAAGTTTATGTTTTTCCTTGGCAATGATTTTTTTCATAAATAATCAGCTATTTCTTTTTCTAACGAATAGTTACATATTACTGATAATCCTAAAAATTGCCCTACTGTATTGACTTCCAGGAAATAATATTTATTCCCGCTTTTAATAAAATCAAGTGAACCGCAGTTTAAATCCAGAGAAAGCATCAGTCTATGTACTTTTCTCTCTATATTCTTAGGAAGGGTATAAGGGACATTCCTGTTAGGTTTTTTATTGTTGTATTTTCTGAAATCAATTTTGGTTTGTTCATCATTTTGAGAAAAAATAGCAGTAGACCATATTTTTCCGTTCAAATAAAAACTCCTGATCTCAAAATCCTTTTCGATTTTTTCTTGGAAAAAGGTGATATAGAAATCTTCTTTTTCAAATTCATTGATGACTGTTGTATACATCATACCGGAAGAGTCTTTACTGATTGCTTCAACCCGGGGATTTCCTCCGATCGTTTTGATAATGGTTTTACCCAATACTACCTGGTCTGTATTACTTGCAAGGAAATATTCCGGAATGTCCAGTCCCACTTTCCGGGCCTGTTCAAGGACAAGCAGTTTGTTTACATCACTATTGCTTTCCTTGTTTATATGTTTTTTTGATTCCAGTGTTTTTTTGATATAGTCTTCCAACCAGTGTTGATATTCATTCATGCTATGGTTGATGGATTCATTCGCATAACGTAATCGTTTAAACTTTAACTTTCCTCTTCTGTACCATACGCTGGTGATGTCATCAATAAAAAAGCTGTTTCTATAACTTTCCAGATAAATTTTTTTTTCTTTTGTTTTAATTTCAAAGATCTCATCCTCATACACACGGATGAAGTTTTTTCCCATTCTTAGTAACCATTTTATAACTTCAGTTGTGGTAATTTCTTTATTTCCGGAAATAATGAGAATCATTTTTATTTTTTTAGCTGTTTGAAAAAATCAATGGTAATTGCCCGGGTATGTTTGAGGCTGGGTAGCCCGATACTTTTACGGTTTGAATTGATCTTTATAGAGTCCTGTATGTTGTTATGTCCGATATATACCCCATACAAAATATCTTTTTTAAGAACCTGCAGATAATGTCTGTCTACCATATTAGCATAATCATGTGGTGGGCAGTCACCGGTTTTTACATATTCCAGTAGTTTTTTTTCAAAATAAGGATAAGAATCTGAGAAAGACATATGGCTGAGAAAAGCACTCATTGGCATGAAAACACCTTTATTTCCCCAAAGTCCGATTTTTTGTACAGAGGGATAACCTTCATTTTCTAGAATCCATTTGAAGAGTTCTGCATTTTTTTTATCATTGATTTTTACTAAATCGGAATCCGAACGATCTTTTTCCTGATCACGAATAAACAGAATGGTAAAAGAGTCCACCATTTTTTTATTTAAACCTTTCTTCCATTGAGCTATTTCCTGCTTAACTTCTATGCTGTCTATTCCATATTTCTGATAAAGCCAATAATATTTTTTATATTCTTTATTGAAGGGCGCTATCAAAGGAATCAGCTTGTAAAGACTTTTCTTCCCTCCAAAATTTTTATTGAATTTGTCTGACAACTTTATATAAGTGGCATATTCCTCAATACGCTCCTGATTTTTCGGAGGATATTCCCTGAATAATTTATTGTATTGTTTTATGACGGATAATGTATCTTTTTGAAAACGATAAATACTGTCAATTTTATTCACTTTATTATAGTATGTAATATAATTATACTCTCCGCTTTTACAGGAAGAAAAAGTAAACAGACTAACAAGGGTAAGATAGAATAAATAATTGAAAGCTTTTTTTCTCATGATCTTATTCTGTTATACAAAAAAAATAAGTGAAACTGTGAGTAAAAAAGAGAGGAGAAACCCCTCTCAATATTGATCAGTAATTAACAGTCTCCTACATATAAAGTAGATAAACGATTACCGTTATCATCATAAGTTTCTTTGTCTGCACATGTAGCACTTTCTGTCATTACATATTTGTATCCTCCCTGGATTGCTTTTAACTCTTTTCTTTGTAATTTTTTGTTTTCAGCAGAAGAAAAATTTCTCTGCATTCCTCTTAAGTTTTTCATTTGTTTAATTTTTAAATGTTAATATGGTGTCATATACCTATGACTTGGTTTTGCTGATCAGCGGTATTTACATTTTGTACTGTACACATACAAAAAATAAATCTTTGTTTTTACTGAGACAAACATACACAAGTACGGATCATAAAAAAAATACTGTATTTATATATTTATAAATCTATTGGCTTATATTTATGAATTTGTGTGTTTAAAATATTAATAATCAGTAATTTATTATTTTATCTAATGAAATCTCTGATTAGTAAGCGAGAATTTAAATAAACTTTCTGAAACTTTATCTTTTGCATCATCTTTAAATATTGATAGCACAACTTTTATTAAATTTTAAAATTTATTGTTGAAATCTATGAAGAAAAAAGTGATATGTTTTTTTGGAAATATTTTTTAGTTTTAAACAATAACTCAAACTTTTTTTGTGTGAAAATAGAGTGATAATTCAAATAATATATTTCTAAACAAATGTTTAGTTTTTTGATTTTTTTGTAAATTAACTACGCTTTAAATGTTGTTGTAGTATTATTTTAATGGTTGATTAGAATTTTTGACAGTAGGTGTTAGACTCAAAAAAACTTAAAAAATCATAAAGTTTTCATAAAGTTTTAAAAAAGGAGAAAAATGTTTTTGTAATTATAAAATATGTCGTACTTTTACATCGCCTTGAATGAGGGAACAAGTCAAGGTAATAAATTTTTTTTCATCATTTGTGTTTTTAGAATCGTATCGCCTGATACGATTCTTTTTTTTGTTTTTATTTTTCGTAATTTAGAAGGAGATCAATGAAATAAGAATACGTAACAGAACCTTCCTGCTGATTACTCTTCAGGAACAGATTGTTGGTAAATCCAAAGAATTCATCCAGCCAGCTTTGGTGTTTGATAATGAAAGCTTTTTCATACGACCGATCCCTTTGCATGGCAGGAGAATAATCAGAGAGAATAGATTTTGCAAACGCAGGATCCTGTTCAGCAATAAATCTTAAAAGGCTCTTTAAGGTAAAATATTCCGTGCTATATCTTAATTCGGGGTTGTCGGAATTAATGCCTGTCAGGTACCCCACAAAATTAGCCTCCTGTTCTCTTGCAAAACCTAATTGATGTGAGCTTTCATGTGCAACGGTAAAAGGTATAAAAGTAGAAGGTAATTCAGAGTTATACTGTGCTTCGGCAGTAAACGGATTATAATATCCCAATATTCCTGTAAAGCTCATTATATTTTTAAATAAGCTGGGCTTAATAGAAGTGATCTGAGAAGCTCTTTTCCCTGAGATGTATTGGGGAAGCTTAGTTTGCTGATAAAGAATTTCCTGTTGTATTGATTTTAAATCAGAAATTATAAATACACCATTCTTGTTTTCATGTACAAACTGCCGGCTTTGTTTACATTTTTCCAGATATTTCACAGCTAACGTTTTAGCTTTACCCAATTCCGGAGCTTTCTGGCTTGCAAGCTTTTGAATGATCGGAGTCTGGAAATATAACATTCCCCAGAATATCTGATAGCTAAAATAGAAAACATTAGCAATGATCAATATTTTTATGACAGAGTTATTCGTGCTTTTTTTTCTGAATAAAGCGATCAGGTAATACAGTAGCACAATGACCAGCACAATGTATATAAGATCTCCTGTCGAAAAAGGGATCCAGCCGAATAATATCTGATGGGGTTCTTTTTGAAGCTCAAAAAAAACTTCAAAAAAGGAAACCATTATCTTTGATTTTGAGAAACCATAAAACAAAAGAAATTGGGCAAGTAATATACCTGCCCAAAATCTCTTCTTCTTATATATTGTTTTTGTTAAATTAATGACCACTGCCTTTAGATATTTTATCAAGATCAATACCCTGAGCTTTCAGGATTCCGGTTACACGGATCGCATAGAATGCAAGATAAGCAAAACAGATGACCCCTACGATATAACTGAAGTGAATATTTGTAATATCCGCAACATATCCCTGGATCATACTTACAATACCTCCACCCATGATCATCATAATTAGGAATCCGGAACCCTGGTTGGTGTGTTTTCCAAGTCCGTTGATGGCAAGTGCGAAGATACACGGCCATAACGTAGAACAGAAAAGACCTACGCTGGTAAATGCATACACAGAAACCATTCCGGTTGTAAACATACCGATAAGCAACGCTGTAATTCCTGCCAGAGAAAAGATCAGAAGCATTCTTGCCGGGTTTCCTTTACTTAATATATCGCAGATAATCATAGCAATAATGATCAGGCCATATACATAGAAAGGCGAAAGATCATGCTTGGCAATAGCGTTCACCAATAAAAATACACCGAATGCAAGATAAGGAGCTAAGAACCTTAGGATTTTTTTAAACCCTGCACTGAAATCAAAGGCTTCTACAGCACCGGTCCAACGGCCGATCATTAATGAAGCCCAGTATAATGAAATATAAGGAGCCACTTCTTTGGTCTCAAAACCTAATCCTTTTTCCATATAGGCAGGAAGGTTGCTGGCTGTGGATACCTCTACTCCTACATAGACAAAGATAGCGATCATTCCCATTACCAATTGAGGGTACTGGAATGCGGAAGTTCTGTGTTCTCCCGGAGTTGTATCATCCGTATCTTCTACATTTGTAGGCGTTATAGCAGGAAGGGAAGAAAACTTAAGCATTAAAGCCACAAGAGCAAAAGCTGCCCCTAATATAAGATAAGGAGTCTTTACGCTTTCGATGCTCGCTTCTGTATTGGCTGCACTTGCAGAACCAAAAATGGCAAAAGCAACAATAAGAGGGCCTATTGTGGTTCCCAGATTATTGATTCCTCCAGCCATGGTTAATCTCTGAGACCCTGTTTCCGTAGGTCCTACTTCAATAGCAAGCGGATTAGCAACAATCTGCTGTAGAGAAAATCCGAGTCCTACAATAAATAAACCTGAGATCATTAGCGGGAAAGAATGCATATTGGCAGCAGGATAAAATAAAAGAGTTCCCAATGCAGAAATAAGAAGTCCTATAATAAGACCGTTTTTATATCCGATTTTATTAATCAGATCCTGCTTTAGCCCTTTTGAGACAATCATATAAATTAAAGAACCTACAGTATATGCTACATAAAAACATATCTGTACCAGCATACTTTCAGTCTGAGAAAGGTTGAAGGCTTTTTGAAAAACCGGGATCAGAATATCATTACTGGCTGCTACAAATCCCCAAAAGAAGAATACAGTAACCAACGGAATGAATTGGCCCCAATTGGTTTGTTTAGAATAATTTGACATATTTTATTGAAAATTTCGCAAACAAATATAGCTATTTCTTTTAAATAGAATGCTCTTGTAAAGTTTTTTTAATTTCTTGGTAAGCCTCTGTTTTTAAGTCTTTTGGAGAATCCGTGGGATCTATAATTCCATTAAAATACACTTTTACCCTTCCAGGGTATCCTTTGGAATTATCAAACGGGAACATTTTCTTAAGCCCGACAAAGGTATAAACAGCGATCGGGGAATGATGCTTGGAGGATAGGATAAATGCTCCATCCTTGAACTCATCCAGAAGGATAGAGGTGTCATCAGGTACGCCGCCTTCAGGGAAAATGGCTATGCTGTTTCCTTCTTCCATTTTTTCAGCACACCTGCGGTACACATCCGCACGGCTTCTGGCACTGGTTCTGTCTACCATTACACATATCCTTTTGTAGATAGTTCCGAAAATAGGAATCTGCACAAGTTCTTTTTTGCCTACAAAACATATCGGATGATGTGGAAAAAGTATACAGGTGAGCATGATATCCATGATGGAAGTATGATTAGAAATGAAAACGTATTGTTTATTCCTATCTTTTTTCTGCTCAGAAAGCTTGATGAGATCATATCTGAAGCCCATTCCATAAAACATTCCAAAACACCAGATGCGGATAAATTTATACGCATATTTATAATGCTTTTTATTAAAAGATAAAATATAGACAGGGATCCCCATCGTGACTGTCAGGACAAACGCCAATAACAATAACCAAAATCTCCAGAGATAATTTAAAACTTTTGTCACAGCCTAACCATTAAAAATTACTTTCTTTTTTACAGAATAATTAAGAATTGAAACCAGAAGAATTGCCGCAATCTTGCTGATCATTTCCGGGCTTAAGGTATAAAAAAATAAATTGATATTATCTTTAAATACGAAACTGTAAAAGATCTGAAAGAATCCTAAACTAAATAATGTTGAAATAAAGGATACTGCCATAAAGTAAACAAACTCTTTTCTCTTGGAATGTTTTCCTCTTTCAAATACAAACCAGATACTCAGGAAATAATTGGTAATAATCCCGCAGCTTGTGGAAAAAATATTACTTAAAGGGTAGTGTATGCCATGGAAATTTGTTTCTCTGGCCAGAATCTGGGGAAGGTAGGTACTGAATACCTTAAAGCTGCCAATTTCTACAACAGCACTAAGTCCTCCTGCGATGATGAAGAATAAAACCTGTTTCTGGCGTATTAGTATTTCTTTCATTGATTAATTTAAAAACTCCATATTATCAGGCATAATTTATCGATGTAATTACTATAATATTGATTGTCAGAGAAAGTTTTTTTCTTGCAATAATTAATATACCTCATAGTATGAAATGCAAATTTATAACTATATGTTAAACACTGAAAAAAGTTGTTAAAATATTTTTTTAAATAAAAATTATTTCTAAATTTAATAATCTAAATGATGGAATACTCACCTGATAATAAATTCATTTTCAACGCCTTGTGTTGATGGTTTTTTCTATCTTGTAATGCGTGATTGAAAGCATACTATCCAACTTTTTATGACCAATTTTTTAATAATATTTGTATGAAACGTCAAAACAAATACAGAAAATTCCAGCTTCAACAGAAAAATATTGAGGCTCTTGAAAGAGAAAATTCCCGCTTCAAAAGAGTATATTCTGAATATGAAAATATGTCTGATGAGCTTTGGAATCTTGAGAATTCCACTGGTGAGCCTGTACCTGATGATTTTATCAATGCAATGGTATTACAGACATCTTATCTGGAAGATGAAATTGAAGATTGGCTTTTGCAATTCAATGAAAAAAAAACTGATATAAAACATTAGTAATTTTAGACAGCTTCCGGGTTGTTTTAAATGCTAATTGAAGATAAATTCATAATTTAGCACCCTTAAATTAAATTTTAAAATATGGTTGCTATTGTAGATAGTGGTTCTACTAAGTCGGATTGGGTAATACTTGATGATTTTAAAAAAGTATTTCTGAAAACAGAAACCATCGGCTTTAATCCGAATTTCATAAATAAAGAACTTATCGCCCCTGAAATACAGAAAAACAGCAATCTTATATTGGTCAAAAATTCGATTACCAAAGTTTTTTTCTACGGTTCAGGATGTGGTGTGCAAAAAAACTGCGAAACCATAGAGAATGAACTTAAGAAGGTCTTTGGAAAAGCCGAAATTATTGTGAAGGAGGATCTCATGGCAGCTGCTTATGCTGCATATAGTGGCAAGCCGGCGATTGTGTGTATCCTGGGAACAGGTTCTAATTCTTGTTTTTTTGATGGAACAAATCTTAAAATTGAATTGCCTTCTCTTGGGTTTCTTATTGGGGACGAGGGAAGTGGCAGTGCAATCGGAAAACAATTGATACGCAGATATTTTATGAAAAAACTGCCTGCTGACCTTCACAATGAGTTTGAATCTGATTACCAGCTTACGATAGAAGATGCATTGAAAAATATGTATCATGCACCAAGACCAAATGCATATCTGGCAAATTTCAATAAATTTGTTATCGAAAGAAAAGAGCATCCGTATTTTAAGAATATGGTTTTCGAAGAGATGAAAAGTTTCTTCGAGTATCAGGTTCTTCCTTATGATGAGGCAAAAGATGCCGAGATTAATTTCATTGGCTCTATTGCTTATTATTATGAAAATATTCTACGTTCTGTTGCATCAGAACTTAATTTAAATGTGGGACATGTTGTTCAGAAACCAATTGAAAGCTTAGTTGATTACCACATTAAATATATACTTTAATAAAAAATAAAATTCTATGTCAAGTAATAACAATCGTGACGAAAAGACCTTTAGCCAGGCCGCGTTAGATTATCATAAAGCAGAACCCAAAGGGAAAATAGAAGTTATTCCGTCAAAACCGCACTCTTCACAAAGAGATCTGTCATTGGCATACTCTCCCGGAGTTGCCGTTCCTTGTATGGAAATTCATGACAAGCCGGAGACTGTTTATGACTATACAGGAAAAGGAAACCTGGTAGCGGTAATCTCAAATGGTACTGCTGTACTTGGATTAGGAGATATCGGAGCAGAAGCTTCAAAACCGGTAATGGAAGGAAAAGGCCTTTTGTTCAAAATTTTTGCTGATATCAATGTTTTTGATATTGAGATCAATGAAAAAGATCCGGATAAATTTATAGAAATTGTAAAAGGAATTGCCCCTACGTTTGGAGGCATCAATCTTGAAGATATTAAAGCTCCTGAAGCATTTTATATAGAACAGAGACTGAAAGAGGAATTGAATATTCCTTTGATGCATGATGACCAGCACGGAACCGCAATAATCTCTGCAGCTGCACTCATTAATTCATTGCAGATTGCCAATAAGAATATCGATGAAGTGAAAATGGTGGTGAACGGAGCAGGAGCTGCTGCTATTGCATGTACCAAACTTTATATTTCATTAGGTCTTAAAAAAGAAAATGTCCTTATGTGCGACAGTAAAGGGGTAATTAATCATAAGAGAGAGAATCTTACCCCTGAAAAACTGGATTTTATTGCGCAAACGGATATTGAAACACTGGAAGAAGCTGTAAAAGGATCTGACGTATTTGTAGGGTTATCCAAAGGAAATGTAATGACTCCGGAAATGTTGTTAAGCATGAATGAAAATCCAATTGTATTTGCGTTGGCAAATCCCGATCCGGAAATTGCTTATGATCTGGCGATAGAAACCCGTAAAGACGTAATTATGGCAACAGGAAGAAGTGATTATCCTAATCAGGTTAATAATGTACTGGGATTCCCGTATATCTTCCGTGGTGCATTAGATGTGCAGGCTACCGGTATCAACGAAGAAATGAAGCTGGCTGCAGTACACGCTATTGCTGACCTTGCAAAAGAACCGGTTCCTGAAGCCGTAATCTTGGCTTATAATGTTCAGAACCTGCAATTTGGAAGAGAATATTTTATTCCGAAACCTTTCGATAACAGATTGATTACAAAAGTATCAAGCGCAGTAGCTAAAGCTGCTATAGAAAGTGGAGTTGCCGGAAAAACAATTGCAGACTTTGAGGAGTATGAGCATCAGCTTTTAGACAGAATGGGTAGAGATGAAAGGTTGGTAAGAATGATGCAGAGCCGTGCAAAATCCAATCCGAAAAGAATTACCCTTGGGAATGCTGAAGAATATAACGTACTGAAGGCAGCTCAGATTCTTTATGAAGAGGGGATTGCTTATCCGAGTCTTTTGGGAGATAAAAAATACATCAAGGAACAGATGGAGCGTTTTGGGATCAACCTGGACATTCCAATCATAGACCCTAGTGATGATGATCAGAAAGAAAATAGAAAAAAATACAGAGAAACGCTTTGGAAGCTTCGTCAGAGAAAAGGGATGAACGAGTATAAGGCAAAGCGATTTGTCCGTCAGCGGGATTATTTTGGGCCTCTGATGCTGAAACATGGAGATACTGATGGTCTTATTGTCGGGTTTTCTAAAAATTATGCCTCTGTATTACGTCCTGTTTTAGAAGTAATTGAAAAAGATAAAGGCGTAGATAAGGTAGCTGCAATGATGATGATTCTTTCCGAAAAGAAACCTATTTTCTTTGCAGATACTTCCATCAATCAGAATCCTACAGCAGAAGACCTTGTAAATATTGCTAAAATGGCAGAATTTACAGTGAAATCTTTTGCTATTGAACCACGGATTGCAATGCTTGGATTTGAAAACTTTGCTGCTATTTCTGATACTTCAAAAAAAGTGGCAAAAGCAGTAAGTATCCTTCATGAAAAATATCCTAAAATGATCGTTGATGGTGAAATTCAACCGGATTTTGCAATGAATGCTGATCACTTAAGCGATTACCCATTCTCAAAATTAGGAACTACTCCGGCCAACACATTTATATTCCCGAATCTGGAAAGTGCAAACTTGTCATATAAAATTCTCAGAGGAATGAAAGTGGCACAGGTTATCGGTCCGATTCTGATGGGATTAAAACAGCCGGTTCATGTACTTCAGATGCGTTCCAGTGTAGATGAGATCGTAAACCTGGCAACAATAGCTGTTCTTGATGCTCAACGAAGAGAGAAAAAATAATTATGATCAGTTAGTACATTAATATTATAATATTATTAATAATGATATAGAAAAAGACTCCATATTTTTGGAGTCTTTTGTTTTTTTGTTAATTCCTTAAACTTTCCTCTGAAAATTAAGTTAAAAATCATTCGTTCGTGAAATGAAAATATTAATTAGTTTAAATTGCTATATTTGGGAGTTTTAAAAATTAATAATGATATTTTCGTTACAAGGCACAGTCCAGGAACTTACGCCTACTTACGCAGTAATTAATGTACAAGGAGTTGGTTACTATGTAGGTATCAGTTTAATGACCTCACAGACGCTGGTTTTGAATCAGCAGACCTTTTTATTTGTTCAGCAGATCATTCGTGAAGATGCTCATCTTCTCTTTGGATTTAACACTCGTTCAGAAAAAGAAATGTTCAATCTGTTAATAAGCGTTAATGGAGTAGGAGCAGTTTCTGCTCTTATTTTATTGTCAACATTAAGTCTTGACGAAATCGCTTCAGCAGTCCTTTCCAGGAACAGTGCCTTAATTCAAAAAGCCAAAGGTATCGGAGCAAAAACTGCTGAAAGAATTATTGTCGATCTTAAAGATAAAGTCCAGAAATTCAGCGGTCCGGCAGAGAATATTTCTTCCTTGGCAGATAATAAAATCAAGGAAGAATCGTTATCTGCATTAGAAGTTTTAGGAATTCCTAAGCGGATGAGCGAGAAGATTGCTGATAAAATATTAAAACAAAATCCGGGCATCTCGGTTGAAGAATTGGTAAAACAAATTTTAAAAAACATTTAACATTTGGTGGCAAATAATAAGCATTTTAACATATTTTTGTTCCTGTCATTCCTGTGTATGTCTGTCAGTGCATTTGCACAGCAGGTCCGGGACACGGCGATCATAAGAAAAGAGTATGAAGTGGCCGATCCTACATGGTATGAAGCCTACTACGATATAAAAACCGGAATGTATTACGTGTATCCTAAAATAGGAAACACCATTACGGGACCTCCTACAGCAATGTCTCCGGAAGAATATAAGGAGTATATGCTGGCAACCCAGACAAGAGCATATTACAAAGAAAAATCAGATAAGTATAGCCTTCTTTTCCGAAAGGATAAAACCGATGCCCGTAAAAAAGGACTTATTCCTTCTCTACAGATTAATAATAAACTGTTTGAAACAATTTTCGGAGGAAATAAAATCGAAATTATTCCTTCAGGATATGCTTCCCTTGACTTTGCCGGCCTTTATCAGAAAATAGATAATCCTATGATCCTGCCACAGAACAGGACCAGCTTTACCTTTGATATTAATCAGAGAATTCAATTGGGATTATTAGGAAAAGTAGGGGAAAACCTCCAGTTAAAAGCAAACTATGATACCCAGAGCGGATTTGCTTTTGAGAACCGGATGAATCTTGTATGGCAGGCCAAAGGAAGTTGGAAGGATCTTCAGAGTAAAGGCCTTGGAAATGTGGACAAACCTAATGCCGGCGGCGAAGATAAAATTATCAAGAGGGTTGAGTTTGGTAACGTAAACATGCCGCTTTCAACAAGCTTAATCCGGGGTTCCCAGTCCTTATTCGGGGTAAAGACAGAATTTCAGCTTGGAAAAACATTTGGTACGGTGGTGCTTTCCCAGCAACAGGGTGAAGCAAGAAATATTGTAGTTCAGGGAGGTGGTGTGATGAATAACTTTAAAGTTAATGCTATTGACTATGAAGATAACCAGCACTATTTCCTCGGCCATTATTTTCTTGATAAATATGATGGTGCTTTGCTCAATTATCCGCAGATCAATTCGAATATAAACATTACCAGGTTAGAGGTTTGGGTATTAGATCAGGGAAATAGCAATCTTGCTTATCAAAAAAGTATTATCGGGATCAGGGACCTGGGTGAAGGAGGAGCAGCTTTGCCGGATAACTCCTTAAACGGGTTATATAGTGAAATAAGTACTGCAGCCGGTACCAGGGAACCTGGAAAAAATTATAGTGCTGTTTTTCAGGGACAGGTATTTCCTGGAAGTACACAGCCTTATGATAATGGCGAACATTTTATTTTCAACACAAAAGCCAGAAGATTGAACAGCAATGAATATACCGTGCAGCCACAGCTGGGGTATATCTCATTAAACCAAAAATTAAATGAAAATCAGCTGTTAGCCGTTTCATACTCATTTACAGTAGGGGGTAGCAATAAGGTCTATAAAGTAGGGGAATTCTCAGAAGAAAGCCCTGTTTTAATTACGAAGGTTTTAAGACCTAATAACAGGGTCAATACCGAATCTCCGATGTGGGATCTGATGATGAAGAATATTTATTCTTTGGATGCAGGACAGGTTGCTCAGGATGGCTTTATCCTGAATTTATATTATAGGGACCAGAAAACCGGAGGAAAGGTTAATTACCTCCCAGATACACCGGTGCAGGACCAGAACCTTTTGAAATTAATGAATTGGGACCGTCTTAACATGAATGGAGATGTACAGAATAATAAGGATGGTTCCAAAGGAGACGGTATTTTTGACTTTGTTAATGGAATTACAATCAGATCGGAAACTGGTAGAATTATCTTTACTAAAGTACAGCCCTTTGGAGATTATATGCAGAGTTTAGTGGGAAATGATCCCAAATATGTTCTTCACGACTTATATGATAAACAAAAACTCCCGCAATCACCTTTACCTCAATGGTATACCATAGAAGGCCGTTATAAAGGATCTCAAGGCCAGGGTATCTCCTTAGGAGCGGTAAATGTTCCACAGGGATCTGTAAAGGTTTCAGCCAATGGGGTACAGCTTAATGAAGGGGTAGACTATACAGTCGACTATATGCTGGGAACAGTAACAATCATCAATGAAAATGTAAAGCAGTCAGGACAGGCCATTAATATTTCATTGGAAAATCAATTAACCTTTAACACACAGCGAAAAAGATTTCTTGGACTGAATCTGGAAAGAAGATTCAGTGAAAACTTTATCTTAGGAGGAACTGTAGTTAACTATTCTGAATCCCCACTTACTCAGAAGGTAAATTACGGGCAGGAAGCCGTTAACAATACAATGGCTGGAATCAACCTGATGTATAACAATCAGCTTCCGTTCCTTACAAGACTTACCGATAAACTACCGTTGGTGAAAACTGAAGCACCTTCCAATCTGAATTTCAAAATGGAGGCAGCCTATTTACTTCCGGGATTAAATAAAGGAACAAATGATCAGTCATATATTGATGATTTTGAACAGACTACTTCTAAAATATCTTTAAAAGAACCTGCTGCCTGGAGTCTGGCATCAAGGCCTGAGAAAAATAAGTTGGCACCTTTCAATGGTACTCCTCCTAATGATGATTTAACGAGTGGCTATGGAAGAGGGCTCTTAACATGGTATAATATTGATCCAAGATTCTGGGGTATAGGAGGTAAGGCTCCTGGTGGGATTACACCGCAGTCTGTATCCAATCATGCCTCAAGGAGAGTTCAGCTATCAGAGATTTATAACAACAGGGACTTTGTAGCAGGAGAGCAGACTTATACCAACACCTTTGATATCTCTTATTTCCCTAAAGAAAAAGGACCATATAATGTAAATACAGCAGCAGAAATGGCAGAGAGTAGATGGGCGGGGATTATGAGACCGATCAGTGTTTCGAACTTTATAAGCTCAAATATCGAATATGTTGAATTCTGGATGATGGACCCTTATGCAGATGGTAAGCAACTGGGAGTTAATCCAAAACTTTTATTGCATTTAGGAAACGTTTCTGAAGACATTCTGAAAGATGGGAAAATGCAGTATGAGAATGGTCTTCCAACTCCAGGTACACCATCAACCACTACTAGCTCCAATTGGGGGGTACAGCCAAAACAGCCTCCTATTCTGTATGCTTTCTCGAGTGAAGGAGATGATAGAAGAATACAGGATGTAGGATATGATGGATTAAGCTCGGATCAGGAGTCAGCCAGATTCGGAAATACATTTGTAAATCCGGTGACAAATATTGTAGACCCCGCAGTGGATGACTTCGTATTTTATCTTTCTGATAAATTTACAGGAAGTCAGGCTGCTTCAGTGATAGAACGATACAAATACTTCAGAAACCCTGAAGGAAACTCAGAAGCAAACTCTCTGAATGTAGCTTCACAAACTCCGGACGCAGAAGATATCAACAAAGATTATAACCTTGATCAGACTGAAAACTATAATCAATATGTTATAAAGCTTGACCAGCCAAGTTTATCACTTGGATCAAATAATATTGTAGACGTAAAAACAGTAAAAGCAACATTCCAGAACGGACAGACTTCTGACGTTAAATGGTATTTGTTCAGAATTCCTGTGGCGAATTATGATCCAGCTGAAGGAACAGCAGACCCATCTGTGTTAAATAACGTAAGATTTGCGAGATTAATGTTGGCAGGATTTGATCAAACGTCTACTTTAAGATTCGGAACAATGGATCTTGTAAGATCAGATTGGAGAAAATATAATAGTAATATTGCCAGCACAAACATCCCAGGTTCAGGAGAAGGTGTAGGGGTTGTTACAGACCCGAATTTTGAGGTAGGAAGTGTGAATATTGAAGAGAATGCATTCAATCAGCCTCCATATGTATTGCCTCCGGGAATTGACAGACAAGTGTTAAGTGGAAATGCAGGAGCTCAAAGACAGAATGAAGCTTCACTTTACATGAAAGTAAAAGACCTTAAGACTGAGGCAAGAGGAGTGTTCAAAAATACGACTTTGGATATGAGAAGATACAAAAAGCTGAAACTGTTTGTTCATGCTCATGATCCATCTAATATTATCACAGGGATTGATGAGAAAACGAAGTTCTTTATCCGTTTCGGAAGTGATGCTACTGACAACTATTATGAATATGAATCATCTTTAAAAATGACTCCCACTACAGCAACAGCTCCTATGGAGATCTGGCCAATGGAAAATGAAGTTGATTTTGATGTTCAGAATTTTGTAGATGCGAAACTCAGAAGAGATAAGTCTGGGGTGAAAATCACGGAAAGAACAAAAGACCTTATATATCAGGAACCTTATAAAAATATTTATATCAAAGGAAGACCTAGTTTAGGAAATATTACTACAATTATGGTTGGAGTAAGAAATTCTGATCCAAGAGGGGCGTCCACTATAACAAGAGTTCTTTGGGTTAATGAAATTCGTCTTTCTGAAATTGAGAATGATGGTGGATATGCAGGAAACGCAAGTTTGAATTTCAATTTAGGTGACTTTGCTACAGTAAATACCAGTGCTTCCTATACCTCTGTAGGGTTTGGAAATATCGATTCAAAACCTGCAGAAAGAAACCAGTCTACTCAATCCGCATTCAGTATCAACACCGCGATCAATGTAGATAAGCTATTGCCTGAAAAAAGTGGAATGAAAATTCCATTGAACTACTCCTATTCCCAGACAATTGAAGATCCGAAATACAATCCTCTGGATACCGATGTTGAGTTCAGTAAGGCAGCCAATAAAGAACAGCTTAAAAAAGTGGCAAGAACCTATACCCAACAGAGAAGTATCGGAGTTGTTAATATGCGTAAGGAAAGAGTAAACCAGAATAAGAAACCAAAATTCTACGATATTGAAAACGTTTCAGTAACTGCGGTTTATAACGATGATTATTTCAGGGATATCTACACCAAGAAAAATTACAGGCAATACCTGAGAGGATATATTGACTATAATTATACTTTTAAACCATGGGTAATCAAACCATTTAATAAAATGATCAGTGATACGGCAAAATCCGTTAAATATCTGAGATGGGTTAAGGAATTCAACTTTAATCCGATTCCGACAAGATTGGCATTCCGGACAGAGATCGACAGAAATTACAATGAATTGGAGTTTAGAAATGTAGAGGCGATTCTGGGAGGGAATACCAATGGCGATTTTGAGACACTGAGAAACCGGAATTTTTATTTTGGCTGGCAGTATGGGCTAGGATTTAATTTTACCAAATCCCTAAAACTGGAAATTAATTCTGCAACCAGAACACTGAACGATAATGTGGATGTAAATACCATGGACAATAAGTCTATCTTTGGAAATGTTTTCAGAGCCGGAAGACCGGTATTGTACAATCACAGGGTACAGTTAAATTACAAATTGCCATTCCAGTATCTTCCTTATCTGGATTTTATAGATGCTGAATTGGGGTATGGTTTTACCTACAACTGGAATGCAAGAAGTACTGCTCAATACGATTTTGTTAATCCTGATACACAAAGAGCTGAGAGTTTAGGCTCGATAGGACAGAATACAAATGTTATTCAGGTTACAGCAACCGCAGATATTCCGAAGTTCTTCGGGCAGTTCAAATACTTTAAAAATATTTCGGCTAAACTTCAGAAGCGTAAACAGGAAATTGATTCCCTCAATAATGTGTATACTCAGCAATGGGCAAAGAACAGATACCGGTATAAGAATTATAAGTTTAAAAATAAACTTACAGTACTTCAAAGTGCTGCATTCTTCCTGACTTCTTTCAAACAACTGGATGTAAATTATTCAGAGAATAACGGTACGGTACTTCCCGGTTTATTATCAGCACCGAACTGGTATGGTTATGGACAAACATTGGGAGGTCCTACTATTGGATTCTTATTAGGATCTCAGGCGGATATCAGAAGAACTGTTATGGAAAATGGATGGGTAAGTAACTCTACTTATATGACAGATCCATATGTAAGAATGTCCACAAAAGAACTAAGAGCAAACCTTCAGATTGTTCCTATGAATGATTTCAGGATTGATCTGAACATATTGCATAACTATAACAGAAACTTTACACATACCGGATTTAATTATACCAATGGAGGAGTCGCCAATCCGGATTATACATTTGCAAATGATCTGATCACCTATTCTAATTCTACAATGCTGCTAAGTACTTCCTTTAAAGACGGACAGGCTGTTTATCAGGCAATCAGAGCAAATGCACAGACTCTTTCCCGACAACTTGGAGGGCCTAATGCTGTGATTACCAACGATGGATTTGCAGAACATTATAGTATTGCCAATGCATATGTTTTAATTCCAGCATTCAGGGCTGCGGTTGAAGGTAAATCAGTGAAAGAGATGAGTAATCCTAAAAAAGCTGGTTTCCCTTTACCAAACTGGAGGGTTACTTATTCCGGATTGAGAAATATTCCAATGATTAACGGGCAGTTTACTAAGTTTGATATCCTGCATGGCTATACTGCAACCTATACGGCTACAGGAGTACAGTCCAGTATAGATTATTTTAACAGTCTCAGCAATCCGGATGCTGTATTTGATGTTAATAATGACTATATCAATCCATTTACATTTGCCCAGGTAGGATATGTGGAATCCTATGCACCGCTTATCGGAATTGATGTGACCATGAGAAATAATATGCAGTTCGGGTTACAGTATAACAGAAACAGAATGATGGTACTGGGGCTGGTAAATCATACCCTGACTGAAGATTCAAATACAGAATATGTTGTAAGGTTAGGATACATTGTCAGAAACTTCAGACTTGGAATGACAAATGTAAGAGGATCAAGAGGAAAAGGAAGCGACCTTAATATCAGAGGTGATATTTCACTAAGGGATAGTAGAACTTCAATTATGAATATTCTTTTAAATGATTCCCAGGTAACAGGAGGTCAGAAACTTTTAAATGTTAAACTTTCTGCAGATTATAATGTTTCAGAAAATCTGAATCTGAGAGTATTCTACGAACAGATGACCTCAAAATATAAGATCTCTACAGCATTCCCATTGTCAACAATCAGAGCAGGTATATCTGCAACGTTTACGTTTGGTGAGAATGGTGGTGGTTTCTAGGAAAAAATAATATGCAATTCTCATATTTGTTAATCCCTTTCTATAATGAAAGGGATTTTTAGTATTAATTCACTTTTGTTGGAACTTTAGAGTTTTAATTAATATCTTTAATAAAAATAATAAAATATGAAGAAAATAATATTTCTTAGCGGATTTTTGTTCGTCCAATCTTTTTTTGCCCAATTATACACTCCAAATTCAAACATAACAGGGGCGACAATCAATGCTTCAACCGGAAATGTTGGAGTCGGGACTAACTCTCCTGCAGCTAAACTTGATGTAATTGGTAATGGTCGATTCTGGGATATTGTTAGCGGGGGAAGTAATTCATGGATTTTTCATACTCCTGATGATCATAGGAAAACATTACATATTACACCCATAAATTCTATTAATGGTGATTGGGACTGGGCTAAATCATTTGTAATTAATGGTGAAAATGGAGATGCATCTTTAAATGGTAAGCTTGAAGCTAGAGAAATAAAAGTGACTCTGACTCCTACTGCCGATTTTGTTTTTGAAGAGAGTTATGCCCTTCCAAAGCTTGAAGATGTTGAGAAACATATTAGAGAGAAAAAGCACCTTCCGGAAATTTCCTCTGCAAAAGAAATGGAAAAAGAAGGAGTGAATGTTGGTGAATTTCAAATTAAGTTGTTGCAGAAAGTAGAAGAGTTGACTTTATATATAATTGGCCAGAATAAGCAATTGAAGAAGCAGGCTGAAGAAATTGAAGAATTGAAAAAAAAATATAAAAACAAATGATGAAATATTTAATTATATTTTTTTTATTCTGCTTGAATTTTATAAAATCTCAAGTAGGAGATAATGGATATCCATTTTTGTATGAGAAACTAGTTTCCGAACGCCATATTACAATCAGAGAGGAATATAAAGACTATCTGGGCAAAACAATTCCTTTATTACAACTAAAACAGAATATTAAGGCCTTTGAAACAAATGGATTTAATAATCAGCAAATAATAAATGAAGTTGCTAACTTAAAAGATGAAGCATATAAAAATCAAAATATTTATGGTAAAGCTTTTTATAAAGAAATTAATATAACGGATGATAGCAATAGGATTGAATACAATGGGAGATATTATTATTTATACAAAATTAGATCATCAGATGCCAAAGCATTACAGATTTATTTTAAGAAGTATCTTTTGCCAAAAGATAGTAAGTTTTTCCTTTACGCTGAAAACGGATTTATATTAGGAGAGTTTAATAATAAAAATAATCCCAATTCTCAAAGTAAGGGACTAGAATTTGGAACCCAGCCAATACCTGGGAATACATTTTATATTGAACTTTCTTATCCAATAGATAGTAGTGATAAACCATTGTTAATAACCGAAAAGTTAATTCATTCTTTTACAGATTTTTATAGTGGTGTCTATGGTGCGGCTGGTAACTGTCATAAGAATATAGCATGTGTATTTAATCCTGGAGAGAATAAATCAAGAAATATAAAATCTGTTGGTTTAATGTTATACCCCATATACCAATGGGGAGCAAATACACATACTTATTCAGCCAGCTGCTCAGGGAGCTTAATGAATAATACTGCTCAAAATGGAGAGCCTTATTTTTTAACTGCTGCACATTGTATAGGATATGAAGCTGCAAATAATAATATAAATTGGAGTATAGAGTTAATCACTTTATTTAACTATGAAGCCTTAAGCTGTACAAGTAATGGCTCAGATGCCCCGGCTGCATTATCTAATAATTCAGTTTTTGGATGTACCTTGTTAACGCAAAACCCAAGCTCTTCTTTAGATTATGCTTTAATAAAACTAAATACAACAGCAAGTGCATTGTCTCAATATAAAGTTTGTTATGCAGGCTGGGATAACAATCCTAATGCATATTCGGTAAATCCTACGAATGTATATTCAGTACATCACCCGAAAGGTGATGTAAAAAAAATATCTATGGTTCAGGAAATATATCCAGTGATGAGCAATGAACCTATAAAACAATCTGGTCTATCAGGATATTATGGTGTCCCATGGCCACTAAATACACAAGGCACATTTCTGCAAAACTCATGGAGGAATGGCATTGTGGAGAAGGGATCTTCGGGGGCCCCATTGTTTAACAGTTCTGATAGATTGATAGGGTCTTTATCAACAGGTCCTGATCCGAATTATTTTAATTGTAATAATTCGGATATTTATAACAATAAATGGTTTACATACTACTCAAGATTTTCTAATAATTATTATACTATGTCTCCATGGTTAAACCCTACCGGAACAAATGTACAATCTATAGGACCATATTGTCCCACAGGTTATAATATTCAAATTGGAGCGCCAATTACTGGTAATACTCCAGGTGGAGGTAATCCTCAAACCAATTGGGAAGAAGAACCTATTGATATAAATGGGGAAAAAGTACATCCTGCTAATACATGGGGCAAAAAAATCTATTTAAGAGAAAAAAGTGGGTCTTATAATTCTCAAGAGGTTGACACAAATTTTTATTATTATAGATCAGTCATGTCTGCAAATCAAAATACATTTGCCATTAGTGAAAATATATATGATATATACTATTTTAATATAAACGATTTTTTATCTAAGTTTCAGCTTTGGGGAATATATAAAATAGTTGATTGTAATAAAATTAAATATATAAAACCTGCAAAAATAACAATAAAAAATCCAGGAACGATTGGTGAAATCCATGATTGTTTAATAGATGTTGTAGGAGTGACTAATGATAGAGTTCATATTCTTATTGAAGTTTGGAGGAGAAATACAGCATTTGAATTATATAAAACATACGAACTTCAATCTTTTAAAATAGTAAATAATGAACTCGTATTTGAAAATTATAAAACGCTTTTTTATGATCAGGTAAATTTTAATATTTCAAAATATTATGATTTTGATAATGGGCATTTAATGTTACATGCAAGTCACAATTCAAATTCAGTAAATAAAATATACTCATGTTTTTATAATGAACAGAATGGTGCCTGGTCAATGGATGTTAATCCAATACCCAATGGATCTTCTGGTGTATTTACAAAAATTTTAGGGGATAAAGTTTTTATACAATCATCAGGACAAAATAAAATTGATATTTATAATCTTGTTTCAAATTCACCTGCTTTTAGTTTAAAAGCATCATTGTCAAATCAATTTTTATCTGTTCCTGGAACAAACGGAGGAAGTGATCCTCTATTTGTCTTTAAAAAATCAGATGACGAATATAATATTGTCTATAAAAATACCAATGGTGTTGGATTTTATGAGCTTATGCAAGTCAATTTATCAGGAAACTCAGCTACCTCTTCTCATATTACAATGCCGGCAGACTTTAGATATGTATATGGTTCGGGGGCTAATTTTATTATTAAAGATAATGAAATTATCAAGCTAACTAAAGTGGGTTGGACATCAACCGCAACTACAGAATATGGAAATCACTTTTATCAGAATTTTATAAAAGATGGAGGTGGAAATTGGATAAAGGATAAAAATTTCCCGCTTAAATGGAAAGATATTGTAGCATTTGACAACCGATATATAATTAGCTCTGATGATTATTATACTAATAGTACTGGTCCAAGACGTAGGATGTTTAGTATAAGAGAAGTTGATTATTTAGCACATCCATATATTAGATATGATGATAATATATTTTATCCAGCGGCTTATCATCGTCCCAAAAAATTGGACAATTATTATTTTAGTGGTGGTATTGTTATCAATGGAAGAGAAGAGTTTAGAAATTTAGCTGGGACCAACTTAAACATGTTTTTGTATAGATCCCCCAACTTTGGATATGATTTTAATGCCACAACATATGATACCAAAACCGTAATTTTAGATGATAAAACACAGAAGTTGACAGGATATAAAAGTGTGGTTATATATGGAAAATATTCTGTTGTCATGAAACCTGGGTTTGGCATTTCTGCTACAAGTGGAGTAGAATTTACGGCAAAAGCTCAAGCTCTTTTACCTACAGATATACCTGCATGTTCTCTCACCTTTGATGATATGCTTAATCCTAAAACTACAGAAACACCAAATGAAACGCTGTACCTTAAGCAGGCCATAGGGAAATTTGGGAATAAACCATATTATGGAGAAATTGTACTAAATGATGATAACTTAAATCAAGAGTTTATTATTGATAGAGCAGTAAGACTGTATCCTAACCCTACCAAAGATATACTGAATATTGATTTCAATGGTAAGAAATTCAAAACTCTAGAAGTATATTCTATAGATGCTAAGAAAATAATAACCAAAGATGTATTATCACTAAATACTACTGAGGTCAATTTATCTCAATATCCTGCAGGTATCTATATGGTAACGCTTATAGATTCAACCGGGAAAAAATATCTAAATAAGATTATCAAGAAATAAATATTTGACTCAAATCGCTGCTCTTACAGCGATTTTTTTATTTCCAATCAAAATTTAATGAAGATGCCTATTAAGGCTTTGAAGCTAGTATATTTTTGAATACATTTGTACAAAATAAAAATTTAAAAATGAACACACCATCAGAATTAAAGTACACTAAAGATCACGAATGGATCAAAATCGAAGGTAATGTTGCTACAATCGGGATTACAGATTTTGCTCAGGGAGAACTTGGAGATATCGTATATGTAGATGTAGATACTGTAGATGATGATCTTAATGGAGGAGATGTTTTCGGAAGTGTAGAAGCAGTAAAAACTGTTTCAGATTTATTCTTACCTGTTTCAGGAAAGGTTATTGAATTTAATTCAGAATTAGAAGACCAGCCTGAATTGTTGAATACAGATCCTTATGGAAACGGATGGATCATTAAATTAGAAGTTGCTGATGGTGCAGATCAGTCTGAATTGCTTTCTGCAGAAGATTACCAGGCTATCATTGGATAAAATTTCAAAAATATTCAGTAAGATTTTGCCCATTTACTGGGCATTTCTTACTTATATGCTTCTCAAGCCGGGAGAAGAGAACCATGAATATTGGTTCATGTTTAGTGGCATTGACAAAGTTTTGCATGTAAGTATATTTGCGGCTTTAGGGTTCTTTTTTATTGCCACATTCCCCAAAATTAAATTCTCATACTTTTTTCAGATTATTCTGATTTATGCCTTCCTTACTGAAATCCTACAAGAAGAAATGGGTTTGGGAAGATCTATGGAAACTCTGGATATTGTAGCAGACACATTAGGATGCTTAATAGGGTATTATATATATAAGATAGGAATCAGACGTTTTTTCTGATAATAGATAGGCATATCTCGAATTTAAATCATCTACAATTCAAAAAATATCAGGAGCTATATCCTGCTATCCATTCATACTCCTCGCGCCCTTCTTTCGGTGCTGGCTGCTGATCTTCCTCCGCGTGCTGCGGGGTAATCATTTCTATCAGGGCTAAGATGGATTATAGTTAATAAATTTCACGGCTGGAAACATTTCTATATAATTATAATAATAAGACACCACCTTTCCCCAATAT
>NZ_QNUE01000013.1 GCF_003385595.1 Chryseobacterium flavum | reverse complement strand
CAAATGCATAACCAGTCACAAATTAAAATGAAAACCTATAAAAACAAAAACCAAAGTAATAGTAAAATTACTCTGGTTTAATTATTTATTTTTGTACTTAAATCTGTATCAGATTTTCAGGACTAGTCAATGTTTGTATATCAGTTTATCATTAATGTCGGTGCAACAGGTATTTTTTGCAAATAAATTTGGTTAATTCATAAATCAAATCTATCTTAAGGCAAAATAATTTATAACACAAAAATTATGGCAATTAATTTACAGAAAGGACAAAAGATTGAACTGGGACTGACTAAAATGACTATTGGGTTAGGCTGGGATCCGAATGAAGGAACAGGATACGATTTTGACCTGGATGCATCCGCTATTATGATTGATGCTGAGAGAAAATTAGTAAGTGAAGAATATTTTGTTTTTTATAATAACCTGCAATCTCCGGATGGTGCTTTAACACATACAGGTGATGATCCGAACGGGAAAAATAGTGACGGAGATGATGATGAAGCCATTATAATAGATTTGGAAAAAGTAGACCAGAGAGTGGCAGAAATTCTTTTTGTTGTTACAATAGAAGATTTTGAAAGAAGAAGACAGAACTTCGGACAGGTAAGAAATTCTTATATAAGAGTAGTGGATAATAATACAGGCCAGGAGATAGCCAAATATGAACTGGATGAAGATTTCTCAATTGAAACAGGAGTAGAATTTGGAAGATTATATAAGAGAAACGGGAGCTGGAAATTTGAAGCCTCAGGAATAGGCTACAGGGCGGATCTTGGTTTTTTTCTTGAGAAATATTATAAAGGACAAATCATTAAATAAATAAAACAATAACTATGGCAATTAATTTACAGAAAGGTCAAACAATTGATTTAAGAAAAAATGACCGTGGAGAAAGTGTTTATGACCTTTCTAAAGTGACGATCGGGTTAGGATGGGACGTTAGAAAGCAAGGCGGGTTTTTCGGGAAATTATTCAATAAAGAAGCAGAATATGATCTTGATGCTGTTGCATTTCTTTTAGATGGAAACGGCAAAGTAGCTAATCTGGGACGAACAGTTCAGACCAATGACGGAAGACAGATAGGCCTTTATCAGGGAGATGTTATTTTTTTTAATTCCATGCAACATCCCAGTGGAAATGTATGGCTAACGGGGGATAACAGGACCGGTGCAGGAGATGGGGATGATGAGCAGATCATTGTAAAACTGGATCAGCTGGATCAGCATTATCAGAAAATCGTATTTCTTGTAACCATTTATCAGGGAAGATCCAATAACCAGCATTTCGGAATGATTGAGAATGCCTTTATCCGTGCGGTAGATGCGACAGGAAAAGAAATCACAAAATACAGCCTGTCAGGAGATGCCAGTATGAACGGAATGTGTGCAATGGTTTTTGCTGAAGCATACCGTCACAACGGAGACTGGAAGTTCAGGGCACTGGGAGAACCTCATCATACGGATAATTTTATTGATATTCTGAGACAGCAGTACGCCTATTCAAACTAGACCTTCTATTTTAATACAAACAAAAGCCGGTATAAAGTTTTGATCTCTTTTGCCGGTCCAGAATTAAAATTCTTTATAATGACCAGAAGATTATTAGCCTATTTTTTACTGGATACGTCTGGCTCCATGAACGGAGAACCGATACAGGCCCTTAATAATGGTTTTAACGGGCTCATCAGCATGCTTCGTGCTGATCCGCAGGCAATGGACAGTCTCCATTTAAGTGTTATTACTTTTGACAGGGAGGTCAAAAATATTATTCCACTGACAGCCCTGGCAGGTTTTTATCCTATGGAAATTACCTGCCCTGATAGTGGGCCTACGCATACCGGAGCAGCATTGGAATTGGTTTCAGAGCTGGTGAAAAAAGATCAGGTAAAAGAAACCGCTGATACGAAAGGAGACTGGCAGCCGCTACTCTTTATTTTCACTGATGGAAAGCCTTCGGATATTCAGAAGTACCGGCAGATGATTCCTGTGATCAAAGGTCTTGAATTTGGTGCTATTGTAGGATGTGCAGCCGGTCCTAAGGCAGATGAACAGTTTCTTAAGGAACTGACGGATCACGTCGTAAAACTTGACACAACAGATGCAATTACTCTTTCTTCTTTTTTCAAATGGGTAAGCTCTTCCATTACTCAGGGAGGACAATCACAAAGTACGGGAGAAAGCATGACATTGCCACCTCCTCCCTCCGAACTTAATATTATTATTTAAAACTGTCTTACTATTATGAGAAGACTGCCGATTTACTTTTTAGTGGACGTTTCCGAATCTATGGTCGGAGAGCCGATTGAGCAGGTACAGGAAGGTATCGCCAATATTATCAGAGACTTAAAAAAAGATCCTTATTCTTTGGAAACGGTCTACATTTCCATTATAGGTTTCGCAGGGGAAGCCGAAGTGATAACTCCACTTCAGGATATTATCAGCTTTTATCCTCCAAAAATTCCGATTGGAAGCGGTACATCATTATCTCAGGGGCTGATCAAAGTAATGGATTGTATAGACCGTGATATTGTTAAAACAACTTATGATAGAAAAGGTGACTGGAAGCCTATTATCTTTTTATTTACTGACGGAGTTCCTACTGATGATGCCACTAAAGCTATAGAGAGATGGAATACCAGGTATAACGGAAAATCCAATACAATTGCTGTGTCCATAGGAGAAAATACAAATTACAAATTATTGGGTTCACTGGCAGATCACGTTTTATTGTTTAATAACTCGGATGAAAATTCTTACAAAGAGTTTTTCAGATGGGTGACAGATTCTATAAAAACTACCAGCCAGAGTGTAACAGAAGCAAAAAAAGAAGGAATTAACTTATCCAAAATTGATTCTCTTATTCTTGAAAAGGTAGATCCTGAAATGGAGCAGAGATTCCCGGACAATAATTTTGTAGTGTTGAACGGAAAATGCCAGGAAACAGAAAGGCTTTACCTGATGAAGTTTAAAAAAACATTTGCAGAATCCAGCATACCGGGAATGGCTACAAGATATTACAGACTGGACGGTGCCTATAAAATTGATGAAAAAGCATATTACAGGCTTTCTTCCAATCAGAAAACGCATCTTAAAATCAATATAGAAGAGTTGGATGGAGGAACTTCATGCCCTCATTGTGCCAATCCTATTGCATTGGCTACCTGTTCTTGTGGTGGTATTCATTGCTTAAGAGGAGAAGGATACAGCAAATGCCCATGGTGCGGAACTTCAGATTATTATGGATATTCAGGAGGAGGATTTGATATTAACAGAACCCTGGGCTAATGATGGGTAAATTTTTTCGGAAATCAGGTTCAGAATCTAAAACGAAGACAATGGAACAAGCTCTTATTTATAAAGAAAAGGAAGAATTCAAAGAGGATCATTGGGTTTTGAAAAATGCCAGTGCAAAGCAGTTCTATGAATTCGGTTTTAACATGGAAAACTTTCCGAACATAAAGATCCAGAATATCAGAAACCTGGAAGAAACAGGACTTCATTTTGAAAATAATATAATTTCAGGAACTCCGGTTACCAATAATATGTATCATCTGGATGTTCAGTTTTATCACATCCATGATCAGAACCATATTGAGACAAAGAAAATACAGCTGTTTGTGAACGCAGATCCAAAAGATCTTTGGAAAAATATTCCAAGCGATAAAAATGCCGTCTTTTATAAATCTGAAGAAGACTCATTTAAAGGTCTGTTTTCAGACAAGAAAATTGTGGTTGCTTCCAAAAGAGGCCGGTCTCACGCCCATGAAGGAAAATTTCGTGAAGATGATTTTGCAGTAAATACGCTTCCCTTAGATTGGAATATTGTTTCTGTTTCAGATGGGGCAGGTTCAGCAACAGCAGCAAGAGAAGGTTCAAGACTGGCAACGACAACAGTTAATCAATTTTTCAGTTCACAGGTTTTAAACCGGATTGAAGATCACATCAATCTTCTGTTTGCTTCCCAATCTTCCATTGAAGAACAGTCAGAAACTAAGCAGAATATCATCAATATCTTATCGGAAAGTGTTTTAAATGTTTATCACAGATTAGAAAAAACAGCAGCAGAAAATGCTCTTTCTTTAAATGATCTGCATGCAACACTTATTTTTACATTGCTTAAAAAGTTCAGTTTCGGATATGTCATTCTGAGCTTTGGAGTGGGAGATTGCCCGATCAATCTGATCAATACGGACTTTTCTGAAATCAAGCTTTTGAATCAAATGGATGTGGGAGAATTTGGCGGCGGTACCCGTTTTATCACGATGAAAGAAATTTTTAACGATAAAATAGCTTCCCGTTTTCAGATTACGTGTGTAGAAGATTTTTCCTATCTGGTACTGATGACAGACGGTATTTATGATCCTAAATTTACCACAGAAAATAAACTGGAAGACACAGAAAGCTGGAAATTATTTTTTGAAGACCTTGCCGGGAATAATGATGACTGTACGAAAGCAGATTTTATCAATGATGAGAAAATTGATGAACAGCTTTTAATTTGGAGCGATTTCTGGAGTAGGGGAAATCACGATGACCGTACATTGGCAATAATTTATTAATATCCATGAAAAAGACCATTAAGGTTGTTTCTGTCCTGGACACAGCCAAATCCTATGAATATGTAGATGAAACCCCTGTCCGGGGTGGTGTGAAAGATGTTTATTTTTCGCCTGATAAAGAATACGTGGTTGCTTTCTATCGAAATCCGCTGGACGAAGGGCAAAAAGAAAGGATCATGAGAATTGTTTCCACCTATCTGCAGAGTATACGGAACGGAAATGCTTCCGAATATTTTCTGAACGAAATATTCAGATGGCCTTATGATATTGTTGAAAAAAATAAACTCACAGGAATTGTAGTTCCTGTTTACCACAATAAATTTTATTTTGCCAAAGGTTATATTGGTTCGGATAATATCCAGGGACAGGATAAAGTTGGGAAGTGGTTTACAGCTCCTATGTTTAGAAACCAGCAGTATCCGTTGAGGCTGGATCAGTCTGAATTGGGTGATTGGCTAAGCTATTTCCAGATCGCAATTAATATCAGCAGAGGAGTAAAAAAGCTGCATCAGATGGGTTTGGCACATTCTGATCTTTCTTATAATAATATTCTGGTGGACCCTGTTACGAAATCTGCATGTATTATTGATATTGATGGCCTTGTTGTTCCAAAGCTATTTCCTCCTGAAGTTATAGGAACTGCAGATTTTATTGCTCCTGAGGTTTTAAAAACCCAACATCTGGATATTAAAGATCCCGGCAGACATTTACCCAATCAGAAAACGGATCTTCATGCCCTTGCCGTTTTGATCTATATGTATCTGTTGAGAAGGCATCCGTTGCGTGGAGGGAAGATCTGGGATCTTGACTCTGAAAAAGATGAAATTATATCCATGGGAGATAAAGCAATGTTTGTAGAACATCCGGAAGATCCTTCCAATCATGTAAAAGCTGATCATCTCAGAAAATGGGATGCATTCTGGGGTGATCCTCTGAAAATTCCGTATACCGTTACAGGGCCTTATATTTCAGAACTGTTCCGGAAAACATTTATAGACGGGCTGCATGATCCGATCAAACGTCCCACAGCCAATGAATGGGAAACTGCATTGCTGAAAACAGTAGACCTGATTCAACCTTGTTATAATTCCGGCTGTAATGAAAAATGGTACGTTTTTGATAACACCAGTAATCCAAAATGCCCGTTTTGCGGAACACCGCACCAGGGAACATTACCTGTTTTAGATTTATATTTTAAATTTGATGATAAGGTATGGAAGCCGGAAAATCACAGACTGATGGTCTATCATAATCAATATCTTTTCAAGTGGCATGTTTCCAGAAAAGTGATAAGAAACGAAAATCTGACTATGCAGGATAAAATGCCTGTAGGATATTTTACATTCCATCAGGGAAAATGGATATTGGTAAACCAAAGCTTATCAGGAATGAAAGATATCACAGAGCAGAAAGAAATTCCGCCAGGTTCTATGTTAGAATTGACCGATGGTAAAAAAGTATTACTTTCCACAGAAGAAGGCGGAAGGCTTATTTATGTAACAATGGCCAATCAACAATCGGCACCTGTCAGTTAGCCTGATGTTTATCCGGTGGTTTTCCGTGACTTAAAAACCTCTGTATTTATATATCTTTTCCGGGAAATTCCATAAAATAAGAATATTGATCTTCCCCGACAATCCTGAACCCTAAACGGGAATACAGATGTTGTGCTTTATTGGTTTTTAAAACACTTAAGGTTACTGTTTTCCCGCTTACAGAAGCTTCATCCAGAATATCCTTCAGAATTTTTTTTCCTAATCCGCGACCTTGCAGATCAGGAAGGATCTGAAGTTGAAGAACTTCTGTTTTTTCATCGGTTCTGTTTATTTTTAACAGGCCTACAGGCTGATGATGTAAAAAAATAATATGAGCTTTATCAAACCTGTATAAAATCCTTTGAAGAGTTGTTTCACGGTCAGTTGGTAAATTTGATTCCGTATAATGTGGATTCATAGTTTTCATTCTCAGATCGAGGAGAAAATCAATATCCTTTTCATCGGCTTTTTGATAATACAGATCCGGTTCCATATCGATAATTTAGTGACGTTATTCTAGAGAAACGAATATATTGATTTAACCCGAACCAGGAAAGGAAAGATGATAAAGATATTGGTTGTATGATTTAATTTATATCAGCTCAAAAAATCCTCTTTTACCTATTCTGATCTTTGTGTTGACCCGCAGTTCCATGTCTTTATCGGGATCGGTAACTTTAGTATTGTCAACCTGTATCCCTCCATTTTCAATTAATCTTCGGACCGCCGATTTGCTGAGGTCTCCTTTTAACTGATGACAAAGTTCCAATAAAGTTGCTTTACCTCCATTATGGATTAATGAATCAATAAGAACAGGGTCAAATATTTTTTCTTCAAAATTTTTATTCTGAAACTGATTAACAAAAAACTGTTCTGCGTTTTCAGCCGAGGCTTCATTATGGTATTGACAGATAATATTTTTTGCCACCAGCTTTTTTATAATCATGGGGTTCGTCCCTTTTTCTATTTTCGATTGTAATTTTGCTTTTTCTTCTGGAGTAAAATCAGTTGTGAGATCAATAAATTCGCTGATCAGAGAATCTGGAATAGACATCACTTTACCAAACATTTCATTGGGAGTATCGGTCAGACCTATGGTATTGTTCAGGGATTTACTCATTTTTTCTTTTCCGTCCAGCCCTTTAAGAAGAGGCATACACATGACAATCTGTGCCGGCATCTGATGAGCTTCCTGCAATTGCCTTCCCATTGTACAGTTGAAAAGCTGATCAGTGCCTCCCATTTCAATATCACATGCAATCTGGACAGAATCAAAACCCTGTAGAACGGGATAAACCAATTCATGCAGGGCGATGGGAGTATTTTCTGTAAACCGCTTGTTAAAATCATTTCTGTGCATCAGTTGTGCTACCGTAACTTTTGACAAAAGCTGAATAACTTCTGAAAAGTTAAGTATGTTCAGCCAGTCCGAATTAAAAAGGATTTTAGTTTTCTCAACATCAATTACTTTGGAGAGCTGGGTGATGTAGGTTTGCGCATTATGTTCTACCTGTTCGGCACTCAGGGGTTTTCTGGCTTTGTTTTTTCCTGTCGGATCCCCGATTCTTGCTGTGAAACTTCCTACGACAATAATGATCTGATGCCCCAGGTCCTGAAACTGTCTTAGCTTTTTCAGCACCACTGCGTGTCCGAGATGCAGGTCCGGAGCAGTGGGATCAAAACCAAGTTTAATTATCAACTTTCTGTTTTCTTTGCCGGCTTGCTCTAATTTTTCTTCCAACCCGTTTTCCGGGAGGGTTATCGCCACATTTTCCTGTAATATTTGAATCATAATAAATGGATTTTAATAAAAAAACCCGGACAACATATGTCCGGGTTCTATATAAATTAAATTATTGTACTGAATTATAACTATAGCAAATCTTCCCGAACGATAGAACGGGAGTAATACTCACTGAAAAAAGGTAAACGCAATATGCTGTTTAAATGTTTCATATCTGCAAATATAGCAAAAACTTCTTTCTGAAAAATCCAATATTTAAACCATTAGGTAAGGATGTTTTACAGAATCACTGTAAATAAACCAAATCTAATGGTCTAAAATAATGGTTCAAAACAATTTTACTTATCAAGTATGATGCGAATATTATGCCATTTGAATAGTAGACTGGGCGGATTGGGAATATACATAATTAATCTGTTCTTTCCATGTTTTCAGATCTTCAGTAGAAGCCCTGTCGGCTTTATCAAAAAAGAAATGTTGGATAATCTCAAGTCCGGAATAAGTGAAAATTCCATGATCTGAAGTCAGTGTAAGGGCTTTATCCATTCCTGACTGTCTGTATTCTTCCCTGGATTTTCCGTGGGTATTGATAATTATTACTTTTTTCCCTTTCAGAAGGCCCTTTTGTATACCCTGTTCATAACAATAAGCGAAGCCATAGCTAAAAACACGGTCAATATATCCTTTCATAAGGGCAGGCAAACCCGTCCACCATATCGGATAAATGAAAGTAATATGTTCTGCCCATGAAATGAATTCCTGTTCGGCTTTTACATCATCAGCAACTTTTCCCGACCGTTGTCCTTCCATATCTGAACATGATAAAACCGGGTCAAAATTGATTTTATAGAGATTCCGGATTCTGATTTCATTGTGTTCCGATTTCAGAATATCTGCAACGTGTTGCAGAAGCGCATAATTTAAGCTATTGGGGTTTGGATGTGCATAAATAATTAAATGTTTCATTACTTTATTTTTAAAATTCTTTAGCAAAATTAGAGTAGCAGAAGTTTTAAAAATTGTAAGAAAACGAAATGGCCTAGTCTGATTTTGGATTGCAGATATGCTGTTGAAGTTTCAGATATTGGGCAGGAGGGATGTTAAGGTAATGTTTAAAATCATGAATGAGTTGGCTTTGATCATAATAGCCACATTCATCAATTATTGTAAACCATTTGATTCTTTCCTGTTCGCCCGTCTTTTCTTCTATCATTTTAATGGCATTCAAAAACCGTTTATAGCGGTGAATTTCCTTTAAAGAATAGCCAAACTGTTCTTTTTGCTTTCTCTGAATGTTTCTTTCAGTCTGTTGGGTCTGTTCTGCTACTACCTTTATAGGGTTTAAAAAATTGTCATCCAGATTACTGAGTAGTAAACCGGTAGAATCCTGATGCCGCAGATATGGATGGCAAAATTCAAGGATATGGTTGACTCTATCCTCAGGTGAATCAATTTCAATGAGCTGGTGCCAAAGGTTTGTAAAGCAATTTTCTTTCAGAACCTTATCAGGATCTGCTGCCGGATAGTGTTGGGGAGCAAGCTTTCCAAAAAATCTGAAAAATGCATCATCTTTAAAATTAGCCACCAGAATTGAAGTTTGTGATGGCAGTGTATATTCAAAAGATTTTCTTACCGGGCCAAAAAGCAGGCACTTATTAACTTCAATTACCAAACCCTCGCGGGTGGATATGGCTGCCTGTTCTCCGAAACAGAACAAGAATAAAGTTTGATAGGAAGGAAGTAATGTTTTGGTAACAGGATATGCAGAAGTGTTTTCAGCAAAATAAAAATGGGTGAATATATTTTCAAATTCCTGAGGGACCGGTATTCTGAAATCCTGATATTCTGACTGTGTTTCCTGCATGAAATTTCTTATTTGTAGGTGATATTTTTCTTCGTTTTGTAAAAAGCTGTTTATTTCAGTGAGATCATACAGTTTCCTTTTTTTGATTATCATGCGTTAGCGGTGATATATTGTTGTTCATACAGCTGTTGCTGTTCCCGGTTGAGGAAGGGATAAAAAAGATTCATTTGTAAAAGGCTGTAATGCCGTACAGCATCTTCCTGATCCAGTTTTAAGATTAATCTGTTATGGGTGAGCCAGTTATCTGCAATAATGAACATCTGCTGAACAAGGCTGTCCATAATAAAATCCGGAACGTCTTTTTTGAGGATGTTGTTTTTTTGGAAACCAGAGAAAATCAGTTGAAATTCTTCCTTTCTGCTGGAATGAATGGATTCATACTGGGATTTTATTTCAGGGATCTCTTTTAAAATGTCTATAAAATTCACAAAGATAAACCGGTAAGAGTAAAAAATTTCACAGGTTGAAAAAGTAAACTGGTACAGGTCATCCAATGTTTTGAATTCCACTTTTTTGACCGTATTCAGCAACGCGTCCATTTTAACAACCAGCTCCGTAAAAAGTATTTTAATAATATCTTCTGAATGTTTGAAATGATAATGTAAATTTCCCGGACTTATATTGATTTCTGCAGCAATATGTCTTGTAGTAATGGTATTATATCCCTTTTCATTAAACAGTTCAAGGGCTTTAAATAAGATTTTTTCTTTGGTTTTCATCAGTCAAATATATAATAAAGCACACTAATAAATGTCATATACAAAATTAGAACAAATGTTCTAATTTTGTATATCTTTGTATCAGTAAATCTAATCAAAATGGAAGAAAAAAAAATATTTGATTACGAATCATCTGAAAAAAAAGATAATAAAAGTGAAAAAGATGTGCAGGATATTATGGCAAAAGTGCTGCAGGTGATTATTGGTTTCATCATGGCAATATTACATATGTAATGGGAAAAAGTATGTCACATTGGTTTTTGGGTGGCCTGCTGGTCTGGGTAATGATTATTATATTCAGAAGGAACCATATATATATACCACTGATTAATGATCATTTAACGGATCTTATTACCATTCCTATGTACTGTTATCTGATAGAATATATCATAAATAATATACCGGGATTTAAGTATAACTGGAAGCCTGATTTAAAATTTGTACTTATTTCAGTTATATACATATCATTTTTATTTGAAGTGATTTGCCCTGAATTATCAGAAAACTTTACCGGAGATATTTTTGATGTATTTTCTTATTTTATCGGTGGAACTGCCTATTATTATTTCAGAAATACATTCTTCTTTTCAGGTAACAAAAAATCTGCAGATACTGACTCTTAGAATAACTGCTGCTTACAGATTTATTTTTCGATTGTCTGAGATTCTTTTGATATTTTTGTAACAGATATCAAATGTTACCCGATGTACGATAAGCTTTTACAGTATATGTGTTCAGAATATAACTTTACACCCGATGAAATTGAGGATGTAAAAAGATACTTTGAACCTGTAACATTTTCAAAAGGAGCTATCATTGAAGAAGCCGGAAAAGTTCCTGGTTACCTTTATTATATTGTTTCAGGATATCTGAGACTGTTTTATACGGATCAGACCGGCAATCAGGTGACAACACACCTCAATTGCCCACCTGGTTTTTTCACTTCCTATGCTCATTTTATAAACAGGACAAGGTCTGAAGATTGCGTAGAGTGCATTACAGATTGTGAACTTTTACGGATCAGTAAAGAAAATCTTGATAACTTAATTGCAGGCAATAAGGCCATGAAAGATTTCAGTATTTCGGTTTTTCACCAGTCAATTACTTATAATGAAAACCGTTCGAAGGAATTGTCTGCTTTGAATGCAGAGCAGCGTTATCTTAAACTTCTGGAAAACCACCCGGAAATAATACAGAATGTTCCTATTCAATATATTGCCTCATTTTTGGGAATGAAACCAGAAAGCCTAAGCAGAATAAGAAGAAAAATAATTAACTAACAAATGTCAAGTGATTCTGAAAACAGAAAGGTGAAATTTGTCATATTAAAATGAATGTGATGACAAAGAATAATTTAAGTCTGGTTTCAGGTGCAAACGGACACTTGGGAAATAATCTTGTACGATTTTTACTTAAACAGGGAATTCCTGTAAGAGCAACAGTAAGGAATGCTAAAAATAAAACTCCTTTTAAAGGTCTGAACTGTGAACTGGTAGAGGCTGATATAACAGATAAGGCCTCTTTTGTAAAAGCATTGCAGGGAGTGGAGACATTCTATGCTGTAGGAGCGTCCTTTAAATTATGGGCTAAAGATCCAAAAAAAGAGATCTATGATGTTAATATGGATGGGACCCGTAACACTATAGAAGCTGCTGCAGAAGCGGGAGTAAAGAGAATAGTATATGTAAGTTCTATTGCAGCATTGGATTACACAAAACTTCCCACTAAAGAAAGTAATGGTTACAACCCGGATCGCAGAGATATGTATTATAACTCTAAGAATGACGGTGAAAAATTAGCTTTTGAACTGGCTGCTAAGCTGGGAATAGAGCTGGTTTCTGTGATGCCTTCAGCGATGATTGGAAGTGAAGCTTCATTACCCCTGAATGTATCGTATGGAATAGTGAAACTGATCTTGAAGAAAGAAATTCCTGTAGATACTAAAATTACTTTAAACTGGGTAGATGTAAAGGATGTGGCAGAAGGTTGTTATCTTGCAGCTCAAAAAGGTCGGCCAGGTGAACGCTATATTCTGGCCAATGAAAAATGTATGAGTATTACAGATACAACTATTTTAGCGAATAGTCTTTACCCTGAGCTTAAACTGAAAATACCGAAGTCTGTTCCCAAGGGAATATTGTTTACTATAGCAGGCCTTATGGAGTTTACTGCCAGAATGAGTGGTAAAGCTCCTGTTTTAACCAGAAAAGATATTTCTATGTTTTCAGGGTTACAGCAAAATTTTGACATTTCCAAAGCAAGGAACGAATTAGGATTTAACCCCAAAAGCCCGGTACAGGCATTAAAAGAAGCATTTGACTATATGATGAAACATCCGGATCTTTTAAAATAGGTTCGGAAAACTATTTTAAAGCTGAATAATGGATCCTTTGTAGAATTTTGTAAGGTCATAAAGATCACAAAAATGCTGCTGAAGTGAAATAGGGGAGATATTTGTGAAATCTTTTGCATTAAAATGATTTTCAGCAAGTTGGTATAAAGCCTGATTTTCAGATTTCAGATAATCCGACAGTATATTTTCAATACCATATCCCCGATTGAGCATTTCAGTCAGAAATATCCCATAGATCACAAACTGATTGAAACGTTGAGCATTGACAATATAATTCAGATGTTGTTGAGAGTTTTTTTCATACTCTGACAGAATCTGTAGAAAATGTTGGGCATTATCTGTAGGTGGAATTTCATAAAAGAGATCAATACCGTGAATAAAAAGCTGGGTTTTGATTTCTTCAGGATCAGAATACATTTTACTGAACCAGGAAAAGATACTTAAAAGTTCATCTTTACTCAGCTCTTCTACAGAATCCTTTATTTTTTGCTTGATGATTTCAAGGTCTGCTCTCGTATTATTTTGCAGAAAGCTTTGGATATTCTCCTCTTCACGACAGAGTTTATTGTATAAGTTTATTTTAGCAATATTAGGGTTGGTTTTGATAAAATGAAGCTCTTCTGTCATAACTTTTTACCAAATACTTTTATGAATATGGTAATTAAAGATACAAAATATGTGGATATTTCAATCAAAAAATATTATGTTGTAAATTATATTAATGAAATATCTCACATACTGTGTTTTGTCTTTTTCAGATTCTGGTTTTTAGTATAGATGTCCTTTAAAAGCGGTGAGATTATTGTATTTCAGGGGCTGGATTTTATTCTGCATCTGTCATTTCTGCAAGACTGATTTTATGATATGGAAAAAAGCCTGGTCGCAGGGCTGGTGTTACTGGTCAATATTTTCTGTTTGATCCCGGTTATTGCTTTTGTGTTTAAAGTTCCGGACCCATGTTCTTCCGCAAATGTGTTAAAAATAACATGGGCTTATTTCTGTGGCATCTTTGCTGAGGTCTTGAATTCATTTAAAGCTGCCTTTGCAATACTTCTGGTAACTTCAGTCGGAGAATGACAATCACAATTACTGAATCCTAGCACATAAAGGTCTTCGCCGGGAACGTAAACCCCCATACTCTTGAATCCAAATATACTTCCGCCATGTTCACGGTAAGGAGTTCCGCTGGTATCTTTCAGGTGCCATCCATATCCATATGTAAACTCTTCACCATTATTGAGTTTATATTTCTGAAAAGCTTTTTGGCTTTCTTTGGAACTGAGTAAAATATTCTGATTCAGAGCCTGTTGCCACTTCAGCATATCATCCACGGTAGACATCAATGAGCCGGAAGAAAAAGGAACACTGAAGCTGATAGCTGTTTTATTTACAAATCCCTGTTCTTTTTTGTGATAACCATATGCTCTTTGCGGGATAACTTTCCTGTCAGATGCATAATAGGAATGAGACATTCCTGCTTTATCAAAAATATTTTTCTTAATAAAATCTTCATAAGAAGTTCCTGAGATCAATTCGATGATATAACCCAGAACCACATAACCGGAATTATTATAATCAAATTTTTCTCCCGGTGCAAAATCCACAGATTCGCTTTTAAAAAAATTCACCATTTCTTCCGGTTTCATTTCTTTTTGAGCGATGGAAGAGAGAGATTTCATTTTAGTAAAATCTTTTATTCCTGAAGTATGGGTCAGAAGGTGATGAATCGTAATATGATCTCCGTTAGGATAATCTTTAATATATCTGGAGACAGGATCGTTGACTTTAAGTTTGCCTTGCTCTTCAAGCATCAGAATAGCTATAGCTGTGAATTGTTTGGTCATAGATCCGATCTGAAAAACATAGTCAGGTGTCAGGTTGACATTGAGTTCCAGGTTGGCTTTCCCAAATGCTTTCCTATAGATACTTTTGCCGTTTTTAGTGATCATGAAAACGCCGCCGGGTTCGTCATGATTCCCGAATTCTGTCTGGATAATACTGTCTATTTTCTTTTCAAATCCTTTTATCACCTGTTATACTGAAAAGTAAAAACAAAGCAGGACCGGTTATTAGTTTTTTAATATTCATGTTGATGTATATTGTTATACAAAGATATGATTTATTTATATTACTATGTTATGCAATATATTAATTTATATTTTATGTTATGATGCTAGATAGAGTATAAATTATTGTATTTTTTTGGTATTAAATTTAACACCTGTTGAAATGATCATTAAATGATACTGACCACCTTGATTACTTAAAAAATGATAACCGTCTTCAGATTCCGGATTATCAAAAAAAATAGTTTTTGATTCCGGGTAAATTTTAGTTTTCCCACCGTCTTTATCAAGAATATACAGAAAATGATCTTCCAGAATAACTGTGAAAACCTGCGACAGATCAGCTTCCAGAGCAAATTTTCCGGTGTATTGCTTGAGAACTTCATCAGAAACTTCAATTGCTTTTCTGCTTATCTTTTGAGGAATACGATAAGGCTGGCCATTCAAAAGATTAATAATATCTTCGGTCACTTTCTGGAAAGGAATATCTGTAAAATTTGAAATGAAAATAAAGGTAATTCCCAATTTTAAATCCTGATGATAATAGGCTCTGTAACCTGGCCTGCCTCCTGCCTGTATCAATTGGCTGTCTTTTCCGAACATTTTAAGTACAAGGTCTTTTCTGAGATTCTTTCCGGAAATAAGCTGTTGACTGAAACTGTATAAATCATCAATAGTCGAATAATAATTTCCCGTTTCAAACCTGTTGATGCTGGTTTGGGGAACAGGAACTATTTTACCGTTTTCAGCTGAAAATCCATAAGCAAAGTCAGACAATGAACGGGAAGAATTAAACTCACCTGTATTTTTTAGCTGATATTTTTTGATGATCTCTTCCTGGATAAAATGCCAGTATCCTTTATCAGACAATTTGTCAATAAGATAGTGCAGAATAAAATATCCCACATTGGAATATAAGGTCTGGGTTCCGGGTTCAAATTGCAGAGGTTCCCGACGGGCCAGTTCTATTGTTTTTTCCAGGCTAAGGTGCTCATACTTTTCATAATCTTTAATTTCTCTTGGAAGTCCGGACTGGTGAAATAACAGATTTTCAATTGAAATTTTTTCTCCGTTTGGAAAATCAGGAATGTATCGGTTAAGATGATCTGAGAGTTTGATCTTTCCCTGTTCAACCAGTTTCAGGATTCCATATTTTACAAAGATTTTTGAAACCGAAGCAATGATAAATTTACTGTTTTTATCGACCTGCAGTGCCTTGTCTTCATTGGGAATATTGTAGGCTTTATCAAGCAGAACCGTATTGTTTTTAGCAATCTTTACATTCCCGTTAAAATTTTTCAGCTCCGTTAGGGCGGTGAAGTAATGATCAAGCTCTTTACTATATTGCTGAGCAGAAAGCTTTATTGAAAATACAAGAATGAAGAAAAAGGATAATAGCTTCATAATCTGTTATTTGTAATGAACAAATATACATTTTAATCATGTATACTTTTTTCTTAAAATTACTTTCTGTGCCTGTTCCAATTATTTTTCAACGGAGATCAATAACATCATAGGTCTGCGGAGTTCTTCCTTCATTTCCGGAATTTCTTTCAGCATCTCCTGACTAGGCTCAGGTTCTATGACTTCTTTGATTATGAAACTCTGTTTTAATAAAGTATTTAAATATGACGTTAAAGTCCGGTGGTATTTAATAACATTTTCTCCCAAAAAAGTAGTATTTCTTTTTCCCTCGACAAAATAACGGTCAACCGGCCAGCTGATTTTTTCACCGCTTTTATCATATATCCAATCCTGGCCTCCTTCTGCAGTGAAAACAGGATGTTCTACTGAGAAAATAAATGATCCGCCAGGAATAAGCCATTGGTAAATATTACGGACTAAGGTATCGAATGATTTTACATAGTGCAATGTAAGCGAACTGAGTATCACATCAAATTTCTCAGCAGGATAGTCCAAATCTTCAAGAGCTTTTCTTTCATAGTGAATTCCCTCCAAATTGTTGATCTCCTTAGCTTTTGATAGCATCCTTTCTGAAAGATCAACCCCAATCACGGATTGGGCTCCGTTTTCTATAGCGTAACGGCAATGCCATCCGAAACCACATCCAAGGTCCAGGATATTCTTTCCTTGAAAATCAGGCAGCATATGTTTTAAGGTATGCCATTCTCCGGCTCCCTCCAATCCGATCTGAGAACGTAACATTTTTTCATACTGATCAAAAAATGCTGGATTGTCGTATTTATTTTCTTTCATGGCAGGAAATTTTACAGTCTTTAAAACTGAAACGAACAATAAATTTACGATTATTAACTGGAAAAGTTGAAAGACATTGGAGTCAAAATTAAAAAAATCCTTTACCAATATAATACATTGTAAAGATGTGAATGATTTATTTTCTGCCTTCACAAACTGCTTGAATTCAATCTTCATTTCGTTTATCTGCTCTTGCATTATTAAAGACATCACTGCTCAAATAGCAGCAGGAAGCCAGCCGATCATTATCAATAAAAAAAGAACAGCGTTTGCTGTTCTTTTTTAGTGTATTTTGATCTATTGAATCAGTTCTTTTATTGTTTTCTTTGTTCTCAACAGTTCACCTTGAGGAATCTGATGATTAAGATAAGTGAAAAGCAAATTATTGACCCAATCGTTTTCAATCTGATGAATAGAGTAAGAGCAAATCAATCCGAAATCATCGGAAATATAAGCCGGAAGGTCAGAGGAACCTGTAGTTTTGAAGACAGATATAAAAATTTGCTTTCTGATATCACTGATTCTGTCTTCAGTTTCCTCATCAGTAAACTTCTCTTCAATTGTTTGATATGCTTTCATCCATACATCAGAAAATTCTGCAGAATCTCTGTTATCAAGAATGTTATCAATCTTTTCGGGAGTAATACCGCTAAGAGCCGTTTTCAAAGCATCATTAAAAATGGCTTCCAGCTTATTGATCTTTTCTGTCATAATTTGATTTGTATTCTATCCGAATGCTCTTTTCAGTAAACTCTCTACTTTTGGTTCACTACCTCTGAACGCTTTGTATAATTCCATTGGATCTTTGGTCCCTCCTGATGAAAGCAATACTTTATATTTAGCAGCAATCTCAGGATTGAAGATTCCGTTTTCTTTGAAATACTGGAAAGCATCGGCATCCAGAACCTCAGCCCATTTGTAAGAATAGTAACCTGCAGAATATCCTCCCTGAAAAATATGCGAAAAGCTTGGGCTCATGGCGGTTTCAGAATTGGAAGGATAAAGGCTTGTAACTTTTGTATATTTATCTTCAAACTCTTTTACACTTTCATTTTCCAATTCTCCGGTTTTTGTATGATAGTTCATATCCAGAAGCCCGAAGCCTAGCTGTCTTAGGGTCTGATAGCCTTCCATAAAATTTTTGGACTGCTCAATTTTTTCAATTTTCTCATCAGGAAGTACTTCTCCGGTTTTATAATGTCTTGCAAAAGTTTTTAAGAATTCAGGCTCATAGCAGAAATTTTCCAGGAACTGAGAGGGAAGTTCTACAAAATCCCATTTTACCGACGTTCCCGATAAGGTAGGATATTGTGTATCCGCCATCATTCCATGAAGTGCATGACCGAATTCATGGAATAGAGTCGTTACTTCCTGAAATGTCAGTAAGCTTGGGGTATCTTTTGTAGGCTTGCTGAAGTTACATACGATTGAAATATGCGGACGTGAATTTTCTCCGTTTTTCTTATACTGATTTTTATAGCTGGTCATCCATGCTCCGGCTCTTTTCCCTTTTCTCGGGAAATAATCAACATATAAAAGAGATTTATAAGTTCCATTCTCTTTTACCTCATATACTTTTACCTCTTCATGGTATTTCGGAATGTCACTTCTTTCTTCGAAAGTGAGCCCGAAAAGTTTTCCTGCCAACCCGAATACAGCATCCTGTACCTGGTTTAACGGGAAATAAGGTTTTAATTCCTCATCATTAAGATCAAATTTCTGCTTACGAAGCTTTTCAGCATAAAATGCGTGGTCGTAGCTTTGCATATCTTCAATTCCGTCGGCTTTAGCTAAAGATTTTAATTCTTCAATTTCTTTATCAGCATATGGTTTTGCTTTGGTTAAGAGCTCATTTAAAAAATCAAAAACTTTTACAGGGGATTTAGCCATTCTTTCTTCCAGGACGAAATCAGCATAGTTATTATATCCTAGAAGTTCAGCTTTCTGCTGTTTTAAATTAAGCAGTTCTTTGATCAGATTCTGGTTATCAAACTCTCCGCCGTCGAAAGATTTTTTACCATTCGCAAGCGCCAGTTCCTTTCTCAGTTCACGGTTCTCCGCATACGTCATGAACGGAATATAGCTTGGGTACTGTAAAGTCACTACCCAGCCTTCCAGGTTTCTTTCTTTAGCTTCTTCAGCATATTGATCGATGATAGCCTCCGGAATTCCGGCAAGATCTTCTTTTTGGGTAATATGTTTAAAATAAGCATTGGTAGAAGCCAGTACATTCTGCCCAAACTGTAAAGATTTTAAAGAAAGATCCATACTGATTTTCTTTAATTTTTCTTTGTCTTCCTCATTCAATAAAGCCCCGCTTCTTACAAAGCCTTTGTAGGTCTCATTTAAAAGCATTTCCTGCTCTTCATTGAGATTATATTTTTCCTTTTCTTCATATACCTTTTTGATTTTGTTGAAAAGGGCTTCATTCTGAGATATTTTTGAAGAATATTCTGTTAAGATCGGTGAAACTTCCTGGGCAATCTGTTGGATTTCATCACTGGTTTCCGCCGAATTTAAATTGAAAAAAATATTAGAAACCACATCCAGTTGTTCCCCTAAATAGGCTAATGCTTCGATAACATTTTCAAATGTGGGCGCTTCAGGGTTGTTGACAATAGCATTGATTTCTGCTTCGGATTGTTGGATCAGCTCTTTAAATGCCGGAAGATAATTTTCATTTTTAATGTCATTGAATGGAGCTGAATGATATGGAGTGTTAAATTTTTCTGTTAAAATATTCATTTTTCGATTTTTATTATAGGGTAAATTTAATGATTCACCGGGAATCACAGCTGAAATGCTCAAAAATAATGCCTTACCGGAAAGTTATGACAAAAATACTTACCTTTAAATAATCTTGTCATATGAAAAGCAGGAGACATGTTGGAATATTTAATTTTGAGGACAGATTTAATCATTATAGTTGATAAATAACTTTAAAATATATACTATGAAAACACTCTTAAAAATTATCGGGATCATTATCCTGCTGATTATTGTATATGCAGTAATTGCTATGCTGGCTTTCAGCAAAGACTATCATTATGAAAAATCTATTGTCATCAATGCACCAAAAGAAAAGGTCTGGCAATATGTAGGTTCACTGAAAGGATATAACACTTTTGATCCTTTTTCCAAAACAGATAAAAATATTGTGATTACATACTCAGGGGAAGGGAATAAAGTTGGTGATTCTTACCATTGGAAAGGGGACAAGAATGTAGGAGAAGGTGAACAGGCTATTACTGAAATCGTTCCCAATGAAAAAATGGTTACCAGGCTTCATTTTATACAGCCTTTTGAGGGAAATGCAAAAGGAACATTTATATTAACTCCTGAAGGAAACGGAACTAAAGTAACATGGATGATTGATAATGAATTGAATACTATGATGAAGATTATGAAACCTATGATGGATAATAATATGGACAAAATGTTTGGACAAGGGTTGGGTGATCTGAAAAAACTTTCTGAAAAATAAAATAAAAGGCCTTGTAAATTTGACAAGGCTTTTTTGCAATTCTTTTTACTGATCGTGATTAAATTATAGTTTCCTTCCTATTTAATAAATCTAGAAATAATTTATAAAAACAATGAAATATTTGAAAGAGTATTTTATGTGGAGTCATTGAAATATTATTCTAAAAATATTATCTTTATATAAAGATTCGATTTATGGAGAAGACTGTATTTGAAAAAAGTGATATCAGGGACTTTGTAAAAATGACTATTGCAGAGAAGATTGAGAAACTTAAAAATTTTATCGAATTTACTCAGGAGGCAAGCCGTGACATTAAGAAAACTCCAAAATATGACAGTATGAGAGAAGAGATGCAGGAAGAGATTTATCAGATGCAAAGACAGCTTGGTGCCTTGAATGATATGAAAAGAAACATGGCGAAAGTATTGAATACCACAACTGAAAGGATTCAGCTGGGATCTTTGGTTATTACCAATAAAGCAAGGTTTTATATTTCAGTTTCTCTGGGCGAATTCTTTTTTGAAGGAGACAGGTTTTATGCTATTTCCTCCGAAAGTCCTATGGCAAGAAAAATGATGGGAATGAAATCAGGAGATGAATTCACACTGAATAAAATCCATCAGAAAATTCTGGAGGTCCTGTAAGGGGTTTTTACAGTCACTATAAGGCATATGAAAATCGGACTAAATACTTAATGCTGTAAAGCCAAAGATTGGGTTGCATATTGTAAATTTGCAGGTATGAATAAAGCCGAAACATTAAAAGAAATTATAGAGAAAAGGAGAAGCATTTTCCCTAAAGATTATTCAGACAGGGAGATTTCCCGGGAGATTCTTGATGAAATTTTAAACTCTGCAACATTTGCTCCTAATCATAAACGTACCAGACCCTGGCGTTTCAAAATATTTAAAGGAGAAGAAAAAATGAAGCTGGCCTCTGAAATGCAGGCCATTTATAAATCCACACAACCGGAACAGCTATTTTTAGAAAAAAAATATAATGATATTGGTTTTAAGATCAATAAAGCTGATGTTGTTGTTTCAATTGTTGTCAATTTTAGTGCGATGGTTCCTGAGTGGGAAGAAATAGCTGCAACCTCAATGGCAGTACAAAATATGTATCTTACCTGTACCGCTAACAATATCGGATGCTACTGGAGCTCTCCTAAAATTGTTGATCATCTGAAAGAGTCTCTGACGATAGGAGAAAACCAGAAGTGTCTTGGGCTTTTCTATATGGGGGCAATTGATTAGTCATCTTTATCTGAAGTAATAATTAGCTTTAAGTAACTTTATTATTGATTTTGTTATTCGTTAAGAGTCATTTTGCTCCTGTGTTGTTTCCCATATGGATTTGAATCTTTGACAGAAATTCTTTCAAGAATTCCCATTACTATTGATACTTTTCAATTTGATGTTTTTTTAATGAATTATGGATCAATTATTACCGATAAACAAAGGGAAAACAATCTGATAGAGGCACATAAGATATTCCTTTTTTAATAGCGGTTCAAAAATAATTATATTTTTATCCAAAAGATCAGAAAATTTATTATCTTTGCACTCTTAAATATTTAACTGGGACGAGTTCCCATAAAATTCAAACATTATGTCAGTAAAAATCAGATTACAAAGACACGGTAAAAAAGGAAAACCTTTTTTCCACATCGTGGTTGCAGATTCTAGAGCAAGAAGAGATGGTAGATTCATCGAAAAACTAGGAACTTACAACCCTATTACTAACCCGGCTACTATCGAATTGAATGTTGATTCTGCTGTGAAGTGGTTAAACAACGGTGCTCAGCCTACTGATACTGCCAGAGCAATTCTTTCTTACAAAGGGGCTCTTTACAAAAAACACTTACAAGGTGGTGTAGCTAAAGGTGCTTTTGATGAAGCTGAGGCTGAAAAAAGATTCAATGCTTGGGTAGAAGCTAAAGATGCTAAAGTTCAAGGTAAAGTAGAAGGTTTAGCTACTGCTAAAGCTGATGCTAAGAAAGCTGCTTTAGAAGCTGAAGTAAAAGTAAACGAAGCTAGAGTTGCTGCTGCTGCACAGGCTGAAGCTGATGCTAAAGCTGCTGAAGAAGCTGCAAACGCACCTGCTGAAGAAGTTGCTGAAGCTACAGAAGGAGAAGCTCCTGCTGCTGAAACTGAAGAAAACACTGAAGCTTAAGAACAAATCCCGTTATGCGTAAAGAAGATTGCTATTTTTTAGGTAAAATTACACGCAGACACGGACTTGCGGGAAATGTCATCCTTAAACTGGATACTGACCAACCCGAGCTTTACAATAAACTGGAATCAATATTCGTTGAAATCAACGGATTATTGGTTCCATTTTTTATTGAAAAATCATCATGGAGCAAATCAGATGCTCTGAATATCGCTTTCAAAAATTCTTCCGAAGCGATGGTAGATCAGGTTCTGGGTAAAAGTGTTTACCTGCCGCTTTCTACACTTCCTAAACTTTCAGGAAAACAATTCTATTATCATGAAATAATAGGATATAATATACTGGATGAAAATGATAATGACTGTGGCGTAATACGTTCGGTAAACGATCAGACAGCACAGAATTATTTTATCTTAGGTTTTGAAGGAAGAGAAATTGTTATTCCTCTGATCAAAGACTGGATTCTGGAGGTAAACAGGGAAGAACGATTTATAAAAATGCAGCTGCCGGAAGGTCTGATGGACGTATTCCTTGTTCCATCTAAAAAAGACGAATAATTTACGTAAGCAATCATTTTTTTCTTTCTCATTTTTATCACTATTCATTACTTATTTTTAAGGAAGGTAAAAGATATTCCTGTACTATTTTATCGGATTGCTGATGAGCATAAGGTTTATTATATGCCCGTGCTGTAATGACAATAACAACAGGGATTTGGGTAAACATAATGATTTTGTTGCCTCCGTTTCCGCTGGATTGGAATGCTTCAAAAGATTTGTCTCCCACAGTGTAAACCTTTCGCCAGAATAAATATCCGTATCCTTCAAAATCATTTTGATCTGAAAAATAATTGGTGAGTGACTTCTTAACCCAATCTTTATCCAGAATAGTTTTTCCATTCCAGACCCCATTATTCTTATACAGCTGTCCGAATTTTGCAAAATCAAGTGCTTTCATACGCAATCCTCCTGCCAGAGAAGGCTTTTGCTGTGGAGTAAACTGCCATTTATAGTCTGTAATTCCAAGAGGATGAAATAGTTTTTTGTCTGCATAGTTTTCCAGACCTTCAGGAACGGTTTTATCCAGAATATCTCCGGTTATCACGATTCCGGCTGTGAAATAGCTCCATTTTTTTCCTGTTCCATTCTCACTCATTGGCAGATCCAATGCGAACTTTACCCAGTTATCTGTAGAATACATATTTTCTTCATTGCCGGGAGATTCCGGATCATCATCATTTCCTTCAAATCCGGAACTCATTGTCATTAGACTTTTTATGGTGACATCACCTTTTTGAGAAGAGTAATTTTTAAATTGTTTTAAATCATAAAACTCTTTTAAATATTGGTTTTCGCTCTTTAAATACCCTTCTTTTATCGCAATCCCTGTTAAAGCTGATGAAAATGATTTTCCTACTGATCTTGTATCCTGTAAAGAATCTCTTCCGAAACCATTAAAATATTCTTCCAGAAGTAACTTTCCGTCTTTTATCACAACAATTCCGGTAAGATCTTTAAACCTGTTTTCTGCAATTTTCCTGTTCAGGGATCTGATGATTTCAGTATTGATTTTTTCCTTGGAAACCTTCCAGCCGCTGTTAGACAGGATAGGCTGAAAAGCAATCTGTTTTTCAGGGATATTTTGGGAAGGAACACTGAGGTGGATCTGTCCTTCTGCAATGACAGGTCCTGTTTTGATGTTGGGAACTTTCAGATAAGGACGGATTTCAATTTTTAAGATGTGATTTCCGGCAGTCAGGGCATCAATTCCATCATGAGCCATATAAAAACGCATCCATAAAAATCTTCCCCATGAGTCTTCGTTCTTACTGCTGAGAAGAGGGATTCTCAAAGTTGTTCTGAATTTTTTGCTAACTGAAGTGCCTGCCCCTGTATTGAGATTTTCTGTATAGATCAGTTTTTCGTCAACATAGAATGAAAACTGGTAATTTCCGTTTTTAAGTAGTTCATCAGCTGTTCTGGAAGGGGCAAGCTGGTGAAGATAGTTAAGAAGCGAATTTTCAAAAAATGCATGAATACCTAAATTACCGTTTTCCTGGAATACGGAAGAAGTGATAATATCCGAATCTTTCAGGTTTTCCAGGGGAATATTTTTATTGAGAAAAACAATTTTCCCGGAATATTTTTTCTGGATGGGATTTTCAATTTTTTCAGGATTGACGATATTGCTGCTTTGCCCCTGATAAAGGCAAAATATAAAAATAAAGATCAATAATAGAAATGGTTTCATCTCAAAGAAGTATGTAAACAAAAATAATAAACTTCTTTAGGGTAAAATAGAATGAAATTAACATGGGTATTTGTAATCCATATCAGAACGTAATCTTTAATTGAAAAGCTTCCTGAATTCTCCCGGTGACTGATTGGTTTTTTGTTTAAAAAGTTTACTGAAAGACTGTGGGTGCTCAAATCCCAGCTCATAAGCAATTTCACTTACAGACAGACTTGTTGTACTTAAACGTTCTTTAGCGAGATCAATTAATTTATTCTGAATATGTTGCTGTGTGTTTTGCTGAGTATGAAGACGGAGCAGAGTCCCTAAATAATTGGGTGAAATATTCATCTGATCGGCAATACATTTCACTGACGGAACTCCGTTTTCAAGAAGATTTTCGTCTTTAAAATATTGGGAAAGAATATCTTCGAACTTATACAGCAATTCGTGGCTTGATTTTTTTCTGGTAAAAAACTGCCGTTCATAAAAGCGTTCAGAATAAATCAACAATAATTCGATTTGTGCAATGATCAGTTCCTGCGTGAATTTATCCGTATTGGCCAGATATTCCCGTTCAATATTCTTAAGGATATCCACAATGACTTTTTCTTCTTTATCAGAAAGAAAAAGTGCTTCTTTCACCTGGTAGCTGAAAAAATCACAGGACTTTATTTTCTTTGTCAATGAAGTATTCCACAGAAAATCAGGATGAATTAATAATAAATAACCAGTTGGTTCAACTTCAACATCCGGATTGATCTCAAGGCTTAAATATTGTTGTGGTGAAACAAAGCACAACACACCTGAGTCAAAATCATATTGTTGCTGGCCGTAATTAAATTTCGGACTGACGTTTTTTTTCAGGCCGATAGAATAAAAATTCTGGATCCACCTCAGCTCTTCATTATCCACAACATAACGGACCTTACTGTAATCTATCAGGCTGATCAGCGGATGTTCAGGATTCGCAAGACCACAGAAAGCATGAAACTCTGAAATAGAATTAAAACGAACGGGTTGTTTCATAATAGCTAATTTAGTTGTTTTTGTAAAAAGGTTAATACAGTATTTCAGAAAACCTTCGGCTCTGTTCTGAATAGGCAGAGCCGAAGAGTATTATGATAAAATTAGATCGCCGTTGAAACAGTTAAACTTTCCCATTTCTGGGCATCTTTCTTTAAAATATCAATCTTGTTATTCAGAAACTCCACCGTTCCTACGCCCAATAATAAATGTACCGGAGGATTTTTTTCTTTGCTGATCTGGATCAGAACATCAGCTGCTTTTACCGGATCATTTGGCTGGTTTCCATTGATTTCATTAAGGTGAGCCTGTTCTGAATTTCTTGCAGCTTCATATGCCTGGATAGGATTGACAGGGGTTTTTACAGAATCTTTATTTAAAAAATCTGTACGGAAATATCCGGGATAAACAACGGTGGCATGAACCCCGAAATCTTTTACTTCTTCAGCCAGCGCTTCCGTAAATCCTGCAACGGCAAATTTTGTAGAACAGTAAATTCCCCAACCCGGAAAATTTCCTGAATATCCGCCGACTGATGAAATATTGAAGATATTTCCTGATCGTTGCTTACGAAGATAAGGCATTGCATTTCTGATTACGTTTAATGTTCCGAACACATTCACTGCGTAATTTTCTCTGGCTTCTTCGTCGGTAAGTTCCTCCAGAGTACCAATTTGTCCATAGCCTGCATTGTTCACCACTACATCGATTTGTCCGAAATATTCTACTGTTTTGGCAATAGCAGATTTGATGTCATTGTTATCTGTGATATTGACGCCCAGTGGAAGAAAATTTTCTGAGGCTTCTCCGATCGTAGAGATCAGGGAATCAACGGTGCGGCTTGTTGCAGCAACCCGGAATCCTTCGGATAATAATTTTTTTACCAGCTCAAATCCTAGACCTTTGGATGCTCCTGTTACGAACCATACTCTTTTTGTTTCCATTTTTAATATTTTTTGTTTTTAATAATGGTACAAAGGTGAAAAGTTGTGAAGAAGGAAATGTAGCCGAATCGGGGAATAATGTATCCAAATCGTGAATGATGTTTTTACTCAGAAGATTTTAATGTTTTTTCAGAAGATTTCTGTATTTCAGAGGGGTGATTCCAATGTTTTCTTTGAAGCATCTGATAAAATGACTCTGATCCGCAAAACCACATTCCAAAGCAATATCTGTCAAAGAACAAGGGGTATTAAGAAGTTTAATTGATTTATTGACCTTTAATTTCCGGAGGTATTCCCCCAGATTGCAATGGAAATATTTATGGAAATCCCTGCTTAAATGAACAGGATGAATGTTCAAAGTTTCAGCAATTCCGGTAAGTGTAAGATTCTCAGTAGCATTTTCATGCAGTATTTCATTGATCTGACCTACCCAGACAGGCCTTCTTTCCTTGTTTCCCTTATCGTGGGCCAATTGGCTAAAAAGATGTAATAGCAGCTGATTGGCGGTGAGTTCAAAAGAGGAATTATTCAATTTAGTTTCTTTGAACAGCTGATAAATCAAGAATTTTAAGGTGGGTTTTTTTATATTAAAACTGCCTTCTGTTTTATTTTTCTGAATATCAAACCGGTCAAACCAGTCTTGAGTAATTTCGATGTGGAAGCCTCGTGTAAAAACATCCGGTTTAATATTATAATGAGGATCTTCCCAATGATGATACAGCAATGTTCCTGCAGAGCAGCCATAGGTTTCTTTTCTGTTTCCTTCCGTCATATTACCCTGAAGCAGAAAAGTAAAGTAAGCATTTTCATGATAATGCCAGTCTACATAAGGATAGGTGTATTCCGTATCAGTGATTGTCAATCCATCTAAATTGACCATTTGATTGGTTTCCCCGAAATATTCGCCTTTACGAAGAGTATTCATGATACATTTTGTTTTAGCCGGTCAATCTGTTTATACATTTATTAAAAAATATTTTCCCTTCACGGTTTCCTGATTCATTCAGAGATTTTGAGTTTTTAATCTGGTGTTCAAAGTAGCTAAGAGAACCTTCACAGGTAATTTTATTATAGGTCATCATATATCCGAACATACTGAAAGGAACAAAAAAAGAACATTGTTCTTCATTTTTGAATAAAATACTGTTGTTTAAAAATACCAAATTATTTACATATATCTGGAAATTAGTTTTTTTTCAACGTTTTAATTTCTAACCCTTCCAATAATTCAGATCATCCAGACATAAACTTGAAACAGAGCAGGAGTATATTATATGGAAGGAAAAATAGAGGGGAAATATTTGAAGAGCATATAATTTTAGCTTATAACCTGTTTTTGTATTAAACATAATTAATTTTAATGAAAATATTGATGAATACGTAGAAAAAGAAAAAGCAATGGTATTTGTACTGAAGAAAAAACAATATTTTTGTAATATAGCTCGGATGAATGATGAAAATAAAATGTTTAATGCTGTTTTTTATTATTGGAAATCTGTTTTTTCATGCACAAACCAATAATATTGAAAAAAATACTTCGGAAAAACGGACTTATAAAGAATTGGAAAAAGAATTCTATAGCAGTCCTGCCGGAAATGTGAACAGTAAAAGTATTGCAGAAAATTATCTTAAAAAGGCAAAATCTGAAAAGAACACCACTCAGATTGCTGAAGGATACGTTATGCTTCATTTCTGTGAAAACCTACCCAATGCATTACAATACCTTGACAGCTTACAGCACATCACCCTAAATTCCAAAGAAAATATCTATCCTGCCAGAATCTATCTCTTAAAAGGGAATGTATATTTTAGAAATGATAATCTTCAGTCTGCATTGAACAATTATATCTTAGGATTGAAATATGCCAAGGAAAAAGGAAATAAGAGACAGATTGCTATGGCTCATATCAGTATTGCCCATCTTAATAATTATATCGGGAAACATGCTGAGACAGCCAAAGTTTTAAGACATTATGCGTATGATACCGATTATATGAATCAGGATGAGAAGAACTCTCTCAAGTTGAACCTGGCTGACGCATACATAGAAATTAATAAGATGGATTCTGCCTATGCCCTCATAAAGGAAGGCTTAATGGATTCTAAAAAAAATAAGGATGTCTACCGCTATCATCAGAACCTTGGGTTGTTAGGATATTATCATTTGCATTCAAAGAATTATCAGAAAGCAATTGACGGCTTATTGGAATGTGAAAAATATTTCTTTACAAACAATAATGGTTCTAAAAGGAATCATAATTACACTTTTTTATATTTAGGAAAGTCCTATGCCGGGCTCAACGAAAAAGAGAAAGCAGTAGAGTATTTCCGGAAGATTGATTCTATGGTTCTTACAACAAATTACATCTATCCGGAGCTTAGGGATGTATATACTTACCTTATTGATTATTATAAAGAAAACAATAATAAAGAAAAGCAACTGTACTATGTAGATCGGTTTTTAAAGGTTGATCAGGTTCTGGATACCCAGTTCAGGTATATTTCCAGAGAGCTCCCGAGGAGGTATGATACTCCGGAACTTCTGCAGGAGAAAGAGAACATTACCAATGAACTTACAAAAAGAAAAAGTTTATTTTATATCGTACTGAGTCTTCTATTGATATCACACCTGTTATTTATCAACGTTTATTTTAAATATAAAAAATCTGAAAAAAAATATAAAAAGATTGCCCAGGATCTTATCCAGTCTGTTAATGAAAACAAGGTAGGAAAAAACACAGAACGGGAAGCCAAAGAACTTCTTCCTGAAGTTTCTAAATCAGGAAATACAGAAAATTCTGAGGACAGAATATCCAAAACTATTTCTGAAGATATTGCCCTGGCTATTTTAAAAGAGCTTGAAATATTTGAAAACAAAGATCAGTTTTTGAATAAGGGAATTACGCTGGGAAGTCTTGCCAAAAAAATAAAAACAAACTCAAAGTATCTGTCCGAAATTATCAATACCTACAAAGGAAAAAACTTTGCCACCTATCTTAATGATCTCCGTATTGATTATGCCATCAACAGATTGGCCAATGATAAAAAATTCAGGTCTTATAAGATTCCTTTTATCGCCGAAGAATTAGGATATAATAATGAGCAGGCCTTCACTTTAGCGTTCAAAAAACGAACCGGCACACCGCTTTCTATCTATCTGAAAGAAATTGAAAATATGTCTTCGGATTAGATTAATATGTTGATTTTCATTTTATTGTCATTTATAAATTCATGTTTTTAGGTATATAAATTTATGAATCTATAAAGCATTCACTTGTGGTATTATTTTACTTCCTGCATCTTTGCTTCAGGTAAAAACACAAACGTTTTATTTTGTATGTGCACATTACAAAATATCAGTTCCTGATTAATGATCAGGTCAGGAATTGTATAACAAAATTATTAACAATATGTAAAGAATGAAGTAATTGTCAGAATTCATAATGTAAAAGAGTGATGATCATTTAAAGTAACTAAAACAAAATTCGCAGCATTCATCCAAAGTGTTTAAAAGTGTGACAGATGGATTTGCTAACCTGCCGTTGATCATGAAATTATTGCTTAAAAACTAATAACCTTTCAATAAATTAAACTAATTCCATGAAAACTTAGGGTAAATTAAAATTTATTCTTCCTAAAAAGTGATAATGTAGAGTAGTTCACTCCGGTCATATGCGGATTTATCTTGACGTTCAAAATAATATTGAGTGGAAATGTATCCTTACAATGAAAAAGATTGAGCAGTAGAAAAAGGTAAATTTTCTGAACTGAAAGTTTAAATGTTTGTTAAATGATTTTTAAAGACAGCGCAATCATCAAGTTGCGCTGTTTTTTTGTAACTTTGCAGACATTAATTTTTATATAAAAAAATTTATCATCAACAAATGAAAAAGCAAACGATCAAAGAAATCCTGAAGGATTACAAGAAAGTATTACATCATGACATTACAGTTTACGGATGGGTAAGATCATTCCGTGCTAATCGCTTTATTGCGCTTAATGATGGTTCTACGATTAATAATTTGCAGATAGTTGTTGATTTCGAAAATTTTGACGAAGAACTTATCAAAAGTATAAGTACGGCTTCTTCTCTTAAAGTAGTAGGTGAAGTGGTGGAAAGTCAGGGAGCAGGGCAGTCGGTAGAAATTATTGCAAAGAAGATCATTATACTGGGAGATAATTTTACGGAAGAACTTCAGAGTACTATTCTTCAGCCTAAAAAACACAGTCTGGAGAAGCTCCGTGAGCAGGCACACCTAAGATTCAGAACGAACCTTTTCGGAGCAGTGTTCAGAGTACGCCACGCAGTAAGCTTTGCAGTCCACTCGTTTTTCAACCAGAACCAGTTTTTCTATATCAACACACCGGTTATTACAGGTGCTGATGCAGAAGGCGCAGGAGAAATGTTTGGAGTTACAAACTTTGATCTGAACAATATGCCGAGAACTGAAGAAGGAGAGATAGATTTTGCACAGGATTTCTTCGGCAGAAAAACAAACCTTACTGTTTCAGGGCAGCTTGAAGGGGAAACAGCGGCTATGGGATTAGGAAGAATTTATACATTTGGACCTACTTTCCGTGCAGAAAACTCAAACACAACAAGACACCTCGCGGAATTCTGGATGATTGAACCGGAAGTAGCTTTCAATAACCTTGAAGATAACATAGACCTGGCAGAAGATTTCCTGAAGTATGTCATTCAGTATGTACTGGATAACTGTAAAGATGATCTTGACTTCCTGGACAAACGTTTTGCTGAGGAGCAGAAAGCCAAGCCTGAAAAAGAAAGAGCTAAAGAAGGTCTTATTGAAAAGTTACAGAATGTAGTGGCAAAACGTTTCAAGCGTGTAAGCTATACGGAAGCAATTGAAATCTTACTGAACTCTAAAGAAAATAAAAAAGGAAAATTTGTTTACCCGGTTGAAAAATGGGGAACAGATCTTCAGTCTGAGCATGAAAGATATCTTGTTGAAAAACATTTTGAAAGCCCGGTAGTATTATTTGATTATCCTAAAGAGATTAAAGCATTCTATATGAAACTGAATGATGATAACAAAACTGTTGCCGCAATGGATGTTCTTTTCCCGGGTATCGGTGAAATCATTGGTGGATCAGAGAGAGAGGCAAGATTAGATGTTTTAAAACAGAAAATGGCGGATATGCATGTAGATGAGCATGAACTTTGGTGGTATCTTGATACCAGAAAATTCGGTTCTGTACCGCATGCAGGGTTTGGTTTAGGATTGGAAAGACTTGTTCTTTTCGTAACAGGAATGACGAACATCAGAGATGTGATTCCTTTCCCAAGAACACCGAAAAGCGCTGAGTTCTAGCATAATAAAAAAAGCCTTAATCAGAAGTTAAGGCTTTTTTTATTCTTTAATAGTTTATTATGTTAAAATGTATAATGCAAAAATCATGCTAAATGTGATTTTTGTCAAATAAATTTATTAAATTCGTAGAATATGTTATGTTAAAACGCAAATAATAGTATGCTTAAACAACACTTACAACTCAAATTAGGACAAAAGCTGGCCCCTCAGCAGATCCAGTTGATGAAGCTGATTCAGCTTCACACTCTTGAATTTGAAGAGGAGTTGGAACGAGAGCTGGAAGAAAATCCTGCACTGGAAATTGCAAAGGAAGATTCTAAAGAAGATGACTATTCGTCTTTGGAAGATGCTTATCAGGATGAAGGCACAGAAAGCATTGAAACAGATTTTGACGTCAATGAATATCTTTATGATGATGAACCAAGCTATAAAACAGCGTCCAGCAACTATTCTCCTGATGATGAAGAATTTGATAATGAAAGCCTTTTAACAGAAGGACAGTCACTATATGATTACCTGATGGAACAGATTCATCTGGTAAGTATTAGTAACGAAGATTTAAAAATCGCAGAATATCTTATCGGAAATTTAGATACGGACGGATATTTGAGAAGAGAGATCAAATCTATTGTTGATGATCTTGCTTTTTCACAGGGAATTTATACAACCAGAGAAAAAGTTGAAGATATCCTTGAAAACTATGTTCAGAAACTTGATCCACCTGGTGTAGGAGCAAGAGGATTACAGGAATGTCTGCTGCTTCAGATAGAAAAAAAAGTAAGCTCAGATAAGGCTGTTTCTTTGGCTGCCAATATTTTAAGAAATCAGTTTGATGCATTGACCAATAAACATTATAATAAGATTATTCAGAAATATGATATTGAAGAGGATGATCTGAAAGATGCTTTGGACGAAATTTCAAAATTATCCCCTAAGGTCGGTGGAAACTTTGATACACAAACGATTACGATTAACCAGGAAATTATTCCCGATTTTGTTATTCAGGTAAAAGACGGGCAGGTAATTCCTATGCTGAACAGTAAAAATGCTCCAACTTTAAGAGTATCTGAGGAATATAAAGACATCTTATCCACATATTCACATGATAAAAACTCGGCTGAGCATAAACAAGCTGCACTATTTATCAAGCAAAAACTAGATGCTGCAAAATGGTATATTGATGCTATAAACCAGCGTCAGAATACCTTATTACAGACGATTACCGCTATTGTTAAGTTTCAGAAGGATTACTTTATTACAGGAGATGAGAAATCATTGAAGCCAATGATCCTGAAAGACGTAGCGGATATCACAGGATTTGATATTTCTACAATCTCAAGGGTGGTGAAGAGTAAATATGCAGATACACCTAACGGCATCGTATATCTTAAGGATTTATTCTCAGATAGTCTTACTAATGATGACGGTGAGGAGGTCTCTACAAAAGAAATTAAAACCCATCTGCAAGAGGTGATTAACAAAGAAAATAAGAGAAAGCCACTTACTGATGATGCTTTGGTGGTGATCTTAAAAGAGCAGGGATATAATATTGCAAGAAGAACGATTGCAAAATATCGTGAACAACTCAATATTCCTGTAGCAAGACTAAGAAAAGAACTTTAAAACAGAAAAGCATTTCGGATTGAAATGCTTTTTTTATTAGAACTTAAATCTGTAGTATTTATGCCTGTTTTATATGCTCAAGTCCCAGTTCCCTCATTGAGATTTCCCGCATCTCCACTTTTCGTATTTTACCGGAAATAGTCATCGGAAACTCATCCACGAATTTCCAGTACTTCGGAACTTTATAATGAGCGATTTTTCCTTTACAATATTCCACGAGCTCTTCTTCTGTAATGGTAAACCCTTTTCTTACTTTTACCCATGCCATGACCTCCTCTCCGAACTTCTCACTTGGAACTCCAATGATCTGAACATCCAGAATATGGGGATATGTATATAGAAAATCTTCAATTTCTTTTGGAGATATATTTTCGCCTCCCCGGATAATCAGATCTTTAATTCTCCCGGAGATAGTAATATACCCTTCGTTATCCATTACTGCCATATCACCGGTATGCATCCAGCGGGCATCATCCAGCACCTTTTTTGTATTTTCAGGATCATTCCAGTATTTCAGCATGACGGAATAGCCTCTTGTGCATAGTTCACCGTGCTCTCCACGTTGAAGGATCTTTCCGCTCTCATCAATGATCTTTATTTCCAGATGGTCCTGAACTATGCCTACGGTACTTACCTGCTTTTCAAGAGAAGTCCCGATTAACGTCTGGGTAGAGACAGGAGAAGTTTCTGTCATTCCGTAACAGATACTCATTTCTTTGATATTCATTAAGGTTTCTACTTTTTTCATAATTTCCGGCGGACAGACTGAACCTGCCATAACACCGGTTCTGAGACTTGAAAAATCATAGGTGTCAAAATCTTTAACAGCCAATTCTGCAATAAACATCGTGGGTACTCCATACAGGGAAGTACACCTTTCATCTGATACTGTTTTTAATGTAATATCAGGATCAAAGCTGTCGTTTGGAATAACCATGCATGCGCCATGAGCTGTACAGCATATATTTCCTATGACCATTCCAAAACAGTGATAGAAAGGTACCGGAATACAGACACGGTCTTTTTCTGTATATTTTAATCTTATACCAATAAAATAACCATTATTCAAGATGTTATGGTGAGAAAGGGTGACCCCTTTCGGAAAACCGGTAGTTCCGGAAGTATACTGGATGTTGACCGGATCATCAAACTGAACATGCTCTTCAAAGCTGTGAAGAACTTCATCTGAAATATCCTGTCCTTTGTTTACAAAATCATCCCAGTTTTCATCAAAGAAAATTTCATGTTCAAGAGCAGGACAAACCTCTTTCGCATATTCTACCATTTCCTTATAGTTACTGGTTTTAAAATTTAAAGAGGAAAAAAGAAAACGGATTTCAGATTGGTTAAGGACATAGGTGAGCTCATGTGTTCTGTAGGCCGGATTAATATTAACCAGAATAGTTCCTATCCTTGCTGTAGCGTATTGTAACAGAACCCATTCATACCGGTTGGCAGACCATATTCCGACTCTGTCTCCTGATTTTGCTCCTAAAAACAATAAAGCTTTTGCCACAGCAGTGGTCTGGTTATAAAATTCCTGGTAGGTGGCTCTGTAATTCTGATGAACACAAATCAAAGCTTCCTGATGAGGATATTTTTCTACTGTACTTTTAAGATTTCTCCCGATAGTTTGTCCTAATAACGGAATTTCAGAAGTTCCGTAGACATAAGATAGTGGCATAGTATAAGATTTGGTTAAATAAATTTAACGAATATATCTTTATCTATCGCCAATATATATTAATTTTCCTGTAAATCGATCTCTTTTAATTGTTTTAAATTCTTGTCAAGCTTTTTGATAATACTGCCATATACTAATCTGTAATACAGCCAGATCATAGAAACTGCAAGAAGACTGCTGACCGTAATTCCAACAATGATGATGATAAGGTTGGATTGGGTAGGCTGGATGTTCTGAGAATTTAGAGTATAAAATATAAAAGCAATTAATACACAGGTGAAGAGTAGAAGCAATACAATACTGATCAGAATAAATGCATTTACTGTTTTTTTGAATTTAATAATTCTTGTAATAAATCCTTTAAGATTTTCTTCAATTTTTATCTTACGGTAATTCTGGTAAAATTTCAATACAAAGTAAGCCGTGATCAGTAAGCTTAATATTTTTATCGCCAAATAGGCGTGGCTGAAGTTATCTTCAACCTCAGCAGATCCCTGTGCTCCCAGTCTTTCAAGCACTTTACGAAAACTTTCTGACTCTTCTTCCTGAAAGAAATAAAATAATCCAAGGACAGAAAAGAATAAGAATTCCACAACACTTATCCAGAAAATATATTTGACATAGTTACGTGATTTTTTATTCAGCATCTGAAGGATTTCACTGTTGTCATATTTTGGCTGGACAGGTTGTTCCTGCCAGGTTTTCTTAAAGCTGTCTAAATCAAATTCAGGCATATTTTTCCATCTGTTCTTTAAGGGTTTTCTTTAATCTGTTCATTTTCACACGTGCATTAACTTCGGTGATTCCAAGGTTTTCTGCAATATCCTTGTAAGGCAGATCGTCAAGATACATCATAACAATGGCCCTTTCTATATTAGGAAGAGTTTTGATTACAGTATATAAAAGTGATATCTGTTGTTGTTTTTCATCATCATCTTCTACAAAATCCTTATGGTTGATATCCAGTTCGTTTGTAGGAAGACTTTTGCTTTTTTTTCTGAAGAGGGTTATTGCTGTATTAAGGGCTACACGATACATCCATGTAGAAATTTTGGAATTTCCTTTGAAGGAATCATAGCTTCTCCATAGTTGTAATACAATTTCCTGGAAAAGGTCCTCTTCATCTTCAAGAGAATTGGTGTATAAGCGCGATACTTTAATAATCAGGCCCTGATTATCTTTAATAAGCTGCGCAAATTCTTTTTCTCTGGAATTCATAGATATATAATGGCACGAAGATAACAATAATGTGGTAATTGATGAAGAAAATAATAGAATAAGGCAGAGAAAGCAACGGATTTGCCCGTGAGCTTTTAAAAATAAACGGATTAATATCCTTTTTCCTTCTTTTGGCTTTCTGAAATTCTATGTATCTTTGCTATCTCGAGAAGGTCGGCCTGTTGATTCCTGTTTCGGCAGGGGTAGGAAAGTCCGGACACCGTAGAGCAGCAAAGCGGATAACATCCGTCACCCGTGAGGGTAGGACAAGTGCAACAGAAAGCAGGTACAGTTCGGCTGTAGTGAAACCAGGTAAACTCTTTGTGGTGCAATGGTAAGTATATCGGTTCTTTTCAGTAATGAAAATAGGGGTGGCTCGTCCTGAAAACCGAGGGGTAATCAGCTCAAGTCTTGCAGCAATGTAAGACGTAGATAAATAACAGGCACTTCCTCGGAAGTACAGAATCCGGCTTATAGATTTTCTCGTGATTTTCCTGATTTCCAAATCCGGAATGAAAAACCTCAATCTAATTGATTGAGGTTTTTTATTATTCATTTTCAAGTATTTTTTTTGAATCAATTAATTCCTGTTTTTCTTTTTCGGAAAGTGAAGGATATTTAAGATTCATTTTTTCCAGTGTATCAATAATGATCTGTATGGCGGCAACCCTTGCAAACCATTTGTTATCAGCAGGAAGCACATACCACGGCGCATAATCTTTTGATGTTTCATTTATGGCTGTTTCATAAGCCTTCATATATTGATCAAATAAGGCTCTTTCCGGCAGATCCCCGGCAGAAAACTTCCAGTTTTTTTCCTGTTCATCAATTCTGTCCAGAAGTCTCTTTTTCTGTTCATCTTTTGAAACATTTAAAAAGATCTTAATGATTGTTGTTCCGTTCTGTGAAAGATGTTTTTCAAAATTCCTGATGCTTTCATAGCGGTTTTCCCAGAATGCATTGTCAAAATCCTTTACAGAAGACCATGTTTTTTCACTAAGGTTATATTCAGGATGGACCTTACAGACCAAAACACTCTCGTAATGAGATCGGTTAAAGATTCCTATCATCCCTTTCTGGGGTAAAGCCAGGTAATGTCTCCATAAAAAGTCGTGGGAATATTCTTTGGAACTAGGGGTCTTAAAGCTGGTAACATTACAGCCTTGCGGATTCACACCACCAAATACATGTTCGATCATGCTGTCTTTTCCTGCAGCATCCATAGCCTGTAGTACTACCAGAAGAGACTTGCTGCCATCTGCGTAGAGTTTTTCCTGCAGCTCCCGGAGTTTTTCTTTTTCCTGAATCAGCATTTGAGCTCCTTCTTCTTTGGTAAGTTTTCCATCATAAGATGTAGGGGCTTTTTTTATTGAGAATTTTCCGTTTATCTGAAAGTCATCTGAGAAATTGGTGTCCATATAATATGTGAAATTAATGTTTTGCTAAATTTAAATATGACAGATCAGAACTTCTGAACAATCTGATTATTATAAATATAATAAAAATACCGCCTCATCCGGGGCGGTATTTTTATTTCTTTTGTAAAGCTTACTTTGCAGCAGCTTTTTTAGCGATTTTTGCAGCTTTTTTCTCTGCTTTTGCAGCTTCTTTCTGCTCAGCAGGAGTCAATACTTTTGGCTCAGGTGCATTAGCATCTACTGTACCTTTGATATAAATTACACTTCTGCTGTTTGCAGGGTCATTAGAGAAAACTTCAATCATTTTGTTGAATCCTCCATTAAGAGCAGTGTTGTATCCCACTTTGATCTTAGCAGATTTTCCCGGCATGATCGGATCCTGGCTGAATTCAGGAGTTGTACATCCGCAAGAAGGCTTTACATTTGATATGATCAAAGGCTTATCTCCTGTGTTTGTTACTGTAAAGAACCTTGTACCGTCAGCATTAGGCTTAATAGTACCATAGTCATAAGTAGTTTTATCAAACGTAATTGTTTGTGCAGATGCCAGAGCAAATGTTCCGAATAATGCAATTCCTGCGATTAATTTCTTCATATTCTTGAATGTTAATATGTTTGTTAGATAAATTTTGTGAAACAAAGTTAAAAATTATTTTAATTCATGCTTAAAAATTTTTTTCTTTAGACTATTTTTGCAAATTGCAAGCCAAAGAAATAGAATTTATGCAGATTTCAGAAAAGTACAATCCACAGGAAACAGAACAAAAATGGTATAACTACTGGTTGGAAAACAAATATTTCCATTCAGAGCCTAATGATAAACCTCCATATACTGTGGTAATACCTCCACCAAATGTTACGGGGATATTACACATGGGACATATGCTGAACAATACCATTCAAGATGTTCTGGTCCGTCGTGCAAGAATGCGCGGGTTTAATGCCTGCTGGATTCCGGGAACAGATCATGCTTCAATTGCTACTGAAGCTAAAGTTGTTGCTAAACTGAAGTCTGAGGGAGTCAGTAAATCAGACATTACCCGTGAGCAGTTTCTGGAACATGCCTGGGAATGGACTCATAAATACGGAGGGACCATTCTTGAGCAGCTGAAGAAACTGGGATGTTCATGTGACTGGGACAGAACCCGCTTCACAATGGAAGAGAAATTGTCAGAACAGGTAATCAAAAGTTTTGTAGACCTGTATAATAAAGGATTGATTTATAGAGGTTACCGAATGGTTAACTGGGATCCTGAGGCAAAAACCAATATTTCAGATGAAGAGGTAATATTCAAAGAACAGAACGGGAAGCTATACTTCCTTAAATATAAGATTGAAGGATCTGAAGAATTTCTTTCAGTTGCTACCACACGTCCTGAAACCATTTTCGGGGATACTGCCGTATGTATTAATCCTGATGATGAAAGATATGCTCACTTAAAAGGTAAAAACGTGATTGTCCCGATTGTTAACAGAGTCGTTCCGATCATTGAAGATGAGTATGTTGATATAGAATTTGGAACAGGAGCACTGAAAATTACTCCGGCGCATGATACAAACGATTATGAAATCGGTCAGAAACATCAGTTAAAAATGATTGATGCTCTGGATGATGATGGAAATCTTAATGAGCATGGTCTGCATTATGCCGGGAAAAACAGATTTGAAGTACGAAAGCAGATCGCAAAAGAATTAGAGGAAAAAGACCTTTTGCTGAAAGCGGAAGACTATGTAAATAAAGTTGGAACTTCAGAAAGGACAGGTGCTGTTATTGAACCTAAAGTTTCAGTACAATGGTTCCTGAAAATGTCTGAAATTGCCCAGCCGGCTCTGGATGTGGTTATGAATGATGAGGTAAAGTTCTATCCTGAGAAGTTTAAAAATACTTACAAGCACTGGATGGAGAACATCCGTGATTGGAATATTTCCCGTCAGCTGTGGTGGGGGCAGCAAATCCCTGCTTATTACTATGGTACAGGTGATGAAGATTTTGTTGTTGCTGAAACGAAAGAAGAAGCTCTGGAACTGGCAAAACAAAAAACGGGAAATAATGAATTAACACAAGAAAACCTTAAGCAGGATAATGATGCCTTAGATACCTGGTTTTCATCCTGGCTATGGCCAATGTCCGTATTTGATGGCCTGAATGATCCTGAAAATAAAGAAATCCAGTATTATTATCCAACCTCTGATCTGGTTACCGCACCCGATATTATTTTCTTCTGGGTAGCAAGAATGATTATGGCAGGACTGGAATATCGAAAAGAAGTTCCTTTCAGGAATGTTTATTTTACAGGAATTGTAAGAGACAAGCAAAGAAGAAAAATGTCCAAGTCTCTGGGGAACTCTCCTGATCCTCTTGAACTTATGGATAAATATGGGGCTGACGGCGTACGTGTAGGAATTCTGTTGAGTTCTGCAGCAGGGAATGATCTTCTTTTTGACGAAGAACTGATGCTTCAGGGAAGAAACTTCATGACAAAGATCTGGAATGCATTCCGTCTGATCAATATGTGGAATCACGAAGATAAAACGCCTAATTCGACAGAAATTCAAACGATAGAATGGTTCGAAAACAAATTGAATAAAACAATAGCTGAAATTAATGATCAATTTGAAAAATTCAGAATTTCTGATGCCCTTCATCTGATCTATAAACTAATTTGGGATGATTTTTGCGGGTGGTATCTTGAGGCTATCAAGCCAAATTATGGAGAAGGAATTTCTAAAGAAGTTTATCATAAAACAATATATTTCTTTGAAGAATTAATGAAGTTACTTCATCCTTTTATGCCTTTCTTAACAGAAGAATTATGGCAAACTATTTCGGAAAGAAGTTTGGATCAGGCTTTAGTCATTGCTCAGCAGAAAGAGGCCGGTGTGTTTGATGATACTATTATTAAAAATTTTGAAACAGCTGCAGAATTGATTTCAGGGGTTAGAAATTACCGTCAGACAAAAGGAATTTCACCTAGAGAAACCGTAGAAGTCTATACAAATGCATCTGAGTTTGCCAATGAAGCAGTTATAAAGAAATTGGCTAATATTGAAAGTATTCATTTCGGACAAAAAACAGATAAGCCTAGTTTTACTTTCCTTGTTGGAGCTACTGAAATCTCTATTCCTTTAAGTGAGAATCTGGACTTAGGGGAAGAGAAGGCCAAGACCGAAGAAGAATTAAAATATTTAAAAGGTTTCCTTGTTTCAGTTGAAAAGAAATTATCCAATGAGAAGTTTGTTGCCAATGCCAAACCTGAAGTAGTAGAGACGGAACGTAAGAAGCAAAAAGATGCACTTGACAAAATTGCGATTTTGGAAGAGAAGCTGAAAAGTTTGTAAATTTAAAATATAGACAATTCGTTGTCTTAATATCGGGCTGGGTACAGACAGAGAAGTTGTATCCAGCCTGATGGTTTAAAAAGATGAAAAATGACACACATTGAAAACATACAAAAGTTATTTTCAAAAGACTTTGTGGAAAGCCCACTATTAGAAAGTTTTGAAGTTGGGAAAATTTATCTTTCCAGTGGTAAGCTTGTAGCCTGTGATCCTTTGATTACGAATGATATGATGCCTTTTTCTACAGAGTTTCCAAAAGGAAAATTTCCGGTAATAATACATAAAGAAAGAGAAAGTAACTGTGTGGCTTATACGGAAATCATATTCAGTACTTCTGAAATTGATGAATGGAAATTGGCTACTACAGCTGGTCAGAATATCAAAGATCTGGCAGAAGGAGAGGTCTTCGGTTATCCTGTAGAGAGCGGAATGGGCTGTTTTATGGATGCAGATACCCAAAACAGTCTTAATGAATTAGAACAAAAATTATATCGTAACAAAGGAGTGGACTTTATGGGAATCTATGAAGAATTTTTCCATGAATATTTCTTTGATGAAAACGGAGCAATAGATCAGTATGCTTTTTTAAAGCCGTCAGGTGAACTCCCAGGAACTATATTCGCTTTTGAAACCGGTTATGGAGAAGGGTTTTATGCCAGTTACATTGCTTATGATAAAGATCAATTGCCGGTGAAGATAATTACTGAATTTATTGAGATAAGTTAATTAAAATTGGCTATTTTTGAATCAGTAATTTCACAAGATATAAATTGTAAATAAAATTTAAACACAATGAATTTCTCCTCAGAACAACCTAAGATTATTGTTGTAGGCAGCTCATCAATAGATCTGGTCTTAGAAACCGAAAAACTTCCTTTGCCAAATGAAACAGTACTGGCTGTTAATTCAGATAGTTATTTTGGTGGCAAAGGGGCGAATCAGGCAGTGGGAACAGCGCGGCTGGGAGCAAGTGTTTACTTCATCGGTTGCGTGGGAATGGATCCGCTGGGGCAGCAGATCATGAGGAATCTTGTGAGTGAAAATGTAAACGTAGGTTTTGTTCATGAAACAGATAAAGAATCTACAGGAACAGCTTATGTGACCACCTGCGATGGAAATGCCGCTATTGTAGTAGTTCCTGCAGCAAATAAGTATCTGAATAAAGAACATGTAGATGAAGCTGACCGTTATTTTACTACTTCAGACCTTGTGCTTGTTCAGCTTGAGGTTTCTATGGATGTGGTGGAATATACGGTAAAAAAAGCCAAGAGATACGGTAAGAAAGTAGGCCTTTATGCTTCGCCTGCGATGAAGATCAGTAATGATATTATTGAAAATGTGGATTTCATTGTTGCAAAAAGCAGTGAGTTACATGTTATTTTTGGTGAAGAAAAAAGAGAAGAGATCCTTAAGAAATATTTTAATAAAGTTTTTGTAAGGGATGATACAAATTCCACTATTTATTTTGATGGTACTGAAATGAAATATTACAGGAATGATAAAGACAGTACAGTTTATAAAATGGGAATGGGAGATGCCTTTACTTCAGGCTTTGCCGTAGCTCTTTGTCATGGGAATTCTATTGAAGACTGTGTGAAATTTGGAAATGAGGTTTCATCAAGAGTTTCCGGAGGTAAAGGATCGCAAACAGGATTGCCAAGAATATCTGACTTTAATTTTTAAATTATTTAAGGCATATCAAATATTCGAAACTTAATATAAAAATATAAAGAAAATGTCCACTTTTATAGTGGATTTTTTCTTTTTACTATGGAAAAACTAATACTTACCACAGAAGACCATGTTCCTCTTGCTGCTCATCTTTTCATGCCCGAAAAAAGCAATGGAAAACTATTGCTTATTAATTCTGCAACAGGTGTAAAACAGCAGGTGTATTTTTCGTTTGCCCAATATTTTTCAGACCACGGATTTACGGTTATTACTTATGATTATCGCGGTATAGGTTTATCCAAACCTCAAAATATGAGAGGATTTCATGGATCCATGAGATTATGGGGCTCAAAAGATTATAAAGAACTGACCCGATATATCAGGAGGAAATTCCCTGACTATAAGAAATATTGCCTGGGACATTCTGTAGGAGCACTAATTTTAGGAATGAATAAAGATTCTGAAATGTTTGAAGAATTGATTTTTGTAGGTACTCAGAATGCTTTTGTCGGGCATCTTAGAACGAGGACAAAAATTGAAGCTTATCTGGGGTTTGGAATTGTTCAGCCATTAACAACCTCATTATTTGGGTATTTCCCGGCAAATTGGTTCGGACTTGGAGAAAGTCTTCCAAAAAATTGCGCATATGACTGGAGAACCTTAATTTTAAACAGGAAATCAACCAACCGGTTGTTGGAGAAAATTGATGATTATTCCAAAAATTTAAAACAGAAGGTATTTGTAATCCGGGCTGAAGATGATGTGTGGCTTACCGAAAAAGGGGTGCTCAGTTTATTAAATGACACGTATCCTAATCTCAAACCAACATACAGGCTTATACGGACTTCTGAATCCGACAAGAAGGAAATTGGTCATGTTAATTTTTTTAGGAGCTATAATAAAAAACTCTGGAACATAATTTTAAACGAACTGATAGACAGATGAAAAGTACAATTGACAGCACAGTAGAATTTGTAAAGGAAAAATTGAAAGGGGCAGAAGCGGGGCATGACTGGTTTCATATTGAAAGAGTCTGGAAGCTGGCCAGAAAGATAGCAGAAACTGAAGCCTGTAATAAAGAAGTAGTAGAGCTGTCCGCACTTCTTCACGATATAGCTGATCCCAAATTTCACAATGGAGATGAAACAATAGCTCCAAAAATTGCCCGGGAGTTCCTGGAAAAACGCAATGTTTCTGATGAGACGATAGAAAGAGTTCTTTTTATTATTGAGAACATATCATTTAAAAACAGGGATAGCGCTCCTCAAAATCCACCTGTAGAGCTTATGATTGTGCAGGATGCGGACCGTATAGATGCTATTGGAGCAATTGGTATTGCCAGAACTTTTAACTTCGGGGGATTTAAAAATAATCTCATGTATGATCCTCAGAGCAAGCCGGATCTGAATATGTCAAAAGAACAGTATAAAAAATCAAATGGTACTACCATTAATCATTTTTATGAAAAATTATTACTTCTCAAAGATCTGATGAATACAGAAAGTGGAAAAAAATTAGCAGAAGAAAGACATAATTATATGCTTGGTTTTCTTGATCAGTTCTATAAAGAATGGAATGTGGATTAAGACGCTCCTGAAAAATCTGAAATCAGTATCTTTGCAGCATGGTATTTATCATTTTTGTTATCTTTTGGGCTTGTGTGCTTTCTTTGGTTCTTTCCAAGATAAAATCGGGAAGGATGGCAAAATGGGCTAAACTGTTTCGTATCCTGACACTTGTTTTCTCTATTTCAATCTTTGCATATTGGTTTATTAAAAAGAGTGCAGTAGCATTTGTAGATAACTCTGTAGGACTTCAGGTAATCAATAAACTTCCGCAGCCTCTGGACTTCTATCTTATTAATGTTAATAAAATGGAGAATACTACAACGCTGGAGCCTAAGCATATTGGAAAGATCCGCCCGGAATATTATAGAATTGAATACCTGAAAATGGATAAGTCAGACGAATACTGGATTATAGGTTATCTGGGTAAAAAGAATCTGGTGTATTTTTCCCAGCATGCTGTTCCAAATAAAAATATTGATCAGATTGTAGAAGTACAAAATTATATCAACCAGAGTGTAAAGCTTTCCGATGCTGCAAAAAAACAGGTGGATGCCTATAATTACGAAAATACAAAGCTTGGCATCTGGATCACATTGGATTTTCTGCTTTTATTTCTCAATCTGGTATTGATCCTGAGAAAAAATAAATCATAATAAAAGTAACCGGTTCAACGATACCGGTTACTTTTTTATTTTGTTAAGGATAGTCCAGGATTTGCATAATATATTCTTTCAGTTCCTCAGGACATTTTTTAATTAATTTATCTTTATTCTGCTTGCTTATTTGGGCTGGTTTGAGCCATTCACTAAGATTTAAATGCTGGCTGTCATTATCATACTTTCTTTTTATGGTACCATTTTCATAAAATATATATTCATCATCAAGCCAGCCGGTGGCAATACTGATTCTGCAGATTTCATTTTCCATGATTACAAAAGTATACACTATTGTGTGAGATATACTTTTGCTAATGTATAAAATTTTCAGTTAGGATAAAATATTTATTTCATATATTTGGGAAATAAAAAACAGGTGTTAAATTTCGCATATGTTTATAAAGCTGCAAACTGCGGATAGATTTAAAATAAAGAACCCGTGCTTTCTGTAGCCATTTGAGGAATATGAATATCTGTTTTCCATTCCTGATTCATTTTTTTTATGAAATACGCTGATAATAGTGGAGAAGCTTTTTCAATATTCTGGTGAACAAAGAAGTAAAGGTTTTGCAAACCTTCTTTTTTCCATTGTGTTAAATGTTCCAGCCAGTCATCTAACCTTTCATAATCACTTTCTGCGTTAGCTCCTACATAACGGATAAATGCATTCGGAGTCGTAAGCCTCATATGGAGCATGTCTCTTCTTCCCGCAGTATCGACAATTATGTTGGTGATATTATATGCTTCAAAAAGTTCACAGGTTGTATTCAGGATATCATCATTGGTAAACCATTCTGTATTTCGAAGTTCAATTGCCAGGGGAACTTCCTGAGGCCATTCCTTTACAAACTTTTCTAGCCTGTCATAATCTTTTGGTTTAAAGTTATCATGAAGCTGAAGAAATGCCATTCCCAGTTTTTCATCAAAATTGATAATTGCAGAAGCAAAATGTGTCACCGGATCAGTAACATCAATAAGCCTTCTGAAATGAGAAACGGTATTGGTGATTTTAGGGAAAAATTTGAAATTTTCCGGTGTTTTTTCTTTCCAGGTTTTCACCTGGTCAGGAGTGGGCATTCCGTAGAATGTGGCATTCAGTTCAATAGAATTAAACTGTGTGGCATAATAGGTGAGTTCATCTTTTGTTCCCTTGGGATAAAAGCCTTTAAGATCAGTTTTATTCCATTTCGCGCAGCCGATAGAAATGTTTTCCAATCCTTTCTTATTACGATTCAGAATTTCCCTGGTTCTGGAGTGATCCTTTGGAAGTGTAAAATCTATTTTTGAAGGATCTTCTACTTGTCCGAATTTCATATTGAGCGATTTAATGTTTAAAATTAAGCATTTTTTCCCAGCGATATATTAAAAAAGAATTTCAATAGTATATATACCGTTGGATGTAATGCCTGTATTTTGCCACAAAAGCACACCATATGGTGTGCTTTTGTTACTATAGTATGTTTATTATTTGGGCTATGCTTCGCAGCTTGAGCATGTTACAAAGTTCACCATCATTTCTTTTGATACAGATGAGCTTCTTTGATAATAAAGTGTTTTTACCCCTTTCTTCCATGCTTCAATATAAAGATAGTTGACATCTTTTACAGGCATTGTGGAAGGAATCTGAAGGTTCAGAGACTGTGCCTGATCAATATATTGCTGTCTTTGTGCTGCCTGAGAAATAATTTCCATAGGAGAAATTTCTTTAAAGGTTTTGAACACTGCCTTTTCTTCAGGAGTAAGCTCATTAAGATGTTGTACAGAACCGTGGTTCAGCATGATCGTTCTCCAGGTCTCTTCATTATCCAGTCCTTTTTCTTCCAGCAGTTTAGCCAGATATTTATTCTTACGCATAAAGTTTCCTTTAGCCAGACCTGCTTTATAATAGTTGGAAGCAAAAGGCTCAATTCCCGGAGAAGTCTGGCCTAAAATTGCAGAACTTGAAGTAGTAGGAGCAATAGCCATTGTAGTGGTATTTCTCAGTCCATATCCTTTAAGTACTTCTGGCTCTCCATAGATGTTGGCAAGTTCTTTTGAAGCCTGCTCAGCCTGTTCTTTGATATGTCTGAAAGCTCTTGCATTGAACTGGGTCGCCTCAAAGCTTTCAAACGGGATCATATTTTTCTGTAAGTAAGAATGATATCCTAATACTCCTAATCCAAGGGCTCTGTGACGCATTGCAAAATTTCTTGCCCCCTGCAGGTAATAGTTACCTTCAGTTTTATCGATGAATTCTGATAAAACAGCATCAAGGAAATAGATTGCCAGTTTTACGGCATCGGTATCTTTCCATTCATCATAAAGTTCAAGGTTCATTGAAGACAAACAGCAGATGAAAGACTCTTCCATTGTGGAAGGAAGCATAATTTCAGAGCAAAGGTTACTTGCATTAACTGTCATACCCAGATCTTTGTATACCTGTGGTTTATTACGGTTAACATTATCTGTGAAGAAAATGTAAGGAAGCCCTTTTTGCTGGCGGCTTTCCAATACTCTTGCCCAGACTTTACGTTTTTCCATATCACCGTCAATCATATCCTGCATCCAGTAATCCGGTACACATACTCCTGTAAACAGATTCTGAATCGGGCTACCAATATCTTTAATGGATAAAAATTCTTCAATATCTCCATGGTCAATATCAAGGTAAGCAGCAAAAGCTCCTCTTCTTACTCCTCCCTGTGAAACGACATCCATTGCAGTATCAAATAATTTCATGAATGAAACAGCTCCTGAAGATTTTCCGTTGTCAGTTACTGCAGTTCCCCTGTTTCTGAGTTCTCCGAAATATCCTGAAGTACCACCACCAATCTTGGTCTGCATAATTACCTCTCCCATTTTGTGAGTGATCCCTTCAATACTGTCCGGAATATGAACATTGAAACAAGAGATAGGAAGACCTCTTTGTGTTCCCATATTTGCCCATACAGGAGAGGAGAAGCTGATCCATCCTTTTGTGATCATTTCCTTAAACGCCGGCTGAAGCTCCGGCTTGTATAATCTTTTCGCAGCAGCAGTGGTGATTCTGTCGATAGCTCCATCTACCGTTTCACCTTTTAACAGATATCCTCTGTTCAACATCTGCTCAGACTCTTCGTTGAGCCACCATATATTTGAATTTTGCTCTTCCATAGATGTTATATTTTCGAATTCCGGAATGGGATAATCACTCCGGAATTTTGTTTTTTATATTATTGATTGTAAAAATTCTACTTTGTGGGAACCGTTCAGTCCGCTTTCATCTCTTAATCTCTGAAATTCTTTAAAAGACGGAACATTCAAAACCTCATTCTGAACCTCTTCATTAATGTAGTTTGAATAATGTACAAAAGTAACACCATCTTCTTTTACAAAAACCTTATATTCAAAATCAGACTGATCCAGGTTTTTAAAATCATTCAGAAATTTCTGAATATTAGCCTTGTTGGATTGTACAAATTCAGGCGGGACAGTATAACTTACAATTACATTGATCATCTTTTATATTTGTGTTTATGGAGACTAACTGTTATTCTTATTCTGTTACATACCGGATTTGCCTTATATTTGGCTGGCCGGGAATTTTTGAACTTCTAGAATAAATCGTTTGCTGTAATACTCTTATCGTGTTTTGTATAATCAACAGGTCTTTTGGCAAAGAAATCATCCAGTGAATTGGCAAAAACTTCTTCTTCAAACCATACCATTGGCCTGTATTGTTCAGGCGTAATATTGTATCTTGTTTTCATGTTGATTTTCTTCAAACTGTCATCCACACGATATTTCATAAAGTTTAATAAGTCTTCTTTCGAAACATTATCAATTTCTCCCAATTCAAAGATCCAGCTCAGGATATCACCTTCTCTTTCGATGGATTCATCAACAAGTGTATAAATATCTTCTATATCACTGTCTGTTAACAAATCAGGCTGTTCCTCACGAATTTTATTAATCAGGTAAATTCCTGCATTGGCATGGATCTGTTCATCCACAGAAGTCCAGGCAATGATGTTGGATACATTTTTCATGAATCCTTTAAATCTTGTGAAAGAAAGGATGATGGCAAACTGAGAGAAAAGAGAAACGTTTTCTACAAGAATACTGAATAATAATAATGCAGAAACATATTCTTTTGGAGTTGCTGAATTAGCATGTTTTAAGGCATTTCCCAGAAATTCAATTCTGCCTTTTACAGCAGGAATTTCGATTACATTAAGGAATTCATCGTTATATCCTAAAACTTCTAATAAACGGGAATATGCTTCAGAATGACGGAATTCGCATTCTGCAAAAGTAGACCCTAATCCATTGAATTCAGGTTTCGGAAGATGGTTGTATAAATTTCCCCAGAATGTCTTTACAGACACCTCGATCTGTGCAATGGCTAAAAGCGCATTTTTCACAGCATGCTTTTCATGTGGTTCCAACTGCGAATGAAAATCCTGAACATCTGCAGTAAAGTCCACTTCCGAATGTACCCAGAATGATTTATTGATTGCCTCTACAAATTGCAGGACCTCCGGGTATTCAAATGGCTTATAGCTTACTCTTTTATCAAAAATTCCCATATTAAAATATCTTTATAATTAAATAATTCAGATCTATGTGGATAACGTTCAGAATGTATATAACTTTTTGTTTTTCTGTTGGTTGTGAATGGAAGTTATTCACATAAAAGTTTGTGTTTCTGATCAGAATCTAATGACAAAGTTCGAAAAAAAGAACTGATTTTGAAAGGGGTAAATACTAATTGGTTGACTTTTAGCTGTAAAAGTTTTCCACATTTACATGAAACCACGACAAATAATAGGCTAGGAGGGAATATTGGGGATAAATAAAAGGAAAGTTGCAGTTACAGTTAAACAGTTTGTTGTAATGTGTTATGAATAGGTGTTGTATCAATTAAACAAAAAAATATTTGAATAAATTTTCTTTCTTGTAACAATTTGAAAATATCATCTACTTATTGGGTATAAAAACATACATCACTTAATGTTAATAATTCAGGATTTAAATAAGTCATACGATACAGGGAAAAGCAAACTTCATGTTCTCAAAGGAATTAATCTGAATATTTCTGAAGGAGAGTTTGTTTCTATTATGGGAAGTTCCGGTTCCGGAAAATCCACGCTTCTTAATATTATTGGTATTCTGGATGAAAAAGATTCAGGTACTTATGAGTTGGATGGAGTTCCTATCGAACATTTATCTGAAGTAAAGGCTGCGGAATACAGAAGCAGGTTTTTAGGATTTATTTTTCAGTCTTTTAATCTAATCAATTATAAAACAGCTTTGGAAAATGTCGCACTTCCCCTGTATTACCAGAATGTGCCAAGAAAAGAACGGAATCAGAAGGCATTGGAATATCTGGAAAAAGTGGGGCTTGCACAATGGGCTAACCACCTTCCGAGTGAACTTTCCGGAGGACAAAAGCAAAGAGTGGCAATTGCAAGAGCTTTGATCACCGATCCAAAAGTGGTGCTGGCAGATGAACCTACCGGAGCATTGGACTCCAAAACTACTCATGATATTATGAAACTTCTTCAGGATATCAACAATGAAGGAAAAACAATCATTGTTGTAACCCACGAACCTGATGTGGCTGCACAGACCAAAAGAAATGTAGTATTGAAGGACGGGATTATTGAAAGTGATGAGTTTATTAAGCAGATTGTATTATAGGTGAATAGTGAATGGTCATTTTTGCTTCGCAAGTGAATTGATTTTGAAGAAAATTGAGAGTGTAGCTAATTGACTTTTTTTACAAAGTAAAAAGATAAAAAATATGTTTGACCTAGATCGTTGGCAGGAAATATTCAGTTCTATCCGGAGCAATGTACTTCGGACGGTACTTTCAGGGTTTACGGTAGCCTTGGGACTGTTTATTTTCATTGTACTTTTCGGAATTGGAAAAGGACTCCAGAATGCTTTCTCTGAAGGGTTTTCAGGTGATGCCAAAAATCTGATTACCATTACTACAGGAAAAACGACACTGGCTTATAAAGGATTACAGTCAGATCGTACTGTTACGCTAAATAATGATGACTATGACTTTCTTATTAATGCTGATAAGAAGAATGTAGGAGCTTCCAGTCCGAGATATAATGCCAGCTTAATGGTGAAATATGGCAAAGAAAGCGGAACCTACCAGATACATGGAGCAGAACCGGGAGAACAGATCATTGAAAACCGGAAGATGATTGACGGAAGATATATTACTCCGAGAGATCTGGAAGGAAAACAAAATGTTGCTGTTATTGGGAGGATGGTTCAGAGAGACCTGATCAAGAACGGAAGTCCTGTAGGAAAAGAACTGGATATCAACGGAACAATGTTTAAAGTGGTAGGAGTGTTTTCTGATGATGGAGGAGATTGGGATGAAAGACATATCACAGTACCCATTACTACTTTACAGCAGATGAAAAAAGGGTCTGATACAGTGAATATCGCTTATATCTCTTATAGTGATAAACTGACCCCTCAGGAAGCCATTAAATACGGAGATGAGCTTAAAGATAAATTGAAGTCAAGAAAAAATGTATCTCCTGATGATGAAAATGGTGTCCGTGTCTGGAACAATGCCAAAAATATGAATGACACATTCATGTTTATGGCGGTACTTACAGCTATTGTTGGATTTATCGGATTAGGAACATTGCTTGCCGGAATTATCGGGATCAGCAATATCATGGTGTATATCGTAAAAGAAAGAACCAAGGAAATCGGTGTACGAAAGGCTATTGGTGCAAAACCAAGTGGAATTGTAGGTCTGATTGTTCAGGAAAGTGTTGTGATCACAGTGGTATCCGGACTTGTTGGGGTGGGGATAGGTGTTCTGACCTTAAACCTTATCGGTAACAGTCTTGAAGAATTTTTTATTAAAAATCCAAGTGTAGGCTGGGGATCCATTATTATGGCATTCATTGCTCTGATTTTCTCAGGACTGATTGCAGGGTTTGTTCCAGCATACCGAGCTTCGAAGATCAAACCGATAGAAGCATTGAGAACAGAATAATATGTAAACAAAAAAGACAGATCAACAGATTCATAACCCATATTTTTAACTAATAATTCAGAAAGGTGAATATCATATTTAAAAAAGATACTTGGCAGGAGATTTATTATTCATTGAGGAATAATAAACTCCGAACGTTTCTTACCATGATCGGCGTTGGATGGGGAATGTTTTTGTACGTAAGCCTTCTTGGAGCAGCAAAAGGAATGGAGAATGGTTTTGATAAATTATTTTCCGGTTTTGCAACCAATTCAATCTTCCTGTGGGCACAGAAAACGTCCATACCCTATGAAGGGTTTCCTAAAGGAAGAGAAGTTCACCTGAACTTGGCTGATATGGAAATGCTGAAAAGGAAAGTAACTGCTATAGATTATATATCGCCACAGAATGCAAGAGGAAGCTTTACCGGAACACCGGGGGAAGCCATGTCAAGAAACGGAAAGAACGGAACTTATTCGCTTACCGGAGATTACTCTGTAGGAAATAAAATTTCAGAAAAAAAACTGATCTTCGGGCGTTACATTAATGATGCAGATGTCTCAGGGAATAAAAATGTAGTGGTTATAGGAGAAGAGATTTATAAAAACTTCTTTGATTCCAAGAAAAAAGAAAATCCGATAGGAAAATCTATTAATATTAAAGGGTTGTTTTTTAATGTAATCGGGGTTTTTCGTGTAAAAAAAGGAGGCGGATTTGAGAATGACCAAACTGCTTTCATTCCACTTTCCACTTATACGAAAATGTATAATGCAGGAGACCAGATCGACATGTTTGCCATTGTAAGTAAGCCTAATGCTAACGTTAATTCAGTAGAAGAAGATGTTAAGCAGGCTTTAAAAACAAAAAATAAAGTATCCCCTGAAGATACTAATGCTTTCGGAAGTTTCAATCTTGGGAAAGAATTTAAAAAACTTACAGGTTTTCTTACAGGGATGCAGTTACTGACCATTATCGTAGGGACACTGACTATTCTTGCAGGAGTAATTGCCATTTCCAACATTCTTTTGATTACGGTAAAGGAAAGAACCAAAGAGATCGGGATCAGAAGAGCGCTGGGAGCAAAACCTGCCGAAGTGAGAAACCAGATTTTGCTGGAAAGTGTTGTTATTACTCTTTCCTCAGGATTAATAGGCTTTATGTCCGGTATTTTTGTATTGATGATTCTCAATGCAGTCACCCAGGGCCAGGATTCATTTCCATTCTATAATCCGACGGTCAACTATGGAAATGTGTTTGCGGCGATGGCTGTAATGGTGATTCTGGGACTGGTAATCGGGATGATTCCTGCACAGAGAGCGGTGAAGATTAAACCTATTGAAGCATTAAGAACAGAGTAATTAATTAAAAAGCAATCTGCAGAAGCTGATGAGCTAATAAAAATAAAAAAATAAACTATACATATGAAAAAGAAATTCACTTGGAAAAAAGCCATTTATATAGTGTTGGGGCTTTTATTTGCAGTGGCATTGTTCTCGGGGATTGGCTATCTTATAAAATCTAACTCTAAGGAAGGGGAAGCTTTCCTTACCCGCAAGCCTACAGTTCAGAATATGGATGATAAGGTAATGGCAACAGGTAAGATTGTTCCAAAAGAGGAAATTGAAATCAAACCCAATATTGCCGGGATTATAGATAAAATATTAGTAAAAGAAGGAGATAAGGTAGAGGTAGGGCAGCTGATTGCCACAGTAAAGATTGTTCCAAGCATCTCCGAGGTAAATGCTGCTCAGCAGGAGGTTCAGAATGCGCAGATTCAGATCAGCAACGCTCAGATGAATGTAGGAAATATGCAGAAGCAATTTGAAATGCAGGAAAAGCTTTATAAGCAGGGTGTGGCATCCAAACAGGAGTTTCTTAATTCTCAGCAGCAGCTGTTCTCTCAACAGCAGACTTTGAAAAATGCCCAGCAGCAATTGAATACGGCTCAGAAAAGATTGCAGATCGCTAAAACAGGAGCTACTCCTGAGCTTAAAGGACAAGGTTTAGCAACAACAGAGATCCGTTCCAAGGCTTCAGGAACAGTGCTTGAAGTTCCTGTAAAAGCAGGAAGCCAGGTGATTGAAGCCAATAACTTCAATGCGGGAACAACGATATGTTCGGTTGCAGATTTGAATGTTCTGATCTTTAAAGGAGAAATTGATGAAGCTCAGGCCGGTAAATTAAGTGAAGGTATGGATATGAATATTGTGATCGGGGCATTACAGAATAAAACTTTCCCGGGAAAACTGACCATGATTGCTCCTAAAGGAAAGGATAATGCAGGGACCATTAAATTTCCGGTAGAAGGTAATGTAACCAATCCTAATAATGAATATATAAGAGCGGGTTTCTCTGCAAACGGAGAAATTGTACTGAGTTCTCAAAAGAATGCTTTACTGCTGGATGAATCTTTGGTACAATATGAAAAGAAACAAGGAAAAGATATTCCTTTTGTTGAAGTTAAGCAAAAAGACGGGAAATTTAAGAAAGTATATGTAAAGCTTGGAGCCAGCGATGGGATCAATGTTCAGATTCTTCCGGGATCAAATATTACAAAAGATTCTGAAGTAAAAGTTTGGAACCCGTCCGATAAAGACAAGGAAGAGCTGAAAGAAAAGGCTGATAAAAAATAATAAACACACTATAAATTTTAAACGTACTCCCGGAGGAATTCTTTTTCTCCGGGATTTTTGTTTTATAAAAGATAAATATGTAACAGCAGTTTAAAATGTCTTAATTTTAATTCCAAACTGTATTTCATGAAAAAAGACTATTGGGTTCTGTTTCTTTTTATCATTGCAAAGTTTTTTCTCCAATACTCCCTGATAAGTCCTGAGTATGAACTTCACAGGGATGAATATCTGCATCTTGACCAGGCGAATCATCTTGCATGGGGATATCTTTCTGTTCCGCCTGTCAATTCCTGGATAGCCTGGATAATTAAAATGTTGGGCAACTCCGTATTCTGGGTTAAATTTTTTCCGGCCCTTTTTGGAGCTTTGACAATTGCATTGACCTGGGAAGTCGTTGAAGAGCTCAATGGAACTCTTTTTGCCAAAGTGCTTGCATCTCTGGGGATGCTATTTTCAGTGCTTCTCCGTATAAATATGTTATTCCAGCCGACATCCCTGGAAATTTTTCTATGGTTATTTCTTTATTATAGTCTGATTAAGTATTTTAATTCGGAGAAAGTGAAATGGCTGTATATAGGGGCTGTTATTTTTGGAATTGGAATATTGAACAAATATAATATCGCTTTTGCAGTATTAGGGCTTATTCCGGCATTTCTGTTAACTGCGCAAAGGAAAATTTTTATGCAGTCCCATGTATATTGGGCAGCGCTTTTAGTTTTAATTATTGTTTTTCCCAATCTTTTATGGCAGTATCAGAATCATTTTCCGATCATTCATCATATGAAAGAGCTTTCTGAAAAACAGCTTGTACATGTAGACCGGATGGACTTTTTGAAATCTCAGGTCCTCTTTTTCTTAGGCGTTATTTTTGTTATTATTGCGGGTTTGGGAGCGTTGCTCCTGTATAGGCCTTTTGAGAAATTCAGGTTTTTCTTCTGGAGTTGTATCATCACAATCACTCTGTTTTTATTCTTTAAAGCAAAAGACTATTATGCTATAGGGTTGTATCCTCTTTATATTGCTTTTGGTTCTGTTTTTCTTGGATATTTATTTGGGAAAGGCTGGGGGAGATTTTTGAAACCGATCAGTATTCTCATTCCCGTACTTTTATTTCTTCCTTTATACAATACGGCCTTTCCGAACAAAAGTCCTGAATATATTGTGTCTCATCAGGATCAATATAAAAAGTTCGGACTGCTTCGCTGGGAAGATGGAAAAGATCATCCCCTGCCGCAGGATTTTGCCGATATGCAGGGCTGGAAAGAATTGGCACAAAAAGTAGATAAAGAATATTCCGAACTGTCAAAAACCGGAAATACAATGGTCCTATGTGACAATTACGGACAGACCGGAGCAATTAACTATTATTCAAAGAAAGGAATAAAAGCGGTTTCGTTTAATGCTGATTACATCAATTGGATAGATTTAAGTAAGAAATATAAAAATGTCATCAGGATCAAAGATGCCTCTGAAGCAGGAAAAGAACTTAAAGAGTCAGGGGCTTTTTTTGAAGTTGCAAAATTAAAGGATTCCGTTACTAATCCGTATGCGAGGGAAAAAGGAACAGCAATTTTTAGCCTTCAGAGGGCAAAAATAAATGTGAATAAAAGAATTCAGGATGAAATTACTGAAGTTAAAAATAGATGGAAATAGGTTTTTCAATAGGATGGGAATGATAATTTTTTTTACAGAGAAAATAAATAAATAAAAATATTATTGCAACATTGTTGCATTTTAAAAATTTCTTTTACCTTTGCTACATCAACGATTACTTATCAACTGAACTATGGAAAATAAAAACTTTGATGTTATCATAATAGGCGGGAGCTATTCCGGATTATCTGCAGGAATGTCTCTGGGAAGATCTTTAAGAAATGTTTTAATTATTGACAATGGAAAACCTTGCAACAGACAGACTCCGCATTCTCATAACTTTATTACTCATGATGGGAAAACACCATCAGAAATTTCACAACTGGCAAAAAAAGATGTTGAAAAATATAATACAGTTCATTTTTATAATGGAACCGTAGTGAAAACACAAAAGGCTGCTGAAGGTTTTAAAATTGAAACTTCATCTGGTAAAAAATTCAATTCTAAAAAACTTATTATTGCTTCCGGAGTGAAGGATATAATGCCTGATATCCCCGGATTTGCAGAATGCTGGGGAATCTCTGTTATACATTGCCCATACTGTCATGGTTATGAAGTAAAAAATGAAGCCACAGGAATTCTTTCCAACGGAGATATGGCTTACGAATTTTCAAAACTGATTTTAAATCTGACAAAAAACCTTACCTTGTTTACGAATGGAAAGGCTTCCTTTACTGATGGACAAATTGAAAAACTGAATCAGAATAAGATTAAGCTTAATGAAGATGAAATTGAAAAAATAGAACATGATAACGGTTTCATTCAAAAAATCATTTTCAAGAACGGGAAAGAAATTCCTTTACAGGCTTTGTATGCTAAAATTCCTTTTGAACAAAATATAAATGTATCTGCTGATCTGGGATGTGAACTGACAGAGCAGGGATTTATTAAAGTGGATATGATGCAGAAAACAAATATTCCCGGAGTATTTGCCTGTGGAGATAATGTAACCATGATGCGGTCTGTAGCCAATGCGGTTGCACAAGGAAATTTTGCAGGAGCCATAGTGAATAAGGAACTTTCAGATGAAGAATTTTAATACCTCCCATTTAACTTTATAAACCACAAAAGTCACAAATTTTCATTTAAAAATACTTTAGTCCACTTTAAGTAAGCTTTAGAATGATTCCGGAGAAAAGTTCACGTAAGATGAAAATTAAAGTTTTTTATAAAAATTAGGTGTACTTATGCATAAATATATGTGCTAGGAACTTAAGTGTTTAAACTTGTGTGTCTTTATGTTTAAAATAATCAATCCGAAAGTTCAGGCGACTTCAATATATAAAGGAGACATATTTTCATTTTTGAGTGTTTAAAAATCATTTTTTCAATAGAGAAATCTCAATGGAAATTCCGTACATTTGGGGTGAAAAATTTCAAAACTAAAAGTAAAATGGATATTATTTTCGACCTGATTGAAAAGGAAAGACAAAGACAAACTCACGGATTAGAGCTGATTGCTTCAGAAAATTTTGTTTCTGAAAATGTGATGAAAGCAATGGGAAGTGTACTGACAAATAAATATGCTGAAGGATATCCCGGAAAAAGATATTACGGAGGATGTGAAGTAGTAGATGAGGTTGAAACTTTAGCGATTAACAGGGCTAAAGAGCTTTTTGGAGTAGATTATGTAAACGTTCAGCCGCATTCAGGTTCTCAGGCGAATGCAGCCATTTATCTTGCCGTTTTGAAGCCTGGTGATAAAATTATGGGTATGGACCTTTCCATGGGAGGACACCTTACTCATGGTTCTGCAGTAAATTTTTCCGGTATTCAATATAATGTAGTTTCTTATGGTGTTCAGCAGGAAACTGGTCTTATTGACTATGACCAGATGAGAGAAGTAGCGTTGAGAGAAAAGCCAAAAATGCTTATTGCCGGTTTCTCTGCTTATTCAAGAGATTTGGATTATGCTAAATTCAGAGAAGTTGCAGATGAAGTTGGAGCTACACTTTGGGCAGATATTGCTCACCCGGCTGGTTTAGTAGCAAAAGGATTATTAAATTCTCCATTTGAACATTGTCATGTAGTAACTACCACTACGCACAAAACTTTAAGAGGACCAAGAGGAGGAATGATCATGATGGGGAAAGATTTTGAAAATACATACGGTCATAAAACTCCGAAAGGAGAAATCAAAATGATGAGCCAGGTATTGGATGGTGCAGTGTTTCCGGGAATTCAGGGAGGACCACTAGAGCATGTAATCGCTGGTAAAGCCGTTGCCTTCGGTGAAGCTTTGGATGTTCAGTTCGAAACTTATGCAAAACAGGTTAAAGCAAATGCTCAGGCATTATCAAAAGCGATGATCAACAGAGGATTTGATATTGTAAGTGGAGGTACGGATAATCACCTGATGCTGGTAGACCTTAGAAATAAAGGTGTGAATGGTAAAGAAACAGAAAAAGCACTGGTACTTGCTGACATTACCTGTAACAAAAATATGGTTCCTTTTGATGATAAATCACCATTTACTACATCTGGTATCAGATTGGGAACTGCAGCTATTACAACAAGAGGATTAAAAGAAAATGATATGGATACTATTGCAGGATTAATTTCTGAAGTGGTAGATAATATCAAAAATGAAGAAGTTCTTGGATCTGTAAGAAAGAAAGTTAACGAATTAATGGAAGGTAAAGCTCTGTTCAATTACTAACAGGTACTCCAATATTATATAAAGAATGGGCAGATTGCTCATTCTTTTTTTATTCAAATCAAATGGAAAAGAAATCTTATACTTTCGAAGAAATTAAGCAGAAACTGGTCAATTACTGTGTTTATCAGGACCGCTGTCACGCTGAGGTGGAGCAGAAGATGAAAGAGTTCCTGCTTATTGATGAAGCAAGGGAAGAAATTATTCTATACCTCCTGAAAGAAAATTTTTTGAATGAAGAGCGGTTCACAAGAAGTTACATCAGGGGTAAATTTTATATTAAGCATTGGGGTAAAAATAAAATCAGAATGAACCTGAAGCAAAAGCAGATTTCTGAAAAAATGATTACTATATGTTTGGATGAAATTGATGAAGATGATTATAGAAAAACGATTGCAAGGATTTATGATGATTATATTTCCCGGCAAAAAGGGCTTCAGGAATATCAGAAAAAGTCGAAAACAATAAAATATTTAATGAGCAGGGGATTTGAGTATGAATTTATATTGGATACCATAGAAAATTATAAATGAATTTTCATGAGTCAATTATTGTTTAAGATTGAATAATGGTTAAATTTTATTTTTAAAATTATAATACTTTTATTTGTAATATCTTACATTATTCCATTAAAAAAAAATTAAAATTTAATTGCACGAATTAGTAAAATGGCATGAAAAATGCATTGCTTACAAATATTTCTCTTTTTGGGACTTATATGTGAAAAAAATGATTGTATCGTATAAATTACGTAAAAAATGTTGATTATTATACGCGATTGTTATAACTATGGTAATTGATATATTTCCCTTATATGGAATAATATCTATAAAAAAAGAAATTAAACACCAGTTAAAATATGAATATTATCCATTACCTTTGCCACGCAAATAAATCACTTAATGCTGAATGAAAAAGTTGCGCGATGCTTTTAATGCACTTTACAATGGAGACAATATTGTAAAGATTACGAAATTAAGATATATACCAAGATGGTTGGTTATTATCATAGACATTTTAATTATTTTATTTTCCATTTTCCTTTCCCGGTTATTCTTGCAAAATTTATCTGTTGAAGTTAATTTTCCAGAATATGCCATGCAGAAAAGATTAATTCTGATCGTAACCAATGTTCTGTTTATGTATGTTTTTAAAACGTATGCCGGAATTATCAGACATTCAACTTTTTTTGATTTTTTCAAAATCATCCTGGCATCCGGAAGTACTCTTGTTTCGCTTTTAATAGTAAACTATATTACCGAAATTGCGTTAGGTAAGTCTTTGTTTCTTTATCCTAACCTGTTTTTGTATTTCCTTATTTCTGTTTCCATTATGTTCTTTTTCAGAATGGTTACGAAACAGTTTTTTAGCATCCTTGTAGATATTCAGGGCTCATCTAAAGTGAGGGTAGCGGTTGTGGGTGTAGGTGAAGCATCTGTAGCTCTTGCAAGAGCAATTATGCATAACCCTAATTATCCTTACCGTCTGGAAGGATTCCTTACCGGAAGATCTGATTCGAACCGGGCATTGTTATTAGGATATAAAATCTATAATAAAAATCAGTTCTTTATAAATGAAAGTCTGGTAAAAAAATTTGATGCTGTCCTTCTTATCAAAGAGATCATGACAAAACAGGAGATTGAAGAGTGGATGACGCTCGCTCTTGATAAAGGATTAAGGGTTTTGAAGGCTCCTACTCTTAGTAAAATGAGAGATAGTGATCTTGTGGGAGGGATTAGTCAGCTTCAGATCGAAGATTTATTGAACCGTAAGCCTATTAAAATAGAAAGTGAGGAGGTAAAGAAAAGACATTTCGAAAAAAATGTATTGGTAACCGGAGGAGCAGGATCTATTGGTAGTGAAATTGTAAGACAGGTAGCCCAATTTAATCCTTCTCTGATTGTAGTGCTTGATCAGGCAGAATCCCCTTTGTATGAGCTTGAGCTTGAACTTTTGGAGAAATTTCCGGAACAAAGATTTAAATTTATACTGGCAGATATTTCCAATAATTACAGGCTTGAAAAAGTTTTTGAAGAACATCAGTTTTCGATGGTTTATCATGCAGCTGCCTATAAACATGTGCCATTAATAGAAGAGAATCCCCACGAGGCTATTTTTGTGAATATTCTGGGAACCAAAAATCTTGCTTTATTATCTAAAAAACATAAAGTTAACAGGTTTGTTATGGTTTCTACTGATAAAGCTGTAAACCCAACAAATGTTATGGGAGCTTCTAAAAGAGCTGCTGAACTGTTTGTTCAATCTTTGCAAAATATTCCCGGAAACACTACGAAGTTTATTACCACGCGTTTTGGAAATGTACTGGGATCAAATGGTTCGGTAATTCCTCATTTCAGGAAACAAATTGAAAAGGGTGGTCCGGTAACCATTACCCATCCTGATATTATCCGGTATTTCATGACCATTCCTGAAGCTTGTGAACTGGTTCTTCAGGCCGGTACTATGGGAAATGGAGGTGAGATCTATGTATTTGATATGGGAGAACCTGTTAAGATCCTGGATCTGGCAAGAAGAATGATCAAACTGTCAGGTTATACTCCTGATGAAGATATTAAAATTACATTTATTGGACTAAGGCCGGGAGAAAAGTTATATGAAGAGCTTCTGAGTAATAATACAGTAACAATCCCGACCCATCATGAAAAAATTCTGATATCAAAGGATCCTTCTGCTGAATTTGACCAGATAGATACGCTAAGTAAGCAAATTGTTCTGGCTGCAGTAAAAAGAGATAAGTTACAGGTTGTTAGAATACTTAAAACTATTGTTCCTGAATTTATCAGTAATAATTCTGAATTTGAAGTGTTGGATAGAGGGGTGGCTTTAGATAAGGAAATTATTGAGGATCATCCGATCCTTTAAAAAATTCGGGTGGAAAGTTTTATTTAGTATGATTAAAAATCAATTTTCCCTTAAAATAATTATCCTATTTTTGTGAAAAAATATCAAAAATGAGTTTGAAGCATTTCATTTACGGGGCTACGAGTATTGTTTTATTTTCCTGCACACCAAGACAGGAAATTAATTATATGAAAGATATTGACAGCATAGCTCTGGAGAATTCAATTAAAAACAGCAGGGTGGATTTTCAGCCCGGAGATCAGCTGATTATTTCTGTTTCTGCAAAAGATATGGAAGTAGTAAAGCTTTTTAATCAGAATTATTCTTCAAACAGTAATATTGCAGCTCAATATTCATTACCAAGCACTAATAATCTTCCACAATCTGTCCCTGCGGGAGGACCAACGTACACAGTAGATACAAACGGAGATATTATTTTTCCCCAAATCGGACAGATCAGTACTAAAAATGAAAATATCGAAACGCTGAGAGCTAAATTAACAGGTTTACTTAAAGAATATGTAAAAGATCCAATAGTAGATATTAAGCTTATTAACTTTAAAGTGTCTGTATTGGGTGAAGTTGCCAAGCCCGGAACTTATATTGTTCCTGATGGAAGTACAACGCTTTTGGGGGCTTTAGGATTAGCCGGTGACCTTACTGCTTATGGTGTAAGAAATAATGTATTGGTAGTCCGGAATATAGACGGGCAGATCAGTAAAGAAAGAATAGATCTTACCAGTGCTAATTTTATCAACTCGCCATACTATTACCTGAAGCAGAATGATGTTGTTTACGTGCAGCCTAATGCAGTGAGGGAAAAAGCATCCAGAGTAGATCCTAATACCGGATTGTATATATCAGTTGCTTCAGTAATAGCTTCAATCACAGTAGGGATTTTGGCTTTGATAAAGAATTAAAAATATTTAACTAAATTAAAATTATCCAGATAAAGGGTTGTTAAAGCCGGACAATAAACACAAATAGTGTAATACATTAATTCAATTCTATCATTTACTGATAGAAAATGTATTTACATTAGATATTTAATTAAAATCATGAACAAAACTATTATTACGTATCTTTTACTGCTATCCATTGTTCTCTTATCCTGTAAGCCTAAGCAGAATATGGTATATATGTCACAGCATAATATGGAAGAAGAAGTAGCGAAAGCTAAATTTCAGGGATTACATATTCAGGAAGGTGACATTTTATTAATTCTTGTTTCAGCATTGGATGAAGCAGCAGTAAAACCCTTTAATTTGAATACAGCAAACCGTGTGGGTAGTGAAGCCCCTAATGGGGTTAATCAATATGTACAGCCTAGTGAATATATGGTGAATGAAGAAGGATATATCAATTTTCCGGTGTTGGGTAATGTATATGTTAAGGGAATGACACAAGTTCAATTGAAAGAAGATCTTGAATCCCGCCTGAAAAGATATCTTAAAGATCCCTTGGTGACGACGACTCTAAAGAATTTTAATGTGAGTGTTTTAGGAGAAGTAAAAGCTCCCGGGCAAAAAGAAAGTACGACGCAAAAGCTTAATATTTTTCAAGCATTGAGTTTGGCAGGAGACATGACTGATTTTGGAGATCGTACAAAGGTAAAACTTATCCGTACTGCAGAAAATGGTGAGGATCAGGTTGTTAATTTAGATCTGTCAAGATCAGATATTGTGAATTCCCCGTATTATTATATGAAACAGAATGATGTACTTTATGTAGAACCAGATAAAAATAAGCAGGTTCAGGCTAATTCCAACCCTAACCGGGCTCTAACTTTCCAGATTATTGCATCTGCATTGGGAGTTGCCACTCTTATTATTTCCTTAACCCGATAATTTAAGACATGCAACAGATAGAATTTCAGGAAAATGAAGAAAAATTAGATCTAAGAAAGATTTTAGGAAAATATCTGGCGAAATGGCCATGGTTTGTTGGATCTGTTTTACTTTTTTTAATAGGAGCCTTTATATATCTCAGGTATTCTGTGCCCCAATATCAATCAACAACTACACTTAAATTTGATAAAAAACAAGCAGATATTACGGGAGCATTAGCTGATCTGGATAATTTAGGATTAGGCTTAGGAAATGCGGACGAGTTAAAGAGTGAAATGGCAGTAGTCCATTCTAGGCCAATTCTTATGAAGGTGGTGCAGAATCTTAATCTAAATGTACAGTATTATAATTCAGGAGAAATCAAAGATTCAGAATTATATGCAAAAATTCCAATTGTTGCCAAGGTGATTTCCTATAACGATGAAAAAAGATTTGTTTCATCCGAGTATATGGTAAAGGAAGTGAATGGTAATAATTTTGTTTTAGAGGATAGTGAAAAAAAATTAATCGAAGGAAGTTTTGACAGAACTTTAAAATTAAGTTTTGGAACGGTTATATTACAGAAAGTGCCAGGACTCTCCTTTAATTCAAAATATAAGATTGTTTTTTGGAATCCCTTGGAAAAAGTTAGAAACTTGGAAAGAAAAATTCAGGTTAATCTTCCGGACCAGAAAGCTATGCTTATGGATATCAGTATAGAAGGAACTGTTCCGGATAAATCAGAGGCTATCCTTAACGAAGTAACAAAACAATATAATTTAGATGGGCTTAAAGATAAAAATTTACAGGCCCAAAATACACAAGAATTCATAGATAAAAGACTGGAAGTGATTACTCGTGATCTTTCTGGAGTTGAGAACCAAAAAGAAGATTTTCAGAATCGTAATCGTATTGTAGATTTGCAGACACAAGCACAATTGGCTCTCCAAAATACAAATGATAATACAAAAGTATTGCTTCAACAACAAACTCAGCTGGATCTTTTAAATTCTCTTCAGACAGAAGCATCAAAAGGAGATAATCAACTTATGCCTTCCAATTTGGGCCTTAACCCCTCACTAGAACAGGCTATTTCACAATATAATACTCTTGTTATCAGTAGGAATAAAACCTTAAAACAGGCTACTAATGAAAACCCTGCTGTTATTGAAATGAATAAGGAGATTACATCATTAAAAGAAATTGTAAGAGATAACATTCGACAGCAGAAAGCTACTATCCAAGCTTCTATAGCACAAATAAATAGTCAGATTTCTACTAACACAGGAATGATAGAAAAGGTTCCCGGTCAATCAAAGATTTACAGAGGAATTGAACGTCAACAAAATCTAAAGGAACAGCTTTTCCTTTTCCTATTGCAAAAAAGAGAAGAAAATGCTATTAATTTATCAGTAAATGTTCCCAAGGCTAAAATCGTAAACCCTGCTTATACTGACAATAAACCCGTTTCACCCAAGAAGATTATTATTCTTGTTGGAGCTGTTGTGCTTGGATTATTAATACCTTTTGCAATATTTTATCTTTTCTTTATGTGGGATGATAAAATTTATAGCCGTAATGATGTTACAGATCGTACATCATTAGGGGTATTAGCTGATATTCCATCACTGAAAGATGATCAAAATCATTTGGTGCAGAAGAACGATTTCTCTGAACTTGCTGAAGCTTTCAGGGTCTTGGTTTCTAATTTAAAATTTATACTTCCTTCAAAAGACTCAGCCAAAGTTGTTATGGTAACTTCATCTGTAAAGGGAGAAGGAAAGACATTAGTATCCGTGAATCTGGCTTTGACATTAGGAAATAAAAATGGAAGGTCCTTACTAATTGGTTCAGATATCCGGAATCCGCAGATTCAGAGATATGATAATGAACCTATTAAAAGTAAGGGTCTTACTGAGTATTTATATGATGAGTCAACAAATGTGAATGAACTTATCCACACCTCTGATACTAACCCTAACTGTGATGTCATTTATGCAGGAACTATTCCTCCAAATCCTCAGGAACTTTTATCTAATGGCAGATATCAGGAACTTATCAGTAAACTGTCTTCTAATTACGCTTATATTGTTATAGATTCTGCGCCACTGATGTTGGTTTCAGATACTCTCAATATTGCTGATACGGCAGACGCTACATTATATGTTGTAAGATCCGGAGTATCAAGGAATGTGTTGATAGATTTTGCAAACAAACTGGTTAAAGAATCAAAATTATCAAATGTTTCCTTTGTTATCAATGATGTTTCTAAAAATGTCGGAGGCTATGGTTATGGCTATAATTATGGTTATGGCTATGGATATACTAGTGAAAAAAATAAAAACTGGTGGCAAAAGCTTTTGAGAAAATAATATGGATATACGAAATAAAATTGGAGTAATTGGATTGGGGTATGTAGGGCTGCCTTTGGCTCGTTTATTTGCCACAAAATATCCTGTAGTTGGTTTTGATATTAATCAAAATAGAATTGAAGAACTGAATAAAGGACAAGATTCAACACTTGAAGTTGAAAACAGTATACTTCAATCTGTTTTGGTAAAAGAAAACCCGTTTTTAAACTTATCAAATGGTTTGTACTGTTCTTCAAATTTGGATGATATTAGACAAGCAAATATTTATATTGTTACAGTTCCTACTCCTGTGGACAAACATAATCGCCCGGATTTAACACCTTTATATAAAGCTTCGGAAACAGCTGGGAAAGTATTGAAAAAGGGTGATATTGTTATTTATGAATCAACAGTATATCCGGGAGTTACAGAGGAGGAATGTATTCCTGTACTGGAAAAAATTTCCGGACTGAAGTTTAATGAAGATTTTTTTGCCGGTTATTCACCTGAACGAATCAATCCTGGAGATAGAGAACGAACTGTAGAAAAGATCTTAAAAGTAACTTCGGGTTCTACATTTGAAATAGGAAAAAAAGTAGATGATCTATATAAATCTGTAATAACAGCAGGAACACATTTAGCTCCCACCATTAAGGTAGCGGAAGCTTCAAAGGTAATTGAGAATTCTCAAAGAGATATTAATATTGCTTTCGTTAATGAATTAGCTAAAATATTTAACTTATTGGATATCGATACCCATGCTGTTCTTGAAGCAGCAGGGACAAAATGGAATTTTTTAAAGTTTAAACCAGGATTAGTAGGTGGACATTGCATAGGAGTAGATCCATTCTATCTGGCTCAGAAAGCACAAGATGTAGGTTACTATTCGGAATTAATACTTACGGCCAGAAGACTGAACGACTCCATGGGATCATTTGTTGCTTCACAGGTTGTGAAAACAATGATAAAAAAAGGTATAAATATCAACGGAGCTAAAGTATTAAATCTTGGTATAACTTTTAAAGAAAACTGTCCGGACGTGAGGAATACAAAAGCTGCAGATGTTATTGCCGGGCTAGAGGAATATTCTTTAGATGTCACAATTTATGATCCATGGGCAAATCCAACGGAAGTAGAGCATGAGTATGGAATTCATTCTATAAATTCATTACATGAAATCAAGGAAAAGTTTGATGCTGTAATTTTGACTGTAGCCCATCAGGAATTTACGGATTTGGATTTATCTCAATACTTAAAAGATAAGGGCGTAGTGTATGACGTAAAAGGAATATTAAAGCAGTATGATAATCGATTATAAACTGATGAACAAACAAATGAAAATAACTGTAGTAGGAACAGGTTATGTAGGCTTGTCAAATGCTGTTTTACTAGCACAACATAATGAAGTTATTGCCTTAGATATTGTTGAAGAAAAGATTGAAATGCTTAATGCAAAACAATCTCCAATAGAAGATAAAGAAATCAGTAATTTTTTAAATAATAAAGCGCTTAATTTCAGGGCAACTTTAGATAAGAACGAAGCTTATCATGGTGCAACTTATGTTATTGTTGCCACACCAACAGACTATGATCCCAAAACGAATTACTTTAATACAAGTAGTGTTGAGATGGTAGTACTTGATGTTAAAAAATACAATCCTGATGCTGTAATTGTAATTAAATCTACTGTGCCTGTAGGTTTTACAGAAGGATTAAAAAATAAATTTGAGTTCGATAATATTATCTTTTCTCCTGAATTTTTAAGAGAAGGAAAAGCTTTATATGACAACTTATATCCTTCGCGAATTATAGTAGGTGAACAAAGTAAACGGGCAGAAGTGTTTGTTGAATTATTGAAAAGAGGAGCAATTAAAGAAGAAATTCCAACTTTATTTACCAACCCTACAGAAGCTGAAGCAATTAAATTATTTTCAAATACTTATTTGGCTTTACGAGTAGCATATTTTAATGAGTTAGATAGCTATGCACAAATCCATAACTTAAATAGTAGACAAATTATAGAAGGGGTGGGGCTTGATCCTCGCATTGGATCCCATTACAATAACCCTTCATTTGGATATGGAGGATACTGCTTACCCAAAGACACTAAACAACTTTTGGCTAATTATGATGCTGTACCTAACAATATTATTCAGGCAATTGTAGATGCTAACCGGACACGTAAAGATTTCATTGCTGATTCCATTTTGGCAAAAAATCCTAAAAAAGTTGGGGTATATCGTTTGATTATGAAGTCTGGTTCTGATAATTTCAGAGCTTCTGCTATACAGGGAGTAATGAAACGTATTAAAGCAAAAGGGATTGAAGTAGAAGTATTTGAACCTGTATTGAAAGATGATTATTTTTTTGGATCTAAGGTAGTAAGAGATTTGGAACAGTTTAAAAAAGATTGTGATGTTATTATTTCTAATCGTGATGCACCCGAATTATCAGATGTCAGAGATAAAGTATATACACGGGACTTATTTGGGAATGATTAACAGATTTAAATAAAAAAAGAAGCAGAGCATGTATGTTAATTAATTAAAATTAATATACTAAATTAAAATAGTTATTATTGAAAAGTGAAGTATATAATTTTACAAATATTCGCAGTACGAATGTTTGTAAAATTAGAATTAATTAACTTTTTATATGGTAAACTGAACAAATTGAAATATTATTTTGGAAAAAAAAAAGAACAATAGTCTTGCTTATCTTACGATTATTTATATGATCGGGAACTTCAGTTCAAAAGTTCTATCATTTGTACTAGTCTTTTTTATGACATATTTTCTAACTAAGGAAGAAGTTGGAGAATATGATTTAATTTTAACGTCGGTTTCCTTTTTAGTGCCATGTATAAGCTTACAGATTGATTCCTCTTTATTAAGATGGTTGCTTGATAAAACTCAGACTGAAAATAAGGATCAGATTTTTGAAAATGTCTTTGGTTTACTTTTTAGAAATATAATTCTTTATACTGGAATTTATTGGATATTGGCTATTTTTATTAAATGGGATCATCAAATGTATTTATACATATTTTCTGTATTAATGATGATCTTTCCAACATTACAACAAGGAACGAGAGGTATCGGGAAAAATAGAATATATGCTGCAACTAGTGTTGTATATTCGTTGTTTTTTGTTTTTAATACAGTAATTGCATTATATTTCTTTAAAAGTTCTGTAGATGGTGTACTATTAGCAAATATAATTGCTCTTACAGGTGTGATTATCTGGCTTTTTATTAAAAATAATTGGTGGAAATATCTTAAGCTTAAAAAAATTAATTTAAAATTAATTAAGGAATTATGTGGATATTCATTACCATTATTGCCAAATACGTTGAGTTGGTGGCTTATTTCAGCATCAACAAGATATGTTATTTTGGGATATTTAGGAAAAGAGTATAATGGTTTATTTGCAATTTCCTATAAAATACCAACAATTGTTTTAATAGTTACAAATGTATTTACATTAGCCTGGCAAGAGAAAGCGATAAAAACCTTAAATCAAGAGGAAGCAGAAACTCAATTTACAAATATTCTTTCAGGATATGTAAATTTAGTTATGGGAATTATTATTATTCTGGTTAGTTGTTCAAAATTTATGATGCAATTTATAGGTAAAGGTTATTATGAGTCATGGAAATATATTCCAATTTTATTATTTGCCGTATTTTTGCAAGCTATTTCTGCTTTTTATGGAGCAGGATATTTAAGAGCTAAAGATACCAAAGGAATCTTATATTCCTCAATTTTGGGTGGAATTGTCACAATTTCGACTTCCTTTGTTTTTGTTCAGTACATGGGATTATATGGAATAAGTTTATCTATTATGTTAGGTTATCTTGTTCTCTTAATTTTCAGAGGAATTCATATACAGCATTTTCTAAAAATTAAATTTCCTATTATAAATACTATAATTTTAACTCTAATCTTTATAATACTTACGGGGTTATTATATGTAGAAAATAAGTGGACTTTCCCTTTATCATTAATAATATCTTTAATAGTATTTACCATCTTTAATTACAAACATATTATATCATTAAAATCAAAAGTTATTTCAAAATGGAAGAAATCAAAAAGTATGGGTTAATGGGTTGTTCAAGGAAACAAACCAATGTAGGAGACTATGTGCAAGCACTTGCTGCAAAACAATACTTACCGCAAGTAGATGTTTACAGAGATAGAGAAGACTTAAATACTTATGAAGGTGATTATATCAAAATGATTATGAATGGTTGGTACATGCATAATCCAAAAAACTGGCCTCCTTCTGAGAAAATAAATCCCTTGTTTGTTTCAATGCACATTAATTCTTCTGTTTATGAGGCGATGACGGAAGAAAAAAGTATTAACTACTTTAAAAAGCATCAACCAATTGGCTGTAGAGATAAGGCCACTGCTAAGCTGTTAAGTGACAAAGGTGTAGATGCATATTACTCCGGTTGTCTGACACTTACTCTAGGGAGAACTTATATAAGAAAGTCGGAGGAAATTTCAGAAGAAGTATTATTCATTGATCCACTTTTTCATTATTTTTCTCTTAATGAGATGTTAAACTCAAGAAAAAAACTGTTGAGCAGAATTAAAAGAAGACGATTTTTTGAATTTATGCTGAAAAACAAAGTTTTTAAAACTCAATTTTCTAAAGATATATTGAAAAATGCAAAATTTATTACTCAAGTTATTCCTGAAACAACTATAGAAAATAACTTTCAAATTGCTGATGAATATCTAAAAAGATTAAGTAAGGCTAAATTAGTTGTAACTTCAAGGATTCACTGTGCTCTTCCATGTTTAGCAATGGGGACACCTGTGGTATTTTTAAATGGTGGATTTGAAGGATTTGGGAATAGATTCAATAGTCGTTTTGAAGGATTAATTGATTTTTTTAATAGAATAGATGTCTCACTTGATGGTAAAATCACTCGAAATTTTGATTTAGAAGGTAAAATTGATTATAATAATATTCCTGTTAATAAATCCCTTCATGTTCCTTTTGCTCAAGATTTAATGGCTAAATGTGAAGAATTTATAGCTAAAAATTAATTCAGTATGAAGGCTAAAAAAGTAATTTTATTTACCCGAAGATTTCCTTATTTTAAAACTGAAGCATTTTTAGAAGCAGAAATTAATATTTTAGCAGAAGCATTCGATGAAGTAGTTATTTTTCCTAGTGAAATTAGTAATGAGGTCAGACCGCTTCCTGCAAATGTGAAAATTGAAAAAGAATTTTCAAAGTACTTTCAAAATAAGAAAAAAAGAACAGTCCAAACTATATTTAATTCCTTTTTCTGGAACGCATTGTGGAAATATAGATTAAAAGTCAATTCTATAGCTGCTCTTAAACATATATTCCAATTTTCTTCTAGTGTTATCGCTTACAAAACTTATTTTAAAAATTATAAGTTTTCTGAAATAGATTTATTATATACTTACTGGTTTACAGAAGCAACTAAGGCTTTTGTAGACCTTAAAAAGACAAATAAATATAAACTAATTTCAAGAGCACATAGATATGATATTTATGAAGGGATTCCATCAACTCCAAAATTCTGGCCTTTTAGAAAAGAAGTTCTAGAGAGTATAGACAGGCTTTACTCTATTTCTGAGAACGGAAAGAACTATATGGAAAGAAAGTATAACGTTTATAACAAAATAAAAGTTTCAAAGCTTGGTGTTTTTGATAAAGGGAAAATTGCTCCTCAGAATTTAGAAAATGAAGTAAGTTTCGTTTCTGTATCTAGGATAGATCCTATGAAAAGAGTCCAGTTAATTGCCGATTCAATAGTGAACTTTGCAAAGCTAAATCCTGATAAAAAGATTAGTTGGATTCACTTCGGAGAAGGGAAAGAAAGAGAAAATATTAAAAATAGTATACCCGAATTACCCAATCTTAAAGCTCAGTTGAACGGTGCTATTCAAAATACGAAGATTTATAAATATTATGAAGAAAATCCAGTATCAATCTTTATTAATTTGAGTAGTTCTGAAGGTATTCCAGTCTCTATCATGGAAGCTCAGTCTTTTGGTATTCCAGTTATTGCTACTGATGTTGGAGGAAGTGGAGAAATTGTGCAAAACGAGACAGGAAAACTACTAAGTGCAAATCCATCTATCTCAGATGTTAATTTAGCAATAAATAAAATATTGGATGATAATTTAAGCAGACAGGAAATTAAAAAATTCTGGAGTCTAAACTTTAATGCCCAAACCAATTATGAAAGTTTTGTGAATGATTTAAAATCTGACGTTTTTTAGATGAAAAATAAAATTGTATATATTGTTGCTACACAGTATGATAATGTTGGTGATTTGTTAATTAACAAATGTTTGATTGATGTGCTTTCTAAATATGGAAATGTTTACCTGGATACCCAAAATGTCCCGGATCAATTTAAGAAAGAGCTTTTAAAAGATACTGAAAATGTAAAAGAATTAAAAGAAATTACTAATAAAAGTTTTAAAGGAAAAGGGGTAGTTTCATTATATTTTTCAAATCTGGGAATTACACATATTTTTAAAAGCCCGGGGCCATTTGGAAGTGCCGGAAATAAAAAAGTATTTCTGAAAAATATGCTGATTGGTTTAATTTTTAAAATATTTAAATCTAAAGGTGTAAAATCATATCTGGTGGGAAATGATGTTCACTATACAAATGAAATGGACAAAAAAGCTGTAGTTTTTTTTTCCAGAAATACCGATAAAATTCTTTGCAGAAGCTATAATAATGTAGAAGCATTAAAAAAACTAGGTGTTAAAAATATTGATTATATCCCGGATATGTGTTTTGGATACTCTCCTAAAAACATTGATATGTTTGGATCAGATGAAATAGGAGTTTCTTTTCGTAGGCTGAATGATGAAAATTATCATCAGAAAATATTAGAAGCCATTCAAAATATTTTAGAAACTACAGATAAGAAAATTACTTTTTTTTATCAGGTAAATCACGATTTTGAATATAATCACGAATTATTTACTTATTTCAAAAACAATAAAAATGTAAGTTTTCATAAAGATTGCTTAAAGTGGGATAACATATCTTTCTACAATAGGTTCTCCTTTACACTTAGCAATAGACTACATGTTTTACTTCTGGGAATGGTATATAATGTTATTCCAATCGGTTTGTTGAATAAGGATTCAAAAACTCAGAAGATAATTGATATTTTTGATGGAGTTAATTTAAATAATTTTTTGGTAAGTGAGCTAACTCCAAAAGCAGTTGAAGAATTCACGTCAAGAGAACAAAAATTAAAAAATATAATAAAAGAGGTAAGTCTGGGCCAAAAAAAAATGATTGAAAACAGAATTTATGAATTAATAGGAAAATAAATGGAAGTTTATATATTAATCATATTAATTATTTTATTTTTTCTTGGCCTAAAAGTTAAGAATACGGTTATTGTTGTTCTTTTTTTGATTATAATTGCTACACTTAGAGATTATACCGTTGGGGTTGATACCAATAACTATCTTATAAATTATAAGTATGAGATTGAATTATATAGAATTCCTCAATTAATAAAGAAGATTGAAATTGGCTGGCTTTATTTGAATGCTTTTGTGAAAGAATATTTTCAGGAGTTCAGAGTTATACTATTTGTGTCGAGTATACTAACTCTTCTTCCTCTAAACTATGTTTTTAGAAAAGAAACAAAATCACCATTATTAACATTTTTATTTTATATTCTTCTTTTTTATTATTTTTTTTCATTCAGTATAGTGAGACAAGCTATTGCAGTTTCTTTTTTTGTGTTAGCCATTCATTTTTTGGTAAAAGGAAAACAGCTGAATTTTTATCTTTATATCGGAATTGGAGCATTATTTCACTACTCAATTATAGCCTTGATCCCTATAACATTTATATTAAAAAGAACTAATCTCTCTTATTTTTGGTATTCTGCAATTTTGATTATCACATTTTTTATTGGATTTTCAGGGGTTTTGGATCTGGCAAAATCTTATTTGGCACTACTTCCGTTTGAAAAATATGCCAATTATGAAGATTATAATGCTGATGTTGCTTTTAATAGAATTGCAAACTATATTTTTATAGTACCAAAAATACTTTTGTTTATTTATATTTTTTATTATACAAAAAAGTATAATCTTTATAATAATTTAATTCAGATGAAACTTTTCTGGATGGGAATTATAGTGCTAAACTTATTTTTAGCTGTTCCACAAGTTTCTAGATTTACTTATTATCTGACCATTTTTGAGGTAATAATTATGTCAACAATGATATTTAATATTCCAAAGAAAAAAAAATTAGAAGTATTAATAGTTTGTTTTTCATATTGTTTAGTTTATTTCGTTTATTATTCTATAACCAATCGTTTTGGTGTAATTCCTTATAAGATATGATTGATATGAGAGAAAAAATTTGTTTAATTTATAATTATGCTCAACATTATAGATTGGGAGTCTTTAAATTAATGGATCAGCAAATGGAGTGTGACTTTTATTTTGGCGACAAAATGAGTGATGTAAAAAAATTAGATTATAACGAATTGAAGGGATTTAAAAAAGAACTAAAAAACGTTCCGTTATTTTCTAATTTTTATTGGCAAAAAGGTGCTGTCTCCTTATTCTTTAAAGACTACAAAAAATATATCATTTTAGGTGAATACTATTGCTTATCAACCTGGCTCATTCTGTTTTTCTCTATATTTTCGTCTAAAAAGGTGTATTTATGGTCTCACGGCTGGTATGGGAAAGAGTCATTTGTAATTAAGTTAATTAAGAAAATATTTTTTTCCATGGCAACTGGAATTTTCCTATATGGAGAATATGCTAAGAAATTGATGATAAAAGAGGGCTTTAAACCTTCTAAATTATATGTTATTTATAATTCTTTAAATTACAAAGAACAAATTGGTATTAGAAAAAAATTAATAAAATCAGATATATATCCGGATCATTTTGAAAATAAATTTCCTGTTCTGATTTTCATTGGAAGACTTACAAAAGTAAAAAAATTGCATTATATTTTAGAGGCACAAAAGAAGTTGAGAGAACAGGGTCTTCTATTAAATCTTGTAATAATAGGAAATGGTGAAGAAAAAGAATTTTTAAGCTCTAAAGTTTTGGAGTACGGCTTAAAGGACTATGTTTGGTTTGTAGGACAATTGTATGAAGAAAACGCAATTGCTGAGTATATCTTTAATGCTGATCTTTGTATTTCTCCGGGCAATGTTGGGCTAACGGCAATGCATACCTTAATGTATGGGACCCCTGTAATAACACACAATAATTTTGCATTGCAAATGCCGGAATTTGAAGCTTTAACAATTGATAAAACAGGAGATTTCTTTGAACATGAGAGTGTTTCTTCGTTGGCAATAAAAATCCATCAGTGGTTTCAAAAAGATTTATCAAGAGAAGAGATCCGGGAAAACTGTTATCACATAATTGACAAAAAGTTTAATCCTGATTTTCAGGTTTCTGAAATAAAAAAAGTAATGTATGGGTATTAAGCAAAGAATTAGGAAAGTTTTCAGAGAAGTGAAAATGTTTGTATATAGAAAGTTCCTAGGATATAGGAATGTAAATCCAACATTTTATTTTGGTGGTAAATCAAATGTGTCTAAAGATCTGCAAGCTGGCAGGTGGGCGTACGTAGGACCAAACTGCATAATCTATCCCAAAGTAAAAATTGGAGATTATACAATGATTGCACATGATGTTTCAATTTTGGGAGGCGATCATGTATTTAATTTACCGGGTATTCCTTGTATTTTTACTGGACGTGATATCTTGAAGGAAACTCGGATTGGTAAAGATGTTTGGGTCGGCGCATATTCAAAAATTATGGCAGGGGTTAATATTGGAGACGGAGCTATTATTGCTTTAGGCTCCATTGTAACGAAGGATGTAGAACCCTATTCAATTTATGGTGGAATTCCTGCTAAAAAAATAAAAGATAGATTTCAAAATGCTGAAGATTTGGAGAAACACAAAGAAATGCTTAGCTCAGAAGTTTCTGTATTTGGATTTGAAGATCTGTGTAAATAATCTATAATAATAGGTTTACTCACAGTGTATTTATTATCTGATTGGCATGTTAATTGTGCAAATTATCCATATTTCCTTCGTAAAGGATCTTATTTATACAAAATAAGAGTGAATTGTATTAATGAAATAAAATTTAAGCTATGCGTTTTTTTTGCATTTTTATATTGATGTTTAGTGTATTATTTGGGGCTTTTTTACCTAGCCAGAAAAATAATAAAGGCTCTGAACAGCAGACAACAAAAAATTTAGAATTGTTATTCCTGGTAGAGCCTGATTCTAAAAGTCAGTTAAAGTTTTCTCAGGATAATCATCTGAAAACATACACGATTTTTTATCAGCAATTTTTTGTCAAAGATGAAAAATTTAATGAAGAGATGCTTAGAAAACAAATTGAAACTAAAATTCCTAATGTGAATTCAATAGGATTTGCAGTTTTAGATTGGGAAGGAAAAGGATTAAAATCTTTTCAACAGCAAAAAGATTTAAACGCGGTCAATTATTATAAAGACGAATTTTTGAAAGCAATAAGATTTGCTAAAAAGCTTAGACCTAATATCAAATGGGGGTTTTATCATCTTAATTATTTAAATTACTCAGGCACCATTGAAAAATATAAATCACAGAATGATAATCTTATTCCAATCATTAAGGAAGTAGATTTTCTTGCTCCATCACTTTATGTTTATAATCCTGGATTATTACATAGCAGAGGAAATCAAAATTACATAAAGAATAAACTGATTCAGGCGTTGCAATATGGAGAAAGATATAATAAGCCAGTTTATCCTTTTGTTTGGAACAGAACTACATCAAATGATGAAAATAAACATTTTAGTTTAATTCCAGTTGAGTATTTCGCCCAAGCAATAGAAATTATAAGTGAAACAGAATATAAGAATCAAAGAGCCAAAGGAATTTTTTGGTGGCATTCAGAAGGTTACTCTTATAGGAACAAAAATAAATTAAAAGCAGTTAAAGCAGAATATTCAAGGATAAATAGCACTGAAGATTATCAATATCAAATGTTTAAAGAATATTTCCAAAGTATACAGAAATACATAAAATAAAACTATCTCTCTGTGTTTGGTAAAAGCCAGTTTAAACTATAATTACATAAGTACTCCTAAATAAATATCAATTATAGCTACAAATAATAAAGAGATTGAAGATTGACAGTAAAGGTTTAACAATAACTTTAAAAACAACTCTATTCTAATTGGTATTATACAAAAGTTAGTAACTTTGGATCAGCCAATTTATGATATAAATTTTAATATGCAAATAAAAGATAGAATACTCCTGATTACAGGTGGTACAGGCTCATTCGGAACGGCTGTACTGAACCGTTTTTTACAAACAGATCATTTTAAAGAAATCCGTATTTTTTCTCGCGATGAAAAAAAGCAGGATGATATGCGTAATCTGTACAAGAATGAAAAAATTAAATATTACATTGGGGATGTAAGAGATTATAACTCAGTAGAGCCTGCAACCAGGGGGGTAGATTATATTTTCCATGCAGCTGCTCTGAAACAGGTGCCGTCATGTGAATTTTTTCCGATGCAGGCTGTAAAAACCAATGTAGAAGGTACTCAAAATGTTATCCGTGCCGCTGCCACAAATAAAGTTTTAAAAGTTATCTGTTTATCTACTGATAAAGCTGCTTATCCAATTAATGCGATGGGGATTTCTAAAGCAATGATGGAGAAAGTAGCAGTAGCAGAAGCCCGTAATTTAAAAGATACGACCGTTTGCCTGACACGTTATGGGAATGTGATGGCTTCCAGGGGTTCTGTAATTCCATTATTTTTAAATCAGATTCAAAAAGGTGAGCCCATAACAATTACCGATCCTAATATGTCCAGGTTCTTTATGTCTTTAGAGGATGCTGTGGACTTGGTTTTATTTGCTTTTGAAAATGCTAATCCGGGAGATCTCTTTGTAAATAAAGCACCTGCCGGAAGTATTGGAGATTTGGCAAAGGCTTTAATTGAGTTGACGGGAAAAAAAGTTCCTGTAAAAATTATAGGAACCCGACACGGTGAAAAATTGTATGAAACACTATGTACCCGTGAAGAAATGCTAAAAGCAGAAGATATGGGGGATTTTTACCGTATTCCGGCTGATAATCGTGATTTGAATTATGCCAAATATTTTTCTGAAGGAGAAGAGGATATTTCAAGAATAGAAGATTATCATTCCCACAACACAGAACAGCAAGGTGTAGAAGGATTAAAAAAATTAATTTCTACTCTTCCACTGATACGAAAAGAGGTTTTTGGTGAAGATGTTATGCAATATCCTTAAGCTATTTCCTTTTTGTAAATTTTGTTCAAGATAAAATATACTGATGATACTAACTGGACATAGGCATGAAGATGCAAGGGGAATTATTACTTATAATAATGAATTTGATGCCTCTCTTATTAAACGTATTTATACAATTGAGAATCATTCTACTGAATTTATCAGAGGATGGCAAGGTCATAAAATTGAGCAACGTTGGTTTGCATGTATGAAAGGAGCTTTTGAAATTTCTGTTATTCATGTGGATAACTTTGAAAAACCTTCAACAGATTTACCCATAAAAAAAATCACCTTAACAAGTAATAAACTTGATTATTTACATATTGAGGCAGGATGCATAACTGCCATTCAAAGTCTTGAACAAGAAAGCAAATTATTGGTTTTAGCAGACTACGGAATTGGAGAGATAAGTGATGAATATCGTTTTGAGCTGGATTATTTTAATAATAATTTAAAATAACCAAACTTTTGTATTTTAAAAAAATTAAATGAAAAAAATAGGAATTACCGGCCAGAATGGATTTGTAGGTCGTCATTTGTATAATACCTTAGGATTATTTCCTGAAGAATTTGAAAGAATTGAGTTTAAAAAAGAGTTTTTTAATGATGAGCACAAATTAGATGAATTTGTTTCAAAATGTGATGTGATTGTTCATCTGGCAGCAATGAATCGTCATGAAAATGAACAATTTATTTATGAAACTAACATCGCTTTGGCAAAGAATCTTGTTGATGCTTTGAAGCGAACAAATTCAAAACCACACGTACTGATTTCATCTTCAACTCAGGAAGAAAGGGACAATCTGTATGGAAAATCAAAACGGGAAGGGCGTGAAGCAATTATTAATTGGGCAAATGAAAATGAAGGAAAGGTTACAGGATTAATTATCCCCAACGTTTTTGGTGCCTTTGGAAAGCCTTTTTATAACTCTTTTATTGCTACATTCTGTTATCAGTTAACGCATGGGGAAACTCCTTCCATTGCCAATGATGGTGAAGTAAAATTAATTTATGTGCAAGAGCTGGTAGATCAGATTATTAAAGAAATCCGATCAGGGAAAAGTACAGAAGAATTATTTATTAATCCGACAGCCTCCAAAAAAGTGTCTGAAGTTTTGCATTTGCTCAATCAATTCAAAACCAAATACTTCGAAAATGGAGAAATTCCTGTTATTAATGATTCTTTTGAGCATAATTTGTTTAATACCTATCGTTCCTATATAGATTATAAAAATCATTATCCTATAAAATTTACACAGCATACTGATCCAAGAGGTGCTTTTGTTGAAATCATCCGGTTAGGTATTGGGGGACAGTGTTCTTTTTCCACAACTGTACCCAATATTACAAGAGGAAACCATTTTCACACAAGAAAAATTGAACGTTTTGCAGTTATAAAAGGTAAAGCACAGATTCAATTAAGAAAAATAGATTCAGATGAGGTTCTCAACTTTTATTTGGATGGTAAAGATCCTGCTTATGTAGATATGCCGATATGGTATACCCATAATATTAAAAATATTGGTGAAGAAGAACTGTACACTATTTTCTGGATTAATGAAGCTTTTAATCCGGAGGATGCGGACACTTATTTTGTAGAAGTTTAAAATATTAAGTAATGAAAAAATTAAAAGTAATGACGGTGGTGGGAACACGGCCGGAGATTATTAGACTATCAAGAGTATTATCAGCTTTAGATTCATCTGAAGCGGTAGAACATATCATTGTTCATACAGGTCAGAATTATGACTATGAACTTAATCAGATCTTTTTTGATGATCTAGGACTTAGAAAACCAGATTATTTTCTGGAAGCAGCCGGAAAAACGGCAACAGAAACCATTGGTAATATTCTTATAAAAATAGATCCGCTACTGGAAGAGCTAAAACCAGATGCATTTTTAGTTCTTGGAGATACGAATTCCTGTCTTTGCGCAATTCCTGCTAAAAAGAGACATATTCCAATTTTCCATATGGAAGCCGGGAACAGATGTTTTGATCAGAGGGTGCCGGAAGAGACTAACCGTAAAATTGTGGATCATACAGCTGATGTTAACCTCACATACTCTGATATTGCAAGAGAATATCTGTTGAGGGAAGGTTTGCCTGCAGATAGAATTATCAAAACAGGATCTCCAATGTATGAGGTTTTGAATCATTATTTACCTGAAATAAATGCTTCTGATGTTCTTGAAAAATTAAATTTGGAAGAAGGAAAATTCTTCGTTGTATCTTCTCACCGCGAAGAAAATATTAATTCTGAAAAAAACTTCAGAGGTTTAATAGATTCTTTAAATGCAATTGCAGAGCATTATCAATATCCGATTATCGTTTCTACTCATCCGAGAACCAGAAATATGATTGATAAAATGAAGCTTGAAGTACGTCCTGAAATACAGTTTCTCAAGCCTTTAGGTTTTCATGACTACAATGCTCTTCAAAAACGGTCTTATGCTGTATTGTCAGATTCAGGAACTATTTCGGAAGAATCTTCAATACTTAATTTTAGGGCTCTTAATATACGACAGGCACATGAAAGACCGGAAGCTATGGAAGAGGCAAGTGTAATGATGGTAGGATTATCTCCGGAACGTATTATGCAGGGCCTATTACAGGTTCAGCAACAAAAGATAGGAGAACAGCGTAATTTCAGACCTGTTGCAGACTATTCTATGCCAAATGTGTCTGAAAAAGTGGTGCGGATTATTATTTCCTATACGGATTATATCAAGAGAGTAGTTTGGAGCGAAGAATAAACATATGAATGTTCTTATAATAACACAATATTTTTATCCGGAAAACTTTAAGAGTAATGATCTTGCTTTTGAGCTTAAAAAGAAAGGCCATAACGTAACTGTATTAACAGGGCTACCCAATTATCCTGAAGGTAAGATCTTCGAAGGATATGGGGTCTTTAAAAATAGAAAGCAGGTTGTGAATGGAGTCAGAGTAGTAAGGTCGTTACTCCTGCCCAGAGGAAAAGGCGGTGGATTACGTTTGTTCATTAACTATTATAGTTTTGCTTTTTTTGCTTCTGTAAAAGCCTTTTTTATGGGGCTGAACGATAAATATGATGCTATTATCGTCCATGAGCCTTCCCCGATTACACAGTATTATCCTGCTCTTTTAATGAATAAGCTATGGAAGATACCTGTTTATTTTTGGGTTATGGATTTATGGCCGGAAAGCTTATCCATTGCAGGAGGTGTTAAAAATAAATGGATATTGAATTATTATGAAGGTGTTATAAAGAGATTTTATAAAAATTCAGAAAAAATTTTGATTACCTCCCAGGGGTTTAGAAAATCAATCAATCAGAAAGGAAACTTTGATGATAAAATTGTTTACTTTCCAAACTGGGCGGAAGATACAATATCAGAAGGAAATAAGAATTTCCCTATTCCCCCTTTGCCTGAAGGATTTAAGGTGATGTTTGCCGGAAATATTGGTGAGGCCCAGGATTTGGAGAGCATTATGAAAGCTGCTTTAGAGCTTAAAGATAAAAAAGAGATCAAATTTATTTTAGTAGGTGACGGCAGGAAAATGCCTTATGTCAAAGAATTTATAGATGAACATCGGTTGCAAGAAACCGTTTTTACAATGGGAAGATTCCCTGTAGAAGCAATGTCTAGTTTTTTTGATAAAGCAGATGTAATGCTGGTAACTTTGAAAGATGATCCGATTTTTAACCTTACTGTGCCGGCTAAATTGCAGGCATATATGAGTGCATCAAAACCCATTATAGCGATGCTGAATGGTGAAGGAGCAGACAATGTTTTAGATGCTGATTGTGGATTTACAGTTTCAGCAGGTGACCATAAATCCCTTGCTAAAACTATTCTTGAGACCTCCGCATTATCGCAAGAAACACTTAACCAGCTGGGGCAAAACAGCAGAAAATATTATGAAAATAACTTTAGGTTGTCAACCTGTATTTCCAACTTAGAAAATATCATAAAAAAATAATAATAACATTTTCCAGATTAATATATATATGAATGTAGTTATCACGGGAGCATCAGGTTTTGTAGGTAAAAATCTTACAGAATATTTAAAACTAAAAGATTATCAGATTACTGCTTTATCTCTCAGAGATGAAAACTGGAAAAAAAATTTTCCGGCAAATGCTGATGTAATTATCCATTTGGCTGGTAAAGCTCACGATACGTCTAACACTTCAGATGATAATGAATATTATAAGATTAACAGAGATCTTACAATTGAATTATTTAATACATTCTTAAAGTCGGGAACTAAAAATTTTTTTTATTTTAGTTCAGTAAAAGCGGCAGCAGATAGAGTAGATGGTATTTTAACGGAAGATGTAAAAGCGAATCCGTATACACCTTACGGTAAGTCAAAAAAAGAAGCAGAAGAGTATATTCTAAGTAAGGACCTGCCTGCAGATAAAAAAGCATATATAATCCGGCCGTGTATGATTCATGGCCCTGGAAATAAGGGAAACTTAAACTTGCTATATAAAATTGTTAAAAAAGGATTACCGTGGCCTTTAACTGCATTTGAGAATAAAAGATCATTCCTAAATATTGATAATTTAAATTTTCTTATTGATCAGATGCTTACGAAAGATGTATCCTCCGGAATCTACAATTTTGCAGATGATGATGCTATATCTACAAATGAATTGATCAAAACTATTAATTCTGCAGTAGGAAAAAAAGCCCGGCTTTGGAATATTTCAAAAAACATGATTGAAAATGTTGCCAGATTAGGGGATAAACTACACTTGCCTCTGAATTCGGAAAGGTTAAAAAAGCTTACTGAATCTTATGTGGTTTCAAATCAAAAAATAAAAGCTGAACTGAACCTAAAATCTTTACCAGTTACAGTACAGGAAGGATTAATTAAAACGATAAAAAGTTTTACGATCTGATTTAACTTCAAACTTTAAATATTTATTCTATAATGATACGTATCCTTGATTTTTTATTCTCTTTTTTTGGTATTCTTTTTTTATGGCCCATAGGACTGGTTCTCTATGTAATAGGTCTGTTTGATACCGGATCACCCATTTTTTTTCAGGAAAGAGTTGGAAAAGGAAAGAAGCCGTTTAAATTAATGAAATTCAGGACGATGCATGTTAATACAAAATCTGTAGCAACGCATCTTTCCAGTACTTCTTCTGTAACCAGGTTTGGAGGCTTCTTACGTAAATCAAAGCTGGATGAACTTCCTCAGCTAATCAATGTATTGAAGGGAGATATGAGCCTTGTTGGTCCGAGACCCAATCTCTATAATCAAATAGATTTGATAGAAGAGAGAGACAAAAGAGGAGTATACAATTTTCTACCCGGAATAACTGGTTTAGCTCAAATTAATGAAATTGACATGTCTACACCTGTTGAGCTGGCAGAAAAAGATGCTGAAATGCTTAAAGATCTGAATGTATCAAATTATTTGAAATATATTCTTGCAACAGTTAGCGGTAAAGGCCAGGGAGATCGGATCGTAAAGTAAATACCATAAAGTAGTAAAAAAATCATCAGGAAGAATTATATTTGCTTCTGAATACAACACGATGCAAAACAAAATCTGGCTTTCTTCCCCTCATCTTTCAGGCAGTGAGCTGTCTTTTATTGAAGATGCTTTCCGTAAAAACTGGGTGACTTCAATAGGTGAGAATATTGACGAATTTGAGCTTAGTATAGCAAAATACCTGGAAAATAATACAGAAATTTGTGCTCTCAATTCTGCAACCTCAGCTATTCATCTTGCTTTAGTTTTATTAGGTATTACTAAAGATGATGAAGTTATTACATCGACTTTTTCATTCATTGCATCAGCAAATCCTATTGTATATCAGGGAGCAAGACCGGTTTTTGTGGATTCCGAAAAAGATACCTGGAATATGTGTCCGATAGCTTTACAGGAAGCAATTGAGGACAGGATTAAAAAAGGAACAAAACCTAAAGCTATTATTATTGTACATCTTTATGGCATGCCCGCTAAAATGGATGAAATTATTTCTATTTCGGAAAAATATGAGATCCCTTTAATTGAAGATGCAGCTGAAGCTTTAGGATCAAAATATAAAGGAAAAGCATGCGGAACTTTCGGCCGTTTTGGTGTATTATCTTTTAATGGTAATAAGATTATTACAACTTCCGGCGGAGGCGCATTGGTTTGTCACTCGAAGGAAGATAAGGATAAAGCTGTTTTCTTGTCAACACAGGCCAGAGATAATGCTCCTCATTATCAGCATTCACAGATTGGGTATAATTACAGGATGAGTAATATTTCTGCCGGAGTAGGTCGTGGCCAGATGGAGGTACTGAATGACAGGGTGGATGCACGTAGAAAAACGCATGACTTTTATGTAGGATTATTTCAGGATATTGAAGGGGTTGAAGTTTTATCAGAAATCAATTCTGACTTTTATTCCAATCACTGGTTATCTGCCATTTTAGTAGATGAAAACATTACAGGGAAAACCCGTGAAGATCTGAGGTTAGCTTTGCTGGAAGATAATATAGAATCCAGACCTCTCTGGAAGCCAATGCATTTGCAGCCGGTTTTTGCTGATGCACCCTATTATGGTAAAACTATTGCTGAAAGTTTATTTGAAAAAGGTTTATGCCTGCCTTCCGGGTCTAATCTTCAGGAAGAAGACAAGATAAGGATACAGAAGATTGTTCAGGAGGTATTCTCGAATTAATATACGAAATCTGCTCTATTTATAAAGCAGATTTTTTTTATGTTAGTCCAGTGAAAATTTAGATTTGATGATGAGACAATCTTACATTTTTATATATTTGCTGTAATACAAATATTTTGAAAGACTACCCTCATTGGAAAATGCTGATGGATTACAGTATAGCACTTTTAGCTGTTATATTGTTATTTCCGGTGTTTATTTTACTGCTCATTTTGACTTCCTGGGATACAGGATTTCCCGGGATTTTTAAACAGGAACGGATTGGCCGGCATGCAAAGCCATTTACTATTTATAAATTCAGAACAATACATCCGATAACTACCAGGAAATCTTTTATTGGTAAGTGGTTGAGGAAAACAAAACTTGACGAATTACCTCAACTATTTAACATTTTAAAAGGGGATATGGCTTTGGTAGGGCCCAGACCGGATGTTGCAGGCTATTATGATCAGCTCAATGGAGAAGACCGGCTTGTCCTTTTACTGAAACCGGGACTTACCAGCGAAGCCGGAATAAAATACAGGAATGAAGAAGAGTTATTATCCCGGCAGGAAAACCCGTTACAATATAATGATGAAGTTCTTTTTCCGGATAAAGTAAGAATGAATCTGGAGTATTATCATAATTTATCTTTTAAAACGGATATCCATATATTATTGAAAACTTTTTCTATAGCATGTCCCGTATTTAACAGATATTAAAAACGAGGATATTCTTAATTAAGGCTAGTTATTGTGATCAGCTATTTGACAGACCTGTTTCCTTTTGATAATTGAGTTGTTATTTTTATGATTAATCAATCAGGTTAATACGATGTTGTGCTGAAATTATATAAAATATTAGATATATTTGTACGTCTCAATCATGAGTAATAATAATTCTAATCTCAAAGTGACAGCTAATGTTGTAATCAAAGGTTTTCAGCCATATATAATTGGTTTGAAAGCTAATGAGAGATGGAGAAAATTACTTGTTTATAATAAAAATGATGATTAAATTTCTAGATTTACAGAAAATAAACCTTGTTCATCAGCAAGAAATTGAAGAAAGGTTGATAAGTACATTTCGCTCGGGTTGGTATCTTCTAGGAAATGAAGTAAAAAAATTTGAGGATAATTTAGCAAGATATGTGGGCAGTCAATATGCAATTGGAGTAGCTAATGGATTAGATGCATTAAGGTTAATTCTCCGTGCATATATTGAATTAGGAATTTTTCAAAAAGGAGATGAGATTATCGTACCAGCTAATACTTATATAGCTTCTGTTTTGGCCATAACAGATAATGATTTAGTTCCTGTTTTAGTAGAACCGGATATTGAAACATATAATATAAATATTTCTGAAATACAGGAAAAAATTACTTCAAAGACTAAAGGAATATTGATTGTTCATCTTTATGGCAGAATAGTTTTTTCCGAAGAGCTGAAAAATATTGCCACAAGGCATAATCTTAAAATTATTGAAGATAATGCCCAGACAATAGGTGCTGAGTGGAATTCAGTAAAATCAGGAAACCTGGGTGATGCAGCAGGTTTTAGCTTTTATCCCGGAAAAAATTTAGGTGCTTTGGGAGATGCAGGAGGAATAACTACCAATGATGAAGATTTGGCCCGCTGTATCAGAGCTTTGGCTAATTATGGTTCTAACGAAAAGTATATAAATATATATCAGGGATTAAATTCCAGATTAGACGAGGTACAAGCAGCAGTTTTAGATATTAAGCTTAAGTATATTGATACAGAAAATCAAAAAAGAAGAGAAATTGCGCGAAGATATATTACAGAAATAAATAATCCGGAGATTATACTTCCTGAATTTCCTGAAAAAGAGAAAGAACATGTCTGGCATTTGTTCGTGATCAGAACAAAATCAAGAAATGAGCTTCAGAATTATCTTTCTGAAAATAATATACAAACGCTGATACATTACCCTATTCCTCCGCATAAGCAGAACGCTTATAAAGATTTGAATAATTTGAGTCTTCCTGTTACTGAGCAGATTCATGATGAGGTCTTAAGTTTACCTATAAGCCCTGTTATGACCAATGAAGAAATAGATAAAGTAATTCATAGTATAAATTCTTATCCTAACAGATTTTAAAATTACTTTAATACCCAAAGGATGCAACTTTGTTTCTTATTGAAAGTAGTGTGGAATATTTCAGGTAATTCATTGGAAAATTGTCGGGAACTATGAGTAATGAAAACTTTTCATACCGCCAGATTTTTAAGGCCACGTCAATTTTTGGTGGCGTTCAGTTTATCAATATTTTTATTTCTGTAATACGTTCTAAATTTATTGCAATCTTATTAGGCCCCCTGGGAATGGGGGTGGCAGGGCTGCTGAATTCTACCATTACCTTATTGTCTTCAATTGCTAATTTTGGAATTGGAGTAAGCAGTATAAAAGATATTGCGATAGCCAGTGAAAGTCAGAGTAAAGAGCCGCTTTTAAGGATAATCAGTATTGTTAACAAGTTAGTTTGGCTGACAGGAGCTTTTGGAATGATTTTAACTTTGGTGCTTTCTCCATTATTATCAAAACTGACATTTGATAGTTATGACTATACCTGGTCTTTTATCTTCCTATCCATTACTTTATTTTTAGGGCAGCTGACCTTAGGGAAAGATGCTGTTTTACAGGGGACACGACAGCTAAAATGGTTGGCATATGCAAATATATCAAGTTCAGTGGTATCCTTACTTATTACCTTACCATTATATTTTTTATATGGAATAGACGGAATTGTTCCGGCAATGATTATATTATCCTGTACAACCCTGGCAATTACTCAGTTATTTTATAAAAAACTAAATATTAGTTTACAACCGATAAGTTTTAAGAAAAGTTGGGAAGAAGGGTTACCCATGCTAAAGTTAGGATTTTTTCTAAGTCTTAGTGGTATCATTGCTACGGGATGCACTTATATTGTCAGGATTTTTATAACCCGTATAGGAGGACTGGACGATGTAGGATTTTATAATGCCGGCTTCGGAATTGTTAACTCATATGTCGGAATTATCTTTACAGCAATGGCAACAGATTATTATCCGAGATTATCAGCAGTAATACATGAAAAGCTAAAATATATAGAAACAGTAAACCAGCAGGGAAATGTTGCTCTGTTGATTTTGGGACCTATCATTACAATATTCGTCGTATTTGCAAATCTTGCTATTACAATGCTTTATAGCAAAGATTTTTTGCCGATCAATTCGATGATACAATACGCAATGATTGGTGTGTTCTTTAAAGCGTCTTCCTGGTTAATGGGGTATATTGTATTAGCCAAAGGTTCAACCCAGCTTTTTTTCTGGAGTGAATTAACAGCCAATATTTATATGACCATCTTAAATTGTATAGGATTTTATTATGGAGGATTGGAAGGATTGGGAGTTTCATTCCTTGCCGGATATATTGTTTATGCTATACAAATGTTTTTTATTTCAAAAAAGATTTATGGTTTTTACTTTGATATCTCTTTCTTAAAATTATTTATTGTACAAATTTCCATTGCTATTATTGCACTCTTAATAATGAAGATGGTGGATAATGTTTATGTTTCGTATAGTCTGGGAAGTATAATGGTGATTATTACAGGGATATATTCAATCTATCATATCAACAATATTATAAACCTGAAAAGCTTAATTTCAAAACTCAGAAAGAAATGAACATGATCCGGAACCCTCTAGTTTCAGTTATAGTAATAACATACAATTCAGAAAGTACTGTTCTGGAAACATTGGATAGCATTAAAAACCAGACTTATCAAAGTATAGAATTGATTATTTCTGATGACTGTTCCAAAGATAAGACTGTTGAACTTTGTAATTCATGGTTACTACAAAATAGTGAAAGGTTTATTCGTACTGAGATGATTACAGTAAAAGAAAATACCGGGATTTCAGCAAATTGCAACAGAGGTCTTATACATGTTCAGGGTGAATGGGTGAAATTAATTGCGGGAGATGATTCTTTATTTGAAGACTGTATAATGCAAAATATTGACTTCATTAAAAAGAACCCTTCTATACGAGCATTACAGACATTTTCAGAGATGTATGTTGATGTATTGTCCGGTCAGTCAACAGGTAAGGTTCCACTTGGTAAAAATTTGAAGTTTTTTAAATTGCAAACCGCAGAACTTCAGAATAAGTATCTCCAAAATCATGGAAATGTTGTTGCAGCTCCTTCGATGTTCATTGAAAAAAAAGTATTGGATAAAGTGGGAGGATATGATGAGAGATTTAAAATGATGGAAGATTTTCCACTATGGTTAAAGCTTACAGAGAGCGGGATAAAATTTTATCTCTTGGAAGAATCTACAATACGTTACAGAATACACTCAAAATCTGTAATGAAAAATAAAAAACCATTTATATCTGCTAAATTTGCATATGAATATATAAGCTTTATTGAAGAATTTTTTAAAAATAAAAAACTGACTTTTTATTTTAAAAAAGAAAAACTGAGACACAGAATTGCCATTCTTTTCGAAAAGTTAGGATTAAACAGGCCTGGATTTATTCCCAAAGTTCTGTATGCAGTATTGTTTAAATTGTAAGTAAGCATATTTACTTTAACATTAATTAAAATGAAAAAAATAAATGTACTGCATGTTGTTAATCAAATGAACAGAGGAGGGGCAGAAACCTTGTTGATGAATTTTCTACGTAAAATTGATAAAAACAGATTCAAGTTTTACTTTTTAATATTCAATGATGCTAAAGGTGACTATGATGATGAGATTAGATCCTTGGGAGGTGAGCTTATCAGTATAGATGGAGGGAATTCATTGGCCCGTTTTTATAATTTATACCGTTTCCTAAATAAAAATAAAGGAAAGTTTGATATTGTTCACAGTCATTTACTCCTTAATGATGGATTTCAGCTTACCGCTGCAAAACTGGCGGGTATACATACAAGAATATCCCATTCGCATAGTACATTGTATAAACAACATATGACAATTGTAGACAAGGCATATGAGTTTTTATTAAAAAGAGTTATCGCTTTCTCTGCAACACAAAAGATCGCCTGCGGTGATCTTGCCGGAAAGTACTTATTCAGTGAAAATTCTGATTTTACAATTATCAACAATTCAATTGATCTGAATAAATTCAGAAACATAAAAAAACAATGTGAAAATTATTGGGATGCAATAACCAGTCATAAAGGCTTGAAAATTATACAGGTGGGCCGTCTTACAGATCTTAAAAACCATAAGTTCTCTTTAGAAATAGTAAAAAAATTAAAAGATTTAGGCCATGAATTTACTTTTATGATTGTAGGGAAAGGGGAGGAACGTGAAGGCATTCTGGAAATGATCGGGAATTTGAACCTTACTGATCAGGTGATTTTAATGGATGTACGTTCGGATGTGGCAGAATTAATGGCCGGGGCTGATGTTCTTTTAATGCCATCTAAATTTGAAGGTTTTCCTATGGTTTTGGTTGAAAGCCAGGCTGTAGGCCTTCAGGCATTGGTTTCAAATGCAGTTTCCGATGAAACTGATCTGGGTTTAGGCCTTGTTAAATTTCTGGGAATTGATAAAGCTGATATCTGGGTTGATGAAATTATACAGTGTACAAAGCAAGCTTCTTTTTCAGGAAATGTTTACGAAGTACTTCGTAAGAAAGGATTTGATCTGAATTCTAATATAGAATTATTAGAAAAGTTTTACAGCTAAATAAAAAATGTCAGATCATTTAATATAATCTTGAATGATTATAGAAATAGGATTAAAGACTGAGAAACGTTTTTTTAAATAAAATTATTTATATTCGTCAACCAAAATTCAGGGTAATATAAACATGAGGAAAGAGTATCAGAATTCAACAGAAGATTCACTGAAAGAAATTATACAGCCATATATAAAAAAATGGTATTGGTTTGTTATTGGGGTATTGTTGATGGCAGCATTAGGCTTCATATATATTAAAATGACAGCTCCGGTGTTTGAAGTTTTAACAAAAATCTTAATTAAAGATGCAAAAAAAACCGGAAGCCCGGCTTCTGATATTGCTGAAATGCAGGGGCTTTCAGCTTTTTCAGGATTTGGATCAAATACTGTTGAAAATGAAATGGAAGTACTCTCTTCCAAGAAGATACTTTCCGAAGTAATTAGTGAATTACCTTTGCAGTGTTCGGTTTTTAGTATTGGTTCATTTCATGATACTGAACTTTACAGAATGCAGTCTCCAATCATCATCCAGGTAATTAATGAGAAGCCTTTTACCCAACAACCGAATAAAAGAATTAATCTTACAATTGACGGTGATGCATTAGAATTGAGTTCTGAAGAACTGGAAAAACCGATAAAGACTTTTTTTAACAAAACGATTAGTTTGCCGTATGCTAATCTGATGATTATAAAAAATCCATTATTCAATCCAAAGCAATTAAAAAAAGTAAACAACTATAATTCATTATATTTTATTTATAAAAATAAAGAAACCGTTATTGATGATTTGCAGGAAACATTGAGCGTTGGCCTTAGCAGTAAAGAAGCTACAGTTATCAGCTTATCTCTGAAGTATCAGAATGTAGATAAGGCAAAAGATATTTTAAATACGCTCGTAAAAAAATATAATAACGAAGCAATTGTTGAAAAAAATACAGAATCAGAAAAAACAAAGGAATTTATAGATGAAAGAGTAGAACTGATCTCAAAAGAGCTTGGTGATGTAGAAGTTAAAAAAGAAAATTTCAAAACAGATAATAATATTGTTGATATACCCTCTGAGGCTGGTGTAAATTTACAGACCAATACAGAGGCAGAGAAGAAAAGATTGGAATTGTATACCCAACTGGAGCTCAATAATATGTATATAAGTTATTTGAATAACAAATCTTATGATGATATATTGCCGGCTAATATTGGTTTAGATAATGGTACTGCAATTAGTAATATTGCATCTTATAATCAGCTTATTATAAAGAGAAACAGACTGTTGGAAAATGCTACTCCCAAAAATCCCCTTGTCAAAGAGCTGAATGATGAAATAAAAGTATTAAGATCTACCATAAAAGAAGGACTTGATAAAAATAAATCAAATATTCAGCTGGCCATCAATAATGTTTCCTCTATCGAAAGAAAAAGTAATAGCGAGCTGAGAAAAATTCCTTCTTTTGAGCGTGTTTTTAGAAATATAGAAAGACAACAGCAAATTAAAGAAGAGTTATACTTGGTTTTATTGAAAAAAAGAGAAGAAACTGCAATTACCCTTGCAATGTCATCGGATAAAGCCAGAATATTGGATCTGGCTTATGCTAAAAGAAAACCTGTGGCTCCTCAAAAAATGATTATAATTGGACTCGCAGTATTACTGGGAGCTGGGATTCCATTTTTAATTATATTTTTTAAACAATTCTTTAATACAAGAATTTCTGATAACAAAAGTATCGGTAAGCTTAGTAATATACCGGTAATTGCAGAGATACCACATTTAACTGTAAAGGAGAATAATTTAATAAAGCCTAATGATATATCTCCACTTGCAGAATCTTTTAGAATTTTGGCAACCAATGTGAATATGCTTTTGCCTGTTTCTAAAGAAAAAGACAAAATTATACTAGTGACATCTAGTGTCAAGGGAGAAGGAAAAACTTTTATTTCCATCAATTTAGCATTAAGTATTGCAAAACCAGGTAAAAAGGTTCTTGTAATAGGCTCTGATATCCGGAATCCTCAGTTACAGAGATACAAGCCGGAAATGAAGAATGCTTACGGATTGACAGAATTTTTGCATGGATCTGTTGATAAAGTAGAGGATATTATCTATCCAAGCGGGTTTAATACTAACTGTGATTTTATTTTTTCGGGAATTATCCCCCCAAATCCTGTAGAGCTTTTTGAAAATGGCAATTATACTGTTCTGTTAGAAAAACTTGCAGGGAAATACGATTATATTATTATAGATTCGGCACCGTTAATGCCAGTTACGGATACATTTATCATAGTAAAATATGCAGATGCCATTCTTTATGTTGCACGTTCGGAAAAAACAGAAAAAGCATTTATTGAATATGCAGATAATGTAGCGAAGGACAAACTGAAGAATGTTAATTTTGTTCTTAACGACGTTAAGGTAGAAAACTTTGGTTATGGTAATAAACATGGTTACGGATACAAAAGTACAGACCGGCAAAATACTTTGGGAAACAGATTAAAATCTTTTTTCAACAGATAGGACTTAAAATTGGATGGACAAAATAAATATTGCAGGTTTTTAAGATAAGGTTGATGGATATTTTTAATTTAAAGTACTATATCATATACTTTGTATTTGCTGTTGCAGCGTTTATTTTTTCTATGTATATAGATATTAAAAAGAAGAATTATAACAATATTTCCCGGTTTGTTACATTCCTGTTATTTATAATTATTGCTGTTGTCTTCGGTTTTAGAGATTCGGATATAGGATCAGATACAGAAATGTATAAATGGCAGTTTCTTACCTATTCAAATGTTGATTTTGGTATTCAGGTTGCCTTTAAATACTTCATCATTCTGACTCATTTTTTTACAGAAAACTATCACTATTTTTTATTCGCAGTAAGTTTATTATATGTCTCTATTATTTTTTGGAGTATTAATATTTACATAAAGAACTTTGAGGCTAACTTTCTTTTAGTAGGTTTTGCTTTTGTAAGCCTTATCTTTTTTATTCAGCTCGGGATTAATATTATAAGGCAGGGGGTATCCCTCGCCTTTGTACTGCTAGCTATCAGTTACTATATTAAAGACAGGAATAATATCAAGAGCTGGCTGCTGCCTTTTATTGTAGCGATAGGATTTCATGCAACTTCTGCAATCATTCTTTTCTTATTTTTTATCATTTTATTACTGAAAAGAATAACCCTGAATTATTATTATTTATGGTATTTTATTTTATTAGGAATATCAGCGGTTGGGGGCAGTATTTTATCCTTAGGCTCTTTTTTAAATTATTTCTTGGTAATTGACAGTAAACGGGCAGATTTTTATGTGAAAGACCAGGGAACCGATGGAGAGTTTGTCGTTGGATTTAAAGCTCAGTTTGCTGTTTTTAATACAATATTTTTGATTATTTTTTCTTTAATTAATTATAAATTATTGAAAAATGAAAATGAGAATTACAAATTACTTTTAAAATACTATATGTTCATCAGTGGGGTGTTTTTTATGATGTTTCAGATCCCTTATTCAGACCGGTGGGGAATCATGTCGTGGATTACAATACCATTTCTAGTGGCCCCCTTATTCAGTATTAAGAATACTTCAAAGTATGGAATGCTTACTGTTATGTTTTTTATATTTATTTTTGTCTTCTTTAATATTTATAACAATAGCAAATGACAGAAGTAACTATTGCAATACCATTTTACAATGCTGAAGAATATCTCGAACAAGCAATTCTTTCTGTCTTATCTCAAACATATAAAGACTTCGTTCTATTGCTAATAGATGATGGCTCTACAGATTCTTCCTTAAAAATAGCGCAGAAATATCAGAATGATGAGAGAATAAGGATTTTATCAGATGGTAAAAATCTTAATTTGGGGAACCGTTTAAATCAAATTCCTTTTATAGCTGAAACTGAATTTTTAGCAAGAATGGATGCAGATGATATTATGCACCCTAAAAGGATTGAACATCAGCTTAAAATATTAAAAAGTAACCCTGAAATTGATGTCTTAGGAAGTAATATATATTCTATTGATGAGGATGATAATGTGACGGGAAAAAGAATAGATATTTCCGATGATCAGTTGGTCTGCACTCATACATTTTCACATCCAACGATAATGGCAAAAACGATTTGGTTTAAAAACAATCCTTACGATGTAAATGCCGTCCGTATAGAAGATGCAGAACTATGGCTAAGAACAGCAGATAAATATATTTTTAAAGTTATTGGTGAACCTCTTCTTTTTTATAGAGAAATAGGTGATAAATATTATAAAAAATATCTAAAAGGGTTGCCAGGGGTGTGGTATATGATTAAGAAGCATAAATTTTCAAAGGATTATTGTATATTTTCTGCTAAATATTTGTTATCTTGTATAGTATATTTTGTGTTTGATTTGTTTGGAAATGAAAGCTTTCTGATCCAAAATAGAAATGATATCAAGATTGAGAAAAAAAACTATAAATTTTATATATAAATGCAATGATGTATAAAGATTTTTTTCATTTATTTTTTCTTAAAATATCATTAGGATTCATACTATTGAGTTGTGAAGGTATTGCACAAGGATTCTCAACCAAAGCAGTTTCCCAACAGGTTGTTAAAAAATATTATTCTCCTGATTATAATAGTTCTTATTATACAAAGGATAATCTATATATTGTGAGACCTGAAATATTAAAAGGTGATGATCATACAATGACAATCCAAAAAGTGATTGATACCTATACAAATATTTTATTGCCCAATGCAACCATACTGATTAATAAAAATGGTCTTAAGATAGGCTCAGGCAAAAAAATACTTTTTCAGAAAAATACCAAAATCAAGTTTTTAGGACCTGCCAACGGGAGCTATTCAGATGTGGTGAAAATATATGAAGCTCATGATGTAGAAGTAATAAATCCTATAATTGTCGGAAGTAGAAATAGTAAGCTTGAGCAAAGTGGACAATGGAGTGCTGGTATTTCTGTTTTAAACTCTAAAAATATAAAAATTGTAAACCCTAAAATAACAGATACCTATGGAGATGGAATTTTTATTGGTTCTGAAAATGGAGGTTTTTCTGAAAATGTAACCGTTAATGGAGGTTGGATTGATGTTGCAAGACGAAACGGAATTTCCATTACATCAGGAAAGAATATAAAAGTTCAAAATATTTTGATTTCAAATACATTTGGACATGATCCCGAATCAGGTATCGATATTGAACCCAGCTGGGATAAAGATACACTTGAAAATATTATGATTAACAATGTTTGCACCTACAATAATGGAGCAGCAGGAATCTCTGTTAATCTTAATGGTTTAAGTACCAACGATATTAAGAATGCTAAATCTACCAATATTTTTATTGACGGACATACGGATATTGGGTCCAGACATGGCTTTTTGACATCTTTAAATGTAACTCAGGACAGATTTGACGCTACAGGAAACATTATTATAAGAAATGCCAACTGGAAATCAAGCAGGGATGTTGCATACTGGAAAACTCCACAGACTCATCGGGTGAACATTACTTTTTCCGGAATTAACATAGACAATGTACAAAAGCAACAGGATTTTGAAAGAAGTATTAAAAAAATACAAAATATAAAATTGACCCACTAGAATGAAAATTTTACATGTCATTACACTTGCGGAGTTGGGAGGGGCACAATCTGTAGTAATAAACCTGGCAAGGAAGTCAATTGAACAGAACCATGAAGTTTTTGTAGCATCATCTTCACATGGAGAGATGTGGAATTTATTACATAAAGATGCGGTACAGATAAAACTGAAAAACCTTAAACATTCGATAGGAATTGATGATATTTTAGTTGTTAAGGAATTAGTTGATATCTACAAAAAGATTAAACCGGATGTGGTTCATCTGCATTCATCAAAAATTGGAATTCTGGGCAGATTATGTTTTCCTAAATCAAAAATAGTATATACCATACATGGCTTTGATTCAATACGATTACGCTACAGAAAGTTTTTGCCTTTAGAAAAGGCGCTAAAGAGAAAGTGCAGGGCTATAGTTAGTGTAAGTCAATATGATACTGTCAATCTGTTGAACGAAAAAATAAAAGACAATGTTTACCTGGTTAGGAATGGTATTGAGGATTTTGCTGTAAGAGATCTAGAAACGGAATCTGAAAATATTTTAAGTAAAATAAAAAACACAGGAAAGAAAATAATTCTTTCAATATCCCGATTGGCTCCGCCGAAAAGATTTGATTTATTTTGTAAGGTTGCAGATAAATTACCTGATTATCAGTTTGTGTGGATCGGTAATAAAGAAAAGATTTCTGAAATTCCTGAAAATGTAATGATGATGGGAGAAAAGGAAAATGCTCATGAATATTATAAATATGCTGATCTGGCTCTTTTGTTATCTGATTATGAGGGACTCCCTATGTCTCTGATAGAAGCTTTATGTTACTCAAAACCTATTGTTGCTTCTAATGTAGGAGGAATCTCTGAGTTATTGGATGAAAATGGATTGCTGGTTTCTAATGAAAATTTGCCTGAAATTGTAAATTCTATTACTTTTATACTTGCTAATCAAAATATTTATGAGAAATTTGCGGAAAATTCCAGACAGATTTTCGAAAGTAAATTTACGATTGGAAAAATGTATAATAAATATATGGATTTGTATATGTATAACACAAAATGATGAACATTTCCAAATTATCAACTGCAACTAAAAGACTTCTTTTTGTAAATGTTAGTGACATCTCTTATAAATTACTTAAGGAAACACATTTTGTTGAAAATAATAAAGTTATTTTCTTTAATACAGAGACAGAAAAGAGAAGTATTTCAGAGTATATTGTAAAATTAAAAATTAAAACTGTAATCATCGAAACTTCAAATATTAATCATGTTTCAGAAAAAGTTACCAATGAAATAATTGAGAGTAGGATAAAGGGTGTCAAAGTATATGAAGCTCAGGAATTTTATGAGATTGTAAATAAAAGGATCCCTTTAATTAAATTTGAAACTAATGAATATTTCGCTGATAATATTTTTTCAATAGGACTTAACAGACACGATGAGATATTCAAGCGTGTATTTGATGTGCTGGTAAGTTTGATCATTTTGCCAATTTCTTTGCCGCTGATTGCATTAGGATGCCTATTAATTTTCATAAGTTCTCCGGGGAATGTTTTCTTTACTCAAAAAAGAGTTGGTAAAAACTCCATTCCGTTTAAGATTTATAAAATCAGGACAATGAAATTGCATCATCACGGAGACTTTACCAAAAAAAATGATGACAGACTTTTGAAAATAGGTAAAATTTTAAGAATAACTAAAATTGACGAATTACCCCAACTTTTTAATGTCCTGAATGGTAATATGAGTCTTATCGGACCCAGGCCGGAAAGACCCAAATTTGTTGAAGAATCAATTAAAGAAAATGCTTATTTTGATTTAAGACATTTGGTAAAGCCGGGAGTCACCGGATGGGCACAGGTCCATTTGCCAAAAGCCACACCTAAAGAAAATCTGAAGAAATTAGAATATGATTTGTATTACATTAAAAATTATAGCTTTAAACTGGATCTAATAACACTTTTGAAAACCGTTAAAGTGGTGTTGACCATGAACAGTCACTAAGCATATAGACGGAAGTAAATTTTAAATAAAGTATTTTACTAGTGTAATAAAAGATGAAAATAAAAGAAACCCCACTTAAAGATTGCTATATTATAGAACCTACTATTTTTGAAGACAGTAGGGGATATTTTTTTGAAAAGTTTAATGAAAAACGGTTTGAAGAGCTTACCGGGATGAATGGACACTTTGTTCAGGATAATGTTTCCAAATCTTCCTATGGTGTCCTCAGAGGATTGCATCTTCAGAAGGGGGAGCATGCCCAGGCAAAATTGGTTTCATGTCTTGAAGGGAGTGTGTGGGATGTGGCAGTAGATCTCAGAGAGGATTCTCCAACTTTTGGGAAATGGTTTGGCATTGAACTTACAGCAGAAAATAAATTACAGTTATATGTTCCCAGAGGGTTTGGTCATGGATTTTCCGTATTAAGTACACATGCTGTATTCTCCTATAAATGCGATAATTTTTATAATAAAGAGTCCGAAGGAAGTGTAAAATTTGATGATCCTGACCTCGATATCGACTGGAAAATTGATAAAAAAGATGCCGTGTTGTCCGAAAAGGATAAGAATGCACCCGGCTTTAATGAAAAAAACTTTTAATGATATTACTGAAAACCACTTTTTAAGGTGGTTTATTTTTTTTTAATTTTTAGTCTTTAAGATTTTGTATCTTTGCAGACTCAAAATCAAAAAGATGCGTACAAAATCTGTAGGGAAGAAGAAAATCAATGTAGTCACACTTGGATGCTCCAAGAATGTATATGATTCTGAAGTTTTAATGAGCCAATTGAAAGCCAATGGCAAAGAGGTGGTTCATGAAGACCGAGGTGATATTGTAGTTATCAATACCTGTGGATTTATAGATAATGCTAAAGAAGAATCTATTAATACAATTCTTGATTATGTAGAGGCTAAAAACAGAGGAGAAGTTGAAAAGGTATTTGTCACCGGTTGTCTTTCGGAAAGATATAAACCAGATTTGATCAAAGAAATTCCGGATGTAGACCAATATTTTGGTACCAGGGACCTTCCTGTTCTTTTGAAACATCTTGGTGCAGATTATAAGCATGAGTTGGTGGGTGAAAGGTTAACAACAACTCCTAAACACTATGCCTATCTCAAAATTTCAGAAGGATGTGACAGACCCTGTTCATTCTGTGCAATCCCATTAATGAGAGGAGGGCACATTTCAACCCCTATCGAAAAGTTAGTTACCGAAGCTCAGAAATTAGCAAAAAAAGGAACAAAAGAGTTAATTCTTATTGCTCAGGACCTTACTTATTATGGGCTGGATCTGTATAAAAAACGTGCCCTTGGAGACCTGTTAAAAGAATTGGTAAAAGTAGAAGGGATAGAATGGATTCGCCTTCATTACGCCTTTCCGAGTGGGTTTCCTGAAGATGTCCTGGATATTATCCGTGAAGAACCTAAAGTTTGTAACTATATAGATATTCCTCTTCAGCATATCAATTCAGATTTATTGAAATCAATGAAAAGAGGAACCACTCATGAAAAAACTGATGCTCTTCTGGCAAAATTCAGGGAAAAAGTTCCGGATATGGCAATCAGAACAACACTTATTGTTGGGTATCCCGGAGAGACTGAGGAAAGATTTAAGGAGCTTAAAGATTGGGTTAAAGCTCAGAGATTTGACAGATTAGGATGTTTTACCTATTCGCATGAAGAGAATACGACTGCTTACGTATTGGAAGATGATATTCCACAAGAGGTAAAAGAAGCAAGAGTGGAAGAGATCATGGAATTACAGTCTCAAATCTCTTGGGAGAAAAACCAGGAAAAAATAGGTAAAGTGTTCAGATGTATCTTTGACCGGAAAGAAGGAAACTATTTTATCGGAAGAACAGAATATGATTCTCCGGATGTGGATAATACAGTATTGGTTTCGGCAGAAGAAACTTATATTTCTATAGGAGATTTCGCTGAAGTAAAGATTACATCTGCCGAAGAATTTGATTTGTACGGAGAACTCGTGTAACGAAAATTATTAAGTATGATTATTAATGATTTAACAAAATAACTGGAAAATATATTAATTGAAGTTAATATATTTTAAATCATCTAATCTATTGATTTTCAGTTTTTTACCCTTGTTTAGGGATAAAAAATATCAATTTTCTTTCGTAAAATATTGAACATTACAAAATTAAGTGTTAAATTTGCAACGCAAGCAATATTTTTAAATCATGTATTTTCAATAAGTTATTTGTTGAAATGAAGTTAAAAAAATAAAGTAATCTATTATTTTATTATATTCGCTTCAAGATATTAATCACAAGTTGGGATACATATTCCTATTGGGAAATATTGATGAAAAATAATGTAATTAAACCTTTAAAAACTTATGAAAAAATTTTTATTAACAGCAACTATGCTTGTTTGCCTATCGGCACTTTCTAAGGCTCAGCAAGGGCGAGTGGGGATTAACACAACCACACCCGCTGCAACATTAGATGTAGTAGCAAATACTACAGATAATTCAAGACCTGATGCCGTATTGGTCCCTCGTTTAACAAGAGCTCAGTTAGTAGCTAAGGATGCTGCTTATGATGTACCCCAAAATGGAGCTCTTACCTTTGTAACCACTATAGATGGTACAGCTTCTACCAAAACTGCAAATGTAACAGCAGTTGGGTTCTACTATTATGATGCTCCATCTGCTACATGGAAAACATTAGGAGGAGGAGCTGCTCCGGCTACTCCGTTCAGATTGAACTTGTCTCAAGCTGCTTCTACTGCTTATGACTGGACAAATTCTAACTTTGATTACTGGGAATTTACCAGTGGAACACAACTTTCTTTACCGGCTCCTACAGCTTATAACGGAAGAACAATTTATGTAAGAAACCAAACAGGTGGTACTTTACAGTTTGCAGGTGCCGATGGGATTGCTACTCCTAAAGGTATGGCTTCTCTTACGGGAATTGCTGCTGTACAGCTTTATAGCAACGGTACAAATTGGTATCTTGTTTCAGGTAGAAATTAATTAAAAACATAAATTAAAATGAAAAATATTTTCTTAAATATAGCAGGCGGTGTATTATTGTTCCTTAGTGCAAACGTTAATGCTCAAATTATAAGTAACGGAAATGTTACCTCAACTTTAAATAATACAAACTACTTCATGGATGGTAGTAATTTTGAAGGATTAGCAAACCAAAGCTATGGTAGAGGATTAGGATTTCCTAGAACCAATCTGACTACTTTCACCTTTGATACTTCTCCAATGGATAATACTGTCATTGTTTCTGATTTTGATGGTATGGTAGTATATAATACAGCTACAGGTAATACGGCAGCTGGCCAGGGAGTAACTACAGCTGTTGCTCCGGGATTCTATTATTTCTCCAATCCAGGTAATCCAGGTAACATTACTAATGGTAGATGGGTACCAATGGGAGGTGCAGGTAAAGTAAATGTTTTTACAACAGAAACCGCTACTAATACATTGGTAGATAACAAGCAGGTATATGCTATTAAAGGAACCTTTACAGCAAGTGGAACTTCTACAGCCGTAAACATTCCTGCACCTTCAGGCATGACTGCCATGTATGGAATTACAATATATAAAGCGGGAACAAACATAGTGTATGACAGAAGTTTATATTCTTATACGGTGGCAACTACTGCCGGTAATGCTATTACAGGTTCCCCTAGTATGTCTGTAGTGTATCCGGCTGATACTTACGATTACGTATTAGAGTATCTGAAATAATTTAATATTATTTTTAATAACATATAAAAAACCAATGGGCTCGCTCATTGGTTTTTCTTTATAAAATATGTAAGCTTGTTTTATATATAAACTTAGCCTATGCATGAAGTTTTAGATTTGATGTATGGGCGAAAGTAAATTATTATTGTAATTCGAATGAATCATACAACAAATTGAGTCCGCTGGAGCTTTAAAAAATGGTTATTTTTTTTAAAGCTGTAAATCAGCATATTAAGAAAAAATAAAGTAATAACTATGCATGAATTAGTTAATTCTGTTAACTTTTAATTCTTTTTTTTAACATTTTTTAACAGTACTCTTTAAATTCCCTATTAATAGGAGGTTACAAGCTTTTTTAACAAATGTTTTAGTTATTATTAACTGTTTTTAACAATTGGAGTGTGGACTTTAGAAGATTCCTGATACTTTTGCTCCGTCAAAACCAATAAAAGTTCAAAGTGATGAAAAGATTCATTCTCGTAATCATAATGATGATTTCAACCCTAGGTATTTACTCTTTTACAGTTAATACCTTAGATGCGAAAAAAACAAGTTATGCATCGTACTACCACGATAAATTTAACGGTAGAAAAACCGCTAGCGGAGAAATTTTTGATAATTCGAAATTTACTGCAGCAAACAGAACGCTTCCATTCGGAACAAATATTAAGGTAACTAACCTTAAAAATGGTAAAGAAGTAATAGTGAGAATTAATGACAGAGGACCTTACCATTCATCAAGATCTTTAGATATGTCTAAAGCAGCGTTCGATGAAATCGGAGATATCAGTCATGGTACAATTCCGGTGGAATATGAAATTGTCGATTAAATTTATGATTTAAATTAAAAAAGCCAGCTAATCCAGCTGGCTTTTTGTATTCATACGGTTTTAAGTCATATATCAAGCTCAAGTAAAGCAGGACAGTGGTCCGAATGAACTGCCTCTTTTAAAATAACGGCCCGGCTTAGCTTATCCTTAAGGTTATAGGAAGTAAAGTTATAATCTAATCTCCAGCCTTTATTTTTTGCCCGTGAATTTTGCCGATAGCTCCACCATGTATAATTGTCGGGTTCATTATTGAAAAATCTGAAACTGTCAATCAATTCACATTCATTGATGAAATCAGTCATCCATTCTCTTTCCATAGGAAGAAACCCCGAAACATTCTTTAAACGAACAGGATCATGAATATCAATAGCTTCATGGCAAATATTAAAATCACCTGATATGATAAGATTAGGGATATCCTTTTTTAAATTTTTGATATAATCTAAAAAATCACGACAAAACTGCATCTTAAAATCCAGCCTTTCAATATTCGAAGCAGAAGGAACATACACCGAAATCGAAGAAAAACTGTCATAATCAGCACGGATAATTCTGCCTTCATTGTCATAGCTTTCAATGCCACAGCCGTACTCTACATGATTAGGTTTTATTTTTGAGGCAATTCCAACCCCGCTGTAGCCTTTTCTTACTGCTGAGTGCCAATAACTATGGTAACCTAATTTTTCAAGACTTTCGATGTCTATCTGGTCGTTTCCCGCTTTACTTTCCTGTATACAGATAATATCCGGATCAACTGTTCTTAACCATCCCAGAAAATCTTTAGTAAATGCAGCCCTGATCCCGTTAACGTTATAAGTAATTAATCTCATTTGTTTTTGATAAAAGATTTAAAATTTTCATTGTATTTGGAAGGAATAAACTCTGTGATTTCATAATCAGCTACCTGATGAATATAAAAAGGATCTTCACGAATGATCTGCTCCAGTTCAGTTCTGGATTCTGCATTGGCAATGATAATACCTCCTGTTCTCGGCTCCTTTCTTCCTGAAGCTATAAACCGGCCCGCATGATAGTGTTTTTCCAGAAAAGTATTGTGTGATGGGATAAGCAGTTCTATATTTTCAATAGAGCTTTTATAGGTGAGTGAAATAATAAACATGAATTTATTTTTTACGAAGATATAAACTTAAAAAAGAAGCGGAAAAAATCAAGAGATTTTTTCCGCTTCTAAACCCAAAAATAAATAAACTATGAAAAAAACTACTTGGGCTCTAAAATACTGATGGGAATGATACACTCTTCAAGTGAGATCCCTCCATGCTGATAAGTTTCTTTATAGTAATTTACAAAATGATTGTAATTCTTTGGATAAGCCAGGAAAATATTGTTTTTGGCAAAGATATATTTTGAACTCAGGTTACCTTTAGGCAAGAATAGTTTTTCAGGATTGGTAATTGCCCATACATCACTGTCGTCATAAGTTAAACTCTTTCCTGTTTTATAACGGATATTGGTTGATGTTTCTCTGTCTCCCACAACTTTGCTCGGTTTTTTTACATACACTGTTCCGTGATCTGTTGTGATAATCAGCTTATAACCATTTTCAGCAGCAGCTTTTATAATTTTCATCAATGAAGAGTTTTCAAACCAGTTGAGTGTCAGAGAACGGAATGTTTTGTCATCCCTGATAAGCTGGTCTACAATGTGATTATCTGTTTTTGCATGAGACAGGATATCAATAAAGTTATATACAATCACCAGCAAGTCATTGTTTTTGTGCTGATTGAAATCATCATAAATTTTCCTTTCAAAATCAGCATTCAGAACTTTAAGGTATTTCATAGATTTTGAGCCCAAACCGATTCTCTTCATCTGATCTTCCAGAAAATCACGTTCAAATTCATTTTTATTTCCTTCTTCATTGTCATTGAACCATTTATCAGGAAAACGTTTCTCGATTTCTGATGGCATCAGGCCGGCAAAGAAAGAGTTTCTGGCATACTGTGTTGCTGTAGGAAGAATACTGTAATAATAATCTTCTGAAATTTTGTTATAGTATTTTGTAAACAGAGGTTCCACTACTTTCCATTGATCATAACGGAGGTTGTCTACCATAAGGAGTAATACTTTTTCTTTTTCTACTTCAGGTTTTACTTTTTCTTTAAAAAGAGTATGGCTCATAATGGGCTTCTCAGAATCCGTTAGCCAGCTTGTATAATTTTTTTCAATAAACTTGGCAAACTGAATATTGGCTTCCTCTTTCTGAGACTGTAACAGATCTGCAAATTCATTGTCTGCTACTTTATCAAATTTTATTTCCCAACTCAGAATTTTTTTATAGTACTCTGCCCAGTCCTGATACGTTTTAAGATAAGACAGTTCCATAGAAAGGTTTCTGAACTCTTGCTGGTATTGCAAAATCGTTTTCTGCTCAACCAGATTATCCTGCTGAAGGTTTTTCTTTAGTGAAAGCAATATCTGATTAGGATTCACAGGTTTCAGAATGTAATCGGCAATTTGGGAGCCAATTGCTTCCTCCATAATGTGTTCTTCTTCACTTTTGGTCACCATAACTATTTTAAGGGAATTATCCTTATCCTTAATCATGGGAATAGCTTCAAGGCCTGAAATCCCAGGCATATTTTCATCAATTAATGTTAATGCAAATTTCTCTGAATCCATAAGTTCCAAAGCCTCGTTCACATTATTAACAGGGGTTATCTGATAACCCTTTTTTTCTAAAAATACGATATGAGGTTTAAGTAAATCTATTTCATCATCGATCCATAATATCTTTTCTGACATAATTTATTTTTTACATGATTATTGTATCAAAATGTTGACCAAATGCTTTTAAAATCTCACAAAATCGAAAGATTAAAAGTTAAATATTAGTTAAATGAAACCTCAGGTAATCATTTACTTTTTCATGAGGTTATTCATTGGTCTTTATAAAAAGTAAAGCCCTTTCCAGGACCTCATCCATCCCTTTTTTAATCCCATTGATAGTTGGCTTTACGATAATATCCGGGACAATACCGATTCTTTGAGTTTCCCTGCCATCAGGATAATAAGCTCCAAGCCCTGTGAAACAGGTTTCCAGATCAGCAATCTTAAATCTGATAATATCTCCGTTTGCTCCTGACGTATTGCTTCCGATTACGGTGGATTTTGGATGTTGTTTTAACATCATTGTAGTTGTTTCTGCCTGACTTTGGGTATTTTCATCAACTAAAATAATAACATTTCCTTTATAATAGTGCTTGTTTTTTTTGCCAATGCTGTTTTTCCTGCTATAAAATCTACCCGGATAACTGATGTCGGGAAAAGTAAACTGATAATAAATACTTGCTCCCGGAAGCAGAATATGGCTTAATGGAATGATCGTCTGTTTAGGATAGTTTCTAAGGTCAAAAATGATAGATTCTGCGGATTTTAAATTGCTGTACATCTCACCCAGATCCTCCTGTTCTATAATCCCCATATTGACATAGCCGGTTTTTTTCTTATTATCCATAAATTTCCACTTTTGAAGAACAGGAATATTTTCACGGATAATATCAGGGATAGAATAGGTCTTTGCAGTAACAGAAATATTTTGTCCGTTTCTTTCAACTTTTACAGAAATTGAATCTCTGTTACTGAATAGAAAAAGATTTTTTGCTTTTTTTTCCTTGCCCCACGAATTAGAGGCAGGAATATATTTTCCGAAGCTATTGATTATTTGAGGAATAGTTCTTCCATCAATATCATAAATCACGTCACCGGCATACAAAGGAACACTTTCGTTGAATCTGGTCGCATTTACCCTGGTAATGACCAGTTTGCCCTCTGCATAAAGGTATTCCACCGGGACTTTTTTATTGCCATATTGATTAAGGCTGATGAGTGTTGAGTATAAAAATGCATGAGAATCATCTGTTTTAGTAACAAGTTCAGCCAGGGCCAGATGATAAGTTTCATCATTAGATACAGCCAGGAATTTTGGGATCATTTCTGTCAAAGTATCATTCCAGTTCTGATCTGTTTGATATTTGTAAGGGAAAAAATATTCTACATAGTTCCAATACCTGAAAAGCTCCAGTAAACCGATGGCTGTTGAAGTGAATTTTGAACCATATGAATTTTCATTCCTGAAATAAACCTTTCTTCCGCTTTTACCAAGATAATGATTGGTTCCGGTATTCCGGTTGTTTTGGATATTATGAAGTTTCCGGCTGACCTCGGCATTGAACACATTAGAATTGCTCATCCATGACAGATCAAGATTTTTTTCAAAATAAGTATTATCATCTTCTTTTGAACATGGTTTACAGATATCAATTTGTCCGAGACTTTCAATCCAGTTAAGATATAAGACGTTTAATTCTGTTTTATCATGAACACTTTCAACTTCACTGATTTTCCTAAGAAGCTGTTGATCCCACTCAAAGTTTCCTTTTGCTACATTAGGATGATAATATTTTAAAAACCCCCAGATTCTGCACAAAGATTCCAGTTTTTGATTTTGAGACAGGATCTGTGCAGAAAAATGTAAATTGAAAAATAAGAAGAAAGTGAGTGAAAGTATTCTCATTAAAGGTTATTGTGTTTTCTTCAAAGATAAAATTTTTAAAACTAAAAAAATAATAGTTTGGTAAAAATATTGAAATGAGATGGTCTCCCAATAAATAAAATGTTGGAACAGCCTTAATGGTAATTTAATGATCCTTTAAAATATAAAATCCCTAACTTTGTTTACTAATTCCGACGTTTCCAATGCAGAATAAGCTAAAAATCATCAACGATCCTGTTCATGGGTTTATTAAAATACCACACGAAATTTTATTTGATATCATTGAACATCCTTATTTTCAAAGATTGAGAAGAATAGGTCAGACCGGACTTTTGAACTTGATTTTTCCCGGTGCAACCCATACAAGATTCCATCATGCTTTAGGGGCGATGCATTTGATGTTTACAGCTCTGGAAACACTAAAGCAGAAAGGCGTGAAAATTTCCGAAGAAGAGGAGAAAGGAGCTATGCTGGCTATATTGATGCATGATATCGGTCATGGCCCTTTTTCGCATGCATTGGAAAGTATGCTGATGGATGACTGGCACCATGAAAATCTTTCACTGTTGTTGATGAATAAGCTTAATGAAGAATTTAAGGGTGAGCTTTCAACGGCTATTGAAATGTTTCAGGGGAAATATCATAGGAAATTTTTCAATCAGCTCATTTCGTCTCAGCTGGATGTAGACCGTTTGGATTATCTGAAGAGAGATAGTTTTTTCACTGGGGTTTCAGAAGGAAATATTAATACACAAAGAATTATTTCTATGATGAATACTTGTGAAGAAGGTGAACTGGTAATCGATGCAAAAGGAATTTATTCTATTGAAAATTTTCTGACAGCCAGAATGTTTATGTACTGGCAGGTGTATTATCATAAAACATCTGCATTAGCAGAATTCCTGTTGGTGAAGATCCTGGAAAGAGCAAAATATCTGATTTCTGAAGGAGTTAAGCTTCCGGCAACTGAAAACCTGGAATATTTTCTATACCGGGGAAAAAGTATGGCGACAGATGAAGACATAGAAAGGTTTACAAAACTTGATGATAATGATATTATCCAGGCCATGAAAGAATGGCAAAATTCCGGAGACTTTGTCTTGTCTTACTGGTGTAAATGCGTGATCCAGAGAAATCTGCCGAAAACAGTTATTTCATCACATCCGTTCAATCCGGAAATTATTGAAGAAAAAATAAAAAATACCAATGAATTTTTCGGAATTGATAACGGAGAAGAACTGGTTCATGAAATCAAAAGGAAGCTTCTTCCTTACAATGCCGAGAAACAGCCCATCTATTTGTTGCAGAAAAACGGTAAGAGAACGAGGCTTCATGAGTCGGAAGATCAGCTTTTATCAGGCTTGTTAGTAAATAAAACAACAAGACATATCCTGATGTTTCCCAGAGAACTATCCCGATAAATTTCTTAAAGAATATTAAAATTTACGATCTGAAACCAAAAAATGTTTGCAAATTATAGAATTTCTTATCTTTGCAGAATATGGAATTTACAGCTTCGCAAATTGCAAGTTTTATTGACGGAAAAATAATAGGTGACGAGAATGCACTTATTACTGGGGTTTCACCAATCGAAAATGGGGAATCAGGACATCTTTCTTTTATAGCACAAGATAGGTTTTCTCATTTTTTGGATACCTCAAAATGCTCTGTTATCATCGTATCAGAAAAACTTTTAGTTAAAGAAAATTATAACCCAACTTTAATTGTTGTAAAAGATGCCTATCTTTCATTTCAGATCCTGATGAATCTGTATCAGGAAATGAAAGGAAGAAAAGAAGGGATTGAAGATGGCTCATCTATTCACGACACCGCAATAATTGGGGATAAAACCTATATTGGAGCATTTACCTATGTTTCAGAAAAAGCTAAAATCGGCGAGGGTTCACAGATCTATCCACATGTGTATATCGGAAAAGGAGTGAAAATTGGAAAAAACTGCAAAATTGACAGTGGTGCCAGAATTTATGACTATTGCATTATCGGAGATAATTGTGTGATTCATTCTAATACAGTAGTAGGAGGAGATGGTTTTGGTTTCCAGCCCACCGCCGAAGGGTTCAAGAAGATTCCCCAGTTGGGTAATGTTATTATTGAAGACGATGTTGAGATCGGTTCGAACTGTAGTATTGACAGGGCAACAATAGGTTCAACAATCATAGGAAAAGGAACAAAAATCGATAATCTTATTCAGATCGCCCATAATGTAAAAATAGGCCAGAATAATGTGATTGCTGCACAAGCGGGAATTGCCGGTTCAACTACAATTGGTGACTGGAATCAGATAGGAGGACAGGTAGGAATTGTTGGACATATTAAAATAGGAAATCAGGTTAAAATCCAGGCTCAGAGCGGGGTGAATTCAAGTGTTGATGATAAAGAAACACTGTATGGTTCACCAGCAATCAGTTATAATGACTATTTGAGAAACTATGTTCATTTCCGAAACTTCACTGAAATAGTAAGCAGAATAAATAATCTTGAGAATAACTCAAAAGATAATCCTAATGAGTGATATGCAAAAAACACTTCAGCAAGAGGTAACTCTTTCTGGAATTGGACTTCATACAGGTAAAGAAGTAAAACTTACCATTAAGCCTGCAAAAGAAAATACAGGTTTTGTATTTGTAAGAACGGACCTTGAGGGAAGCCCTCAGGTAGAAGCCGATGTAAATTATGTTGTAGCAACAGAAAGAGGAACAACATTAGAAAAATTAGGGGTAAAAATTACCACATGTGAGCATCTTTTAGCAGCTTTGGTAGGTTGTGATATTGATAATGCCATTTTAGAAATGGATGCCTCTGAGCCGCCTATTTTGGATGGATCTTCAAAATACTTTGTAGAAGCTATAGAAAGCGTGGGAGTAACAGACCAGAACGTTGCCAGAGAATACCTGGTTGTAAAAGAAGTCCTTACGTACAGTGATCCGGCTACCGGTTCGGAAATCACAATCATTCCTTCAGATACATATGAAGTCACTACAATGGTAGATTTTGGTACCAAAGTTCTGGGAACTCAAAATGCTACCCTTAAAAATATTTCTGAGTTTAAAGACGAAATTTCTTCAGCGAGAACATTCAGCTTTTTACATGAGCTGGAAATGCTTTTGGATCATGGGCTTATTAAAGGTGGAGATATCTCTAACGCTATTGTATACGTTGATAAAGATCTTACCCCTGAAACTACAGAAAAATTAAAGAAAGCCTTTGGAAAAGATAATGTATCAATCAGACCAAATGGTATTCTTGATAATCTTAACTTAAACTATCCTAACGAAGCTGCAAGACACAAATTACTGGATGTAATTGGTGACCTGGCATTGGCAGGAGTAAAAATAAAAGGAAAAGTTATAGCCAATAAACCCGGACATTATGTAAATACTCAGTTTGCCAAAAAACTGAACCGTCAGTGGAAGCTGCAGAAAAAGAAAAATGTTCCGGATTTTGACCTGACCAAAGAACCGGTTTTTGATATCAATGGAATTATGAAGCTTATGCCTCACAGACCTCCGTTCTTGTTGATTGATAAAGTTCTTGAACTTTCAGACTCTCATGTAGTAGGCTTGAAAAATGTAACAATGAATGAACCATTCTTTGTGGGACATTTTCCTAAAGAACCCGTAATGCCGGGAGTATTGCAAGTAGAAGCGTTGGCACAGACAGGAGGAATTCTGGTATTGGCAAGTGTTCCGGATCCTGAAAATTACTCTACTTATTTTATTAAAATTGATAAAGTGAAGTTCAAAAGAAAAGTAGTTCCGGGAGATACTATCATTTTCAAAATAGAATTGATAGAGCCTATCAGAAGAGGTATCGTTCACATGCAGGGATATGGATATGTAGGAGATACAGTGGCAGTAGAAGCAGAGCTAATGGCTCAAGTTGCAAAAAATAAAGTTGATTAAATGATTCATCAATTAGCAGCCGTAGATAAACGAGCGAAAATCAGCAAAAACGTAATTGTAGAACCATTTACTACAATCGCAGGAGACGTGGAAATCGGAGAGGGAACCTGGATCGGACCTAACGTAACCATTATGGATGGAGCAAGAATCGGAAAAGATTGTAAGATCTTTCCCGGAACTGTAATTTCTGCAATTCCTCAGGATCTGAAGTTCGATGGTGAGGATACCCAGACAATTATTGGAGATAATACTACTCTGAGAGAATGTGTAACCGTTAACAGAGGAACTAAGGCTCTGGGATATACCAAGGTAGGAAGTAACTGCCTGATTATGGCAACTTCGCATGTCGCTCATGACTGTATTATAGGAGATAATGTAATTATAGCGAATGGATGCGGTATTGCAGGACATGTGGAAATAGGTGACTTTACAGTAATGGGAGGATTATCCGCAGTTCAGCAGTTTGGTAAGATCGGAAAACATACGATGATTTCAGGTGGATCTCTGATCAGAAAAGATATCCCTCCTTATGTAAAAGTAGCAAGAGATCCTATCTCATATGCCGGTATTAATTCTGTTGGTTTAAGAAGAAGAGGTTTTTCTAATGAAAAAATCTTTGAAATTCAAAAGATTTACAGAGCTATTTTCCAGATGAAGATGAACGTTTCCCAGGCACTCGCTTACATTGAAAAAGAAATGCTGCCTACTGCTGAAAGAGATGAGATTCTTCAGTTTATCCAAAACTCTCCTAGAGGTATCGTAAAAGGATACGGAACAAGTAAGGAAAGCAACTAACAGGGCTGGCTGAAAGGCTAAGAGGTAATTTTCATAGCCCGATTAAAATTAAGTAAAAAAAGATAATATAAATTAATGGCAACAAGTAACGATATCAGAAAAGGGCTTTGTATTGAGTACAGCAATGATATTTATAAAGTAATTGAGTTTCTTCACGTAAAACCAGGAAAAGGTCCTGCTTTCGTAAGAACAAAACTAAAATCAGTAACAAACGGTAAAGTAATTGATAATACATTCTCGGCAGGACATAAAATTGATGAGGTAAAAGTGATTACAAGAAAGTTTCAGTATCTTTATGATGATGAGAATGGATTTCACTTTATGAACAATGACGATTTCTCTCAGTTATATATTAACAAAGAAATGATTGAGAATGCTCAGTTTATGAAAGCTGGTGAAGAAGTAACAATCATTCTGAAAGAAGCTGATGAGACACCACTTTCCGCAGAACTTCCGCAATCAGTGTATCTGGATGTAATTGAAGCAGATCCGGGAGTAAAAGGAAATACTGCAACCAATGCTCTTAAAAATGCAATCGTTGAAACAGGAGCACGAGTAATGGTTCCTTTATTCATTGAACCTGGAGACAGAATTAAAGTAAGTACTGAGGACGGTAGTTATCTGGAAAGAGTAAAAGAATAAATAAAATTTACATAAATTCGGTTTGCATCAGCAGTCCGAATTTTGTTTTATAAGAAAATCTATTGTTATGAGGTTCCATTCTCCGCAAAAGCTTAAAACAATTGCTGAATTAATTGGCTCAAAATTTATTGGTCCTGAAGATTTTGAAGTTCTTGGATCCAATGAAATCCATATGGTGAAACCGGGAGAAATTGTCTTTGTCAATCATCCTAAATATTATGATAAAGCTCTGAATTCGGCAGCAACCATTATTTTAATTGATAAAGAAGTTGAATGTCCGGAAGGAAAAGCCCTTTTGGTCTCTGATGATCCCTTCAGGGATTTCAATAAAATCAATACTCATTTTACAAGAATATATAACTTCACAGAAGAACTGCACGATGCAGAAATAGGCGAGGGGACGAAAATACACCGTTCAGCCGTAATCGGGAATAATGTGACCATTGGAAAGAATTGTCTGATCTTCCCTAATGTTGTTATCGGAGATCGAACTGTTATCGGAGATAATGTGATCATCCAGGCGGGTACTGTATTGGGGGGAGATGCCTTTTATTACAGAAAACTGGATGGTAATTTTGACCGTCTTATCTCTGTAGGAAATGTGATTATTGAAAATAATGTTGAAATTGGAAACAACTGTACAATTGACAGAGGTGTTACTGATTCTACAGTAATCGGGGAAGGTTCTGTTTTAGATAATCAGATTCAGGTAGGGCATGATACGGTTATAGGAAAGAAATGTCTTATTGCTTCGCAAGTAGGAATTGCAGGGTGTTGTATTATTGAGGATGAGGTTACCATCTGGGGGCAGGCCGGTCTTGCTTCCGGCTTGAGAATTGCCAAAGGAACAGTATTGCTGGCTAAAGTAGGAGTGAACAGGGATCTTGAAAAAGGAACCTATTTTGGACCGATTGCTGAAGATTTCAGAGGGTATCTGAAAAAAGAAGTAAAACTGAGAAATCTCAAATAAACAATTCCAAAGGTTTTGTCTGAAATCAAAGAAATTTGAGTAAATTTGTGAGCATTAATAAAATAATAAATAAATTAAAACAACAATAAAATGTCAATTTTAGTAAACAAAGATTCTAAAGTAATTGTACAAGGATTTACAGGGAATGAAGGTACTTTCCATGCAGGTCAGATGATTGAATACGGAACAAACGTAGTAGGTGGTGTTACTCCGGGAAAAGGAGGAAGCGAGCACTTAGGGAAGCCGGTATTCAATACAGTAGCTGACGCTGTTGAAAAAGCAGGAGCAAACGTAAGTATCATTTTCGTACCACCGGCATTTGCAGCAGATGCAATTATGGAAGCTGCTGAAGCAGGGATTAAAGTAATTGTATGTATTACTGAAGGTATTCCTGTAGCTGATATGGTAAAAGTAAAATCTTATATCGCTGACAGAGACTGCAGATTAATCGGACCAAACTGTCCTGGAATCATTACTTCTGAAGAAGCTAAAATTGGTATTATGCCTGGATTCGTTTTCAAAAAAGGTAAAGTAGGTATCGTTTCAAAATCAGGAACTCTTACCTATGAGGCGGCAGATCAGGTTGTAAGAGCAGGATACGGAATTTCTACTGCTATTGGTATTGGTGGAGACCCGATCATCGGAACGACAACGAGAGAAGCATTGGAATTATTCATCAATGATCCTGAAACGGATGCTGTTGTAATGATCGGTGAAATTGGTGGAGGTCTTGAAGCTGAGGCTGCAAGATGGTATAAAGCCAGCGGATCTACTAAGCCTGTTGTAGGGTTTATCGCAGGACAAACAGCTCCAAAAGGAAGAACAATGGGACATGCTGGTGCTATTGTAGGTGGTGCAGAGGATACAGCACAGGCAAAAATGGAGATCATGAGAGAGAATGGTATCAACGTTGTTGATTCTCCTGCTGATATCGGTGCTACTGTTGCTAAAGTTCTAGGATAATATTAAAACCAAACATATGAAAAAACTTTTATTAGCCTCAGCATTGACTTTATCTGCTTTATCATTTGGGCAAATCCAATGGGAAAGCACAAGATTCGGTCTTACTGCAGGATTAAATTATTCCCGAGTGGCAAATGCCCATAACCCTTCCGGTCCAAGATATACTTTTCAGGGTGGAGCTTTGGCTTTGATTCCCGTAGGAAAAGCAAATCAGTTCTTTATTCAGCCTGAGGTTCTGTACTATGGTGCAGGAGAAACAGGAAAAGATAAAGATGCAAAAGGGAAAAGTGGTTATGATGCAGTATATGCCAATAACTATTTAAGTGTGCCCCTTTATTTTAAAGGATATTTTTCAGAAGCTGAATCCGAATTCTTCGGAATGGCAGGGCCAAGATTTAACTTTTTGGTAAGCCAGAATGTTAAAAATGCTCCTGTAGACCGTCCTTATTACGACCCGGATGTAACTGATCCGGCAAGACCATCATTAAGTGGAAAAGCCAAAAGCTTTAACTGGGGGGTAGGATTAGGAGTAGGGTACAGTTATAAAAGACAGCTGGAATTAGCTCTTAAATATGATATTGGACTTTCAGATACTTATCCAGGTCTTGCTAAAGAAAAAGGAGGTACTGATAAGAAAAAGTCTGAACAGGTGATAGCACTTACCTTAAGTTATATATTCAAATAAAAATTATTTATCAGAATATAAAAGATCCCGGAAAATATTTCCGGGATCTTTATTTTTAATCATAGTAAAAAGGGAAGTAGTATTTACTCTTTTTATTTTCACCCTTTAATCCATTTCCAGAGTTCTTTTAACGTTGCCTTATTGCCATACATTAAAATTCCTACACGGTAAATTTTTCCGGCCAGAAATATCATGAAAATGGTTGTTCCCAATAATAATACAATAGATAGTGCAATCTGCCAGGCCGGAACCCCAAAGGGTATCCGTGCAATCATAGCAACAGGTGAAGTAAAAGGAATAATGGATAGCCAGAATCCCAGCGGACCATCAGGATTGTTCATTAATGAAAAACTTCCGTACATTCCCAGCATCAGTGGTAAAATGGCAAATAACGTAAACTGTTGTGTTTCTGTTTCATTATCTACTGCAGAACCAATTGCAGCATAAATAGAGCTGTAAAAGATATATCCCAAAAGAAAGAAGACAATAAATACAAAAATAATCAGTGGAAAGTTCATTTCCAGTAAGCTATGGGATATCTGGGTTGCAAGCTGTGTGATATCAAGTTTACTCACTACTTCTTCATTTCCTCCCGGAATATTTTTCTGTAGCGAAGAGAAACCGGTATTTAGTATCAACGCTCCAACAACAGACATTGAGATCCAGATAATGAACTGAGTCAGCGCTACCAATGTTACCCCCAGTATTTTCCCCATCATCAGTTCAAAAGGTTTTACTGACGAAATGATAATTTCTACAACCCGGTTGTTCTTTTCTTCTAGGACACTTCGCATCACCCGGACCCCGTAAATGATAATGAACATAAAAGTGACATACATCAGTATCATACTGAGGCCGGTTTTTACACCGAATGCAAGATCTGAATCTTCTTTGTTATTATCAGAAACATTAATGGTTTTCAGACTGAAGCTTTTATCAAGATCGTTTAGTTGTGCCTCCTGAATACCCAATTGTTTGATCTTTTCTTTTTTGATCACATTGGAAATATCAGAAACGATTTTCTGTTTGGTGTCTAATCCTATTTTACTGTTGATTACCAGCCTGGTATTTTTTTCCAGATCATTAAAATTCTGATCTTTCAGTTCAGGAAGAATTAAGATTCCATCCAGTGTTTCATTACTCTTTAAAGTGCTGATTTTCGTTTTTTCATCCGCTGCAGAAATAAAATGATAGTTCAGCTTATCACTGGATTTCAGCTGGTTGGTAAATAATCCGCTTTTATCAACAACTTCTATTATGCTGTGGGATTCATTTGCCTTAAACATAAGTCCTATCACAGCTCCGAAAGCAATGATGAGAACAGGAGCTAATAATGTCAGTATAATGAAAGATTTTTTCTTAACCTGGGTAAGAAACTCTCTCTTTGTAATTAAAAAAATATTGTTCATAAATTAAGAATGGTTACTTACAGCATTAATAAATACTTCATTCATACTCGGAATTCTTTCATCAAATGACCTCACCTGGCCAACATGTACAAGATCCAGAAGAATATTATTCTGGCCTGCTTCATTTTTCAGGTCAAATGAAAGAAGATTGTTTTCATTTGAAAAATTAAAAATGTCATATTTATTTTTAAAACTTTCAAACTGTTCACTGTTTACTTCAGACAGGGTAACTCCGAAAATATTTTTCTTGAATTTTTCCCTGACATCAAAGACTCTTCCGTCAATGATTTTTTTTGAATTATTGATCAATGCAACATAATCACACATTTCTTCTACACTTTCCATCCTGTGGGTAGAAAGAATAATGGTGGTTCCGTTATTTTTAAGGTCGATGATCTGATCCTTAATAAGATTGGCATTTACAGGATCAAAGCCTGAAAAAGGTTCATCAAGAATTAAGAGGTGCGGCTTGTGCAGAACAGTGACAACAAACTGAATCTTTTGTGCCATCCCTTTAGATAGCTCGGATAGTTTTTTTTTCCACCATTGGTCAATATTCAGTTTTTCAAACCACTTCCTGGCCTCTTGTAAGGCCTCATTTTTACTCATTCCTTTGAGCTCGGCAAAATAAAGGATCTGATCTCCCACACTCATATTTTTATATAATCCTCTTTCTTCAGGCATATAACCGATATTGCGGATGTGGCTGGGATTTAGTTTATCCCCATTGATAAATATATCTCCTGAATCAGCCTGGGTAATCTGATTGATAATACGGATGAAAGATGTTTTTCCGGCTCCATTAGGACCAAGGAGACCATAAATACTGCCTTTCGGAACATGGATGCTGAAATCATCCAATGCGACCTTTTTTCCTGCATTATAGGTCTTTTTAATATGTTCAGCTTTTAACATTAAATTGTTCTTTTACAATTAGTATAAAAAAGTTCTGAAAGTTACGGAAATATTAAAGAGAATTAATGTAAAAGAAAAAATCCTGATGATTATCAGGATTTTATTTTATTGTTTTACGATTTGAGTAACCTTCTGCGTATTGTCACTTAAGATGTAGCGTATCAGATATTTCCCCGGTTTCAATTTTTCAATATTGATTTCTCCGGAATTCATATTGACGGCATAACTGGCAACCTGCATACCCAAAATTGAATAAAAAGTCACGCTTTTGATTCTTAAGGAAGAATCCTTTGCCTTTATGATAAGATAATCCTTTGCAGGATTTGGATAGGCAATTATTACTCCATCGTCAGACTTTTGTGAGATGGAACCCGGCTCTTTAAGCTGAGCTTGTAAATTGTTGGAAAATCCAACAAAAGTGCCTACAAATAAAATTAAAAGTAAAAGTTTTTTCATCAAATTTATAATTTCTCGAATATATATAACAAATATAAAAAAATCTACAATCCCGTACAATAGTTTTTTATAGAACTTGTAGTAAATTTGTGGAAACTTATTCAAAAAGTATTCCAAAATGATACATTCAAGAAATAGAAGACTTAGAGTTAATGAATCTATCAGAAGTCTGGTAAGAGAAAATGTGCTTACAACTGATGATTTTGTAATGCCGATCTTCGTAATGGAGGGCGAAAATATGCAGGAAGCAATTCCCTCGATGCCGGGAATTTTCAGGCGGAGTATAGATTTAACAGTGAAAGAATGTAAGGAATTATTTTCTTTGGGAGTAAAAGCTGTCAACTTGTACATGAAAGTACCGGAAAGTCTGAAAGACAATACCGGAAAAGAAGCCTGGAACAAAGACGGATTAATGCAGAATACCATAAAAGCAATCAAAGATGCGGTACCGGGTATGATTGTAATGCCTGATGTAGCATTAGACCCTTACTCAGTATATGGACATGACGGGATCATTGAAAATGGTAAAATTTTAAATGACGCTACCAATGACGCCCTGGCAAGGATGTCAGTGTCACATGCAGAAGCCGGAGCAGATTTAGTGGCGCCTAGTGATATGATGGATGGCAGAGTACTGGTAATTCGTGAAGCGCTGGAAGAAAATGGATTTACTGATGTAGGTATTGTAAGCTATGCCGCAAAATATGCAAGTTCCTTCTATGGACCGTTCAGAAGTGCATTAGACAGTGCCCCGAAAGATAATATGGAAATTCCGAAAGATAAAAAAACATATCAGATGGACTTCCATAATTCCCGCGAGGCCCTGAACGAAGTCTATAAAGATATTGATGAGGGAGCGGATGTGATCATGATCAAGCCGGGCCTTCCTTATCTTGATATTGTTTCCAAAGTACGTGAAGCTATTGATCTTCCGATAGCGGTTTATAATGTAAGCGGAGAATATGCAATGGTGAAAGCTGCTGTTCAGAACGGATGGCTGGACAATGACAAAACGATTATTGAAAACCTGACCTGTTTTAAAAGAGCCGGTGCAGACATGATCTTTACTTATTTCGCTAAAGAAGCAGCGATGATTCTGAATAAGTAATTGTACATTTTAAAATAAAAAAACACCTCCGGCAGAGGTGTTTTTTTATGTCATATGATTTTAAAGCCATCCTTTTTTTCCATAAACATAAGTGTCATCAAACTGCTTGTCACTCATGAACAGATATAAGATTCCCTCAATAAAAGGGATGACGGAAGCTGCCCCTAAAGTAATGATATTAAGGACCAGCTGAATAATCCCTTCTTTAGTATAGCCAAGGTAAAATTTATTTAAAGCCAGCCATCCTACAAGAATCCCTAACAGTGCAGCAGGAATTTTCTTTTCTGAGCGATAGGGGATATTGTTTTGCTGATTTCCTGTATTTTCCGTTTTTGTGTATCCGTAATTTTCCATTTTTTAAGTGTTTGTGATTAATTATTATTCTTAATAGTCGGATAATAAGATAAGTTGTTACAACGATCTGAATGTTTGCATGATAGAAATAAAAACTAAAAAATAATCAATACAATTGGTAATCTAAAAATTGAATTCAAAAAAACTTTATCTTTGCTCCTATGATTTTACGAGGAGAAAACTTAATCAAAGAATACGGTCCTAAAAAAGTGGTAAAAGGTGTTTCTGTACAGGTTCAGCAGGGCGAAATTGTTGGTTTGCTTGGCCCGAACGGAGCAGGAAAAACCACATCATTTTATATGATTGTAGGATTGGTTAAGCCCACTTCAGGAAAAATTTTTCTGGATAAACAGGAAATTACCACTGATGCAATGTACCGTAGAGCCCAGAAGGGAATAGGTTATCTGGCTCAGGAAGCCTCAGTTTTCAGAAAACTTTCCGTTGAGGAAAATATTATGGGAGTATTGCAGCTCACCAAACTTTCTAAACGCGAACAGCAAATCAAATGTGACGAACTGATCGAAGAATTTTCTTTGCAGCATGTCCGTAAAAACAGAGGGGATCTTCTTTCGGGAGGGGAAAGACGTAGAACGGAAATCGCCCGTTGTCTTGCTACTGACCCGAACTTTATTCTCCTGGATGAACCTTTTGCAGGGGTTGACCCGATTGCTGTAGAAGATATTCAGAAAATTGTAAGAAGTCTGGTGGATAAAAATATCGGAATCCTCATTACTGATCACAACGTGCAGCAAACCCTGGCGATTACTAACAAGACCTATATTATGTTTGAAGGAAAGATCCTGAAAGAAGGGCTTCCTGAAGATCTGGCCAATGATCCACAGGTAAGAGAAGCTTATCTGGGAGAGAACTTTGTATATCAGAGTATTCTGGATAAGCCTAAAAAGAAAAAATATGCTTATAATATCTGGGCGGGTAACTTTGATTCAAAAGCACAATTTCAGGGATTTGTAGAGGAAAACTTTAAACAGTTTGATGATCTGAGAATGATGTATGGTTTTGAGGATATCAGTTTTGCATCATTGGCAAACTCTGAAATTGAACATATTTTTAATGATGTGGTAGATAAGAACGCCAATAACTCATTTGTTTTTCAGAAAAAAGAAATTAATTCCCAATACTCGCTAGAGCAGGCACAAACTGAATCTAAAGAAGCAGGCAAAAAAGAGCTGCATTACCTGACTACGTATATGTATGAAGGGTAAAAACTGACTTATTTGCTAAAAATAATAATAAAACGTACCTTTTCTTTTGAAAGCGGTACGTTTTTTAGTTAATGTAATTTCTATGGCAAAACCTTTTAACAGAACAGTTACTTTATTCGGGATTTATAAACAGCTGGTTCCTTTTATCAAGCCCTACAGACCTATGATTTATGGAACATTATTCCTTACTTTTCTCGGTGCTCTTGCCGCACAGGTCAATCCGGTCGTTCTGAAATATACAGTAGATGAGGTGACTAAACTTACTCATCTTCCGCATCCGATGTCTGAAGGAATTCATATTCTGATCATTATCTCAATTATTTTGCTGGGAAAAGAACTGCTGAATATTTTTATCAACTTCGGACAGAAATTTTATGGAGAAAAAATCAGAATTAATGTAAGCTCCGTTCTGGCACAATCAGCAATTGATAAAATACTGACCTACCGGGTAGCCTATTTTAATGATGAAAATCACGAATCAGGAAAATTACAGATCAGGATAGACCGGGGTATTGAAAGTCTTACAAGATTAGTACAAAACTTTTTCATTGATATATTACCTCTTTTTTCCAATGCAATCATTGCACTGATCATCATGTATATGCAGAATGTCTACGTAGGAGCGGTTTCTACAGTTATTGTCCCGATTTATTTTTATATAAGTTCTCTGCAGGCTAAAAAACTGGGGGGTGTACGCCGTCAGCTTAGAAACCAGAGAGAGAAAAAGACCTCAGGACTGCTAAACCTGATCAATTCCATTATGGTAATTAAGAGTTTTGTCCGTGAAAAATTTGAAGGTAAAAAGCAATATGATTTACAGATGCAGTTGATGGAAAGTCAGATGTTCACCAGAAAAACAAACTTTATCTATGACGGTTTAAAAACATTTATCGAACAGTTTGGCGTAGTTTTAATTATTCTGCTTACTGTTTATCTTGTACTTGATCAGCAGATGACTATTGGCGCAATCATGCTTCATATCATGCTTTTTAACAATGTCTCTGCACCTATTCGCCAGCTACACAGGATTTATGATGATATGAATGATGCCATGATCTATGCAGAAGGCTATTTTGAGATTCTTAATGCAGATGGAGAGACTGAACCGAACGGAACTTTTGAAGAAAGAGGTATTAAAGGTACTTTTGAATTGAAGAATGTTGATTTTACCTATCCTAATGGTACAAAAGCTTTACATAATGTATCCATGAAAATTGAGAATGGAAAAACCACAGCACTTGTTGGATTGAGCGGAGCCGGAAAATCTACAGTTATCAATCTTTTATGCAAATTCTATCTTCCGGATTCAGGAGAAGTTTTGCTGGATGGAGTAGATCTTAATAAATATAACAATACATTTTTGAGAAGTGATCTTGGGCTGGTGCTTCAGAAAAACCATATTTTTCAGGGAAGCATCGAAGATAATATCCGGTACGGGGATATGAATGCCGGTTTTGAAGAAATCCGGGAAGCTGCAAAAAAAGCATATCTTCATGACCAGATTATGGATCTTCCTGATCAATATCAGCACGATGCAACCCAGCTGTCAGGAGGCCAGCAACAGCGGATTGCTATTGCAAGACTGTTTCTTAAGAACCCTCCGATCATCTTTTTGGATGAACCTACTGCAAGTCTGGATGCTATTGCTACAGAACAGATCAAAAATTCCCTGGATGCCATCAAGGAAGGGAGAACTGTAATTATTATTTCCCATTCTTTATCCCAGATTCTGGATTCGGATATGATTTATGTGATGAAAAAAGGTAAAGTTGTTGAGAATGGTACCCATGATGAACTTTACAACAAAGATGGAACATATCGTGAAATCTTTGATGCGTCCGCCCGGAGTTTAAATCTGGATAAGCTGGTCAATACTTACAAGGATAATTAATTAAAAAAGTCCTGCAATTTGCAGGACTAGTCAGAATAAGTTTTACCGGGCCTTTTCAGGAACTTTGTAAGCACCCACATCTGCTCCGAAAGCAATATTGATCCTGTTGTAACTGTTGATCGTAATAATGGCCATAGTCAGGTCTACCAGCTCAGTCTCGGAAAAATGATGGCTTACCTGAGAATATACCTCATCTGAAACTTCTTTACCCTGCAGTAAGGTTAAAGTTTCGGCCCACAAAAGCCCTGCTTTTTCCTTCTCTGTATAAAATGAGCATTCTTTCCAGGCACTGATCAGTAATAACCGCTGTTCTGTTTCTCCTTTGGCAAGCAGTTCTTTGGAATGCATATCAAGGCAGAATGCACATCCGTTTATTTGCGAAACCCTGAAGTATAACAGCTCAAGAAATGAGTTGTCAAGTGATGAATTCTGTACCTGAAATCCCATATTATGAAGGGAGTTTACCGCTTTGTTTCCTATTGCAAATGCATTGATTCTTTGTGACATAATATTTGGTTTTGAATTAATTATGTGACAAATGTATATCTGAAATTTTTGAATTTTTTTTACAAATGATAAATAAGTTTTTTCAAAGCAGAATTATTTCTGAGCCCTGATTCTGCTCAAAGAAACCTGGGTAATTCCTATATAGTCCGCCAGATCTCCCAGGCTTATACGCTGGATAAGGTCAGGTCTTTGTTTAAGGAAATTGTAATATCTTTTTTTGCCGTCGTCTTCAAGCATTTCACTGATTCTTCCCATCATGTTCACTGGTGCCTTTGAGTACAGTTTACTGAAAAGTGTTTCCGCCGAATGGTGTTTTCTGCATAGCTCTTCAATAATATTTTTATGGATACGAAGGGTATCTGTCTGTTCCAGAGCCACAATCATATATTTTGAAGGCTGGCCGGTAAGGAATCCGCTTAGCTCTGTAAAAAAAGCATTTTCCGCAAAAAATGTCATTATAAAATCTTTGTCACCATTATCAAAAAAAAGTTTTACCAGACCTTTTTCAATAAAATAAAAATATCGGCAGGTTTCATCAGCCTTCAATAGAAAATCTCCCTTTCTGTAGGTTTTAAATTCCAAATGTGCAACAAGCTCTTCCATTACAGCCGGTTCAGGTTTCAGAATTTTTTCGATGGTTTGAATAAAGCGAGTGTGGGACATAAAATGAAATCCTGTTTGTAAAAATAAATTTAAATAAAAAAGCGGTCATATTATTAACCATACCTCAAAAAAGAATTTTAGTTTTGTTGTTGAATATGAATGATCACTATCTTAAAAAACTTGATCGGGTAACTGCTATTCTTACCCAGCTACAGTCAAAACCTGTTGTAAGGGCACAGGATCTGGCTGAAAAGTTTGATGTGAGTATAAGAACCATCTACAGGGATGTAAAAACTCTGGAAAATGCGGGAATCCCTATTGTAGGGGAAGCTGGTACCGGATATTCTTTGATGGATGGTTATAAGCTTCCGCCGGTTATGTTTACCAAAGAAGAAGTACTGAGCTTTATTACTGCTGAAAAGCTCATGCAGAAGTTCTCTCACCAAAGCTTGGGAAACCACTATCAGACAGCTATGGAAAAAGTACGTTCTGTATTGCGGTATTCTGATAAAAATCTGATTCAGAACATTGAAAAGCAGATTGCTGTTTTCAATCTCCATGCCCACCCGGAGGATTCCCTGAAAAATGTAATTCCCATTATCCTGGAAAGTATCGAAGAAAAAACTCAGCTTATCATTGAATATAAGACCGTAGATTCTACAATTACAACCAGAACCATTGAAACAGTTGGGGTATTCTTTGAGTTCAATTTCTGGTATATTATGGCTTTCTGTACTTTGAGAAAAGATTTCAGACAGTTCCGTGTAGACAGGATTTTACAGATCACCAAAACCCAGACACCTTTTTTGCAGGAGTATGGCCAGATCAATGATTACAGAAAAAGATCAAATGAAAATAAGGTTACTGCCAAATTGCTGGTCGATAAGAAGATAATGTCTCATCTGGTGAATTCTAAAAGGTATTATGGGTTAATTGAAGAAGTAGAAACAGACAGAGGGGTAGAGCTGACCTTTGAAACAGAGTGGATCAATGATGGATTTCCACGCTGGCTGGTTACTTTTGCTGATTACGCTACTGTTTTAGAACCTGACAGTCTTCGTACAAGACTTAACGAACTTCTGATAAAAATGACTGAAAGACATCAATAAAGAGGCTGTCTCAAAAGTGAGGCAGTCTTTTTTTGAGCATAAAAAAAGGAAAGCTTTTGCTTTCCTAATATTTGCAAATTGATTAATTTGCTGTGTGT